>CAWJUL010000005.1:0-101796 GCA_963846045.1 Terriglobia bacterium | reverse complement strand
TTTCTCCTTCGCATTTCGTTCAGTTCGTGTATTGCTACGGGTGAGCTTTTGCGTTGAACGCGAGAAACCAGGGCTCAGCGATGGCTCGAGATCTCCGATGAGTCCTTCATATCGAAGACGATGGAGCCCGATCTTTGGCCGTTGTCGTCAGCAAAGAAATAGGCTCCCTCCGGCTTGAGATCCTTTAAGAATTTGTTCCATCGTAGAACCCCAGGGTTCCGGCCTTGGCGGCGGCATTTCCGGTCTCGACCGGAATCGATACTCGCAGCAGCATTCGCATGTAGTTTCCTCCTCAGGAAAAGGGGTCCAGTGATTATATACGAGTGGCGTGTTGTGACGAACCCTTCGAAGCAGCGGCCCAACTGGAAGTTGACTGGTGTGATGGGGACTTCCCAGTACCTATCGGGTGCAGTTGGCGAATTGCCGATGAGCTGTAAATCGCAGACGTTCGCCCGCGGTGCTGTACTGCGTCACCCCTTAATGATGCCGGCCGGCGTTGTTTTCCGTCCTCTGCTTTGGGGCCGAGCACCTCGCGCATCACTACGGCCAGATCTCGGAATGCTTGCGCTCCGTCGCCATAATAACTCGAGCCATGCATAACCGCGAGGGTCTTCGGCTCCCGTTCGCTTAAACTTTCCAGCACGCGCCCGGTATGATGCGTATACGGCACGTAGTTAGCAAACGGACCCGCTTCGGCCTCCCGCAGCGCCTCTTGACATCGTTCCAGAATGTCTTTCTCGGTGGCCGGTTCGCGATGCCCCCATTGATGAAACAGGTCGGAGCAGAACAGCGTTCGTTCCGCCTCTTCAAAGAGGACGCCGGCATCCCACCCGTGCGGCACATGAGGAGTGGGCAGAAACCGAAAACGATAGCGGCCAGTCGCCAAAACATCATCTGGCGTTAAAACACGAGCGGGCCGATTGAGAAGTCATTCACGCTGACCATGGCCCCGACGAGGCCGCAAACCGGTTGCGCGGCGGGTGCGACTTCAAGCCATTGGTTTAAACCTCCGCACTCGTCCGACTCGAAGTGGCTGAACCCAATGTGCCTGAGTTGGAGATATCGATCAGACGCGAAACCGCCTCCCGCAACGCCGGGAACATACTCGAAGTCCGGCATAAAAAGAAGCGGCTGGTCATCTCGCACAGGAAATGACTGAACTCCAGATTGATTTCGGGGACGAACAGCGCCAAGCGGTAGATCTCAGGGCAATTTCAGTTGTAGTGACCACGGCTCTCCTTTTTACAGTGCTGGCTCGCATTGCAATTCACAGTCCGGTACCTAACGCACCCACCGGACAAATGCTTGTTCAGTATAAGAAATGCTCGGGAACCGCCTTGAACATTCGGAGCGGATGACGCGCAATCCTGAGATCAGACTGTCCGAGGGGGGACTTGCCGGTAGTAATCAAAAAAAGGAACGCGGTGCATCCAACGCGGAGGGCTGAACAGCAAAGTCGACATTTTCGCGGCTGATAGGTGCCACGAGGTACACTCGACTGTTCGCCTTCAGCTACTCTTCCCGGCTATGAGGCAGTACGATGGCCGAGCTGCCACCGGAATTGTAATTGCAGATTACTTTCCGTATTGCTCAGCGGCTCTGCTAATTGAAGGACCGGCCTTAGCAAGATCTTGTGGGTTCATAACGGGCCGAAACGACACTTTTGCGTTGAACGCGAGAAACCAGGGCTCAGCGATGGCTGGAATCTCCGATGAGTCCTTCATATCGAAGACGATGGAGCCCGATCTTTGGCCGTTGTCGTCAGCAAAGAAATAGGCTGCTTCCGGCTTGAGATCCTTAAGAATTTGTTCCATCGTAGAACCCAGGGTTCCGGCCTTGGCGGCGGCATTTCCGGTCTCGACCGGAATCGATACTCGCAGCAGCATTCGCATGTAGTTTCCTCCTCAGGAAAAGGGTCCAGTGATTATATACGAGTGGCGTGTTGTGACGAACCCTTCGAAGCAGCGGCCCAACTGGAAGTTGACTGGTGTGATGGGGACTTCCCGGTAGGTATTTAGCCGGCACTTTCCGGGTTGCCGGAAAATATCCTGCCCCGGCTCGGCGTATGTCCCCTTATTCCAGCTTCTCTGAGGGACACTAGCGGGAACAGCGAAGACCGTGCTACCGTACCCACGTGCCAGAATACCTGCTCCAGGACTTCATGAACGAGCGCGGCTACGTCGCGAGAGAAGGTCGCCCAAAAGCCACAGAAGCAGCCGTTGCGCTCACTTCTGACGGCCGCGTTGTTTTCGGTGACCCGAAAACCGCGCGCTCCACCTATGCCAAACCTGGATCCCGACTCACTTACTATGACGACGAAGTCGAGCGCCAACGCCGCCTGGTGTGCGACAGCGCGCTGGGCCAGCTAATCCTCGATAATCCCAAATTCGCCCAGCCCGCCGTCAATTCCGTTAGCCAGGGGATCGAAGCTTATTGGGAGCGATTGAGCAGGCGCCTCTCCACTCCCGAAGCCTTTCAGAAAATCGTACAGACCGACGGTAAGTACGTCTCCAATCCAACGAGTTTTGGCCGGCTTCCGGTGGCGAAGCCATCTCCCACGGAGGTGAATCAGTTCAAGGCCAAAATCGACATGTGGCTCTCGTCGCTCAGAAGCAATGATCTTCCGCAGATCATGACGCTTCATGACACGTTCCTGAAGATCTACTGCAGCAACGAAAAGGCGGTCGGCAAGCCCATGGAACTCGCTACTAAATATGGGCTCCGCGAGGAATGGTACGAAGGCACTGAGCGTGGCCGGGAGAATCGGGGCAAGGACAGTTTCGCTCCCACTGGCATGCCTGGACTGCTCAGTAACGACTTCACTATTCCCTTCGCCCCGTCCCTTGACCGAAGTGGAATCGATTTCAGCAACATGCGGCTTGAAGTGCGCAACCGCGGTACCGATATGTTCATGATCGCCGCCAAAGGAATGCGCGCCGAATTCCGTCAGGTACTTGGAGAGAACAACCTCGTCTTTGCCGCTTCAGCTTCCGGTACGACGAGTACCCTGCTGACTAGCGCCAAGGCCTTCCAGTCCACGCTGTTGGAGAATCCTGAATCTGCCAAGCAATACCTGATGGGTTGCGTGGCTTATCTGGTTGGCGGCGGCATGCACACGTGTCATGAAGTCTTCTACACAGGTGGCAAGGTGGCAGGCGTAACCTATACCACAGGCAAGTACATCGACATGCTACCCAGAGCCTTCACTGGGTCGCGCTTGTATGAGCGCTGGTCGACAGAGTATTGGGATCTCGTTCGTCCCGACCGTCAATCGCCGCGTTGACGGTGAGGAGCGGATACAATTGGGCCGTGTCCAACATCTGCGGATCAAACCGAGCGAAATTCGGCTCAATTCACAGTGTTTTGATTTTGATATTGCGGAAGTAGATCTTGATCCCGTCCTCGCCCTTCTTCTCGCTCCCCTGTAGCGAAATGTGGCCGCTGTGGAAACTCCCGAAATCGCGCCACTTGGCGAACTTACTTTGGGCCACCAGTTGACGCCAGGCATCGTCCCACAATTGGGTAGAAATGGCCTCCCCGTTCTGGATCAACTGAAGGTGTCCGTGGTCCGCAACGATCTCAAATTGATTCCATTGCCCTGCATCCTTCACGGTATTGACCTTGGTCGAGATGAGACCGTAGAGGTCACCTGAGCGGCGCAAGATCTCGCGGCTATCGGGCACCGTGCAAGCCAGATCGGCAATCTGCATTTCAAGCCCTGTGTCGTACGGCTGTTTATACTCGGGCGACTCATGAACATAGAACATGACGCCGCTATCGATGCAAGGTTGTGCCTTCCACTGCAGCTTCAGATCGAAGTTTGCGAACTCGCCGTTAGTCACCAGATCCCCGTAGTCTGCCGCGGGGTCGCTGTTGTTTTTCTTGAGCCGAATGGCGCCATCCTGAACAGACCAGTCTTTCCCGGCGCTTGTCTCCAGATAGGAGTGCCAGCCGTTTAAGTCCTTGCCGTCAAAGAGTAACTGCCAGCCGTCGGCCTTTTCCTGCGGAGTCAGCGTGTTCTCCTCCTCGCCATTTGCCAGAGCTGAAACCAAACATCCAGTCAAAACTAGAAACGTGATGTGAAAACTGCGTCGATGTAGCATTCCTTATCATTCTGTCGCGTGCCGATGGGGACTGTGCCTGCCCCGCATCGGCAACGATGAATCGTGTTCATGGCTCGCTACTATCGATCGTCAAGGCAGTCACTAATCGGGTTGGTTTAACCCACCCGAGCGGCAATGAAGCAAGCCGTCGAATTGCCCAGAAACTTGGGTTCAATTTCGAAGGGATACAGAGGAGAGCGAACAGATTGCCTGGTTGTAAATGCGTCGACCGCCATTGCTATGCTCGTCTCGACCTCGCTGATTCGCCCTATCTGACAGTGAGCTGGGAGGGGAACCACGTCAAGTCCACGGGATGACGAGCTATCGCTGCTCAGGCAATCGCAAATCGCAAGCCCCGAATCTATGCACGTTGGAACCCAAACAGGCATCGGAACAAAACACGCATGCCTTCGGATACCAGCCGCGAAGTTGGCTGGATGCAACGGGACTTGTTGCTCCGTATCTGGCTTACAGTTTGGCAGTGACCGACCGCGCATCCCTTGGAACCAGGATCCGCGCTGAAACACCGGAACGACTCTCAAGACCCACCCGCGATAGCTTGCATCAATTCGTGTGTGGACGCTTGAGCCAATTGATTACATAAGGCGCAATGTTGTTTTCGATGGTGCGAAACTCATCTTTCGTCAGCGGAAGTCTGTGGAATCTTTCCAGAGCGGCCTTCGGCAGGTTGTCTGGAGTGGGTGCATCACTTCCGTAAAGAACTCGCTGTATCCCGATCTGCCGAATGCGTTCCGCGATTAGGCTGGCTTTGTCTTCCCACATGCCGGGAATCGCTATCCCGCAGGCGTCAAAGTACACGTTCTTCATTCGCGGATCTTTTCGTTCGATGGCTTGTACGAACACGGATAGAGCTTTATCGATGGTCGGGTCATCATAACCTCCGCCGCCAGCAAGATGCGCGATCTGTACCGTCACATCGGGAGCCTCTGGCAGAATTCGTTCCAAAAAGATGCGAGCTTCCTTTGCCCCATACGGCCGATGATGATCTATGTTGGCATGCATGTGTACCACGATTCCCATGCCATGTTCGTTGGCGGCGCGGAAGACTCTTCGCACCTTCGCTACGTGATCAGGATTATCGACGTCAACATCAGAGTTGCCAAAATGCAGCTTTAACCCTACGCGCAGGTTTGGATCTTTCGCGCACCGTGCAATCTCCTTGAGTGCATAAGGCCTGAGCGGGTCCACGCTGCAAAACCCAAGCAATCGATCAGGATATTTGGCCACCTGCGCGCTAGTCCAATCGTTTTCGGCCATCACGTGTGCGTATTCATTCGGAACTGGCGGCTTATTCGGATTCGAAAAGCTATATGCGACCGAGAGCACCACTGCCCGCTCGATGCCGGCGGCATCGAGTTGCGCAATTAGAAACCTGGCATCGATGCCCTTCGGGCCTGGAGAGGACATTGCGCCTGCTTCAGGGCTGTATAGGTGCTGATGATAATCAATGATTTCCGCGAAGGAGCATAAAGGAGCGAGCAGGCGGCAGGTCGTGACGATCGCGAACCACTGTTTGATCAGGCGCGCTTTGGGCAAGGACAGCAACACAGCTAGGCTATCGAATCGATGGTCGGGGGACACTTTGAATTGGCTCGTCAATCGCAGCGTTTCTCGGATTTATGGGATAGAGCCGGACTTCTCGGGATCTATACAGCCACGACTAGTAAACTATCTCCATCCGAAGGCCTTTCCTGTCGATCTCCGGACTATCGGGTATCCGCCGAGCATCTCCCATCGCCGCCCTGAATGCCGAGACCCCGGCCGCTAGTCCGTCCAGCAGGTCATCTGGTTCAATCGCAATCCCAAACGCCTCACCTCGGACCGATCTGGGATCTCAGTCGACAGTACCGGTCTCAGGACCCGACGACGTTCCTCATAACCGTCGAGCGTTTTCTTGGCGTATTGCATAGGTCTACCAGCCAGTCCCCAGAAATAAAGCTCTGGATGGATCTCAAACACGCGATCCTGCAGTTCAGGTGTCATGATCTCGTCAACCTCGGTAATCTTTGCAAAGATAGCGTGGGCCCGCTTTGAAATCCCTTTCCCGCAAATGGCCTTCGCGTGTGCGTTTGCATCCGAATAAGTGGGCTTACCCAGCAACTCACGTGCTGGAGCAGGGAATACGCTGCTGGCCCTCACACTTAGCAGCTTTCGCGCCTGTCCGTCTACCTTTCGAGCGCGGCCGACCTCCGGCAATCCGATCGGATATCAATCGCGACGTGGGTGGCTGAATTTTCACGATCCAGAACGTCCCGCACTTGCCGAACGACCGCTACTACATCAACCCCCACCGTTCCAACGTCGATGCGACTGATCAGCCAACCACCCCGACAGCCGTCAATGCCAATCACGTGTTTGCTCATCAGCCTATCTAAGCATCTAGGACACAGAGCGATGCGCGCGTGATGGGGACTTGGCGGGATCTATTTGCGAGCCACTTCGGCGGGATCCCGACTGCAAGGCCAAATGGATCGGCACATCCTGGCGCGTCACTGCGCTGATTTTTATTCTTGAAGCAAAGGACGATCCTTAGTGTTCTGGAACACGCCAAGTGGCATTCATGAACAAGCCGTCGGTGTAGATGGCGGCACCTTGAGCGCGGCCATTTCTCATGTACGACTTGGAGATGGTGTTGGGACCCGCGACGAAGGCACCGTCTCCCAGATATACAAGCGGAAGTGACGGCCCGTTCTCAGTGAATTTGACACGCATGTGGCCTTGATCTCCAAAGAGGATGGCGGGACCTTCAGCGGACGCGAACTTACCGCTGAAGCTCTGAATATCGGCTTCCGACAGCGGATGTTCGGAGGTCGGCGTGGGTGGGATGGTAAGCACAGTACGTGCAACGCGGCCGGCAATATTGAGGGCGGTTACGGCACTGTCAGAATTGGTGAGAACGACTATGGTGAGATCGTCGTCGGGGTAATACTCAAGCACGTTGTTGAAGCCGCCGCCGTTCCCCGTGTGCCCGAAAATGCGATGCCCCTGCAATTCTCCCCGGCGAGTCCCCAATCCATAGTCGACTTGGCTACCATCGTTTAACACTGTGGGAGCGCGCATGAGCGCGAGCCCGGCCGGGCTGATAAGGCGACCTTCGTTCAGAGCACGCTGCCAAGTAACGAGGTCGGAGACCGTGGAGCAAAGGCCGCCTCCAGAAAACGGAGTGTTCCAGGTCATGGGGTCGGCGTTGACCAAGTGTCCTTTTGAAAGGACGTAGCCTGAGGCTCGGTTTTTGACGATCGAGCGAGAGTCACAATAACGTGTGGACTCCATACCCAGAAGCTTGAAGATATGGTTCAGCATGTATTCGGCATAAGTTTCGCCCGCGACTTTCTCAATGATCATTCCGAGCAGATAGAAACCAGAGTTGTTGTACCGCCACAGCCGCGCGGGTGGGAACAGCGGCTTTTCTCTGCGAATCGTCACCAGGAAGTCTCGGTGTGTGAAGTTGAGGGCTTCGATGTTCTCCGATTTTGGGCCGAGGGCCGTATAGTCGGGGATGCCAGAGGTGTGGTTCATCAGACTGCGAATCGTAGCCTCCGGAGCAATGTCGTGGATCTCAGGCACGTATTTTTCAACCCGATCGTCAAGGTTGAGCTTGTGCTGTTCGGCTAGTTGAACCACCGCAGCAGAAGTGAGGTTTTTGGTGATGGAATCAATATGGTAGAGGGTTTTGGGAGTCGTCAAGGTTTCGAGTTCGAGGTTGGAGCTGCCGTATCCCTTGAGCAAGACGGTTTGCTGGCCGCGTGTGACGCATATGGACATTCCCGCAATCGGGCCTTGATCGAGCGCCTCATTGGCAATATCGTCGATTGCGGCTGCAACTTTGTCTGTCTGTGAGGCCGCAAGGGTAGGCATGAGAAGGATCAACACGCGCAGGTATGTCACCTTCATACAGGTAGCGTATAGCGAATTAGGCCGTTCCGACGAGAAGTCGGGCGGCGACGGCACTCGACGGGCCAATTGGCCGTATTCGCGCTAATCGCGGAAGTAACCAGCTGCCGAGTACCCGACAGGATTAGTAAGTGAAACGCCGTTCTCAACCGTAGAGAGCTAGAGATCGCAGTGTCAGTCATCATACTCGATCGGCATACGAGGCGGCGAGACCTGAGGCGCAGAATCTAAGGCAACGCGCTGGCCAATGTGGCGAATCCGATTAGCCGCATTCGCGACCTCGCGATTGGCTCTCTGGGCAGACGTTGAGACCGTTTGCGCCGAGCCGCCCGTCCTGACGTACACCGACGCATCTTCGGGGACAGGTATATTTCGTCTTGCTGGCCGCCTTTCGTCGACGGCTGCAGGCAACTTTTTCATCTTGGCACCCCATTCCCGCTCGTGATAACAGCGGCGCGGCGGGGCTCCATCGGGTCTGTGCCAGACATGCAACGTTTCATGAACGAACGTGGATAGGGTCGCAAAGCCCCACGAATCGCAGCACCCTCCCCCCGGTGACAAATCCACCAACTTTATTTTCCTCGCCCCCAGCCGTTCACCTTCAATAACTTGCATTTTGAATACCCGCGCAGCTTACTCCGTCCCGTCCGTTCGCGCTCTACCCTGAATCGGGTCAGCGCCCACCAAAACACCGAAACGGAGATCTCTTGTGACCGCACGTCAGCAACGCCGCCTATATCAGAAAGCCGAGCGCAAAGCGCAGAAAATAGAATTACGGCATCGGAATCAACAAGCCGCTGAGAGCACTGTCGAACCCATCGAAGCGCCGGACCGATTGCGGCACCCAGCCCATCTCCGAACGGAAACTTGCCGCGAATCGAGCTAACGCGCAACTGTCTACCGGTCCGGTGAGTGAGGCCGGACGCAAAGCGGTTTCTCAGAACCGTACGCGTCATGGCCTCACCGGCAACTTCCGCGTGATGGCCAGCGAATGCCAGGCGCACTTCGACGAACTCGTAGCCGCTCTGCTCGAAGAGCATGCGCCTGCGGATGCCACCGAGGCGGAATTTGTCCAGCAGATGGCCGAAGCTCTCTGGCTTCAACGCCGCGCCGTGCGTCTGCAGGATGCCTGCATCACCGCTCTCGAATCGGGCGACCAGCAGGCCCAGGAATCCGCCCGCAAGGATATGGCGCTCTACCTTCGCTATCAATCCACCCATGAACGAGCCTTCGTGCGCTTCTCCACCGAACTCAGAAAGCGCAGAAATGAAAGGCGCAGAGTCGAGCGTGGCTTTGAATCGCAGAAATCGCGTGAAGCTCTTCAAGAGCGTCGGAAAATCGCTGAACAGCGCAAGCAAGAGCGCCATGAACTGGCTATCGAGTATCAAAGAGCGAAAATCGAGCGCGTGAAATCGCCGGGAAAGAGCGTTTCGAAAGCGATTCCACAAACGCAACCCGCCATCGCGGCCCGCTGCTAGGGCGAGATGAGAACAGTCGCCCACGAACTGTCTCGCCGCCACGAGAGTAAAATTAGCAAAAGCTCAAAAATGCGGTTATTCTGCTGTTCCTTGCTGTTTTTGGCCGGGCTTATTGCCCTGTGCCAGGAAACGGCTCAACCTCCGGCTGCCCAATCCGTGCCGGAAATGACCTCGCACGATAGCGCGCCCACATTTTCGAGCAAAGTGAACCTGGTTCTTGTTCCTGTCGTGGTTCGCGACCGCAACGGGAAAGCCGTCGGGAATCTCACCAAAGACGACTTCCGTGTCTTCGATAAGAGTAAGCCGCAGGTGGTGGCGCGTTTCTCAGTGGAATCAAACGCGGCGGCCGCTGCAGACGTGAAGACTGTCACTGCTCCGCAGCCTGCCGAAGGCGCCGAACCCGTTTCGCCGCACCCCGAGACACCTGAACGCTACGTCGCCTACATATTCGATGACTTGAACACGAAATCCAGCGACCTTATGCGCGTGCAGCAAGCCGCAAAGAAGCACCTGCACAGCATCTGCAGCCAACCGACCGCGCCGCCATCTTCACAACCTCAGGCCAGGTAAATCTCGATTTCACTAGTGATCGCGACAAACTCGATCAAACAATCATGCGCATCCGCGCCAACGGCATGTTCGGCCAGCAGCAGCGTGAATGTCCGGATCTCAGCTACTACATGGCCGATCAAATCCAGAACAAGAACGATCAGGCGCTGCTGCAAATGGAGATCAACGAGACCATCATGTGCATGCATCTGCAGCCGACCGATACGGCGACGGCCCAGTCGATGGTCATGAGCGCAGCTTCACGTGTCTTAAGCATGTCGGAGCAGGGCACTCGCGTGTCCCTCGGCGTCATAAAAGATGTTGTTCGGCGCATGGCTGCCATGCCGGGCCAACGCTCAGTCGTGATAGTTTCGCCCGGGTTTCTCACAGTCAATCCGGAATCCATGCAGCAAAAGACGGACATCCTGGACCGTGCCGCCCGCGAGAACGTAGTGATCAACGCTGTCGATGCGCGGGGCTTATATACGGATTCAACCTACGACGCGAGTAACCAGGGCACGCTATACACCGCAGGCATCCGCCATGAGATCCCAATACGATCGCACCAGCGACATGATTCAGTCGGACGTACTCGCTGAGTTAGCCGACGGTACGGGCGGGACATTCGTCCAGAACACCAACGATCTGCTTGGCGGCATGAACCGCGTCGCGGCCGCACCGCAATTCATCTATCTTCTGGGTTTCTCCCCGACGTCTTTGAAACCAGACGGCAGCTTCCACAAGCTCAAAGTGGCGCTCGTGAATGAAAAAGGATTGTCGGTGCAGGCGCGTCGTGGCTATTTTGCTCCCAAACATGCCACCGATCCCGAAGAGTCTGCCAAAACCGAAATAGAGGATGCTGTGTTTTCTCGTGAGGAGATGCACGACCTGCCAATCGATCTGCACACGCAATTTTTCAAGCCTGATGCTGCGGATGCCAAGCTCACGGTGCTCGCAAAGGTCGATCTAAAGCATCTTCGCTTTAAGAAGGCGGACGGCCGCAACCAAAACAATCTCACCGTTGTCGCGGCGCTTTTTGACAACAATGGCAAATACATGATGGGCCAGCGCAAGACCATCGAGATGCACTTGAAGGACGAAACCTTGCAGCGCTTGAATGCGGGTATCACCGTGAAATCCAGCTTCGACGTAAAGCCGGGCACGTACATGATTCGCCTGGTGGTTCGCGATACGGAAGGACAGATGATGGCCGCTACTAACGGCGCGGTAGACATTCCTTAATAGGAGATTTCACAATGCGATCCCTCTTCGGAGCTGACAGCCTCAATTCTCGCGGCAACTATTTCGATGAGCGCGCAAGACGCAGCGCCTCCGCCGCCTTCCGGCCCAATCATAAAAGCGGAGAAACGCTTGGTGCTTGTCGACGCCATTGTCGCCGACAAGAAAGGCAACTACCTTCGCGACCTCACGGCGCAAGATTTCCGCGTCTGGGAAGACAAGAAAGAGCAGAACATCGAGAGCTTCTCCTTTGAGGGTGGTCAACCGGGGCCAAACGCGCGCAAGACTTACCTGATTCTGTTCTTCGACAACTCCACCATGGCCTTCGGCGAACAGGTGCAGGCGCGCAAAGCTGCGCAGCAATTTATCGACACGAATGTCGGCCCGAATAAGGAAGTCGCGGTTGTGAACTTCGGGGGAAGCCTGCAGATCGCTCAAAACTTTACTGAAGACACGCAACGCTTGAAGCAAGCGATCAATGGCGTGAAGTTCGCTTACGTATCACCGAACGGCGACGCAATGGGCAGCACGCAATTGAGTCAGGCCGCTGCTGATTTTGGTGCGCGCGACGTCCTTCTGGCTCTGCGTACGCTGGCAAAAAATCTTGGCTCGGTGCCTGGACGCAAGACGCTCATCTTCCTGAGTTCCGGTTTCCCTCTCGATTCCGAACTGCGCTCTGAACTCACGGCCGTCGTCGATGTTTGCAACAAGAACAACGTGGCCGATCTATCCGATTGATGTACGTGGGCTGGTTGCAGCGAAACTGCAACAGCCGCAGCAACCGCCGGCACTCTCCGGCTGGCCCGGCGTGAAGTTGGTGACCGCATCTTACATCCCGCAGCAAAGGGGTGGCGGCGGAGCTGCAGGCGGTGGAACTGCGGGCGCTGGAGGTGGACGTGGCGGCGGTGTTGCAGCCGTGCGGGGGTGGCACGCGCGGAGGCGGTTCGCACTGCAGGTGGTGGAAACCGGGGCGGTGGCGCAACCTCCAGTCCCGGCTTGGGCTCCAGGGGCAACAACCCAATGTTGAATCCCAACAATCCCTTCAATCAGGCGCGCTCCATCATTCCGCAGATTCCGAACGTTCAGAAGAATCAAGAGGTACTCTACGCGCTCGCCAGCGGAACCGGCGGCTTCGTCATCGTCAACACAAACGATCTTCTCGGGGGTCTTCAGAAAATCGGGCGTGAACAAGATGCATATTACGTTCTCGGTTACACACCCACCGAATCTAAGGAGGGCAGCTGCCACGAGTTGAAGGTGAAAGTCGATCGTGGCGGAACGGAAGTTCGTGCACGTAGCGGATACTGCACCAACAAGCCTCTTGACCTGCTAGCTGGGAGTGCTGCGGAACGCGATCTGGAGACGCGCGCAACGGCAGCCGCGCCGGGCAATGTGAAGGCCTCGATGGAGCTACCCTTCTTCTACACTTCGTCGAACACTGCGCGTGTTGACGTTGCTATGGATATTCCCTCTGACGCGTTGCAATTTGAGAAACAAAAGGGTAAGCAGCATTCTGAGATGAACGTGCTCGGCATCGTTACCGACCAGCAGGGCTCGGTCGCGGCGCGCTTCAGCGACAACGTCAAGCTCGACTTCGAAAACAAGAAGGAAGTGGAAGCGTTCCAGGAACACCCGATGCACTATCAGACGCAATTCGATATTGCCCCCGGCACTTACAAGGTGAAGGTTGTGTTTACCTCAGGCGGGCAGAGCTTCGGCAAGCTGGAAGACCCGCTCAATATCGACGCGTATGATAACGCAAAATTCGGCATCAGCTCCATCGCTTGGAGCCGCGAACTGCACAAGGTGTCGGACATGGATGTGAGTCTCGATGCAGCATTGCTTGAGGATCACACTCCACTCGTGAGTCAAGGCATGGAAATGGTGCCGTCCGGGTCCGCAACGTTTACCAAGAGCGCGTTCGGCGGTGCTTATCTTGAAATCTACGAACCGTTACTGCGGCAGCAGCAGAACGGCGATTTCAAAGTAGCCATCGAAATGCGCTTCGTCGACAAGAAAACCGGTCAAACGAAACTCGATAGCGGACTGTTCAGTGTTGCCCCTTGGGTGAAAGCGGGAAATCCACTCATCGCCATTGGTCTGAAGCTTCCGCTGGACAAGCTCGACCCTGGTTCGTATCGAGCCGAGTTCCAGGCCAAAGACACCGCGGGCAACATCTCCGCTTTGCGCGCTGCGGATCTGGACATCAGATAAGTTCTACAGCAGTGGCTGCAATATGCGATCTAGGTCGGCTTCGTCCGTGATATTCATTTGCACATCGCGGTGAAGAGACCATTGCTCGATGTGGCTGATGTGGTTGTCGGGGTTCACTTCGGCCAGTGGCCCTAATGTCTCCACCTCGAGAAACTCGTGATTTGTAAAGAGTTCGAGCGAGGAATGAAAATCGGGATACGCCGCATTTGGCGAACTGGTGTATCGCTTGATGAAGAGCTGCGATCCCAATAAGTAAGCGCAGAAGCTCTGGGGATGAAAGAGCCCGGCTTTCTGTGGTGTTGCGGCACTCTGATTGCACGTCAGCAGCAGATACTTCCTGGTGAATCGCCAGCGCGGATCGGAGAAGTCGGTGTAGGCCCACATCGTCAGTGGGTTCGTCGGTAGCAGCACTTCGTTGTGGCTGCCGCGCGGCGGGAACGGCGCGATAGCAGTTCCGCCCGGCGCCATGACGCTTAGCGCCCAGGGAGCGAAACGCCGGGGCTTCGGTCCAACGTTCTCGATCTGGTGCGTGACGGTGATCTCACCCGTTGTTGACATCGTGATCGTGATTTGTTTGCGCAGTTGCGTTTCGGGCTCGCGGTCTTGGCGCAATGAGACGCCATCTTTGATAACCGTAGCCTGCACGGGAGCATTGTCGAGCGCATAGGTGTCGGGGATCGCTTCCGGCGCGATCCAAAGGCGGTGCCCGCCCCGGATCATCCAGTGAGGCTCACCTGATCTGCCGGCCTGCCCGTCAAATACCGCGAAGAGGTTGCGATCGCCCACGAAGCCGCAATGGATGATGCGTGGCCCGACGTCGCTCGTCGCGATCACTTCCACCTCGCCGTTAGTCACGCGGTAGCAGTTCGGCCATCCGGCGTACGCAGTCTTCTCTACGGTGACGGCGGGCATAGTTGACTATTTTGTGGCGAGAATTGCATCCACAACCAACCCGGTGCGGTGGAACTGAACAGTCGTAAATCCGGCCGCTTCGAGCAGCATGCGATACTCCGCTTCCGTTCGCTCGCGGCCATCCGTGCAGACCAGCATGTTCAAGTCTTGCATGAGCGAAGAGACTGGCCCGCTTTTCTCGTCGTTCAATAAAGTCTCGGCGATCAGAAGTCCGCCGCCGGAGGAAAGCGATGGCTGATCTTCTGAAGCAGCGCAACTATCTTCGGCTCCGCCCAGTCGTGCAGAATGCGGCCGAGCGTGTATAAGTCGCCCGGGGGCAAATCGTCCTCGAAGAAATCCCCGGCCGCAAACTGCATCCGATCGGCTACGGAACTCTGTTCGATGTAGGGCTTAACGAACCGCTCCACTTTCGGCAAGTCGAGCACTGTCGCGCGCAGGTTCGGATACGCTTCACAAGCGGCGATCGCAAGATGCCCGGTAGCGCCGCCCAGATCGACAAGCTGCTGGAACCGGCCAAGATCGAATGCTCGGACGATAACCCGCGAGCCAATCTGTCCCATGCCGTTCATCCCACGCAGGAAGTTTGCTGCCGCCGAGTCGTCGCGAAAGTAGTGGTCGAACAACGCATCGCGGCTTCCGAATGTCTGTGTCCATCTGTTCGTGCCTTCGCGCACGGCGTCGTCCAGATGCGACCAGAGCAGAAATAGTGACTCGTCTGAATAGCGAATGTATCCGGCCAGAGTATCCGGAGAGTCGTTGACGAGATAACGTGACGCAGCGGGCGTGTTGAAGTACTCATCGCCTTCGCGCCGCAGAAGCTTCAGCCCGACACAACCGTTCAGCAATCGCTCGAGGGCGGCTGGATTAAGACTCAGTTCCTGCGCAAGTAGCACGCTGCTTCGCGGTTCCTCTTCCAACGCGTCGAACACGCCAAGACGGACCGCCGCGAACATCGTCTTCGATCGGCGGAACGCCTCGATCAGATCAAGCACGCCTTTCGGGTCCCCGTGTACTCTCATCGGAAGTGATCGAATCCTTTCGGCTGAATGCGCTTGCCTTCAAAGCGTAGTTCGCCCGGTTTGCCGGATTGGATGGTTCCGATGCGTATCGCGGGAACCGGTATCTTCTTCGTCGGCGCCGCCGTGAACAACAGCTCATAATCTTCGCCGCCGTACAGAGCATCGTCCAACGTGGCAAGACGAGCAACCGGTACCTGATCGATTTCGGCCCGTACCTTCGATTCGATACAGAGTCGATGCAGATCGATTGCGAGTCCGTCGCTGATGTCCATCGCCGTCGTAACTCCGGCACGCCGCAGAAGAATGCCTTCAGCGATTCGCGGTTGCGCCCGCCGCCACGTTTTAGCGGCAGCACCAAGCTCGCCCGTGACGTAGATCGCGTCACCCGGTTTTGCGCCGCTGCGCAACATTGCTTTGCCGCGTGGAACCCTTCCGCAACACATGACATTCGCAATCACCTTGTCGAAGCTGGCTAGATCGCCGCCCGCTAATTGAACCTTGTATTTGCTCGCGAGCGACAGCAGTCCTTTATAGAACTGCTTCGTCCACGAGCCCGAAAGTTGCGCAGGTATGCCAGCGACACTAAGCAGAAAACTGGCTCGCTTCCCATCGCCGCCAGATCCGATAAGCTGCGCGCCAGTGCTTGATGCCCGATATCAGCGGCACTATACGTCTGGAGAGTGAAGTGTCTTCCCTCGATCATGAAGTCGGTCGTGAACACGAGATCCTCATTCGCCCGGGGCCGCAGGATCGCGCAGTCATCGCCTATGCCGCAGAACGAGCGAAGCACTCGTGACCGCTCGCTTCCGCCCACTTGCGGATGCGGTGTACAACCTCGACCTCACGCATGCGTCTCGGCGAGCACCAGCCCGGCGGGTAGCTCTTCGCCGAACGCGCGGCTGGAAGAAGCGAGCCCGGCATCTTCGCCGGCCAGTTCGCGTAGCAGTTCAGCCGCACGCGGACTGGCTTCGCATGCACGTCGAACCGCCTGCAGCGTAGCCGGTGGCAGATCGCGCGCCGCATCGCCTGTATGCTGCGCCATCCGAACAAGCGCTTCGAGCAGCGAAGGCGTGTGCGTCAGCCTCAGCATCGAGTCAACCCACCGGCTCGCAATCGCGTGCGAAACCACCAGGTTGATTGGGCCGCTGAAAAGCTTCCGCGCACCCAGCCGAGATAACGACCATACGCCCGCTTCGAGCATCTCGCCGCGTTTCACGATGTCGAGCAGAGCGTCGCCGAGTTGCACCTTCGTCTGCTGCGGCAGAAGTTCGAGACTCGCAGCAGTCCGCCACATCTCGCGATAGAGACTTTGGTTCAGGCGCTGTTTGCGCTTCTGCTTCGGCAACAGAACCGTCGATAGCCGTTGGAAGATGTCGCCTTGCTGATTGCGGTTCAGACCTCCCGCGATCCTTCCGCAGAAGATCCACCACTCGACCTCGTTCTGGACCTGATTACCGAACACCAGGCCGGAAGCGTAGATGCGCCGAGCTTGTTCGATGCGGTAATCGTCGCCTGTGAACCCGAAACCGGGCCGCAGGCAGAAGCCTGTCAGACTCAGCCATCGGACTTCATAGTGTGCGTTCTTTCGGCGGCCATCGGACGACGCCAGGAGCTTGTCTGCGAACGCGCGTATTGTCGGCAACGGCCATGAAAGCCGTCCCAAGCCAAGCGCTTGCTCCAGACGCGCCGGCAGTTGCTCGGGCGGAAACGAACTGTTCGACTTTCCGAACAGCTCTTCAATGAATCGCTTCCGCGTTCTGCTGGGCCTCGGTGCTGACCACCGCACTCGATCGCACCGTAGCCACGGCAGCAGGCGACGATTCTTGCTCTGCGGTTTTGCGTAACTGAAACTGCAACCGCCAGCGATGCTCGCTGATCTTCGATTCCGCCCACGCTTCGAGCGTTCCCACTTCACTCAGCCGAGCGCCGAGCGTCACCGGCACACGCCGCTCACCGCCTTTGCCGAACCGGATCACGGCTCGCAACGGTGCATGCAATCTCGGATCGCTTGCGGGATCGAGAAGGTCTTGCGTTGGCGAGAACCCGACCACATCGCCCGCCGCATCTTCTGTCCGGCTCAACGAGCTGTACAACCGAAACGCAACCGGCGTATTCGCGAGCAACTCCAGTTTCGGGCTGCTCCAGCCTGATCTCTTGACCTTCTTCCGTCCCTCGCGGAACAAGACACACGCTGCTGATGCTCGAAGAACCTGCGTCTTGCAGACCGACGTAGTACGCGCGTGGCAAACCGCCGCGCACCAGCACGCCCGCTCCCGACGCGCGGACGTAGGAATAGTAAGCCGCGCCAACCGCAACCGCGAGATCCAGGTCATGATTTTCGAACACCTGCGGGCGCCGTCCGAACCAGTGCTCGACCACATCCCGAACCCGGTCACGAAAGACTTGCGGGATAAAGAACCCGCCGTTGAACAAGATAGCGTCGATGCCCTTTTCGGCCGCCGGCGAGGTCTGCAAGAATTCAGCCAGATGCCGGGTGATCGCCGGATCGGAAACGTAAGGCAGACCGAGTTCGCGGAAAACGCTCTGCTTCTCCTGCTGAGGAACATCGGTCAACGAGCACGGCGGCAGAAATCCGCCGAGCCCCAACTCGAGCACTTCCTCGCGCGTGATTGCCGTTTTCAGAGTGCCGCCGATCAGCGACGAACCCGCGCCGACAACAGTGATATCGACACTCGACGGGCCGCGTTCCGAAAGCAACTGCTCCTTTGCCGCCGAGCACTGGCTGCGAAGCGCACTGCGCTGCCGAAGCGAAAGTGTCTTGCCGATCTTCGATTCCGCCAGCCAGGAAATCGTCAGGTCGAGATTGTCTCCGCCAAGCAATAAATGCCGGCCGACCGTTGTTCGCGTGAACTGCACGCGATCGCCTTCGCGATCGACGCGAACCAGAGTGAAATCGCTCGTGCCGCCGCCGACGTCGCAGACCAGAACGAGTTGACCATCGAAGAGCTCTTTGTTCGATCGCGCCAGGTGACCGGAGATCCATGCGTAGAACGCCGCCGCCGGTTCTTCGAGAAGCGTGAGGTTTTCAATCCCGGCGTCCCGCGCCGCTTGCACGGTCAGCTCGCGAGCTTCTTCGTCGAAGCTCGCTGGGACAGTGACGACGACCTGTTGCGCCGAAAGCGGACTGCCTTTGACGCGTTCCCAGGCATCGCGCAGATGAGCAAGATAGCGCGTCGACGCTTCGACAGGCGAGAGAACGCGTCCTTCTTCCTGCGAATCCCAGGGCAGGATCTTGGCCGTGCGGTCGGCCTCCGAATTGGAGAGCCATGACTTCGCCGAGTGTACGGTTTTGGTCGGGACCAGCGCTCCCTGATCGCGCGCGTACGCGCCCACAACGGGTGGATCGCTCAAGTACAGAAACGACGGCAGGGTGCGCAGAGAGGCCGCGCGATTTGCCTCGACCTGCTGTTCGATGGGGAGAACCTGAATGGGCGGGAAATCCGCTTCCGCGGCTTCTTGCGGATCGATATAGGCGAGAGCGGAGTTCGTCGTGCCTAGATCGATTCCGACGTTCATGCGGCAGCCGCAGCACGTTCGCGAACGTTGAACTCGAGTTTCCAGCGGCGGCCGTCATTGGCAACGCACCAGAGTTCCAGCATCCCTGTTTCGGTCACGTTGCTTTCGAGCGTCACGGGCACGACTTCCTCTTGGTTGCCATCTTTGGCAGGCAGAACCACTTCGATAGGCGCGAGTTCTTCGAGTTCGTCCGTGATCTCTTCGATCAACGCGCCAGGCGAATCGTTCTTTCGCGAAAGAGAAGAGAAGAAGCGGAACTCAGCCGGCTCGCCGACCACTAAGTGCGAAACGGCGTTGCGGCAATTCGACTCTGCTGCCTTCTTCGAGCCCGAATGGGACAACCGCGAGTGCCTTCATCGGCGCGGGCAGGCCGGGTACAGCGGGCATCGTACTTTCGATGCCGACATAGTACGTGCGCGGAACGCCGCCGCGAATGCGAACGCCTTTGCCGGTTTTCGCCATGCCGTAATAAGCAGCGCCATACGCGACGGCATGCATCAGGTCGGCTTTTTTCGATTCGTTCTGCAGTTCGGTCACGGGCTGCTCTAGCCAACTGTTTACGACTTCGAACAGCCGCTGTTCGATAGCTTCGGCTTGCAGAACGCCGCCGTTCAAGAGCAAATGAGTCGGGCGGGCATCGCCCGCTTGCCGCAAGAATTGCGCCAGATGCTTCGTAACGGCAGGATCCGCCGCGTAGTTGAGACCGACTTCCATCAGCGCGGCACGCCGCTGCCGCTGGGGCATTGCGTCTGACGCAACTACTGGAAAGAACCCGTCCAGAAGCAGGTTACGGACTTCATCCCGTGTGATCTTGCCACGAATAGTTCCGCCGATCAGCCCTGTTCCGCGGCCGAGAATCGTCAGCGGCTGCTCATTCGGCGTATTGGCTTCGTCGGACAACAGCAGTTCCTTGGCTGCGCGGCACTGCTGCCAGAGCGAGTGAAACTGGATGGCGTCCAGTTTGGTGCCTTTCTGCGCAAACTGCTGTTCGGCGTAACGCGCTACAGCGAGATCGAGGTTGTCGCCGCCCAGCAATAGATGCTCACCGACCGCCACTCGCTCAAGCTGCAGTTCGCCGCCCTGTTCGGTTACTGAAATGAGCGTGAAGTCGGTTGTGCCGCCGCCGATGTCGACGACCAGAATGAGGTCGCCGGGCTTGACCTGCTCACGCCAGTTCGGATTGCGCTCGATCCATGCGTAGAAAGGCTGCTTGCGGCTCTTCGATGATGGTTACTTCGGGATAACCGGCAAGCTTCGCCGCGCGTTGCGTAAGTTCACGTGCCGCCGCATCGAAGGATGCGGGAACGGTGATAAGAACAGTTTGATCTTCGAGCTTTTGATCCGGATGCGAGGCGTTCCAAGCCGATCGAAGATGAGAGAGATACTGCCTCGACGCTTCGAGAGGCGAGATCTTGGTGATGCCATCAGGCGCAGCGAGTGGAAGCAGCGGCTGTGTAGGGTCGGCATTCTGATGTGAAAGCCAGGACTTTGCGGAACTCACTAAGCGAGTTGCGTTCTCGACGCCCCGCGTCCGCGCAAGACGGCCCGACGATGTACTCAGGGCGCGCGCTCCACGGCAGCGCCAATGCGCCTTCAACAAATTCGTTCGGTCCGGGTATGTATAACGACGACGGCAGAAGATCGAGGCTGGCGACCTCGCCGGCGTTTACTAGCTGCGGAATAGAGAATAGATCGACTGAGGACGACTCGCTTTCAACAGCGGGTGTGTACGCGAGAGCGCTGTTTGTAGTGCCGAGATCGATACCGATGATGTAATCGGGCATGAGGGCGAGTGAAGTTACTCGACTTCGAGCTCAGCAGGTGCGAGCACCGATGGATTCTGCTTGCCCAAGTCGGGCAGAGTCACGGCCGATGCAAGCCAGCCGCGATGACGCAGCGTGCCGCCGGCCACTTTGCCCGATGCGGGAACGTTGCCGATGAGTTTGATCCGATTTGGGTCGGGCGTCTTTGACGCATCGAGCTTCTGGTGTGTGCCTTCGACGCCGTCGATCACCGGCAGAAGCGTGACATGACGGTTCAGAGCCGTCTTGCAATCGGAGTGCAGGGTGCGGACGGCCGCGCCGATTTGATCGTCTTGATAGGAGCTGATGTCCTCCATCAAGAAGTCGATCAGGCGTGAGTCGCGTTGGAGGATCTGCAGAATCTGAAGCGCGCCGTCACTCGTCTTGATTTTGGGCAGTTCGACCGGCACTGGCGCCGGTTCACGCTTCGCTTTTGTGAAGCCAAACTCGGAAGCGATATCTTCCGGCAGAACACCTGAAAAAAGGATAGAAAAGAAGCTGCGAAACGCAGCGGAAACTCTTGACAATAAAGGCCTCGAATATTCAGGATAACAAGCGGCGTGTTTCCTGGAAACAATTCGCGATTCCACCTATTCACACTGGTATGGCAACTAAGAAGAAGTCGTCATCGGGATCAGATCCCAAGTCGAAGCGCACCGTAAAAAACAAAATGGAGAAGGTGATGCACAAATACAAGCATCACGAACTCAAGTCGGGCGACGGCAAGAAAACCGTCAAGAATCCGAAGCAGGCAATTGCAATCGGACTGAGCGAAGCACGCCGATCGGGTGCAAACATTCCACCGAATCCCAACGAGAAGAAGAGTTCCACAAAGAAAAGCTCGACAAAGAAGAGCACCTCGAAGAAATCATCTTCGAAGAAGCCTACGAAGTGAGCCAACCAAAAAAAACCCGCCCGGCTTGGAACCGGGCGGGCAAGAGTTTCGGATTCGAATTAACTCTTAGTAGTCCATGTCCGGGCCGTGGCCGCCGCCGGGAGGCCCAGCAGGCGACTTCTTCTCAGGCAGTTCCGCGATCATGGCTTCAGTGGTCAGCATCAGTGCGCTGATAGAAGCCGCGTGCTGCAGAGCGGAGCGGGTCACCTTGGTCGGGTCGATAACGCCTGCCTTCACGAGATCTTCATACTGGCCGGTGGCCGCGTTGAAGCCGAAGTTTGGTTCGTCGCTCGATCGAACTTTCTCAATGATGATGGCGCCTTCGTAGCCGGCGTTGCCGGAGATCTGACGAAGGGGCTCTTCAGTCGCCTTGCGGATGATGTCGACGCCAATCTGCTCGTCTCCCTCACCCTTAAGGCCGGCGAGAATCTTGCCCGCACGCAGCAGAGCGACGCCGCCGCCGGGAACGATGCCCTCTTCGACGGCAGCGCGGGTTGCGTGCAGCGCGTCTTCGACACGGGCCTTCTTTTCCTTCATTTCGGTTTCAGTGGCAGCGCCAACCTTGATGACGGCAACGCCACCGGCGAGCTTCGCCAGGCGCTCCTGCAACTTCTCACGATCGTAGTCGGAGGTGGTCTCTTCGATCTGATTGCGGAGCTGCTTGATGCGGCCTTCGATGGCCTTCTGAGAACCCGCTCCATCAATAATGGTCGTGTTGTCTTTGTCCACGGTGATGCGCTTTGCGCGGCCGAGGTCTTCGAGACGAACGCCTTCCAGCTTGATACCGGTCTCTTCCATCAGAGCCTTGCCGCCGGTGAGAACCGCGATATCTTCGAGCATCGCTTTGCGACGATCGCCGAAACCGGGAGCTTTTACGGCGCAAGCATTCAAGGTGCCACGCAGCTTGTTGACTACGAGAGTGGCCAGGGCTTCCCCTTCCACTTCCTCAGCAATCAACAGGAGCGGCTTGCCGGAGCGGGCAATCTGCTCAAGCAGCGGCAGCAGGTCTTTCATGTTGCTGATCTTCTTTTCATGGATCAGAATGTAGGGATCTTCAAGAACCGCTTCCATGCGATCTGGATCGCTGACAAAGTAGGGGGACAGATAGCCGCGATCAAACTGCATACCGTCGACGGTTTGGAGCTCCGTAACCATGGTCTTCGATTCTTCGACCGTGATAACGCCATCTTTTCCAACCTTGTTCATCGCTTCGGCGATGATGTTGCCGATGGTGGAATCGCCGTTGGCGGAAATCGTTCCGACCTGAGCAATGCCTTCGCCCGACTGGTGAACCGGTTTAGAAAGCTTCTTTACTTCCTCAACAACCCTCTCGACAGCCTTTTCGATTCCGCGCTTCAGGGCCATCGGGTTCGCACCGGCGGCAACCGATTTCACGCCTTCACGGAAGATCGCCTGGGCCAAAATGGTGGCCGTAGTGGTGCCGTCGCCGGCGATGTCGGAGGTCTTCGAAGCAACCTCACGCACCATCTGGGCGCCCATATTCTCCAGCGGATCTTTCAATTCCACTTCCTTGGCAACGGTGACGCCGTCCTTGGTAATCGTGGGACCGCCAAACTTCTTCTCAAGAACGACATTTCGGCCCTTGGGACCGAGCGTAACCTTTACGGCATCAGCAAGCTGATTTACGCCGCGCAGGATCGCCTGCCGCGAATTTTCGCTATAAACAATTTGTTTTGCAGCCATTGTTCCTCTTTAAGCTCCTTGCTTCTTGGCGGCGGTGCCGTTCGAGAGCACGCCAAGGATCTCATCCTCACGCATGATCAGGTATTCGTTGCCGTCCAATTTGATATCGCTGCCGGAATACTTCCCGAAAAGAATGCGGTCGCCGACCTGCACATCGAGAGTGAGCAGCTTGCCATCTTCCGTGCGCTTGCCTTTACCAATTGCAACCACTTCACCCTGCTGCGGCTTCTCTTTTGCCGAGTCCGGGATGTACAGACCACCCTGCATGGTCTCGCCTTCTTCGATCCGTTTAACTACAACGCGATCGTGTAGCGGACGAATGTCCATACTCAGAACCTCCACTATTTGTGACTTGTTTGAATTCAGGCGGGCCGATCAAAACGCCCGACCGCCCAAGAGCAGTTTTAGCACACTCGGGGGTCGAGTGACAAGTGGTAACGGTAACACATTGAAAACGCTGGACAAGATCGCGTGGCACCCGCGTGACTTGACAGTGTTCCACTCAGATTTAGTGCGGTGGCGTTGGCGTGAACCGGCTTGATACTCTTGAAGGTAGTATCCCCACCCCATGCGGCGACTATCTGCATTTCTCGCCTTCGCCGCCATCATTATCTCGGCCGGTGTCGGTTACACGCTCAAGCTGCGCATTGACAAAGCGCGGCGCGCACATGTCGTGCCGCCTCCGAAGATCAGGCCGACGCTGGATGCAATCTCACCGAGTGGCTGGCATTGGAAAAAATCAGATCCAGAGACCGGGAAACCCATTGTGCTGGCAGAGGCCGAAGCAGCGGAAGCCACGCACGATCCTTCTAGTTTTGAAATACGCGGACTCGCAATGCGCCTCTACGACAAAGGCGCAAATGCCTACACATACATCCGAAGCGACAAGGCGCTGTTTGATGAGCGCTCGGGATTGTTGAAATCGGAAGGCCCGGTTCGGATTGTGATGAACGTTCCAGCCGCTGAGGACGCGGCGAATGAGACTACTGTCGCGAAACGTGTACACGTGGAAACGTCCGGCGTGGTCTACGAGACGAAAACCGGGAAAGCGAGTACGGATCAGGCTGCGGCGTTTGTCTTTTCAGAGGGCGACGGCAAGTGCGTCGGCCTTGAGTACGATCCGTCAACGAAGGTCTTGCATTTGAAGTCACAAGTGGCGCTGGACTGGATGGGGCATGGACCCGCTGAGAACAAGATGCACATTGAGGCAGGCGACCTAGTCTACAAAGAAGCGGAGCAGAAAATCTATTTGTCTCCGTGGTCGAAGATGCAGAGGCAAGCGACCTTAATCCAGGCGCAGAATTCAGTAGTGACGCTTGAGGAGGATTCCGGGCAAGCGACACAGAATAAGGGCGCATTGCTGCCGGGAGCGAAGAAGACTCACCTTCATCAGATCGACAGCGATCATGCGGTAGGCACAGACGATCGCGATGGACGCCACACCGACTACTCCGCGGACAAGATGACCGCGCTCTTCGATGAAACCGGAAATCTGGTCAATATCATTGCCGACAAGAATGCCCGGGTTGTGGCTGCCCACGCCGACACCAAAACATCACTTACGAGCAATCGAGCCGATCTCCGTTTTGCCGTTACGGTGAAGCAGAACAGTCCGCAGCCGGCGCAGGAGAGCGATTTGCATCTAGTACTCGCGGACGGAAACGCGGTGGCTGAGTCGGTGCCGCTGCCCCGGCCAGGGCTGCTTTTGCCCGAGACTCGGATTCTGCGGAGCGAGCACCTGGAATTAGAGATGAAGCCGGACGGCAAGGACGTTCAAGAGATTCGTACGCCGAGCAAGGCACAATTGGAGTTCAAGCCAAATCGACCAGACCAGTCGCATCGTATTGTAGATGCTTCGCACCTACGCGTTCTATACGGCGAGGGCAGTTACGTCGACACGTTCTGGGCGTGGAATGCGGCAGTGCGGACGGACAAGCCCGCATCCAACGTGAAAGCGGCTGCAAGCGCCAAGAAACAGAATGGTCCGCCGCCGCCGGCGCTGACGTGGAGTGACGAACTCGTCGCAAAGTTCACGCCAAATACGAACCAGGTTTCGACAGTTGAGCAGAATGGCCACTTCCGCTATGAAGAGGGAGTGCGGAAGGCGTCGGCGAACAATGCGTTGTTGGAGCAGCCCATCAACCGCATGACGCTAAAGGGATCGTCGCGCGTGCTGGACGACACCGGTTCGGCAGTAGCGGACACCATTCTGATGAATCAGGCAAACGGCGATATGGATGCGACGGGGCACGTGGTTTCGACTCACCAACCCGACAAGAATCAGAAGCCCGGAACGTCAATGCTCGACAACTCGAAGACGATGCAGGCGCAAGCCGACCGCATGCAGACGCGTGAGAACAACACCGAAGTGCATTACGAGGGACACGCAGTGATGTGGCAGGGGGCCAACCGGATTTCGGCGGACAAAATCGACATCGATCGAGATACGCAGTCATTGCACGCGGTTGGAAATGTCATCAGTGAGTTAGTGGATAACAAGTCAGACAGCAGCGCGGCGAACGCAGGCGGAACACAAGCGGTTGCAACCAATGCGGGTGCAGATACTGCCCCGATTTTCACGGTTGTGCGCGCTCCTGAACTGACTTATCATGACGATACGCGCCTGGCGCTTTACACGGGCGGCGTCAAGTTGACGCGCGGCAGGATGACCGTTGTCGCCGATGAATTAAAGGCATTCCTGACACCGAAGACGCAGGACAATTCAGACCAATCTTCGCTGGATCACGCGATTGCGAGTGGGAAGGTGACAGTTTCGGATGTCATGCCAGGAAATCGCACGCGTGTGGGCAACGGCGAGCAGTGCGAATACTTCACGAAAAACGACAAAGTAGTTTTGAACGGCGGGTCTCCACAAGTAATGGACAGTTACAAGGGACTAACGAAAGGCATGCAGATCACTTACTTCAATAGTGACGACCATCTAATTGTAGAAGGCGAGAAGAAGCAACTTGCGTATACTCGCATGAAGAAGAAATAGGCTCTGGTTGCCCGATTTTGAACCAAAGATAAACCTGCTGCTCTATAGAGCGATCAAGGAAACACGATTGGTTCGCTTGTTCTACAAAGGGCGGCAGCGCATTGTGGAGCCGCACGATTACGGGATACATAACGGGGTCGCCAAGCTCTTGGGCTATCAAGTAGCGGGGTCCAGCGCCCATAAGCTGCCTGCGTGGAGATGGATGGAAGAGGATTTGATCTCAGGCCTGGAGTTACTCGACCAACGCTTTGACGGCGGCAGATCGACACCAACTGGGAAGCATCACACGTGGGACAAACTGTTCATCAGAGTAAAGCCGGCGGCGAAAGCGACAAGTACGGGCAAGTCATAGTGCACCGGAATGAAGCGTCTATTATGATGAGTTTGCGGGTTCTTGTCACATTGGCCCGGGTGGCGAAACTGGCAGACGCAAAGGACTTAAAATCCTTTTTCGCGCAAGCGAAGTGCGGGTTCAAGTCCCGCCCCGGGCACCACTTAGGCAATATCTGGTGCGAAAGCCCAGCTGACGGTGGCGCTCCTGGGAGAACTGTACGACTTAGAAAAAGATCCCTGGGAGTTCGACAATCTCTGGGGCAGTCCGAGTGTCCGCGGTATAAAGGAACAACTGCAGGCATTGACGATAGCGCGCATGTCCGAAACCGTCGATCCTATCCGATGGAGGAATGTAATTGGTGATGACACGAAGACAGTTGCTTACCAGCCTTGCAGCCGGAGCTGAGTTTGCCTGGTGCGCGGGTGCGCGCCGCAAAGGAATAAGCCGAAAAATGTACTCGTTTTATGCCGATAACACCAGCGCGACTGCATGGGAGTTGCAGGCAATACCGTGCCCGTACGCCAAATCTGGATGCGCGTGCGCGAACGTCCGTCCGCTTCACCGGTGCTTATTGCAGTAATCCCGTATGCACTCCCTCACGGGCGTCAATACTGACCGGTCTTTATACGCATAATCATCAAACCTGGAATAACGAGACGCCGTGGCCCATTACGCACAAGACGCTCGCAAATTATTTTGACCGCGCCGGGTATCTGACCGGTCTGATTGGGAAGATGCACTTTGTCGACGGCCAAACGCATGGTTCGATTACAAACTGGACTTCAACGATTGGTTTCAATTCTTGGGGCCGAAAACCAAGCTCTATGCAGATATTGGGGCGCCCGAACTGGGATCCGGTCTGCCCAAATCGACGAATTATGGGAACACTCCGGTGATCCGTGGAAGGGAGTGCGCGATCTGGACAATCGAGAAGGTTCGGTCGCGGTGGGGCGTGTGTCAAAGATCCCGGAACAAGACCAGTTTGAAAGCTTTGTCGCGCGGGAGTCCGTGAGCTTTCTGGCAAGTACGGCCGCGGCCAACAACCTTTTCTTCTCATCTGATTTCAAACCGCACGATCCGTTCACGCCGGCCGCTAGATTCGCAAACATGTTCCGCGCGGAAGATATCCAGCTTCCGGACACTTGGGGAAAAGTCAATCTCTCCACGGTTCCCGCTGCCGTTCGGAAAACGATCGAGCGCGACGCTCCAACTCCCGAGCTAAGCGATCCAAATGAGCGCGCAAGCGCACTGCTTTTTATCTCGCCAACTTGGCCCAAATGGATGATCAGGCAGGCGTGGTTCTTCGGGCCTTGGCGGAACTTGGTCTCGAGTCGGACACCATCGTCGTGTACACGTCGGATCACGGTGAAATGCTTGGGCAGCACGGTCTTTGGAACAAATTTCAGTTTTATGAGGCGTCCTGCGGTGTTCCCCTCCTGTTTCGCGTGCCCGGGCTCTCGAAGCCGGGAGTCTGCGGGATGCCTCTCAGTCAAATCGGGTTACTGCCGACGCTGGCTGAGCTTTGCGATGTTCCCATTTCATCCCCGGTGGACGGCCATGCTTCGCGGAGCAACTGCGCACTCCCGGGACGGTACGGAGCATGCCTGTTTTCGCTGAATTTGCTCTTCGCACTCACGCGCGAAATACATGCTTCGTAGCGGACGACTATAAATATTTGTTTTGGACACACGACATGCCGCGAGTTTACAACCTCGCAAAGGATCCCAAAGAGATGAACAATCTTGCAATTCAACCCGAGTATCGGGAGAAAGTCGCGCAGCTCAAATCACAACTCTTTGCCTGGTATAAACCACCGGAGATCTCTATGTAAACACGAGCCGAATCTATGCAGCCAAACCTTCTATGCAACACACCAGATTTCGTGTATCTTCATTTTTCAATAGCGCAACTCAGTTACTTTATGAACTAACCTCCCGCCTTTCCCGTAGTTCAATCGGATGGATCAGATCTACAGTTGGGCTTGGGTTGAGAGGCAGGTTCAGGAAACCATCTCTGTTTGGAAAGCCAGTGCTTTGCCGGCTCCGCGCATGGGGCAGCAGTATAGCCCCGATCAACAGGCACGCCGTGAAGCGGCATATGACGAGGCGCTGGAAGCTGTCGAGCAGGACGTGGCACCGGCGGGGGAGCCCTGGACCAAAGATGACTGTATGGCCGAAGAGGATCGGCTGTTGCGATCGTTCGCTCGGTTTTCGGCGAACGCATTGGACCTGGAGACCGCAACAATCAAAATACTCACGGACGACTTCCTACCGGTCGGCAGTGAACTAGCGAGGCGGGCGAGGCGGTTGGACGCAGGCTTGAGCATGGCCGCCATTGTTCAGGCCTGCCGAAACGCGTGGACGGCCTGCGGGCTCCAAGCCCTACTTGGCGCATCGGTGGAACTCACGCCATCGATTCTGGGCTATAGCCTGCTGTATCCATATAGCGACAATTATTTGGACGATCGAGAGATATCGGCGCATGCGAAACTCCGATTCAGCCGCCGTTTCTTATCTCTGTTGCAAGGGAAGAAGCTTTCGCCGGCGAACCGCCGTGAGTCCGCGCTTCAGGCATTAATCCACTCGATCGAACAACAGTATCCACGAGCGTGTTACCCGCAAGTCTTCGACTGCTTGATAGCGATCCACCAAGCACAGGAGAACAGCATTCAGCAAACGTCGGGGCACCACGCGGACCGCAGCGAGCTATTGCGCACGAGTTGCGCTAAGGGCGGCACGTCCGTTTTAGCCGACGCCTGTTTGGCTCGCGGCCGTCTTAACGAAGAAGAGAGCCGGTTCGCTTTCGAATGGGGCGTGCTGCTTCAGTTGGGAGACGATTTGCAGGACATACAGGAAGACCTGCGGCGCGGTTCAATGACACTCTTTTCCATGACCGCCGCGTCCGGCAAGCCGCTGGACGAGCTTGCAATCCAACTTCTCAACTTCGGTGAGAAAGTTGCGTGTCGAATGGACAGTCTGCCTACCGGCACTCGAAGGCTGAAAGCGTTCTTGAGAATGAGCTGGCGATCTCTCATTATCGGAGCCGTTGCGGAATCCTATGAATTCTTTTCACCTACTTTCCTGAAAGAAGCGGAAGGTTGTTCACCCTTTCGTTTTGCGTTTCTACGAGCCAGGAGGGACCGGCTAGCGGGTAGCGGCGGTCTATATGCAACGCTGTTTGAGAGATTTCTCACGGCGCGGGCTGCCTAGTATCGGCGAGAGGCAAGACACGAAGGACAAGACAAGTGATGTCGTCGTGCTGCGGGGTTGAAGCGGCAAAGAGATCGGCGGAGGTTATCAGGTCTTGCAGTATTTGAGCGGCCGTTTTGTTGTATGAGCGGTTGACAGTTTCAAACATGCGGTCTTCGCCGTATTGCTCCTCGCTGCCGTTTTCCGCCTCAACCAGACCGTCGGTGAAGATAATCAGCAGGTCGCCCGGATCGAGCGCGATCTGCCGGCTCTCAAAGCGCGTTTCGCGAATAAGGCCGAGAGGGACGCCTCCGGCTTGAAGACGTTCGATGCTGCCGGAGGCGCGCCGCAAAAGGGGCCAGTTGTGTCCGGCGTTTACGTAGGCCAACTGGCGCGTGAGTGGATCGAGTTCCGCCAGAAATGCAGTGGTGAAACGCCTGCCGCCTATGTTCTGTTCACAGCAGTAGCGGTTCAGGCGATTAATCAACTCTAAGGGCGTGGCGCACATTCCCGCGAGAGTGTGAAGGCTGGCCTGCAGCGTGGCCATCAGTAGCGCCGCAGGAACGCTTTTTCCCGCTACGTCCGCTACCACAAGCAACAGTGGCGGGCAACCGTCCTGTAAGGCCGGCGCGGCAGATCTCCGAAACGCATCGTAATAGTCGCCTGCAACCGTGTTGGCTGGACGAGTCGCGAACGCTATCTCGATGCCGGGCACCTGCGGGGGCGCGGCGGGCATCAGCCACGTTTGAATTTCCTTGGCAATTTCCAGGTCCCGCTTCATGGTCACGCGGTCAGCGAGTTCGAGAGCTAAAAGCGTGAGAAAAAGTAGCGCGCCGAAAAGGGAAAGACTGGGGAATTGGAAATGGAATTGGCCGTAGTTGAGGTCGAAGCCCGGGAAAACCAATAACACCAAGGCAACGACGAATACGACGCGCCGCGCAGGCGACAGCTTGACAACCATTGCCCAGAACAGGCCGGTGACGACGCGTTTCGCTCGCTGACTTCGCTTTTCGTGCTCGCCGCGGTTCCAATCGACTTCGCTCGAGTACAGGCGATAGCTGCTGCGAGCTTCGGAATGGAATTGAGACCAGAGTTGGTGAAGGTCGATGCCGTCGCTAATGCGTTGCCAGAAGGTTCTCGCAGCGTTGGGCATGTTATGAGTTTGCACCCGCTATTTAAGAGCGTAACCGTGGTGCTTGCGGGCTGACGGGCCCAGAGTCAAGCGCGGTCGATTGCCAGCGCAATCATGAACACTTAAAAAGTGTAGGACAGGCCGATCAGCGGGATGACGCGTTCGCGCAGACCGCCATTATTGAGCGCAACCAGCACGTTCCCCGTGACGAGCAGTTGTTTGAAAACGTTCGCTTTGATTCCGAAGGACCCATTGCTCTGGTTGTACGTTTGCTTTATTCCCGCATTGATGGTCGGGAAAGTCGCCGGTTGATCCGTCGAGGCAAGAGGCGCCGAGGCATACGTCGCGCTCTGGATGCGTGGAGCGTTGATCAATTCCTGCCCGATGTAATCGGCCACAACGGTGAGTCGCTTTGTCACGCCTAGATCCAGGCCGCCGGCAAACAGGGCATAGCCGGGAAGATTGGCTTTCGTGCCGTTCAAAACGTTGCCGGCCAGAATCGACGAGCCGTTCCACTGGTAGCCTAGATTCAGGTGCGGCGTGAGGCGTCCGGCTCCCACGGACATCGCTACGAAAGGCTTAACACCGTAGGCACCAGATCCCAAAAAGTTCTTCTCGTCACCGGTTGGAACGCGCACGTCGGTGAGCAAAGAGACACTGAGACGATCACTCCGGTAGAAGTTGCCTTTGAAACGAAACGTCACATCACCGAATCCCGCGGCGTGAGTGGTACTCGGATCCCAATACAAATTCCCGACCTTCAACGGATTGGTAAATATATCGGCAGAAGATTGATTGTTGGCGAAAGTATGAGTGATGCTTCCCGCTTGATTGGTTGGATCGAAGTAGTGAGCGTATGGCGGGCCTTGGCTGCAGCAAAACTGGAATTGGCCGTTTACAAGAGTCGGTTCCGTATCGAACGTCCGTTCGATGGTTGCATTCGAGCTGACGTTCATGCCGATCTGCACAATCGGCACCGCCACAGAAACGTCAATGCGGTTTGTCAGTCCGTAAGTCGCGAAGACCGTGTACTGGTTCACCTTTAAATCGATGGAGTTGCGCGTGGAAACGAACTGGTTCTCGTAGGGTTCGGGCGTATCTCCCGGTCCGGTACCCGCCTGATGCGTAAAGACTACCGGCAAATTGTGAAGCGATTGGCCGTCCAGCGTGTTGAAACGGAATCGCTGGAACGTCACTCCGACGAAGAACTTGTTACGTCCGACAGTCTCCGCCCGCTCCGTCAATATGGGCCCGAAGCTAGCGGCGGACCGCACTGTCAAACCGGTAGTCGGGTCGAAGTGAAACGTAAAGCCGGATGCAGGACTAGGCAGCGGCAGAACGGTTAATTGCGTCGCGATGGCATCATTCAGCGCCGAAAAGTCCGATTGGAATGATGAGTTGAAGTGCGCCGTGTGGGTTGGGTTCGGGAGTACTAAGCCGTAGGGGCCGAACAGATTCGGTATGGCACACGCTAATCCCGGTTGCCCCGTACAATTATTTGTGGACGGGAGCACGGGCCCCAAGCCTCGAACCGACGAAATCTGCACAGCCGTCGATTGTGGCAGAGCTGACCCACCGGTCAGCAAGATCAAAGCACAGAAACACGTCGACCGCATCACCTCTCCTGAACTCCAAGTAATTAGCGGATCATAACACGTTCCTGCGTCTGAAGCCGCGCGTTGTAAGCTGTTCCAGGTACTCCGAAAGCCAAAAGGTTAGAACTCCTCCTTTTCTCAATAGTTTTCTATAGCGGGTTTTTCGGCCCGAGCGTGGGTTATGTTAGGGACATTCGGTAGCTAAGTGGCTGGCGCCTTGCTCATTGGGGATCGGTACGAAGTTCGCAGTGTGCTCGGTCGCGGCGGTATGGGCGTCGTGTATCGCGCCTACGACACTCTGATGCGGCGCGAGGTTGCGGTCAAGACTCTTCGCGACATCCCCAGCGGCGTTTTTATCGATCTTTTTTATCGCGAGTGCAGCGTTCTTGCCGGTATGGTTCACCCTAATGTCGTCGAAGTTTTCGACATGGGTGAATTTGAAGAGGATGGGGTCGCCAAACCCTTCTTCGTCATGCCGCTATTGCCTGGCCAAACGCTGCACGATCTGCTCTATCCGGCGGCTGTTCCCCTCTCGGCCTTGCGAGCGGTCGATATCATTTCGCAGTGCTGCCGCGGGCTGCAGGCGGCACATGACCGCGGGCTCCTGCACCGAGACATCAAGCCTCGCAATATTTTCGTCATGCGCGATGACGCGGTTAAGGTTATCGACTTTGGCGTTGCTCACCTGATGGGCAACAACTCGACGGGTGTGCGAGGCACGCCGCAATACATGTCGCCCGAGCAGATAACCTTTAAGGCGCTCACGAACCGCAGTGATGTTTTCTCAATTGCCAGCGTTGCCTACGAAGCCGTTACGGCTACTCACCCGTTCGTCCGCGGCCGTGGCGCGAACAACTCCGACGCTGACATAGCCGTCGCGATCACATCCTATAACCCGCCTCCCGCAACAGAGTTGAATCCCGGCGTTAGCCGCGCTGTCAGCCAGGTAATCGCGAAGGGCATGATGAAGGAACCGAGGGCTCGCTTCGAGTCTGCGGCGGCCTTCGCCGATGCCCTGCAAAGAGCGCTTCGGAATGAGGGAGACACAGTTCGAAGCATGGACGGACTGCGTACTCGCCTAGAAAGAGCGCGCCGCAGCTTCGAAAAGAGCGATCTTCAATTCGCCGCTGAAATTGTTAACGAGCTCGAAGCGGAAGGTCACAGCGATCCAGCAATCGTTCAGCTTCGGCACGACATCGATGCCGCGCTTCAGCGGGATCGCACGGAGCGTTTGATGGTTATCGCCCAACAATACTTGGAGAGTGAGGAATACACTCTCGCACTCAAGAAAGTTCAGGAGGTTCTCGAGATCGTCCCCACGCATCCGGATGCAGTTGCCCTCAACGCTCGAATAGAGACGGTACTAACACAGCACAAGGTGGCAGAGCTACTCGCAGCGGCCAAAGAACATCTCGAAAAATCGTCATTTACGAATGCGCGTCAGGCTGCTCAAGACGTTCTGAAAATACGGCCGAATGACCCGAGGGCTCGTCAGATTTTGGGCCAGGTGGATGCGAAGCAAAAAGAGCTGCTGCGCAGTCGCCAGGAACAGGAACGCTTATTCCAGTCGGCTCAGGCGGACTGGTTGCAAGGAAAAATAGAAGCGGCGATTGCCTCGCTCGAAAGCCTTGCTGAACTCACCCGCCGTTCAGACGACAACCGCGAACGTGTGGCCGAGTACAAGGAATTCTATCGTCGCGTGCGTCAAGAGCGCGATGACCTGACCGCGGCCATCGAGCGCGCCTCGCGTCTTTTGCAGGACGGCGATCCCGCTGCTGCGCAACTACTGTGTGACCGCTATCTCGCGAAGTACCCGCATTACCCGAGCCTCCATGAGGTGGTGCGCGACATCGCTCGCTTCCGTCAGGAAGAGGAGATCCGCTATCAAACGAACGTCGCAGAGCGGCTTGCTGCCCAACCTCTGATTGACCAACGGCTCAACATTCTCGAAGATGCATTAAAAGTTTATCCAACCAATGCCTTCTGCTTGGAGGAAACGCAGAACCTGCACAAGCTTCAGCAGCGCGTGGACACCCTGGCTAACGATGCTCGCGCTCGCGAACGCAACAGCCAGTTTCAGGAAGCAATCGAACTTTGGCGTTCGTTGCGGCAACTGTATCCCGCTTTTCCGGGAATAGAGCAGAAGATTGAGAGCAATACCAGTTCGCTGCAGCGGCAAAGGGCAGAAGCGAGCGCGGCTTTTGTCACCCAGATCTCTGCTGCGTTAGCGGCCGAGAATTACGCGGCCGCCGACAAGCTGTTCGCGGCTGCCGATGTTCAGGTTCCAGGAGATCAGCAGATTGCGGATTTGAAGTCGAAGAGATCGCTCGAAGCGCAGCGTTCGGTGGACGCAAACCGGCTGATAGACGATGCACTACGTTTGGTTTCCCTGGGAAAAACCGCCGCCGCGTCCGACGCATTGGGCAAGGCCGTAGAGATTAGCCGCGGATTGCCCGTCACTTCAGAAAGGCTAGCGACAGCAGCCCTCAAGCAGGCCGACAAGATTGTCCGCCGCGATTGGCGTTCCGCCTATGCTGTGCTTGAGAACGTCTTCGGTTCCCTCGATGCGACCCGCATCCCGCAACCGCTTCGCGAGGAGATACTGAAGCACCAGCGAGAGGAAAACATACGTGGCGCTCTAGACGAAATTGCGCGCCATCGTCAACAGCATCGCTTAGCCGACGCCTTAACCCATGCTCAACGAGCTGCGATCGACTATGCCGGCGATGCGCGCATACAGAACGCGCTCAAAGCAGTCGAAGCCGAAATCGCCGAACTGCATCGTAGAGAGCAGCGACAAAGCTGTTTGGCGGCTCTCGCGCAACTGAAGAAAGATTTTGAACGAAGCTCGTCTGCCCCCGACCTTGGCGCGATTCAAGCTCAAGCCAAATCTCTAGCGGCCGGACTCTTGCCTGACACGGAGATTGAACAAGCAAGCCGCGAGATCATTGTCCAGAGCTCTCACTATCAGCAGGCCCATGCGGCTCTCCTGAGAGGTGAATACGAGACTTGCCAAAGTCTTTGTGACGAGGAGCTAAAGAGAAATCCTCAGCACCAGCCCTTTCTAGCCCTGAAGCAAGATGCAAGTGCGCGAGAACGGCAGCAAGCGACGGAATATCTGGCTGATACCGAACGCAAACTTGGGGCGGAGCCGCTGCTTGATGCCCGGGCCGGTATTCTCGCGGAAGCCGCCCAGCGGTATCCCAACGAGCCCTTCTTTCGGGAGCAGCTGAACGTTGTCAGAGACAAGCAGAAATCAGTCGAAGAGTTGGCGGACCGCGCTCGAAAACTTCAGCGGAGTGGTTCCATACCGGAGGCTTATGACGAGTGGAAGAAACTCGCCGCCTTCTATCCTTACTACCCCGGCGTCGCCGATGCCGTTACCGCCTGTGCACGTATGTTGCAGGAGCGGCAAGAACAGCAAAGGCGCAACCTTGTTGCCTCAATCCAGGCAGAGTTTTCAAAACACGAATATCAGAAAGCGATCGAACTAGCGGGCGGCGCCCTGCAGGAGTTTCCGGAGGATGCCGATCTTCTTTCTCTAGAAAAGGCGTCCACGGAGCGGCGCGACATCGTTTGGGCCGCGGAGCGCATGTTGGCTCAAGCACGCGCGGAATTTAGTGAAGGAAATCTGAGTCTTGGGCTGCAAACGGTGCAGGATGCGCTCAAGGCGGCCAAAACTGAGCCGCAAATCGCGACGGCCGCGGCAAAACTTCTACTTGAGCGCGCCAATGATGCGCTTTTGCTGGATCTCGCTCTCGCCGAGGCTATGATCGCCGAGGCCCAGACGGCAGATCCTGAGCAGCCAGTCTCGCAGCAGCTCACAGCCTCTTTGAATGAGGCTCGCAGGCAACATGCATTTGAAGATTGCGCCACCTCAGTCAAGTCGCTGGAATCCTCGGGCGACTTGGATGAAGCGCTCGCCACCATTCGCCGCTTCTTGACCACCTTCCCCCGCGACAAGCAAGGCGAAGCTGTCGAAGCGCGTCTCCGATCGAGTATCGACGAACGGGAGAGGCAGGCCGAAAAAGCCCGTACATTGGCTCAACTCAAGACTATTGAGCAGCAGGCAACGCAACCAAATGGGCACGAAGCATTAGTTCACCTGTTGTCGCGGCTGAACAAACTGGTTGCGGACAACTCAAGATCCCGAACTCAACGCGGTGGCTATTAGATTGCAATCGATCGTCACAGCTTTGTTGCAAGTACGCCAGCTTCTTGAAGACAAACAATTTAGAGCGGCGCAGAATGTCGCTTTAAAGGGGGCAGAGCGTTTTCCGGATTTTCAACTGTTTAGGGATTTGATATCCGAAAGCGCATTCCTTGAGCAGGAATCCGCGGCCGAGTATCTACGCCAAGTCGAACGGAAGCTCGCGACGGAAAACGACTTTGCAACGCAAGCAGAGATTCTCCGCACCGCGCTGCAGTCGTATCCCGAAGAAGCGTACTTTCGCGACGGATTGCAACTGGTTCAGAATAAACAGGCTCTGCTGGATGCTGCTATCGGGAAGGCACGCGAACTTGAGTCGCGCGGTTTGTACGAAGACGCCAAACGCGGCTGGGAGGATCTCGGAAAACTGTATCCATGGCTCTCCATCGTTGGGTCTGAGTTGGGGCGTCTCGCTTCTCTAAGCGCTCGCAACAGAGCCGCGCAGAAGGAGAGGCGGATAACTCAGATTAAGAGTCTGCTGCAAAGCGGCGATTGGGAATCTGCGCACGAAGAAATCAATACCGCGTTCATCGAGTTCCCTGGCGATCCGGCGCTAAAGCAACTCGCGCAGCAGGTGGAGCGCGAACGCGAGAAACAGAAGGTTGCTAAAGACGCCTTCTGGCGTGGAGAAGAGCTTCTCAAAGCTGGGCGTGTGAGAGAAGCATGCGAGTCATTGCGAGTTGCATTTGAAAGCTCACTTCACGAGAGCGAACTCAAGAAGAAGGTAATCGCCGCGCTCCTCGCTGCTGCTGAGGAACGGATACCTGACGATTGGAAGAACGCCAGCCTCTGTGTGGACGAGGCAATCAGGCTTCAACCCCAAGTCAAAATACCCATTGGCGTTTCGAAAGAAATCGCGTTCCGCCGTCGGGAAGAAGAGCTCGCCCAATTTCTTGATCGGCTGAAGTCGGCTGAAGTGAGCGAAAACTGGGACGAAGCCCTCGACCTGATTAGCTCGGCAAAACGTAAGTTCTCGGGCGACTCGCGTCTCGAAACGGCAGAACGCCGGGTTGACGCAGCGAAGCGGCAATTCGAACTCGAACGGACCCGCGCTGAGGCGCTCCGTCAAATAGAAGCTCTCCGGTCGAGTATCTATCCCGGATTAAACAAGAGGCGATTAACCAAACTTCGGACCATCATTGACGAAAACGAATGGCTCAAATCACAGGACACACAGATCTCGCAAGCTGCGACGCTTCTTTCACAGGAACTCGACGCCAAGATAGCCGCCACGGCCACGACGAAACCGAAGCTGTCGCCTGTCATGCTGATTGCGGCTGCCTGTGTACTTGGGGCAGTCGCTATAGGCAGCTACTTCCTGCTATCCCGCGGGCACGTCATTCCCGTCGATTTCGCACTGACACCCGAGCAGGTTAGAGTTCACGTCGGCTCATATTCCTGTGTCACTCCAAACTGCAGCTTGAAGCTTCCGCCTGGCCATTATGACGTTCAGTTCAGCAAGGACGGGTTCACTCCCCTGACACTCCCACTTGACGTACGCGCTGGGCAACCCACAGCACATCTCGAAGCCGCTTTGACGACCGCCGTTCCGATGATTCAGATCGCGGGCAATTTGGAGAATGGTTCGGTCACACTGGATGGCGCTAGCGTAGGCGATTTGCGAAACGGCCGTCTTGGAATCTCGACCGTGACACCCGGCAAACACGTTCTGGCGCTTTCTCAAGCTTCAAATAGCGCATCTGTACCCTTTGAAGTAAATCAGAACGGCCAATCTGTGCTGTCGGGTTCGCCGGTGGCTAATTCGCTTAGCGTCGTGGCTGTAGACCAAACCGGCGGTTCCGCCACGCTTGCAACCAGCATACGCAGCCCCGTTCGCGTATCGCTGGACGGTACTTCTATCGGCAGTACCGCCAACCAGGTCCTAAAGCTGCCGGCTTTGCAGCCGGGTTACCGCAAACTTCGCGTGAGCAGCGAGTCGGACAATTTCGACTTTGACCTTACATCCTCGTCGAGCCCGACACTGGACTTATTTGTCGTAGGGAAGTCAAACGTGGGAACTTTGGTGGTCACAGCGAACGCTTCAGACGCAAGGGTCTTGATGGATCAGAAGGTATTCGGAACGGTGCCGGAACACGGTGAACTGCGGGCCATCGTGCCTGCCGGTGCGCATACGCTGCAAGCCGTTAAAGACGGTTACACGCCAACCGAAGCCGTTCACGTGTCCGTGTACAAAGGATCCGATACTTCTGTCCAACTACAGCTCACTGCTAAGCCTGCTTCGCTTGAGATTGTCGGAGCCGCATCCGGCACAGTGATTCAAGTTGATCGTTCCGCTGCAAGCATCGTATCCAAAGACGGAGTGTTCAAGCGATCGGTGCCTCCGGGCGAACATCGGATCAACCTGTCGCGTCCAGGCTTCCTCGCCAAACAGATTGATCGCCGCTTCAAGCCGGGTGAAACCGTGGCGCTGAGTGGCTCCGAAGTAGATCTCGCGCCCGCAACGGCTAATGAGCTGGCGCTTGAGTCATCGGATTGGGATCACGTGAATTCGTCCAAGTCGATCCAGGAAATCCAGGCGTTTCTCCAAAAACATCCTGCCGGGGCTCATGCCGGGCAGGCACAGCAAAAGCTCTCAGGCTTGGAATGGGGGGCTGTGCAAAAGAACAACGCATCATCGCTACAGGATTTTCTCAACAGACATCCGCAAAGCCCTTACGGTGATGAAGCTCGAAAGCTGCTCACCAACCTCTCTGACCAACAGAAGGCGGAAGCGGAGAATAACGATTGGAATGCAACCGACAAAACCAAGCTCGATTCACTGCACGGCTTTCTTTCACGGCATCCGAACGGGCCGCATTCGCAGAATGCGCAGCAACTGATCAGTCAGCTTTCGAAACCCAATGTTTCAGATTCCGTTGCAGCGGAAGAAAGTGCGTGGGCTAGTCTAGACCGGAACGACCCAGCCGCTGTGGTGAACTTTATCGCCCGATTTCCGAGCGGCACACGTCGCGCAGACGCGGATAGCGCGCTGGCAGCTTTGAAATCGGCCAAGCAGCAGGGAGCGGAGGCAGCCGGCGTAATCGCAACACTGAAAGCATTCGCGGGCGCGTGGCAGAACAAAGACATTGACGGTATCGTCTCCGCCCAGCCGGCTCTCACGAAAAAGGACATCCGCGAGAAACTCTCGGGCGTACGCGCACTACAGATGACGATCGTTCCCGTTTCGCAGCCCACTATCAACGGGGATCGCGCTACCGTTCAGTGCCAGCGAATCGTAACGGAGACTTTTTCCGATGGAACAGTGAAGCAGAACCCGTCCACAGTAAGTTTTGTGCTCCAAAGGCGTTCGGGTAGGTGGGTCATCGAGTCAGTCCAGTAGTAAGCACGTACGCCTACGGCGTGTGATCCGCTTATTCGGCGTGCACCGCGCCCGGCCGGGGTCGCGCACGCTTGAAGAAAAATACAATTGGTATGCACGCGGCACACGCAAGCGCCATATAGCGAAAATCGTCAACGTAGGCCCAGAGCCTGGCTTGCGAGTGCAGTGTGTTGTTGAGCATCTGCAGCGCCGCGCTGCTGGAGCCGGCCGATCCCAACGCCTGGTGTGAGGCCACATAGTTGTGCAAGACAGACAATCGGTTTTCCGCAACGGGGTTTGTCGCTTGCAGCGAGTGCAACATTTCACTTCGATGCACTTGTTCATGACGCGCAACGATTGTGTTGACCAACGAAATACCAATACTTCCTCCTACGTTGCGCAACAGGTTATAGAGTCCGCTGGCGTTACCTATCTGCTCGTTCGTAAGTGTGCCCATGGTGGTGGTCGAGAGCGGAACGAACACCATACCTGAGCCGAAACCGCTCAAAACGATCGGCCATAGAAACGACCACTGCGAGATGCCAAGATTCACTTCGCCGAACCACAGACTGCAAACAGCAAATACGAGGAATCCGGCCACAATGAGCCAGCGGTTGTCCATGCGCGCAGTTAGAATTCCGATAATCGGCATTGCGCATATCGCGCCGATCCCGCGCGGGGCGACAGCAATGCCGGCAAGTTGCGCCGTGTAGCCCATGAGCTCCTGATAGAACAGCGGCAGCAAGGTGATCAAGCCGTAAATGGACGCACCGAAGAGTCCGATTAGCAAGCACCCGAGCGCGAAGTTCCGATTCTTGAAAACTGTGAGATCTACCAGGGGCTTGCGTCCGAACCATTCCCAAACGAGGAACAATACGAACGCGATAATCAGAATGGCCGCGGCCCAGCGAATCCAAACAGCGCCAAACCAGTCGTCTTCCTGGCCTTTATCCAGGATGATCTGCAGGCAGCCGAGCCACACAGCGAGGAGACCCAATCCCCAAGCGTCGAATCTTCCCGGTTTCGCATTCTTGATGTAGGGCGGGTCTTCCACATATCGCATGATCATAAACATGGCGAGCACACCAATGGGAATGTTGATGTAGAAACTCCATCGCCACGAATAGTGATCGGTGAGCCAACCGCCAAATGTGGGCCCTAACACCGGGGCGACAACCACCCCCAATGCAAAAACCGCCATGGCCATTCCGCGTTTCTGCGGAGGAAAGCTTTCAAGCAAGATGGCTTGCGATAAGGGCTGCAACGCTCCGCCGCCCGCACCTTGAATTGTGCGCGCAATCAGTAGAATTCCGAGACTCCAGGCTGCTCCACACAGGAATGACGAAACTGTGAAAATGACGATGCAGGTCAGCAAAAAACGCTTGCGCCCGAATCGCAGTGAAAACCAACTGCTGGCCGGCAGCACTATGGCGTTTGAAACCAGGTAACTTGTCAGAACCCAGGTGGCTTCGTCGTTAGTAGCGGATACGCTGCCCGCAATATAAGGAAGCGCAACCGATGCAATGGAAGTATCCAGCACTTCCATAAACGTTGCAAGCATCACCGAAACGGCGATCAGCCAGGGGTTTGCGGACGCGCGCCATTCCTGCGCACCCGCGGGGTTAGCTGCTGCGGGCATATAACAAAAGGGCTTTTCGAACTGCGCGAAGAGTCAAGTCTTTGGATGTCCAAAGCAGGACTGAAGCTTCGTTTGACTTGCAGGACGAACTGGGGAGTTAGCTCGCCGGCGCTGTGGAAGCCGGCCGGCGGCGCGCTTTCAACACAACGTGGATTTCGTCGTTCCGCGGGTTCGTGAACCTGCAAGTAACGCGGCCCTGTGAATCAAGCGTGATGATCGCCGGTACTGTTACCTGCGTCAACATCCAGCCATCTGGCAGAGTGACTTCGTTGCGTGGACGCCCTAACGTTCGGTCCCACACGAGTTCGCCGTTTTTGGCCGCGTACGTCGGGTCTGTGTACGTTTCGATCACCCGAACGCGCACCGATTCGCCGGCTTCTATGGGGTGCGGCAGTTCGCCTTGGACGACTACCTCATCGTCGGGGGAGGGCGTGGGGTAATATCCCAGTGCGTTCGTATCCTTCCCAGTTACGTTGTACGTTTTCAACTGCTCGCCCGTGTCGACGTCGAACATCTGCGATTGTGCGACCATGCTGCCTTTGCGTACGAAGCTGTGTACGTATTTCTGGCCGACGCGCGTGACATTGAAGTCGTGCGAAATTTTGAACTGGTGAGTGTCGGGGTCAAGCAGCCAATAGCGGATCTCGCGGTCTTGCTCGGCGCGATGCATTTGAGCTAGCGCGAGCGGAGTTGTTAGCAGAGCCGCCCAAACCATCCATCTCATGGCAACAACCTTCCTTTCAGATGCACCATCATCTCGTCGTCCCGATCGTTGAAGAAGCTTACCCGAACCCGCCCGTCAGGTTGCGTCGAGACTATCCCCGGCGCGCCGCAGAAGATCAGCTCATAGTTCTTCGGGAGAACGATGACGTTCCGTTTGATACCCAAGCTACGTTGAAAATTGAGGCCGCCGTTCTCGTCTGTGTAAGATGCCGGGTCCGTGTAAGTTTTGAAAATTCTGACGCGCGCTTCTCCGCCTTTGGGAACCGGGTGAGCTAAAGTCACCTGGATGTATTTATCCGAGTTGGGATGTCCGCGCAGCCCATTCTTTACCGCCTCGTCGGCGCTTACAACGTGGAACTCGAGCGGCTTGCCTGTGGCGGAGTCAATGACGCGTTCGTCCGAAGCGACGGAACCGTTCCTGATTGGATTGAAGAGATATGGGGAACCCTCCGCCGATGTCGACATGTCGTAGGTAATAGCGAACGAGTGCGTCTGCGGCGCGAGCAGTTCGTAGATAGTCAGTTCATCGGAGCAAAACGCAGCGGTGCACGAAGCGGCCAGTAACAGCAGCACGCGTATACAGGTCATGTGCTCTTCATGCTAACGGGTTGCTTTTCGATAGGCCTAGCATTTCTTTCAGCCGAAGCGCGTTTTGCACGGCAAAGCCGCTATCGTCGTTATCGAAATAAACATACACGGATCGCAGCTTGGCCGACCAATCCTCAATTCTTCTCGCCCAGGAATTGAGCGCTTCGTCGGTATAGCTGCCTTGATATTTACCGCCCGGCCCGTGCAGCCGGATGTAGGCGAAATCAGCGCTCGTAAGTATGGGAGATTGGAATCCGGCCAGATGGAATATGCAATAGGCCGCGTCATGCTTCGCCAGCAGTTCGTATGCTGCGGGAACGTTCCAGCTCTCATTGCGGAACTCGAAAGAATAGCGATGGTATTGCGGAAGAGCTTCGAGGAATGCGGCGAACCGCTGCCGATCAAAAGTCCAGTGCGGAGGTAACTGGAACAGAATCGGTCCAAGCTTTTGCTGGAGTGCTTCTATGGCTTCGAAATATTTGCCCAACGCCGCTTCGGGCTCCTTCAGTTTTTTCATGTGGGTGATGAAGCGGCTACCTTTGGCGGCAAAGCAGAAGTCCGGCGGCGAAGTTTCCCGCCAATTATTCAGCCCGCCTGGTTTTGGCAGGGAGTAAAACGTTGTGTTCAGCTCAACCGTATCGAAGTACCGGCAATAAAACTCGAACATCTTCGTGCCGGGCGTGCGCGCCGGATAGAAGGGCCCCACCCAATGTTTGTAATGCCAGCCTGAGGTGCCGACGTGTACTGACGCCATAGCGCACCGTCTTCAAAGACGCGCGTCAAATCACTTCTGCACGTTACGTCCGAATTGCAGCGCCGGGCCGACTGAGAAGCGGACGGTGTTTCTGCCGTCCTTCAGCAGATCGCTAAAAAGGTGATCGTGGACGAAGTCAGCTTGGAAACGGATCGCCAAGTGTCGCGATACATTCGCATCGATTCCGCCGCCGACGCCATAGAAGCCGACCCAATCTGTTTTCGTTCCCGAGGGCGCCAGTTGCGCGACGATCCCGGCGGAAATCGGATCAGTAGAGTGGACGTTCGCAACTTCATGGATGGCCCCGATGGATGGCCGTATAAAAGGCGTAATCGGCTTCCAACCGTGATAAGCCAGTTGTGGACCGGCAGCGAAGGTCTGCGTCAAGGAGTCGATTGGTGCTGAGAACGTGTAAGTTGGAGGAATAATCCCCGCTGCGACGAGTGGCCCGAGTTGTGCGCCCAATTGCTGTTGCAGAGACGTCGTGAACAGGTTTGGCCCTAACGATGTGTGGCCTGTGCTCACGCTGTAATCGAAGCCCAAGGTGTACCAATTGGCTGGACGGAATCCGAACTGAAATTGAAATCCACGCTCGGCGAGGTTAATATGCGGGCTCTCCAGATAAGCGAACCCGCCATATAGATCAAACCTTCCGACGTAATCCTGCTGGGCGTTCGCAACCGGCGCAAGCAATGCAAGCGAAAACAACGCGCCGACTAAACCCCGAACTGAGAACCGAGTCATATCCCCAACTCCTTCGGCCGGAAAGTCATTTAGCCAGCATTATATGTAAATCGCAGGTAACGGTGGAGATTTCAGCGCGAATTCATCATCGCCGTGGCAGTGGAATCGAAGTAAGCGACTAAGATTTCTCGTACATCAGGCGGAAAGTTTGCCTCATCTAGAGCTTGCGTCATGAGTTGCATCCAACGGTCGCGCGCGTTTTGGTCGACGCGAAAGGGCGCGTGGCGCATCCGAAGCCGTGGGTGACCGCGCTCCTCGATGTACGTTTCCGGGCCGCCGAATCGATATATAAGGAAGTTGCGCAAACGTTGTTCTGCCGCGTCAAATTCATTTTGTGGATAGATCGGTCCGAGGATGCCGTCGGTTCTTACCTGCCGGTAGAACGCCGCCACCAAGCGCCGGAACCCCTGTTCGCCGATCGCTTCAAAGACTTCGTTTTCCTGCACGAAGCCGATGCTAGCATCCGGTCTTCAATGGGCCGGAGCTTTCTTGTGTTGCAGATCGTCTTTGTACTGGCTCACCAACTCGAGTTCCATTCGAACCTGGGCCATGCTCAACACCAGCATCTTCGTTTGAGGGTTGAGCTGCAATGAGTATGGTCCATCCCGGGTGCCGAATTCGTCGAAAAACGAAATTTGATCTCCGTCGATTTCATACTTGCCATCGCGGTCGACGTTCTGCCCGTGTATGGTGATTTGCTTTACGAACGTGCCGTCGGCGCTGAACGTCAGAGTGCCGCTGCACTGGTTCGGGTGCGGTTGGCCGTCGAAACAAACGTGCTGGGTCTGTACTCCCGCATCCTGATCCGATACGGTGACGTACTCCCAACCGGCAGGATCTTGCAATAGCTTCAGATCTTCATCGCTGAGTGAATGCCCAGCCGCGGAGACCAGCATTGCGGCAAGCATCCACGGTAAGGTCGATCGTATCGAGACAGCGGCCATCAGCTTAGTGTGTCATCGAGTAGATGATGTAATTCACGCCGACGCGCACGCCGAGAGCGGAATATTGCTCGGGATAGCCGGGGAAGTCGGCCCACTCCCATGAGTCGCCTATATCGGAGTTGAATGCCAGGGCAACCATGAGACGGCCCTTTCCGTCGTAGATGCCACGCCAATGGGCAACGTATCCGTCGTTGCGAAACGGAACGCCCGTGCGCACGGCCCATTCTCCAGGCACTTGATAGCGGTCATCGAGGTCGTAGACGGTGTGGAAAATAGGATCATTGTCGGGAATTTCAACAATGGTCCGGTCCGGAAATATGCGCTTCATGCTCTGGTTGAATATGCTCCAGTCGATGGTGCCCCAGAAGTCGTCACACATCAGAAAACCGCCACGAAGCAGATAGTCGCGGATTTTCTTCGCTTGTGCATCGGTCAGATCCCATTCGCCGACGAACACCGCATAGAGCCAGGGATAGTTGAAAATATCGTCAGTGTCGTCGGGGTTTACCGGCTGTTCTACCGGCCTGGCGTCAAGCCGCGTGAGCCGGCGTACCGCCTCCAGAAAATGCCGGTCGGCGCGTGGATAATCGTTGGTCCAGCTAGAGTGTCCCTCGCGCCAGTCCCAGCCGGCGTGGCGGAAACCCGCGTCCGGGATGGACGGATACATCAGGCGGGCAAACACCCACTCCGCCCTATCTCTGTAGCCGGCGGGCAGGGGGATCTGCGAAACTCTGTACTCGTCACCCGGATACTCACGAAAGGGCTGCGTCGTTGCGCTTCGCTGAACCGAGTGCGTTCGCTGCACGCCATAGACGGCAGTCAGAACTCCCAGCCCGGTTAGCAGGGTCGCAGCCAACTTTCGGAAATTCATTCGCCTGCGCCTGACCGAAGAATACCATCCGATTCCGGGCAGCCACGTCCAAAGAATTCGGAACATGAGCGGAACCGACCTCGTTTAGACATTTGATGACGCAGATCATTCGCGATCTTCGCTTCGCCATTCGCGGCTTCCTGAGAGCGCCCCTCTTTACGACTGTTGCCATCGTTTCACTTGCTTTTGGCATTGGCGCGAATGCGGCTATTTTCAGTTTGCTTGACCAGATTCTCTTGCGTCTGCTGCCGGTGAAGAACGCGCAGGAGCTGGTGGAGTTCCACATGCAAGGCGACCACTATGGCAGCAATTGGGGCATGAACGCCATTTCTTATCCGATGTACCGCGATTTTCGCGATCACAACCAGGTCTTCTCGGGTATGTTTTGCCGCTTTCCGATAGATGCCAGTCTCGGGTTTGGAGGCCGGACAGAGCGTGTTGATGCCGAGCTGGTGTCGGGCAATTACTTTCGGGTATTAGGAGTTGAGCCCGCCCTCGGGCGCACGTTTACTTCTAAAGACGACCTCTTTGAAGGCGCTCATCCGCTGGCCGTGCTTAGTTACAGCTACTGGCAGAACCGGTTCGGCGCGAATCCCAACGTGATTGGGAAAACCATCATAGTGAATGCTCACGCGCTCACAATCATTGGGGTGGCGCACGAGCGGTTTAACGGCATGGAGGGCGGCAGAATTGAGAAGTTGTTCATCCCGATCAAGATGGCGCCGCAAGTATTGCCGAACTGGAGAAGAATGGAGGACCGGCGCTCGCGCTGGGTGAACGCGTACGGACGTCTCAAGCCCGGGGTCACGCGTCAGCAGGCCCAGGCTTCACTGCAGCCGTTCATGCACAGCATGCTTGAAATGGAAGTGAAGCTGGCTGCGTTTGCGAATGCTTCCAATCGTACGCGCCAACGCTTTGTCAAGTGCTGGATGGAGCTACTTCCAGGCGGGCAGGGCCGGTCCTACATACGTCAGCAGTTGACGACCCCGTTATGGCTTCTGCTGGGCATCACAGCAATGGTGTTGTTGCTCGCTTGTGCCAACCTTGCCAATCTGCTGCTGGCGCGCGCAACTGCACGCAGCAAAGAGATCGCCATTCGACTCTCGATCGGCGCGGGCCGGAGCGTGATCATCAGGCAGCTTCTCATTGAGAGCGTGCTGCTATCCACACTAGGCGCGATTGCTGGACTGGCGCTAGCTTATGCAGCGGACCGCTTTCTGCTGGCAACCTATTTCAACTCTTCCGATTCCGGTATTACCGCCGTTCCAGATGCCCGTGTCTTAATCTTTACTTTTTGTCTGATGCTGATTACGTCGATTCTATTCGGTCTCGTGCCCGCCTTGCAGAGCTCACGCGCAGATGTGGCGGACACGTTGAAGTCGCAGGCAGGTTCCGTTTTGGGAGGCGGCCAAGTGGGATTGAGAAAGGGCCTAGTCGCTGCCCAAGTAGCTCTGTCGCTGCTGCTTCTGATCGGCGCCGGTCTTTTTGTCAGGACGTTGTCAAACCTGCGCGAGCTTGGTCCGGGCTTCCCGCCCGAACGTCTGGTCGGGTTTGAACTGGACCCCACGTTGAACGGCTACGACACGATGCGAACCAAAATTTTGTATCAACAGCTAATGGATTCGTTCTCATCGATTCCGGGCGTGCGTTCAGTCGGTTACGCAAGCATGCGGATTTTGGAGGACAACGAATGGGACAGTTCGATGACGGTGGAAGGCTATTCGGCAAAGGTCGGCGAGAAGGCGCAACCTTTCATGAACGCCATCAGCCCGAACTATTTCGCTACGCTGGGCGTCCCGATCATGTCAGGACGCGATTTCACAGTGAACGATAACCGGACCGTGAAGCACACAGATGCTTCCGACGATCCCGATAACCTGGTACCGACCACGGTGATTATCAATGAGGCATTTGCCCGAAAGTACTTCGCCAAGCGCGATCCCATCGGTTTGCACGTAGGCTTCGGGGCGGATCCAAATACGCGAACCGACATGCAAGTCGTCGGCGTGGTCAAGGACATCAAATACGAGAACCTGCGTGAAGCCATGCGGCCACAGGCATTCTGTCCTTATAACGCGTTCATAGTTCCACAAGGTGTCACGTTCTATGTGCGAACAGTAGCGGACCCCAAACCGCTGGTCGGGATGGTTCGACAGAGAGTTGCCGCTCTAGATCCGAACTTGGCGGTTTACCAGGTGCGAACGACCGAGGAGCAAATTGGGCAATCGCTGCGCAACGAACGTTTAGTCGCAAGCCTATCCACACTGTTCGGAGCACTTGCCACGCTGCTCGCGATTATCGGGCTGTATGGCGTGATGGCTTACACGGTCGCGCGGAGGACGCGTGAGATCGGCATTCGTATGGCACTGGGTGCCATCCAGGGAAATGTCATCGGAATGGTAATGAAAGAAGTGCTGGTGTTGGTGGCAATTGGAGTACTGGTTGGACTACCCGCGGCTATCGGCCTCAGTAGCCTGGTGCGCAGCCAGCTCTACGGTCTGCCGCCGCACGACCCGATAACACTGGCGGTTGCCACCTGTAGTTTGCTCCTGGTTGCGTGCTTGGCTGGATTCATCCCGGCACTGCGCGCCAGCCAAATCAATCCCACGAGAGCGTTGCGGTATGAGTGAAGCGCGTCAGGTTCAACCGCTGCTAACAACCTGCTTCGTTAAGAAAACAGAGTGACTCTAGGAAGCGGATAGCACCGCTATCTCCAGTTGCGTTGATCGAGGACCTTCCCGAACGGAGCTTGACCAAGGGGCAAATAGGCACGGTTGTGGAATTTCTGCAACGAGACGGTGAAGAAGCGCTGTTGATCGCATTTTCAGACGAGAGGGGGCAAACGTACGCAATGGTCGATCTCAAACCCGACCAGCTTCTTGCTCTGCATCGGAATACTGAAGCAGCGTAGGACAAATCGACCGTTATCACGATAAGCTTTGAGAAGGAACGCGGCATGTCGATCACAATATCGGATGACATCTTGGCTTCATCGGGTCTGACAGAGAAAGAGCTCAAGCGCGAACTAGCAATAGCGCTTTTTCAGGTTGAGAGGCTTACGCTGGGGCAGGCTGCAAAACTTGCGGACCAAACGCAGCTCGAATTTCAGAAAGCCCTCGCTTCCCGGCGCATCCCGATTCACTATGGCTCGCAGGAGCTGGACGAAGATCTGCGGACCATTGGGCGGGTTCCGACGCGTTGATTGTCGTTTCAGACACCTCCCCGATTCTCAATTTGTCCGTCATCGGCCGCCTCGATCTTCTGAGGAGCTTGTATCACGAGCTTGTGATTCCGCCTGCGGTCGCCATCGAACTGCATCGAAACGGCATCGATCACCCTACCCTCGAATGGTTGCCGTTAAGAGAACCCACTGACGGCGAACTCGTTAAACGATTGGAGCGTCGTCTCGATCCGGGCGAATCGGAAGCAATTGTGATTGCGCTTGAGCTGGGAGCAGATCGAATTCTCATTGATGAGCGGCGAGCCCGGAGAGTCGCCTCGGAATTCAATCTTCGTCCTCTTGGACTTCTGGGTATTCTCGCCGAAGGGAAACAGCAGGGGCTATTGCAGCAGTGTAAGCCTGTGCTGGATGAGATGATCCAAAGTGCTGGATTCTGGATCGGTGAGCGACTGTACGCGAAATTTCTCGCAGCGGTCGACGAATCCCGGTAAAGCCGAACGGCGCGGCGATCGCGTCCTGGTCCCGCTATTTCAGAGCGGCGGCATCTAGCTGGATGTCCAGGCCGCCGATGAACTTGTCGGCGGCGCCGTAATATCCGGTCAACTGCAACTCGTTCGGGTTCGAACGCGGAGTTTTCTCGACAGCACCTTCGAGAAATATGACGTCCGGAACATTTCCGATCTTCTCCCACGGCAACGTCGGCAAAACGAAGGGCTGATCTGCACGTGCGATCACGCGCCGGGGATCGTTTTTATCGAAGAGAACCCAGCCCGGTCCATAAACCAGATTTTCGTTCGCGCCGTTGTAGAACAGCAAAATGCCGGCATCGGTCACATACGGATGCGGGCCTGGTTCCATCACACGTGAATCGAAAGCATCGGGTCTGCGGTCGAGCACCGGTTTGGGCGTGGCGTCGCTCCAGTGGGACAGGTCCTCCGATTGCGCCAAACCCATATAGTCGCGCGGCTTTCCATCGCTGTCTTTTTTTGTACCCAGATAATACATCCACCATTTCCCGTCGATCTGCTTCGGAATGATTGCGCCCGATTTCGTCCATTGCTCATTCCAGGTTCCTTTATAGGCCGGCAGGATCACGCCTTTGCGCTGCCAGTGAATCAAGTCGGTCGACATTGCCAGGCACAACTGCGCTGTATGTAAGTCGTAGCCCGTGTAGGTCAGATAGTAAGCCCCGTCAATCTGAACGACGCGCGGATCTTCCAGCCCGCCGCCTTTCTCATAGTCGGTCTCAGGTGAAAGCACTGGGTCGGGGCGAATCGTGAAGTGGACGCCGTCGGCGCTTTCCGCATATCCAATACGGGATGTGTGCTTCGCGTCCTGTGCGCGGAACAAAAGAACTGTTCTATCGCCAATGCGAATTGCAGTCGGATTGAAAACTCCGAGTTCCATCCAGCCGGTCGTAGGTGCGAGCAGGGGATTGTCCGAAATCCGCTTGCAAGTGATTGCTTGTGCCGCCGCAAGCAACGCGCACGCCACCCACATGCTGTATATCGTTACTAATGCCCGATGCTTCACCGACGGTAATCATATACCAGTACCAGGAACCGTATAGCAGAATCTAAGTGGCGGCCGATGCGGATTTCGCTGTTCATTACTTGCTACAACAACGTGCTATTTCCCGCGACAGGCATTGCCGTCGTGAAGCTGTTAGAACGGCTGGGCCACACCGTCACGTTTCGGACCCAGCAGACCTGCTGCGGACAGATGCACTACAACACTGGGTATCAACGTGAAACCATTCCGCTGGTCAGGAAATTTGTCGAGATCTTTTCAGACGATGAAGTCATCGTCGCTCCTTCTGGTTCCTGCGTTGCCATGATCCGCGACCACTATGAAAAGGCTGCTGAGATGTCCGGCGATGCTCAGCTTGTCTCGCGGGTGAAGGAACTGGCGCCGCGCGTGTTCGAATTCACGGAACTGCTTGTGAAGAAACTCGGACTCGAGAATGTGGGCGCTTATTATCCGCATCGCGTCACTTATCATCCGGCTTGTCATTCGCTGCGAATGTTGCGTGTTGGGGACGCGCCGGTTCGATTGTTGCGCAATGTGGACGGGCTGGAACTGATCGATCTGCCGAACGCCACTGAGTGTTGCGGTTTCGGAGGGACCTTCGCTATCAAGAACGCCGCGACCTCGGCCGCAATGCTCGAGGACAAGATGCATTGCGTTCTCTCAACACGAGCCGATGTCTGTACAGCCGGGGATAACTCATGTCTGATGCAGATATCTGGCGGCCTGCACCGCCAGAAACGCGACGTGAAAACAGTTCACATCGCGCAGATCCTGGCATCTACCCGTGAAGAGGCCCTCGGGTGAGCATTCACATCGGCAATGCCGAAAGCGCGGCGGCTTTTCCAGAAGCCGCGCAAAAGGCTCTTGCCGACGCTCAGCTTCGCGCGAACGTCCGCAACGCGACCGACATTATCCAAGCGAAGCGCAACAATATGACCGCCGAACTGCCCGATTGGGAAGCGTTGAGGAGCGCGGGTCATGCCATCAAGACGCATACACTGAAGTACCTCGACCTTTATCTCGAGCAGTTCGAAGCAAACGTCACGCGTGCGGGCGGCACGGTGCATTGGGCTGCGGACGCGGACGAGGCAAACCAGATTATCGGCGGCATCGTTGCCGATCGGGCGGGCAGGGAAGTCCTGAAGGTCAAGACAATGACTTCGAACGAGATTCGCTTGAACGAATATCTCGAAGCCCGGGGCGTTACTCCACATGAGACGGATCTCGCCGATCTGATCGTGCAGCTCGGCAACGAAGAACCGTCGCACATCGTTGTTCCCGCGCTTCATATCAATCGGACGCAGATCCGGGATATTTTCCGCCGAGAGCTGCCCTTGCATGACTTGGGTATCGACGATCTGACGGATGATCCTCTGCAACTCGCCGAAGCGGCGCGCCTTTATCTTCGTCACAAATTTCTGACCGTGGAAATCGGGATCAGCGGCGCCAATTTCGCGGTGGCCGATACCGGCGCTGTCGTAATCGTCGAAAGCGAAGGCAATGGCCGTATGTGCCTCACCTTGCCGGATGTGCTTATCAGTCTGGTCGGGATTGAGAAGATCGTTCCCACTTTTCGCGATCTGGAGGTCTTTCTGCAACTGCTCCCGCGATCTGCGACGGGCGAGCGGATGAACCCGTATAACTCCATCTGGACCGGCGTCACGCCCGGCGATGGCCCGAGAGAGTTTCACGTGGTTCTGCTTGATAACGGCCGAACGGATGTGTTGGCAAACGGCGAAGGACGCGATGCGCTGAACTGTATACGCTGTGGAGCTTGCCTGAATGTCTGCCCCGTTTACCATCAGACCGGCGGGATTGCATACGGCTCCGTGTACCAAGGCCCAATCGGCGCGATCGTCAAGCCGCAATTGCAATCGCTGCAGCATTCGCGATCCCTGCCCTTCGCCTCCTCTCTTTGTGGAGCTTGTTACGACGTCTGTCCGGTGAAAATCGACATTCCAGAGATACTCATTCAGCTGCGAGGCGAGATCGTTCGTGAACAACAAGCGAGCTTTGCCGGCAAATTCGATGCCGAGAACATGGGCATGCAAGCCATGGCGCTTGTTTTTGCAAGCTCCGGTAGACTTCACGCGGCTGAGGCGCTCGCGCGGTTCGCTCAACGCCGATTTGTGCATGATGGCGTCATCGATCATCTGCCCGGTCTGCACTCCGGCTGGACAGATTCTCGCGATCTGAGGCCGATTCCAAAGACTTCTTTTCGCGATTGGTGGTCAGCTCGTGTAACAGAAGAGCAACCGTGAGCGCCAATTCCCGACCGACCATTCTGGCCCGCATCCGTGCCGCAAACAAAACATCTGCGGCTGCGGACCGCGTTGCCGACCAGCAAATTGAGCGCGCCCAATTGCCGCGTGACTATCTGATGAGCGGACATCTTAGTGCGCGTGATCGCCTGAGTTTGTTTGACGAGCGCATCCGCCACTACAACGGCACTCCGTTCTACTCGACCGGCCATATCGGGATGGACGTGGCGAACATCTTGACCGAGCGAGGCAAGCGCAAGCTGATCGTGCCGTCCGAATTCCCCGGCCATTGGCTACCGCAAGGGTTCGAGTTTCTACGCGATGCCGGTCTGACGAAGCACGAACTCAATACTGCCGACGGCGTAGTCACCGCCTGCACGCTTGGCATTGCGCTGACCGGGACTGTAGTGCTGGAGAGTTCGCCTACTCAAGGCCGCCGCGCCGCAACGCTGGTTCCCGACTATCACCTCTGCATTCTGCGCAGCGAGGACATTGTGGAACTCGTTCCGGAAGCAGTTCGTCGCCTTGAGCCGCTAGCCAATCGTCCGCTCACATTTTTTTCTGGTCCGTCCGCTACAGTGGATATCGAAATGACTCGCGTTCGCGGCGTACATGGTCCGCGCACGCTAGACATCCTCGTTATCGGTTGACCCCCTTCTGTCGCTAATGCCTGACACCGCCGAATCGCACCATTGGCGTGCCTTCGTTGCCTCCCTGCGCCAGCTTGACAAATCGAAGATCAATAGTCCGTGGATGGCTTTGCGCAACGCTGCGGCAGTCGGTCTGCCGCTCCTGATCGGGAGTGTTATCGGACGCGCGCTTGGAGCAGTGGCCATCAGCACCGGCGCTCTGAACGTTTCTTATTCCGACGGCCGCGATCCATACCGCGAGCGTGCGAAGCGCATGCTCACCTGGAGCATTCTGGGCGCTATCGCCGTCTTCGTGGGTTCCGTATCCGGCAAATATCACGTTCCCGCCATCGTGGTAACGGCTGCCTGGGCATTCGTGGGCGGCATGTGCTTGGCAATCAGTCAGCGTGCGGGCGACCTGGGACTCAACACTTTGGTCGCCATCATTGTGTTCGCCGCACGCGGCGCGTTGTCGCCGCTCTACGCGCTCTATGCCGCGTTGCTGGTGCTTGCAGGCGGTCTTATACAAACCTGCCTCGCTCTGCTTTTTTGGCCATTGCAACGTTACGAGCCCGAACGCAGAGCTATCGCCAGTGCATACTATGCTCTGGCCGAGGAAATCGATCCGCATCCGGATACTCCCTCTCCCTCGCCGCTGGATGTGCCCACCCAACAAACCCAGGAGACAATCGCCGCCCTCGGACGCGAAAACAATCCCGAGGATGCCCGGCTTCGTCTGCTGTTCGACCAGGCCGACCGAATTCGCATCTCTGTGTTCCTGCTGGATCGCTTGCGCCCGGAGTTCGTCAGCGGCAGTGATAACCGTCCCCCGGCAGTTCCTTGCATTGACGACCTTCGAAACGCGACTGCGCAACTAGTGCGCCATGTGGCCCAATCGCTTGCGGCAGGGAAAGCTGTCGGAACCGAATCCGTCGAACTGAATGCGGTGGAGGACGCCGCTCGCCGTGCTCATGATCTCTGCGGCACGAGCGGAGCGCCCGGCCAGGAATTAATGTCGGCCGTCAATGCACTGCTGGGGCAATTGCGTTCAGTGGTTCGTCTGGCTGCGAATGTTAGTCCCGAAGGCCTCAGCGCTGCCGCTCTTCAGGAAGGCTCACAACCTTGGCGGCTGCAGGCGGCCAGTTGGCTCGCCACGCTCCGGGCCAATCTCGACTGGCGCTCACCGATTTTGCGCCACGCTGTGCGGCTCTCGGTATGTGTTGCCCTCGCAGACGCAATCGGCCGGGCTATTAGCTGGCAACGCTCTTATTGGATTCCTATGACTGTCGCGGTCGTCCTGAAGCCGGATTTTGCGGCAACGTTCAGTCGGGGCGTCCTGCGGCTTGCCGGTACGTTCGTAGGCTTGGGCCTTGCCACAGCCCTTGCTCTCGGCTTGCCGCAAGGTCCGCTGCTCGCATGCCTGCTCACCGGAGCGTTCACATTCATGCTTCGCTACATCGGGCCTGCGAACTATGGCGTCTTCAGCGTAGCTATAAGTGGGCTGATCGTCTTTGAGCTCGCAGCGGCAGGAACTGCGCCCGCTCAGGTCGTCGTTTATCGCGCTCTCAGCACCGCCGCCGGCGGTCTATTTGCCTTACTTGCATACGCAGTATGGCCCACCTGGGAGCGGCGGAACACCGGCGATGTTCTCGCGGAAATGCTGGATGCCTGCCGCGCTTATTTCCATGTCGTTGTGGAACGCTTCAGCCATGACGACGAAACGCTCGAAATAGAAATCGATGAAAGGCGCAGAGAATTTCGCCGCACTCGTTCGAATGCCGCCGCTTCATCGGATCGTGCAATCACGGAGCCGGGCATTCCGCCCGCGAAAGCCAGTGCGCTCAAATCGATGATGGCGAGTTCGCTCTCGCTCTTCAGTGCCATTCTCGGCCTGGAATCCGGCCTGACACAAAGCGGAATGCATACCGCACCTGAGGATTTCAAGAAGTTCGCAAACGATGTAGAACTGACTTTGTATTACGTGGCTGCCGGTCTGCGCGGCTCGTCCTGGGCCGCCGACGCGCTTCCGAAGTTGCGGGACGACCACGTCCGCATGCTCGAACATCGGGATGCATTCTCGGACGAAGACCAGTTTGTACTGATCGAAACAGATCGCCTGACCACCGCGCTCAACACGTTTCGAGAGCAGGCGATCCGTTTTCTCAGCTAAGGCTTAAACGGCGATCAGTTTGTCCAGCGTGACCGGAAGATCTCTCACCCGCTTGCCGGTGGCGTGGAATATCGCGTTGGCAACCGCAGCCGCTGCTCCGGTGATACCGATTTCACCAATTCCCTTGGCCCCGATGGGGTTCACGTGATCGTCTTTTTCGTCCACCCAGATGGCCTCGAACTTGCCAATATCGGAGTTCGTCGGCACCAGGTACTCCGAAAGGTTGTTGTTCACCCAGCGGCCCAGCCGGCCGTCGAGCACTGCGTTCTCGTAGAGCGCCATGCTCACGCCCAAGCCATGCCGCCGAGGAACTGGCTGCGTGCTGTCTTGGCGTTCAAGATTTTGCCGGCCGCAAAACAACCCGTCATACGAGAAACCTTCATCTGCCCCAGTTCCTCGTCGACGCGTACCTCGGCGAACTGCGCGCCGAAGGAGTACATCGAATATTCTTCTTTTTCGTCGCCCGGCTTCGCTTCCCCCTTAGCCTCCAGGTAAGGCTGTTTCTGACGCGCTAGCAGTTGCTGGAATGTCTCGCCTTGTAATGGATTCCCTTTCGCGTATAGCCGTCCTTTGTCGAGGATCACGTCCCCCTCATTCACACCCGAGAGTGGCGATTGCGCGTCGCTGACTGCAACCTGGACCAACTTCTCACGTAGCGCTTGACTGGCCAGCTTCACCGCCGACCCGGTGCTTGCCGCAGTCTGGGAACCGCCGGACACAGGCGTTTGCGGGAGGATCGTATCACCCAGGCGGAACTTGATCTGTTGCGTCCCGACTCCGAAGCTGTCTGCGGCGATCTGGGTCATGATCGTATACGTTCCGGTTCCCAGATCCTGTGTGCCTGCATCCACGAAAAAAGTGCCGTCCGCGTTGAGTCGCGCGATGGCGTTTGAGGCGCTTCTGCGGGTTGGGTACTCGGCAGTCGCCATTCCCCATCCAATTAACGTGTGCCCGTCCCGCATTGAACGCGGCTCTATCGTTCGCTTGCTCCATCCGAATCGCTCAGCGCCCATCCGATAGCAATCGCGCAGAGACTTGCTCGACCACGGCTTGTCTTCCTGAGGATTGATGTCGGCGTAGTTCTTCAACCGAAACTCAACCGGGTCCATCTTCAGCGCGTATGCCATTTCGTCCATAGCCGCTTCCAAAGCGTAGGTTCCCGTTGCTTCGCCCGGCGCGCGCATAAAGGACGGGGTCCCGATATCCGACGTGACCAGCTTCTGCGACGTGCTGTTGTTCGGGGCTTTGTAGAGCATCCGAGCCGCCAGGCTCGAAGATTCCACAAATTCGTCAAAGGTCGACGTGTGTGAAATCGTATCGTTGCTGAGTGCCGTCAACGTTCCATCGCGCTTGGCGCCTATCCGCAAACTCTGCCGGGTCTGTGACCGCAAGCCGAGCATTCCGAACATCTGCGGGCGTTCAACGGCCAGTTTCACAGGCCGGTTTACCTGTTTCGCAGCCATTGCGCATAGCGCCACGTGTGACCAGACCGGGCCTTTGCTTCCGAAGCCGCCGCCCAAGTATGGCGAGATTACTCGTACGTTCTCCTGCTTCAGATTGAAGAGGCCCGCAATCCGCTGGCGATCGGAGAACACGCCTTGCGTGGCATCGTAGAGCGTCAGGTGATCGGGGTCGTCCCAAACGGCAATTGTCGCGTGCGGTTCCATTGGATTGTGAACTTCGAACGGAGTCCAGTAAACCTGTTCGAGACGCTCATCCGCCTCCCCCATTCCGTTCTCAACATCGCCGCGCTTGCTGGTGGCCGGGTCACCGCCTCCGCCCGCCTTTTTCGGTGCGTAGGCTTGTGCCATTCGGGCTTCGAGATCCACTTCGTGCGCTTCCGCCTGATACTGAACTTGGATTAGTTGCGCGGCTTCCTGGGCCGCCTGCAACGTTTCCGCCACTGCAAGCGCAACGGGCTGACCGGCGTACCGGACTAGATTGTCCTGCAGTGCTGTAATCGCTCTGGCCGGAGTGCGCTCCTGACCTGGCGCCGGTTCGTTCAGCGGGTTCTTCAGCTTTGTCGCGTTCTGGTATGTCAATACGAGCAGAACACCCGGCACTTTCTCCGCGGCGCGTGTATCTATCGACGCTATTTTGCCTTTCGCAATCGTACTCAGCGTAAGCACGCCATAAGCTACGTTCGGAATCTTGTGCTCATAAGCGTAAGTGGCGCGTCCTGTTACCTTCGCGCGGCCATCGATCCGGTCAATGGGTGCACCGATTAAATCTGCCATTTTTGAATCCTCAGTATTTAAGCCGCTTCGAGCGCGGTTTTCACGCCGCGCACAATGCAACGCTTCGCAAGTTCAATCTTGAATGAGTTGTGAGCGTAACCTTTCGCATCCTGCAACTCCGCTTCAGCGGCCGCTCGCAGAGCGCTATCATCCACTTTCTTGCCGTTCAGCAAAGCCTCGGCCTTAGTCGCTCTCCAAGGCTTGTGCGCTACACCTCCCAGGGCGATGTGGGCCTTCCGTATAGTTCCGTCACTATCCGCATCCAGCACAGTTGCAATCGAAACCAGCGCGAATGCGTACGAGTTCCTGTCTCTTACTTTGATGTATTTCGCTTTCCTGCCGTACGACATTGGCGGAAGGTCGATGGCTGTTATCAGTTCCCCGGGTTGCAGGTTCGTGTCGATCTGCGGAGTGTCGCCGGGCAGGCGATGAAACTCAGTCATCGGAATCGATCGCTCGCCTTTCGGGCCTCTGACGTGAACCACCGCGTCTAATGCTGTCAACGCGACACACATATCGCTCGGGTGCGTTGCAATGCATGAATCACTCGCGCCCAGAACGGCGTGGATGCGGTTATAGCCTCCTATTGCGGAACAGCCGCTGCCGGGGACGCGCTTGTTGCACTCCCGGAATGTCGGGTCGTAGAAGTAGTAACAGCGCGTCCGCTGCAGCGGGTTGCCGCCCATGGTGGCTTTGTTTCGCAACTGCTGCGTCGCGCCCGCCAGGATCGCCTCACTCAAGACCGGATACCGTGACCGAATCAACTTGTGATTCGCCGCATCCGTGTTTGAAACCAGCGCTCCGATCCGAACGCCGCCGTTGTGCTCCCGAATTTCCTTCAGCGGCAGCTTGTTCACATCCACGATGTGCGTCGGCTTCTCGACTCCCATCTGCATCAGATCGATGAGATTCGTTCCGCCACCGATAAACTGCACATCCGGACCTGTCCCGTGCGCCCGCAGCGCTTCTTCGACTGTCTTTGGGCACGTATAAGTAAAAGGAGTCATGCGCGCTGTCCTCCGGCTACCGATCGGATCGCGTCCACGATCCCCACGTACGCGGCGCACCGGCAAATATTGCCGCTCATGCGCTCGCGGATCTCATCGTCGGTCACCTCAATGGGCCGCAGATCCGCCAAATTCGGGGTTACTGCACTCGGATGCCCCGCCTGCAACTCCTTCAGCAGCGCAACTGCCGAGCAGATCTGGCCCGGTGTGCAATAGCCACACTGAAAACCGTCATGCTGAATAAACGCGGCCTGCACCGGATGTAACTGATTCCCCTGCGCGACGCCTTCGATGGTGGTGATCTCATCGCCATCGTGCATCACTGCAAAGCTTAAACATGAATTGATACGCTCGCCGTTGACCAGCACTGTGCATGCGCCACATTGGCCGTGCCCGCAGCCTTTCTTGGAGCCGGTCAACTGCAGTTGCTCTCTTAACAGGTCCAGCAGAGTGACTCGTGTGTCAACCTCCAGCCTGTGCTCTTCACCGTTGATTCGAAGCGTACATTTCGCCTTCGGCACGGATGCCGGCGCTTTCAGGGGCTCTGCCGTTATGGGCACAGCGCCCGCCACGCTCCCGGCGATGGCTGTTTCCACAAACGCTCGCCGGCTGAAGCCTGATCGCTCTGTACTACTTTCTTGCTTGCCCAAGTTTTGTTCCTTATCTAAAAAGTGCTTGAGAACACGTAACGTTAGATACAGGCCGCTACGGAGCGTGACGGTTTACCCGCATGGCTTGGCCGATAATGCTTCGCTTGGCCGATAATTAGGTGATTCCCCTTCATGATTGGTCACCTTCGCGGCACCATCCTCGAAAAACACCCTAATCAGGTGATCGTCGAATCCGCAGGCGTCGGTTACGACGTTCAGATACCCATCTCGACGTACTCATCGCTGCCGCCGGAGGGCGCCGCTGTCGCACTGCGCATTTATACGCATGTACGCGAAGACGCGCTTGTGCTGTTCGGTTTTGCCACCCCCGAAGAAAAGTTTGTCTTCGAGCGTTTGATTTCCGTCAGCGGCATCGGCCCCAAACTCGCTATTACCGTACTCTCGGGCTTGCCGACTGCCGATCTGGTACCCGCCATTCGGACCGGAGACCTGCAACGCCTGGTCCGCATTCCGGGCGTCGGCAAGAAAACGGCGGAGCGCATCGTTCTGGAGCTGAAAGACAAGCTGGTCGGCGTGGAGACCGGCCCCGCTGCCGCAATTCCGGAAACTGGTCCGGCCTGGAGTGGGCTTGAACGCGATGTCCTTTCCGCGCTGCAAAATTTGGGTTGCTCGCGCGCTGCAGCCGAAGAAGCGCTTAAAAAAGTTAAAGCAACATGAAGCGCCCGGTGATTTTGAGTCGCTCTTTCGCGCCGCTTTGGCCGTCGTGCGTTAACTTGAGAGTTCGAATGCGCCCCCAGGGTATGGTTTCTCCGGCACCCCAAGAGGACGAACGCCAATTCGAAGCGGCACTACGGCCAACGCGCCTGGATGACTTCGCCGGACAGACTCACGTTCGTGAGCAGCTCTCTATAGCCATTGAAGCCGCTAATCGCCGCGGCGAAGCCATGGACCACGTTCTTCTGTGCGGCCCTCCAGGTCTCGGCAAGACAACACTTGCCGGCATCATCGCCCACGAACTCGGCGCGGAAATGGATCAGACCGCCGGGCCGGTGCTGCAGAAGAAGCTCGATCTTGCCGGCATATTAAGCAACGTTCGTGCCCGCCAGGTTTTCTTTATCGATGAGATCCATCGCCTGCTGCCGGACATCGAAGAGGTTCTTTACGCCGCTTTCGAAGATTTTCGACTCGACCTGCTGGTGGGCACTGGACCCGGCGCGCGCACCGTCTCTATGCCGCTGCCACGCTTCACTGCCGTAGGGGCAACTACCCGGCAAGGTCTGCTGAGCGCCCCCTTGCGTGGACGTTTTGGCATCGTGCTACGTCTCGATCCCTACGAAGAAGAAACGCTTGCGAAGATTGTTGAACGTTCTGCTGGCTTGCTTGGAGTTCAAATCGCGAGCGATGCAGCCCATGAGATCGCGCGCCGCGGGCGCGGTACACCGCGCATCGCAAACCGTCTCCTGCGCAGAGTTCGGGATTACGCCCAAGTGCGCGCTAGCGGTCATGTTGATTTCGAAGTGGCACGTGCGGCCCTGGATCTGCTAAAAGTCGATCGCTACGGCCTCGACGAAGTCGACCAGAAAATCATGCTCACCATCGCCGAGAAATACGGCGGAGGCCCCGTCGGACTAAGTACTATTGCCGCTTCCATCGACGAACAGGCAGAGACCATCGAAGAGGTCTACGAGCCGTACCTCATCCAACTCGGATTCGTTGATCGCACGCCGCGTGGACGAATCGCAACCGATCGTGCATTCGACTATTTCCAAATCTCCCGTAGGCATCGTTTCGTTGGTTCGCAGAATCCGTTGTTTTGATCGATACCCTTAAAGTCGCGTACCTGTCCTTGGGCTCGAACCTTGGCGATCGTGAGCAACACCTGTATGATGCGCTCGACCTGTTACAAGGTGAACAAATCCGCGTTACTGGCAAATCTTCTATTTATGAAACGGAGCCGCGCGACGTACCGGACCAGCCTTGGTTCCTGAATCTTGCGGTTGCATGTGAAAAGCCTAAGTTCCCCTTGCAATTTCTCCAGCGATTGCAGCGCATTGAACGCGAACTAGGCCGCACTCGCGGCGCGGCAACACTTCGCCGCGGCCCACGGACTATCGACATTGACATTCTTTTATTTGGAAGTGTGACTATTCATACGCCACAGCTCGTGATCCCGCATCCGCGCATGCTGGAACGCCGCTTCGTGCTTGAACCGCTGCTCGAGATCGCGCCCGATCTTAAATTGCCCGGCACAAACGCGTCGCTGAAGAAGTACTTGCCCGCGGTCGCAACACAAAATGTCCGCAAGTGGACGCCAGCGCGATCCTGAAGTTCGCTTAACCTTTATTGATCGGATCGGGCTGTTCCTTCGGATCCAGTTTTTCAACCAGCACAGTTGCGATCCGGTTACGATCCATCTTCGTGATGGTGAAGCGCCGTCCGCCGTACTCGACGGAGTCTTTAACCTTCGGGATCTTTCCGAACTGAAACAAGAGAAACCCGGCAAGAGTTTCGAATCCCGCTTCGCCGGGCAGCGCAAAATTATAACGCGTTTCCAGATCTCTGATTGTGGTGACCCCGTCGAGTTGCAAGACGTTCTCTTGATGAGATGGAGTGGGCCGAACGTCGTCGTGTTCATCCCCGATATCGCCGAAGACTTGCTGCAACACATCTTCTAGCGTCACTAAGCCGGCTACGGTGCCGAACTCATCCACCACCAGCGCCATGTGTGAGTGCGCTGCTTGGAACTCGTCGATGAGTTGATTCAGCGGCTTGCTTTCCGGAACCACCAGCGGCTTACGAACAAATCGGCGCAAGCGGAACGGCCGGGCCGCGCGCCTTCGGTCATGCGCAAACCGCCGCTCATCCCAGACACGCATCAAATCCTTGTAGTGGACGATGCCGATGATCTGCTCCGGCCGGTCTTCATAAATTGGAACGCGCGAGAATTTGTGTTCCGTCATAACAGTCAGCACCTGTTCAAGGTCCGCATCCACCGGAAGCGAGACAATGCTGTGCCGCGGCGTCATGATTTCGCGCGCTGAGTAGTCCGACAGTTCAATGAGCCGCTGAATGGCGTCCTGCTGGAACTGCTCGAGCAAACCCTCGTGGCGGCTCGATTGAATAATGTATTTCAATTCTTCCGGCGTGTGCCCGCCGCGCGCGTGCCCTCCACTTGCGCCCAGCATCTTCAATATCAGTGCCGATGTCCGTTCAATCACAATGACGAACGGCTGTGACACCCGATAAAAAACCAGTAAGGCCGGCGCAGCCAGCACCGCGATGCGATCCGCCTTCTGAATCGCGACGTTCTTTGGTACGACCTCGCCGATAATTACGTGCGCGTAACTGATGATCAGAAACGCAAGCGCGAACGCGATTCCATGCAGCAGTTTCGGCGATACGCTCACCTGAATAGCGTCGGTGCCCGATCGAAATAACGAGTAGAGTGTCCCTTCTCCCGCCCATCCCAAACCGAGACTTGCAAGCGTGACGCCGACCTGTGTTACGGATAACAGCCTTCCCGGATTTGCCAGCAAACTCAACGCGGACTGCGCGCCGGCCTGTCCCTGCTCCGCCAATTGCCGCAGTCTTGATTGCCGCACGGATACCAGCGAGACCTCCGCGGCCGCAAAAAAACCATTCGCAGCCAGAATGAGGATGAGAATGCCGAAGCGAAGAATCATTCTCGTGTTGCGGATGCGCGGTTCCTTGACGTCCGCTTGCGATTCCTGTTAGCGCGGGAATAGCCGAACATCGGAGTAAAATCGGGTATTGCCAACCCGCCTTCTGCGCATCATCAATGTGAGCATAGCTGTTCTGGTGATGCTCATTGCGGTTGCTCTCTACTGGTACGCTTACCGTCCGCTTCCGAAGACTTCAGGTGAAATCACCGCCCCTATTACTGCGCCAGCGGTTATTCGCCGGGATGCGCGCGGAGTTCCGCACATCGAAGCCGCATCGTGGCAAGACGCCATTTTCCTGCAAGGCTACGCGACCGCTCAAGACCGATTGTGGCAGATGGACAGCCTGCGCCGATTCGGCGCCGGCGAGCTATCCGAAGTCTTAGGCCGCAATACGATAGCGCTCGACCGGCTTTCCCGCACAATGCGCATGCGCGCCATGGCGGAAAACGATGCCCGCTCTCTTCCGCCGCAAGATCGGGCCGTGCTGGTCGAATACGCGCGCGGCGTAAACTACTTCATCGATACCCATCGCGGCGATTATCAATTCGAATTTGAACTGCCCGGCCACGAGTATTCTCCGCGCCCCTGGACCATTGTGGATTCCATAATCGTGGGTCTGGTGATGTATCGCGATCTTACGGATACATCCAAATTCGAATTTCAAAAAGCACAACTGATCGGCATGGCCGATCCGGCCAAGGTGATGACTCTTTTCCCGCCTGTCGAGGGCGAGCAAATTAACCCGGGCTCGAATGCTTGGGCCGTCTCCGGCATACATACAGCGGATGGCGTCCCTATGCTCGCAAACGATCCTCATCTTGCCTACTCGGTTCCAAGCACCTGGCACTTGATTCACTTGAAGGCTCCCGGTCTGGATGTTTCCGGCGCTGCTCTTCCGGGTGTGCCTTGCGTTATAACCGGACACAACAATCAGATCGCCTGGGGCGTTACCAATCTGCAAGCCGACGTGATGGATCTGTACTCGGAGCAGATGGACGAGCGCCGCGGAACGTATATCTATCAAGGCAAGCTGCAGCAAGCCCAGCTCGACCGGCAGGTCATCGGAATTCGCGGCTGGCCCGCGGAGGAGGTGGACATTTGGGTGACGCGCCATGGTCCTGTTGTTCAGCATGCGAACGGAAAAGCCTATGCCATGCGCTGGAGCGCGCAAGACGGATTCGGATTTCCTTTCTTCGAAGTTGATCGCGCGCAAAACTGGCAAGAATTTCACGCTGCGCTGAGCCGCTTCTGGGGTCCGGGCCAAAACTTTGCCTATGCCGATCGCTCCGGCAATATCGGTTACCAAGCCACAGGCGCAGTTCCCGTTCGCAAGGGCTTCTATGGCGATGTTCCGCTTGATGGCGCTTCAGGCAATTTCGAATGGAGCGGCTACATTCCCTACGGCCAACTGCCGAGCCAATACAATCCGCCCGGTGGCATGGTCGCAACAGCTAATCAAAATCCATTCCCGCCCGGATTCCCCTACAGTGTTGGAGGCAGCTTCGCGGATAAGTACCGTGTCAATCAAATTCGCGCGCGACTTCAATCGAAGAGCAAGCTCACCGTAGCCGACATGCTCGCCATTCAGAAGGACGTCTACTCAGGGTTTCATTTTTTTCTCGCACATCGGCTGGTCGCGGCATATGACAAATGCGGTAACAAGAACGAGTTGGCATCTCAGGCGATCAATATTCTTCGCAGTTGGGATGGGCAGATGGATAAGGATCACGCCGCCCCCACTATCACGGAGTTGGTGCGCAATCAAATAGGGACAACTCTTGTAGGCAGCGCTCTGCGTCCGTCGAAAACTCCTCCGGCCACGCCCGGTATTTTGCCTCGGCCGGAAGTGGTGCAGAATCTCCTGGCGACAAGGCCCAAGGGCTGGGTTGAGAAGAACGACTGGGATTCGTGGCTGATGCGGCAACTCGATGCGGCACTTCAAACCGGACGCAAACGTCTCGGCTCGCCCGTATCGAATTGGCACTGGGGACGAATTCTTCAGTGGAACCTGCAACATCCCATCGGCAAGCAGTTGCCGATGGTCAACAGCTTCTTCGACATCGGCCCGGTTCCGATGAGCGGTTCCGGCACCAGTGTCAAACAGACCACTGAAACATTGGGGCCTTCCGAGCGAATGGTCGTCGATCTGGGCGATCTCGACAAGTCCGTCCAGAACATCACAGTCGGTGAATCCGGCCACGTCGCTTCTTCCCATTACAAAGACGAGTGGGCCGCGTACTACGTCGGTAAGAGCTTCCCGATGCAGTTCGATCGCGTCGATGCGAAAGACGTTCTCACGGTGAAACCCGCTCAGCCCTAATCTGCGCAATAATCGTCGTTGGGAGGGCTTGCAAATGCCCTTACGCGCATGTTTCTTAATACCGTTAATCGCAGCAGTCGCTTTGGCTCAGGCTCCCGCTCCGTTTGCCGTCCCCGAGGATCGGATTGCACAACTCAAAGAGATGATTCGCAACGATCCGAATAACATCGGCGCACACCAGCAACTCGCTATGTATTACGGTGTCAGCAAGCAGGGAGCGGAACTTGTGCCCGAGGTTGTTTGGCTGGTAATGAACCATCCTGAAGCGGCCGGCGTGTCCCATCTCGTGCATGAGGGTCCCGATGCGTTTACTACTCCAGCCGACTTCGCACTGGTGAAAGCCGCTTGGGAATCGGCGCTGGCTACCAGTCCGGGGGATTGGGGAGCTTACAGCAACGCGGCTACCTTCTTCCAAAATTCGGACCCCGCGCGCACGCTGGAACTACTTGGACAGGCACGGACCCTTGCTCCCGATAACGACATGCTGATCCCGACGGAAGCAGCTATTTACCGAAAGGCGATCGAACCGGATGCGCCGGATCTCAGGCAGATTGCGCCATTGTCACCCGAGCAAGCAGCAGCATGGAAAGCTGCGCTCGGTAGCTCTTCGGATGCCAAGTTGGTCGGAACAGTCGGCGAACAGCTTTCAAAACACATCCGTCCTCCACAGGCCTGTTCAGCATCTTGTCAGCCTGATAACGATGCCATCAAAGCACTGGCGTTGCAATATCTGCAGCAAGCGGCAAAATTGCAGCCAAACAACCCCGAATGGCCGAACGATATAACCTTCGTCGGACAGATTGCCAGCGGTCTCGTTGCGTCGCCGGACCGTGCGCAGCACGTCGGTGCTCAAGTCATGGAAGCCAATTTGATCAGGAAGGTCAACCCTGTTTATCCGCCGCTCGCGATGTCCGCAAGAGTCCAGGGCACGGTCGAGTTCCTCGCCACCATCGACGAAGCCGGCCATGTCGTCAGCCTAATGCTTGTCCGGGGGCACCCGCTGCTCGTGAATGCGGCGCGCGAAGCCGTTCTTCAGTGGCTCTATAGGCCAACACTCTTAAACGGTCAGCCCGTGACGGTCGCCACCAATGTTGTCGTGAACTTTAGTCTCGACACAAATCCGGCCGCTCCACCGGCACAGCCGCCTAAATAGTGCCTCCGTGCAAGCAGGCACGCCTCGGCATATCGCGAATCGGAACTATCCTCTGCCCCGCAAGCGGTTCAACTCGCGCCTGTCCCGCTTGCCCGGACGTCCTTCCGGAAGCGCCTCGATTCGAGCCATTGCACGCCGTTGCTCAACCTCCTGCATTCGGGCCTGCTTGCTTTCTTCGGACTCCGCATACAACGTTTGCGCAACCGACGCCGGTCCACGCATGTCACTCAGCCCCAGAATGTCCACGTTGAACGTCCCGCTGTCGTTTCGAACTTGAAGACGGTCGCCCGCCTTCACTTCGCGCGAAGCCTTCACCGGCTGATCGTTGCATGCAATGCGCCCGAGTTCGCACGCTTTCGCCGCCAGCGCGCGTGTCTTGAAGAAACGCGCCGCCCACAGCCACTTGTCCACACGAACTCGACCCAACCTTTATTCTCCAATGCGCCAAGGCTTGCGCCGGCAGCTTTCGCCCAATCTAATATCTGCTGCTCTCCCGAAACGCATCGTCCTCCTCGTCAGTCGAACAGGTCGATGCCAGATCAATCAGAGCACGAAAAACCGGAGAACCTGGTAGAGGCGCCCGGCGAAGCGGAACAAGCTGCGCGGTCGCTGCAGGATGCTGCCGACTCTCACGCCACGCTACAAGGATTTTTCGCTATTAACAATGAGCGTCCGCCCGACACTGCCTCTCCAGGCAACGATGAAGATAAGGATACAGCGGAAGGACGCGAGAAAAGACATCCGCTCCCGTAGTCAGCTCGTTAGCGCTGGCGTTGTTTCCTAATTGCGTAGATTGATGCAAAGCCGCAGAGTGCCGCAAGAGCCATCAGCGTTAAGGTTGCTGGTTCCGGCGCAACTGCACTTAAAGTGAGATCGAAGTCCGCCGCCGTGCCTCCGGACGTTCCTCCGGAGTTCGCTAGCAACGAGGAACCCCATGAAATCGTCAGCGGAGTTCCCGGGGCATGAGCGATCAGGAGGTCGCCCAGTTCGTAGGGATAGTAGTTCTGATAGTCAATCCCCAGGTAACCCGTAATGACTCCGTTTACGTATATCGGCAAAGGGGCAACTGGAGAGATGTCGTCCGAGAATAGCTGCCCGTTTCCTTGAACTTCCCAATTCCCCGATTCAGTCGGCAGATCGAACGTCACCGAATAGCTTGCGCTTGGCAGCCCATTATGCGAAATGAGTGCGCCAAACCGTATGTCACTGTCGGCTTGTACCGAACCTTGGGCGACATAGGTCAACGGTTCTTGCTGCGTTACTGTAATCTGCCCATCGGCGCTGCCTTCGGCATAATCGGTGCTGCAATTCACGTACGTCGCCGCCGACTGCGTGCAAGTCTGTGTCCCCGCGCTGGCGGTAATGGAGAGCAGAGAGCTGCCGAATGCGGGCAGTGCCGCCATGCAGGCTAATGCGGTCAGAAATCGCTGAGTTGCAAGCGCCACGCTAGCGTCAGTATAAGGACTTTCCGGTGCCGCGGCTAGCTGCCCCGGTAGAAGATCTCGGTATACTTCGCTCTTCCACTACAGGTATACAGGGTGGTATCAACCCGCGCTGTAGTCGACGGCAAACCCTTGCTGCCCAGCAACTTGCACGGTTCCGTCCGTGTTCAATCGATATGTCTGCCCACGCCATTCGATCGAGTTGCCGAAGAAGCCAGCGACCCAAAACACAAAGCCCAGCACATCCTGGATAGGCAACAACATCCACGGCACGGCTGCGGCCAACGCGATCTCGGCGACGGCCCAGGCCACCAGAGCACGGAGCAGAAGACTCACCAGGAACAGGTTCCAGCAAGCCGGCGAAAAGCAACAGACCAGCAGGCTGACTGGAAGAAGGTGCGTGAAGAACTGGCCGGCATACCCGAGCGGCCGCGATCTGCGCGTGGTTCTTGCCCATCTCAGCCGATGCGCGAAGTTTATGCGCATGCTTTCCGCCCCAATTCGGTGTTGCACAACGTAGCGCGACAAGCGAACCACGAAACCGCGTTCAGCCGCCATGTGGCCCAGCATGAAATCCTCTGAGCTTAGATAATCCCTGACGGCCTCTACTCCGCCCAGTGCTGTGAGAACGGATCGCCGCGACACAATGGTCGGCCCAAGGGCGAATTTAGCTTTGCGCTCCACCAGCAGAGCGGTGAAGACTCCCGCGTGGAAGTCGGTATTCATTCCGGCCGCTTCCAGCTTCGACCAGATGCTCTCACTGGCGATTGCCCGGTAGGGACACGTCAGCATCCCGAGATTTTCATCCGCAAACTCTCTCGCCAGCACCTGGCAGAAATCGCGTTCCACCCGAACGTCGCTGTCGCTCATCGCGATCAGTTCATGCCGCGATTGCTCCAGCATTCGCTGCAAGCTGAATACTTTTGCGTGCGGATAAGGCGGCTCGCCTGTCAAAATCAACCTCGCGGATACGGCTGGGTACGCGCGCATCAGCCGCCGTACAATGCGCGCGGCCGGATCGTTGCGATGCCGCACGGCAAACAGCAACTCATAATTCGCGTAATCCTGCTCGAAGAAGCTGCGCAGATTCTCTTCTAAACCCTCATCCGCGCCTGCAAGCGGTTTGAGCACACTGATAGCCGGCTGCTCCGAGACCAGCAGCGTTGGGCGGCTGCGGACGTGCCTCATGGCGCCTAGGATGGCCAGCAGGCAATAGACCCAGCAGCCGAGCAAAATGAGCACGGCTATATGCAAGTCAGCTTCAGTCTCTAACTACAAATCGAACTGAGCTGAGAAGGATGGATATGCGAACGTGTCCCCGTAACAGCCCCCAGACCGCTACGCTTCGAATCTCGGGCAGCTATCTGTCCGGACTTGAGCTCGCGATCTCCCCACGACCAGCATATATGGTAGGCTCCGACACTGCGCTTCCGCGTTTTGCAAGCTCCCGCCGCACTCTCAAAAATGCAGTGGCGATAAGCGCAACCGCACCTGCGGCAAAGATCGCGTTTCCAATACGCAACGACAGGCCGGCTTGGCCAACGGCCGGCATTTCCAGAAAAGCGTGCCAGGCATAAGCGAGAGCTGCGCCGCTTCCGAGCGCCAGCTTGTGACTCAAATTCCACCCGGGCGAACGAGACCAGAATAGAACCACCGCCACCATGAAAACATCCAGGGCGAAAACGCAAGCTGCTGCCCACCAACCCCATGCCTTCGGTATCAGTAACACTGCGGAACCAGCCAGCAAGGCCGTCAGCCCTGCTACCCAAGCGCTCGGGGCTGAGCTTGTCGGAATTACGCTACTCCGAGGAATCCGGAACGCCATGAAAACGAGTACGATGCAAATAACCGCTGCCGACGCAAATTGTGCCGGTGAGGCAAGAAAATGATCCTGCTTGTAGCCCATCAGAGTACTCGCAACGGCGCCTAAAACGAACAATACTGTCGTGACAGTTAGTCCTACTCGGCCCAGCCACGGTGTCGTTGCCGCCGCGGGCACGCTTCCTTCCACCAGCGCAATGGAAGCTGAAACGCTCCAAGCTGTATGCAGAGTCAGCACGAAAACGGTCCACCACGCACCAATCCCAAGCGCGGGAATATAACCCGGATCCAAGAGATGCGCGTTCAAATGCAAGTAGTTCGGATTGAATAGCGTCTGGGTCGTGAAGGCCTCTTCCACGATCCCGTACGTCAGCGCTAGCATGACAATCGTCGGCCAGCCCCGGCCGGCACGCCGCGCGCACTCGCGAATGAGAAGCGCGCCGCCCCCGTACATGGGAGCGAGTACGATCAGCGCCGGCAGCAGCTTGATGGGCAAGTTGCCCAGAAGGAACTCGGCGATCAGCGGCGACAGAAAGAAAAGCCCGATGGCGGCCGCAAGGCGCTGGCGGCTCTGAAGTCCATCGGACACCGCAACGGATCGCATTTACTTAGGCCAGTCTACTTGCGAGAACTTCGTCACTCTTCTATGCTGCGGCTCGAATTAAGCTGGGCAAGCCGCGCTACAAACTCGTCTACCGGCACCGCTCCTTTGTCGCCATGCTTTCGGTTGCGGACAGCCACTTGTCCGGCCTGCGCTTCACGGTCACCCACCACCAGCATGTACGGTATCTTCTGAAGCTGGGCCTCGCGGATCTTCAAGTTGATCTTGTCGCTGCGCTGATCCAATTCCGCGCGCAATCCAGCCGCCAGCAGTTTCTTCTGCACTTCGTGAGCGTATTCGTTCTGCCGGTCGGCAATGGGCAGCACAATCGCTTGCACGGGCGCCAACCAAACCGGAAACGCCCCCGCATACAACTCAATCAGATACGAAATCATGCGCTCCATCGTGCTCACAATCGCGCGATGAATCATTACCGGGCGATGCTGATGCCCATCGGCGCCGATATACCCCAATTCGAATTGGTTCGGAAGATGAAAATCGATCTGAATGGTCGAATAGGTCTCTTCATGGCCCATGACATCCGCAAGTTGGATGTCCAGCTTAGGTCCATAGAATGCAGCCTCACCCGGCGCCTCAACGTAAGGCAGCCCAAGCGAATCCATCGCCTCGCGCAGCACGCGTTCGGCAAGAGTCCACATCTCATCGTTGGCGACGTACTTCTCCGCATTCTCCTTGCCGCGCAGAGAGAGCCGGTACCGATACTGCGTGATGCCGAGGTCCTTATAGGCTCGCTCCACCAGTTGCATCACTTTGGTGAACTCTTCCTTGATCTGGTCCGGCGTACAGAAGATGTGCGCGTCGTTCAGGGTCATACAGCGGACGCGGCTCAACCCGCTCAACACGCCGGATCGCTCGTATCGATACATCGTGCCTAACTCGGCAATCCGCACGGGCAGATCGCGATAGCTGTGCATCTTCGCCTTATAGATCAAAATGTGGTGCGGGCAGTTCATCGGCCGCAGGACCATCTGTTCTGTTTCCAGGTCCATCGGCGGGAACATATCTTCGTGGTAATGCTCCCAATGCCCGGATGTCTTGTACAGCTCTACTTTCGCCAAATCCGGCGTATAAACGTGCTGATAACCCGTTTCGCGTTCTCTCTCGAGAATGTATTCTTCCAGCACTCGCCGCACCGTCGCGCCCTTCGGCAGCCAAAGCGGCAGCCCCGCGCCTACAAGCTCGTTTACGGCGAAAAGTTCCAGCTCTTTGCCGATCTTTCGATGATCGCGCTTCTTCGCCTCCTCCAGGCGGTTCAGATAATCCTGCAGCTCTTTTGGCGTGAAGAACGCCGTTCCGTAGATGCGCTGCAGTTGCGGATTCTTCTCGCTACCCTTCCAGTAAGCGCCGGCAATCGAAAGCAGTTTGAATGCCTTGAGTTTCTCGGTCGACGGCACGTGCGGACCACGGCAGAAGTCGATGAAGTTCGGCCCCAGCGTGTATTCGGTGAACACGTCGCCCGCGCGCTCTTCAATCAGCTCGCGCTTCATCCAGTCGCCTTTATATTTCTCGAGCCCCGCCTTTTTTTCGGTCAGCTTTCGTTCAAACGGCAAATTCTTCGCTTGCAGTTCGCGCATGCGCGCTTCGATCTTTTCCAGATCTTCCGGCGTGAACTTGGCGTCGCGCTGAAAATCGTAATAAAAGCCCGATTCCGTCGGCGGCCCGATTCCCAATTGCGTTTCAGGATAGAGTTCCAGAACTGCCGCGGCCAGTAAGTGCGCCGTAGAGTGCCGATACACATGCAGCGCGTCCGGGCTCTTCGCCGTCAAGATCTCCAGTTGCGCATCGCCATCCAACGGCCTTGTCAGATCGAACACATCGCCGTTGACTCGCGCGACAATCGCATCGTTCGCCAGGCGTGGGCTGATCGATTGCGCTACATCGATGGGACGAGTACCCTGTGGCACATTCCGATAGCTGCCGTCGGGCAGCGTGACCCTGAAATCGCTCATCTTTTGTCGAGTAATTTCGAGCGTACCAGAGCTTCGATTACCGGCGTGTCCTGCGCCAAATCTCCCGCTGTTGCCGTATCCATCGGTACGGCAGATCGCTTGGCGTTTTCTGCCGCTTCCGCCGTGACCTCACCCACCGCTTTCCCCTCATCGTCCTTCACCACCAAGGGAACGGACCGCCGCATTCCTTCCAGCAGCTTCCGGACCACCTCCCCGTAAGTTGCGGATGCAGGTATGGCAACGTATTCAGAAGCGTTGTCAACGGCCATTGCTTCGCCGGCCTCCAACCGCCCCGAATAGATGGAGCGCGTCTCCATCCGCCTCGATATCACAGTTGCGATCGACACGGCCAGAAGAAGAGGCACCATGGTGGCATCGGCCCGCCGCGTCAATTCCATAATGAGGATTACCGAAGAGATCGGTCCTTTGGTGGTGGCTGACAGCACCGCCGCCGCGCCGATCAGCGCAAAACTACCCGGTGTTGCTCCTCCTGCAAACAATCCCCAAATATGCCCTAGGAACCCGCCTAGCAGCGCACCCATGGTCATGGTGGGGGTGAATAAACCACCCGGCGCTCCCGAGCCCAAGCAGAATGCCGTTGCGAGCGGGCGCAGAATCATGAGCATCGCGAGCAATCCCAACGGCAAATCGGAAACCAGCACTCGCTGCACCAGGTCTTTTCCGTTGCCAAGCATTTCGGGCAGAGGAATCGCGATTGCCCCTAGCATCGTGAACACCAAAACCGGACTCAAGATCATCCAGATGCCGGTTGGCTTCTTTTTATCGGCCCACCCGATCAGCCGGATGTACCACACTGACGCGAGCCCGAAAACCGGACCCGCCAGGAGCGCCCACCAGACCTGCTGAAACGCCAGCGCGTAATTCGGAACGCTGTAGGTCGCGTGAGTTGGCAGGAAAATCCAGGACACCGCCGTAGCGATAACCGACGTGGCCAGCGCCGGCACGACGAGCGGCAACGATACCGTGCCCAGCAGCACTTCCAGAGCAAAGAACGCGCCGCCGAAGGGAACGTTGTAGGCAGCGGCCATTCCCGCGCCTCCGCCGCATGCCGCCAGCAGCCGCCGTTGCGGGGGCGGCAAACCCACCCAGTCCGAAAGCTTCGAAGCAATCGCGGCTCCGCTCTGCTTCAACGCGCCCTCGCGGCCCATGGCAGCGCCCATTCCGACGATCACAATCGACAGCACGGCCTTCGAAAACGTGGTGATTGCCGGAAACTTGCCGGCTTTGAACCAAACCGTCGCGTTCAGTTCCCCGCCATGCCCCCCGGTCGTGTACTGGATGATTCTGCGTCCCAATCCAGCTATTAATCCGGCGCCGAGCAGGATCGCGATGTGTCTCCACCATGTCGCTCGCGCCACCGCATCCTCGAAGTCGCCAGGACCGTACGCCCAGGACACCTGCTGGACTGCGGACAGCAGCTTCATCAGCAGTCCCCCGGCTATGCCTGCGCCGATCCCGGTCAGCACCGTCATCGCCCAGAAGCGAGCCGACAATTTTTGTAAGTCCGCTGCCGCACCGATGTTGGGCTGGGGAGACCACGATTCCTGTTTCTCGCTCATTGCATCTCGCTGCGGGTTGGACTAAAACGCGTGCCGGCTTCTGTCAAAGCGCGGTGACCTGGCGGAAACTGGCGTTTGAACGAAGCGGAAAGACGTGCGCTATGTCGACTACACCAGAAGTGGAGCCACCGTTCTTCGGTATGTACCAGTTTCCCGTAACCGCCCTGATAACTGAACTGGCGCTCGAAGTGTGCCGTTTGCTTTCGTGCAGGCTGGACGGTTTGGGCCGCATTGGTCGCGGTTCTAGGCTAGGAAGATGACACGCTGGCATTTTCGTTTCATCTTCCTGGCAATCATTTGGACGGCGGCTGTAACCTTCCCAAGAGTCTACGGAGAAACGCGGGCTGCGGCAAGCCCAGAAACAAAAGGGAAATCATCGATGTCAGCAGAAGAGAGTACACGCGACTTGTTCGACAGATGGGAGCAGGTTTGGCACGAAGGCAAACTCGACCTGGTGCCGAGCTGCGTCGCGGAAACCTACATCCGACACGACCAAAAAGGCGATCGGACGGTGACACAAGACGCCTACTCGGCAGAGATTGCCAACATCCGCAAGGAGCGCCCCGGTATTCGCGTGGTTGTGTACGATCACACCTTCGCGGGGGATCGCGCCTGGTTTCGCTTTGCGTTCAAATGGACAGATGTAAAGACCGGGCAGGCGCAGTCTCAAGCAGGCATGCAGTCTTACCGGATCGCGAATGGCAAGCTCACAGAGACTTGGATTTCCTTGTTACCGTTAGGGTCGGCATGGCCGGATGCCGTTGCGCAGGAGCATTGGACAAGTCCGCCGCCAATCAAGTAACGCTTTTTGAGAAGGCCGGCCGGTTTCTAGTGGGCCTGGCTGCACACAGAATGGAAGCTGTTGCGGCCCGTTGAGGCTTATGCTCCCGGACGGAACCTTTGCTTTCTCCCGGCCACTCCGGCTACCTTCGTTCCTGGATTCGATTCCGGTGTAGCTTTTCGAACCGTGATGCTGCCGCGTCCCGTGTTCAACAACACGTCCGGCCCGCTGCCGGTCGTGCCTTGCAGGTGTGCGCCGCGCCCTTGCGTCTGCTCCTTTAAAGCATCCCCGAACTCGTTGTCGATCTCTCCGCGGTCCGTGTTCGCATTCAACATAAACTCCGCAGTTTCCGGCAGCGCCAGCTCGATGTTGCCCGAACGTGTCCGGATCGTCATCTTGCCCAGTGGAACGCGCCCAGGCCTTACTTCGATGTCGCCCTTGTCTACGTCCATGCTCAATTCGTTCGACACACCCTCAACGGTCACGTCTGTGTCATGCGTATTCAACTTGCTTGGTCCAATAATGTTCTGAAGACTCACATCGCCGCGCTCGATGCGCACCTCACCCGGAATGCGCTGCACTTCGAGTTGCGTTCGCCGGTCCTGCACCCGCACCGGCTTTGAGAGATCGTGCAATGAGAGCGTACCGGTATAATCGCCGCTGATCGTCACCTGTCCGGCGATGTTTGAAAGTTCCACATCGTCGCCGTGGCCCCGCAGATCCACCGTTCCCTTCACGTTTACGCAGCGAATCAGATCGCTCCGCGTGCTGTCTACCTTCACGCTTCCGCCCATATCTTGTACGCGCACGCCGCCGTTCTCGGTGCTAACGTCGAGGTCTCCAACTATCCCAGAAACCTCGAAGTCGCCATGGGTGCCGGTCACTTCCACGCTGGCATCTTTCGGGACCGTGATGTCGAGCGACGTCGATATATCGGCGTGCGGATTCGCCCTGTCCTGATTGCAACGGATCACCACCGTCGAACCTTGCACCGTCATCTGCACCGGACTTTGGCTATTCGCCCGGTCCGCGTCGCTATCGCCGAATGCGCGCACAGATTTGTGCCCGCTTACGCTAACCTCGCTTGCATCGGAAGCGGTGATCTTCGCGTCGCCGCGGAATCGCTCAACCACTACGTGAGGCGCTGCGGGAACCTGGGCCTGTTGCGGCGGAACGGAAAATTCGTGCTCATCGCCGAAGGCCTGGAATCCGCGCTCCATAGTGAAGTGATGCCACCAGGTGTCCTGCCGTCCAAATTGGAATGCAGCCCAGCCCACCAGGCAGATCAGGACAACAAACACCCAACTGCCGCCCGAAACTCCAGAGGACGGAATCACCGATCCCATCGTGAAGCGTACGCAGATCTCGATCAGCGAAAGCACGCCCCATGCGATCAGCAGGTAGGGCCAATACATCCGGAACAGATCCCAAACCCTGAAATCGGGCACTACCGTCCGTAGCAGGAACAGCACTCCGATTAAGATAACGATCAGCGGTCCAACCAAAGAACCTCTCGGTCTCATACGTAAGGACCTCCCGGGGGAGGCGTTTTCACTACCATCCGCTCCAGCAGCTTCAACACGCCAAACACGATCAGAAGCAGCGGCCACGTACGTGAAAAACCTAAAATGCCGGCCTGTGCAATCGCGAACAGCACGCCCACCGTGATGAGCAGGATCGGGCCGCGAACCGCCTGCATGAACAACCAGAGTCTATTGGTCACGGGTTGCTCCTAAAGGCTGGTCCGCCCTGGTTGCGCCTGTTCCGTAATCCTGCCCCGTGCCGGAACGTGCTCGCAACGCGGCCAGTCGGCCATAAAGCATATAAATGCCGATTACGATCAGCAACACCGGCCAAAACCGCCCAACCTGGCGGAACTCGATCAGGTGCAGCGTGTCCAGCAGAAAAATTATGCCGATCAGAATAAGCACGATGGGTCCAATGGGGGCCCGGCTCGTCGAACGTCCCGCGCCCGCCAGGCTCGAGAGTTCGTCCACCGGCATCCCGAGTTGTTGCCGCTTCGCCGTGTGATACGCCTCAAACGGCATATAGAAGACGAAGGCTGCCAGCGTGATTCCCAGGAATGGCGCAGCAGCTTCGTCGCCCGTGCTGATCAGGCTCACCAGCAGGCCAAAGATGGCCGCGTGCACCAGTCCTTTCACGTATTGGCCGTTGTAGATGGCGCCCACCCCCGGAATCCATCCCAAAATGAACGCGAGTATCGGCGAATTGTTGAAGTTTGACGCTGCGGGCGGCGGTTGAATATATGGGTTCGCGGACGCGGCGGCGTACGGTCCCGCCCCTGGTTGCGCTGTGTAGGGCGCCTGCCCTGCATAACCCGGCTGCGCCGCATAGACAGGAACAGGGACATGATCCTGGCAATAAACCACCCCCTCTACTGTCCGCTGGCATACCGCGCAAAGCGCTCTGCCGCAAGACCGGCAATAAGCCGTGGCTGGTGTATCCGAATGTAAATAGCAGTTCATCGTTTGTCTCCCTGTTCAGGCCCTTGCGCGCCATCGTTGGTTTTCTTCTGTGGCGCGGCTTTCTTGCTTTCCGCCGTCTGCGAAGCGTCTTGTTGCTCTTGCAATGTCTTCAACTGGCTTTCGATTTCGTAGACCCAGCGCAGGTTCTCGTAGTACTTCACCGCGCGGTCCTTCACTCGCAATCCCTTGTCTTCCACGCCGCCCCAGATCCGCACTGGATTCAAATCCGCGGCCTGCAGATGCTGGACATGTATTCCCGTACATCGTTCAAGCATGGCGAACGACAGAATGGTCATCGCCATTCCCATCGCCAGCCTGGGTTGCAGAATTGGCTGGAGCCACTTTGAGGTCAACCGGCTCAACAGGCTCTGGCGTTCGAATGGCATTCTCAGGCGTCCAATCGGTGCTCCATAAGCAATCTTGGTGATCAATTCCTGCGGCGGCGTCACATCGCCGGCCCGTTGCAGGAAAAGCACAGCCGCGGCGGAGTCCTCCATCAGCGCACGGCAACTGGTGCACACGTCCGCATGCTCCTCCAGCGCCGCCCGCTCAGCCGGAGAGAGTGTTTCGTCCAGGTAATCGGCTAGCAAAACTTCAACTTCGCCGCAGTTCATCCCTACACCGCAACCTTCTTGCGCTTTAAAACGCGCGCCAACTCAGCCCGGCCGCGACTCAATCGCGACTTCACTGTGCCTTCCGGAACATTCAGTACCCGCGCGATTTCGCGGTATTCCATGTCCTGCAAGTCACGCAAAATAACCGCCTCCCGCAACTCAGGCGAGAGCTTCTGTAAAGCCTCTTGCAACAGTTCTCCAGCTTCCCGTCCAGCCAGCATCCCGTCGGTCCGCGAAAACTGAGCCGTTCTCTCTTCGAGGACTGGCAGCTTATCTTCTATCGCGTCCGTGACCCGCTCGTATTTCGTCCGCCGGTAGTGATCTACCAGCAGGTTGCGAGTCAGTCGGGTTAGCCACACCACAAACGAACCCTCGCCCGCGCGAAAGCTGGTCAGACTCTTGAAAACCCGTAGAAAAACATCCTGGGTCAGGTCCTGGGCTTCACTGTCTCTACTCGTAAACCGGTAACACAGCGAATAGACACGCTTCGTGTGCAGCTTGATCAGGTCGTCCCAGGCGCCCTGTTCACCTGCCAGGCAGCGCTCTATTAACTGCGTGTCCGCGTCCAAACGCTGTGCAGCCCCCCAGGCCCTCCAATCCAAACGTGTAACCGCAGCTTTTGAGCTTAACGAACTATTCCGTGTGAGTGAAATCGAAGCTGCCGCCGCTACTGACATCATCCGTCCTTGTCATCCAGTTAAACGAATGTTTCGCTAAGGAAGTTCAATCCCTTCCCAATACGCCTTGCCTCCCGAAGCTACATTAAGTAATTACATGCAGTGCCCATTCTGCGCCCACAAGGAAGATAAAGTCATCGACTCCCGTGAAAGCAAAGAGGGCGATTCCATCCGCCGCCGGCGCCAGTGCCTGGCTTGTGAACGGCGCTTTACCACCTATGAGCGTTGCGACGAAGTGCCGTATATGGTCATCAAAAAAGACGGAAGGCGAGAGAAATTCGACCGCCAGAAGGTCCTGAATGGCCTGATACGTGCCTGCGAGAAGCGCCCCGTCAGTATGGGTAAGTTGGCAGAACTGGTCGACGGGGTCGAAACAGCTCTCTCTGAAAGCTCCGAACGTGAGATTGCTACCACCCTCATTGGGGAACAGCTAATGGAGCGCCTACGCACACTGGACAAGATCGCGTATGTCCGTTTCGCCTCCGTTTACCGGGATTTCCAGGACGTCGAGGAATTCTTGGGCGAATTGAAAAACGTTATGCTTCACCGTAAAGTCTAACGTTTAGGAGGACGAGGTAAATTTTCCCGGCGTCGGTCGAGCGTCCCCAACTTACCGGGACAGCTAACTTTTGCGAAACCAATCACTTTCCCGAACATCTGCATAATTAGGTGTTAACTTCCAGCCGGAAACCGGGTATAATCGGGGCGCGCAATTGTTACAGGGTTAACGCTGATCTCGGGCTCCGCGACCGATCCGGTGAAAAACTATCCCACAGCTCATATTGAGGCAAGTCCAGATTTTTAATTCGGTTGGACGCCGAGGTTCTGCTCCCGTTCCCGATAAGCGCAGCAGAGCTCTGAGCGAAAACAAAGTCTTTTTTGGGAAAAGGTGTGTGCACGTAGAGGTGATTAGGTAAGGTGGATCAATTCGAGGATCAGTTTTTACCCGAAGGTAACGAGCCGCTAGCGATCCCGTTCGATGAGGATGCTAACTTCTTCCACCCGGAAGAAGTTCAGGACGAGGAATTTCAAGGGGCGCAGCAGGCCGAGGAGTCGATTTACACCGACGACCCGGTACGCGTGTATCTGCGCGAAATGGGTTCGGTTCCGCTGCTCACGCGGGAAGGCGAAGTCAGCCTCGCCCGCAAAATGGAGCGCGGCAAATTACGGTTGCAAAAGGCGCTAAGCCGGTCTCCCCTCATTCAGGGCACGGTATGCGAGTTCGCCGAATTGGTTCGTAAAGGCGCGGAAGACGTCGACAGCTATGTCGATTTTCCGCCGTCTGAAATTGAAGAAGGCAGCGCGGCCGACATCAAGCGGCGCAGCGAAATCGCCGATCTGTTCGGCGTATATCTCGTTGCTTACAAAAAGCTGCAGCAGACCATCGACAAGCACGCCGCCGTCCCGCCGGCAAACAAGAAGCTGAAAAAGAAGTGGCTGGGTAAAGTGGCTCGCGCCGTAGTGGAGCTCTCAAGAGCGCTCCGTGCCATCCCGTTCAACCTCGCTCGCTGGAAGGAATACGTCCGCGCTGTCGACAAGACCTCGGATGAAATGGCGCTGCTCGATGCCGAAATTCGCAAGCTCGAATCCCGCAACTCGGCTTCCGCTCAGTTGCGCCTCAAAGAACTCAAGCGCGACCTCAAAAAGAAGGAATTGGAAGTCGGGGCCTCCGTGCCCAATCTCCGCCACAGCCTCGCCGTTATTCGGCAAGGAGAAGTGGAAGCCGAACGCGCCAAGAAAGACTTGGTGGAAGCGAATCTTCGCCTCGTAGTTTCAGTCGCCAAGAAATACGTCAACCGTGGCCTGCACCTGCTCGATCTGATTCAGGAAGGCAACATCGGCTTGATGCGTGCCGCCGACAAGTTCGAGTACCGGCGCGGCTACAAGTTCTCGACCTACGCCACGTGGTGGATTCGTCAGGCCATCACCCGCGCCATCGCGGATCAGTCCAGGACCATTCGCATTCCCGTTCACATGAACGAGAGTATGAATAAGTTCCTCCGCGCCACTCGTGAGCTCGAAAAGGAACTCGGCCGCGTTCCCACGAACGAGGAAATCAGCCGCCGCATGGACATTCCGGTCGAGAAGGTCCAAAAGCTCAAGACCATCTCGCGCGATCCCGTTTCGCTCGAAACGCCGGTAGGCCGGGACGGCGAATCCGCCTTAGGCGACCTGATTGAAGACCGCTGGGTCGGCTCCCCCGTCGATGCGGTTATCGATTCGAACGTCCGCGACGAAACGGCCAATATTCTCAAAACGCTCTCTCCGAAAGAAGAAAAGGTCATCCGTCTGCGATTCGGGATTGGTTGCGAACGCGAGCACACGCTCGAAGAAATTGGTCAGGAGTTTGACGTGACCCGCGAGCGTATCCGGCAGATCGAAGCCAAGGCTCTGCGCCAGCTTCGTTCACCCGAACGCGCCCGTCACCTTCGTGCCCTCTTAGCCGCGCGCTAAGTCGATACATTAGATAGCGGACGCAGCATGATGTGCTATGGCGGGCGGAATTGTCGTAGCCCTGTTACCGTTGCGGTGTCTTCTTCTTGACTCTCGCGACTTTCAAGAAAATCGCGCCCCCGCCCCCAACTAGCCGCAAGTAAACGCGCCAATTTGGCGATTCGACGTTGGCCGCGAACGCGTTGTCCCCGCCGTGACCGGAGAAACCCAGCAGAGCCGCAAGGTTAATGGAGCGGTTATCTTTCCCCTTTTTCGCAACTTGGTATCAGTAGCCTCACCCGCTGGGATTATGTCGGATGGAAGAGCTCCAGCACGTAGTCTTCCAGACTCGGGATTTTGTAAAAAAGATTACCAACAAAATCAAGCACTTGCGTATTGGCTGCGGAATTGCTTCACACAGTCTATCTGAAGTAACTTACATGCTTGGCCGCTCCGGCAAAGCATTTTCAGAAGGGGAATATGAAAACATTTCTGAGGGCTCACGCCCTGTCATCCGCCGTCCTGTTGTTGCTGCTCAGCTTTCCGATCTTTGCCCAGTTGACCAGCGGTAACCTGACAGGCACGGTATTCGATCCTACCGGCGCAACGGTTCCTAATGCAACTGTAGTCGCGCATAACGACGCCACCGGTGTAGAGAACACCTCGCAATCCACCTCCGCCGGCGACTATCGCTTTGAAAATCTTCCGGCTGGCACCTACACTCTGATCGTCAATGCCGCTGGTTTCAATAAGACGGAACTGAAGCAGGTAAACGTTAGGGTTAGCGTTACGGCTACGGCCAACGTCACCTTGACGGTCGGCCAATCGAGCACCACCGTCACAGTCAGTGAGGCAGCCGTTGCTGTCGACACCACGACAGCCCAGGTGCAAAACACCTTCGAAGCCAAACAGATTGCCGATCTTCCCAATACTGCAACCGGCTCCGGAGTGCTCAACCTTTCGCTGCTGAGCCCGGGCGTGGCTACCAGTGGTGCAGTCGGCGCGGGAACCGGGCCATCAGTAGGTGGTCAGCGGCCCCGGAACAACAACTTCACAATTGAGGGTATCGACAACAATAGCGGCGCCGTCACCGGCCCGCTCGTCGGCCTGCCCAATGACGCGGTGGCTGAACTGAGCATCCTCCAGAACCAGTACTCGCCTGATTTCGGTCACTCCTCCGGCGGCCAGTTCAACGAGATCGTCAAGAGCGGCACCAACCAGTTCCACGGTTCGCTCTATGAATATTTTCAAAATCGGAACCTAAACGCTGCAGATAACTTGTCAGCCGTTGACGGGACGCCTCTGCACCCTCGCTATGACAACAATCGTTTTGGCGGCACTGTCGGTGGTCCAATCAAGCGCAATAAGCTGTTCTTCTTCGTTGATTACGAATACAACCCCGTTGGCGCAGCGGGCTCGGCCGGGTTGCTCTACGCCCCGACTCAAGCCGGCTACAATGCCCTGAGTTCCGTCCCGGGTGTTAATCAGAATAATCTAAAGATCTTTCAACAGTATCTCGGGGTAGCGCCCTCGGCAGTATCTGCTGCCTCGTTTGGCGGCTATCCGGTGTTCTTGCCGAAATCGTTCGGTCCGGAATACAACGCAAGTTCCGCGACTGTTTCGGCAAATGGAATCTCGATCCCCGTAGGTCAGATCTCGATCGCCACACCAAGTTATTCGAACAACGAAGCGGGTGTCGGATCGGTCGATTGGAATCCTTCCGATAAGGATGCGCTGCGCGGGCGTTTTATCTTGAACCGAACCGGAGCGATCGACACGGCGGCTAGCCTGCCCACGTTTTTCGTTACCAATCCGGCTAACGCGTATATTGCGACCTTGTCGGAATACCATAACTTCTCGCCGACCCTGATCAACGAATTCCGTATGGGCTACAACCGTTTCTACTCGACGGACTCGATTGGGAACCAAACCTTCCCTGGTCTGGACCAATTCCCAAATCTCGTGATCAACGAGTTGGGTGTTCAGATCGGTCCTGATCCCAACGCACCGCAGTACACCATTCAGAATCAGTATCAGGCTACGGACAACGTGACCTGGACGAAGGGCGCGCACTCGGTTAAAGTCGGTTTTGACGGTGAACGCAACGTATCGCCGCAGAGCTTCACACAGCGGTCGCGCGGTGACTACGAATATAACTACCTCAGCGACTATCTAAATGATTTCACGCCCGATTACCTGGCGCAGCGCTCTGCCGGCAACCCGATCTATTGGGGCAACCGCTGGCTCTGGGGTTGGTACGTCAACGATAACTGGAAAGTCACTCCCAATCTCACAGTGAACCTCGGGCTTCGCTACGAGTACGACACCGTTCCCGCCGGCGAAGAACAGCAATCCCTCAATGCCGTCGCCAGCGTGCCGGGCTTGATCAACTTTGCTGCGCCCACGGCCCAGACCAACAACATCATGCCTCGGGTCGGCATAGCGTATTCGCCTGGCACAAGTGGCAAGACTTCTATTCGCGCGGGTTTCGGCATCAACTACGACGTCCTGTTCGATAATCTCGGACTGCTCTCGCTTCCTCCGCAGTTGTCGACAACCCAGGACGTTACCGATAACGGGGCTTCGAACTTTCTCGCTTCAGGCGGATTGCCCCCCAATGGTCCTTCGGCAAACTTCACCGCTGCCCAGGCGCGTGCGCTGACTGGCGGCTTCGTTCCTAATGTGCAGCGTCCGAAGTCGCTGCAGTGGAATTTTGGTATTCAGCATGAATTCGCTCAGAACTACGTCTTCGAAACGCGCTACTTGGGAACGCGCGGCGAATTCTTGCCGGTTCAGCTCCAGCTCAACGCTCAGCCGGTCGTAAATGCTTCGAACGCGCTGCCGGTGTACTGGACCGCGCCCAGCCAAGCTACGCTGAACGCACTCCCCAATACACTTGCCGCACTCAATGCGGCCTACAGCGCTCAGGGTGATTACATTCCGTCGTACTACAACGCCGGTTTCCACCCCGCAGCCGGTGGGCATAGCAAGATCACCTCCTATCAGCCCTGGGGCGACTCCATCTATCACGGTTGGGCGAATCAACTGACACGCCGTTTGAACAACGGCCTCCAGTTCATCGGCTCTTACACCTGGAGCCACGCGATCGACGATTCGACGGCCGAAGTTTTCAGCACCTACGCGACTCCGCGTCGGCCTGAGGACAGCACTGACCTGAGACTGGATCGCTCCAGCTCCGCGCTCGACCATCGCAATCGTGCCACGATCGAAATGATCTACGATGAGCCGTTCTTTGCCAAGTCCAATTGGCTGCTCAAGAATGTGCTCGGCGGTTGGGAAATCGCGCCCATTTACACTTACCAGACAGGGACGCTCTATGACGTTCAGAGCGGTCTCGACTCCAACCTGAACGGCGATACCGCTGGTGACCGGGCATTCGTTAACCCGAACGGGGGCACGGCGAATGTAGGCTCCGGTGTCACGGCACTCACCAACAGCTCCGGCGCAACCGTTGCTTACCAGGTGACCAACCCGAACGCGCAGTACGCTGAAGCGCCTAAGGGTACGCTGGCCAATGCTGGCCGTAACACGGAAATGTTCAACCCGATTGACGATATCGACATCACTGCGGCAAAGACCTTCGCTTTCACAGAACGCGTTCGGCTCCAGTTCTCCGCGCGGGCGTTTAATGTCTTCAATCACCCCCAATACGCCGGTGGAAATCTGACAGATGTTGCACCCTCGGGAGCAACCGGCACTACTGAACACCTCGTATTCGAACCGCAGAACAGCTTGTTTAACGATCTGCCTGCCGCTTTCTCCAGCAACCCTCGCAGCATGGTCCTCGCGCTGAAATTGACCTTCTAAGCGCAAGCTAAGCTCGACCACCAATCAGAACCCGGCTCCGGCCGGGTTCTTTTTTGTCTTGCTGAAGTGCAGTTTAGGAAGTCAGGGGCAGTAAAAAGGAAGGGCTAACCGTCTCTCGTCGGCTAGCCCCTCTAATCGCGCAGACTCGGAGGTTGCTCTGCGCTTTGGTCCTTCGACTCACCCACAGTTAATAAAGTTACAATTGTCTAGGGTCAATTCTCAAATTTTCCTAATCTCCTGAACCGACTCTCGATTTTCTGAAGTCAACAATCCTGGAGCCTGAATGCCTGCGGTCGCGACGATAAGGGACGAAATTCTTGAATGGAAGACCCGACGTCGTGCCCTCATCGTGGCCCACCGCTACCAAGACCCCGAAATTCAAGAACTTGCAGACGTTGTTGCTGACGGTTTGGAACTTGCCACAGCGGCGAGGCACCTCCAGGGTGACGTCATCGCGCTGTGTGGGGTCCGCTTCCTGGCCGAAATCGCCAAAGTTCTCAATCCCGAAAAGATCGTCGTAGTCCCTGACCTGCACGCCGGCTGCAGTTTGGCCGACAGTTGCCCGGCCGAAGCGATCCGTGCTTTCCGCCGCCGCAATCCTCGTCATGTCGTTGTGAGTTATATCAACACTTCCATCGAAGTGAAAGCTGAAAGCGACATCCTTTGCACCGCGAGCAATGCCGTAAAGGTCGTCAACTCCATTCCCGCCCACAAACCGATCCTCTTTGTCCCGGACATCAACCTCGGGAACTACGTGCAGGCTCAAACTGGACGCAAGAACATGCAGATCTGGCAGGGTGCCTGTATCTTGCACGCAACTTTGCCGGGCCGCCGTCTTGCCGCAGCCCGAGTTGCGCATCCGGCTGCTCTTGTAGCGGCTCACCCCGAGTGCCCGGGTGAGATCCTGCGCGTCGCCGATTTTATCGGATCTGCGGCGGCGATTGTCGCCTGGTGCGCCGACCAGTCCGCACGCGAATTCATCATCTTATGTGAGAGCGGCCTCCGCTACTCGCTTGAAAAGTCATCCCCAGGCAAGCAGTTTCACTTTGTCGAAAACGAGAACTGCAATTGTAGCGAGTGCCCTTACATGCGCATGAACACTCTCCAAAAGCTGCTCGCGTCGCTCGAAACGCTTCAGCCGCGCATCGAACTTGCCGCCGACGTAATCAAACGTGTACGTGTTCCGCTCGATCGCATGTTCGCGGCGGTGAATTGAAACGCACTCAGTGAGCCAACTCGTCCAACTCGGCGGCTCTTCAATACCGGCAGCGCATCGCCCGGGTGGTCCCCTGATGGACTCCTTCGGCCGGCTTCACTCCGATCTCCGCGTCAGCGTTACGGATCGATGCAACATCCGCTGCTTCTATTGCATGCCGGAAGAGGGCGCGGAGTTCGCGCCCGTATCGCAACTGCTGAACTTCCAGCAGATCACCCGCTTTATTGAAGCCGCTCTGCCGCTCGGCCTGCGCAAAGTTCGCCTCACCGGTGGCGAGCCGCTGCTGCGTCCGAAACTGCCCGACCTCATCGCCGGCCTGACAGAGTTCCAGGGCATACAGGATTTGGCCCTGACCACCAACGCCGTCCTGCTGGCCAGGCACGCTCGCGATCTCTACCGCTCTGGTTTGCGCCGCCTGAACATCCATCTCGACACTCTCGACCGGGATCGTTTCCTCGCAATCACTCGCCGCGACGATCTCTCGCGCGTTCTCGACGGCATTCAGACTGCCCTCGACCTCGGCTTCACAACCGTCAAGCTCAATGCGGTAGCGATGAAAGGTCTCACCGAACCAGATCTCATTCCGCTGGTACGCTTCGGCCGCGAGCGTGGCATCGAAGTTCGCTTCATTGAGTTCATGCCGCTCGACTCGCAGGAACTGTGGTCGCTAGACCGGGTACTTACAGCCGACTCGATGATCGCCAAGCTCGAAGCGGAATTCGGCCCGCTCACTCCCGTCCCCGATGCCGACCCGCGCGCGCCCGCAACCGAATATCAGTTCAGCGATGGCTACCGCGTGGGCTTCATCGCGTCCGTCAGCCGTCCGTTTTGCCTCAACTGCAACCGCTTGCGCCTGACGGCCGATGGCAAATTACGGAACTGCTTGTTTGCGCGCGAAGAGACTGCGGTTGCTCACCTGCTGAACAGCGACGATGACGTCGACCAGCTCCGCACCGTAATCCGCGAAACCGTATGGAGTAAATGGATCGGGCACGAAATCAATCAAGCCAATTTCCAGGCCCCGCAGCGCCCCATGTACTCCATCGGCGGCTAACTCGCGTACGCCCGGCTAACTAAGCCGCATAAGCATAGACCATCGCGAGTACGCCCACAATCGCCGCCAGCAAGATGCTGTGCCTCAGCGTGAAGCGGAACAATTTCGGCTCTTCCGATGCCGCCAGTCCCGCCGCTGCCGCCGCAACCGAAATACTCTGCAGACTGATCATCTTCCCCATCACTCCGCCCGCCGAGTTTGCCGACGCCATCAGCGCCGCATTCAACCCCAACCTTTGCGCCGTTACTTTCTGAAGGCTCCCGAACAGTGCATTTGCCGACGTATCGCTGCCCGTCAAAAACACGCCCAGCCAGCCCAGAATCGCGCTAAAGAAGGGGAATACGCGCCCGGTCGATGCAAACGTTAACCCGAGTGTCGCCGTCGCGCCTGAGTAGTTCATGACAAATGCCAACGCCAGCACGGATACGATGCTGACGTAGGAAAGTCTCAACTGCACGGCCGATTCCCTCGCCTGCCGAAAGTATACCCGTGGCGACACCCTCAACAGGCAGGCCGAAACGATTGTCGCCACCGCGCAAGCGGTTCCCGCTTCAGCCAGAAATCGAAACCGGTAAATCGCTCCATAGTGGCTTGTTTTAGCCACGACAGGCTGCACCTGCAACACCACGTTGTGCAGCCCGGGCCATGCCCATGCCAGGCTAGGTTTGTCCAACAGCGCTTTGACGCCGCCTACGCTCCACACCAGGATCAGCACCACCAAGATCAGGTACGGCGACCACGCCCACAGAATCTTCTGCGCGCGATACTGCATGACTGGTCTGACCGCGCCCGCCGGATGCCACACCCGCAGCAACACAACCAGCGCAACAACCGACAGCAACGAACTCAGAATGTCGGTCAGGTACGGACCGACAAAATTCGACACCAGAAACTGCACCGTGGCAAACGTGCCGCCGCACGCCAGCGCTGCCGGCCAAACGCGTCTCAGTCCTCGAATACCGCCCATAACCAGCACCAGATACGCAGGAATAAAGAACGACACCGGCGCGCAAAGCCGTCCGACATCCGCGCTCAGTTCCTGCAACGGCAGACCGGTGGTCGTCGCCAATGTGACCAGCGGAATCGCAATCGACCCAAACGCCACCGGCGCCGTATTCGCCAGCAGGCAAATACCCGCCGCATAGAACGATTCGAATCCCAGGCCGCCCAGAATCGCCGCACCGACAGCGACTGGCGTTCCGAATCCAGCCGCACCTTCCAGAAATGCGCCAAACGCAAACGCAATCAGGAGCGCCTGCAGACTCCGCTCGTTCGTCAGTTGGCCGATGGATGTCTTTAACACCTCGAAGGCGCCGGTCGCCACCGTCAAGCGGTAGAGCAGGATCGCCCAGTAGATCACCCAGAAGATTGGAAACGTTCCAAAGGCCGTCCCATACAAGGCCGAGCTCATCACCAGCGAAATGGGCATGCGATACGCCGCAATCGCAACCATGATCGCTACCGCCAGGCCAAGCAGTCCTGACTTCCATGCGCTCACGCGCCGTATGCCAATCGCATACAGTAGCGCAAGGATAGGCAGCGCCGCAACGAGCGAAGACCAGGGCAGGCTACCCGCTACCGGAGTATAGTTTTGCGCCCAAGTCAACGCAGATTGTTCTCAGGACTTGGAAGTCGTCGACGTCGAGCTGGCTGGCTTCGGCGGTTTCACCGTGGCTGCGGCCTTGGCCTGTGCCAGTTTCATCGCGACAGCGGGCGATGGCGGGGGCGGCGGCGACGGCGGGGCTCCGGCAGGAGCGTCCCCGATCATCACGGTTGGCATTCCCAGAATAATTACTCCGCCATGTATTGTCGGGTCGCCAATACGCGCCGCCGGTAATCCCCCGATCAGCACCGTCGGCGAACCCATCGCAATCATGTCCGGTGGCCCAACACAGGTGGCCATGTCTGTCAGACGCGCCGCCGGAAGTCCTCCGATCAATACTGTCGGGCACCCGGGAGGCAGTATGGGACCGCCCACGTGCGGCACAAGGACCGTCACCATCGGGCATGTATGCATATCGGTAATTCGTGAAGCTGGGGGCATTTAGGACTCCTTCTTTTTCTCTGCAGTAGACTCGCCATCGTCCAGCCAGAACCAGTTCAGTTCTTCCGGATTGTTCGCGGCGCCACCCAAAAACCGGCATGGTCCGAAGAACTCATTCAGTTTATCCTCGGGCGCGCGCTGCAAATAGTTCGCCAGTACTCGCGGATCGTAGAATCGCAGATAAACCTGCTCGCCGCCCGCATTGATGACAATGAATTTTCGAAAGTGCGCAAACGCGTCACGCACGCTCATCTCCGGAGCTTTGGGTACGGCAAATATGCCCCACGGATGCCGTTTCAAGTTTGCGGCCAGCCAGTCAAGCAGCGGAGCATCCGCCTTAAATAGGTAGGGTCCCACAGGCCAGTGTTCTTGCTCATGCATACCCAGATACAACGAGAGTGCGCGCTCGAACCCATACTGCTGTGCCAGTTGCGGAACCGCTGGAACGTCAATTGCATCTAAAATTGCAAAAAGCCGATTTTCCGAAGCAAGCCTCTGCGCCGCCATCCACGGCTGCACGGCGTTTCGAAGCACTGCGCTCATTCGCTGAACTCGATTCGCCCCGCGCCCGCTGCCGGTTTGCAGTCGTAAAAAGCCGGCCGCTTTCCGTAACGGTCCTCGTATGCACCCGCAAGCGCGCTCGCGAAAGCCGCCACCTGGCTCGGATCCACTAGGTTCACCGTGCACCCGCCGAAGCCGCCGCCCGTCATGCGAGCGCCATACACGCCAGGCAACTTGATCGCGGCGTCTACCAGGAAGTCGATCTCTTCGCAGCTAATCTCGTAATCGTATTGCATGCTTCGGTGCGACGCAACAAACAACTTGCCCATTTGCTGTAAGTCACGGCTTCGCGCAGCCGCCGCGAACTGCACAACCCGATCCGTCTCGTAAACAACGTGCCGCGCCCGCTGCCTCGGAAGCGCGGGGATGTTTTCTTGCACCTTCACGAAAAACTCGGGCGACACATCGCGCAGGCTCTTCACTTCATCGTCGATCGCCTGAATCGCCTCTAACGCCGCCTTGCACTCCGCCACGCGTTCCCGGTAAGCCGAAGATCCAAGCTCGTGCTTCACCATTGAGTTCACCGCGACGATCGCAACATCGTCCGGCAGCGGAACGTATTCATGCTCCAGGCTTCGGCAATCAATCTGCATCGCCGCGCCTTCTTTCCCGAACACCGACGCATATTGGTCCATGATCCCGCACGGCATGCCTGCAAACTGCGATTCAGCCCGCTGCGCCAGCAACGCGATTTCGAGTTGTTTCAGATGCTGCGATCCCAGCAGCGCCACTGCCGTCGAGACCTCCAGCGCCGCCGACGAACTAAGGCCCGAACCAACCGGCACCTCGCTCTGGATGAACATGTCCGCGCCGCCAACAGTGACGTTCTCCCGAACCAATTCCCGCGCCACGCCAACAACGTAATCCGTCCAATCTCCCCGCGGTTGCGCGTTGGCAATTCCCGCCACTGGAATAACCAAGTCATCCTCGAAGTTGCTCGAATAGACCCTCAGATTGCCGCTGTTCGACGGCGCAATCGCGGCATAGCATGCCATCTCCAGCGCAATCGGGAAAACGTAACCCAGGTTGTAATCGGTATGCTCGCCGATCAGGTTCACGCGGCCCGGCGCCCGATAGAGTTCCGGCTGCGCGTCGGATGCGAAGCGTTCGCGAAAGGCCTTTACAGTTTTTTCGTGCGGAGTGAAAGACAAAACAGAATGCCCCCGAAAATAAGCAGCATCGCGCCGCACCACAGATTCACGTTCGTATCGGCATCGAGCGGTGCACGCACGTCCGGCGCGATTAACGCGTAAACCAGCAGAATTAGCCCGAGCAGCGAAAACAGAATCCCAATCGGCCGCCGCAGATCATCCATGTCGAATCACCAGAACAGAATATTGAAGACCACCAAAACCGCCAGCACAATCACCGCCAGCGGTCCCGGCCGTTTGTACCAGGGTGCCGTACCTTTTGGTGGCAACTCCGTTACGCCGTAAACCAGGTTATGCAAGTCCGCGATGGGCTTTGGCTTTGTTACCAGACTGACTGCAAACGTCAGCACCATGCAAGCGGTCCACGCCAGAATCGCAATCCAAAAATTCTGTGCCATTGTCGAGGGAAACTGATGCAGTGTCGCGCCCATCCATCCGCCCTTGCCTTCCGCCACCGTCAAACCATGCGTGCAAGCTGCCGCAATTGTTCCGGCCACTAACCCGGTAAACGCCCCGTCTCCCGTTGTCCGTTTCCAGAACATTCCAAGCAAGAACGTGGCAAACAGAGGCGCATTCACGAACCCGAACACAAGCTGCAGGAAATCCATGATGTTGTTGAAGTGCGTCGCCACATATGCTGTTCCCACCGACAGCAGGACGCCGGCAATCGTCGTAATTCGGCCCACCCACAAGTAGTGGCGGTCGGGCGCGCCCTTGCGAATGTAGCTCTGATACAGGTCGTAGGTGAAGACGGTGTTGAATGCCGTCACATTACCCGCCATGCCGGACATAAACGACGCCATCAATCCCGTCAACCCGATTCCCAACATCCCCGACGGATAAAACTTCGCCATCAGCGTAGTCAGCACCTGATCGTAGTCGTAGCCGCCGCCCGGCTTCATCGGCAGCGAGTATTCATGCGGCACGATCATCATCAGAGCTAGCGCCGCAATGCCGGGCAGGATCACGACGAAGGGCATCAGGATCTTCGGGAACGCGGCGAACAAAGGCGTCTGCCGCGCGCCCGCCATGCTGTCCGCCGCCATCGCACGCTGCACCACCAGGAAGTTCGTACACCAATACCCGAACGACAGTACGAAGCCCAGTCCTGCTACTAATCCAAACACTTCCACGCCCATCGGGTTCTCGCTCGCGTGCCCGATGTATTTCCAGGAATGCGTCATCACCGGCGACAAATGCTGCGAGATTCCGCTCCAGCCGCCCGCCTTCCGAACCGCAAAATACGATAGCGGCGCAAAGCCTAGCACGATTAGGAAGAACTGAACCACCTCGTTATAGATCGCGCTTGTCAATCCTCCCAGCAGCGTATAGATCAACACGATAGCCGCCGATAGCAGCACGGAATTCGTGAAGTTCCATCCCAGCACCAGCTCAAACAGCAGCCCCAGCGCGTACATGCTGATGCCCGACGAAAAGATTGTCATGACCGCGAACGTAATTGCGTTCAGCCCGCGCGTCTTCTCATCGAATCGCAGCTTCAGATATTCGGGAACGCTGCGCGCCCGGCTGCCGTAATAAAACGGCATCATGAACACGCCCACAAACACCATCGCGGGCACCGCGCCCAGCCAGTAGAAATGCGCTGTCATGATGCCGTATTTCGCACCCGACGCGCACATGCCAATCATCTCCTGCGCGCCCAGATTTGCAGCAATAAACGCCAGGCTCGTAATCCAGACCGGGACAGAATGCCTGGACGTCAGGAAGTCTTCACTCGTCGTGATCTTCCGCTTCGCCATCCACCCAATCCCGAGAACAAAAACGAAATAAATAATAAGACTGGCGTAGTCGATCGCTCTGAGTGTCACGGCCCTCTCGTTCGTCGGAATTGTATCGTAACCCCTGTGCGCGGCCGCACGCCTAATCGAACAGGAGTAGCATTGAACTAAGGAGTTTGCACGATGAACGGAATCAGGCGTTCGGCTGGCCTTGCCGCCGGGTTGTTTCTGACCGCTCTGTGCGCTTGGCCTCAGTACACCGTCTCGGCCAAACCAGGGGTTGTCAATTATATTGAGGGTAATGCGTTCCTGAACGGGAACAAGCTCTCCGATCAAGCAGTCAGAAACACGTATCTCGCCGCTGGCGATCACCTGTCGACCTCGGACGGAAAAGCCGAGGTATTGCTCAGCCCCGGCGTCTTCTTACGCATCGGTGACAACACCGACGTGCACATGATTGCTCCCACGCTCGTGAATGCCCAGCTCGAAGTCGTTCGCGGCGAGGCTATGATCGAAGCCGATGGCCTTGTCAAAGGAAACGATCTCATCGTCACCGATCATGGCGCTTCCACAACTATTCAAAAGGACGGCTTATATCGTTTCCAAGCCGATGATCCCGCCACTGTTGCCGTTCTCGAGGGAAAAGCCCTGGTCTACGACGGCGATCAACGCATCGACCTCGACAAAGGCCATGAGACACTCATCGGCCCCGTTTTGAAAGCGCGCAAGTTCGATCCCAAGCAGGAAGACGAGCTATACGCCTGGAGCAACGTTCGTTCACAGTACGAGGCGGCGGCCAGCTATTCGACTGCGAAGTCGTGGCCGGGCAACTCCTCCGCATTCGACGTTGGCGCATACGGCGGCTACAACGGCTACTATGGCGGCGGGCCCGGTTGGTACTGGAACGGTATGTTCAATTCCTACGCCTGGCTGCCCGGGTCCGGCGCGTTCTTTAGTCCCTTCGGCTATGGTTTCTACTCGCCGGGTGTGGTTGGATACGCCCCCGTTGTCACCACGTCCGTCTACCGCGGCGGCCGATGGCACAATGGGCAACCGGGCGATCCTAATTGGAACCACCATCACTGGCAAGGCGCTTCGATGACGGCCACTGTCCCGGTTCGCCTCGATCATCCACCCGCAGTAGGCGTCATAGCAGCCTCGCCTTGGGCCAATCGTCAGGCACGCAGCCAGGCAGCTCAGTCATTCGCCTCCACCGGCACATTCAATCCGCGCATATCCGGCTCGAACACCTTGGTTGGCAACTCGCACGTGGCCGTCGCTGGTCCTGTGGCTGTACGCGGCGGAAATTGGTCGGCTGGCGGACGTAGTTCGGCTGCCGGCGGTGGCTGGTCCGGTGGTGGACGCTCCAGCGGATTCTCCGGCGGCGGTTCCGCCCCGGCGGCCCACGCTTCGGGCGGATTCTCAGGCGGTGCTGGCGGAGGCGGTCATGCGGGCGGCGGTGGTGCCGCTGGTGGTGGTGGCGGCCATCATTGAGTTCGTACCTGCTGAAATCAGAACCGGAAGCGTACTCATTCGCTGACCTCGAGAAGGAATCGGAAACGCTCTGGGACGGGGTCACGAACCCTGTGGCGCTGAAGCACCTGCGCGAAATGAAGGGCGGCGATAAGCTCCTCATCTATCACACCGGCGCTGAACGCCGCGTCGTCGGCACCGCGACTGTCAGCAGCGTCGACACGTCCGACGCGAAAACTCCTAAAGTGCGCATCAAAGCCGGCAAGCCGATAAACCAGCCGCGCACGCTCGCCGACATCAAAGCCCATAAGCTTTTTGCCGATTCACCCCTGGTCCGTCAAGGCCGCCTGTCAGTGGTCCCCCTCACCGACGCTCAATACGAGTGGTTAGTCGCGCAATAGCACGGTTGGGCGCAGCAGGGTACAGCCTAAGGTAACTAGCGCCTCCTGCGCGTGCCAGATGCGGAAAATCTCAATGGCCTGCGCCCGCAGCCGGTACGTGACGACACAAGGCGAGTGCGCTATCCTGCCCGCCTGATCCGTGTTCGTCACGACGTCTTTGCAACGCGCCCACAAGCTTGTACCTGATAAGCGGAAGACTCGATTGTCAGGTCTGCCTCGCCGAAAAACAATACATGCGTCGACGACGAGTTATAGGAAGGCAGCCAGAATCCATCGATCTGCTTGAATCGCTGCTCCACCTCGGGAGCTTTGATCCAGAATGATGGACTCTTAGCCAAATGACCCTCGACGCGAACGATAGCAAGATCGCCGGGGTCGACCCACGCGATACCGTCGATCAAATACTGTGTTCTACGGCGCGGTATCAGCCGAAGCTTGTAACACTCGCGGCTATCGCAACGCTCTTTTCCCATCAACGTGAATCGGTAGTTGGAGGAGTCGATGCCGTTGCGCTCCTCGTGCTCGGTCCTTCCCTCTTCGGTTAATAGCTTCTCGAGCGACTCCCTGGCAACCCCGCTGGCCTGCATCGAAAGAATTTGGAAGTGTTTGCCTTCTGCGCGCCGATACGTGACTCGCACTTTCATCTGAGCGCTGGGATGCAGGTGTCTGTTCTGCAGCGTGTACGTTCGGACAACGGAGTACTCGCAAACTTCTGCGTGTTGGTGTGACCGTCTCGCTTCCATGTTGCCGATCAGATCCGCTGTGGTCGGCAACGGCGCCGCTCCGTTAACAAGAAGTGCCGCTAGCGCCACAACCGTCACTGTCAATGGGAAGCGCATCCGGTATGAAAAAACGTGCCCGGCAAAGTATCGAATGCTTGCATGATATGAATGTAGCGTTCCGGCAAATCGCTTGCACGGCAAAAAGCGCCAGACGTAAACAGCGGCACATTGCCTATCGCCCCCGATTCCCATTAGCTCTTCTCGCCAGTACGGTCAGGTACTCGCGTAGATTGACGACACGTAGGTGGGATAGCTCCAATGGATACAGATATGTAAGAGTGCTTCGGGTCGGTCGAGAGGCTGAGATCCGAAGAAAAAAACGGAGGAAAATTGTTAACACTAAATCGTCTTATGCTTTCGTCAGGCCTTATGGCCTTGGCGCTTTCAGCGCTCCCTTGCTCCGCATCAACTATTCAGTTGGGCATCAACGGTGACGCACAGGTGGGATCGAATTACATCGATTTCGGGCAGTATCCGAATGGAGCGCCGTACACCCCGGCTCCGGGCTACGGAACATTCGAAGTTTCGCTTGTGAATGCGGGCGTGTTCGCTTCGGCGGGCGTCACCACGGGCGAGTTCGGCCGCATCCAGAGCCTGAATGAGGGTACCGGGCCTGTTGTGCTGCCCGGTCCTTTCATGACGTTCAATGACGGTGGGTCGAACCTGCAGCTCAATGTGACTAATATTCCGGCGGGAACAGTTGGGCCATTCGTCCTGACCGACACGCCGGACGGCGCAGTCGCGTCCTTCGATGTGGACGGTAATATCTATGACACGAACGCAATGAGAGTTGTGGACACGTTCACTGGAACGTTCTCCGCAACCTTCGACGGCGAGAGTGTAGCCGACCTGTTCACTTCACTGCCGGTCAACACGCCGTTTAGCGCCACCTTTACGGCCACAGTCGTACCGGTTACCACTCCGGAACCGGCTTCCCTGCTCTTGTTGGGCACGGGCCTGATGGGCCTTGGCATCGCAAGGCATCGGAAGTTCCGCAAGTCCTAAGCAGCCGCTTATCCTGGGCGCGATCCTCCGATCGCGCCCTCCGCATACCCCAAATTTCCCCACCGCCCTCGCTGGCCCGCTGCTCCGGAACCCATTTGAACTTCAAACCGAGACCCGTCGAGTCGCTGCCCGAGCAAGTGATCGCTCGCCGACTCCGATTCCTGATATCCTAAATCCGGTTCAATAACGACGGGTCGGAGGGAATTCATGAAGACAAGTTATTCAGCGGCATTTGCAGTTGCCTTGGCATTGCTGTTCACAGCACCGCCGCGCGCTCGATCTCAGGACGCTGCGGCGCCAGCCAAGCTCAAGGTCCACGTCAACTACACAGGCGCGGGCACGGTTGACGAAAGCACAAGGTATACATCGCGTTGTGGGACTCACCCGAATTTGTCACTGGCGGCTAACGTTACGCCCGTTGCTATTCAGTCGACAACGTCGAAGGATGGCTCTGTGACCTTTGCGACGTGAAGAAGACGCCTGCTTACGTCAGCACAGTTTACGATGCGAGCGGCAATTGGGATGCCCAGTCGGCCCCGCCCGAGGGATCGCCTTTGGGCCTGTACAGCAAGACTGCCGGGCAGGCTGCCCCGATCAATCTCAAACCCGGTAGTACGGTGACCGTTGACGTAAGCTTCGACGACACCACTAAAATGCAGGCTGGAAGGCCCGGTCGATAGCGCGCTGAACCCTCAGTTCAAAAATCGATAATAAATTTTCTCCTTCGAATTCTGAGCCTTAGCGCCGAAATCGACACGGCAAAAGTTCGTTTTTGACCTTTCGTGTGCTACGTTTTAGCAGGCTCGCAAGAGGATTCTCCTCTCGTGGGCCATTTCCATTTCTGGAGCCAAAGGAAATGTCAAAGCGCAACAAGAATCGTTGGTCGAAAGCCGTCACTGCCCCTCAACTCGATGCTAATCGAGCGAATGCCCCAGCTCTCTACCGGTCCGGTCACTTCCGCAGGCAAGGCCATCTCGTCTCTGAATGCAGTGAAAACCGGTCTCACCGGCCGCACTGTCCTGCTCCCGAACGATGACATCGAAGCTTACGAACAACACATGCACGCCTACGAAGCCGAATACTCGCCCGTCGGCCAGCTTGAAACCGATCTCGTTCGCTCCATCGCCGAAACTTCCTGGCGTCTCGGGCGCATTCCCGTCCCTTGAAAACAACATCTTCGCAATCGGCGCCATCGAACTCGCGGACGAATACAAGGATCACGACCCCACAACGCGCGCTGCCCTTGTCGCCACCGCGACGTTCCTCAAATACGAGCGTCAGATCCGCAATCTCAATCTCCAGGAAGCTCGGCTGTGGCGGCGTCGCGAAAAAGAGACTGCGGAACTCCGCCAGCTACAGGAGGAGCGTAGAGCAATGCAACAAGCCCAGTCTGAAACGGCCACAAACTCCTCCGAAGTCGCTGCATCCGCTCAACTTGCCGAGAATGGGTTCGAATTTCCAAGTGTCCGTGAACGCGAATTTTTTCACGAAGACTTCGCTTGCAGCACCCCCGGCATCGTCGACGCAACATTCTTCGAGGCTGCATAGGAACACGCACCAGATCCGTCTCGCCGCCCGTCATTCGTAAAATGATCTAGACCTTCGTCTTAGCCATGGCCAAAAGCTTCAAGGACCTGACAGATCGTGAAATTTTGGCGCTGGCTATCAGCCTGGAAGAAGAGGACGGGCGGATCTACGGCGAGTTCGCGGAGCGCCTGCGAACCGATTTCCCGGCCACTGCACGGCTGCTCGGCGAAATGCAGGAAGAAGAAGCCGGCCACCGCAACAGCCTCATCGATCTGTATCGCGTGCGCTTTGGTGATCACATCCCGTTGATCCGTCGCACTGACGTGAAGGGGTTCGTGAACCGGCCGCCGGTTTGGCTGATCCAGAATATCGGTCCGGAAGCCGCCCGAAGAGCCATCGAGAGCATGGAGTCGGAAACCCGTCGCTTCTATCTGCTGGCGCTCGACAAAACTACCGACGCGTCCACCCGCAGGCTTCTGGGCGACCTCGCTGCCGCCGAAGCCAAGCACTCGGAAGCGGCCGAGACAATCGAGAAGCGCGAGATCACGTCCGGCGTGCGCGACACCGAGGACGAAGTCCGCCACCGCATGTTCGTTCTCCAGTTCGTACAGCCTGGGCTGGCAGGACTCATGGACGGCTCCGTCTCGACGCTCGCCCCGCTATTTGCGGCTGCCTTCGCTACTAAGGCCAGTCATGATGCGTTTCTGGTTGGGCTTGCGGCATCTATCGGCGCCGGAATATCCATGGCTTTTGCGGAAGCGCTTTCCGATACGGGCGAGTTCACTGGCCGCGGCAAGCCTGTCGTAAGAGGCGTCATCACCGGTGCAATGACCACAGCGGGCGGAATTGGCCACACCCTGCCATATCTCCTCCCGAACTTCAGAGTTGCTACTGCTATCGCATTCGTGGTCGTTATTGTAGAACTCGCGGTTATTAGCTGGATACGGCAGCACTATATGGAAACGCCGCTCTTTCGCGCTGCATTGCAGGTTGTTCTCGGCGGCGCGTTGGTCTTTGCCGCTGGTATCCTCATCGGCAACTCATAAGGCGCAAGACAAAGAATGATGCTCGGAGGTAATGATGGTTGAGTATGCCGATGCCAGTCCCGAAGTGCGTGCCGTGTTTGACGAGATCATGGCAACGCGTAAGACGGACTGGATCAACAATTTCTGGAAAAGCCTGGCGCATGACCCCGCAACACTGCGCCGCACGTGGGACAGCATCAGACAAGTGATGGCGCCCGGGGCATTGGACGCGGTGACGAAAGAGATGATCTATCTCGCAGTCAGCGCCACCAATCAATGTGGGTACTGCATGGCTTCTCATTCTGCGTCCGCCCGGAACAAAGGCATGACGCCGGAAATGTTCGGCGAGTTGATGGCAGTAGTGGGTTTAGCCAATCAGACAAACGCGCTCGCGGCCGGCTATCGCGTCGAAATCGACCAGCAGTTTAAACTCTCCTGATGGCGAGGACGACTGGAAGAGCCTACGCCTTTATCCGTTGGAGCGGCGCTCAAGGCATGTCTGATCGGCTGGGCGAAGTGGGCTGGGCCTTCGAGTACAACGACCGGTCAGGCCGCTTCCACTGCTTTTATTGCGGATCGACGGAGCCGGTTGGAAGTTTGGCGTCCGGCGGGAAACGCGCCTTCTGGTTCGACCGTTGCATGACTTTGCCCGACTTAGTGAATCTGATGTCCGGCGGCCCGGACCACCTTGCGTTTGATGAGGCGAAAGTATTCAATGTCGACAGTGCCGAATCCGACATCGCCCTGCAGGTTGTCAACGCCCTGTCGGTCGCTCCGGATGACATGATCGGCCGCACGGATCCGATCGAGCATACGCGCGAGATTCTCACTCGCTATGGCGTCCGTTCACTCGCTCACACGCGCGGGTTCAACGCGCCCTTCCTCTGGTACAACATGCTTCCTGGCCGAACCGTTCCTGTGCGCAAACTGCCCGTGCATGTCTTCCAAATGCGCGCCGCCGAAACAGCCGACCAGCCCCTGACGGCAGCGGAAGTCGAGGACAGCGTCCGCAGGATTGCTCAGAGAGATCCCGAAGTACGCAACACCGGCGAGTGTTTCGTCTGCCGCAACGGCGTCAGGTTTGTTGTAGGACTCAATATCTCCGTAGAGGCAAGCTGTACCGTGGGGCAGGGAAGAGCCGTCGCTCAGCGCGTAGAACACGCCGTTCGTACCGGTACTCCGCAAGTCAGCCACATCTTCATTCAGGTCGAACCGTTTGAGAAGCTGGAGTGACACATTGGGCCCGCTGGTTCCTTGCGTGCATTGGCAATATCATGAGGCACCTGGATAATTACACTCCGGACATCTGTTCCCAGCTACGACACATAGCGGAACGGCGAGACTGGCGTGCATGGGACAATCCTATTCAGCGCGACGAAGTGTTGGAAGATCTGGAACTTACGTATCATCTGCACTTGGCCGCTGAGGCGGCAGGCGTGCGTGCTGGGCTGCCCGCAATGTCTGAGTTCCCGATCGGATTTTTCGATAGTGAAGGCATTCTGGACCCGAGCGCGTTTATCCATACCTTCAATGCGCGCCACAGTCCGCCGCGCATCATGAACCAATCGGATAATAATCCACGCGCGGGGCTAGCGGCGACAGCGTAGTCTCCTCCTGCCGGTTTTGTGCCATAGTCTTGAGATGGCGCAAGCGGCGGTCTCCCCGCTCCCGGCGGCGGCAGCCATTCCAAAGCTCAAAAAAGAGCTGGGTCTGCGCGATCTTGTGCTCGCGCAGGTGCTGTGCGTCGTCGGCTCGGCGTGGGTTGGAGTCGCGGCCAAACTCGGCAATGCGCACGTTGCTTTCTGGCTCGGCGCCATGTTGCTGTTTTACTTGCCGCTCGCTGCGGTAGTGATCTACCTCAACCGCGAGATGCCGCTCGAGGGAGGCCTGTACCAGTGGGCCAAGCAGGGTTTCGGGGAATTCCTCGGCTTCCTGACAGCCTGGAATCTCTGGGCGTACGCCGTGGTCTGTGTCGCGTCTGTGCTGTTCGTTGTTCCCACGGATCTGTCCTTCATGATCGGCCGTTCGGCGGAGTGGCTGCCGGGCAACTCGGTAGCGACGGCAGCAATCATCGGCTTTCTGGTTCTGGCAATCGCCTTGGTTGCGGTGCGCGGACTCGGCATCGGCAAATGGCTGCATAACTTCGGCGCTATCTTCATTCTGCTCGCTTACGCGATTCTCTTGCCCCTGCCGCTCCTGTTCGCTTGGAGGCACCCAAACACGGGCTACACTCCCATTCCGTGGCAAGACGCCGCCTCTGACTTGGTTCAGTCTGGCGGTGTTCGGACAAATGACAATCGGTGCGCTAAGCGGATTTGAATACGTCGCTATCATGGCGGGCGAGTGCCGCAACCCGGTGCGCAGCATTGGAGCAATACGTCGTCGCGGCCACAAACA
>CAWJUL010000004.1:0-257031 GCA_963846045.1 Terriglobia bacterium | reverse complement strand
CGGAGCCGAGCGGAAGAGCATGGTGGGTACGGGCGACCGAAGTGAAAAGATCCGCACTTACAATTTCCCGCAGAACCGTGTGACGGATCATCGCATCGGCTTAACGCTTCATCAACTCGATCTCACGATGGAAGGCCGTTTACAACCCGTTATCGACGCGCTACGACCTACTATCAATCGGAACGTTTACACGGCGAGGACGAAGCGGCTTAGTCCGCCTTTTCAACCCGGCAACCCGCCGTGACTTTGCAAACCGCCCTGCTGCAGGGCACAGAAATCCTCGAAAAAGCATCGATCCCCGTACCGCGACTGACAGCGGAAGTGCTGCTTTGTCATGCGATGCGGTGCGACCGCACCCGTTTGTACGCCCATGGCGACGATCAACTGACTGAGCTTGGCTGGATTCATTACGGCCGATATCTCAACGAGCGTCTGAAGGGCAAGCCCACCCAATACATTACGCACAAACAGGAGTTCTATGGGCGCGATTTTTTTGTCGACCGAGCAGTGCTGATTCCCCGCCCCGAGACCGAACATCTTGTCGAGGCCGCTATCGCGCATTTGAAGACGCGTCCATCGGCGCGCGTATTGGATGTGGGTACCGGCTCGGGAGCAATCGCGGTCAGCGTCGCGCTCGAGACGGACGTAAGAGTGTTCGCATCCGACATTTCGCTCGATGCGCTGCGCGTCGCTGGGCGGAACCGCGCGAGCTATGCAGCGCCGGTAGACTTCTTTGCTGCTGATCTGGCCGCGGCAGTAAACCATGGCAGCCTTGATCTGGTGGTTTCAAATCCGCCTTATGTTCCCGGAGCGGATGCGGCGAATATGCAACGGGAAGTGCGCGATTGGGAGCCGCACGTCGCTTTGTTCGCAGGCGATAGCGGGTTTGAAATCTATCGACGGTTTGACGGAGCAAGCAGCGCTCGTGCTGCGGCGGGGTGGACGGCTGATGATGGAACTGGGATATCAGTCGCTCGATGGCGTACGCGAAATGCTGGTCCGCAAATGGGACGAGTTTGAGGTTATAACGGATCTGGCTGGATTTCCGCGCGTGTTGGCCGCAACATTGAAGAGGTAGCGCCTATGCAGCGACTGGTTTGCCACGTCGATATGGACGCATTCTTTGTGTCCGTAGAAGAGTTGTATGACCCGACGCTGAAAGGCAAGCCGGTTGTGGTGGGCGGCCAGGCCGATCAGCGGGGCGTGGTGGCAGCGGCTTCCTACGCGGCGCGCAGATTTGGTGTTCATTCCGCAATGCCGTTGCGAACCGCGGCAAGGCTTTGCCCGCATGCGACGTTTGTCGAGGGCCATCCTGCGCGCTATCGCGAATACTCAAAGAAAGTCTTCGCGATTCTAAACCGCTTTTCGCCGCAGGTGGAGATGGCCTCTATTGACGAGGCGTATTTGGATTTGACGGGCACCGAGCGATTGCATGGTCCGCCGATGCGCGGGGGACATGCGCTGCATGAAGCGATCCGTCGGGAGACGAAGTTGAACTGCTCGCTGGGGCTTGCGTCTTCGCGGCTGGTTGCGAAGGTTACTTCCGATCAGGCGAAACCTAATGGCGTGCTATACATTCTGCCGGGGCAAGAGGCTCGTTTCTTAGCACCACTCGACGTTCGCAAAATTCCGGGAGTAGGGAAGAAGACCGAAGCCGCGCTGCATCAGTTGGGCATTCGGCGTGTCGGCGATCTGGCTGCGTTGGACGAATCGTTTCTGGCGTCTCATTTTGGCCGGTGGGGTCTGGCTCTTGCCGGAAAAGCACGAGGCGAGGACGCGGGCGGGTGGTTCGATGAGCCGATCGGCGAGAACGCTGACGCGAAATCGATCAGCCATGAGCATACGTTTAACGAAGACACGGCGGACGCACTGCAGCTAGAGACCACGTTGACGAAGCTCTCCGAAATGGTGGCCAAGCGCTTGCGCGAGCACAAGCTTTATGCGCGCACGATTCAACTCAAGCTCCGCAACGAAGACTTTGAGACGGTCACACGGGCTTGCACGCTGGACCACGCGACACAGCTGGATCGAGAGATCGCGGCGGCGGTGGTTGCGCTACTGCGGAAGGCTTGGGACCATAAAACGCCGATCCGATTGCTGGGCGTTTATGGCGGGTCATTGCAGCGCGAAGAAGGTCAAATGAGTCTGCTGGAGGAAGAGAAAACGGCAAAGCTGAGACAGGCGTTTCGCTCTGTCGACCATATTCGCAGCAAGTTCGGTGACACCAGCATCTCCCTCGCGAAGACGTTACATGCGGGCATTCGGGAGCGCGTTCATGAGAATCCGCACGACCTGCCCGGACAGGAAGGTGAAGGGAAGCAGTGATGAGCTTTGCGAGGTGCAATGAACGACTTTTTATTACCGTGCTGTAGCCTCTCGGGCATCCACGTGCAAGTCTCACAGCACATCTTGTGTTGTTACCTTCCGATTACACGTTCACCCGGTTCTCTGCTGCGACCCTGCTATACCAATGGCCACGAGTTCTTCACCGTCCGCTTCTGATCGCGGAAGTCGATGTAGGTTAACCCATATCGCTGCCTGTACCCGATCGTCCCACTCGAAGTTGTCGAGCAGCGCTCCATGCATGGAAGGAGCGAACCCTGGCGCCGTCTTCGATCGCGCGAGCCAGCTCCGCCGAGATTGCTCGCGGAAGAACGTCGATGCGCCGCGTAGTCCGGCACTTGACCCCCCTCCGATCGATAGGGCGCATCGAGATAGCCGCATCCGCTCTCGGTGATCTCGATGGTGGGGTAGTTGTATTCGCGCGAGATCTGCATCACGAGGTCATAGATTCCGCGTGGGAAGATTTCAAGTCCTCCGTCGGTAAGCGGGCCTTCCGTCGGCATCATCGCGCGTGGAAGCTGCGTGTAGGGATCGCGCGCCGCTCGCCGTGTGCTCTTCGATCTCCGTGCCGAATGCTCGCCGCCCGCTGCCCTGGGCCGCGGCTGGCTGCGGAGACGAAACGTCGTGTGTAGTAGTGGAATCCGAGCCAGTCGAGCGGCGTCTTCATAATCTTGTCGTCGCCGGGGCTGATAGCCCATCGCCTCGTAGGGGATTTCGCCCGACAAACGCCTTCGGGTATTCGCCCGCTCATAGCCGCGTCCAGGAAGTAGACATTGTTCATTGCATGGTAGCGAGCGGTGGCAGCGCGGTCCGCCTCGCTGTCGGTCCTCGGATACGCGGGGGCCATGCCGTACGCGCTGCCGACGGTTGCTTTGGACGATGCCGCCTTGATTGCACGCAAATGCTTCTGCACTGAGCGAGGTTCACGGTGTGCGCGGCTTTCGAAGAAAATCCGTCGTAGTTCGGCGCGGCCCGGCGGAAAGACGCCGGCTCCGTAGCCGAGGTACGTGAAGCTCCAAGGCATGTTGAAGGGAGCCCACACCGTGAATCCGGTCACCCAGATGCTTGGCGAGAATGCCGGCGTAATCGGCGAAGTATCCGGCCAGGTCGCGGTTTGGCCAGCCGCCGAGATCTTCGAGCGCCTTGCGGCAGATCCCAGTGATAGAGCGTGCAAAAAGGTCGCAATGCCGGCTTCCAACACAACATCCATCAGCGCGCTTGTAGTGATCGATTCCTTTCGTGATTCACTGCGCCTGCGCCCTTTCGGCTGAATGCGCGAGCCCACGAGATCGAAAAGCGATAGCTCTTCTGGTTAAGGCGCTTGAGCAGATCGCGATGTCCTGCGGGTAAAGGTGGTAGTGGTCGCAGGCCACATCGCCTGTTCGCGGCTCCCCGAATGTTGCCCAGCCCTGTGCGTCCAGCGATCCCAGATGGACTCGCCTTTGCCGTCCTCGTTCCACGCACCCTCGACCTGATAGGATGCCGTTGCCATGCCCCAAAGAAAGCCGTCCGGGAAACGGGCTGTGGCGGCATCTTCCTTCCGGATGGAACCCGGCCCGAGTTGCGCAGGCAAATCGTTCCGACCCGACACTGCGCGGGTCAGCCCAGAGTTGACAAGAGCTGTTCCAACCGCTGAAAGAGACGTCCTAACGAAACGGCGGCGATTCATGGCTTGCACTTCCTATTGGACGACATTCCGTCGCAATGCTTTGGCAAGCCGCTAGCTAGCCTACGACCTGCCCGGGAAGGAAGGTGAAGGGAAGCAGCGATGAGCTTCGAAAGAACGTCTGGGAGACCCTATTGGGAGTATCTGTCGAGTTCTCCAGAGCAGATTCCTACGTATCGCTTAATTCCGTAATGACGGGAAAGCAGCTTGCGAAGGCCAAATCGAGAAGATCTTCGGTTAGCTTGTAGGGCAGCCGCTTGAAATGTATGTAGTCGATGGCCTGCGAGATGACGTCGCGCGGATGACAGCGCCGAAATTGTTTTCCTGTCGCGCGGTAATAGCGTGTGATGAATGCATCCAGCAGGTGCGTGGACACGCTCAGTTCTTTCGACTCTGCGAACTTGCAGAAAATGGACCGAAATTCCGCTTCATCGGGACTTCTCAGCAGCATCTTGTATTGAATGCGGCGCAGGAAAGCTTCGTCGCCCAACTTGTCAGGTGTGAGATTAGTAGAAAAGATCAGGAACGTCTCAAACGGCACAGTCATTTTCCCGCCGTTTTCAAACGACAGATAGTCAACGCGCCTCTCCATGGGCACAATCCAGCGGTTCAGAATTTCAGTTGAGGTAGCCTTCTGACGCCCGAAGTCATCGATGAGATAGATGCCGTTGTTGGCCTTGAGTTGAAACGGGGCATCGTAGATCTTCGAAATTTTGTTGTAGCTGAGGTCGAGCATGGCCATGGAGAGCTCACCACCAGTTGCGATGAAAGGTCGCCGGCAGATTGCCCAACGGCCATCGAAGTCGTCCAGCACCGTCGCCGCATTGTTTTCGGAGACGCGGTGATAGATGGGATCGTAGAGCTGGACAATATTGCCCTGACACTCCAGAGCGTAAGGGATGTAGATGTCCGACGTCGAGATATTTGCGAGGCATTCGGCGATCTGTGTCTTTCCATTGCCAGGCTGCCCATAGATGAGAAATGACTTGCCGGAGCTTACTGCAGGGCCCGACTTGATCGAGTACGCGATTCCGTCAGGACCAAGCTGCGAATACGCTTGGGCGAGACGCTCGCGCGTGAGCCATTTTGACGGCATTCGCTGGCGTTCAACCGCTTTAGCGTATTGCGAGATCGGCACGGGCGCGGGTCCTACGTACTGATTGGTTTCGAGGTAATCTCGGGCAATGCGCCGGCCGGTTTCCGTCAAACGAAAGCAGTGCCGAGACTGGACCGTAGCCCTTCGAGCTTTTCACCTGCACCAACATCTGCGTTTTCAGCCCCTCGATCATGTCTTCGATCAAGCTGAACCGCAGGCCCATCATTCGCGAGAGATCGCTCGCGACCATGTCGCCGCTGAAATACAGAAACTTGAGAATGAGCTGCTCAATGAGAGAGCCGGGCAGACCGGTTTCAGCAAGGCTTTGCGGAACGGGCGGCATGAACCGTTCGGACTTGCGCGAGAACTGAGGGTTCAGGTCCGCCGCCGACAGCGGAATAATCGTCGAACGTGCCTGGCGAGCTGATCGAGTAGTAACGAACCGTTCTGAGTTGGCAGTTTGTGTTGCTCCCCGTACGATTTATCGGCGCGAACGGGGGACGATCTCGAACTATTTGACGGCTAGGCCGCTTTTACGATGCGCGCAAAAGACTGCGCCTCGAGGCTTGCACCGCCGACCAGCACGCCGTCGATTTCAGGTTCGTTCATTAGGCCTTTGATGTTCTCCGGCTTAACACTGCCGCCGTAGATGATACGCATCTGCGCGGCGGCTTCCGCGCCGAAGCGTTTTTCGGCTTCGCAACGGATCAGTCAGTGGGCAGCTGAGGCAATTTCTGGCGTGGCGGTTTGGCCGGTGCCGATGGCCCAAATGGGTTCATACGCAATTGCCACTTTGGCGAATTGCTCTTCCGTTAATCCGGCGACGCCGGCCGCGAATTGACGGATGATGACGTCGTTTGTCTTGCCGGACTTATGCTCCTCCGGCTTCTCGCCGACGCAGATGATGGGTGTGAGCCCGGACTGCAGGGCGGCCTGGCTTTTCTTTAGGACGTCAGCGTCCGTCTCATGGAAAATACTGCCGACGCTCACTGTGGCCGACAATCACCCAGGTTGCGCCGGCGGCTCGCAGCATTTCGCCTGAGATCTCGCCCGTGAACGGCCCTTCTTGTCCCCAATACATGTCCTGGCCGCCGACACGAATTTTGGTTCCAGAAGCGGCTTCGACGCCGGCGGGAATGCTGAGCGCGGTGGGACAAATTACAACTTCGCACGATAGCGTGCCATCGACTAATGGAATGAACTCCTCAAAGAACGCGGTTGTCTGTTCGGCGGTCTTGTACATCTTCCAATTGGCCGCCATAATGCGCCGTCTCATAGGCTGCGAGATTGACTAATTTCCTTTCTGAATGTCCGCGAGAAAGCTGGTTCCAGCCGGGATATGGGTTTGAAAGTTATCCGCGACTGTCTGGCCTATATCGGCTAAAGACGCGCGGGTGCCGAGATTCTTGCCTGCGGCTACAGCGGGTCCGTATGCCAGTAGAGGCGTGTACTCGCGTGAATGATCTGTGGAGCAAGTAGTTGGATCGCAACCGTGGTCCGCCGTGAGGATGACCAGATCGCGTGCGTTTAGTTCGAGCGTCGGCAGCCACGCATCGGCTTCTTCAAGGGCGCGCGCGTAGCCTTCGACATCGTTTCGGTGCCCGAACTGCTGATCGAAGTCGACTAAGTTCACCCAAATCAAGCCTTGCTGCTGAGTCCGCATGGCTTCTAAGGTCTTCTGCATGCCGTCATGGTTGTTCTTCGTTTTTGTCGAATGCGCGATGCCGCGGTTCAGGAAGATGTCCGCGATCTTGCCGATGCTTGCGACGCACACGTTATCAGCACAGAGCTGATCAAGCAGCATACCTTGAGGCGGAGGAACAGCGTAGTCTTTTCTATTCGCGGTGCGAACGTAGTGTCCGGGCGCACCTTCAAATGGGCGAGCGATCACGCGGCCGACTTCGTTTCGCCCATTGAGCATGTCACGCGCGATTGAACACATCCGGTATAGCTCGTCGAGCGGTATGACGGATTCGTGCGCCGCAATCTGAAACACACTATCGGCCGAGGTGTAAACAATCGGACGCCCGGTACGCTGATGCTCCTCGCCGAGTTCCTTGATGATCTCGGTGCCCGAAGCGGCTTTGTTACCCAGGACCGCGCGGCCGATACGCGATTCGAAGTTCTCAATGATATCGGGCGGGAAGCCGTGCGGGTAGATGGGAAAAGGCGTTTTAAGAATGATGCCGGCCATTTCCCAGTGACCTGTCGTGGTGTCCTTGCCGGGTGAGGCGAGAGTGCATTTGCCGTAGGCGCCCGACGGATGCTCTACCGGCGATAAGCCTGCAATGGGCTTGATGTTAGCTAGTCCGAGACGGCTCAGGTTCGGCAGATTGAGCGGACGTTGCCGCGCGATATTGCCGATTGTGTCGCTGCCCGGATCGTCGCCGAACTCGGCAGCATCGGGCATTGCGCCGATTCCGACACTATCGAGGACAATCCACAAGACGCGATCGAACGCTAGAGGCCCGTTCCGGCTGCTCATTGTGCGTGGCTCATTGCTGCTTGGAGTCGGCGGACGGCCTTGGACCGGCTTCGAATTCGTCTTTCAATCGCGCGGCTCGATCGCGCACCAAATGCATTAGAGTCTCGCGCGTGCTGATCTTTGTCAGAAGGGGAACGAACTGCTTGGGGGCAGCGAGTTGCTTGTTGAGCCAAAGCGTTTCCACCTGCGCGAGCGCATCGTTGATTCCCAGATGGTCATATCGAAGCGTGCGTTCGAGCTCGATATATGCGCGTTCAGATTCACCGATGTCCTCGAACTTGGTAAGCAGTTGCTGGGCGGTTTCGTTTGTAGAGAAATTGAAAGTCGCTTCCGTTCCCGATCCGCTGGCGTCCTCATACCGGAAGGTTTTCTTCCCGGTATTCGCTACTTTGAGGCCGGACTCAAGCGGCGTTTTGAAATAGCCAAGCTTCTCGGCCATTGAAAAAATCGATTCGACGTCCGACTCGGGAAGCTGCGCTTTCAGCGGCTGATCGTCGGTTGGCGATTCCTTGTATAGCAGCGCGCCGCTACGATCAATGTTGATGCAGAAGTATGCAGGCACACTGCCGGGAAAGCTGCGGGTGTAAGTCAGAGTCGGGACGGAAGCGAGCAGCGAGGTCGCGCAAGCCAGCGCCAGAATCACACTCCTCATCGACTCACTCCGGCAAGGGCGGGGAAGTGGGCGCGCGTACCGTGGCATATTGCGACCGCCAGAGCATCTGTCGCGTCGTGTGAATCGAAACTGAGGACCGATTCCAAGCAGAGAGTGCACCATCATCTGCACTTGGTGCTTCTCTGCCCGTCCGTACCCGACGACACTGATCTTCACCTCAAGCGGCGAATATTCGTACAATCCAAGCTCATTTTCGGCAGCGACCAGCAGCGCGATACCGCGAACATGAGCCAGTTTCAGGGCCGATTTGGCGTTCACCGAATGGAAAACCTCTTCGACTGCGCAGCAATCGGGCTGGAACTGTTGGACGATGCCGCGGAGTTCGATCGCGATCTGATGAAGACGGCGCTCAAGTGGATTCGAAGGCTTGGTGCGGATCACCCCCGCCGATATTAGCCTGTGGCAGCGCCCGTCGGATTCCACTACACCGTAGCCAGTCTTCTCGGTCCCGCAGTCTATGCCAACGATTCTCATTTGAGCGGCATCGCAAAATACGATGCCTTGGTCATGGATGCGCTTAGGCGAGCGCTTCTACTTCGGCGGCGTCGATCTCGTAATTGCCGTATACGTTCTGCACGTCGTCATGCTCTTCAAGCGCGTCGTAGAGCTTCATCATGGCCGGTACGTTCTTGCCCTCGAGCTTGACGGTGTTTTTGGGGACCATTGCAATCTCCGCAGACTCGGTGGGGATCTTCGCCTTTTCGAGAGCTTGCAACACCGCTTCGTGAGCCTCCGGGGCGGATAAGATTTCCCAGGCGCCATCCTGATCGCGAAGATCGTCCGCGCCCGCATCGAGCACGATGCTCATGAGCTGATCCTCGGTCGCATTATCAGCATCGACCACAATCTGACTCTTGCGCTCGAACATCCAGGCAACGCTGCCCTGCTCACCCAGGTTGCCGCCGTTCTTAGAGAACACATGGCGGATTTCGCTAACGGTCCGATTGCGGTTATCCGTTGCCACGTTCACGAGGACAGCCGCGCCGCCCGGTCCGTAACCTTCGAACAGGATTTCGTCGATTTGACCGCCTTCGAGTTCACCGGTGCCGCGCATGATGGCGCGCTTGATGTTCTCGGCCGGCATGCTGACGTTCTTCGCGGCGATAATCGCCGTGCGCAGCCGGGGTTGCCGTCCGGATCGCCGCCGTTTCGGGCAGCGATCATGATTTCCTTGATGAGGCGCGTGAAAGCCTTACCGCGCTTAGCGTCGAGAGCCGCTTTCTTGTGCTTGATAGTGGCCCATTTACTGTGTCCAGACATCCGAAAACCCTTTCACATGCGGCGGCACGCGCATGAATATGCACGGGGTGCGCATGGTCTCTTTAACTTCCGAGGATATCAAAGAACGGCTATGCGGCACGCGATCGACTAACGTTCATATCATGCTCATTCTCGCTTCAGCATCGCCGCGCCGCCATCAGTTACTGACTGCGGCGGGCATCCCGCACGTGGTCCGTGCGGCTGAAATACCGGAGGAAAGGAAGCCCGGTGAAGACGCACTTGCCTTTGTTCAGCGGCTAGCAGTGGAAAAAGCTGCTGCGATTGCCTGCGCACCCGGTGACATCGTGCTCGGCGCAGATACCGAAGTCTGCCAAGGCGACCGAGTGTTCGGGAAGCCGTCTGACGAGGAACACGCCGCGCGCATGTTGCGCCTGCTTTCCGGCGCAGACCACTGGGTACACACCGGCATCTGTATTGTTACTAGTACTCGGAGTGTTGTGGACGTTGCTAGCACTAAGGTTTCGTTCATCCCGCTCTCGGAGGTTGAAATTACGCAGTACACTCGAAGCGGGGAGCCATTCGGTAAGGCGGGCGGGTACGGGATTCAAGGATTGGCATCGAAATTTGTTCGGTCCATTGAAGGCTGTTACCACAATGTGGTGGGACTACCCGTTTCGCTCGTCTATCAATATATAAAGTCGCTATGAAGCACCTGCTGGCGGTTTTCGCACTAGGCGCTTGTATCTTTGCCCTCTCACACGCAGATACGCAAACACCGGATTGGCGTAGCGAAGGGATCTTATACCTTGATCATTCCTTGAACGCGCGTTTGCATACCGTCCCGGTTCAGGCAGTGCATGTCGGGGAGGGTTTCTGGGCGGCCCGGCGCAGGGTAACCACGGAACATAGCCTGCCGACGCTGCTGGAACTGCTGGAAGAGCACGGCGTGATGGACAATTTCCGGCGCTTGTCAGGGCGGAAAAACGTGGCGCGCCGCGGCCCCGTCTACACGGATTCCGACGCTTATAAGTGGATCGAAGCGGCGTCTTGGGCGCTGGCCTCGAACGAAACACCTGACGCGGAGAAGCAGAAACTGCGGCAGCAGATTGAATCGATGATCTCGGATATTGCGGCCGCCCAGGAGCCGAGTGGCTATCTGAACACCTTTTATGTCGGAGACAAAGCGCATTTACGGTTCACAGAGCTGGTTCGATCGCATGAAGACTACTGCCTTGGGCACCTGATCCAGGCAGCGGTTGCCTACTATCGCGCCACCGGTAGCCGCGCGTTGCTCGAGCCGGCGATCAAATTCTCCGACTACATAGTCGATAACTTCGGGCCGGATAAGAGGCCGTTCATGACCGGGCACCCGGAACTTGAGATGGCGCTGGTTGAGCTGTACCGAACCACGGGAGACGCAAAGTATCTGGAATTTGTGCGCTACTCTGCTTAGCGGTGCGGAGAAAGATCGGATGAAGTGGAAAGACTCCGACGTCCGTTACACGTTCAGTGGCCGGCCCTTCACCTCGCGAACGGAGTTCGAGGGACATGCCGTGCGCGCACTCTATGCTTCTTCCGGCGCAACCGACTACTTCGCGGAAACCGGCGATCCTGCGTACAAGAAGACTCTCGACCTGTTGTGGACGGACCTGACCATGCGCAAGATGTATATCACCGGCGGCGTTGGCTCGAAATCGGCCGGCGAAAGCTTTGGCGACCCCTACGAATTGCCAAGCGAGCAGGCCTATGCCGAAACCTGCGCAGCGGTTGCCAATGTGATGTGGAACTTCCGCCTGCTGACCGTAACCGCAGACGCCAAGTACGCGGACACCTTGGAAAAAGCCTTGTACAACGGTGTGAACTCGGGGATGTCGTTATCGGGAACGCTTTATTGTTACCGGAATCCGCTGGCGACAAACGGCGAGAAGCTACGCAATCCCTGGTATGACACAACGTGCTGTCCGCCGAACATCGAACGGCTGTTTGAATCCCTTCCGGGGTACTTCTACGCGATGAGCCGGGACGGCGTGTTTGTCAACCTTTACCAATCCTCAGAACTCGACTGGCATCTCGAAGATGGAACCGACCTAAAGCTGGCTCAATCGACGAATTACCCGTGGAGCGGCGACGTACACCTTACCGTGACACCCGACCGTGCAGCCGATTTCACAGTCTATTTGCGCTGGCCAAGCTGGGCGGCTACTGCCGACGTTCAAGTCAACGGCCAGCCGTTTTCGATGGCAAATTTCCACCGCGGATCGTATATCGCGATCGCTCGCACTTGGAATCGAGGCGACTCCCTCACCTTGAGCTTGCCTATGCAGCCTACCGTAATGGTGTCCAATCCCAAGGTGGCCGATACGTACGGCAGGGTGGCTCTGCAGAGGGGACCCCTGATCTACGCGCTTGAGCAGATGGACCAGGGCGGAGTTCCGCTTTCAGACATTTTCTTCAAGGCGAGCAGTTCTAGTACTGTAGAAACTCGAAAAGACCTCCTTGGCGGGGTTGCTGTCCTAAAGATGGCGGGCTCTGCTGCCGAAAAAGCAGTAGGAGAAGAGCCGCTGTATCAGCCGCTACTAACGGCTGCGGGTCGAGCTAAGCGTCCTATCATGTTGACCTTTATTCCCTACTACGCCATGGGCAATAGAGAGCCTACGCCGATGGAGGTCTGGGTACCTATTTCCCGTGCAGACAATCAATATCAGTCATCCTCGGGCTCTGCGGAGCGGCGGTGAGGCCAATGGCCGACTTCCGCTATTGCTTCAGGAATACTGAAGAACGTAGTAAAATCAAAGGTGTACGGCTTCTGAGCCTGTATTTCAACCATTCACTTCGAGAGACAATGAACCCATTCCCTTCGTGGCGCAAAGTAATTTCTATTGTTGTGCCATTTATGACGCTTGCGTTGGCTACGTTTGCCCAGGACGCACAGACGAACCCGATAAATCCGGCACCGAAAACAGGAACCGACACTAAGGTGGCCACGGCGCCTGTGCCGAGCGGAGCCGGCGCACCGGTGGACTCGTCCTCTTACAAGATCGGTCCGGCCGATGTGCTGAACATACAGGTTTGGCATGAACAGGAGTTCTCAGGGTTGGCCGCAGTCCACCAGGACGGCAAGTTCACATTGCCGCTGATTGGCGATTTACAGGCCGGCGGAAAAACGCCGATCGAGGTACAAGATATCGTTGCCGATTCGTTGAAGAAGTATGTGGTTAAGCCGCTGGTCACCGTCACCGTGCAGGAAGTCGGCAGTAAACGTTATTACATGGACGGTTTGATTGCGCGCCCGGGTGAATATTCCCTGGTGGTGCCCACCACTATATTGGAGGCCATCAGCAAGGCTGGCGGATTGCAGGATTTCGCCGCTTCAAAGAAAATTTATGTGCTTCGCGGCGATCAGAGAATTCGCTTCAACTACAAAGACGTAATTCATGGCAAAAACATGGATCAGAACATCCAGCTTCAGCCAGGCGACCACATCGTGGTTCCATAGCAGGAGATCGGTCACATCATGTTAGACAGTATTTCGGTTCCACGCAGGTCCTACGACTTCGAAGATTACATCGATATCTTGCGCCGCAACTTCCGCTGGGTCATCGCGCCTGCTTTTCTGGGCCTGGTGATCTCGATCGTCGTCGCATACTCCATGCCGGACGTGTACATCTCAACGGCGACGATTCGAGTCACGCCGCAGCAGATTTCGGAACGCCTGATTCAGAACGTGACCAGTCAGGACGTCGCCGACCGCATTAGCGGCATGGCGCAGATTATCTATAGCCGTGCAACTCTAACGTCGATCATCAATAACTTTCACCCTGTACAAGAAGGAGCTGAAAAGCGAACCTTTGCAAGACGTCATCGAGAGCATGAAAAAGGACGTCATTATCCAGGCATCAGGCAGCACGGATAACGGAGCGAAATATCTGCCGACGATGTTGGTGGGATTCAAGTATAAGGACAGGTACGTCGCCCAAAAAGTCTGCCAGGACATTGTCTCGCGCCTCATGTCGTCTGAGTTCGGAAGAGGGTGTCACAAGCCAGCAGCAAGCCCACGATTTTTTGAACGATGAGGGGCAGCAGGCAAAGCACGATCTTGACGAAGTCGAGAAAAAGCTGCAAGACTTCCGCACCAAATATGCCGGCCATCTCCCAGAGGAAGAACAGAGCAACATGGACGCGATGAACGCGTTGAATGGCCGGCTGGATACTCTAACGGGGGCTGCGAACAGCAATCAAGAACGGCGCATGATGCTCGAAGAGGAGATGCGCATCGCCAAGGAACGTTTGGCGAGCCTGCGCAACACCTCTCAGCAAAGTCTGGCGCGCAACGCCAAGGTGTCCGATTTAGACACACAGATCACGCGGCTCCAGGACAGCATCGATTCCATGAGGCTGCGCTACACCGAAGATTATCCGGATCTACAGGATGCAAAGACGACGCTGGCGGCGCTGAAGAAACAGCGGGACGATGCAGCCAAGCAGAAACCAACAGCGGTTGATCCATCACCGGCCGACAACGCAAATCTAGGCCGCGAACGCATGGACATTCAGGATCAAATTGACCGGTTGCAGACACAAATGAAGGCCAATCAAATGGACGCGCAACTGATCCAGCGTGACATCGCTTCCACAAATAATGCGCTGAGGGGCTACCAGGGCCGGATTGGCAATTCCGCCAGTCAAAAAGAATATGACGACCTGACACGGGAGCGTGACTTAGCCAGGCAACGTTACGTCGAATTCCAAATGAAGAGCGAGAGCTCAGCCGTGTCAATCGACATGGAGAGACGCAAGCAGGGTGAAACGCTCGAGTTGATTGACTCGGCATCTCTGCCCGCATCCCCAGTTGCGCCGAAGCGACTTACAATCATCCCTGTTGGGGCAGTGATAGGTCTGGTTCTAGGAATCATACTGGTGGCGGTTCGCGAAGTGAAGGACACCTCGTTGAAAAATCTGAAAGACGCACGCATGTACACGCAACTTTCGATCCTTGGCAGCATTCCGCTGCTGGAGAACGACGTTGTAGTGCAGCGCCGCAAACAAGTCATGTGGGTGAGTTGGGCAACTGCCACACTGGCAGGCTGCGTCGTTATCGCCATCACGATGGCGCATTACTATTTGGGAAAAGGATAGCTGCATGAGCCGTGTACACGATGCGTTGCGAAAGGCGGCGCAGCAAGAATCCCGCGAGGTCCCAAGACCCGCCAAGCCGGCGTCTCGCGTCGAGATGCCGCCATACGATCCAGTGCCGGTTATGGAGCAACCTGCAGCGCCCGTGGCATCGCATGTTGCGTCTGCCGGTCATGGACATCGAGGCTGACCTGGACGACCTGGACGCGGTCATCCAGAACGCGACGGTTGTGCCATTCAACCGGCTCGCGAAGCCCTGCTCGTCAACCCGTTGAATCCTCGCGAGGCGCCTGCGGAAGAATTCCGGACTTTGCGCACGCGGTTGAACCACATGCAGACGCTGCAGCCGCTGCATACTTTGGTGGTCACAAGCGCATCGCCGGCTGAGGGCAAATCATTTACGGCGATGAATCTAGCTATCACGCAAGCGCAAATCGCCGAGAAGCGCGTTCTCCTGGCTGACTTCGATTTCCGCCGCCCTACGGTCGACAAGAACTTCCAGATCTCGACCACGCCGGGAATTACCGATTACCTCCTGGGCAAAGCTCCGTTGTCGGATGTTCTGCGCAGAGTGGAGGGAACAAATCTTTACGTCATGCCGGCTGGCGAATCGGTCTCGAATCCGCTGGAGCTATTAAACCTCAAAGAGTGTAAGTCCTTGATTGAAGGCTTACGCAATCATTTTGATTGGGTTATCTTGGACAGTCCACCTCTCCTATTTGCGGCAGATGGCAATCTGCTCGCAACCATGTGTGATGGCACCATTTTGGTTGTTCGGATCGGCACCACCACGTTCGATTCGGTAACCAGGGCTCTGCAGTCTCTTTGTGAGAACAACATCCTCGGAGTAGTCGTGAACGGCGCGCGCCGCGGCGAACTGTACAGTAAGTACAACTACTACCACAACTACTATTACGCTCCCGAATCAGAGAGCAGCGAAGAGGGCGAGGCAGCACAAGAGCAGCACGAAGAACAACCAGTGGAACCATAGCGCCAGCTTCAGTGTGTCTCAAAGTTCAGACTGTCGACAGTAAGCTTTTTGAGCGCGCTCATTTGCTGCCGTACCGAGTGGCGAACCGCAGGGTAAAATTGGGAATCGCAGCCGGGATAGCTCAGTTGGTAGAGCGCTAGATTTGTAATCTTGAGGTCACGAGTTCGATCCTCGTTCCCGGCTCCATCCCCTCCGTAGCGGCATGTGGTTCATTGCCCAGTCCACTCTGCCGAATCGCGCATAACTTGACCCGCTGCGGTGTTGAGAACCATTTCGATTTCTACGCGAGTACTCTTGCTCTGATAATCGACGGCGCCCAGCCGTAAATCGTCGGGTCCCAGGGGAAGCTCCGAACGAATACTCCCGTCCGTGATGATGAGAGTTGCTCCGCTAGACGTTTTGAGTTCTTTCGCGGAATGGTCCCACGTGATGCGGAGCGGCGAAGCGGCTGCCAGATTGTCTTCCGGCTTGACTGCGAGATGCAACCGATCGGACGGACCGAACCAGTTCCGGCCCGTACCCTGATGAGCAAACGACCACATGAATGCGCATGCAGCGATCGCTATCAGCAAGAGCGCGGCTATTGTGGCGTAGGTGCGCAGGTTCGCGGACAGGGGCTGTGTTTCTTCAGGCGGTTCTATCTGAGGTGCTTCCGCGGGTACTTCGGGGAGCGCCTTGAACGCTTGCTCATTGAATGCGAACTCGCGGACGGAAGTCTCGTCCGGAAGCTGCCCATTCGCCCCGACGAAGAATGCGGCGGTGTGCGGCGGTTGCGTGCCGATCAACAGAACGACATAGACGCCGTTTTGAAATTGGTGGCTTAGGATGCCGCGATCCGCGGGCGATGGACGCATGGGACCGATGCGCGCATGGCTTCTGAAAAATCCGACAATGCTGGACGCGCGTGAGCCGGGGCGGCCCCTGATTGGCGGAAATCGTTGGTATTGACTTGGTTCGGGCAGGAAAACAGTCTCATCGTCAGACCCGTTCGAGACCATCTCGATGTCGTCGATGCGGATCGTCGGGACACTCGCGAGCGGCAAGGAACCTATGAGGAAGCCGCCCAACTCACTGCCAAGCTTCTCGGATAACGCGACCTGGGCAGCTATTTTCGCGACCAGATCGAGGCGTAACTCTATGCCGTACGGAGCGCGATCGGGACTCCAGCGTACGTAGAGTGGGACCTCTTCTGAAATAGGCGGCTTGGCCATCTGAAGTTCACCTTTTACATTACAGGCTTCGGAAGATAAGCTTGAATTACTTGCCCGGTACGCTGTACGTGGTTGCCACTCCGATCGGCAATCTCGAAGACATTACACTGCGTGCTCTCCGTGTTCTGCGGGATGACGTGCAGTTGATTGCCTGCGAAGATACGCGGCAGACGCACAAGTTACTGGACCACTATGGCATCCGCAAGCCTCTCGTCAGTTATCACGAGCACAACGAAGCGGCGCGCGTACCAGAGATTCTCGAAGCGATCAATCAAGGCGACAATGTCGCGTTGGTCAGCGATGCGGGTACGCCGCTACTGTCCGATCCTGGCTATCGAGTGGTGACAGCGGCAATCGCAGCGGGCGTGCAGGTGGTACCGGTGCCCGGAGCCTGTGCCGTTTTGGCTGCATTGGCCGGTTCAGGATTACCGACCGACGAGTTTTGGTTCGTTGGTTTCTTGCCGGCGAAAGCTGGTCCCCGACGTAAGCTGCTGGCAGAGATTGCTGCCCACGAGGGCACTGTCGTGGCATACGAGAGTCCTCATCGCATCATCGAAACTTTAAGCGATGTGACGGAAATTCTTTCGAATCGCCCCATTGTGCTGGCGCGGGAGTTGACCAAGATGTATGAAGAATTCATTCACGGCACAGCGGCGGAGGTGAGTGCGCGCCTGACAAAGAATCAGGCACGTGGTGAGATGACGCTCCTCATCGGTAAGGCCGAACGCAGTGAGACCGATCTAGACGCAGGCAGCGAGATAGCGCGTCTGCAGGAAGAAGGCGTCCCGCGGATGCAAGCGATTAAAGCGGTTGCGAAACGGATGGGGCTGCCGAAACGGGAGGTCTATCGGCTCGCTGAGGAGCAGGGCAGCAATCGATCGGACAAACGTCCCAATTAGGGCCATAGGCGCCGATAGCGGGCTTGGGCTCTTCGGGATTGAGGCGTTCCTGAATGAGCTGCCGGACCGCGGAGATGAAGGCCGGGTGCGCGCCGACAGTCCGCGCACCCACAAGTTTCATTCCAAGCTTGTGGGCTAAGTCGGTAGCTTCCGTGTCGAGGTCGTACAAAACCTCCATATGGTCGGAGATGAAACCGAGAGGCGATACTAACACGTTGTTTGTTCCGTTCGCATGCAGCGTGCGCAAGTAATCCCGGATGTCCGGTTCCAGCCAGGGTTGCGTTAGAGGTCCGCTTCGACTTTGGTAAACGAGCTCCCAATTGGTTAAGCCAAGTTGTTCCGCCACCAGGCGCGTAGTCTCGCGAAGTTGCCGCTCGTAGTCGCTGGTTGACGCCATTGAACACGGGATGCTGTGCGCGGTAGCGACAAACTGAAGCGACTTCGTTTCTTCGGGAGTGAACCCATTCAGTGCTTCGCGAATGCGATCCACCGTTGCTTCGATGAAACCTGGATGGTTATAGAAGACCCGGAGCTTGTCTACGTTCGGTGCGCCGGTACCCACTTCGGCCTGCGCAGCCGCAATGTTCTCGCGATATTGCCTGCACCCTGAATACGAGCTGTAAGCCGACGTAACAAATGCAAGCGCATGCTTGATACCGTTATCCCGCATCTGCCGCAGCGTGTCGGCAAGGAATGGATGCCAGTTGCGGTTGCCCCAATAGATGGGGAGATGGATCGAGTGCGCTTCCAGTTCGCTACGAAGCGCGGCTATCAACTCGCGGCACCGATCGTTGATCGGACTTTTGCCGCCGAAGTGAAGATAGTGCTCCGCGACTTCGAGCAGTCGCTCGTGCGGGATATTACGTCCGCGAGTGACGTTCTCGAGAAAAGGCATCACGTCATCGGGCTTTTCGGGGCCACCGAAAGAGACGACGAGGATCGCATCGTGCATCAGGCAGAAATCCCCGTTACGCGATGCAACTTCATCATGTTGGTGGAACCGAGCAGTCCCACCGGCTGCCCTGCAACGAAGACGATGTTGTCTCCCGGTTTCACGCGCGCCGTTTCAATCAGGGTGCGCTCCATCTCTTGCAACATGTGGTCCGTGGAATCCATGACTGGCGAGACGATCGGACTCACGCCGTAGATGATGGAAAGTTGACGTGCCACCGCCTCATTCGAGGTAAACGCGTAAATCGGTACTGGTGGACGATAGCGTGCCAGCAGGCGCGCGGATGCGCCGCTAGTTGTCCCCACGGCAAGAGCGACGACGCCCGCAGATCGGGCCGAATGGTACGCCGCGGCAGCGACAATCTCGGGAATCGTAAGATCGCCTTCACGCCAGATGTCGGGAAACCCCAGGCTTCGCAACGCTGCCTCCGTTTCGCAGGCAATCCGGTCCATCACTTTTACGGATTCGACGGGATGCTTGCCTGCGGATGTTTCCGCAGAAAGCATAACCGCGCTTGTCCCGTCGTAAATGGCGTTTGCTACATCGCTGACTTCGGCACGCGTAGGCACCGGATGTTCAATCATCGACTCCAGCATCTGCGTTGCTGTGATGACAAATTTGCCGCGCTCTCTCGCCTTTCCGATAATAGTTTTCTGAATGGCGGGAACGCGCTCCGGCGCCATTTCCACGCCGAGATCGCCTCGGGCGACCATCACGCCTTCGCTCTCTTCCAAGATAGCGTCGAGATGTTGCCAACCTTCCGGTTTCTCAATCTTTGCAACGATCGGCTGTTTCGCATCCACCTCTTCAAGCAGATGGCGCAGCCGCAAGATATCGCGCGCGCCTCTTACAAATGAGAGCGCGAAGAAATCGACGCCTTGCTCAACCCCGAAGTGTGCGTCCGAGATATCTTTCTTCGACAGAGACGGCGTACTGATATGTACGCCCGGAAGATTAATACCTTTGCGGTCGCTGATTTGTCCCCCAGATTCCACAAGGCATCGGACCGCCGTCCCATCGCTGCTCAAGGCTCGTAGACGCACCAGGCCATCTGCAATCAGCACCGAGTCCCCTGGTTTAACGTCACGGGCGAACTCCGCATAAGACGTGGAACCGATTTCGGCAGTTCCTTCAACGGACTGCGTTGTGATTGTGAAGATCGCGCCGTCTTCCAGGACATGTGGACCTTGCGGGAAAGTGCCCAAACGGATCTTTGGCCCCTGCAGGTCCAGCAGAATGCCCGGCTGCGAGTCATATTGCTTGGAAAGTTCACGAACCATTGACACTCGCCGGACTACGTCATCGTGCGTCCCGTGCGAGGCGTTCAGCCGGAACACGTCGACGCGAGCCTCAAAGAGCGCCCTGAGAACGTGTTCCGAATCTGTAGACGGTCCGAGTGTCGCGACAATTTTGGTGGCGCGCATGGGGCTTACTTGCGAGGTTAACCCAACCCTTTTCTTCGACCTCCAGTTTTGTCATAATGGTTGTGCTCTGGTAGTGTTCTTCCGCTATTACGGCGGATGTCATTTCTCTCACCGTCCCCCCACACCCGGCTCAACGAAGCCGTAGGCTTTTTATTGTTTCTGCTCGGCTTAGCCGTTTCGCTAAGCTTGGTCTCTTACTCGTCGGCTGATCCCTCGTGGAACACCGCTACCGGGACTGCGCACGTCCACAACCTACTTGGGCTCTTCGGAGCGAAGTGGGCGGACCTGCTACTGCAGGTATTCGGCATCAGCGTTTTCCTGCTTCCGGTTCACATCTGCGCACTGGGATGGAAATGGGTTCGTTCGTCGGCAATTGAGAGTCCCTGGTTCCGCATAGCCGGCAATTTGGCGCTGTGGTTCTGCATTTCAACTGCTTGTGGCCTGATCCCGCGGCATTGGCTGCTTAGCGGCGCAATTAATCCCAGCGGAATGGTTGGACTAGTTATCTCAGACTTTCTGCTGGCGCGCTTTGAGGTTGCGGGCGCGGCAATCATCACCGTAGCATCGGCCGTTGTTGCGCTTTACTTCGCGTCCACATTTGAGGTGTCGACACTGATGCGCTGGCTGGCCGGTCCGATTGCGAAGTATCGGGCGCTGTGTGGCCGTTGGAAGGCTGCGCGTCAAGCACGGCGGGAACGTGCGCTTGAACAGGTCCGCGCTCGGGCGGCGGAACGCGCGGCGAGAAGGGAAGCCAAAACTGAAACCGCACGCCCCCAACGCCGAAGAACTGCCGCCCAGCCGGAGCGGGCCGAACCAGCAAGGGTGTTAGCGGAGAACAATGCGCCCCCGTTCGATCTCGCGCCCGAAGATGAACCGCAGCCCGAGCCGGCTGAGCAAGAGCACGACATTCCAATTCGAGCGCTCGAATATGAGCCGCGTGAACGCACTCAGGCCGTCCGTCAAGAACCTGCGCCCGTTGCGGCTTTTTCAGAGCCCGTTTCTGAACCGCGGTCCAGCGTCAAAAAGCGGCGTAGTTACCATTTGCCCGGAACGGAGCTCTTGCACGAAGCCCCACCTGGCAGCGGCTATGACACGCAGGAATTGAAAGAAGTGGCGAGCCGAATCAAATCGAAGCTCGAAGAGTTCAACGTCCGCGGCTCGGTAGTTCAAATCAATCCAGGACCGGTGGTTACTACCTTCGAGTACAAGCCGGAAGCAGGGATTAAGTATAGCCGTATCACGACCTTGACTGAGGACCTCTGCCTGGGGTTGCAAGCAGAATCCGTTCTGATAGAGAGGCTGCCCGGTAAGCCGACGGTGGGCATTGAGGTTCCGAACACGCGGCGCGAGCTGATCAGCCTGCGTGAGATCTTAGAATCCGACGGTTTCCACGATTCGCCGTCACGCATGACCATTGCACTTGGCAAGGACATCAACGGGCGCATCAAAGTGGCGTCGCTCGAGACAATGCCTCACCTGCTGATCGCGGGTTCTACTGGGTCGGGGAAGAGCGTGATGCTAAACGCGATGATCATGTCGTTCCTATATAAGGCAACGCCGGATGAGGTTCGCATGATCATGGTTGACCCCAAGCGAGTAGAGCTTGGTATCTATGAAGGCATTCCGCACTTGCTGACGCCCGTCATCACTGAGCCGAAGAAAGCGACCAACGCGCTGCGGAATGCCGTGCTCGAGATGGAGCGCCGTCTGAAACTGCTGGCTTCGCACGGGGTGCGCAACATAGACCAATACAACCGCAAGATGGCACAGTTGCGGCAGGAGCCACGCGGGTTGTTTGAAGACCCGGATGAAGACGAGAGTATTCGTCCGCTGCCGTATGTATTGATCCTCATCGACGAATTGGCGGACCTGATGATGCTAGAACGAGCCAACGTGGAGGAGTGCATTACGCGCCTTGCTCAGATGGCGCGCGCCGTCGGCATGCACCTCGTTTTGGCGACGCAGCGGCCTAGCGTCGATGTGATCACTGGGCTGATTAAGGCGAATTTCCCGTCGCGCATCAGTTTCAGGGTGGCGACACGGGTTGATTCGCGCACCGTGCTCGACTGCATGGGCGCGGAGCATCTCCTGGGAAAAGGTGACATGTTGTTCTTGCCGCCCGGCTCATCCCGGTTGACGCGTGTGCATGGCGCCTACGTCACCGAACAGGAAACGAATCGCGTGGTCGACTTCTGGAAGGAACAGGCGACTCCCGAATATGACGAGAGCTTCCTGATGACGCCGCCGTCCGAAGAGGAAGAAGAGGACACTGAAGTTTTCGAAGGCGAGCAAGACCCCATGTATCAGGATGCGGTCCGTGTTGTCCTCGAAATGGGCAAAGCATCCACGTCCACATTGCAGCGCCGGCTGCGGCTTGGTTATGGCCGAGCCGCCCGGATTCTCGACATGATGCAGCGGGACGGCATCATCGGACCTCCCGATGGAAGCAAGCCGCGCGACGTGCTGAAGCGCCCGGATTGGATTCGTGAGGTGGAGAGCCAGTTACGATAGCCATGAGGAATGAGCGAGAAGCGCATTGTTGTTGCGATCGACGGCCCGGCGGGGGCCGGCAAGAGCACGCTGGCAAAGCGAGTTGCCGACAAGCTCGGGTACGTCTACATCAATAGCGGCGCAATGTATCGCGCCGTTGCCCTTTGGGCGATTCAGCTTGGAGTGAGTCTGAGCGATATGCACCGGCTGGAGCAACTGGCGAATGAAGCAAACATTCGCCTTTCTGTTGGTGACGGGCACATCTTCCTCAACGGCGAAGATGTGACGGAGCAGATTCGCGATTTCTCCGTCTCAGACGCGGCATCCAAGGTCTCTGCGGTGCCTGGCGTTCGGCGTGCGCTCTTGAAGGTTCAGCGTGAAATCGCGGAGCAGCACAATGTCGTTATGGAAGGCCGGGATATTGGGTCGGTGGTGTTTCCGGCTGCGCAAGTGAAGATTTTCCTCGATGCCGATCCGAAAGAGCGCGCCCGCCGCCGCACGCTCGAGATGCGGCAGGACGGGCAATCCGCCGATATGCACCTGGTAGCGGGCGAGTTGCACCGACGCGACGAGCGCGATCGAAGACGTTCCGAAGCTCCGCTAGTGCAGGCTCCCGATGCGGAGTTGGTGGACACGACGGGTTTGTCGCTGGACGAAGTGGAAGACCGGTTGCTCCGTATCATTCGCGCCAAAACTTCGAACGGTAAAGCTGCGGCTTCGCGCTAACCACCATCGGCAGGCCCGCGCTAGTTCGTATACTGACTCTGCATGCAGAATAGCGGCGCAGTCTCAGTGGAGCAGCAGCGGCTGGCGGAAGCAGAATCAAAGCAGAAACACTGGAAGCGTTGGGGGCCTTATCTTGCTGAACGTTCCTGGGGCAATCCGCGTGAAGACTACAGTCCCGACGGTACAGCGTGGGAGTACTTCCCTCATGATGCCGCCCGCTCTCGTGCATACCGCTGGACGGAAGACGGAATTCTTGGCATCTGCGACAACCATCAATTCCTGTGTTTCGCCGTGGCGCTGTGGAACGGGCGTGACCCGATTCTGAAGGAACGGCTCTTTGGTGTCGACGGCAACCAGGGCAATCACGGCGAAGACGTCAAAGAGATCTACTATTACCTGGATGCCACGCCGACCAACTCATATCTGAAAGGGCTCTACAAATATCCGCAGCATGAATATCCGTACAGCCGAATCGTCAGCGAGACCGCGGCGCGGACGCGAAAGGACCCGGAGTACGAAGTTCAGGATACAGGCGTGTTCGATCATAGTCGCTACTTCGACGTTCAGGTGGAGTACGCCAAGCATGATGAAGACGATATTCTGGTCCGCATCGAAATAACCAACAGAGGAGATCAACAAGCGCAACTTGTCCTGCTTCCCACTCTATGGTTTCGGAACACATGGAGCTGGGGCGCAATTGGAGCGCCGCTGGAAAGGCCGAGCCTCAAAAGGGCAGAGGCGAATCGACTGCAGGCCGATCACCCCACACTGGGAACTTTTCTATTGCATTTGGACGGCGCCCCGGAATTGCTGTTTACCGAAAACGAAACGAATACGGAACGTTTGTTCGGTTGGGCTGGGGACAATCGCTACTACAAAGATGCGTTCCATAGGCGTATCGTCAACAACGTAGGCGACGCCGTCAACCCGGAAACGCGCGGTACGAAAGCTTGCGCAGTGTATCGGCTAGATTTGCGGGGAGGGGAAGCAACCACTCTGCGCTTTCGGTTGAGTCGCGCTGAGCTGCCCGATCTGCCGCGCGATCGTTGGGATTCCGTATTCGCGGCAAGGATTACGGAAGCGGACGATTTTTATTCGGCGTATTCGCAGGGGTTGTCGCCCGCCGCACGCGATGTGCAGCGGCAGGCTTTTGCCGGCATGTTCTGGAGCAAGCAGTTCTATCACTTCGTTATCGAAACGTGGCTGGATGGCGATCCGAAGATGCCGAAGCCGCCGGAGAGCCGCTGCCAAGGCCGCGATCACACCTGGGTCCACCTTTTCAACGAAGACGTAATTTCGATGCCGGACAAATGGGAGTACCCATGGTACGCGGCATGGGATTTGGCGTTTCACACGGTGGCGATTGCACCCGCCGATCCGGATTTCTCGAAGGCCCAACTGTCGTTGTTCGTCCGCGAGTGGTACATGCATCCCAATGGGCAACTCCCTGCTTACGAATGGGCCTTCAGTGACGTCAATCCGCCGGTCCATGCCTGGGCGGCGTGGCGCGTTTTCCAGATCGACCGGCGTATGAAGGGAAAGGCGGATTTTGCTTTTCTGGAACGTACTTTTCACAAGCTGCTCATGAACTTCACTTGGTGGGTGAATCGGAAGGATTCGGAAGGGGCGAACATCTTCGAGGGTGGCTTCCTGGGCCTTGATAATATCGGTATCTTTGACCGCAGCGCGGTGTTGCCGAGCGGATATCTGCTCGAACAGTCGGATGGCTCAAGCTGGATGGCCATGTACTGCCTCAACATGCTGAAAATCGCGCTCCAGCTTTCGGCGGTAAACAGGAATTACGAGGACATCGCCAGCAAATTTTTCGAGCATTTCCTCTATATCGCCGACGCCATCAATCATCATCACGGCAGCGGTTTGTGGGACGAGCAAGATGGGTTTTACTACGACCGTTTGCGCATGCCCGACGGAAGTTTCAATCTGCTTCGGGTTCGCTCTCTGGTTGGGTTAGTACCACTGTTTGCAACCGATACGTTGGCGCTGAGTTTCGTCGAGAAACACCCTGGCTTCAAGAAGCGGATGGACTGGTTTATAGAGAATCGCAGTGACCTGACACGAGGTCTCGCTTCCATGACAGAGCGCGGAATGGCTGAACGTCGTCTCCTCTCGGTTGCGAGCCGGGAAAGGCTGGAGTCGATTCTCCGGCGCGTCTTTGATGAAAGCGAATTCCTTTCGCCATTCGGTATCCGTTCCGTCTCTCGGTATCACAAAGATCATCCCTACTCGCTGGACATTGACGGCACGACATTCTCGGTCGATTACGAGCCGGGTGAGTCGCGCACCGGACTGTTCGGCGGGAATTCGAACTGGCGGGGGCCGGTTTGGTTTCCGATGAATTTCCTGGTTATTGAAGCCCTGCAGCGGCTTGACTACTATTACGGCGAACCCTTCCAGGTTGAGTTTCCCACCGGCTCTGGCGTAAAGATGAGCCTGAAGCAAGCAGCGCGTGAATTGTCATGCCGTTTGTGCCGCTTGTTTCTTCCGGACAGTAGTGGAAAACGGCCTGTATTTGGAGACAGCTCGCTCTATCAGAACGATCCGCAGTTCCGCGACCATCTGCTTTTTTACGAATACTTCCACGGCGACACGGGACAAGGCTTGGGCGCAAGTCACCAAACTGGTTGGACGGGACTGGTCGCGAAGTTACTGCAACAGAGCGGTCCGCAGCTCAATCGGTAAGCCAAACGGTACACCTCAGATGCAGATCACTAACGACGAACAGGACGATCCCCTTGCAGCACCGGAGTTGACCGACAGGCAGCGTGAAGAGGCTGAAGAAAGAACGTCAGTCAGCGTCGACGTCGTTCACGAGGCGATCCGCAAAGACGGCGATGAAGAACTGAATCGGGCGAACTCGGCGCTAGCATGGTCTGGACTTGCTGCCGGACTCTCTATGGGCTTCTCATTTGTAGCGGAAGCATTGATACGGGCCCACCTGCCGGACACCCCATCGCGGCCGCTGCTGGTGATGCTGGGATACCCGGTCGGCTTTCTGATCGTCATCCTCGGCCGTCAGCAGCTATTTACGGAAAATACGCTGCTTGTCATCATCCCGCTCCTGGCCCGTCCTAGTCTGACCACACTTTTGCGAGTGCTCCGGCTTTGGGCCATTATTCTGGTTTCCAATTTGGCGGGTGCGCACTTGTTCGCCTGGGTCATCGGTAACACACCCATGTTTCACCCAAATGTTCAACACGCGATGCTTGAACTTGCAAAGAAGGCTGCCGATGTTAGTTTCGGAGCGGCTGTCTTGCGCGGCATTTTCGCTGGCTGGCTGATCGCACTGGTTGTCTGGATGCTGGCTGCCGTGGATCACGGGCGCGTCGCCATCATCTTCATACTCACGTATATAGTCGGCTTGGCGAATTTTACGCACATCATCGCAGGCGCGGTCGAAGTATTGTTTCTGCCCATGGTGGGCGCCGCCGGCTGGCTAGCTATCGCGTGGGGTTATCTGCTACCAACCTTGATCGGCAACATCATTGGAGGAACAGCGCTGACGGCCGCCATCAATCATGCGCAAGTGGTGGCAGGGCGTCACAAAAAGCAGCCGTCGACGGCTCGCCTCGTTACTGGCCCATAATCGGAAGGAGAAATGCTTGCGCCGATTATGAGCTTCGTTCGGTAACCAAATCGACGATGGATTGAAGAGCGCGCTGCGCGGGCGACTCTTCGAAACTTGCCAATATGCTGCGGGCCTTCTCCGTAAACGCATGCGCGCGCTCGTACGCCCGCGAAATGGCTCCGTGCTGTTGCAGAATCTGCAGTATGCGCATCAACGGAACCTGTTCATAGCTTGCGGTCGAGATCACGTTGTCGACAGCGGCTTGTTCTTCTGGGGAGGCGGTTTCAAGCGCATAGATCATGGGCAGCGTTACTTTCCCTTCGCGTAGGTCGTTGCCCGAGGGCTTCCCCAAAATCTTTTCTGTGGAAGTATAGTCCAGAATGTCGTCGACGAGCTGGAACGCCATGCCTAGGTTCCAGGCAAACTCGCCCAGCTTCGATTCCGTGTTCTCGTCTGTGCCCGCAGCCACCGCGCCCAGGCGCGCGCAGGCCGAAAAAAGGCTGGCCGTCTTGCGATCGATCAGCTCCATGTAATCCGCTTCAGTAACGTCTGTGTGATGCAGACGTTCCAATTGCAGGAGTTCACCCTCCACCATCATCTGTGTGAGGGAGATCAGCAGGTCCAAGATGTGGAAGTTGCGCTCACGCAAAGCCACCTGAAAGGCTTGCATATACAACCAGTCGCCGGCCAGGACGGAGGTGTGATTTCCCCACACGACATTTGTGGACGGACGGCCACGGCGCGTTTTCGCGAAATCGATTACGTCGTCGTGAACCAGCGTTGCGGTATGAATCATCTCGACCACTGCGGCGAGCCGGCATGCGCACTCGGTAGCGGGCCCGAATAGGCGATTACACAACAGAAGCAAAGCCGGCCGTAGCCGCTTACCTCCGCCGGCTTGCAAGTATTGATTGATTGTCGTGATCGCTTCGACAGAGGCAACCGATTCGACGCTGATTTCGCGTTCTACTTCGCGCAGGTCCGCTTGTACAAGCTCAAAAGCTTCATGCGCGCCGATTGCCCTTCGGACCTTACTAAACATGAATTGCAACCTCAGTGTATCCGGAGATCTGACGAGAGGAACACGCGTTCGAAGTTCGCCGTCGTCTGCGCTGCAAGTTCGTCTACCGGGATGCCGCGAACATCGGCAATGACTTGTGCTGTGTGCGAGACATACGCGGGCTCATTCCGTTTTCCCCGGTATGGAGCAGGCGCTAAATACGGTGAATCCGTTTCTAGCAGGATTCGGTCGGCGGGGAGGAGTTTTGCGGCCTCACGGATTGACGCAGCCTTTGGAAACGTGGTCACGCCGCCAAAGGCAAGATGAAACCCCAGGTCCAAACACTCGCGCGCCTGTTTTTCGTCGCCCGTAAAACAGTGCATAACGCAAGGCAGCAGTGACGGCGCCCATTCCGATCGGAGAACGTCGATGGTGTCCTCCCACGCGTCGCGAGTATGAATGATGATGGGCATGCGCGCTGCCGAGGCAATCTCGAGTTGTCTAACAAAAATCGGAAACTGAACGTCTTTGGGGACGCCCCAGTGGTAATCGAGTCCGATCTCACCGATTCCCACGACTTTAGGATGCGCAAGCGCTCGTTCCAGATCTTCGAAAGTCCGGCCAGGCACCACTTTTGGTGCATCGTTCGGGTGCACCCCGACTGAAGCGAGAACCAACGGACTTAAGTCGGCGAGACGCACGGAAGCGAGCAGATCGGGCGGACCATTGCCGGTGCCGATGGCAAGCATATAGCGTAGCCCGGCATCGCGCGCGCGCTGCATGACCTCATCGCGATCCGCATCGAACTGCGCGTCGTCGAGGTGACAATGCGAGTCGACGAGTTCCATCTCAGTCGTCGCTCCCGTTATTTCAGCCGTGCTCCCGGCGGGATGTCTTCATGAAACCCGGCGAGAACGGGCAACCCACCTTCCACGCTGGCGGCGACGATCATGCCTTGCGAAGTAATGTTGCGCAGCTTCCGCGGTTGCAGGTTTGCAACGATCACCACTCTGCGGCCGACCAGTTGTTCCGGTTTGTAAGCGAGCGCGATCCCGGCGACAATCGTCCGCAGCTCGGGTTCGCCTATGTCCACTTTCAAATGGAGAAGCTTGTCCGAGCCCTTCACAATTTCGGCTGACTTTACTTCGCCGACGCGAAGATCGACTTTTGCGAACTCGGCGATGGAGAGAAGGCCATCTGGCGAAGCAGATTCGGCTGAGCTTTGAGGCTTCTTGCCCAGGAGTTGATCCTGCCGTTGTTTCTCGACAATCTCTAGCTCTTGCATCTTCTGGATGGCGGGCTTCGCGTCAACGCGCGGAAAGACCGCTTCCGGTTTTTGCGTTTGCTGGCCGGGTGCGATACCGCCCCAATTCAGTGCTTCGGCGCGCGCCTCATCGAGCGGCCCTGTCATGCCGAGCTGGTTCCATATCTTGCCGGCCGAGTGAGGCAGTACTGGGTACAGCCAGATGCACACCAGCCGTAAGCTTTCAGCCGCCGTGTAAAGTACATTCTTTAGCTCCTCACCGGCTGCGTCGTCTTTTTCGCGCGCTTTCGCAAGCTTCCAGGGTGCGTACTCAACGATGAACTTGTCCATCTGTGAAACGAACGCCAGTACGGCTTCTATGCCGCGCGTGTAATCGAAGGAACTGAACGCAGACTGGACCACCTGTGTTGTCGCAACGGCGGCATCCTCTATGCGTGGCGAGCCTTTGGTTTCCGGTACAACGCCATTGAAATACTGCTGGATCATCGCCAGTGTGCGGCTTGCCAGATTGCCGATGCCGTTAGCCAAGTCGGCGTTGTAGCGCTCGATCAACGCGTCATAGCTGAAGTTCCCATCCTGACCGAACGGGATCTCGCGCCAGAGGAAATACCGCAAGGCATCGGCGCCCGCGAGTTCATCGCCGTTGCCCATAACCGTAGCGATCGGTCCAGGGCGGACGACATTGCCGCGCGACTTGCTCATCTTGCTTTCCTGCACCAGAATCCAGCCATGCGCGAATATCTGTTTCGGCAAGGGTAGGCCGCCCGCCATCAGAAAGGCAGGCCAGTAAATGGCGTGGAAGCGCAGGATGTCCTTGCCGATAAGGTGCAAATCGGCGGGCCACAGACCCTTACCCTGCACGGCGCTCATGTACGAGATCAGCGCGTCAAACCATACATAGAAAACGTGCTTGCCTTCGACGGGAACCGGAATGCCCCAATTGATGGTCGTGCGCGTGATCGAAAGATCGTGCAAGCCCTGCTTTACAAACGCGATCAGCTCGTTGCGCCGCGTTTCAGGTTTAATGAAATCAGGCTCGCGGCCGTAGAGGTCCAGCAGTTCTTGTTGGAAGGCGGAAAGCTTGAAAAAGTAATTCTCTTCCGTAACGGTCTCGGTGATGCGGCCGCAATCGGGGCAGGGGTCGCCCGGCTTGGCGTCATTGACGTACAGTTCATCGTGAAAGCAATACTGGCCGGTGTAAGAGCCTTTGTAGATATAGCCGTTCTTTTCACAGCGCTCGAAGAGATCTCGGACAACGGCAAAATGCTTGGGATCGGAGGTCCGGATGAAGTGGTCGTAGGAGATGCCCAGCTTGTGCCATTGGCTGACGAACTCGTTTGCAATGGCAGTGGCGTATTCTTCGGGGCTTTTGCCGATCGCCTTCGCCGCGCGCTCCACGTTTTGGCCATGCTCATCTGAGCCCGTGGTAAGAACCACCGGGTCGTAGCCTTGCTGCTTTTTATAACGCTTAATGAGATCCGCAGTGAATGTGCAGTACGCTGTGCCGATATGAGGCGCTGCGTTGACGTAGTAAATCGGCGTAGTGAAGTAGTACTTGCCTTTGCTCATCTGAAGAATTAGGAACGAAGCTTTTTTCCGAACGCCTCATTGGCTTCGGCGATCACGGCGCGCAGCGGTACTCCGCGTTCATGCGCTAGCCTGCGGCAGTCGTCGTACTCTGGCGTGAAGCTTCCCGTTTCCGCGTACTTGACGCGAACCTTTCCGTATTGTGTGTCCACTTCGGCGGTTTCGCGACAAAGAACTCGCCGTTCAACACTGTGAATCCGAACTCCCAGCGTTGTCGTTTCCCGAAATAGCAGCCCCACCAGGCTCTCCGCTGTCTCGGGCACACTGAGCACGGATATCATAGTCGCCGCGCGATTCTTCTTCATGACAATCGGCGTTAACATGACGTCCAGGGCTCCGGCTTCCAGCAACCGCTCCATCGCATAGCCCAGTACTTGGGGCGTGCAGTCGTCGACATTTGCTTCGAGGACGTTGATCGTTGTTGCTTCCGCGGCAGCGGTACGTTCTCCGATCAACACGCGCAATACATTAGCTTGCGACGGGAAGTCCTTATCCCCAGCGCCGAATCCCTGAGAGAGAACTCTGATCGGCGGTACCGCGCCGAACCCGGATGCGAGTGTGGTCAAAAAGGCCGCGCCCGTGGGCGTGGTCAGCTCGGCTTCGGGACCTGCGGAATAGATCGGTTTGTCGCGAAGCAGATCCGCTGTCGCCGGAGTGGGAACGGGCAGAACGCCGTGCTGGGTCTGCACTGTGCCGCTGCCGACGTTGACGCGCGAACTGCGGATTTCGTTCACCTCGAGCAGGTCGAGTGCTACACAAGCGCCCACGATGTCGCAGATGGAATCGACTGCTCCCACCTCATGAAAATGCACTTTTTCAATCGGAACAGCATGCGATCGCGCTTCTGCTTCGCCGAGACGGCGGAACACCGCCACTGCGTTGTTCTGCGCTCGTTCGCCGAGTTGCCCGGCAAGAATGATTTTTTCGATCTGCGGCAGGTGGCGATGAGCCTTCTGGTCTTCGCTGTGGACTCGAAACTTGGATGCGGCGATACCCTTCCGCTTCGTCTTTTCAACCGTGAACGTTGCGCCCAGGTTAAGGCTTCGAAGCGCACCTTCAAGAGCAGTCCAGTCGGCGCCTGCATCCAGGAGCGCACCGACACTCATGTCCCCGCTAATGCCTGAAAAAGCGTCGAAATAGCAGATTTTACTGAAGCTTTGCGAGGCCAAATAACCAGTTTACAGGCGCCGCGGAATCAGCAACTCGCGAGCGTTGCGGACGGTTTGCAAAGCTCGTTCCGCCGTGGGAGCGAGAGCGGTCAAGTGGCCCATCTTCCGTCCAATCCTGGGCTCAGCCTTGCCGTAAAGGTGCAACTTGACGTCCGGCACTTCGAGTGCGCGTTCCCATTTGGGTTCGCCGCCGGTCCAGAGGTCACCTAACAGGTTAGCCATCGCAGCGGGCGTGTGCTGGCCGGCATCGCCTAACGGCAGCAGGCATACCGTTCGAAGCTGTTGTTCGAACTGGCTTGTGAAATTGGCATCCACAGTGAGGTGTCCGGAGTTGTGCGGCCTCGGCGCGAGTTCGTTTATGAGTAGCCGCCCGTCTTTGCACACGAAGAATTCAACGCAGAGGACACCTACCACATCCAGCTTCTCCAGCACGGTGCGCGCAGTTTCAACCGCTTCGGCCACGAGCTGCGGCGGCAGACGGGCCGGCGCTACTGAAATATCCAGAATGCCGTTTACGTGCTGATTTTCTATTGCGCCGTAATCGACGAATTCACCCGTTGCGGTTCGGGCGGCGACAACGGAAATTTCGCACTCGAAGTCGACGAACGCTTCGAGCACCGCTTCCCGCTCCCCCACAGCGGCCCATGCGGCCGGAAAATCAGCGCCCGTCTTGATTCGATATTGACCTTTGCCGTCGTAACCAAAGTCGGCGGTCTTGAGAATTGCCGGCAATCCAACCTTCGTCGCTGCGTCAGTCAGCTCTTCCAAGCTCGTGACGCGCTTGAATGGCGCATGCGGCAAGCCACTCTTTGACAAGAACGTCTTCTCTCGCAACCGGTGCTGAGTTGTGTGCAGAACAGACCCGCTCGGTCTCACCGGCGCGCACGAAGCCGCTGCTGCAGCGGTCTCAGCAGGAACGTTTTCAAACTCGAAGGTGACCACTGAAACCGCACGAGCAAATTTGCACACCGCTTCAAGATTTTCATACGGCGCGTCGATCTCTACGTCCGCAATCTGCCCGGTCGGCGTGTCTGCATCCGGAGAAAGGGTGTGAACACGGTATCCCAAGCGTCGTGCGGCTATGGCGAACATGCGGCCGAGTTGGCCACTCCCCAAAACGCCAATCGCGCTTCCTGGAAGTACGGGTGTTTGATGCCGGGCCGACATCAATCGAGCGAATCCCGCCGCACGGCTTCAGTCTGTTGCGTTCGCCATTCGTGCAGGCGAGCGCGAATCTCGGGGTATTTAATCCCGAGAACGCTAGCTGCCAGCAGCGCCGCATTCGTCGCTCCCGCATTTCCGATCGCCAGGGTCGCCACGGGCACTCCCGCCGGCATTTGCACAATCGATAGCAGCGAATCTATGCCATTAAGTACGCTGCTCTTGATTGGCACGCCCAAAACCGGAAGGACTGTGTGAGCCGCAACCATGCCGGGGAGGTGTGCGGCGCCTCCGGCCGCGGCGATGATTAACTCAAGTCCACGGTCTACGGCTGTTTTCGCGTATTCGGTCATCCAATCCGGCGTCCGATGGGCGGAGACGATACGGGACTCGTGCGCGATCCCAAGCTGGGTGAGCGTTTCGCTCGTCCGCCGCATCGTGTCCCAGTCGGACTTACTGCCCATAATCAAACCGACTAGGGGATTGGCGACGGTAGTTGGCATCTTGGCGGGGAAGTATTTATGCTAACCGTTCCGCGACCTTGTCCAGATATTGTCTTGTTGTCAACCACTTCTGATCTTTGCCGACTAGCAATGCCAAATCTTTCGTCATGAACCCCGCTTCAACGGTGCCCACCGTCGCCCGCTCCAGTTTGTCGGCGAAGGCGACCACCTCCGGCGTTCCATCAAACTGGCCTCGGTAGCGCAAGGCGGAAGACCAGGCAAAGATGGAAGCAATTGGGTTTGTGGACGTTTCTTTCCCCTTCTGATGTTCGCGATAGTGCCGCGTTACTGTGCCGTGGGCAGCTTCCGTTTCAACCGTCGACCCGTCCGGCGTGATCAGAACGGAGGTCATTAGTCCCAGCGACCCGAAGCCCTGCGCCACCATGTCCGATTGAACGTCTCCGTCGTAGTTCTTGCATGCCCAGATGAAGCCGCCATCGGATTTTAGAGCGAAGGCGACGACATCATCAATCAGTCGATGCTCATAATTCAGTTTCGCGGCTTCGTATTTCGCCTTGAATTCGCTATCGAAAATTGATTGAAAAATGTCCTTGAAGCGCCCGTCGTACTTCTTCAAAATTGTGTTTTTCGTGGAATGATAGACCGGAAGCTTCCTCGATAAACCGTAGTTGAAGCAGGCTCTTGCAAAGCCGCCGATCGATTCATCCAGGTTGTACATGCCCATCGCAATGCCGGGGCTCTTGAATTGAAACACTTCGTAGTGCGTGGGCGCTCCGCCGCTGGCCGGTGTGAAGGTCATCGTTAACTTGCCCGGTTCATTCACAACAAAGTCTGTCGCGCGGTATTGATCGCCGAAAGCGTGACGTCCCACTACAATAGGCTTCGTCCAGCCGGGCACGTAACGCGGAACATTCTTGCAGAGGATCGGTTCGCGGAAAATCGTGCCGTCCAGGATGTTGCGAATCGTCCCGTTCGGCGACTTCCACATCTGCTTGAGGCCGAATTCCTTGACGCGCGCCTCGTCAGGCGTGATTGTGGCGCACTTTACGCCCACCTTGTACTGCTGAATCGCGTGCGCGGCATCCGCAGTTACCTGGTCGTCGGTAGCATCGCGATGCTCTATGCCGAGGTCAAAGTATTTCAGATCGACGTCGAGGTGCGGCAGGATGAGCGTTTCCTTTATCTGCGCCCAGATGACACGTGTCATCTCGTCGCCGTCCAATTCCACCAGCGGCGTCTTCACTTTCAACTTGCTTAAACCCATGGATACAGAGTTATTACACCAAAGCAGATCTCCCGGTCATTGTCACCGAAGCGCAAAAATTTCTTGTTAAACAAGAAGGAGTACACTGAAAATGTTGCGGCGGTAGGCTCGTTGCGCCGCTGCTACTTTGGTTGTTTGATCAACCTCTCGGTACTCGTCTGTAACTCACTACTTCCGTGAAAGATTATCTAGATCTCACCAAGCCGCGCGTGACGTGGCTCATCGTCATGAGTGCAGCGGTCGGTTATTTCTTTGGGCACAATGGCGCTTGGTCTGTGTGGGCAACCGTAAATTGTCTGATCGGCACTGCGCTGATCGCATCCGGTACAGCCGCGTTGAATCAATGGTACGAACGAGATGCCGACCGGGAGATGCGCCGGACTCAGGACCGTCCGTTACCGTCGGGCCGAATGCAGCCCTCGCGGGCCCTGGCGTTCGGGATTGCTCTAGCGGTAGCAGGCACTTTCGAGCTGGGCATGGCGGTGAATTGGCTTTGTTCGGCACTGGGGATGCTGACGATGATGATGTACCTATTCGCGTACACCCCTCTGAAGCAGAAGACTTGGTGGTCTACCACTGTCGGCGCTGTCCCGGGCGCCATGCCGCCGCTGATCGGATTCGCCGCAGCGGCCGACAAACTTACGCCCGAAGCGATGGTTCTAGGTGCCATCTTGTTCCTTTGGCAGTTCCCTCACTTCTACGCGATTGCCTGGATGTATCGTGAAGACTATTCACGCGCCGGAATTCGTATGCTTCCGGTCGTCGAGCCCGACGGCGAATCGACTGCTCGGCAAATCCTGCTGTTTTCGGTTTTGTTGATCCCCATTAGCCTCCTTCCGAAATGGATGGGTATGGCTGGAACGGTATACATGATAGGCGCCATCCTGCTCGGATTGCTCTTCCTCTACGCTGGTGTTCGAGTTTCATTGGATCGGACGAGAGTACGTGCTCGAAAAGTGCTGCTTGCCTCAGTCGTGTACTTGCCGATACTGTATGCGCTGATGGTATTGGATCCTGTGCGGTCGTGAACAGGCGCACGGCCAAGGTTTTCCCTCCTTTTCTACTCTTAGCGTTTCTAATTGCCTGCTCTGACCCTGCGAGCAAACTGCCGAACTACGGCAAAGTCCCGAATTTTACGATGACGGATTCGAACGGGCATCGTTTTGATCGCAAGATGATGTCGCGCGCCGTCTGGGTCGTCGACTTCGTGTACACCAACTGTCCCGCGGCATGTCCCCGCATGACATCGAAGATGCACAACATTGCCGAGAAACTACAGGGCCAAGATAACGTAGGACTGCTTTCAATTTCTGTCGACCCCGCTCGTGACACTCCGGCTGTGCTCACGCAATTCGCGGAACGATACGGAGGTGCGACATCGCAGTGGCACTTTCTAACCGGCACTTCACCTACAGTGCATCTATTGGCCTATACAACTTTTCACGTCGGTGATCTGATCGGCAATATGGAGCACAGTACTGAATTCATCCTGGTGGATAAGCATGGAATCATCCGTGGCTATTACTCGAGTTTCGATGCCGATGAGATGCGCAAGCTGATGAAAGACGTCGACGCTCTGCGCAATTCGAGAGCATGATGCCGCTCGCTTTCCTAAGCATCCGCGACCTGCCGCTTGTAGACGCGGCATTGAACGGCATCGCAACGATATTGCTCATCACGGGGTACGTCCTGATCCGCCAATCCAAAGTGCAGGCGCACCGGCGCGTTATGATCGCCGCGTTCACGGTTTCGTGTGTGTTCCTGGCGTGCTACCTGCTTCATCACTATTACGCCGGCCTAGTCACTTTTGACAAACACGGATGGGTTCGGACCACCTATCTCTGGATTCTCGGCACTCACACGATTCTGGCCGCCGTGACTCCGTTCCTTGCGGTCATCACCTTGCGGCGTGGGTTGCTCAGCCGGTTCCGGTCCCACCGCGCGATTGCGAGGTGGACGTTTCCAATTTGGCTATACGTGAGCGTCACGGGCGTAGTTGTTTACGTCTTGTTGTATCAAGTGGAGCCTCGACTTTGACATGAACGGGTCGCGGGGAGGCTGGGATGCGGAGCTATACGAGGCGCGGCATTCCTTCGTCTGGCACTTCGGCCAAGAGCTACTCGCGTGGCTCGATCCGAAGCCGGGCGAGCGCATTCTCGACTTGGGTTGCGGTACTGGCCATTTGACGGCAAAGATCGCCGAAGCCGGCGCCGACGTTATCGGTTTGGATGCTTCGCCTGCCATGATTGGGCAGGCACGGCAAAACTTCCCTCACATCTCATTCGTTCTGCAGGATGCCGCGCGAATGACGTTTCTGCAGGAGTACGAGGCGGTTTTCTCCAACGCGGCGCTGCATTGGATGCCAGACCTGGACGCAGTCGTGCATCGGGTCCACGATGCTCTCAAATCCGGCGGCCGTTTCGTGGCCGAAATGGGCGCAGCCGGAAATGTCCTGACCATTGAAAGAGCGATTGAAAGTGTGGCGCGGCGTTACCTGGCCAATGCCATGCCCGCGAAGCGCACCTACTATCCGAGCATTGAGGAATGCAGGGCTCTCCTGTCGAACCACGGATTTCAGGTTGAAATGGCCGAAGCTTTCGATCGCCCCACTCCGCTAGAGGGCGAGGCCGGCATGGAAAACTGGATTCGCCAGTTCAAGCTTTACTACTTCGAAGCGCTGCCGCAGCCAGATGCAGCAAAGGCGATCCGGGAAGTCGCTGAAGAGCTTCGCCCGATCGCCTTTCGTGACGGCCAGTGGATAGCCGACTATCGTCGTCTGCGCTTTAAAGCGATTAAGCCTTAGCGCCCGCTGTAACTGCCACCGCTTGCGGCGGCTGACCGATTCACCGATGACTCGGCAATGTTGCTCAGCTTTTCATCCGCTGCTTTTTCTTCGGTCAACGTTTGCTCAAGCAACGTTGCCGCCTGTGTGAGACCAAGGCGGCGCGCAAATGCCCGCGCGGTGCCGTAACCAGACATTTCGTAGTGCTCAACCCGCTGCGCTGCCGCAATCAGTGCCGCGTCCTTGATATCCGGGTCGCCCTTGGCTTTGATCATCGCGTCGCCTTCGGCGATGAGGCCCTTCATGGCCGCACAGGTCTCGCGTTCGGGCTCCATATTGAGTTCCCGGAAGATCTGATCCAATCGCGATACGTGACCTTCGGTCTGGGTCAAGTGAGATTCGAATGCTTGTTTAAGTTGCGGAGAATGCGCCGCCTCGGCCATTTTCGGGAGCGCTTTGGTGAGCTGGTGCTCGGCGTCGTAGAGATCCTCGATTTGTTCCACAAAGAGGTCCTTAAACGAATTGAATTCCATGCTGCTGAACAGTGCCATATCCCTTTTCCTTACTGCCCCGCCACTTACGTTGGCGGGGTCACCTATGGGACGACGTAGGGATATGTATGTTTCGAGCCATCCAGCATCGGTGCCCGGACGGCCTGCCGTTCCTCGAAAAGTAACGGGTTTATTGCCTGACCATCTAACAAGAGCAGGAACTATGGCGAACCTTTCGAAGACAACTCAAGATCACGACGAAATTCGGCGCTGGGCGGAGGAACGCGGTGCTCATCCTTCCTGTGTCAAAGGTACCGGGAACGAGGGCGATATCGGCCTGCTCAGATTGGATTTCCCGGGATACAGCGGCGAGCAGAGCCTCCAGGAGATCGGCTGGGAAGACTTTTTCGAGAAATTCGACGAACAAAACCTGGCGCTCCTTTATCAGGAAGAGACCGCCGAGGGCGAACGCAGCAATTTCAATAAACTCGTCAGCGCCGAAACGGCCGAAGAAGTGGAAAGCGGTAGCCACAAAAAGGGCGGAGCGAAAAAGTCGACCGGCGGATCTAAGAAGGCTGCTTCCCGCGGATCTGCAGGTTCTTCATCCAAGCGCGCGTCGGTTGGCGGCGGAACTACGAAAAAGGCTGCTTCCGCCAAAAAGACCGCTTCTAAGAGCACCGCCTCTAAATCAGCTTCGAAGAAAGCGCCACTGAAGAAAGCGTCCGGCAAGAGCGGCTCTGGCAAGAAGGCGGTTGCTAAGAAAGCCCCCGCCAAGAAGGTCCTAGCAAAGAAGACTTCTGCGAAGAACGCCGCGAGTAAGACGGCACCGAAAAAATCCGGCTCCCACGCTAAGAAGACAAGCAAAGGGCGTCGTTGAGCCGTAGCTCCCCGTTCTAGACTCGCTTTAGGACATGGCGTGGCAGTCCGCAACCCGCTCGAAAGTACCTCTTCCGGTTCTCGTTGTGGGCGCCTTAGTAGTCTTAATCATCGCGGCCGTCGCTATCTATCTGTCTCGTGCGCCTAACGCAACTGAAAGCCGGACGGCAGCTTCAGCCGAGGCGAAAGCCTATCTTTCCAACCTCGAGCTCAGCGACGTTTCCATGAAGGCCACCGAGAACTTCATGAAGCAGCAGGTTGTCGAGATTGAAGGCAAGATCGCCAACAAAGGGCCGCGCCCGTTAGAATCCGTTTCCGTTTACTGCCTCTTCGCCGGTATAGATGGCCGTGAAGTCTATCGCGAGCGCGTTCCCATCGTCCAGGCGAAAACTTCCCCTCTGAAGTCCGGCGAAACCCGCAGCTTCCGCCTACCGTTCGACAATTTGCCGGACACTTGGAATCAGGCGCTGCCGCGAATGGTCATCGCTCAGATCGCCTTTACCCGCTGACCAACCAATTTTATGAAGGTTCTGGTGGCCGACGACGATTTGGATCAGCTCAAGCTGCGGTGTTTTCTGCTGGAGCGAAGCGGCTTCCACACCGTCCAGGCCAGTGACCTCGATACAGCCCTTTCCATAGCCGAATTAGAGAAGCCGGATTGCGCCGTCCTCGATCTGCGATTTCCTACCGAGGAATGTGGGTTTCAACTTGTTCGCGGATTAAAGGCGCTTGACTCGAGTATTCGGCTCTTGTTGCTCACCGGCGCAAGTGCGGCGCGTGTAGCGGCGCGCTCTGAATCGTCGCTGATCGAAGAAGTATTCGAGAAAGGCTCGGGTTCGAGCAGTCTGATCAGGAAGTTGAAGGCGCTGGAAGCCCACCCGATTTAACGCCGGCTGGCTAGGCCACGCACGCGGCGGCGCTCACGGGTTTACTCCGGGGGCGTGAGGTATGGTCGTGCGACGAATCCTGTCAACGTCAAGCGTCAGTTGACGAGCGATCTTGGCTGCCACGTCGGCGCTGGCGCCCCGGAACTTCGCCCCGTTGCTTTCCTGTGTGGTGGACCAAAGCACATCGCCATCCAGATTGCATAACCGGACACTCGCGTACGCCTCATGCTTGCGGTCTTTGATGTGAACCGACTCGTTGTCGCCGGCCGACAACCCTCCATAGGGTGTGCCGGCCCTGGACGATGAACTCCCGGAACTATACCGGCCCGCCGTTTGCCGGCCGTTCATACTCTGGTCGGCGTCGAAGCTTTCGGTGTAGGCGTGGTCGTCGGCCGCGCCCTTGAGAATGGCGTCGGCGCGATCTTTGTTGTCGGTCAGTGTGAACAGCTTGGTGCCATTGATACTTGCGATGATCAGTTCGCGCAGAGAATCGGCCTCCGCGCCCCCCGTCAACTGCTCCACATAGATTCGCTTCACCTCTAGAATCGAATCCGGCGTGCTGAACGCGGCTGCCCCCGAGTGTGTTACCGGCTTGGCATCGGGCGGCGGGTGTACGGCCGCGTGGCCGTCATCTTGCGCCAGGGAAACCGTAGCGATTGCGAAGGCCGCCAGCAGTGTCGCGCAAATCATCCACGGCCCGCCATCCGCGCTTCTTCATCCTGGAACTGCACTTGCTGCCCGGTTCGGGCCTCTAACGCCGCCAGAGCCAACCGGATATCGTTCTTATCCACCCGGAATACCATCGCCTGCTGCTGGCCGTCGTCGTCTTGGAAACCGACGGTTAAGAAGTGCTGCCGCTTCTTCGACATCATCAGCAGCGGCGAGATCAGTATCGCTTCCATGTATCGCCGGTTCACTTTCTGGCCGTATTCGAGCAAGTTGATGCGCTCGTATGGCACCTTAACGTCCACCTGCTTCGAAACGAAAACGAAAAAAACGCGGTCAGTAAGTCTGATCTCCCCCGAACTGCTACCGGGAATGTCCGATCGGGTTCCGCCAATGTATTCCGCGCGGCTTCCCGACTGTTTCGCAACCAGGAGCAGAGCGCATAGGCAGAACAAGGCAATCCAGCGAAGCGTGCGCATACTTCAGGTGTTTCCTGAAGGTCATGTGCGCTTGGGAGCGCCATTTTCTCTATCCCGTTTAGGCTCGGATTTTCTCTACCGGGACGCCTTTCTTGCACAACTCGCACGATTCAGCGTCTTTGTAGTAAGTGGCGTCCATCTGAGCCAAATAGAAAAGCGGCAGGTTGCCAAAGCTGGCAATCGTTGGATTTGGCTGGTAAACTGCCACAGCGAGCCCCACCACTTCAGCGCCCTTGCTCTCTACCAGTCTCCGCAGCGCGGTTAATCGTTTACCGGAACGAAGAATGTCATCTACCAGTAGCACCTTTTCGCCCACTTCCGGCTCAATGAACTGCCGGAAACGCATATCGGCGTCGTCGCTTTCTGTCTCCGCCCAATAGACTTGATGGGCGCGCAGTGCCTCGCAAACTCCGTAGGCAATGGGCAGGCCGCCTGTTGTCGGAGACACAATCGAAAGCTCTTTGATCATGGCGCGAATCTCGCTATCCCCACGGAGACGCCGGCTCAGGCCGACGCTCAGGATCTTCGCCCATTCGTAGTAACGGAACGCGACAGGAACCTGTAGAAACTCGTCGGCGTGCATGCCGTTCGCGTATTCGAAATGTCCATCGCGCAACGCGCCTGTCTGGCGCAGCATGGTTATTACTTCTTGGTTGGTCGGTATGAGGTGCATTGATTTTTGCTAGTGAGCTCCTTTTCCAGCCAGTACATACGGGATCGTTCTCAAGATGATGGACCAGTCCAGCTTCAGCGACCAATTTTCGATGTATGAGATGTCCATGCGCATCCAGGTGTTGAAGTCTATGTGATCGCGGCCGCTCACCGCCCACAAGCAGGTCAAACCGGGGCGCATGCGCAGGCGTCGTCGCTGCCATCGTTCATAGTGGTCCACTTCCTCCAGAAGCGGTGGCCGAGGCCCCACGATAGACATATCGCCACGCAGAACATTCCAGAGTTGAGGCAGTTCGTCCAATGAAAATTTGCGCAGCCACCGCCCGACCGGCGTCACGCGGGGGTCACGCTGCAGCTTGAACGCAATCTGTCGCTCGCTCAAGTGCGCCAGATCCGCCTTCATTTCGTCGGCATGCTCCACCATTGAGCGGAATTTGTAAAACATAAACCGCCGTCCGTTCAGCCCGCAGCGGGATTGCTTGTAGATGATTTTTCCGCGCGATGTCGCTTTTATGAGAAGCGCAATCAACAGGAACACCGGCGACAGAACAATTAGGGCGGCGCACGCCACTATGAAATCGAAGACGCGCTTGAGGTATAGCCGGGCGTCGTCCATCGGAGCGGCGGAGAATGTCAACAGCGGAGCATCACCAACCCGGTCGAGCGTCACTTCGCTATTGATATGCGGGAAGAAGTCCATAGCGACACGAGTGCGCACTCCCTCCTCGTCGCACAGCAGAAAGACTTCTTCCAGACCAGGCAGCTTGCCGCTGTCTACATCGAAGATAATTTCGTCCACTACCTGGCTTGCAAGCAACTTGGGCAGCAGCACTGCGCAGTCCTGTTCCGATACTGTTGCTGCAATCTGAATGCGAAACAGCGAGCCTTCTAGTAAATGCCTCGCCAGTTTCTCCGCCTTCTCACTGCGGCCCACAATCACAATGTGATACGGAGTTCCGAACTCACGGTAGAACCCGCCGACCAATTTCGGTGATACCCAACGAAAAGCAGACAGCAGAAGAAGTTCGTAACCAAATAGCACGCCCAGGAAACTACGGCTCAACGGAGGATCTATGCGCAACAGGTATTGAAAGAGAACGATGGCAACGATGCCGAACAAACACTGCCGGAAGGTGTTCTCCAGGATGCGCTGGAGCCTGGCTGAATCCAGATACTCGTAAGCACGCTGCAAGGACCCTAGGAAAACCCAGATGAAAACGCAGAAAACCAGCAGCAGAAAGTGGGTTTCGGCGTGAAGGTAGAAAACTCTTTCCAGCGTAAGGCCGGTTCTCGTCCAATAAGCGCCTTCAAAGGCCGCGAGCGTGAGAATCGCGTCCGCAAATGCGAAGAGTACGCGGATGTTTCGGCGATGATGCGCAAACACAGGGTCGAGCGACGGTTTACGAGGCCGTGCTAACTACTCCTTCGGCGTTGACGGTGCGTACAGTTTGCAGCGCTCTCTCGAGGTCGCTCTTGATATCTTCCACGTTCTCGATGCCGGCTGCAATCCTCACCAGGTTTTCCCGGATGCCCATCCGCTCGCGCATTCTTGGCGACACGTTTCTGTGCGATGCAATCCACGGATAGAGAAGCAGCGTGTGAACGTCTCCCAGAGACGTTCCTGGAACAATCATCTGTAATTGATCCATGAACTCCAGAACGTCCGATTTGCTTGCACCTTTAATCTCGAAGCTGAGGATCGCGCCGAACAGCCCATCGTTGAAAAGACCTTTGATATTCTGCGCATCGGGATGCTTCGGGTCGTCCAGGTAATACACTCTCTCCACTGCCGGATGACCGGTCAACCACTGCGCCAGAACTCTTGCGTTGTGGCACTGGCGTTCAAAGCGCACCGCCAGCGTCTTGATCCCACGCATAGTTAAGTAGCTCTCGAACGGCCCAAGCTGAGGACCCGCAATGCGAGCGATCTTCCGTAGCATCTCATTGTGCTGTTTGTCGGCGACCACGATGCCGCCGAGGACATCACCGTGCCCCGCAAGATATTTGGTCGCGCTGTGTACAACGAAACTCGCGCCTAGCTCCAAAGGTTTGAGCATGATGGGCGTCGCAAAAGTGTTGTCCACGATGACTGCCGCGCCTGCTTGTTTGGAAATATCGACGATGCGGGCTAAATCGCCGACACGCAGCAGTGGATTTGAGATGCTCTCTAGAAACACGCAGCCTGGCTTAGACTGTTCTACACAGCGCGCAAACCCATCCAAATCGCAGATATCCGTGTATCTCACATCGACGTCGAAGGGCGAAAGCACCTGATCGAGCAACCCCACCGTCGCTCCGTAGATTGCGTGCGACGCCACTACCGTATGCCGCTGGTCGATCAACGCCGCCTGAATAGCGATTTGTATCGCCGCCATGCCGGAAGATGTGGCGAGCGATCCGTGCCCGTTCTCGAGTGCCGTCGTTAATTCTTCCAACGCCTCGTTTGTGGGGTTGGAATACCGCGCGTAGCTGAACCCTTCTTCAGGTTGCCCAAGAAAGTAGTCGAGGCTTGCCGCCGAATCATAAAAAAACGTGGTCCCCAGGTGAATTGGGGTCGTCGAAGGGATAGCCGCTCCCTTCTTTCTCTTGCGGTCGCCCGCGTGGACTACTTGCGATTCGATGTTCATCTTCTCTTCCGCCGCACACCATCTTTCGTGTCTTCAAGGACGACACCCTTATCGAACAGTTCCGCCCGGATCGCGTCGGCTCGCTGGAAATCACGCGTCTTTTTCGCCGCAGTTCGATCCGCGATTAGCCGTTCGACCTCTGCATCCGATATTGGTCCTTCGCCATCTGGCTTCGCATTCGCCGTGGTCGGCTCGGTTGGTTTCAATACGTCGAAAACCGTATCGAACACCTCAAGAACGCGTGCAACGTCCCAGCGGTTCTCTTCGCGAAACGAGCTTTCGTCTATGGCGGTATTCATGGCCCGTACATACTCGAAAATTGCGGCCAGCGCTTCGGCTGTATTTAGATCGTCGTCCATGCCGCCCTCGAATTGCTCGATTGCGGCATGAGATCTGCCGGTCAGCTCCGGATTGGAACCGGCCGGAAACTTCGTTGTCGACACGCGCAGCTCAAAGTCGCGCAGGCGCTCGATGGATTTGGTCGCGGCCTTCAGCCCTTCAAACGTGAAGTTCAGTTTTTTTCGATACGGTACCGACGCCAACAGGTAACGGATAACCTCGGGTTGATATCCCTGTTCCAGCAAATCGCGAAGAGTATAAAAGTTTCCGAGCGATTTCGACATCTTCTGGGACTCAATCTGCAAGTGCTCGGAATGCAGCCAATACCGCGCAAACGGCCGATGACTGATGCTCTCCGATTGCGCGATCTCGTTTTCGTGATGCGGGAAGATCAGGTCAACGCCGCCTGCATGAATATCGAGCGTCTCCCCCAGATAGCTCATGGCCATCGCGGAACATTCGATGTGCCAACCTGGACGCCCCGCGCCGAAAGGCGTTTCCCACGAGGGTTCATCTCCTTTGCGCGCCTTCCAGAGCACAAAGTCGCGTGCATTGTCCTTATCGTACTCGTCGACATCCACGCGCGCTCCGCTGCGCATGCCGCTGAAATCGTTATGCGAAAGTTTACCGTAACCGGGGAAGTTTGAGATGCGGAAGTAAGTGGATCCTTCGCTCTGGTACGTGTAACCCTGCTCGGCCAATTTCTTGATCGCGTTAACCATTTCTTCGATGTGCTCAGTTGCCGGCGCCACGTGCTCAGGCTTCTGCAGGCGCAGTGCCGCGGCATCTTCGAAGAAGGCCTTAGTAAAAACCGCTGTGTAATCCTTCATCGACTTATCTGCACGTGCCGCGTTGATGATGATCTTGTCGTCCACGTCGGTTACATTCATGACGTGATCTAGTTGATAGCCGCGATAGCTCAGCCATCTTCGCAGCACATCCTGAAACGTAAACGTGCGGAAATTCCCAATGTGGACGTAGTTGTACACAGTGGGTCCGCAGGTATACATGCGCACCGTGTTGTCGTGCAAGGGACGAAATACTTCCACCTCTTGCGTCAAGGTGTTGTAGAAACGCAGGGGCATCCCGAGGGAGTATCCTCAATCGTAACAAGCGACCCGTCCATTCCCGTTTTAAACAAGCTTGAATACAAATGTACGAATTTGAGGCACAGTGAACTCGCTGGCAGCACATAGAAATACACCGGAAACCGGCGAATCTCATCTTCAGAGATATGGCCGCGAAAAACGAGAACAGATGTTGGCCGGGCTATGAGCCGGTACCCGGCAAACGCGAGCATGAGCAAGGGAGTTGCCGTCCTAAAGCACACTCGAAGCTGAAGCCGTCCGAGAAGAACTTCCGATCGAAGCGCCGAAAGGAGTTGGACAAATGGGAAGCGGAATATCCCCATACGCGCAACTCCGCGTCGCAGCATCTCAGCGCACCCGGCGCTAAGAAAGTGGCGGCGAAGAAGGCCACTGCCAAAAAGCCGAGTCCGAAGAAGCCTCGATGAAGATCTACACACTCCGCCGCGAGCAGTTGATACGGCGTTCCCCGAACGAAACGTTCGAGTTCTTTGCCGACCCTCATAACTTGGAGGCGCTGACGCCGCCCTGGCTCAAATTCACCATCCTCAGCGCGCCCCATGAACTTGAGCCCGGGTCGAAGATCCGATATCGGCTGAAGTGGCACGGTGTGCCTCTTAGTTGGAAAACGGACATCCAGGTTTGGGAGCCGCCGTTCCGGTTTGTAGATATGCAGATAAGCGGTCCATACGCCCTATGGCGTCATACACACACCTTCGTACCGCGAGGCGAAGCAACGCTGGTACAGGACCACGTCGAGTATGCCCTTCCGTTCGGGCCGTTAGGAGTTGTTGCCCACCGGTTTATGGTTCGCCGTGAAGTCGAGTCGATTTTCGACTACCGAACACATCGGCTTGCGGAAATCCTGGACGGCGTGCCCGTCTTATAAGCGTTCCATATGCGGAACCTCGTTCTCGTTCTGGGAGATCAACTCAGCGCCAATTCCGCAGCTTTCGATTGTTTCGACAAGAAGCAGGACGTGGTCTGGATGGCGGAGGTCGAGCAGGAGCTTACCCACGTTTGGTGTCACAAACTGCGCATAGCCTTCTTTCTTTCTGCGATGCGCCACTTCCGTGACGAACTGAACGCGCTCGGTTATCAAACTAGCTATCACGAGATTTCTGCGAGTCCCGGCCAAGACGTTGGTCCGGATTTCTGTTCTGTGCTCAAGCGAGACGTCCAACGGCTTAAACCGAAACGGCTTATTGTTGTTGAACCCGGCGATTACCGTGTCAAGACGGCTCTGACACAGTGCGCGAAAGACTTGGGTGCGCTATTGGAGATCGCAGTCGACCGTCACTTCTACTCCACGCTGGAAGAATTCGCGGAATATGCGAGAGGCAAGAGCCTCCTCCTCGAAAACTTCTACCGTTATATGCGGAAAAAGCACCGGATTCTAATAGACGGGCCCAATCACCCGGCCGGCGGCCAATGGAACTATGACGCCCAGAATCGCGAGCCGCTGAAATCCGCGTCGCTGGATTCCGTGCTGAGTCCTTTCACATTCGAAGCGGACGAGACTACGCGGCAGGTCATCCAGCTTGTACAGATGCGCTTTCCGGGCCATCCTGGTTCGCTCGATCACTTTACGCTTCCGGTTACCAAATCGGATGCTGCGAAGTTATTGCGCCATTTCCTTGAACACCGGTTGGCTAGGTTTGGCACTTATGAAGATGCGATGCTGGCGGGCCAGCCATTCTTGTATCATTCGCGCCTTTCTGCCCTGCTGAATGTAAAACTGATCGACCCTCGTGCTTGTGTCAAGGGTGCCGTGGCGGCGTATGAAGAAGGCCGCGCCCCTATCAACTCGGTAGAGGGATTTGTGCGCCAGATCCTCGGCTGGCGGGAATTCATGCGGGGCGTTTACTGGCTGTATATGCCGGAATACTTAGAAAAAAACTTCCTGGATCATACCGAAGCCGTGCCACAATTCTTCTGGGATGGCGAAACAGAAATGAATTGCATCCGCAATACGGTCAAAGGAATAATTCAGAATGGCTATGCCCACCACATACAGCGCTTGATGGTGATGGGTCTCTTTGCGCAACTCTATGGAGTACACCCCAGACTCTTCCACGAGTGGCATATGGCTATGTACCTGGATGCAATCGACTGGGTATCGCTGCCGAATACACTCGGCATGAGTCAGTACGGAGACGGCGGGATAGTCGGAACCAAGCCATATTGCGCTTCGGGTAATTACATCAACAAAATGAGTGATTATTGCCATCGCTGCCGATACAATCCCAAAACAGCCGTCGGTGATAACGCCTGCCCATTCACGACGTTGTATTACGATTTTCTAGATCGCCATTATGAAAAATTTCGTAACAATAATCGTATGAAATTCCAATTACAGAATCTCGAAGCGAAGCGCAGAGATCCAGAAAATATGAAACAAATTCGCCAGCATGTGCAGAAATTGCATAATATTGGGCAAATACGTTAACTTAAAAGAGCTAAGTGACGCAACGCGGCCAACAGCTATATCTGGCGACCCAATTGCTACCTATGATCCTCGCAGGGGAGTCTGACCGCGAATCCGCATGGGGTCTCCAAACATCAAAGGTTGGTAGGTACAAGTAAAGATGTCCGCTCTGGCAGCGCCAATTCTTACCGGAACCGTTGCCTCGGCAATTTCGGACGAGGCGGTTCTGCGGCCCAACCGTCTGGCGTGGGTTACACAACATTTCCTTATCCTCCGGAACACCGAGCGCCAGACTCATACGATAGTCCCGCTCGTCCATCTGACCGGCATAGAAATACATAAAACGCCGTACTCTGGCTTGCTTGCACTTGCTGCCGGCGTCTTTGTCATCTCTGCTGCAGCGTTCACGTCGAAGCAGGGCGACGGGGCTGCTCTGCCCAGCGCTCTGCTTGGAGTTTTTCTGCTCATCAGCTACTTTGCTAGTCGACGAGCCATTATCAACTTCAAACTGGACACGGGCGTCGTAGAAAGCACGTCCGGCACAGTAGGGGACGCGATATCTGTTGTTCGGCTTATTGAACAGGCACGCTCGTCCGCCCTATCTGGCGAGAATGTTAGCGCTGTGACACCCGCTCTCGATTCAGGCAGCGCTGTAAAACAGAGCAAGACTACTGCGCAACCCGCTTTTCAAGCCACTGGTCTCGTTTAGCTTCCACAGCTCTCCATATCGGATAATGGAACCCGGATGCGGTTCATGCGTTCGGCTTTGCTGCTGTGTTTGGGTGGAGTTCTTTGGGCGCAGTCGTTGTCCGTGGCGCAGCTTGAGTGCTTCCGCGCGCAGTCATTTAGCTGCTCACGATGCTGCCGGCGCGCTCTCCGATTACGAGAAGCTTTCCAAGCTGGTTCCGCAGTCCGCCGAATACCCGGACGAAATCGGATTTATTCTCGCAGCCACAAATCGCGCCTTGGAAGCCATTCCATACTTCGAACGCTCCACCGCATTAAACCCGAAATTCGCCCAGGCTTGGTTTCACCTTGGTGTAGCGCGGCTAATCGTGCAGCAGCCGGCCGGTTTAAGCGACCTCGAAAAGGCTGTTGCCCTTGATCCGGCTAATGCGGAGTATCGCTTTCGACTAGGCACCGCCGACAATGAGGCCGGCCGCTACGCCGATGCAGTTGTCCAACTGAATGCGGCCGCCAAGCGCATGCCAACCAAAGGTCCAGTCTGGGCCTCGCTCGGCGAAGCGCTTACAGCAACAAGGTCGATTCAAAGAGGCGCGCGACGCTTATCGCCACGCCGTCGATCTCGATCCCGCCAATACGGCGGCTCGCAACAGCTACGGCGCCATGCTGATCAAGTGTGGAGACCCCACGGCGGGCTTGACCCAATTCAAGAAAATACTCGAGCGGGAGCCGGACAATGTACACGTTCAGGTAAATGTCGGATACGCATACATCGGCGCGGGCGATTACAAGGAAGCTGTGCGTTATCTGTCGCAAGTGGTGAAGAACCATCCGGACGCCGGCGACGCGCACTATAACCTGGGCGTCGCCTATAAGCAGACCGACGATCTGCAGCGCGCTCGCGCCGAATTAGAACAAGCTGTAAAGTTCGCGCCCAATATTGTGGAAGCTCACTATATGCTCGCGCTCACTTGCGTCGATCTCGGCGACACGAATGAAGCGGTTTCACAACTGCGCACCGCCGTCGCAGCAGCGCCCCAACTACTCGGATGCCTGGTTTGAATTAGGGATGGTCCTGAAAGATCGGAGCGACACGGACGGCGCGATTCAGGCCCTGAAGCGCTCTGTCGAACTGGACGCGACCGATGCCGGCGCGTTCAACACACTCGGTCTGCTGCTGAAGCGCAAAGGCGATGCGGAGGGCTCCAAGGAAGCATTCGCGAAAGCCGCCGCTCTCAGGCAGTCGGAAGCTGATGCGAAACGCAAGCATCTGGAGCAGGGAACAGCCAAGCCCTCCCAGTAGGCTTGTCAAAACAAATTGCCCGCCACGATCTCAGCGGCGTGTATCGCCGCTTTCGGTGCGAGCGACTTCGCCCGCGTGAATGTGATAACGAAAGCTTGATCGCGAACTCTGCCGACCACTCTTTCCCGGCCGCCTGAATCACACAAAATCGCCTCATTCCCAATCGCCTTCAGTGGCATCCCTTTCGAGCAAAACTTCCGCTCGAAACCGGCGAACTGCTTCGCGGGGAATCTAGCGTCATGACCTCGATTCGTAACGTCGAATCGGGTGTCGATGTGATTGCGAACTCGCACCGGCGCGTCACTCTTCGATTTGGCGCCCGGCGTGAACTTCGCCGACACCTCGCCGCCGAGAATGCCCGCCGCCGTTGCCGCATTCATCCAGGGACAGCTATCCTGCGCTCCCACGAGCATGACCAGGCCGAAAAGCAGCGCGAGCCATCGCATCTACGCGGATGCTTTACCAGGTCTTAGCTGTTCTTTGCTGAGAATCTTGCCGCCCTCTTCAATGACGTACAGGTGGTTCGCTTCGAGATCTTTCAGTTGATCCACTTGGCCGCTCAGCCAGCGCAACTCTACCGAATCGACCGTCTTCGCCTGATCCAGTCCGAAATGCATTCGCAGATCGTTCTGCGAAAAATAGCTTCCGCCGCTGCGCAACTCGTCCATCTGGACAAGGGGCTTCGCCGCTTCGGGCTTCGTTTTTGCCGTGACAATTACGCGAGTCCCGATGCCGGTGCGGTTCGATTTCTTCCCAACCAGCTTGATCTTGATCCAGTTGCGGTTCAGGGTGGAATCGCAACGCAGAAGCTGCGGAATCGCGTTTACGCAATTGACTGCAATGTCGAGATCGCCGTCATTGTCGTAATCTCCGAAAGCGCATCCGCGCGCGGGCGCGTTCTCCATGATTCCAGGGCCGCCCTTGTCGGTCACCTCTTCGAAACGGCCGTTCTGGAGATTTCTGTAGAGATACTTGTGCTCGGCGTACTTCAGGTCGGCGTTCGATTTATCCACTTCCGGGTAAACGTGGCCGTTCGACATCAGGATGTCGAGCCAGCCATCGTTATCCATATCGAAAAACCCCACGCCCCAGCCCAGCAAGCGGGTGTTCACGCCGATACCGCTCGGGTAGGTGCGATCTTCAAAGCTCGCGTCTCCCAAATTTGTGTATAGCGAATCCGTGTCCCCGGCGAAATTCGTCTTCACCACGTCAAGGTTGCCGTCGCGGTTGTAGTCGCCGATGGAAACGCCCATGCCGGCTTGCGGTTTCCCTTCCGGCGACAGTGCCGCGCCTGACTCAATGGCAATGTCCTTGAATGTGCCGTCCTTCTGGTTCTGATACAGAGTCGCGGTGCTGGAGTCGTTGGCGACGTAGATGTCGGGCCAGCCGTCGTTGTCCAGGTCGGATGCGGCAACGCTCAGTCCGTACGTTCCGGCCGTGTTCCAGATGCCTGCCTTCTCGCTGACATCTGAAAACGTTCCGTCGCCATTGTTGTGATACAGAATGTTCTTTCCGCCCGGCAGTCCCGGCGGCCCGCAAGCCACCAGCAGACCTTTATAAGTGCACGGCCCCGCTTCGGGCGGGGGCGCGGTCTTCAAATCGAAATCAACGTAGTTCGCGACAAACAGATCCAAGTGCCCGTCTTTGTCGTAATCGACAAATGTGCAACCGGTATTCCAGCGCGTCTTCGGACCCGGCTGAGCAAGTCCGGCTTTTTCGGTCACATCCGTGAACGTGCCGTCGCCGTGGTTCCGGTACAGCGCGTTCTGCCCGTAGTACGTCACGAACAGATCGTCGAAGCCGTCGTTATCGAAATCGCCGACGCAGCATGCCTGTCCCCAACCGCTTCGATGCTCCAGCCCCGAACCCTTCGTCACGTCCGTAAACGTGCCGTCGCGATTGTTCTTGAACAAATGGCAGTGCGGTTCTTGCCCCTTGCCGAACCCTTCCAGGCGCCAGCCGTTCACCAGGAAAACGTCAAGCCAGCCGTCCTGGTCGTAATCGTAAAAGGCAAGACCGCAACCAGTTGTCTCCAGCAGATATCTATTTCTGCCTTCACCACCGTAGATCGTCTTGACTGCCAGCCCAGCCTGCTTCACGACGTCGACGAAGCTCACCCCCAACGGTGTGCCCTCGATCGGCGACTTCGGTCCTTTTGGCGCCGGCCGCGGCTTTGCGTCATAACTGCGCTCTACCGGACCCGGTAACTTGATCTGCTGGTTCTGCGGTGTCGCCAGGGCGGCTAGATCCGCAAACGGCAGTACCAGTGCGGTACGGCTCAGCGAACGAATAAAACGGCGTCGGTCTTGCAAACGAACGGACTCCAACTTTAGTGCTTCCCAGCGCTGATTCGCCGGCGTTTGTGGCTCGTCAGTGTGCACATGCATGGGAACACTTTCAATCGATATCTCAGGATGCTGGCGTAGGTAATTCAGCGAGTAAGTGGGCGCGCCCGGGTCAACTTGCTTTGTTGAAAAGAGAGCAGCCTGCTGTGCGGCCTTTTCTTTCAGGCCCAAGCGGCGATAAATCACCGCCAGGTTGTAATGCGCTGCCAGATCGTCGGGATCGATCCGCTGCAGCGCTTCGAACTGCGTGCGCGCCTCCGCATATCGATGCGTCTGGTAGTAGGAAATGCCCAACTCTCGCCGTGCATCCCGGGCATCGGGATACTGAGTTACCACTTGCTCAAAATCGGCCACTTCGGCGTCGCAGTTGCCCGAACGCCGTTCCACCAGCCCCATGTAGTACAGCGCGCGGCCATACCCTGGACTCAACTCCAGCGCTTTCACCAGCGGCGCGCGGGCTTCGGAGTATTTCTCCCACTCCAAGTTAGTCAGCGCGATATTGATCCAGCCGTCCGGATAATCCGGCCGAAGCCGCACAGCCTGCTGGAAAGCATCTAACGCATCTGCGTACTGCAATTGGTCAAGGTACCCGATGCCCAGATTGTTCCAACGCATCCAATCGGGATTGTCGTTCGGAAGCGCCGGGCGGTACCGTTCGTACCCATGTTCACGACGCGCGTTCTCGCCGCAAGTTCCACGATCGGGTACGCCGGATGATCCGGGCCGAAAACGTTGTTCAAGTAGCTCTGCCGAAAGTGCCGATAATTCACTCGCGCAGTCAGAGTGAGCGTCCCCTTTGCATTCTTCGGAATCCGGAACTGGTAACGAACCAGCGACGAACGGCCGGACTGTATTGTGTTGTCGTATGCAACCGAATGGATGGTCCAGACTTTGTGGTTCTCCACGAACTTGCCGTCGGGATTCACCGGACGGTTTGTGAAGCTGTGCGCGCGCGTATCCAGGGTACCGTCCGGCATTGATGTAACCGCTGCGATAGATCGTCTTTCCAGCCGCATCCTGAACCGTGAACTCAACCCAGGCTTCATACAGGTCGCGTACTTCCGGTATCAGCGAGTGACCGATGTTCTTGTTCTGGATCACGACGAATGTCTGCACCAACTGGCCCGGAGTCAAATTGACGGCCGCCGAGCCGAGCGGCGCGGCCATGTGTCCGGTCGCAACGTTCTCTATCCCGAACAAATCGACGTTCAGGTAATTGCCCGACTTCAGGAAGTCAATGGTCTTTTGCAACTGCTCATCGTAGCCGTAGTAGAAAGGCACGGCGGTATTGCCCGCCAGCCAGCGATGGCTGGCAAACGTCCCTTTTTTCGCGCCGTATTCCTGTTTGTCTGCCGTTTCGCGCATCATGTGGCATGACTGGCAAGTAAGCAGGCCCGTTTTGTAAAACGTAAGCGGATTTCTCGTCGAGAACTTCGAATTCTCCCACTCGTCATAAACCGTGAATGCGCGGATGAATTTGTAGTCGTTCAACTGGTTCGGCAAATTTGCTTTGTGACAGGCCGCGCAGTATTCGGGCGAACGATAAATATCCTTCATGACAGCCGCGGCATGACGCTCGGGGTGCTGCATGATCTGTTCGTCGGGAACCTCGCCGGGTATTCGCTTGCCGTTTTCATCCACCATGACGGCCGGTACGCCCATCACGTAGCTTCCGTTGCCGAGAGTCGGCTGTAATGACTGCACGGAATGGCAAGTCATGCACGTCAGGCCGTTCTCGTCGAACTGCCGGTCTACATGAGAGTTCGGAGTCAGCGCGCCTGAAAGTACGCCCACCGGGTTGTGGCAGCTATCGCAGTGACGTGTGAACTCGATACCTTTCGTTCGCGCCAGAATGTTCACGCTTGTTCGATAGAACGGAGTCCGGAACGAATTCGAGTGGAGCGCCTGCCGCCATTCGGCATAAGCTTGCGGATGACAATGCGCGCAGTACTCGGCTTTCGGGAATGCGCCTGGCTCAATAAAACCGCCCGTTTGCGACTGCGCATTGCCCGGCGCTGAGAAGCTGCCTTTCCCGAACGGATACGTGTACGCTGCTGTTGTGTTCGCGTTGTAACTTTGTGCGTCGCCGGGCGACGTGGATTGCGCAATGCCGCTTAACTCGCACCATCCTGTCCCCGCAAGCAGCAAAACTACTGTGCCCAACCATTCGGACACACGCAGCCTACACCGAAAGGAACTTCTAGCCATGGAAGACGTCGATCACCACTAGTCTATCTGCTTGCACGCGCGCCTTACAGCGCGCGTCTTAGTACTTCGAAGAAAGTTGACGCGATTGGGAACTTTTCATCCCACCCACCGTCTAAAGGGACTGTTTACCAGACTCTTGGAATCGAGATGAGGGCCGCCGCTGCCATCTGCCTGGCTATTCCTTTCGCGATGGCGTTTGCTGAAGCGCCAACCCATACCGTGCGTGTGACCGGAACCATCCAGCCGGTGAAGTCGTTTGTCGTCCAGGTTCCGGTCATACAGGGACAAACCGGCGGCAATCTCACTCTCACCAGGCTGGTCGCCAACGGCATTCGGGTAAAGAAGGGCGATCTTCTGGCGGAGTTCGACGAAGTCAAGCAGCTTCAGGATCTGCGCGATGCGAGCGCCAAGTATGACGATCTCGCGCATCAGGTTGAGCAGAAAGCTGCCGAACACCGCAACAATGCCGCTAAGCGCGAATCGGATCTGGAACAGGCCAAAGCCGATCTGTCCAAAGCCGAGATTGAGATGCGCAAAGGGCCTATTCTTAGCGACATCGATCGGGCAAAAAATCAGGTAAAGCTCGATGATGCGCGCGAACACGTGGCAAGCCTCGTCAAGGCGGATCGATTTCACGAGCAGGCCGAGGCCGCGGAAAGCCGGATTTTGGAGCTTCAGCGCGACCGTCAAAAGGTGGCTGTCGATCGCGCCAAAACAAACATCGGCAAACTAGAGTTGCGCGCGCCGCTCGACGGGATGGTCGCGCTGCAGAACGTGTGGCGCAATAATTCAATGGGGCACGCCGAAGAGGGCGACCAGCTTTGGCCTGGCAGTCCGATTTTGCGCCTCTTCGATCCGTCCGAAATGGTTGTCGATGTCGCAATAGAAGAGCCCGATGTCGCGGCGCTGGCGCCGGGCACGGACGCCATCGTGCACGTTGATGCCTTCCCCGAGTACACTTTCAAGGCGACATTCCAGTCGGCAAGCCCGGTTGCTTCCTCTGCCTTGGGCAGTCCCGTAAAGACCTTTCCGGCCCGTTTCAAGCTGAACTCAAAGCGATCCGCATCTCCTGCCGGACCTTTCTGCGGCGGTCGATATTGAGGTAGGCGGCGCGAGGCCGCCGAGATGAACCGGCGCAAATGGAGGAGTGCTCTTCGCCTTCTCATCACAGGAGCTGTTCTCAGCGGCATTGCTCTGCTGGTGATCCGCAGCCGGCGCGCCAATGCCGATCTTAATCTGCCCACCGCAACCGCCAAGAAAGGCGACTTCTCCGTCTTTATTCGCTGCCGCGGCGCGCTGCAGGCTGCTCGGCGAGTCAACTTGGTTGCGCCTGTCGATGTGCCCGATCTGCAGATTGTTTGGCTTGCTCCGGCGAACGAACAGGTGAAAACCGGCGCTGTCATCATCCGTTTCGATGCCAGCAAGCTACAGCAGACTTTGCGTGAGAAGACGGAAGCGCTGAAACAAGCGCAAGCCTCGCTGCTACAAGCCGTTTCGCAAGCCAGGATCGACGCCGACCAGGACAATCTTGGATCTCGCGAAGGCGAAAGCGGATATGGAGAAGGCGCGTTTAGAGGCATCGAAGCAGGCAATCGTAAGCGCTATTCAGGGCGAAGAGAGCAAAATCGATTTTGATGTCGCAGAGGAGAAAGTCAAAGTGCAGCGCGCTACCACCGACCTGCATACAGCCTCTAATAGCGCCAAGATCGCCTCCCAAACGCGCTTGCGCGATCAGGCGCAGGCCGAGTTAGCGCTTGTTCAAGCACGCTTGGAACGGATCAATGTAAAGACGCCGATCTCAGGTGTGGTCACCTATCTCGCTAATACCAGTCAGGGTTGGATGAACTCACAGACCTACAAAGTCGGGGACCATGCTTTTCCAGGCGCCTCCATCGCGCAAATCCCCGATCTCTCTACTCTCGAGATGGAAAGCAAAGTGGACGAGGAAGATCGCGGGCGAATTGCCGTTTCAGACGCCGCCCTGGTGCACGTGGACGCTTTCCCGGAACAAACTCTGCAAGGCAAACTGATTTCCGTTTCACTATTGACTGAAGAGAGCTTTGAAGAGTGGCCGCCAACGCACACTTTTCGCGCATTCGCGACGCTCAACCACCCTGACCCGCGCATGCGTCCAGGCATGAACGCCGGTGCGGACATCGTCCAGGAAAAGCTGCCCGGCGCCATCGCCATACCTGCGCGCGCGCTATTCACGGTTCACGGTAAGCCCACCGTTTACATCCGCCGCGCCAAGTCTTTTCAGTCTGCTGAGGTTCAGGTGCGGGCGCGTAATCCAGATGAAGTGGCTGTTTCCGGGGTTGCGGCCGGAGATGTCGTTGCCCTTGTGCAACCGCCGGGGCAAGTCAAATGAGCGTAATCTCCGCGCCCGACGTTTCAGCCAACACCGCGCGTCACGACCCGGCGAACGTCCCGCCGCAGAGGCATCGCTCCCGTCGAATCGCGCTGCTCGCCGTCGTCTTTTGCGTGGTGCTGTCCTTGGCCGGTTGGTACGCCGTTCGCGCTTACCGCAACCTGCAATCCCCGTCGAATGGCGAGCTTCCCGTCGTCAAGGTCGCACGCGGCGACGTATCGCTTACCGTCTTCGCGCGCGGCAACATTCGGGGCGGAAACTCTGAACAGCTTACGGCGCCCATGACGGGAAGCACAACCCTGCATCTCACATTTCTGCGCAACAACGGACAGCCGATAACCGCGGGAGACGTCGTCGCTCAGTTTGATACTACGGACCAGGAGTACGCGTTGCGCGAGGCAAACTCCGATGTGGCGGAAGCCGAACAGCACGTTGCGCAAGCGACAGCGCAGCTCTTTGCCGACCAGGAGGACGATCGCTATGCCCTCCTCAAAGCTCAGGCCGACGTACAAGTTGCTGAACTCGACGTTCGGAAGAATGCCATCCTCCCCGCCATCACAGCCAAGCAGAACGACTTGGCATTGGCTGTCGCACGCGACCGTTTGGCGCAACTCCGGAAAAATAGTGCCAACCGCACAGCCACAGATCAAGCCGGCATAGCCATGCAGCAGGCCGCCCGTGGGAAGGCCCAAACACAGGCTCTGACCGCCAGGCAAAATATCGAGGCGATGACGTTGCGAGCGCATCATTCCGGCTATGTTTCCATTAAGCAAAACACCAACTTAAACATCGCGTTCGGAGGAATGCTTCTCCCGTATTTTCAGGTGGGCGACGAGGTGCGTCCCGGAATGGCGGTTGCTGAAATCCCGGACTTGACCAACTGGGAAGTCGGAGCCGACATAGGCGAACTCGACCGCGGCCATCTCGCCCCGGGACAGAACGTCACCGTTACTGCCATCGCCGTGCCGAACCGCGTCTTTAAAGGCCATGTAAAGGACATAGGCGGCACATCTGGACCCCCATGGAACCGGCATTTTGAATGCAAGATCGCTTTGGACGGCAAGGCTGTCGAACTTCGCCCGGGCTTAAGCGCGCGGCTTGAGATCACCACCGACACTCTGCACAACGTGCTTTGGCTGCCGGCGCAGGCTTTATTTGAAAGCGGCGGGAAGAACTTCGTCTTTCTGCGTTCCGGCGCGGCATTCACGCGCAAGGACGTAACGCTCGTTCGCCGAAATGAGACGCGCGTTGTCATCACCGGCTTGCATGAGGGGCAGCAGGTCGCGCTGGCGAATCCCGCCGAGAGCGCGGAGCATAAGAAATCGAATGCGTCCAAAGGTCCCTTGGGAGCGCTTCCCAAATGACCTCTGATGTTGCAGAGCATAGCGGGAGAACGTTGGGCCGGTACGCGTCCGATCTCGCGCTGGCCGCGCAGAATCTTTGGAATCAGAAGACACGCACCATCCTGACCGCCCTCGGCATTATCTTCGGCGTTGGCGCTGTCATTGGAATGCTCGCCATCGGCGCCGGCGCTCGCGAAGAATCTCTTAGCTTCATCGAACAGCTTGGCGTTCGCAACCTTCTCATCGACTCGCATCCCGCCGCCAGCGATCAGGAACTGGAACAACGCAGGCGAGCGTCGCCCGGGCTCACAGAGCGGGACGTCCGTATACTTCGCGCGAATGTCGATTCCGTCGATCTCATCTCGCCGCGTAAGGCCTTGCACCCGACGCAGTTGTTTCCGCACCCCTCCGATGCCATGCCCGAGTTGTATGGCGTCACTCCTTCGTATTCCGAAATCCACGACTGGAAGTTTGAGGAAGGATCTGCGTTCGACGCCAACCAGTCGCTCGTTGGCGCACCCGTCTGTGTTTTGGGCGAAGGCGCCAAGGTCTCCTTATTCGGCTATGGCTCAGCGCTTGGCAAATATATCAAGGTGAATGACACCTGGTTACGCACGGTCGGCGTTCTCAAGCCGTTGACAAGCTCAGGCTCGGGCACCCAGGCGACAGATCCGAATCGGCTTGTCTACACGCCGCTTACTACGTTCCAGTACCGCTTCTACGATATGGGCGGCTATCTGAAAGACGAATTGGACGGCGTGGATTTGCGCCTGAAGAACGGAGCCGATAGCGCCAGCGCCGCGCGAGTGGTCACGGCCATATTGAATTCAACGCATCACAATACACCCGATTTTTCGGTCACAATTCCCGCGGAACTCCTCGCTGAACAGCAGCGGTCGCAGACCATCTTCACTTATGTCATGGTTGCCATCGCGGCCATATCGCTCTTGGTCGGAGGCATCGGCATCATGAACATCGTGCTGGCTACCGTCCTTGAGCGCACTCGTGAGATCGGGATTCGCCGCGCAACGGGGGCACGCCGAAGCGATATCGTTCGTCAATTCCTGCTTGAATCGGTGTTGATCTCAATCGGCGGCGGCGTTGTAGGCATCGCTTTCGGCTATCTTCTTTCCTGGATTATCGCCAAAACCGCGGACTGGAAGACAATCGTGACGTCCGCGTCCATTTTGATAGCATTTGGCGTTTCCGTAGCTGTCGGCCTCTTGTTCGGGATCTATCCGGCCCAGAAAGCGGCCGCCATCGACCCCATCGAAGCTCTCCGTTATGAATAGAACCTCTTTGAGGTATTGCCTTCTCTTCCTCTTGATAGCCGCTGTCCTCTCGCCCGCGCAAGATGTCCTCTCGCGATATTGGAAAAATCGATTTGGCGCGGAAGCCGTCGCCGAGCGCGAAGTAGAAGGACTGCAGCAGAGGATTGTCTACGGCAAGCTGCACCTCCAATTGCGCGAGTTCCTCGGACTAGTGCTGAAAAACTCCGCCGACATTCAGATCACGCGTTTGGACGTATACACAGCAGCCGATCAAATCCTCAGCGCAAAAAATCCGTTTGATCCCAATCTCAACCTGAGCTTCAACGCGGTCCGCTCGGTTTCTCCGCTCAGCTACTCGCTTGCAGGTTCACCCAGCGGCGGCGAAGTTGCACTTCCGCAAACCATCAACAGCTTGAGCCAGACCTCGCTGATCGATTACACCCAACTGCTTCCCACCGGTGAACGATTCGAAACTACTTTCACTGGATACCGAAGCTCCGGCGAAGGATATCCGTACCCCACCATATTCGGCGTTCTGAACTTTCAGTTCACGCAGCCATTGCTGCAAAATCGAACCAACTTGCAATATCTGACCCCGCTACGCGTCGCCCGCACGGAATTGCTTATTACCTCTAAGCAGAGCGAGGCTGCTATTGCAACCGCAATGGCGCAGGCCGCCGGCCAATACTGGCAGGCCATTCTCGCCCGCGAAAACATCCGTGTGGACCAGCAGGCGGTCGAACTCGCGCAAGCCTCCTACAATCACGACAAGCAGGCGCTCGATCTCGGCGCAATATCGAAGCTCGATATCTTTCAATCGGAAACGCAGGTCGCCGAGCGAGGCCGCGATTTGGTTCAGGCTCAATATGAGTACAAAGTTTTGTTGGATGGACTGCGGCGGCTCATCGGAGCGGACTTGACGCCGCAGCTACGAGAAGTTGACCTCGTTCTCGACGATGACCCGTCCATCCTTCCAGACCACAGCGCCATACTTCCTTATGAGCAGGCGCTCGCGAAAGCATTGCAGGCCCGCCCGGAAGTCACCGCCGCGGAAGCCTCTATCTCAATTGACGAGATGAATGCCCGGGCCAGCCGCGATGCACTGTTGCCGCGGCTCGATCTGTCTTTGCAAGGCGGTTCCTCCGGGCCTGGTTTCAACCAACTCACAACCGGCGGTGTCGTCGGGCTTGCATCAGCCGCTCCGGCTCCAGGTTTGGGGTCTACTCTGCAGCAGGTATTGGACTTCAATTACCCCACCTACGGGTTCAGCGTCGCCGCAACGTTTCCGTTTCACAACTCAACCGCGAAGGCGGGCCTTGCCGACGCGCTTGTCAACCGAACTCGCGACCGCTATCGTCAACGGCAGGTTAAGGAGCAGATCATCTTAGACGTACGGCAGGCAACTCACTCGATTGAGCTTGCCAATGCGACGATTGCCGCGGGCATTCGCGCCCGTGATCTGGCCCGCCAAAATCAAGACGCCGAGCAGCAGAAATATCAGCTCGGCAGCATCACTGCCTTCGAACTGCTGGATGCGCAAAGCCGGCTCGCCAACACCGAAAGCGTTCTCGTCACCGCCTATGTGAACTATCAGGAAGCTTATGTCAATTATCAGCGCGCCACCTGGACTTTGCTCGATGGGCTTGGCATCATCGTCGACACTCCGCACGTCCATTAGGCGAACCCCGCTCGGCTTAGAATACGGGCGAACCCTTTTATTCATCTAAATGCAAGCCACTGTTCAGCTCTCGCTCGATCTCATTTCCACTCAGGACGCTTTAGCAACAGCCGAAATGGCCTTACGCGCCGGCGTCGATTGGCTCGAAGCGGGTACTCCGTTGATATTGGCGGAAGGCGCGCATGCCGTGCGGGAACTTCGCGCCCGCTTTCCCCACGTGCCGATTGTGGCCGATCTCAAGATCATGGATGGCGCGTGGCTCGAAACCGAACTGATGGCCAAAGCCGGTGCGACTATGGTCGTTGTGATGGGCCAGGCTCATGAAGAATCCATCGAGTTGGCCGTCAAAGCCGGTCACGACTTCGGCGTCAAGGTGATGGGCGACAACATGGCCACGTCCGATCTTATCGGCGGTGCCAAACGTCTCGAAGACCTGGGCTGCGATTACATCGTTCACCATATCGGATTCGATCGCCGGACATTGCGTGCCGAGCGTGGTTTGACCACGCCCACCCCGCTCGACCAACTTCGCGCCATCGTGCGTGCGGTCGACATTCCGGTCCAGGCAGTCGGCGGCCTCAGCATTGAACAAGCGGTCGAAAGCCCCCGCTACGGTGCGCCCATGGTCGTCATCGGTGCGCCTCTCGCCATCGACGCGCATGCATTTCAAGCCGCCTCGGGCAATGTCGAGCAGGCTCTTCGGCTCATCTGCCAAAAGGTCCACGCGTACGGCGACATCGATATTCGAGCGAAGGAGATCCACGCATGAGCGGCGGCAACATGCCCGCGCTGGTCAATTACGCGCGCGATCCGCTTTCGGTGGAATTGCGTGAGGTACGCGTTCCCGAGATCGGTGAACGAGACGTGCTTCTTCGGGTTGGGGCAGTCAGCATCTGCGGCAGTGACCTGCACCAATGGCGCGGTTCTCACAGTTGGCCGGTGAACTATCCCTGCATCCTCGGCCACGAATTCGCCGGAACTGTCGCCGCTGCCGGACGCGATGTTCGCGGGTTCAAAGAGGGTGATCGTGTCGTCAGCGAAACCGCCGCAGTCATTGACGAATCGTCTCCGCTAAGCCGCGCCGGACTCTACAACCTCGATCCCAATCGACGCGGCTTCGGCTACGGCGTTGACGGTGCGATGACTCAATACGTCCGTGTTCCCGAACGTTGTCTGCATCGCATCCCGGACCAACTCCCGTTCCACAAAGCCGCGCTCACTGAGCCTTGCTCCGTCGCTTACAACGCGGTGTGTGTCAATGGACGCGTTCGCCCCGGTGACCGAGTGCTGGTTATAGGCCCAGGCCCCATCGGCTTGCTCTGCGCGCTCATGGCGAAACTCAGCGGGGCTGGTGAGTTGATCGTCGCCGGTCTCCCGGCCGATCGCCATCGGCTTGAAATCGCACTGAAATTCGGCGCCACGGTCTTCCCGGGCGGGGACGTCCGCAAATACATCTCCGACACCGGCGACGGTCTGGGCGTGGATGTCGCCATCGACGCATCCGGCAACTCCGCCACCTTGCAGATGGCGCTCGCGTGTGTCCGCCCCGCCGGGCAAATCGTCAAAGTCGGTTGGGGTCCGCAGCCCATGCAATTCAGCCTCGATCCGCTCGTGCAGAAAAACGTCACGCTGTCGGGCAGCTTCTCGCACAACTGGCCCATCTGGGAGCGTGTCATCTCCATGATCGTTTCGGGGCAGCTCGATCTCGACCCAATCATCAGCCGCGTCTGCGATCTCCCGCATTGGCAGGAGTGCTTCGAAAAAATGGAAGCGGGCGAGTACGTCAAAGCCGTCCTCACCGCCTGATGCCGCTCAAGATCTCGGCCTTTCCCAAGTGCTATCTCGAGGACATCGCAACCGGGCGCATGTCCGTCTTTGAATGGATAACCATGGCCCGCAACCTCGATGCCGACGGCCTGGAGATGTACGAAGGTTTTTTCACATCGCTCGAACCCGGTTATCTCGATTCTGTCGGCGAATCCATTCATTCCGCTGGCTTCGCCATGCCCATGCTCTGCTGTTCGCCGGATTTCACCGCTCCCGACGAGGACGATCGCAAGCGCGCCATCCATCACGAAGCCGAAATGATTGCCGTAACGGCCCGGCTCGGCGGTGCCGGTTCCGTATGCCGCGTTCTCAGCGGTCAGCGCTATCCCGAGGTGTCCTGGGAACAAGGCCGCGAATGGGTTATTCACGCCATCGAAACGGTTCTGCCGGTCGCGCGGGAATACAACGTCATCCTTGGCATGGAGAACCACTATAAGGACGGCTTCTGGAAATATCCGGAGTTCGCCCAAAAGCGTGAACGGTTTGTCGCTATCGTAAACGCCATCTCCGATCGCGACAACTTCGGCGTCCAATACGACCCGTCGAACGCCATCGTCGCGGGCGACAATCCGCTCGATCTTCTGAACGACATAGCCGGCCGGGTGGTCAGCATGCACGCGAGCGATCGTTACTTAGCCGAAGGCGCAACTCTTGACGATCTTCGTCAAACCGACGGTACGCTCGGCTATTCGCCGAATCTCCGTCATGGCGTCACAGGCAAGGGTCTCAACGACTACGACGCAATTTTCAGCACGCTCGCAGCGCACAAATATCGCGGCTGGGTGAGCATCGAAGACGGCATGAACGGCATGGACGAAATGGCGGAGTCGCTCGCCTTTCTCCGCTGCATGTCCGGCCGTTACTTCGGCTAAGGAGTCGAGAGCTTCTTCACAAGCTCATATAGCAGTGCAATGACGCCCGGCCACATTATGTCCGTCGCTTGCGAAAAAGCTTTCATCACATCCGGGCGACGGCGGCCGCTTCCAGCGCGCCCGGCAGATGATAGATCGCGCACAGCCGCGGCGCATGCTTAGCCGTCGGTGTGAGGACCCTGCCCGCGTTTATTGGAGACCGACGCGTCGGACGAGGTCCTGGAAACGAGGATCACCACGCACGGGATCAAAGAAAGGGTGAACTTTTACGAATTGCAGAATGTTTGACTGCTCGGCATAGGCTCGCTCGAACCAGGAAAATGCTTCATTGTAGTCACGAAGCGCCAAATAAGGATTGATGAAAGCGCCTGCTGGCACATAGCTGTCCTCCCTTCGCCGCTTCAATTCATCAATGATGCGCAGCGCGTCCGTGCGGCGCCCCTCCTGCGCATAAGCTGTTGCGAGTAGCTCAATCGGACCTGGGCTGCTCCGCATCAAAACCGACGCTCTCTCGAGTTCCGGAATCGCTTCACCAGGCCGGCCGCTGCCGATCAGCGCAAAAGCTAGGAAATCGCGGGCATAACCGGAATCGGGATAGATTGCTAGTACGCTTCGCAGTTCTTTGATGGCCTCGTCGTACCGTCGGGCGTGGAACAAAATCCAGCCTATGTTAATGCTGGCATTGCTGTCGAGCGGATCCAATTCACGGGCGCGTTTAGCCCAGGCGAGTGCCTCATCAATACGCCCGTGGCACAGCAGCCAACGCGCGAATCCCACGTGCGCGGCGGCGTCATTCGGCTTCAATTGAAGTGCTCGCTTATATTCAGCCTCCGCATCGTTCCACTGCCAACGTTTCTGAAGCACGTCAGCCAGCACCACATGCGCTTCGGCAAGTTCCGGGTCGAGTTCCAGCGCCTTTCGAGCCGCACTAATCACCTTGGGACGCATCACAGCGGGAGGACCGCCGACAAGAATCAGACTGAGATCGTCGTATGCTTTTGCCAGCCCAAGGTAAGCCGATGCAAACTTGGGATCCTTGCTGATCGCCGCCTCGAAATCTGCCACCCGCTCTTCGAGCTCAGCGCGAGTGTTCCGGTTGCCGAATTGTCCTTTGAGGTAGCTCTCATACATCTCGGGCGAAACATGACGCGCAGCGATAAGGCTCGTGTGTTCCTGTCCAGTAACGGTGACGTTTACCTTATCCGCAATGGCCTGCGCGACTTCACTCTGGAGAGCAAGAACTTCGCCCATTTGGCGATCATATGTTTCCGACCAAACGTGCTCGTCAGTCGCGGCCCGAATCAATTGCGCGTGGATACGAATCCGGCTTCCCTCCCGTGTGACGGAGCCTTCCACTAACGCGTCCACTCGAAGCGTATTGGCAATCTCTGGGGCAGAGAGTATCGTGTTTTTGAAGCGTGTCACGGAAGTGCGGGAAATCACCCGCAGCTCCCGAATTGCCGCCAGCTGTCCAATCAGTTCCTCAGTCATGCCGTCGGCCAGGTACTCCTGCCTCGGGTCGCCGGAGAGATTTTTCAAAGGCAGCACCGCCAGAGACCGTATGGCCTGCGCTTTGGCGCTCCTAAAACTGCCGGCATAAAAGACCAAAGCGCCCGCCAGCGCTGCTATCGCTACCGCGGCAACCAGCACCTTCAACGACGCAGGAGCGAATCTCTTTTGCGCGGGTAAACTCGAGCGAAGCGCAGGCGCTACTTCAACCACTTCGGGTAGGGCAATGTTTTCCGGCTCGGGCGCTGGGGAAACGCTTGCTGGCCTGGTATCCGCCACCGGCCCCATGAAGCGGTAACCACGCCGCGGAATCGTCTCCACATAGCGCGGCGTACTTGAAGAGTCGTCGAGTACCTCTCGAATCCGGGCGACTGCATTGTTCAGCCCGTGATCGAAATCGACGAAGGTCTCGGCCGGCCAGAGCTTCGACTGCAACTCCTCGCGCGTGACTACCTCACCGGCACGCTCAACCAGCACCGCCAAAATCTGGAAGGCCTGACCCGAAAGCCGCAGGCGCATCCCGTTCTTGCGCAATTCTCCAGATTTAAGGTTGATATCAAATACGCCGAACCTGCGGACCATGGTGTCCTGCGCTGTCTCCGGCATCGGGATCTCAAGAGCGTATCACACCGAAGAAGCTTGGATGTGATCCCTAATTCCACGCAGAATGAATGACTTAGCTTCTGATGTGAATAGGACGCGAAAAGGATAGCACTAGGGTTGAAAACACCTCACCCTGAAGCTGAAAATCGGCTGTCGGTCGGCATACCGGCTAATTCAGCTACTCGGAAAAGAGAATCCATGCAACACGTTAAAGCTTCGCTCGTCAGCGTTGCAGCCCTTCTCGCGGCCGTAACAGTCAACGCGCAGAATGTTGTTACCGATTGGAACACCATCGCTTCAACCACCATCGTCACGAACGGCGGCGAAGGTCCAGGAGCGTCCAGCGTCTGGTTCGCTTACACCAGCATCGCGATGTATGACGCGGTGAACGCGGTTCACAATCTCCCCTTTCAAGCCTTCTACTATTCCGGACCGGCGTCGCCGGGCGCCTCCGACCAGGCAGCCGCCGTGGCGGCAGCTCATGACGTTTTGGTGAACTATTTCCCCGCCCAGAAAACCGCGCTGGACGCGCAATTCCAGAGCGCAGTAAGCGCGATCAACGCCACACCGCAAGCAAAGACAGACGGCATAGCAGCCGGAGAGGCCGCAGCGGCAGCGCTAATATCCGAGCGCGCCGGTGACGGCCTGAATGCAAGCGTTCCGTACACAGCTCCAAGCGGCCCCGGCATTTGGCAGCCAAACCCTCCAACTGCCCCTCCGGTCACGCCTTGGCTGGGCAAGATGCGTCCGTTCACCATGCGAAGTGCCGGGCAGTTTCTACCAGACGGCCCTACCCCGCTGCCAAGTCAGGAGTGGGCTGCTGATTACAACTTAACTCGCCTCTTCGGTGATGCTAACAGCACGCTGCGCACCCCGGGTCAAACCGAGATCGGTCTGTTCTGGACCGCCCACACGGGACAACAGTACAGTCGCACTTTCAACAGTCTGGCGCAGCAATACACTCTCAACCTCATGGATTCAGCCCGGCTTCTTGCCATGCTCTGGACCGGCTACGCAGATGCCGCGATCGGATGTTTCAACGGGAAGTACACCTATAATTTTTGGCGGCCGTGGGCAGCTATTCCTGCCGGCGGCGATAATTCGAACTTGGCTCCAGATCCGGCGTGGACATCTTTGGCAGCTACGCCGAACCATCCCGAGTATCCGGCCGCCCATGGTTGCATCACTAGCGCCGTTTCAAATCTCGTGGCGGATTTCTTCGGTACTCGCAAGGTACATGTCGTCGTCACCAGCACCGTCTTCAGCGACGGCGTGCATACGCACATCTTCCAGCACACAGGCGATTGGCTCACCGAAGTGTACTGGGCACGAATCTTCGCCGGGTTTCACTTTAACCATTCACTGCAGGATGGCGAGGTACTCGGCAGACAAGTGGCCGATCAGCTTTTCAACAATTACTTCCGTCCTGCGCCACAATAGCGCCCGTGTTTCACCCGGTACTTGAACTTTTCGATCTCGCCATGTGCTGCACGCTCGCAGCGCACGATTATCACGGTCGGGTGAGCATCGAAGATGGCATGGACGAAGTGGCGGAGTCGCTCGCACTTCGGCGCCGCATCTCCGACCGTTATTTCTATTGAGGCGTGGAGAGCTTCTTCACGATCTCGTACAGAAACGTCTGGCCTTCATAGAACGATTCGACCGGCATCCGCTCATCGCGGCCATGCGCGCGAACGTCGTTTACGTCCTGAAGAAGCCCTGAACGCCATAAGTGGGAATGCCCGCTTCCCGAAGATATCGCCCGTCCGATGCTCCCGTAGACATGCTCGGGAGTGTGATGACGCCCGGCCACATCGTGTCCGTCACTTGCGCAAACGCCTTCATCACATCCGGACGCATCGGCGACGGCGGCGCTTTGCCTTCGTCCGTCTTGATTGTCACCAGCACTTGATCGTCGCCGGCCACTTTCTTCAGAGTCGAGAGTACGTACTCGATGGAATCGTCCGGGAAAAATGCGGCAGTTCACATTCGCGGCCGCCAATTGAGGTAGAGCATTGGGCGCATGGCCGCCTTCGAGTTGTGTGGCCACGCACGTCGTTCGCAGCATGGAGTTCATCCCTGGTGAACCGCGCCGCCACGCGCCCCATCGCTTCCTGTGACCCCTGCGCTACCTGCGCCAGATCCGCAGCCATCGGGCCTTTCTCGATCTTGGCCATTTGCGAGAAGTATGCGCGTGTGACGTCATTCAACTGCATGGGAAAGCCGAATCTGCGAAAGTCGCTCCAGCGCGCCCGCCAGATGGTAAATCGCGTTGTCCGGGACCGGACGTGAACTGTGCCCGCCTTTGTTATGGACTTCGAAACGGAAATCCGCGTACGTTTTTTCGGCCAAGCCGATATCGTTTGCTACATGCTTGCCATCGATGATTTCGCCGCGCCCGCCCTCGTTGAGGCAGAAATCTGCATCGATCAAATCACGATGGTTCTTCAGCAGCCAATCAACTCCGTTGTAAGGACCGCCGCCTTCCTCGTCAGCTGTTAGCGCCACGATCAAATCGCGATCGGGCCGGAATCCTTCGCGCTTATAGCGGATCAGATTTGCAATCCACACCGCCGCCTGGGCTTTGTCGTCCGACGTCCCGCGGCCATAGAAGTAGCCGTCCTTCTCGATGAACTGGAACGGGTCCATGCTCCAGTCCTCGCGCTTGGCTTCCACTACATCGATATGCGCCAGCAGCAGAATCGGTTTGCGCGCGCCTGTGCCGTGATAACGCACCACCAGGTTGTACTTCCGGGGAATCGCACCGCCCAGAAACATGTCCGATTCCGGAAATCCAGCTGCCTTCAAACGTGCCGCCACGCCTTCGCGATCGGCGTGGTCGGCCCAGTGGAAAACCCCGACGGGCTCTCAATCATCTCCTTGTAGATCTCTCGCGCCAGCTTCTGATCCTGATCGGGAGGCATCAAATCCGCCCCGGCCACACCGACGAAGCTGATCAAAGCGAGTGAAAGCAGCCTGAGCATGTCGTTATATATTGACACGCGCTTGCTAGACGCGAGCACGCTCGTTCGTCCCGATGAAGTCCAACGCGAACCCTGGCTGGCCGATTTACCGGCGGCGAGGACGACCCTCGTTCACGGGTGCGTTGGCTGATCCTCAGTCGCGTTGGCACGCAAGCGGGACGCTTTCGGAAACTACCCCCGTCCAGTAGGAGTCCTTGCGTTGTGAATCGGAACCGTGATTCGGCCACCGCTCCCCTTTCAGCGTAGCTGTCAAACGAGCACCCTGTGTCTCTGGCGTGCATAAGCGACCGCCGTCATTTATGATCCGAAAAGCTGTCATGGGCACCTCTGTGCTGAAGACTTTGCCTGGTTGCACCGTGACAGTGTATGGGGCGATCGTTCCTCCAATTACACCTGGCCCTGAACATTCGCAGTGCAGCTCGCTATTACGATGATCTCTAAACTCAATACGAAACCGAAAGGCTGCTGCCGGGTATGGTGTTCCCCCCAAAACCACGCCCGTGAGAATGCTTAAAGGCACCGTGCCTGTGTTAGTAAGAGAAAGGCGCAGTGATAGGGTGCCTTTAGAGTCTGGCACTGTAGACAAGCTGAGTGCGATGTTTTGAGACGGCAATACGGCTCCGCTTCCCTCGCCAGCAGAAAACTCTGACGCGAGCCCACGATGGACAAATACGTTTGAAGCAAGTAGCAGGCACCACGCTATGCTTCTCATCGCAGGTTTAAACTCTGGTCACGGAGCCTCTGTTCCCGGTAAGATATGCGCCGCGCCCTTGTACCAGGCATCTCTCCTCGAACATTTTGCCTTTGCGGCATAACGTGACGCTATCCGGAAATGAAGGCGTGATCCGAACCTACACAGTTCCGCTAATGAACAGCCAACGCGTGAACGGCGCTTATGCTCCCGCGGTCCAAGATACTCGCTCCTCTCATATAAGAGCCGGATTCCTGAGCCGCGCTGCCGCTTCGCCCATTGGAACTGTCGATGATCGACTTTATGGTCGCGTAACCGACGGACACTGGATTCGAGCGCCCTATATCTTGGCCAATCGCAAGCGCCGCGCGTATAGCGCGAACAGGCCGGCGCGTTTGCGGATCGGAGGGCATAACGCGGGCGCCCTCGCAGGCGTTCAATTGAAGAACGGCAACATCGCCATCCGTAACGATAGAATTCGCTTCTTCCTGAACGGGATTAAGAGAAGGGCGCGGCACCAGAGCGCCTGCATCGACGCAGCCCGTGAATGTGAGATCATCCACCACCTTGGTGCGCTCGTTATCGATGTAGCGGTCGGTACCGTGAGTGAGATGGAGTGCTCTCATTTTGAATCGAACGTCCTCCGTCGCCGCGCCAAGCCAAACACCAGGCTGGTCCTCGCGCCAGAGACGGATATGGTGGCGCTTCGCAAAAGTATCCAGGCTCTTTTGAAAACTCGCGTCGGGCAGATGACCACCGAATAGCAGGTTTGTCATAGGCGCCCTGCTGTAACCTGCGCGCTGAACAATGCAATGGTACATGCCGTACAGAGCCATCACTCCGTGGCGTTCGCCATCGTGCCAGCCGGCGGCCCGAAATGCACGTTCGACTGCCTGCTGGCTGCCTAACAACAGAATATTGATGAGATCCGACGGATGCTTGCCGTCGCGACTTGCCTGTTGCCGAGGTAGTCCGGTGAGCATCGTCTGAAGCTCTGCAATCTGAGAAGTGGCAATCAATGGCACGCCGCGTCCATAGCTGGGCGAATCATGCAACTGCAGATCGCTTGTCAGACGAAGCAGCATTTCCGTACCGGCGGGGAACGTGATTTCAGCGTCCGGCGAACGCGCCGCCAGAAACTTGAAGCCCAGGACAGGCAAGCGCAACTCCGGCTGCACCAACGAAAAAAGCATGAAAACGCACGAAACGCCAGTCGAGAAACTGGCGCCGGGGTGGATCCCGACCACCGCTCCCGTATGGCTAACTCCTTCGCGTGCCTCTTCCACGGAGGCCAACCGGGCATCGATGGGAACAATGTTGCCACCCGGCAAATGGAGCTCGGTGAACTGAAGATCCAGGCGAGCCGCTGGATGGCGGAGACCCAGACCCAGGCGGTCCACTCGGTCGATAGCGCCCGACACGGTTGCGCCTGCCGGAATCACGATCCCATCCCGATCGAAAACGGGTGTGATAACGACCGTTTCAATCGGGTCACCGACACGTGAAACGCGTGACCCTACTCGGTGAAGTAGCCGTACTTCTAATTCGGAACCCTCAGGCACAACCGTAGCTCGCAAAGGAGCGAGAACGAGGAGTGCCGTAATGAACAGCTTCAACTTCATGAGCACCCCCGCGGTTCACTGCAAGTCATTTAGGGAACCCGCGTTTGGCGCTGGAATGCGCGACTGTTCGACATTGTGTTTTGAGCGTCCGTCCTTAGCGGCACCGCGTCGCTTCTGATGAACTAAATCGTCCGATATCTAGCCTACCGCAGCAGCCGCGGAAAAATACGTGTAAGGGGGAAAACGCGCAGAACGATTCCACGCAATTATTGGCGCCGAACGAGCTTCACTCCCGGTGCGGCGTCATTCTCTTCGGCGCCGTATCGGAACACTTGCAAGCGGGCTTCTTTCAGTCCTAAGAACGTGACCCGATATTTATTGTTCGGCCCCAACTCCGCGCTGCCGTGCTTGCGGTGGTGTATGGTCTCGAAGGTCAGAATCGTACCTTGAAGCTTTGGTGAAAGCAACGGTACTACGAATGGTGGGTTTCCGTCTGGATGCCATTTGCCATCGCTACCGCGAGTCTGGAAGTAAAAGCCGATGGTTCCGCCGATCTGTCCGTTGTCATTGCGGAGGGTGAGTTCCACAGCGGGGAGTGTTCCGGTTCAGTTGGAATTGGAGAAGGCGCTCCCTCACAAGATGAACATCGAGGCGCGTAATGCGGAAACTGTCCAATACGCATGCTAACAAAAACCAGTTGCATTATAGTTTCCATGGAAACTATAATGGTTTTCATGGAAACGGAACCCTGCGTAGGGCCCTCACCACTCGAAACCCATCTCGGGTACTGGCTCCGAAGAGTTTCGAACGCTGTCTCTGGTAGCTTTGCCCAGTCTCTGCAGGCCAGGCAAACGTCAGTCGCCGAGTGGGTGCTGTTGCGTCACCTTCACGATCGGAGTCCGGCAACCCCGGGAGAGTTAGCCGAAGCTTTGACGATGACCCGCGGAGCGATCTCCAAGGTCATGGATAAGCTTCAGGCGAAGGGTTGGATCAGGAGCAGAATCAAGCCCGAAGACAATCGTGCCCAACTGCTTTCCTTGACCGCTGCAGGTCGCCGTGTGGTTCCGACACTAGCCGAGATTGCCGATCGCAACGATGACAAATTCTTCGCTTTTCTTGATTCCAGGGAACGGCAGGTGCTTCGCGACCTGCTCATCAAGCTCGCAGATCATCATCAGATCCGCAACGTTCCGCTCGAATGACGCCGCTCATCAACCGGATTACGAATTCAAAGGAGAGAATCTCATGAGCAAAGCAAGTGAAAACTTGAAAAACGCAATGGAGAGGGCGGCAGCAATCCGCCCAAGGGCGGGAGGTTTCCCCTATTTCGCCGAGACTCTGCGACATGCCGGAGTTATGCGAAATATCTGGTCGCTTCCCGCGTGTCAGAGCTTATTCCTCACCAGTCTCGGGCCCGTTCTGATGCAAGGCGTACCGCTCGTATCTGGCACAGTCGACGTGCCGATCTTCGACCAGGACGCCCTCATTAGCGCCCTGCGCATCGATCAGGCCGGTGAAAGCACGTTTCCGGAGTTCCTCGGTGCTACGTGGCGCGCGGGCGTGGTTCGCTACGATGTGGACTTCGCTGCCCGGACCGTAGCTTACCTTGGTTGCAATGGCGAGGAGTACATCGAAGCATACCCGGCCGTGGAGATTAGTTAGTGGCGAACATGAGCAAGAAATGGACAGCAGCTGAAATTCCTTCACAGGCAGGCCGGCGCGCGTTGATCACGGGAGCAAACTCCGGCATTGGCTTCGAGATAGCTCTGGAGTTGGCCCGAAGAGGAGCGGAGGTTATCCTCCCGGCTCGAACACTAGCAAAAGCACAGAGGGCCGCGAATCGCATTGCGGGTGAGGTCCCCCATGGGAAGGTCACGCCTGCAGAAGTCGATCTGGCGTCACAGGCGAGCATTCGTTCGTTCGCAGGGTGGTTTGACCGCAACTATCCCGGCCCTTCGCTCAATCTGCTGATCAACAACGCTGGCGTGATGGCAATTCCAACGCGTGAGCTTACAGAGGACGGTTTTGAGCGCCAGTTCGCGACTAACTTCCTCGGACCATTCGCTCTTACCGCGCTTGTGTATCCTTGCCTGAAACAGGAGCCCGGAACCCGCATCGTGATCGTCTCCAGTTCCATCACGAAGTGGGCCAAATTGGAACTCGACAATCTGCAAAGTGAGCGGAGGTACAAGCCCCTGAATCAGGCCTATGCCCAATCTAAGCTCGCCGACTCTATGTTTGCGCTGGAGCTGCAGCGGCGCTTGCACGCGTTGGGCTCACCCGTGATTGTTACCTTCGCGCATCCCGGATACGCGATCACTAACCTGCAGACAAGTGGGCCAGGCAAGGGTCTGTCGGCATTCCGTGTGATCAGTACGTTGCTGAGGCCCATCACTGCGCAAACTGCACAACAGGGAGCGCTGCCGATTTTGTTTGCCTCTACCGCGCCCAACGTTGAGTCGGGAGCGTACTACGGTCCGGACGGCTTTTTCGAGTCGAAGGGCTTTCCAGTCGCCGTGCCGATTCCCAAGCGGGCGAAGGACGGAGATCGGGCAAAACGTCTCTGGGAAGTAGCCGAGAAATTGACCAATTCAAACTTCGACATGAGCGTGCGCCCTGCCGCGAACGCCCACCCATCGCCCCAGAGATGAATTCAGCGAATCCCGCGAATTGCGCCGACACGGCGTTCTGAGCAGTTCGTCGGCGATCCGGAAACCAGCATTTCGACGGAGTAGTCGCAAAGTATAGATCTATCCCTGGTCGGTCTTCAAGTTACCATAAAACGCGCAAACCGCGGACTTGTAGTAGTATCCGCCATTGAGAATGTGATCGCAGGACTCAACGGGAGACTCAAAATGCTGTTTCATGTAACTTGAGATTTCATTGACAATTCAGAGACAAGGCAGAAGCGGTCGTTGCAGTTGTTCGCCAAATGGCAACCCGGCCCAGGGCAGTTTCAGGTCTTCTACGGTTTCGCAGATGGCGGCGCGGCGTCGCGTTGATCGAAGCAAGCAGTGCGTCCGATCTGGCCAAGACGATGGCGCCGTGGACGCCTTTCTTGAAATTCACTGCGCGGCCAATCCTGCCGATTGGTGAATCTGCTGAGATCAACGGAGCCGCCGCAGCGTGGCGGGACGCACAATAGATTTTCATAGGGCCATCCTCGCGACGACAGTAGAGACTCTGATGTTTTCCGGCAGGTGATCGTCCAAAAATACGGCCGAGACACATGGGAGGCAGCCGCTGGGGCGGCTCGTTAGGTCCGCAAGACGGTTGCTTCGAATGCGTTGTCCGGGCGCGATGACTCCGAACCATCCACCTGGTCGTGTAACGCGCATCTCGTGGATTGACAGCTCAAGTTCCTGATGAACGCCTATGATCCTGTCTAAAGTGACCCGCCGCTCAACTCCCCGCCGCTCTCCAGCCTTACGCGACGTGTCACTCCAGATAGAGTCATAGCGTTAGCGAGGACCTATCCTGACAAGAGTCCCTCGCCGCTGGCGACGGCGGAAGAGAAAGCACGCGTCGGCGAGCAAAATCGCCAGCGCGAAATAAGGTAGGCGCGACAGCGTCCACAACGCGGCCTGCACCCGTGCCCGAAAGCGGATCACCTGGCGGTTTTGATCGGCGGATATCGTCACCGGCTGGCTCCAGTCGAGCGCGATGAGCTTTGGCAAGAATCCACGGCGAACGCTGCCTTCGAGATCGAAGATTCCCACTTCGGGCGAAAAATGACTGGCGACGATCACGTCGTGCGACAGTTCCTCAAAGGTCAACGTACCGATGCGCGCGCCTGGCTGCGGATCTCCGGCCGTGACCCCCGTCGCGATGAGCTGCGCGGACGGGCCGTACTGCCAGATGACTGCGGAATCGGCGGCCCGGTTGTAGCTTGAGTAGAGCATCAGAACCTCGCGGTTACCGCGAACGTCGACGATGCCGAAGAACCTTTCGAGCAGCGTGGAATGGACGGCGCGCTCATCGGCGAGGAAGGGAAACTGGTAGGTTTCCACGCCGTATCCGGCCGCCTGGATTTGGGCGATCAACGAGGCGTACGCGATGCGCGCGCGAGTGACGGTATCGGGATCGACCAGCCGTTTAAGAGCGGATGAAACGGCGCGGCCGATGCTTGAGAACTCCTGAAGATTCGGTTCAATATCGAGACCGACGCCGGACCAGCGCAATCCCGAATCGGCGGTCCACTTCTGAAATTCGCTGAAGCGCGCCTTGCCCTGGGCGGCATTCGAGGCGTTGAGATAAAAGCCCTCCGCACCAGACAGCGCGAGCCCCGCCGTGACCGGAATGCCAGCGGCATTCAGCTGGCGCACGACCTGCGCGCGGCCGGGGCTAAGGTCGATCAACGCGAGGCTGATTTCGGCATTGAGCCGCTGCAGATCGCGAATCACGTCCGGATCGGAGAACAGAGACCGGAGCGCGGGCGTTTTCAGCTGGCAGGCAAAGCCCAGCCTGGGCTTGGACGGCGCGGTAACACGGACCTGGCGAGCGTCGCGATCGAGCCGGCTCGCGGCCACTAAAGACCTCGCACCGATGAACAGCGCGATACATAGAGCGAGCTCGACCGCGAAAATCAGCAGCCACAGCAACGCTCGCACAAGCCGCGGACCATTCTTAGTTATGCGACGAGCTAAACCGCGGATCAAATCTTTTTGCGTCGGCCCGAAGTCCGCCAAGTAGATTGACGCATGATTTCACTGCGGCGCTGGATGATGTTGCTGGCCCCCTCACCCTCGGCCAAGTCCAGAAAACTACGTTTTCTGATGACCGGCAACGGCATGTTTCAAACCCATGAGTTCTCCTAGGGCAGCCGCAACTACCGAAACCACGTCGTCATCGCATGGTCTAACATCCATACTTCGATCGCGAATGAATTATAGCTGCCTAGCAACGGTACACTCCTGTACATGAGCCCCAGAACTGACTCAGGAAAAGGATGGAAGGTGCTCGTATTGCTGTTCGCGTCAGCTCTCCTGGCGCCGCAGTTTCACAAGCGCAGTGGAGGACGCCCTGGGAGTATGAAGGGGCAAGAGGGGCCGAACATTGGAGTGAACTGGATCCGGACTACGCAGCCTGCAACGCCGGGAAGGAGCAGTCGCCGATAGACATTCAACATGCGCGTAGAGCCGAACTCCCCGCCCTGCGATTCGAATACAAGAGCGGCCCGCTCCGGTATCTAGTCAACAACGGACACACGATTCGGGTGAACTATCACGACACCCCGAGCAGTGGGAACTTCTTCCTGGTGGGCGGCAAGCGCTACCAGCTCACGCAATTCCATTTTCACCGTCCTAGCGAAGAGCGCGTTAGCGGCAAGGCATACGATATGGTGGTGCATCTGATGCACACTACCAGCGACGGAAAGGTTGCCGGCGTGGCGGTATTTCTGACCGCGGGAAGGGCGAATGCCACCATTCAGCGGATTTGGGAGCACATGCCAAAGACCGAGGGCAAGGTGAAGGCTGATTTCTCGCATGAAGAGCTTGCGATCACCGGAGTTGAGATCGATCCCGCGGGTCTGTTGCCACCGTCCGCGGCAGACTATTACACGTACATGGGCTCGGTAACGGCTCCGCCCTGTACCGAGCACGTGGAGTGGTTTGTCCTCAAGACTCCCGTGGAGATCTCGCCACAGCAAATCAACGCATTCGCCGAGTTGTACCCGAATGACGCTCGGCCCGTTCAGCCGCTCAATGGCCGCATCGTGAAGGAGAGCCGTTGAGATGGAACCATACGATTACTCCTGAAATCTCGCTTTGGATTGGCGAGCCGTGAACGAGTCACGCTTCGCTCTGGTGGAGGTAACTTCAACCACATGAGCATCAGTGCTGAGACTCTCCGTTTGCATATCGCCTACACCACGTGGGCTACGAATCGACTACTGGACGCGGCTGCGAAATTGACGCCCGAAGAGCTTACGCGCGATTTTGGGACTTCCGAAAAGAGCGTGGCCGGGACCCTGGCGCACATCTATGCCGCTGATCGCGTGTGGATGGGCCGCATTCAAGGCGTGAACCCGAAGTTGTACGTCAATGATGACGAGCGCGATCTGGTCGTTTTGAGCCGCGCATGGCCCGCGCTGCTGAAGCAATGGGAAACGTGGGCCAGCGCCCTTACCGACGAATCCCTGCACAACAAAGTCGATTACACCAACGCTAGAGGCAATCCCGATAGAACACCGCAATGGCAGATTGTTCTGCACGTGGTGAATCATGGAACGCACCATCGTGGCCAAGTTGCCGGATTCCTGCGCGCCATGGGCAAAGTGCCGCCGCTGGACCTGATGGCGTTCTACCGCGAACTGGCCCAGGCTGATCGGCCATCGCCTTAGAATCGTTCTTCGAAGACGGGTGCGGCCGGTGGCTTTTGCCGCAGCCGGAGTTCGCCAGACCCATAAGAGGTGATCCCCTGCTGAAGAGCGTGGCAAACGACCGGCCGTACGCGCTCCTGCTCAGGAAAATCAGGTTCATCAGTACGGTCACGCTGTTGCGGGTAGACAGAGTCTTCGGGAGCTCGCCGACTCTAGTTGGCGTCGCCAGCGCAGTGCCCGGATGCCGGGCGCCGCTTCCCGCCGGATCACTCCAGATTGTCCTAACGGGGCCTACGGCCCACGAAACCACATGAAAATGTCTTAGAGCGTATCTCTGGACTCCGCCGCCCAAGGCGTGGCTCACGCTTGGAGCTAACATTGCAGCTGGCCAGAGCGGCGAGATCGAGAACTCAATGGAGAAGTTGAAGCCGTCAGATTGTCTGATCCGGAGCGTGCGTGTTGAGCGAATAAATGGGCGTTGTCTTCCCGCGATGGGAGTGGTGATAGCCCGCGACCTTGGTTAACGTACTTGCGGCGCGCTCTCCGCTCCTGTCAGAAGGAAACGTTATGTCCTACAGAATAGCCGGAATTGATGTTCATAAAAAGATGTTGGCCGTAGTTGTGGCCGATGTGCACGTGGAAGGCGAGTACCAGTTTGAACGACGCCATTTTGGCAGCACCCCCGAGCAACTGCAGCTACTGGCGGAATGGCTGCTGGAGCAGATAGTGGAAGAAGCGGTGATGGAATCGACGGCTCAATATTGGAAACCGGTTTGGGGAGCACTGGAGCGGTACTGGAAGCCGAGGTGCCAGCAGCGGGAAGGTGCCGGCCCTCTCTCGGGAACGTTGCATCTAGCGCAGGCGCAATCTAATCGTGGGCGGCAAGGACGAAAGAGAGATTTCCCGGACGCCGAACGACTGGTGAAACGGCTGGTGGCTCATGAGTTGGTGCTCAGCTTCGTCCCGGATGTCGAGCAGCGTCTCTGGCGCACGGTGATGCGTGGGAAATATCAGTTGAGGCGCAATCATGTACGGTTGCAAAATCAATTAGAGGCTCTGCTGGAAGAAGCGCATATTAAGTTGTCCAGTCTAGTTTCAGATCTGATGGGAGCCAGCGCTCGGCGCATGCTGCAGGCATTGGCCGACGGGGAAACTGACCCCGCGGCTCTGACCGCCTTGGCCGATACACGCTTGCGCGCTACGCCGGCACAGTTGCGTGACGCGCTTGGCGCGTGCAGCGAGTTAAATCCCGTTTATCGCCGGCTGCTGAAGATGGCGCTAAAGGAACTGCAACTGATCGACGAGCAGATCGGGCAAATGGACCAAGAAATGGCCACTCTGCTCAAGCAGCATCAGGACGCAGTCCAGCGCCTGGCGGAGGTGCCCGGCCTGGGACCGGATTCCGCACAGCAGATCATCGCTGAAGTAGGTGTCACGGCGGCGACCTTTGCTTCTCCTAAAAATCTGTCCTCATGGGTGGGCGCGTGTCCTGGAGACGAAGAGAGCGCGGGGATCAACAAGAGCACCCGCTGCCCCAAGGGTAATCGTCACATGCGACGGATCCTCAATCAGGCCGCTAATGCCGCGGTCAAGCAAAAAGGAAGCATCTTCGAGGTTGTGTATCGTCGGCTGGTACCGCGCCTGGGACATGGGCAAACTATCGGAGCAATTACGCATCGGATCTGTCGATTGATTTGGATCATTCTGCACCAGGGGGTCAGTTATGAGGAACGAGGCCCGGAAGTAAGCCAGAAATCGAAGCGACGCCGCATGACAAGAATGATTAGGGAACTTCGTAGCTTCGGCTATGAAGTACTGCCGCTAAGTGGTCAAATGGGCACCGCTTGATTGGCGGCGCGTGCATTTTCGACCTTGAGTCCTAACGTTAGGGCAGATTGATTTGTTCCGGTTGCGGAGGTCTCGCCCATTCGCGACCGTTACATTGGAGCAATGCTTAAGTCCCTCCAGGTTCTCGTATGGCGCAGATAGAGTCGCGTGTAACCATCCACATGGTTGCCAGCCTCGACGGCTTCGTCGCTCGACGGGACGGAAGTGTAGACTGGCTCGAAACGACCGACACGTTCGATCACGGGAAGAGTATGGATCCCAAACTGGTTAAGGAGTTCCTCACCACAATCGGCTGCTATGTCATGGGTTCGCGGACGTAATGAGACAGCGTTGGGTTTTGAGACCAAGGGCTTTGGATGGGCCTACGGTGACACGCCGACAATTGTCCTCACCAGTCGCGGTCTTTCGAGCAGGCGAAGTTCTGTCGAATTCTACTCAGGAGATCTCACGCAGTTGGTGAATGAGCGATTACGGCCCAGCTTTCGTAACATCTGGTTGCCGGCGGTGGTTCGGTGTCCAGCACGTGCCTCCGCCTCGGACTGGCGGACGAAGTACGTTATTCGATCATGCCGATATTGATCGGGGAAGGAATCTGCTTCTTCGACGGTCTCCGGCGGGACACCACCCTGCACCTTCGTGAGGTAAATGTGTACAAAACCGGCATGGTGGAGCTTTACTACGAGGTACGGAAGTAGAGGCAACAACACATCGGCACAGAGGCTGTACGTACGGCCGCGATTCGGACGAATCAGCTGTCAAATCCGCTGCGGTCGCGAAGGGACGGGGAATCCGTCCCTTGTAATCAGGGTTCGATGCCGATCTTGTCGTTTACAGCAAACCGGAGCTTCTGCTTGCAGCCGAGGTAATGTTCCGTAGTCTGGATGGATACGTGACCCAGAAGAAATTGAATTTGGTCGAGTTCGCCGCCCGCTAGATGGCAGAGACGCGCACATGTTCGTCGCAGGTCGTGCGGTGCCAGCTTGTCTATGCCGGCAGCTGCGGCCGCTCTCTTGACGATCTCCCAAAGCACCTTCGGCGTCATGCCCTCACCCCAGATCGTTCCTGACTTGTTAATCGCTCTAAAGAGACAGCCATCCTTGACGCCACTCGCTTCGGTCCAGCGATCGAGCCCCTCTTTTACCAGAGTGGAATTGGTACCGTTCGATGTGCCCGGCTTTTCCCTGAAGGTCGACGATCACCCAGTGGTCTTCTCGGAGTTGAACGGAGGCGGGCGAAAGCGCAAGGAGTTCACCCCGCCTCAACCCGCAACCAATCAGCAGAGCAAGCATGGCGTAACTGCGTTTGCTCCTAAGATGTCGCCGTGCGAGTTCAGCATCAGTGAGCGGCCCTGATCGGCAGTCAGCCATACCTAGTCGCACGCCGATTCGGCGTACGCCTTTGACTCGGCGGATGCCGGCGGGAAGTTCTGGACTGAGCAGCCCAGTCACTGCCTCATACGCCACACGCCTGACCGCGGAACGTTAATCGTTGTTGGAGCGAGGTGACGTTGTTCCAAGTGGATTCGGTATCGAAGAACAACGGTGCGGTTGAAAGCAACTCGTGGTTCCGAGCAGTACCAGTCAACGAACTCGTTGATCGCATGATCGTACGTTCGCTGGCCGCTTTTGAAGTCAGGCTGTTCAGTACGGCAGACTTCGTCTGTTCGAGATCGGGTAGGGCAAGAGATCGCTTCGGTGGTCTCCTCTTTTTCCGGTGTTTGGGCATCCTGAGCGGCCTCCTGCGCCGCCTTTAGTCAGAATGCTCAAACTCCACCCTTGGCCGTCAGATCTCCCCGGAGTCGACCAGTTTCCGACAACCCGGCTTTGCGATGACATCCGGTAGTTTGGGTCCACTTGCGCATAAGGCTGACTTTGCGTCTCTTTTTGGTTAATGTCACAGTTGTGTCATTATGACACTTGTGTGTACAATAAGGCCTAGAATGAGCACCGGCGAAGAACAAGGTAGATTTCGGCAGCGCGCTCACACTCGTGCTCTTCTTGTGAAAACCGCGTCCGAACTGATCCAGAGTGGCGAAATACCCACTGTGACAGCCGTTGCTGAAGCGGCACAGGTTTCTAGGCGCACCGCCTACCGATATTTCCCTTCGCAGGAGCTGTTATTGGCTGAGGCGGCTATCCAGAGCGCTCAGCCCCTGGTATCGAATACTGAATTCTCAGAAGACCTGATGGCGCGTGTCCGGCTTCTGGTGGCAACGGTGCAGCGATTTGTCTATGCAAACCAGGGCGCTTTACGAACGGTTGTGCGCCTAAGTGCCGAGCACGTTCTAGATGACAACATCGGCCGTGCTGAGGACGCCACGCCGGTGAGGAGCAACCGGGTTGAATGGATCAGGACCGCCCTCGAGCCGGCCAGACAACGACTTGGACGGAAAGACTTTGAACGCCTTATCTCAGGGCTTTTATTGTGCATTGGTATCGAGTCTGCAATGGTATTGACCAATTTGCGTCGGCTATCTCAGAAAGAAGTCACACGCGTTTCTGTCTGGGCTGCAGAGACTCTAGTCGCGGGCGCACTGGAACAGGCGGAACGAAGGCGTCGGGCAGGGGCCGGAAAAACGAGGAAGAATCATGAATCGCCGATCGTTCTTTAATCTCGTTGCAGTTGCATTATCGAGCAGAGAATCCGGATTTGCTTTCTTAGGAGGAGATACACCCATGAATATTGCGCCAGGTTCCGCAACTCAGCCATTGATCGTCAGAACCCAAGATGTCGTCGGGTTCAGTCAAGGGTTAGGAGAAATGCGAATTATGATCGACGGCGCCAAATCGCAGAACGAGTGGTGGTTCGGCCACTGTGAAGAATTTCCCGGCTTTATGACTACACTGCACTTCCACCACAATATGGACGAATACGTCTACGTCCTCGACGGCGTTCTCTCGATTTTCACGGGTGCCCAGTGGCACGATCTGACTCCGGGCACATTCGCTTTGCTTCCCAGAGGTATCCCTCATGCACAGGGAAACACCTCCTCATCGCCGGTTCGGTTCCTTGGAGCGGGTAGTCCTGCTGGATTCGAACGCCTGTTTCCGGAACTGGATCAATTGGCCAAGCGTGTCCCGGCGAATACTCCTGAATTCGGCAAAGAAGCCGCCAGACTTTTAAGCCAACTTGCAACAACCATCGTCGCGCCGCCGCCTCGTCGATACTAGGGTGCGATCACTCAGAAAGACTGATTTTTGCTGACATAAAATGGCAGCCATCACCTTGATCAATTCCTTCGAAGTCCCCAGGGGACGTGAGCATGAGTTCTTGGAATTTTGGAAAGAGGTCAATGCTTATATGCAGAAGAAGCCAGGCTATCTAGGCCATAAACTTCATCGTGCAATCACGCCTGACGCTCGGTTCCGTTTTGTTAACGTTGCACGATGGTCATCGATGGCACATTTTAAGGCTGCACATGACGACGCCGGTTTTCGCGAATTGGTAAACAAACCGACAGGCTCCGCTTTTCAGCCGCATCCAGTTCTCTATGAGGTCGTGCATCAAGCGAACACGCAGACCGGCTCGACTGGGGTTTGATTCAGTCCACATGATTGATGGTGCAAGCTGTGTCCGTGGCTATTGTGGGCAGCAGCAACGCATCACGCCACGGGAACGACGTCGCCTGAGTCCGTCGATCTGCCCTTATCGAAACAGGCAGGTCGCACCTCTTTCCGGGGATTAACCGCCCTTGTCCCACAGCGTTTACCAAAACTGTCGCCGCAGCCCTAAATCGAGTCGTTGATCGACTCCTTTCCGCAGCCAGTCTCGTTTTGCGCTGCGCGCCCTGTGTCAATGGGCTATGAAAGGGGGACCAGCCAACCGGATTTCCTTTTGGAAACCGGTTGCGGTTTTTGTAGGGTGCGTTGCCCACCAGTCACTACATGGGGCGGTGTCGTCCAAACTATGACGTCGAAATGGACTTCTGAACGCTGAAGCACGAATGTACCCAGCGTTGCGCCACGCCAAGCGCGGCTCGCAACATCCGCTTCATTCGGCGCCGTAGTGGTGGACCAGCGATAGCCAGAGTCCAATCATCTCGGCGTCTTTTGGCGGGTCCATCGATTTTTCCATAACCGCCGTTTGCACCAGGATCAATTTCGATAACGGGTCCACAAAGATGCGTTGCCCGTTGGCGCCCAACAGGGCAAACATCCGCCTGCGTTCGGGGAAGATCCACATCTGATATCCGTAGCCGAAAAATCGCGAGGCTTTTTCCGGCATGAGCTGCGCGTCGGTGTCTTTCACGGAACTGGCGTCGAGCAGCCACGGCTGTGGAATCAATTGCTTCCCGTTCCAGGCGCCATCGTAAGCAAGCAGCCTTGCGAAACGCGCATAGTCGCGCAGCGTCGCATTGAAACAACAGAACGCAAGTTCCTCGCCGGAGCCATTGATCGTCCATGTTGCCTTTGCTTCTGTGCCGATGTTTTGCCAGATCTTGTCCTGAAGGTAGCGAGCCAACGGCGTTCGCGCGGCGCGGCTTACGGCAATCCCCAAGACCTGGGAATCGGACGCCGAGTACTGGAACTTTGTCCCCGCTGGAACAGACTGCTTGCAATCGTGTGCCAGCGCCTCGAGGCCGGCGGTTCCGATTTCAGACTCGGGGATATTGCAGGTGACGCCCGACGACATATGCAGCAGGTCCCTGATGGTCACCTTGCCGTAATCGGCGTTCTTCAATTCAGGTATGTATTTCGAGGCTGCATCCGTTACCGAACCTAATGTGTGATCCGAGAGTGCCACTCCGGTCAACATTCCTACGATTGTTTTTGCCATGGATTGAGAGGTGAACCGGTGCTGATCGCTTCGCCCGTATTGGTAGCCCTCATACAGAATCTGATCGTCTTTCGCGATCAGCAGACCGGTGATGGGCAGATGAGCCAGGTAGTCGTGCAACGAATAATGATTGCCGGCGTGGACGTAGTGAATCTCCGCCTCAATCGCTGGGCGCTGAAACTCCCAGGGACGTTCGGCCGGCGCGATTGGACGCGAAGGATAAAGCGTATCGAAGTGGCTGAAGGAGCCGACCATGTATTTCTTTTCAAACCAGTTGGCCCGCGTCCCTACCGGGAAATGGTCGGCCGCCCCGTAGGATTCGGCATCGGGTCCGCCTGCGGAAAATACCGGCCCCGCCGCTGCGTAGACGAGCGTTGCAGCAATCGAAACAATGCCAAACGCCATACCCGTGCGAAGTCTTCTCATTTGCGTATCTATGTCAGCATCGGCAGAAGAGTTGTTGCTGTCCAAGACAACTTCCGCCGAAGTTGAGACACAGAAATCTTATCCAAATTCCCCGACGGCACGGCAGAGCTTCAGAGCATGCGGTCGGCAGCCTAAGTGGATGCTACTCGTTCCGGACGCGCGGACATCGGTTTTGCATCTGCAATCCCGGCGTCACGCGAAGTTGAAGTCGCGTGTGTTGCTGAGGAGACCTCGATGTTGGTCATCCCCGGACGCGCCGCCGTATCGCAACCGCGTACGTACGGCGCTCGGGCAGAACCTGCCGCCCCATATGTCTTAAGTCGTCAGATTCACCGCATTATTTCGCGTCAATCCTGGACTCACAGAGCTGAATAGCCACCCACACACCCCCCTGCGTGAGCGGCTATTCAGTCCGCAGGCCGCCTCATCGGGCCGGAATCGTAACGGCGATCACGCGCGCCGCCACAGCGAATCTCCGCTCGTGCTCTGTTTCAAACACTTCCAATCCCCGATCACCGCTGGACGAGTCTTGCCATGCCTCGGCCAGGTAGCAGGTTCTGCCATAGCAGTGGAAGGTTACCCTTGCCCGTTCGTTGGAATGGTTCGAGGCACTCGTCGGCGCGGCAGTGACCAACACGCTCCCAGAGTTCTGATTCAGACCCCGGATCGACAGTCTGTGCGACGTATTGTTATAGGTGAACTGGTAGCTCCCGGCCGGCAGGATCGAATCCTGTACGGTAAAGGCGAACGGAATCTCAGCCTGGAGAGGCTGCGACGATTGCCCAAACGCAGCCGATACGGATGCGATGCCGAGAAGCGTCATTGTCGATAAACTCTTAAACACTGGTTTCTCCTTGAAAAGTAGTTGGTGTGCCGAAACCATCCCGGGTCGAACGCGAGACGAATCTGGTGTGAGTTGTCTTTGCGAGCTTCCAAGTAATCGGATCGCTTCGGCACGTGACCAGTTTTGGGCCGAAGCAGGGCTGACGTCGATGCATTCCAGATACTCGCTGTGTTGAATGTTTATCCGGGCGTAAACGCTGTAAGATCTTACACATCCCGGCCAAGCTAACCTCAGCGGACTTCGTCGCAGCGTGGAGATTCCGCACCTTCGTTTGCCCGATTGCAAAAACCGATGCTATAGTCCCTGTTACAAGCGAGGGGTGCATGGATGCAGCCTGGGAATGACCGTCTGGTCCGGTTCTCGGTCTACGAGCTGGATCGCGATTCAGGCGAACTGTTCAAGCAAGGGCGCAAGATCAAGCTGCAAGGCCAGCCGTTCGAACTGCTGGTTGTCTTGCTCGATCGCCCCGGCGAAGTCTTGACTCGGGAGGAACTGCGGCAACGGGTTTGGCCGTCGGACACCGCCGGCGATTTCGATCAAGGCCTCAACCGGGCTATCAACAAGGTTCGCGAAGCTCTTGGCGATTCAGCCGAAAACCCACGCTTCATCGAGACGCTTCCGCGTCGCGGCTATCGTTTCATCGGATCCATCGAGCAAAGGAGAACGATCGAATCGGAGTCTCCGCCGCCTTCCGTGACTGAGCAGTCAAGTCCCGTCCTGGTCGAACAACCGCCCAAATCTTATCGAAACCTGTGGATCGGGGGCGCAATTCTAGCTTCAATCCTGGCCGTCATCATCGCAGGCGCTTGGCTGCTGATTCGCCGTTCGAGCAGCCTCCCCATACAGCTTCAGCAACTAACTACCAACTCTTTCGAAAATCCGATTCTGCACGCCGTTATATCGCCCGATGGCAAATACGTTTCTTACGGAGACTTGACGGGCATTCAGATTCGGCTGATCGGCACTGGCGAATCATATACTCTGCCGAAGCCTTCCGCTGTGTCTTCCGCCGACCTCTGGATGCCGCAGGCCTGGTTTCCAGACGGAACCCACCTGCTCGCGTCTTCGGAGCATTCTACCCCGAATGAGGACACCATTACTGCTTGGAGCGTGTCGGTGGTTGGCGGTTCGCCTGTCCCTTTGCGCGAGGGGGCACTGGCACAATCCATCTCGCCCGACGGATCGACTATCGCCTTCACGACCGGAGGTTCAACACGCTACTGGACAGCGAGTGGGGTAACCGACACAGTGCTTCAGCTTAAGCTTAGTGACATTTGGTTGATGAACTCGCAGGGAGGCGCGGCAAGGAAGGTGGTCAGGGGAGGCGCCCGCGTCCTGTACTTCGGTTCCCTCCGCTGGTCACCTGACGGTAAACGGCTTGCCTATCAGGAAGTGCTGCAAGATGCGCCCGGAGTCGCAAACAATTGTTCCATCAAGAGCGTTGACATCAACGGCGGTACACCATCGGTTATCGTGACTTACCGTCAACAAGGCTCGTTCTCAGGTCAAAACGCGGATTTTGCCTGGTTACCTGACGACAGGATCGTATACGGGGTCGCGGAAAGATCGTCCATCTCTCAAGACACGAATCTTTGGCAAGTTGAAGTGGATCGCCGGACCGGCAGGGCGCGCGGGCAGCCACAGAAGGTCACTAATTTTGTCGGTTTTCGCATGAGCGGCTTCAGCTATACAAGCGACGCCAAGCATTTGGTCTTCGAGAGCGCGAAAGAACAGTCCCGTATTCAGTTAGGCCGCCTGGACGCAACTGGCAAGTTAGTGGATACGCGAGTTTTCACACTGGATGAGCGCAACAATGTGCCGTGGGCCTTTACTCCCGATAGCAAGGCTGTCATTTTCAGTTCCGATCGTACCGGCGAGTGGGCTCTTTACAGGCAGGCTTTGGGTGCGAATGTTCCCGAGTTAATTCGCACCGGTCGGGAGAGCGTCGACGTGACGCGACTCAGTCCTGACGGCACTTTCCTGATCTACCCGACTCGCTCTGGCCGGTACATGCGCTCTCCCCTGACGGGCGCACCGGCTACGCTTCTTTTTGAGGATGAGAGCAGCTTTAACTTCAACTGTCCGCAACGCTCCGGGCTTCCATGCCTGATAAGCGACGTGGATGCCGATCGTAAGCAGCAGACGTTCTTCAGCTTCAATCCCGTTTCGGGCTCACGCCGGCAACTCTTTAAAGTGTTCCCTTCCTCCTCGGGGTTAGCCAACCCGATGATCTCGCCTGATGGCTCTGAGATTGCCATGGCGCGTTACGACAAACATGGGCACATAGAGATCCGTTCGCTCGATGGACAGATCAAGAAGAGGTTTGACGTGAAAGGTTGGCCCGATTTTTTAAATATGGATTGGGCGGCAGACGGGAAGGCCCTGTTCATCTCCCATCCGGGGCTAATGAGGTCGCCTTCGGGATCCATTGGTGTAACTCTTCTCCGGGTGGATCTGGAAGGCAATGCGCAACCAATATGGGACACAACTACCGCGCGCGCAAGCTGGGGAATTGCATCTCCGGATGGCAAATATCTGGCAATCTGGCAGCCGGCACTCGCGGGCAACATCTGGCGCCTGGATAACTTTTAACTCGATAATTCTTAATCGGATTCGGCGAAGCATCGTGCGTGCTTAATGCACAGGCGCCGAAGCCGGCGTCCCATCGGACCATTTGCCCACCCGGACAAGGAAAATAGTGACGCGCTCTTCAGGGTCATTCGCCGCTATAAGTGGCGAGCCGGGCAGATTGGCTCCCCAGTTCTTCGCCGCGTCGCCCGAAACAAAAAACATCAAATGAGGATGCCAGCTCATATCCTGGTCGTTTAAGTACTGCTGCTTCGCCATCATGTAGCACATCGCTCCGGACTCCAGCGCCGGCAGTTCCTTGTGATCCATCGCCGATGCGGTCATCTCTACAATCTGGCGCTTCGACTTTCCCGCCAGCGCCAATTTTGTCTTCATCAGGTAGATGGGGACAAAGGTCCTTGCGGCGGCTGGATTGAAGCAAATGGGAGCACGCACTTTGGGATTCCAGAAGTCTGGAACATCGGTGCTGGCCGCCCATGATCGTTCCACTATGCAGAGGAAGCCATTCGCGCCCGTCGCTGCGGTCGTGTATCCCTCGCGCCCCAGTACCATCACGTCGGCTCCGTCCGAAATGGATTTTGGAGCTGCACTGCGAGCCAGCGCTATTTCGGCCTCTCGATCGGTCATCAAGTATTGCTCAAGACGGGCCATGCCGGGATACGGTGTATTCGCGCCCGGTGCTTGCGCCTGAGCTATGAGACTCAACACAAACACCTGAACGAAGACTGTCATTGCGATCGTTCGGAGTGGTCTTAGGGACACTGACTTCTCCTTGCACTGCGATTTTGTCATAGGAAATCGGACTGTTTTCGAGCCGTCGGCCACCTGGACATTTCGGACCCGAAGCTATCGGGAGACTGAAAACGCCAAAAGCACGTTTCCCGCGATACCGCCCCATTGCCCGTAGCCGGAGTTTACGAAAAGCATCCCGTTCACGACAGCGGGGCCGGCGCGTCCAGCGAACCCCCATGCGCGGCCTCACCGTTGACGGTAGTGAATTCTCTGCGCCGTGTCGGTGTCCCACAGGACCTTGCCGGTCTCGGTCGAATAAGCGCGCAAGTGGCCGTCCACCGAGCCCGAGAACACGACTCCCGGAATTACCGTAAGGGCTGCGGATTGCGCGGGCGAACAGTCCGTTCGTTCGGCGGCGCAGGGAGTTGGCGGGGCTTTCCACACGACCTTGCCGGTTGCCGGGTCAAGCGCGGCGAGTCCGCCGCCTTTCTTGGGGTCCAGCACCAACCGATAACCCTTTGGCGACTTGGCATCCGCCACCGCGCCCAGCCCCAGATCGGAGATCGCGACATATACCTTGCTGCCATCCGAAGCCGAGCCCCATTGGCTCCCTCCAAACGGCCCTCCGTTTGCCACGCGTACCTGCCAGAGTAGCTTGCCTTGAGCATCGGGATCAAGCGCGTGGACCATACCGGATTTTTGCGCCACTACCAGCACGCGCTTGCCATCGCCGAGGCTGAGCAGAATGGGCGGCTGGCCGAAATCATAATCGGATCCATGCGTCTCCGGGCAATTTCCAGGAATGGGAATCGAGCATGCGTTATTAAACGCATCGTTCTTAGTGAGTTGAACTGACCAGAGTAACTTTCCGGTTTTCAAATCCATTGCCAGCACCGCATCGCTGGTGTTAGTAGGCGGGTCCGAATAGTTATCGCCGGTCGCGACATAGAGAGCGCCCAATCGCTCGTCAATTGTCGGGGTGGACCACACAGCCGCTCCCGACGGACCATTTTGCTGTGTGCCGGCGGCACTTGTGCCGGTGCGCTTGGCCGTTTCGGATATGGTGAAGGTTTGCCAGAGCCGCTCCCCCGTGGCCGCCTTCAGCGCCACCACGCTGCCCCGGAATGTGCAGCACTCGTATTTGGGATCGCCGCCCATCGCCTCCTCGAAAGAGGAGAACGCTTGGTACACAACACCGTTGTAGTAACGCGGGGTCGCTGTTGCGAGAGCGGCGAAATGATCGACCGGTCGAACCTTCCATAGCAACTGGCCCGTCTGGGCGTTCAGGGCATACACGTTTGCGCCTGTGTCTCCAAAGAACACGGCGGGTGTTCCCCCTGCATCGCCGATAGCGGCGCCTCCGCGAATGCCGGAGGCGGCCCGAAACTTCCAGAACGTGCAACCGGAAGCGCTATCGAGAGCGTATAAAACTCCGGTACCGGCGCCAACGAACACATAATTTCCCATCGCTACGGGTTGCGAACGCGCCTCGCTCACCGAACCGAGATTGAAGGCCCACTTGAGCTTCAACCTGTTGAGGTCGGCCGCGGTGAGACCTGCGGCGGCCGCATCCTGAAAACGAGAGTTGGTGATGCTCGGACTCCATCCATTCCATGCGGGCGTTTTCGGGTCGATATCGAAAGCCGGTTGGCTCTTACACGTGCGGCTTGGTGATTCCGCCACTGCTGCCGCAACGCCTGCGGTTGGTCCGATGTAGCGGATCAGCGCGAACAGTTCCGCGGTTGAGAGGCCCGCGGCCTGTGTCTTCATTACACCGCGGGTGAGGGACTGGTAAATGGCCTCGCCGCTCATCGCTTGGATAGTGTTGAGCGATGGAACATGGGGCGCCCCCGAGTTGTGGCATCCGGCGCAACGCTGCTTATAGAGTGCCGCGCCATCCTGTCCCTTCAGCAGCGAAGTTGCCAGGAGTGCAAGCAGACACATATGTCGCATAGAATCTTCCTTTCGAGTTTTCGAGCTGCCGGTTTAGCGGCCGGCTCTGGCTTAACAAGCCCAATGGCTACCTTCTCGGCTCATACCGCATCGCCACTGCCCCCGAGCCGAACTTCAGCCGGCTCACGAGCCTCAAGTCGATGCGCTTCGATAGCCCCGCGAACAACGTCGGCCCGTGGCCCGCTAGCCTGGGCTGCACCACGAACTCGTACTTATCGATTAAGTCCAGCTCCGCCAACGCCGGCGGGAGCTTCACACTTCCCACGAGCAGTCCCTTACCCGACTCTCCCTTGAGCTGCTGAACGGCCTTCCCTAGATCCCCGCGCACGCGCTCCGCGTTCCAATCGACCCGGTCCACTGTGCTCGACACGACGTACTTCTTCGCCGCGTCGATCGTCCGGGCGAAGGATTCCATCCAATCGGGCCTCGCGGGCGTCCGCGCCGGCGGCCGAAACGCTGCCTCCATCATTTCGTAAGTCACCCGGCCAAAGAGGAGGGCATCGGCCTGGTCGAGGTTCTCGACCGCGTGACGATGCAAGTCTTCGTCCGCCGGCATTGCACGATGATCGCAGCACCCGTCCAATGTGACGTTGATGGAATACCGAAGGGGCCGCATTACGCAAGAGTATCGCCGATGGGGTTGAATTCCCCCCCTTTCCTCGCTCCAGTGGCTTCGCCTGAATCCTGAACTACGTCCGGATTTTTCCGGAAGACGATTCGCGCTCAATTTCCCCCGCCATCTCGTTTCCTCATCACCAATTTTGGTGAAGCACTCCAAAGGCCCCAAACCCGGCCAACTCTGCACGAAATCCCCCCAAGCGGGGTCCAAAACATTTCTCCCCTAAAATGTCAGTCACAACGACTTTCTCTCTTCTTTTCATGCACTTACCGCAAAACGATTGGTGGCGTAGTGTAATACTGGAAGTAGAACATAGCGGTGTTTCCTCAAACGCCGGTCGAGCGGTCAAACGCTCTTCCGGCGTTTTCTATTTCCAAAGGAGCTACAAGTGGCAACAGAAAAACAGATTCAGGCAAATCGCGAGAATTCGCAGCATTCAACCGGTCCGGTCAGCGAAGCTGGCCGCGAAGCCGTCTCACAGAACCGCACCACGCACGGCCTGGCCGGTTCATACAAAGCGCAAACCGAAAGCGAACTCGAAGAGTTCCGCCGCCTCACCGACAGCTTTATCAACGACTACAACGCCACTTGCCAGACCGAAATTGAGTTGATCTTCAAGATGGCCGAAGCGCTGATTCGCTCCACCCGCGCCATGCATTATCAGGATGCGTGCATGATCTCCATCGAATCCGACGACCCGGAGGAAGCCGCTCGCGCCCGCAAAGAGTTCGAACTCTACATTCGCTATCAGGCGCATCACGACCGCGCCTATCAGCGCTACACAGCCGAGCTTCGCAAGTTCCAGAGCGAAAACAAGAAAGCCGAAATTGGCTTTGAATCGCAGAAGCTGAAAGCGGCTGACGAAACCCGCAAGCGGGAACGCCACGAACTGGCAGTTTCCATCGGCAGAGCACGCCTCGAACACGAAACTTTGAAGAATCGTAAGCTCACTGCTTACGTTGCATCCACCCAAACGCAGGAAGCGCCGGCCAATTCAGCGAATTTCTGCTAATGCAAGCTCCCGTTCCGAGTCCATCGCCGACATATGTGACTGCAAATCGCTAACGCCGCTTTTCAGGACTCAACTCGCCGGCCATTTCCGATGAGTCTTCCTGCTTCTCCGGCTCTTGACTCTTCACGAATTCAAGCACGTCGAAACGTTTGACCTCGCGTTCAGGAAAGAAACTGTTGATCGCATTCTGCTCGTCGTCAAAAATCTCAAACACGGCGGACAGCTTTGTAAGGACCAACAATTCAGAACTCCGCTTCGAGACATTCAACAACTTCATCGCTCCCCCGGCCTCTTCGGCCGAGGAGTGACCGATCACTAACGCGCCCAATCCGGTGCTATCGATGTAGTTGACATCCTGGAGATTTACAATTATGCGGCTCTTTTTCTTGCTCTGAAGACGATCGAATACACGACGCAAATCGGATGCCTCGGGACCAGCTACAATCCGTCCTGACAGATCGAGAATAACCAGCCCCTCGATCTCTCTTTGATGTACGGTCAGAGGCATAACGTGATCTAATCATAGCCAACCTCGGCGATTCAGTTTCAGGTAAGAATTCCTGCGGTGCACGTTGGGGAAAGCGGGTTAAATTGAGGATTGCCTTCCCGCGGGCGGTGAGAACTAAGGAGTAATTACTTGTTTTCAAGCGTGCTAAATCTGCTTCTTCAGGTTCAAGTTCCAGGCGTTCGCGAGAACCGCGTCACCAACATATTCGACCCGCGCGCTACACCCGGACTTCAGGAACGCTCGGCCGCTTATCTCACGATGGCAATCACGCTCGGTATCTTCATCGTCGTAGCGGGTCTCATGGTCTACACCATCTGGCGCTTCCGCCGCCGCGCCGGAGACGACAGTCACCAGGAGCCTCCGCAGGTTTACGGCAGCAATCAGATTGAAGCCGCTTGGACGATCATCCCCATACTGATCGTTTTCGTTTTGATCGGAGTCTCGGCTCGTGTCATAGCGAGCGTGCAGGACGCAAGTCCGCCCAAGCAAGCAGTCAAGATTCGCATCATCGGACATCAATGGTGGTGGGAAGTGCAGTATCCCGATTACGGCATCACCACTGCCAATGAGATTCACATGCCTGCAACCGCCGATGGGAATCGGGCCGCCTACATCGAATTGACCAGCGCCGACGTCAATCACAGCTTCTGGCTTCCGCAACTGGGCGGCAAAATGGATCTCATTGCCAATCGAATCAATTACACTTGGCTCGACCCTAAGGAACCGGGCGTTTACTTGGGCAATTGCGCGCAGTACTGTGGAACAGAGCATGCGAAGATGCTGCTGCGCGTCATCGCCGAAACTCCGCAGGATTTCCAGAAGTGGACCCAACAGCAACAGCAGCCCGCGGCCGAAGATCCCTCGGCAAGCCAAGCCAAAGACGCCTTCGGATCCTTCGCGTGCGTCAACTGTCATCAGATTCGGGGAACGGCCGCCGTCGGCAAGTTTGGTCCCGACCTGACGCACCTCATGAGTCGCCAAACCATCGCCGCCGGTGCGCTGGTGAACGATGCGAAGAACCTTCGGGCCTGGGTGAACGATCCGCAAGACGCCAAGCCAGGATGTTTCATGCCGAGTATGAAGCTGACAGACCCCGAGTTAGATCAGGTAGTAACTTATCTTCAGTCGCTGAAGTAATTCGAACCTATGGCAACCATCGACTATCCGCTAGACCACCCGAAAGCGTTAACTCCTGAGTTCTCGTTTTCAGAGACGCTTTACACGTGGGTTGCAACCGTAGATCATAAGCGCCTTGGATTGATGTACGTTGTTTCGGCGCTGTTCTTCTTGGTGGTGGCCGGCCTGATGGCCGCGGTCATACGGATGCAACTGGCATTTCCGAATAATCACGTAGTCGACCCCGATACTTACAATCGCCTGTTCACCATGCATGGAACCACCATGGTGTTCCTTGTCGGAATGCCTATGGTCGCCGGCTTTTCGAATTATCTTGTGCCGCTCATGATCGGCGCGCGCGATATGGCGTTTCCGCGCCTCAACGCATTCGGCTTCTGGATCTTCCTGCTCGGCGGGTTTCTGCTTTATTACAGCTATATCGGTGGCGGCGGTCTATCCGGTGCGGGTTCGGCGCCCGACGTCGGATGGTTTGCCTATTCGCCGCTCACGGCCAAGGCTTTCTCACGCGGAGCGGCTACCGACTATTGGGCTCTCGGTGTACTGGTCTCCGGTTTCGGCAGCATAGCAAGTGCTATCAACGTCGTCGCCACAACGTTGTGCCTGCGCTGCCCGGGTATGACTCTCAGCCGCATGCCCATGTTCGTGTGGGTGATGCTCATTGATTCTTGGCTCATTATCGTCGCGCTCCCTCCGCTCTCCGCGGCGCAAATCCTGCTCGAACTAGACCGGCATCTCGGCGCGAATTTCTTCGACACGCAATCCGGCGGCTCCGCCGTCCTTTGGCAGCACATGTTCTGGATATTCGGCCATCCGGAAGTGTACATTCTCATCTTTCCGGCATTCGCAATTCTGTCTGAAGTCATCCCCGTCTTCTCGCGCAAGCCGTTGTTCGGACGGCCTGCGATGGTGGGCGCGGTAGTCGCCATCGGATTTATCAGTCTTGGCGTTTGGGCGCATCATATGTTCACCGTCGGCATGTCGTCCTGGTCGAACACGTTCTTTGCGGCGTCCAGCATGCTCGTCGGCGTCCCGACCGGCATCAAAATCTTCAATTGGACTGCAACTATGTATGGCGGGAAGTTGCGCATAAACACCGCCATGCTGTTCTGCCTCGGCTTTTTGTTTCAGTTTCTTGTAGCCGGGCTCACTGGAATCATGCTCGCGGTCGCGCCCTTCGATTGGCAACTTCACGACTCCTACTTCGTGGTCGCGCATTTCCATTTCACCCTGATCGGCGGATTAGTTTTTGGCTTGTTTGCAGGCATGTATTATTGGTTTCCAAAAGTGAGCGGCAAGATGTTGGACGACAGACTGGGCCGGTGGCATTTCTGGCTGTTCTGCATCGGCTTTAACATGACCTTCATCACGCTTCACTTTGCCGGATTCCTCGGCATGCCACGCCGCATTTACACCTACGACCCGGGACGCGGTTGGGACATATTGAACCTGATCGCTTCGATTGGCGTCATCCCGCAGGCACTCGGAATTCTCTGTTTCGTATGGAACGTGCTGCGATCTTCTCTCAAGGGCGTGCCCGCCGGTGACGATCCATGGGATGCATGGACGCTCGAATGGGCAACCACTTCGCCGCCCGCTGAATATAACTTCGAGAAATTGCCTGTTGTCCGCAGCAGCCGTCCGCTATGGGATCTGAAGCATCCGCAGGACCCGGATTGGAAGTTCGAGTAATCGAATGGCGCAACAACACGCAATCTCGGCCGACGCGCTTCAGATGGAGCGCGAATGGAAAATGCCCGACCGCGGCACTGTCGGCGTCATTTTCCTCATCGTTACCGAATCGGCTCTGTTTTCCATGTTTGTCGCAGCCTACGTCATCTATATCGGAAAAAGTCTTACGGGACCATATCCGAAAGATGTCCTCGAGTTGCCCATCCTTGCCAGCATTTGTCTCTTCTCGAGCAGCGGAACCATCGTCTTCGCCGAGCATGCGCTCAAGCACAACAACATTTCACGATTCAAGCTTTGGTGGCTGTTGACGATTGTGCTCGGCGCATACTTCCTCTATGCGACCGGTGCTGAGTGGCACAAGCTGATCTACGAGGATCACTTGACCATTAGTACGAACCTGTTCGGAAGCACCTTCTACTCGCTGGTCGGTCTGCACGCGAGCCACGTCATTGTCGGATTGATCTTCCTGCTGATCGTCTTCGTCACCACCATGCGAGGATTTCCCATCCGGACACAAGAGCGCAGAGTCAAATTCCTGTCATGGTACTGGCATTTCGTAGACGCCGTTTGGGTGGTCGTGTTCAGTGTTGTCTACATCCTCGGTCTGAAAGTCTGGTGAGGAATAATTGCCAATGACGCACGAACAACATCACGGCGAAGCGGGCGAGCACACTGAACAGCAATCCATCGTCCTGCCGGCTCCGACATTCTGGCCGCTCGTCCTGGCCTTCGGTATCACATTGCTCTTCGCCGGCGCTCTGACGCAGTGGTCCATCAGCGTCGTAGGCCTTATCATCGCGTTCCGTGGCGCAGTCGGTTGGTGGCACAACGTCATCCCGCAAGAGGAGCACGAAGAAGTTCCCATCGACCCTGCACTGCGCCCAGCTCCCATCCTGGTCGAGCAGCGTTCCGTCGTCAGGTTGAGGGCCGGCGAACAAGGTCACCGCGTTCGTATACCCGAAAGAATCCATCCCTATTCGTCAGGGCTGTGGGGCGGCCTTGCCGGCGGTGCGGCCATGGCCGCGCTGGCAGGTCTCTATGGATTAGTCGCGCAACACAGCATCTGGTATCCGGTCAACCTTCTCGCGGGCGTAGTCATCCCGGGCATGGGCAACGAAAGCCTGGAGCAGTTGCGGCACTTCCAGCCGCTGGCCTTTTTCGCGGCGCTCATCGGCCACATCATCATCTCGATACTGGTGGGGATTGTTTATGCTGTCATTCTTCCCATGTTCCCGAAATACGCGCCCTTCTGGGCCGGTATTCTCATGCCGTTGTTCTGGAGCGGCTTGGTCGCAACCACGCTGAACGTCATCAATCCCGCCATGAACCAGCGCATCAGTTGGCCATGGTTCGTTGTCGCCCAACTTGGATTCGGACTCGTCGGCGGATTCTTTATCGCTCGCAGCACCAGCATCAAAACCATGCAGAGCTGGTCATTGGCGGAAAGGGCGTTCGTCGAAGCACCGGGATTGGCGGAGCATGAGAAGGAAAGCGGCGAATGAGGTTGGGTCAGATTACGGCCGAGCGCGTCCGCATCGGCGTCGTGCTTGCGTTCGCGTTGTTGTCGCTATTGCTCGGCACCGCATGTGATCCCCCCGGCAAGCCGGAAGCGACGCCCGTCAACAGACGTCAAATTACCGATTTCAAAACCTTGTACAACAGCAACTGCCAAGGCTGCCACGGCGCTGACGGGAAGAACGGACCCGCCCGCCCGCTGAATGACGCGCTCTATCTGGCCATCGTGCCCAAAGCGGAACTGCAGAAGGTCATCGCCAATGGACGGCAGGGTACCGGCATGCCCGCTTGGGCCGTGAGTCAAGGGGGCCCGCTCACAGATAAGCAAGTCGACGCACTCGTCAATGGAATCGAACAAAACTGGGCGAAGCCCGTAAACTTCGGTGCGGCTCCGGCGCCGTCTTACAGCGCCGCAGATAATACCGGCGACGCCGATCACGGCAGAAAGTTGTTCCTCAAAGACTGTTTCGCCTGTCATGGACCGGGAGCGCCAATTGGTCCGGCAACGGATCCGGCGTATCTTGCGCTGGTCAGTAACCAGCTCCTAAGGACAGCGATTATCGAAGGCCGCCCGGATCTTGGTATGCCTGACTATCGAACCTTGAACGTTGGCCATGCATTATCGGATGAGGACATCACAGATCTGGTCGCTTTCCTCGCGTCAAAACGCCCTGTCACTCCGAACGTGCAGGCGGCCCACACGAATGAGAACGGTACCGGACAATCGGGAGCTACGACAAAAGGGAATGAGGGCAGCGGCAACGGCCCGGGCAGTCCGAATCAACGGCAGCAGGAAGGCAATAAAGGGAAGGGAAGTAGCAGTCAGGGAGGGAGCAAATGACAGGGACCGGCCGCGAGTCGAATGAAGGCAAACAGAACACCCTCGATCCATCGCGCCGGGATTGGCTTTTTACGGCTGGAGTTGCGCTCAATATCGCCGCCGGTTTGTTAATCGCCGTCCCGCTGATTGGATTCGTTTTCTCGAGTTTCGTGGAACGCAAAGATCCGCGCTCCTGGATCTCTCTCGGACCGCTAGAGGGATTTCCAGAAGGTGCTACGCGTTTGGCTACCTATCGTAATCCGTATACACGGCCGTGGGACGGCCAAACCGCCGATATCCCATGCTGGGTTCGCCGGCTAAAGGGAAGTCAGTTTCAGGTCTTTGCCATCAACTGCGCCCATCTCGGGTGCCCGGTCCGCTGGTTCCCTCAGTCGGGCCTGTTCCTGTGCCCTTGCCACGGTGGAGCCTACTACGAGGACGGTTCGCGTGCTGCTGGACCGCCGCCGCGGGGCCTTTTCCAATACGACTACAAAGTCGATAACGGCGCTCTTTGGGTAAAGGGCGGAGAAATGCCGACGCTCTCCAACCCTGTTTAGTGCGGAAAAGAATCTATGAATTCGCTTAGAAAGGCCGCTGTCTGGCTCGATGACCGGCTGCACCTGACAGCGCTCTACGCCTCGACCGCCGGACACGAAGTCCCGGCCAGTTCCGGTAGCTGGTTCTACGTCTTTGGTAGCGCCACGCTGTTGTGTTTCATCATCCAGGTCATCTCGGGCGCCTGTCTGGCGTTTGTATACATCCCATCCACGAACGAGGCATTTACCAGCCTCGAGTATCTGAACCACGCCCAGTTCTGGGGCTGGTACCTGCGCGGCGTCCACTATTGGGGATCGAATTTCATGGTCGCCATCATGACTTGCCACATGATCCAGGTGTTTTTGTTCGGCGCCTATAAGTACCCGCGCGAATTGACTTGGGTCAGCGGCATCTTCCTGCTGCTATTTACTCTTGCCATGGCGTTCACCGGCCAGGTGATGCGCTTTGATCAGGATGCCTATTGGGGCCTGACCATCGGTGCGTCCATTACCGGACGCGTGCCTCTCATCGGAGCGCAACTCGTGCACGTCCTGCTTGCCGGACCCATAATAGCGGGCGAAACGCTATCCCGATTTTTCACTCTGCACGTCTTCATTATTCCGGGCTTGATCATCGCGATTGTCAGTATGCATTTGCGTCTGGTGCTGACGAAAGGCATCAACGAGTATCCGCGTCCCGGACATCCGGTTCACAAGTCCACCTACGACGCCGAATACTCCGAAATCTTGCGTAAAGAAGGTGTCCCGTTTGTTCCTCACGCAATCGGCAAAGATCTTGTGTTCGCAGCCATCACCATCGTGGCCATCCTGGCTGCGGCCTTCTTCTTCGGCCCGAAAGGCCCCGAGGGAATTCCGAATCCGACCCTGGTAGACACGAACCCGCGTCCTGATTTCTATTTCCTTGCCATCTTCGCCGCGCTCGCGCTGCTGCCGGACTGGATGGAAGTTATTGTCTTGTTCGCCGTACCCGTGCTGGTGATCATTCTCCTGCTTGCGCTGCCGTTCATTTCCGGCACTGGCGAGAAGAGCGCTCGCCGCAGGCCCGTCGCCGTACTCTCCGTCGTTTTCATTCTGCTTGTGATTGGCGTTCTGGCTTACATGGGCCAGGCATCGCCTTGGTCGCCGAAGATGGATGCCTGGAGCGCCAATCCCATCCCTGTCCAGTACGTCAAAGGCCGCACGCCGCTTGAGTTGCATGGCGCCGTCGTATTCCAGAACAAGCAGTGCCGCAACTGTCACGCCCTGGGCGGTAAGGGTGGACAGCGCGGACCGGCGCTGGACGATATCGCCAGCCGTCTCACCAAACCGGAAATGATCCGGCAGGTTATTCAGGGCGGAGGCAACATGCCTGCCTACGGGAAGAAGCTGAGCCCCGAGGAAGTCGAATCCCTTGTGGCGTTCCTTGGGACTTTGCATCCGCCATCTAAGCGTCCGGCCGTTCCGTCCGACAAGCGCGAAAACAAACTGCCTCGCGATCTGGCATTCATCGGCACAGGACTGAAGCGGTAGAGCGGTGAACTTCGACGGCGCGGCGGCGCTTGCATCCTGGAATCTCAGCCCGCTTACGATTGTTTTGCTCGTAGTGATCTGCGCCGTCTACATCCGCGGCTGGTGGCGTGTTCGACAACTCATTCGAAGCCGGCGCGACCCGCAGCGCCTCGGGTTGTTCCTGGCGGGCATCGTGCTGCTGTTCATTGCACTCGATTCGCCGCTCGATGCGTTCGACACGCTTTTCCTGTGGGCGCACATGACTCAGCATTTGCTGCTGATGATGTTAATTCCGCCGCTGCTGCTGCTAAGTCATCCAACTGTTCCGCTGCTTAGAGGACTTCCGAAATGGTTCGTCAAGGAAGGGCTTGGTCCATTCCTGTCGTGGCCATTGCTGCAACGCGTCTTGCGCTTTCTCGTCGCGCCGCCCGTTACCTGGATACTGTTCGTACTCAGCACGATTGTTTGGCATCTCCCACCGTGTTACGAAGCAGCCCTCGCATCACCCTGGGTTCATGATTTACAACACGCTTGCTTCTTCTGGACGGGCATTCTCTTCTGGTGGCCAGTCATTCGCCCCACGCCGGCCAAATCGAGTTGGCCCGAATGGGTCATCATTCCTTACCTGCTCGCTGCCGACATCGTCAACACGGCGCTGTCCGCCGTGTTCGTGTTCTCCGGCCAACTGCTTTACCCGAGCTATGGCCGCATCGCCGTAAACAGCCTCAGCGCAGGTCAAGATCAGACCTTGGCAGGTCTCATCATGTGGGTGCCCGGATCAATCGTCTACCTCATTCCGGCGTTTATCTTCGCCATGCGTCTGCTCTCCAGTCCGAGGTTCCGGAATCAGGCCGAACCGCTGGTAAGAGTTGTGCGGCGGGAGAGAACAGCGAACGCTAAGTCGCGCCTCCCGGCATTCCGCCGATACGCTCAGACAGTCATGTTGCTGCTTGCGATCGCGCTTGTCGTGGACGGATTTCGTGGAACTCAAGTAGCCCCCTTGAATCTTGCCGGAGTGCTTCCCTGGATACATTGGCGCGCTTTAGCCCTTGTGGCGATCCTCATCGCCGGCAACCTGTTCTGCATGTCTTGTCCGTTCATGCTCGTTCGCGATATAGGCCGCAAGATTTTCCCCGCAAAGCTTCGCTGGCCGGCCGCGCTGCGAAACAAATGGTTAGCCGCCGCTCTTCTTGCCCTGTACCTGTGGGCTTATGAAGCTTTCGGGCTTTGGAACAGTCCCTGGCTCACGGCGTGGATTATCGTTGGATATTTTGCGGCAGCGTTGGTGATCGATGGTCTATTCCGGGGCGCTAGCTTCTGCAAGTACGTCTGTCCCATCGGGCAGTTCCACTTCATCAACTCGCTGGTTTCGCCGCGTGAAGTGCGCGTGAAAAGCCAGCAAGTCTGCAAGACGTGCCGGACTCACGACTGCATACGTGGGAATGAACACGCCCGCGGCTGTGAACTCTATCTCTTCCAGCCGAAGAAAGAAAGCAACCTCGACTGCACCTTCTGTTTGGATTGCGTCAAAGCCTGCCCTACCCAGAATGTTGCGATCCTGCCGGTTCTTCCGGCATCGAGCATTGTCAAAGATCCATACCGGTCGTCCATTGGCCGCTTGTCCCGGCGCACTGACCTGGCCGCGCTCGCTTTGCTGATCGTTTTCGGTGCGTTCGTCAATGCTGCAGGCATGACTTCGCCCGTCATGATGTGGGAGCATCACTGGCACGCTCTTCTTGGTCCGGGGGCCATGCCCTGGGTCATTGCAGCCTTCATCTTTGCGGGCGCGATCCTGCTGCCGCTCGCCGTAGTGACGGTCTGCGGCCTCTTCAATCGCTCACGAGAACTGGTCCATCGCTTCGCATTCGCCCTCGTTCCCGTCGGCTTTGGCATGTGGCTCGCCCACCTGCTGTTCCACTTCATTTCAAGCTGGGCTTCCTTGTTCGCAGAGAATCCAGGTTGGCTGACGTCGCTACAAATCCTGATCCTCGATTGCGGCCTGCTGCTGACGCTCTATGTCGGTTGGCGGATCGCAACGCAATACGCGGGACGTGTTCGAAGCGCGCTCGCGATCCTGACGCCTTGGGCCGTCGTCGCGTGCGCACTGTACGCGGCGGGTATTTGGATTCTGTTCCAGCCGATGCAGATGCGGGGGATGATGTGAGCCTGAGCCGCCTTTTCCTCGGGTTCATGATAGCCTCGCTGGCATTTGCAGACGGCTCCCACATTCTGCTGCATCAGCGCGTAGATCCTTTCGACATCACTGTGTTCGCTCCGGGTGAGCGGATGACGGCGGCTCAAACAGATCTGAGTGTCATGGTTCAGAATGCGGCGGACCACAGCAATGTCGGCAACGCACAGGTTACGCTACGCTTTCAACGCAAGGATGCGGGGAAGATCACAGAAGTGGTTGCCCTTGCTACGCACGCGCGAGCCACCAACAAGCTGCTGTACGGCGCAAAGGTGACTCTGCCCAGCGAGGGACCTTGGAGCTTCACCGCCGCTGTCGATGCGCAAGGCAAGAACGTGGTGGTGGGTGCGGCATTGGACGCGGGCCCAGCGGAAGCGCCGCTTCAGAATAGATGGGCGTTGTTTATTTTCGTGCCGGTCGCGATCGTGCTGTTCATTATCAATCGGCGGCTGAGGCGTCGCTGGATGCCGAGGCATCGGCCAGCACGGCCATAGCGGCATTGCGCCCGTTCGCCGCGATCACGCTTCCTCCGGGATGCGTGCACGCGCCGCACATATAGAAGCCGGCCATCGGCGTCCGTGCGCTCAAACGATGGCTCCACATATACGCCGGCAGGCATTCGCCTTGGAAGATGTGTCCGCCCGTCAGGCCGACTCGCTTCTGAATATCGGGTGGACCCAATGCCTCCGCATCAATCACGGCGTCGGGAATGTTCGTGCAAAAACGCCCGAGCGCATCGAGCGCCAAGTCTTTGGCAGCATTCCGCTGTTCATCCCATGTCTTGCCGTCGGCAAACTGGTAGGGCACGTACTGCGAGAACATACTCATGGTGTGCGTGCCTTCAGGCGCGATAGTCGCGTCATGCGCGCTCTGGAAGTACAGCTCTGTCCAAAGCCGTTCCGGCAGCTTGCCTTCACGCGCCGCCTGATAGCCCGCCTTCCACTCTTGTTTCGTCAATGGAGTGTTGATCTGCCCGAAGTGGTGCGGCTCCAGCGTACCCGGACGAGCGCGAAAGTTCGGTAACTCGCGCAGCCAAACGTTGACCTTCAACGTGCAGCCTTGGATTGGGATCGACTCAACCTGTTCCCGCCACGCCCTATCCACATTCTTACCTAGCAGCTTGAGCGTGACGCGCGGATCGGCATTTGAGATCACAACGGGCGCGTGAATCCGCTCGCCGCCTTCGAGCAACACGCCTTCGCCAGGGAGAATCCGCGCAACGGGAACGCCCGAGGCAATCACAGCACCCGCTTCCTGTGCGGCATCCGCAATGAAGAAGGACACCATTCCCATCCCGCCCGTAACGTATCCCCAAGCACCCGGCAAGCCGCCGAGCCGTCCCGATGCGTGATGAAACCGGATGGACGCCGTTCCCGCATCGAACGGGCTCGCGTTTGTTCCGATTACCCCTTGCCCCAGATAGCCAATTTGTAAGCGCTCATCGATGAGATAACGTTCAACGAACTCGGCCATCGACCAATCGAATAGCAAATGCCGCGCCTCGTCATCGGAGCCAAGCCGCTCCTCGATTTCTTCCCGGGTGGGCGCTTCGTGAAGCCACAGATCTCCGTCACCGGCCGGACGAATCGCATCACGCAGTCGCCTGATCACGTCGCTCATGGCGCGCCAGCCTTCGACATCGCGCGGCGACAAGCGGCGAATCTCTTCGTCGCACGCGCCGTCGTCGTCGTAAAGCTGAACGCTGGTGCCCTCTTCGAATGGCACGAACAGACCGTTCGTTGCCGCCGACCATGAAAACCCGCGTCTCGGCAGGTCCAGCTCTTCAATCACCAGCGGATGCAACAGCCCTGCCAGGTAAGCGCACGGCGACATGCGAACTCCGGGAAATGGCTCTTCAATCGTGCACGCACCGCCGATGCGTTCCCGTGCCTCGAGTACAAGAACCCGCTTGCCTGCTCGCGCCAGGTAAGCCGCGCAAGCCAAACCGTTATGCCCGGCCCCCACAATAATCGCGTCCCAACGTCGAACCGCGAGCTCGCGAACCGGCGCTGGCAATCCAAGCAAGCCAAGCCGCCGGACCGCTGAACCGGGCTCGTGGAAGGAACTTGCCAAGGTTGTTACGCGGTTCGTTGCGCTTCAGCTTTGTGATTGCCGCTCAGCGCAGCCTGCGCTGCCGCCAGCCGCGCGATCGGTACGCGGTACGGCGAGCACGACACATAGTTCATGCCGATCCGATAACAGAACTCGACAGAACTCGGCTCGCCGCCATGTTCGCCGCAGATGCCCACTTCGAGATCGGGCCGTGTCTTTCGGCCGAGCTTTACCGCAGTCTCAATGACCTTGCCGACGCCGTCCTGATCAAGCACTGCAAAAGGGTCCGCCTTGAAGATCTTTAGCTCTTCGTAGTGCTTCGAGAACTTCGTGTAGTCGTCGCGCGACAGGCCCATCGTGGTCTGTGTCAGGTCATTTGTTCCGAAGCTGAAGAAGTCGGCTTCCCGGGCGATCTCATCCGCGGTAAGGGCCGCGCGCGGAATCTCGATCATGGTGCCGACATAATATTTCAGGTCCTTCATGCCGGCCGCAGCCAGAACTTCATCCGCGACGCGGACGACAAGCGTCTTCTGATTTTCCAGTTCCTTCACGTCTCCGACCAGCGGAATCATCACTTCCGGAATGACGTTCTTGCCCTTCTTTGCGACCAGTACAGCGGCTTCAAAAATAGCCCGCGCCTGCATCTCGGTGACTTCCGGATAGCTGATGCCGAGCCGGCATCCGCGATGTCCCAGCATCGGGTTGAACTCATGCAGTTCCTCGACGCGGCTCAACAGTTCAGGCAGATGCTTCTTCAACTCACCAACGCCGACCCCGTACGTCTGCGCCATTTCCTTCTTAGACCTAGCGTCGGCGTGCGGCAGCCTGGCGATGTCCACCATCAGGTTCTCGCGCTTCGGCAAGAACTCGTGCAGCGGAGGATCAAGGGTTCGAATCACCACCGGGAACCCGTCCATCGCTTCGAACAAACCGGCGAAGTCTTTGCGCTGCATAGGCAGCAGCTTCTTCAGCGCGTTCTTGCGCGTCTTCTCGTCACGCGCCAGAATCATCGCCTGCATATGTGCGATGCGATCTTCCGCAAAGAACATGTGCTCCGTCCGGCAGAGCCCGATTCCTTCCGCGCCGTACAAACGCGCCTGCTTCGCATCGCGCGGAATATCCGCATTCGCGCGGACTCCGAAGTCACCGCGGAACTCGTCGGCCCATTCCATGAAGGTTGCGAAATAGTGCGACTTCGGGTCGGGCTCGCTTGTCTTGCACTGGCCCAGATAGACTTCGCCGAGCGTTCCGTCAAGCGAGATCCAGTCGCCTTCTTTCAGCACCGTCTTTCGGCCTTCGAATAAAATCGTCGCCTGCTTCTTGGCCTCGTCGACCGCGACCGATGACGCGCCCACCACACATGGCCGACCCATGCCACGCGCTACGACGGCCGCATGGCTCGTCAAACCTCCAACGGCGGTCAGAATGCCCTTGGACACGTCCATGCCGTGGATGTCGTCGGGAGTCGTTTCCTTCCGTACGAGCACGACAGGCCCTTTGGCAGACAGCTCCACTGCATCTTCCGAAGAGAAAGCTGCCCGCCCGACGGCTGCTCCCGGCGATGCAGGCAATCCGCTTGCGATTCTTTGCAGCCCTTTGCGCATGGCCGGATCGAGCACGGGGTGGAGCAATTGATCGAGCTGATTCGGTGCAACGCGCTGAATGGCTTCTTCTTTAGAGATCAGCTTTTCCTCGACCATATCGACAGCCACGCGAACGGCAGCGGGTCCGGTGCGCTTGCCGTTGCGCGTCTGTAACATGTAGAGCTTGCCTTCTTCGATGGTGAACTCGAAGTCCTGCACATCTCGATAATGCTTTTCCAGATTTGAGGTAATCTCCCGGAGCTGCGCGTACGCTTCGGGCATCACCTGTTCCAGTTCCGCAATCGGCTGCGGTGTCCGAATGCCCGCGACCACGTCCTCACCCTGTGCGTTCACCAGAAACTCACCGTAGAAGACCTTTTCGCCGGTAGAAGGATTTCGCGTGAAGCCAACTCCGGTGCCGGAGTTGGCGCCCGTGTTGCCGAACACCATGGCCTGCACGTTCGCCGCAGTCCCGATCGAATCGGGGATTTTCTCCATGCGGCGGTAGTAGATCGCTTTGGGCGTGTTCCAGGAATTGAACACCGCGTCACGCGCCAGCATGAGTTGCTCATCCGCGTCCTGCGGAAACTCACGGCCAGTCTCTTTCTTCACCAGCTTCTTGTAATCGGCAATGATGGCTTTCAGATCTTCAGCCGTGAGATCGGTGTCGAGCTTCGCCTTCATCTTCGCTTTGCGCGCATCGAAGATGTGGTCGAACTTTTCCATCTCGATGCGCAGCGCTACTTCGCCGAACATCTGAATGAAACGGCGATAGCAATCGTACGCGAAACGCGCATTGCCCATCTTTCTGACAAGCCCTTCGGTTGTCTCGTCGTTGAGGCCGAGGTTCAGAATCGTATTCATCATCCCGGGCATGGAGAACTTCGCACCGGAACGCACGCTGACCAAAAGCGGATCGTCTACCCCGCCCAGCTTCTTGCCCATCTCCTTTTCCAGCCTGCCGAGCGCTTTATGAATTTGTTCATCTACTTCGCCGGGCACCGTGTGATCGTTCTCGAAGAAGAGATTGCAGACTTCGGTGGAGATGGTGAATCCGGGCGGCACCGGCACTCCTGCTTTACTCATTTCCGCAAGCCCGGCGCCTTTGCCTCCGAGCACTTCGCGCATCTTGCCATCCCCGTCGGCGGCGCCACCACCAAACGAGTAAACGTATCTTTTCATTAGCAGTTCTATCTCCTGATTTCTTTCGAGTGTTGTTCGAAGTTCAGGCGTTCAAGCCTTTCGTAACAATTTCGGAAAAGTCAGCGATCGTCGAGAACTCCGTCAACAAGCCGGATAGCAATGACAGACGGTTCTCACGAATCGCGGGATTTGGGTCGTTTACAAGAATCTTATCGAAGAAGAGGTCCACTTGCGGCCGGAGCGAAGCGATCGCGCCCAACTTGTCACGGTAAGACCTGCCGGCGCCAGCTTCCGCGCTGACGCGCTGCCAGCCGTCGTAAAGATCTCTCTCCGGCCCCGGCGCGATCAGCTCGGATTTCGGCGGCAAGGCCGAAGCGATACCGGCCTGCTTCAAGATGTTCTTGATGCGCTTGAAACTGGCAGCGAGCGGCTCGAAGTCCTCCGTTGGCCGGACATATCGGACGGCTTCGGTTCTCTCCGCCAGGTCCGCGAGCGTGGTCATGGGTGGCGTCATGACGGCGGCCACTTCGTCATAGAGGAAACCGAGCACCTCACGCAGGTAGAAGTCGACGCGCTCACGCATAAACGGTACCAGCGCAGGAACCTCCTCAATCAGCGGCATTAACGGTACATTCAGCCGCGCTTCGAACAAAACTTTGACCACGCCTTGCGCGGCACGGCGCAACGCAAACGGATCTTTCGTTCCTGTAGGGATCAGTCCAATGCGGAAGGATTCGCGCAGCGTGTCCAGTTTGTCGGCGAGCGACAGAATCTGTCCTTCGAGCGTACGCGGGATGGCATCCTCCATGTTGAGAGGCCGATAGTGATCGTAGATGGCGGTTGCGATTGCTTCCCCTTCGCCCTGCGCTTTGGCGTATAGCCCGCCAACAATGCCTTGGAGATCGGTGAACTCTTTCACCATGCCGGTCGTCAAATCGCATTTGCACAGTAGCGACGCAATGTGAACTGTTCCCTCGTCGGCCTGCGTTTTCGCTGCAAGTTCCGCCGCGAGTTTGACGATGCGCTCGGTCTTGTCTTTGTAGCTGCCCAGCTTGGCGTGAAAGGTTACTTTCGCGAGGTCCGGCACGCGCGCGGAAAGCTTTTTCTGCTGGTCCATTCGCCAGAAAAAGCGAGCGTCGTTGAAGCGCGCGCGCAGCACACGTTCGTTGCCTTGGCGAATCAGGCCATCGGGATCGCCATCCGTGTTCGTGACCGCTATGAATTCCGGCGCCAGGGTTCCATCCGGCTTTAGCAATGAGAAGTAGCGTTGATGATGGCGCATGACCGTCGAAAGGATCTCTTTGGGAAGCTCCAAGTAGGATGGGTCAAAGCTGCCGCGAATGGTCGAAGGATACTCGGTCAGGTACACCAGCGTGCGGAGCAGGCCGTCATCTTTCTGGACATCCGGCGTGAGCGCTTTCTGAATGCGCGCCTTGCGCTCCTCCGCGCTGACGATCACGTAATTCTCTCTCAGCACATCGGAGTAGCGCGTTGCTGTGACCGGAATTGGTTCCTTCGAGCCCAGAATCCGGTGACCGCGCGTCAGATTCCCCGATTGCACGCCGGCAACTTCGAAGGGCACCACCTCAGCATCAAGAACAGCGACTATCCAGCGAATCGGGCGGATAAACCGCACGCCCGACTTGCCTGTCCAATACATCGATTTCGGGAAATGTATGCCGGCAACGATGCCCGGCAGCGCTTTGCCTAATGCTTCCGTGGCGGGTTGACCCTTAGTGAGCTGATGAAAAATATACCGCTCACCCTTCGCATCCGCCATCTTCGCTAGCTGTGCGACAGTCGTTCCCTGTTTGCGCGCGAATCCTTCCGCCGCCTTATCACCGGCTGACAAGTATGGCCCTTGAACGACTGTTTCCGTATCGGGAGCCTGCGCAGCGAGATCTTTCGCAAAGAGCACGAGGCGCCGCGGCGTCGCTTCCACCGACAGCGACGATCCACCAAACGCGCCAAAGGCCGATTGAAATTTCTTTCGAAGATCCTCGAGTGCCGGCTCAATCATCCAGTCCGGAATCTCTTCTGTCCCGATTTCCAGAAGAAAATCGGGCATTACGCCGCGACCTCTTCTGTTGGAAACTGCTGCTGGTACCACGCGTGCGCGACACCGACCGCCAGCTTGCGAACGCGGTTGATGATGCCAACCCGTTCGGTCACGCTGATTGCGCCGCGCGCATCGAGCAAGTTGAACAGATTCGAACACTTGAGTGCCTGATCGTAGGCGGGAAGAACCGGAAACCGCGCGTGCTGCTTTGTCGCGCGAAACTGATCGAGCAGCCGCTGACATTCACGCTCATGCAGTTCGAACTCCTGCCAAAGCATCGCGACATCCGCCAATTCGAAATTGTAAACCGAGAACTGCTCTTCGTCCGCCAGCCGCACGTCGGAATACTTCACGCCAGGCGCCCACTCAATGTCATAGACACTATCGACATTCTGAAGGAAGGCAACGATGCGTTCCAAGCCGTAGGTGATCTCCGCGGGAACCAACTCCAGGTCGATGCCGCCGCATTGCTGGAAGTAAGTGAACTGGGTGATTTCCAGGCCGTCGAGCATCACCTGCCAACCGACGCCCCATGCTCCTAGCGTGGGCGCTTCCCAGTTGTCCTCTTCGAACTTGATATCGTGCTTTCGGAGATCGATACCGATCGCCTCCAGGCTGCTTAGATACTGCTCCAAGACGTCGATGGGTGTCGGTTTGAGAATGACCTGCAGTTGTTGATGCTTGTACAGTCTGTTCGGGTTCTCGCCGTAGCGGCCATCGGCGGGTCTTCGACTCGGCTGCACATACGCCACCTTGTAAGGTTTGGGGCCGAGGACGCGAAGGAAGGTTTCCGGCGCCATTGTTCCAGCGCCGACTTCCAGATCGTAAGGCTCTTGGATGATGACGCCACGGTCGGCCCAGTAGTGCTTCAGTTTGAAGACAGTGTCTTGAAAGGAATCCATTTGTCCGGGTTTACAGGCCCTCCAGCAATAGCGGAGTGTTGAATCTCCGTTCCGCGTGTTCTTCCATCTGCCGCACGAGAAAGCGCCGGAGATCGAGTGCCGTGTCCTTGTTCCAGGTTCTGGCTGGAAGTTCGGAGATGTGCGCGCGCAGCATGGAGGCCGCGAGCTGCCGCGAAGATTCCGACAGATTGCGATCGGGAAGTGTTGCGAGCTCAGGAAGAAAGCCGGACAGGCGCGTGGCCCACAACGAGAAGTACGTCACCGCGGTCCAAAGCGCGCCGGGCATGGCGGTATGCATGTAAGTCAAAACGGTCGCGAGAAGCCGAAAGAAGCGCTCGTTCGGTTCATGCGGCGGCAGCATGTGGTCGCTAACTTCGGCGATGTAATCCAGCGCCACACTCGCGTCGAAGTTGGTCAAGAGATCGAACTGCGATTGCACGAGGTCGCAGGAGTTCAGGTTTACCAGTTCTCTTGTCTCCTTTTGCGAATACGATAAGTTGATCAGCGATAGTCTTTCAAGGCCCGAGCCAAAATTACTCTTGGGTGTCTTAGCTCGGTGTGCCACACCGCGCAACTTGCCCTGATCTCGCGTGAAGAAACTGACGATCAAATCGGCTTCCCGAAACGGATAAGTGCGAAGTACGTACGCTTCACTTACCCGGGCCGGCATGACTCACGTTCGCACACAACTGGGCCAGCTGCGCGCATCCTGTCCGGCTTGCGCCAATGGAAATATCAGGTTAGCAGAGGAGCGGCACTCGATTGAGCTGCTCGCTTGTGGAACAATTGTCGATTGCGGGCCGGCATCGCAGTTTTCTTTACCGTTGCTTTCTGTTCCTCCTTATTGAGTGCAAGCGATGCCCACAGTCCCAAGCTTCTCCTGACGGCACAACGGCTACGGCGACTACAACGCGATCGCGACCGACACACCGAGCGTTGGGTGGATTTTGAGACGCGCGTTCAGTCGGTGCCGGATTCGCCCGAGCGCGGCTTCGAACTGGCGCTCTATTACGCGGTGACTCACGACGAGAACGTCGGGAAGCAAGCAGTTATTTGGGCACTCGGGCATCGCTGCGAGGTGCGCCAAGTCGCGCTTGTACTTGACTGGGTTAGCGATCAAGTCTCCGATTCGCAGGGCAATCAGCTTGTCACGCGTGGTTGCCCGCCCGGTCCATCCGCGCAAGCGAGCCGCGACGCCCTGTTCGCGGACATTGCAACCGGAGAAGATCCTTCGACGCTACTGGAGGCAAGTTCGCCCGGTGTTATCTCACAGCTAAGGTCCGACAATTGGCAAGACGGCGGCCAATTGTATGCCGCCATCGAATACCTTTACGCGGCGAAATTTTCCGAACACACGGATTTGCGGGAGAAGGACGCCGAGTTTTTTTTGTCGCTCCCGTCAGCCCTGCTGTTGTCACTAAAGCCCCAGGAGGTACGCCATCCCGAGTGGCATGTGCATGCCGCCGCGCTCGCGCTGGTAAGTCTGGACCCGAATCTGGGCGGATCGCAGTTTCTGCAGGGTTGGGCGATTGAAGACAGCCAACTTCTACGCGAAGGCCCGGGCGTTGCTTATGAGTTTCTATGGGCGGATCCTTATCTGCCCGGCGTTGGGTTCGAGAATCTCGACCCATGGTCATACGATTCAGACGGCACTCTATTTGCGCGTACGGACTGGACACCCGATGCTTGCTGGATCCATATGTCGCGGGCGCACCTCGATCAGGTGAATTGCGCAGCGGGGTGGCAACAGAAGTCGATAACATTCGGGCATCTCACTTTGTTCCCCATGCCCGCACGATGTGTTGAACTGCCGAATCGAAAACCTAACGATTCCCTGATTATCTGGAAGCTTGAACCGGAACAGACACTCCGTTACGCGCTGAATGGCAATCCGGCGGGCGGCAAAGCCGACACAAGCGGCTTGTGGAAGACGCCGGGCAACATCGAGGGCCGGGTTTGTACTAGCCTTGATACACTGAAAATTCCAAAAGCGCACAAATCCGCGCGCGAATAAGGAGTATCTCTTCAGTCATGATTGCTGCGACACAACTACGCCCCGGCATGGTCGTTAAGTTTAATAACGAACTGCACTCGGTCTTCAGCATGGTGCACCGCACGCCGGGTAACTTGCGTGGTTTTGTACAAGCCAAGATGCGGAATCTGCGTTCCGGCTCAATGATTGAGCACCGCTTCTCTTCTGAAGACAAGGTGGAACGCATAGCTCTCGATGAACAAGAGATGGAGTATTTGTACGACGACGGCGAGTCCTACTACTTCATGAACACCGAAAATTATGAGCAGATGCACCTGACGAAGGACATGCTCGGGGATGGTGTTCTTTATCTCATTCCGCAGCTTAAAGTGAACGTGGAGTTTTATGAAGGCAAGGCGATCAGCGTGGAACTGCCGCCCAGCGTCGAGATGACTGTGGTTGAAACCGAGCCTGGCCTGAAAGGCGCGACGGTTTCGAACGTGACGAAGCCGGCCAAGATGGAGACAGGGCTAGTGGTGCAAGTGCCTCCATTCATCAATCAAGGTGAGCGCATCCGCGTCAGCACCTCCGAAGGCACTTATCAGGAACGGGCTTAACGGCCCCGATTAGGCAAACATGGCCTTCAGATATTCGAAGCTCTTCTTCAGGCTTATGATTGGATCGCCGGCAGTCTGATCCTGTTCGACAAAATAGTTTTTCACGCCGCAACTGTCCGCAGCTTTCAAGACCGCCGGGAAGTCGATTGATCCGCTGCCAACTTCCCGGAATGCATCTTTAGGAACATCCTCGCTGAATTGAGTCTGTGTTCCGGCCGATTTGTCCTTCAAATGCAGCAGCGGAACGCGTCCTTTAAGGGATTTCAATTCAGCAACCGGATCGTATCCAGCAACGCTGACCCAGAAGACATCCATCTCTAGCTGAACGTCTTTCTTGTTCGTTTCATCGAGCAGCATGTGTATGGCAGGCGTTCCGTTCACAGGCGCGTAGTCATGAGCATGATTGTGGTAGCAGAGCGTCAGGCCTTGTGCCTTCGCCTGTTGGCCCAGGCGATTCATTTTCTCGCCGAACTGTGTGACTCCATCTGCGCCATTGTCGGTGAAACGCTCGAACGGAATTACGACATATTGGAAGCCGCGTTGCTTAGTCTGCTCCAGAGTTGAATCGACGAACAGTCCGCCATCAGCCGTGAACATCGACTTATCGGTGTGGATACTCACGGGCTTGAGGCTGGTCTGCTCGAGTACCGGCCAGATCTTGTCGAGATTGCCGGCAGTACACTCAATCTCCCGATAGCCGATATCCTGAACAGCCTTGAGAATTTGTAAAGGGTTCTGTTCAACAACGTTTCTCAGCGTATAAATCTGAAAACCGAGATTGTTGTGGGTCAGCGGGTCGCGCCCGAACGCGCTACTTGCGACGGTTGCTATGGATGCGGTTCGGACCAGGAAGTTTCGCCGCGATGTCTTCGACATACCTTCATGCTATCGCGGTCATGTCGGCCGATTCCGGAAGCGTGCGCCAATAACGCGTGAAATGCTTCGGAAATCGGAAGTGCTTTCCATCCATAAACCAGAAACCGTGTTTTGCAGCCTCTGACGCTTGATCGTTGAGCACGCGGTCCGTTGCGAACCTGGAACCAGCCTTATTTATCGCTGCCGGCACAGGCCACGCGTTTAACAGATACGAATCGTCACTGTCGGTTAGGCGTTCGAACTTAATGCCTACGAGCCAATACATCAGGTTGTCGGAGTGCTGTTCCATTTGAGAGATGACGCCGTGCAGTGCCGCACCTTTGGGAACTGCGCGGTTACTGCCCGGCAGTGTCAAAGGTTCAGCGAGGGTAGCTTGGACTGCGTCCCCGATATACGAATCCTTGTCGTTGATGGGGGTGTCGAGAGTTGCCTTCAAAATCAGACCCGCAGGCAGCGGTTGATCCACAACGTGCTGCTTTACGGCCGGCGCGCCGGGATCGACGGCGGTGAAGTGCAACGTCGATTCACCAAGAAACTCGCGGCACTGTGCGTAGTTGGTGCGGCTTACGGTGTATAGATCGTTATCGGCGACAATCTTCAAAACGAATGAGGAGGGCAGCAGAGATTGATGCCCTTGTATGTCGACCAGTTGGTACTCAATTTCGGTGTCGGCCGAACAAATCCCCGATTTGGACGGGGGATCGTCGACTATGATGTTCAACCGAACGAGCTGGAAGTTCGAAGTATCGACGGAAAAGCTTCCGTGATAGGGAACGATAGATGCACCGTTTCTTCCCTTAAGCGTGTATGTGCTTCGCAATAGCTGAACAATGTAATCGAACGAGTAAACCGGCTTATTCTGGAGCTGGGACGTGCCTTTGAATGTGAACAACACTCCGGGCGTTCTGAAGATACCTTGCAAGAAACCGACAAACTGTCCGGAACTCTTGGGGCCGTTCGGTATTACCTTTGTGATGTCCGTCGATACGAACTTGTTCTCACCGTGCCAGGCGAAAATTTCATTGCTTTCCGAAACCGCGACATCCAGGCGTAGCTGGTCATGCATATACTCTCTGGGTTTGGAACGGTGGCCGTCCGCCGCGCAGGAGTTTTGCTCCCAATAATACGTTCGCTGGATGGTCTCGACGCAAGTGTAATTTGCGGACATGGCAAGCTCCTGCGCGACGTTCAGCCTAACGTGCTCGAGTATTTCGAGCATCTTGACGCGCTCGGGAGTTACGTTTTCCTGGCTTGCCGCTTGATTTCCGGACGCAACAAAAAGCAGCAGAAGCGGCAGCATGCTACAACCCGGCGAGTTCTCCGCTTCGTCTTCGATGTTCGGCGCGGCGCACCAACCGGAGCGCGATTACCGCACCGAACCCGAGAGCTAATGCAATCACGCCGATGCCGAGTATGTGCTGCCGCAAGAAGGCGAAGGTCTCATTTCCATACCGCATTCCCAGAAACGCAAGCGCAAAGTACCTAATGGCTCTGGCGGCCGCAACCACCCCGGCAAAATACGTCCAGCGCACTTCCAGAGCTCCCGCACAGAAGACGGGAATCTTCATAGGAAGCGGAAGGGGAGATACGGCCGGGATGAAAACTGTGATGAGACCGTATTGCTCAAACCACGAATGCAGTTTTCGGCCCTGGCGTGTAGCGAGATGCTTGGCGAGAAACGGTTCACCGCCTTTCCGCGCAATTCCGTAAAGCACAGACTACCGCCCAGTGAACCGATCATAGCGTAAGCAGCCGCCAGACCAGGCGTACGTCGGGCGGTTAATCGCAATCGTGATCAAGAGAAGATCAACGCCACCGATAACAGGGAGTCCAGCCGAGTCGAGGAGGGCTAAAACGAGCAGCCCGGGCGGTCCCCAGGCGAGGAACAATCCGCTGAAGTGACGCCACCAGATTGTAGATCTCTTTAATCAGCGTCAGACCTGCCCCAACTCCGGTTGGCTCAGCATTTGTAACAGTTGCTCTTCGCCTGCAACGGGTACCCCGAGTTCTGTCGCTTTCGCCAACTTCGAGCCGGCTTCGGCACCCGCCATAACGAAATCGGTGTTTGCTGCTCACCGAACCCACCACTTTGCCGCCGGCCGCTTCGATGCGCCGCTTTGCCTCTTCGCGCGTGAGTGTAGGCAGCGTTCCCGTCAGAACGAAGGTGATGCCGGTGAATGCCCCCTTTTCCCTGCTTCGCGCTTTGCCGTGAACTGTAAACCGGCTGCGCGGAGGCGCTCGATCAAATCCCGATTGCGCGATTCATCGAAAAACTGCCGGATGGCCTCCGCCACCTTCGGGCCAACCTCATCGGCTTCCTGCAAGCTCTCGGCTGTGGCCGCTGCGATCGCATCCATGCTGCCGAAGTGAGACGCGAGAATCTGAGCTGTGCGTTCCCCGACAAACGGGATGCCGAGTCCGTTCAAAACGCGCGGAAGCGGCTGCGACCGCGAATTTTCGATATTCTGAATCATCTTTGAGGCGGACTTCTTACCCATTCGCTCGAGCGTCAAGAGCCGATCGGCTGGTGAGCGTGTACAGGTCGGCGATGTTGTTTACCATGCCATTCTTGAGGAGCTGATCGACCAGCGCATCGCCCATACCGTCGATATCCATTACGCCGCGTGACGCAAAGTGCAGCAGCGATTCGCGCAGGCGCGCCGGACAATTGGTATTTACGCAGCGGCTGGCCGACTCGCCTTGCTCACGCACGACGTGGCCACCGCAAACCGGACAGTTCGCGGGCATGTGAAACTTGCGCCGATGCGCGCCGGCTCTATGACACGCGACGATCTTCGGGATGACATCGCCGCTGCGCTCGACGAGTACAGTGTCGCCGATCGCAACGTTCGCAGACGCTCAATCTCATCCTCGTTGTGCAACGTGGCGCGCTGATACCGTGACTCCCGCCGATCAATACCGGCTTCAAATGCGCAACGGGAGTCAGCGCTCCGGTGCGGCCGACTTGCACTTCGATGCCTTCGAGCACCGTTGACGCCTGGCGGGCCGGATACTTGAATGCAATCGCCCAGCGCGGCGCTTTCGCCGTCCAGCCGAGCCTGTCCTGCTGGCCGACCGAATCGATCTTGACTACCACGCCGTCGATTTCGTAGGGCAGGGTATCGCGCTTGGTCTCCCACTCCTTGATGAAGGCGAAGAGCTCGTCGAGGCCATCGCACTTGGCGCGGTAGCGGTTTACTTTGAAACCCGCTCTGCACAATAATTCGAGCGATTCCCACTGGCTATCCAGCAAGGGGCGTCCGCCGCGCAGCAGGAAATAAGCGAAATAGTCGAGCTGCCGAGCGGCGGTGACAGACGGGTCGAGCGCGCGCAGTGCTCCGGCCGCCGCATTCCTAGGGTTGGCGAAGCGGGGCAAGCCGGCGCGTTCGCGCTCCTCATTCATCCGTTCGAACGAGCGCCGGTGCATGATGACTTCGCCGCGAACTTCGAATTCGGCCGCGGCGATTGCAGCCATGCTTCGCGCGCAAAGGCAGCGAGCGAATTGTCCGTGCGTTCTCCGTGACGTCTTCGCCGACTTGACCATCTCCCCGGGTAATGGCTAGCGTGAAGCGATGTTCGCGATACTGTGCGGCCATCGAAAGGCCGTCCAGTTTCAGTTCGGCAACATACTCGTAAGATTCGGACTTCAAGAGCTGGCGGATGCGCGCGTCAAATTCCCGAAGCTCCTGCTCATTCAGCGCGTTATCGAGGCTCAACATGGGCGAGCTATGCGGCAACCTTGCACCGCGCCCTCGCGCGGTTCGCCGCCCACTCGTTGAGTGGGTGAATCCGGCGTACGAAGCTCCGGGTTCTGCTCTTCCATGCGCGCAACTCGCGCATGAGCTGGTCGTACTCGGCGTCAGTAATCTCGGGCTGGTCTAGGACGTAGTACAGGTACTCGTGATGTTCCAGCGTCTTGCGCAGTTCCTCTACGCGCTTCGCAAGCGATTGTGACATTCCCGAACTTATAATGGTGAGCTTGGACTCGTTTCACGCGAGACGCGCCGCCCTCGTCTATAATCCTGTCGCGCGCGCCCTCTCACGCGATCCACACTGGCTCCAACGTACCATCGCAGTTCTGTCGAAACAGGGCATTGAGACAACACTCGTGCCCACTACCGGCCCGGGAAGTGCAAGCTTGCAAGCTCGAGCCCAGATTGAAGCCGGCTGTGACCTTATCATCGTCGCCGGCGGCGACGGCACCATCAACGAAGTGGCGAACGGCATGCTGCATACCTCCGTTCCGCTCGCGATTCTGCCGGGCGGGACGGCTAACGTGCTCGCGCGGGAGATGCGCATCCCGACGGTAGCTGAAAGCGCGGCGACCCGCTTACCGCATTGGAAGCCCGAACGCATATCAGTGGGAAAGCTGCGGGCGTTTGGCGAGCGGGAGCGTTCATTTCTTTGCATGGCGGGCGCGGGACTGGATGCGGACATCGTGTCGCGCTTCAATCTCGATCTAAAGGCTGCGGCCGGAAAGTTGGCATACTACGTGGCCGGTTTCAGTCACGTGTTTAGCCCGCTGCGGGAGTTCGAGGTGATGGTGGACGGCACGCTCGTTTCAGGCCAGCTTTGCGCTTATCAGCCGGGTCAGAAATTATGGCGGAGATCTGGAGATTGCGCGCGGAGCTTCGCTGCTTCTCAATGATTTTGAGGTTGTTTTGTTCCGCGGAACCATGAGCTTGCGCTACGTCCCTTATCTGCTGGGTGTTGCGCTGGGGCGTACACATCAGATGCAGGGCTGCAGTGTTCTCCGTGGCCGGTCTGTCATTTGCCAGCGCGACGGCGCCCCATGTCTTACGTGCAAGTAGATGGGGAACTGGCGGGCAAGCTTGCCAATGAGCGCGGAAATCGTTCCGATGCGCTTACGTTGCTGATGCCGCCGGAATATTTGGCACGCGAGCAATCGTTTGCCGCTGTTCGCGCTTGCGCCTGAACCGCTAAGCAAGTGGACAATATCACGCATACGCTGACCGGGCTGGCGCTTGCGCGCGCCGGGCTTGAACCGCTATTCGGTTCACGGGACCGCGCTGTTGATCCTGGCTGCCAACGCACCCGACGTGGACATCGTTGCGCTGGCAAATGGGCACTTGGCATATCTTGAAGCGCATCGTGGGTACACGCATTCGCTCATCGGATTGCCGGTAATGGCGCTGCTCTCGATGCTGGTGATTGCGGCGATCTTTCGCCGGAAGTTGCCGTGGCTGAAGGCGTGGCTCTTGTGCTGTGTTGGTGTAGCGAGCCATCTGATGCTCGATTGGACGAACAGCTATGGCATGCGGCTGCTTCTGCCGTTTTCATCGCGCTGGTTTCACCTGGATGTGACAGCGCTCTACGACGGCTGGATCATGGCGGCGCTGTTCCTAGCAGCGGTTTGGCCGTTTTTTTCGCGCCTGGTCAGCCGTGAGATCGGCGGCAAGCAAACGTCCGGACGAAGCATTGCGGTTACCGCGCTTTTCTTCGTTCTGCTGTTCGACATCGCGCGCGGCCTTTTGCATGCGCGAGCGGTAGCGCAATTGGAAGCTCGCTTGTTCGAGAACGGGCCTCCCATTCAAGCGTCGGCCATGCCTGAATCTTTCAGTCCTTTTGCCTGGCGAGGCATCGTCGAAACGGCGAGCACGTATGCGTCACTGCCGGTGAATACGCTGGGTGATCTCGATATCTCGACCGCGCACGTGTTTTACAAACCGCCGAACGAAGCGACTCTCGATGCGGCGAAGCGAACGGAAGCATTTCGGTATTTCGACTATTTCGCGCGCTTTCCTGTTTGGGCTGAGTTCCACATTGCGCTGGATCACGGGCAGGGAGAACGTGTGGAATTAACAGATTTGCGCTTCGGACAACCCGAGCATGGATCGTTCCATTGCGTAGCAGTCGAGGACACTGCCTACCATGTGTTGCAATCTACATTTACGTTCGGATCAGGCTTCGATATCGGATGGGGCAAAGACGGTCCGCCGCCGGATATGCAGCGGTAAACTGCCGCCGAACTATTTTCCGCCCACCGGCGTCGGCTGTGCGTAATAGCCGGAGATGGTTCGAGTTTTCACGTCCGGCCGATCAACCTTCACTTCGATTGGCAGGAAGTCGTTCGGGCCATCACCGGGCGGACCGTCGAAGGAAAGTACATAGTAGCCCGTCGCGTCGCGAGTGCAACGTTGTATCAGTGAGGCGATATCGTTGCTCGCATTCAGCGCCAATCCGCCGCTATTAACGGCAAATGTTTGCAGGGACAGATCACCGAGTTGAGACTGGCTCCACTTCTTCACGGGTTTCAAAAACTCTTGATAGTAGTACTCTTCCGCCAGGTTCTCACCAGTTCCCAAAGGATTCACGCTGTAAAGCGTGATGCGCGCCTGATGCAACGCCGTCGTGATGCCCACGATCCTGTTGAACATGGATTGCTGTTGCTTCGATGAGTATTCAATGCGAGGGCCGGTAAGCAACGGCCACCCCGGGCTGATCCAAATAACAATTTTGCGGCCAGGACGCTTGGCTTCAAACGCGACGAGTTCTTGCAGCCCGTGAAGCGACATGCCGGTGCGTTCGGAAGCGCCGTAAAAGCCGCCGGATCTGTTAATGTCCCGCAAGCCTGTTTCTTTCTTGTCCAGGAAGTCTGCCAGGGCGTTGCCGTCTATAGACGGGTTCAGCGGAACGTCCATACCCGAATCGGTAAACACGGCGATTGAGACAGGCCGCGCGAGTCTGCCGCCATCTCGTTTCAGAAAGTTATCCATCTGTTGCCGCGCGAAAGCTACCCGGCTGAAATTGGTATTTACGGCGTCGAGCACGAGGACGACTTCACTATCGTTGCCGGCGGGACTCGCCGCCTGGAAAGACAAAATTTGTTGTGGCTGCTTGTTGTCCAGCGCAGTAAAGTCGTGCTGCTCCAACCCGTTTACAGGGTTGCCGGATTTGTCTTCCGCCGCGACGTAAAGGGTAATGCGGTTCTCCGCCTTAGGCGCGGCCGCCTGCGGAAAAGCCAAGACTGCGGAACAGACCAGTAAGCACGCTAGGGAAGAACGATTCATCTACCTCTATTAACGCAATCCCATCAGGCCGCGGACTGAGCTTATCAGCTTGGCAGAATCGTAGCCCACGCCATCTTTGAACACAGTGTCTACGCGAGTAATGTCGCTGATGCGCGCAGCCGGATTGCCGTCAAGGACGACGATATCGGCGGCCTTTCCAGGAGAAATTGTGCCGATTGCGTCGTTTTCGGCCAGGAACTTGGCACCGTTTTCAGTAGCGATATGGATTGCTTCGACGGGTGTAAAGCCGGCTTCGACTAATAATTCAATGTTGCGCTGGTCACCGAACCCAGGCAAGACGCCGCCGTAGCCAGTTGGATCGCAACCGGCCATGAGCAGTCCGCCGGCTTTGACAAAATCGCGCTCAAATTGCATTTCTTTTTTGACAAGGGCGGGGAAGACGGAACTCTGTGCATGCTCGGCTACGTTATCGCGCGACATTAGATAGGAGGCCCAAGCCCGGCTGCTGAGAGCTTCTTCGATCCGGCCCAGCAATGCACGCGGCGGCCGCCCCGGCAGGAAGGTTTCAAAGATGGCGAGGGTGGAAGTGACAGCGACGTGATGCGCCACCAGATCGCGAATCATGTCTTGCACCTTTGCACTTTCGACATCCAGGTTTTGGGCCAAGTCTGTTTCGGCCGGACCTGATGCGGGGCAGACCCCAGGCTTCTTTCCAGGGAAAAATTCGGTGTCCACGATCAGGCCATGCTCCAGGTTGTCAATTCCCAGTACCGCCGCTTCCGTGAATCCGATGCTGCACAAATGACCGGTTATTTTCAGTCCATGGGCGTGTGCGTGGTCAATAGCCGCCTTCAACTCTTCCGGCGTGATCACGTTGTACGCCTTGAAGGAAGTCGCGCCCTCGGCGGCCCAGTAATCGACCAGGCGGGCGGCGTCATCCGGCCCGGTCAGAAGGTGCATCTGCGGGATCTCGGGAATCAACCCGCCTATATAAGGGCCGGTGATGTGCAATTTCGGGCCGGGGATTTCGCCGGAGTCAACCAATTTCTTGAGCGAGAGATCGGCGTAAGGCTCCATGCTGCCGGCGGTGCGAGCGGTTGTGACGCCGCCGGCGAGGTAGAGTCTTGGCGCGCTGTCGGCCATCTCGCCATATAGACTTAGCCGGCCTGCCCCGCCCCCGGGCAGCGGATAGAACAGATGCTCGTGCATACCGACAAGACCGGGAATAGCCGTTTTGCCTGTGAGATCCACAACTTTTGCGCCGGACGGAAGCGCAGCAGAGCCTGACGCGCGGACCGACGCTATACGCCCATCGCGGATTTCGATTTGGGCGTCTTCGACGGGCGCTGCGCCAGTGCCGTCGATCACGCGCAGGTGATTCAGAACAACGACGCGGTCATTCTCTTTGACATAGGGCCGCAACGATTGGCTCACTTGCGCTACAGCGGCTACAGCCACGCAGAGGAAAAGAGCGAAACCGCGCATAATCAAATCGGAAGTGAAACAATGGCCGCTTCGAGCTCGGCTCTGGTATGCGCGTCGCCTTTGCGCGTGGTAGCCGCGATGCCTTGCTCGTATGTGGTCCGCGCCTCGTCGATGCGGCCTAGCTTCTCGAGCGCTTGACCGCCGTGAAAGTACGCGGCACAGTAATTTGCATCCTGGCCGATCAGTGTTTCGAACTCGCGGACTGCGTCTTCAAGCGCGCCGGTATTGCTGTATTCCATTGCTAAACCGTAACGGGCGAAAGAGTTTGCGGGGTCCTGGGCGACCATTTGCTTCAGGAGGTCCAAACGGTTGGTTGCCATCAGATCACATTGTAGTTGCCCAATGCGCATCTGCATCTATGGAGTATGAGTGACTCAACGATAACGAAAGTAGACTCGGCGCATTCGCCGAAGGGCAAGTACGGACAAAAATATCTTGCATCCGGCAAGTCGGTGGCGATGCGGCTCTGGGACGAAGCGGCTAGTCAGCAGAAGCTGGAGAACGAGGCGCGAGAGTATGAGACGGTCGGCTATGTGCTCGACGGGTCGGCGGAGTTGGAGATCGAAGGCCAGACGATCATTCTGAATCCGGGAGACTCGTGGGTAGTGCCGAAAGGATCGCGGCACACGTACCACCTAAAAGGACATTTCAAAGCCGTGGAGGCGACGAGCCCTCCCGCGCACGCTCACGCGCGTGACGAATAGTCACCTGCGCCCGGACTGTTGGACGTACCCGGCTCGTTTGAGTGATCGCTGGGCTGGCGCTCGCCGCCATCGGTGTCGAGATGCTTCTGTTCCTCGGGCTTGTTCTTAACGTCGGTTTCGGTTGGCTTAGGAACGACTGTCGTATCGGGCATAGACGATCCTCTTAGGAGCTGGCGTTCTCGCGAACGCGCCGGGCAGCGGTTTCAACCATCCCGGCGGCCTTAGCTGTCCCTTCACGCGCAGTCTTTGAGGCATGCGCGAACTTACGTTGCGCGTGCCCGGACACGCTGCCTGCAATATCGGCGGCTGTGCCGACACTGGAGTGGATTGTGTCGCGACCCCTCCGAACTACTTCATCCATCAATCCCAGCGACCATCTAGTGCAGGCGGGAATCACCATTGCGATGCCAACTGCCGCAAGACCAACGCCCACGCCGATGAGCGCGGCGCCCAGCAACCCGTTCTTGGATTCTTCTTCCATACATTCCATCCTTCCAGTATTCATTTGAAGACACTTACAAGTGTGTAGTTTCAGTGTACGTCCCAAAGACTTTGCGTAGGCTGTCGCAGATTTCGCCTAAAGTGGCGTACGCGCGAACGGCATTCAAGATGGACGGCATTGTGTTCTCGCTGCCCTCGGCGGCCTTGCTCAACCGGTCAAGCGCGTTTTGCACAGCTATTTGGTTGCGGCGTTGACGCAAGCCGTTCAGCTTCTGTTCCTGTTTTTGCTGAGCGCTCGGGTCAATTTGCAAGAGCTCAATCGGTTTTTCCTCAGCCGCCTGAAACCGGTTTGCGCCGACGATGGTACGCTCACCTTCCTCCACTTCGCGCTGATAGCGATAGCTGGCGCTCGCAATTTCGCTCTGGGGGAATCCGGTTTCGATGGCCGCGATCATGCTGCCGAGGCGATCGATACGCTCGATGTATTGGTTTGCGGCGGATTCCATCTGCAGCGTCAGGTTCTCGATAAAGTAGGAGCCGCCCAGCGGATCGGCGGTGTTCGGCACGCCAGTTTCATAAGCCAGAATCTGCTGCGTGCGCAGCGCGAGAGTTACGGCTTCTTGGCTGGGCAGTGCGTAGGCTTCGTCGAGAGAGTTGGTGTGGAGAGATTGCGCGCCGCCCAGCACCGCGGCCATTGCCTGCCACGCGGTGCGCATCAAATTGTTGTAGGGCTGTTGCCAAGTAAGCGAGCAGCCCGCAGTTTGCGCATGGAAGCGCAGCTTCATGCTGCGATCGCTCTTTGCGCCGTAACGGTCGCGCATGACATAGGCCCAGATTTTGCGGGCGGCGCGATATTTCGCGATCTCCTCGAAGAAATCGTTGTGAGCATTGAAAAAGAAGCTGAGCCGGGGCGCGAAGTCATCGATGTTCAAGCCGCGTTCGAGCGCCCAATCGATGTATTCGATGCCGTCGCGCAGGGTGAATGCAAGCTCTTGTGCCGCCGTGGAACCGGCCTCGCGAATGTGATAGCCGCTGATAGAGATGGGGTTGAACCTGGGCGTGTGGCGCGCACCGAATTCGATGGTATCCGTGACGAGCCGCATGGACGGCCGCGGCGGAAAGATATATTCCTTCTGGGCGATGTATTCCTTCAGGATGTCATTCTGCAGAGTGCCGGAAACGCGCTGCCAATTTACGCCTTGCTCTTCCGCGACGGCGAGATACATGGCCCAAAGGATGGAAGCGGGCGAATTGATCGTCATGGACACGGAGACGTCGCCGAGGGGAATGCCTCGGAATAAGATCTCCATGTCCTCCAGCGAGGAAATTCCGACGCCGCACTTGCCGACCTCGCCTTCACTCATGGGGTGGTCAGCGTCATACCCCATCAGCGTGGGCAGATCGAACGCGACAGAGAGACCGGTCTGCCCTTGCTTGAGCAGGTATTGATAGCGCCGATTCGTCTCTTCAGGCGTTGCGAAACCCGAGAACTGGCGCATGGTCCACAGCTTGCCGCGATACATATCGCGATGGATGCCGCGGGTGTAAGGAAACTCGCCGGGGTCGCCGAGATCCCGCTCTGGCTCGAAATCTTTCAGGTCTGCGGGCCCGTAAACGGGGTCAATCTCGACACCGCTGATGGTCGTGCGTGGACGTTCAAGGGTCTTCATTGCGTGGTCAGCCGCCGTCGCTTTGATCGTAGCGCGGAAGGCGGGTATGACGGGACCGTAGCGGGGAGTGGCTCTGCGAGGTGGCTCAGCCGATCGGGAAATTTGTGCTCGACTGGAAGGAGTGGGGCCGATCATTTGAAAGCCGTTCTATTCCTGTTGGCTATTCTTCCCGGATGCATGTATGCGCAGTCAGACGAATGTGCAGATGTGCGCTCGCAGCAGGCGTGGGATAACGCGACTAGCCCTGTGTACGCCGATGCCAGCGGGTTAGCGCGTATGCTGAGGGCTCATGGGTTCTCCGTTGAGTGCATTCGCAGATCAAAAGAAGAACACATGTTTTCGGGTCAAAAGGGCGCAGCGTGGTTCAAGACCGACAAGGGAGTTTTCGAAGTTTGGTTTGTGCCGAAGACGGAGACTTTCGACCGGTTAGAGATTCTTGGGCAGCCCGAAGCGGACGGTCGATACATTTACACGTTCCGAGGAACGCCCAGGATCGCCACTGCGATGGACAGTTCGAAGCGCATGTTTTTCGTGAAACACGGCAACTTACTCTTCGAAGTATGGGGCGACCAAAGCTTGGCAGATAGCCTGCGGCGAACGTTTTCAACACGGTAAGAGACTTGCACGATTAGAGGAGTGGGCCGCTCAGGCGCCTAAGCTGGAGCCATGTACTTGCTGCTGCTGGTGGTTGCCTCGCTACTGTTCGCGACGGGTGGTCTTTTCATGAAGCTTTCGTTGGGATTGACGAAACTGACGCCGAGCGTTTGCGTGTTTGTTTTCTTTTGCGCCGGCGCCGCGTGTCAGGCGATTGCCATGAAGCGCGCGGACATGGGAGTGGCCTACCTGCTTGTGCTGGGGCTGGAGGCATTGGCGGCGTTTGCGATCAGCGTGTTTGCTCTACACGAGAATGCAGGCACACCCAGAATCGTGGCGGTTCTGCTAATTGCAGGCGGAATTGCGCTGTTGGAGAGGACGTGACGGGATTGATCGACTCGGCAGAATGCTAGGTGAAGATAATGTTCAAAGGGTCGATTGTGTAACCCTCGTCCGTTGCGGTCTTGACCGCCGCATTGCGCAGCGTCTCTTCGCCGGAGTCCGGCGCTTCATGGCAGTGCCGGCGGATGACCTCGTCGCCAACCCAGATTCGAATCAGCCAATCGTTGCGATCGTTGTCACGGCTAACTTCTATACGGTCTGCCTGCATATTCGTAGGTTACAGCGTTGCCCGGGCGACAGGCTAATAATCGTAGAGATGCTCAATCGCTACGCCCTGAGCTTCGAGCGCGGGAATCACGCGATGTATTTCATTGACCCTCGTTAAGAGGACTACACGCGTTCTGCTGGGATCCGTCAGCATCGATTGCGAGAAGAGAAGCTGAACGTTAGCCACAGAATTTGTCCACTTTCCGGGAGCGATGGCGGATATAACCAGCAGTTCGTTTCCTGCGATTTGACGAAAGCGTACTCCATGCTGAATGAGTACTCGCGCATCCTGCGTGAATTCTTGATAGCGAGGAATCTCTACGATCGCCTCTCCTGGGCCTAGATCTTTGGCGACCTGAATCGAACTCGAAGGCGCGAGGACTGTTGGCGTGGCGCTTGGCGGATATTCGATCCACGCGCCTGTGTTTAGGTCTTCGTGACCGTAGGTTGCATGCGTGGCGATTTCAATGATTTGGCAGTAAACAGATTCGACGGCGTAATCGAGCGACAGCCAGCCACGGCGCTCCAGGGTGCGCAGCAGGTGTGTGGGTCGAAACGGCGTCTCGGTCCAGAGTCCGTGCAACGCGTGGGCGAACGAGAACTCGTAAAAGGGCCGTACGTGTACAAACGCAGCATAGTTTTCGGCCACCTTCGCCGCAAACGCATCCTCGGCGACCATTTCGTGATGACTTGTCCATTCGCTGAGACGGCCAATTGTTTCTTCATAGAAACCTTTCAGCGTGTATTCAAGGGTGAGGGACGAGCCAATCACTGCAAGCATGATGTGATCGCCCGTTGCGAAAGCGTAGGTTCCTCTCGTCAGCGCATATACGCGCGAGTAAGCCTGCCAGAACTGGCCGATGTCGCCGAAATACGGATACCCAGAGGGGAGATGCTGTTGCTGGAAGTCCGCCTTCGCCTGGTAACTCCAAACGATGTACCACTCCGGATAGGTATAGAACGTATCGACCTCATCGCGGTTATAGTTCGGAACGCCTACTGACTGCTCGGGGTGCCGTCTTACATCGGGAGTCGGAGCGAAAAGCAGCTTGCGAGGGCGCGAACACAACGAGAAAACAAGAATAGCTATCGCGAACAACCCGGCCGCGTACGCTACAGCACGCAGCAAACGATTAAGCTGTTTATGCCGGCGAGACGACCGCATGCCTAACATGCTTGTCAACGTTGATCGCAATCACGAAGGCGGCGACCGAGACCACAATATGCGGAAGGTTCACGAGCAGGTTCGTCAACGGAGAGATCAGGTGCAGATGCCGAATTGCATACGTGATTACATCTGCGGCATAAAAGAATCCCAGAAACCAGAAGTAGACTCGCGCTGCCTTTTGTCCGACAAGACCGCTGATGAGAGCTAGAAGACCCAGCCCGAGGTGACCAATATCGACAAACGTTGTCATGGAAAAAAGGCCGAACATTTTGCCGTTGGCGGCCATTACGCCGGGCACGTAATCCAGCGAGTAAACAGCCAAAAACAGCAAGGCAAATGCGAACGCACATTTTCTTAACGCGGTAAGCCGCCGCTTCATCCTCCATATCCTAACCGAAAAGCGGTGTGAGCAGCGGTATACTTTCCGAAATGAACGCTGCGAAAGCCTGTGTTTGGGCAGTTCTGATCGCATTCATAGGAGCCTCAGCCGCTCGCGGCCAGGGACAGAATCGCGACGCGGACACGCCGAACGGTGACGCCCTGCGCGCGGTGCATAATGCACTCTTTGCCTCGTTTCTACCTGTGGACGAGTTGCCTAACGACGCGCAGACAACGCTGCTTCTGAAAACTGCGCGCGACGCCATTTGGCGCGATGCAGGCAACGTACCGCAAGTTCGGGCTTTGCTTGCGCCGTTTGCCGATCTGCGTGCATTTGGAGCCGCTTGCGGAATCGGGGCGGCAATCTCAACGGCAGGGTTATCGTCCTTTGCCGGGTTGCCTTCCGAAAAACGCCAACAGGTGTTGCTGTTGCTGCAAAACTGCAGCGAAAGCGCGCCGCGGCGCCTTGCAGCTACGGTGCGGAACTTCTACATCGTGAAAGGCTATGGCGCGGTGCAGGGCGACTTGACCGGCGTCAAACTCGACATGTTCGCGCCGCCCGATTACATCCGGTCGCACATGCCGCACCTGGCGCCCACACGCCTGGCATACGACAGAGCAAGAAACGAATTGGTGGAAAGAGACGGCCATCCGATAGACGTGCTGATCGTTGGGAGCGGTCCCGCGGGATCGGTGCTGGCTCATGAGCTTCGCGCCAAGGGTAAACGGGTGCTGCTGCTCGAGCGCGGTTCATTTGTAGTGCCCGGCTCGATGGAGACTCGGTTGATAGACGATCTCATCGATACGCGCACGTCGACCGACGGCTCGATACGCATCCGCAACGGGCTAGCGGTGGGGGGCGGCTCGCAGGTAAATGTCGATCTCTGTTTTGCTCCAACGGCGGAAGCTATACGGCTGAAGATTGAAAGCTGGCGCAAAGCCGGACGAATCGCACCGAATGAATTTACACAAGCAGAACTGGCGCGCGAATACGAATGGGTTAAGCAAGCGATAGGCACGCGCACTCTGACTGAGCAGGAGATCAACTCCAATAACCGTGTTCTCTGGGAAGGAGCAAAGCTTTCCGGTCTCCATCCAAAGCTCTACAACCTGAATACATACGCCCCGGGCCACTCACCATCGCCGGTTACGGATAAGCGCTCGGCTGAGAGTCAACTGTTGATCGAAGCGCTCGACGATGGAACTAATCCCCTCGGTATGGTTCCGGACGCGGACGTCCGCCGCGTTCTGTTTGATGGTGAGGGGGACGGCAGGCGAGCAGTCGGAGTCGAATTACAAACTCGGGCGCCGATTCCGGAGGCCGGAACGATAGCAGATCCGAACGGCCTGAAGGTGCCGCCGGGAACAACGTTAACGGTTCGCGCTGATACGGTGATCCTCTCGGCCGGCGCACTTGGATCGCCAACGATCCTCCTGCGCAGCGGTGTGAAGAACGATCAAATCGGCCGCGGCGTTGTCTTGCATCCGTCCATGCCAATCATGGGACGCTTCGACCACCATATCGACGTTTTAACGGGCACCGAGGCGTCCGTCTACGTCGACGATCATTTGTCCGATCGCGGCTACGCGCTGGAATCGATGGCAGATCAACCTTTGTACGCCGCGATTATGAGTCGCGGTCCGGCGCTCCACTCGTACGAAATGATCAAGGCATTCCGTTATCTTGCGGGCTTCGGTGTAATGCTGATCGACACACCTCAGAGCGGCAACCGCATCACCCTGGACGGAACCGGCGCGCCCCAGATCGATTACACGCTCTGCGAATCAGACAAGCAGCGTTTTGCCGAGGGTGTGGCGCAAGCAATCCGAGTGATGTTTAACGCCGGGGCCAGACAGGTCTACGTTCCGACTACCGAGAATATTCTCGGCGTCGAAAGCGCCAGTGCGGAACTCCGTCCGCAGGTGCTCACCTCACCCGATCAAGCGGCGGCCGTTCAGAGAAACATTCACTTTGTCGCGAATCGCTCGGTTGTCACGTCGGCCCATATGCAGGCGACCGATAAGATGGGCGCCACTCCCGAGAACAGCGTCGTGGCGCAGGACTTCCACGTGTGGGGTACGCGCAATCTTTACGTCGTGGATGGAAGTATCTTTCCGACGTCCGTGGGCGCAAACCCGATGCAGAGCATCTACACCATCGCCAAAATCTTCGCCGATCACTGGAGTCAATAAGCAGAACGCTGTCCGTGTACTACTGTCCCGGCTCAATGAGAAACTGTTCCAGTTTGCCATCGGGCATCTCATAGGTGGTCAGGTTCAGCGTTTGATCCGGGAATCGAATACGAAATGTACGGAAAGTCATTCCGCCACGCTGCGATTCACCTTGCTGGCTGAGAGATAAAGGTTCGCCAAGCGGTTGGAGGCTAGCGGAAAAGTCATGAATCGCTTCCTCTGTGAAATATGCGTTGCACAAATCGGTGAACTGCGCGTGATCCAGCTCGCCCTGTTGCAATTGTTTGAATAGCTTTAGAACGCGGTCCTCGGGCGCGCTTCGGCCAACCAGGGAGGGGGCCAATGCGGTGGCGATCATTCCCGACGTTCCCACAGCATCTTCATTGACGAGGACCACAATGGCTGCCTTACGGTCGAGAACGACTGTGTTTTGAGACGTGAAGCCCGAGACTTCACCGCTATGTGTGACGTACTGGTGTCCGCCGTTTGAATGAACAAAGACTCCGAGGCCATAACCGGTTCCGGAACCGTCGCGCAGCTTTACTTTTTTAAACATCTCCGTGTAAGACTCTGGTCTCAACAGAGACTGGTTTACGACGCTGATGTCCCACTTGGCGAGATCCGCGGCGGTCATCGACAGCTCGCCTGCGGCAGATAACCAGCCCGGTCCTTCTTTCGGCGCGAGACGCAACGGCCCGAGTCCATGGCGATAGTAACCGGCGGCGTCGCTGGGGGAAGGGCGTGCTCATTCACGTCGTAAACGGTGTTCATGCCAAGCGGATCGAAGACTCGCGCCTTCAGAAAAACAAACAACGGTTGACCGCTCAGCCGCTCCACAATCTGCCCGGCTATGACGTAGTTTGTGTTCGAGTACTGCCACTTTGTTCCGGGACTGAAGTCCAGGGGCCGTTTGGCCCATTTCGCGACGATGTCCGCGGGGGTTGTGGGAACCATCATATCTGTCATGAGATAGTCTTCAGGCCAGTAGTCGCTATATCCGGACGTATGAGACAACAACATACGGACAGTGACTTCATTCGACTGCGTGAGCTCGGGCATGAATTTCGAGACGCGATCGTCAAGGCTCATCTTGCGGTCCTGAACGAGAAGCAGAACCGCTGCTGCCGTGAATTGTTTGCTGACGGAGCCCAGCGCGTATCGCATCTCCGGCCGCGCCTCGACGGCGGGCGTTAAGCGCGCATTACCGAATGCATTCGAATACGCGAGGTGTCCATCCAAAACAATCGCGATCGAGGCACTGGGAGCTCCGGTTCGGTGGATAGCCCAATTTGCTATTTTTTCAACATTTGCCGGGAGCGCATCATCGGCACGGATGACGGACGTGGCAAACAACATCAACAGCGCTGACCGAGCAAGCATAGGCGAACAGGTTACCACTTTGCATTACTTTGGAAGTTGGCGCCCAGGGGCATGCTGCCGGAACAAAGCGTATGAACCGTGCGTAATCACATATGGTGCCGAATCCTTCGAAGTGGGTCGCCTACTGCTCGCTAGCCGTCTTGATCGCCCTCTACATAGTCGGCGCCGTTAGCCATGGGTCGCTCCGTCACGAGGTGCAGACTCTGCCTCTTTGGTTTCCCATTGTGCTCGGATTTCGTCAGAGCCCCATTGCGAAATGGTCAGCCTTGCCGTGCTTTTGCTTCTGGCTGGCGATTATGATTGTCATTTGGCTGTTCCTGCTGGGGTGGGCACATATCATTACCGGCCATTTCTCGCTAGTGGAAATCGCGATGACGCTGGTTATTGGAGTCGCGTGTGGCTTGGGGCTGATCAAGAGCACCCGTTGGCGAACGGAAGTACGAGTGCCAGTTGCTCTAGGAGTTTTCGTTCTGTTCGCAGCGCTTCAATTGGCCGCGTTCCGGCTCAGCCTCATTCCGTCCATAGCAGCACAATGACGCAAGCCAGCTCCCAGCCGCGGCGATGGGACGTTCCTATTCACCTACATCATCGAAGAGGATCGTGCGGAGTCTACGCTGAGCGCCTTCTTCGCAGATGACAACGGCGCGGCGCTTGACGGTGACGTCTTCTTTGTCGATGGAATAGCGGCAGAACTCCTGGCTGATGATCTTGACGAAGCGAAGCGTGGCGTCGGCCGCGATTGGTTTCCCGATCGTAACCAGTACGGCGTCGGTATCGGCAGGTATATGACCGGCCTGGACAAGCGCACCTGAATCGTTGTTCGTCAGGCGCCGAATGCCGACTGTGTAGTTCCCATCAAGACCTTCGCTGTTCAGCCGGTCCGTCAATGACCGGCCAAAGGGTCCAACATCGCCTTCGGTTCGAATCGCAACCATCAATCTATAGTATCGGCGGCTGTGAGCCGTGTTTCTTATTTCGACAACTTTTCCATTGAGAGCCGTAGTGCTTCCTCGTCGGACGCGGTGCTCGGCCCGCAGAGGCTGGTGCGCATGTGCCAGATCTTCTGAGCAAGAGATAGCGTGTCCTCGGCTAAATCGTTGGTGACCTGTTTTGGAGGCTCACTGCGCAGATCGGCATCAGCGGAATCGAGCAGTTGTTTCGCATCGTCAGTGGCCAACTCCAGGTGATTCGTGATGCACTGCTGCAAATCGGACGCCGCGAGCTGGAGGATTTGCCGAGCGCGGGAGTATTTGTCCTGAGGAGACAACCAGCGCAACGTGGGATCCAGACTGTTCAGGCTTGTTGCAAGCTCCAATTGACTGTGCCAAGCGGGATTGCCAGCGTCACGTGCAACGGCGGCGGCAAACGCCGAGCGCGCAGCGCGGAAATCGCCCAATGCGAGTTCAGAATCGCCTAATCCCGCGTAAGCCATCGCATTCCGCGAATTTTGCTTTATGAGCCGGCGATATATGGCTTCGGCGCGCGAGGGGGAACCCGCTGTGAGGAAAAGTTGTGCGATTTGCGGTTGCAGCACGGGATCTTTTCCGGCCTGTTCTTCAAGGGGAAGCAACTCGGCAAGAATCTCGTTTTGTTTTCCATGCGTATTCAGGAATTGGATGAGTTCCATTCGCACGGCGATCTGGTGCTGAGTCACCCGATCGGGCCACTCGCCGTACACGGCGCGATGATAGTAAGCATCCGCCGTAGTGGTATGGCTTTGTTGCGCTGCCAGCCTTGCGGCAACGAGATTTGCCTGACCTGCGTTCGATTCTTCTTCCAGGATGTCGGACATCAGAGGCTCCGCTTCGGCAGACTTGCCATCGGCCATCAATGCCTGTATAAGGTCCAGTTGGTAGCCCGTGTTTTCGCGCTCCAGCGAATGAGCCTTTCGGAACGCCTCCACGGCTTCGTCGGTGTTGCCCCGCTTCAGCAACTGGCTACCGTTTCGATCGGCTCTGCGTGCTGACTGTGCAAGTTCGAGCTGTTCCGTTTTCTCGAGCGAGACGTCAACCAGCGCCAAAGCCACAATGGAGGCGATTACCGCCAGGCTCAGCCGCAGGGCAGGCGCGCGGCGTTGCGCCCGGTTAACGGAAGCGGAAGTTGTGGTACTCATTTCGCAACCACGGCGGGCGTGCCGGCAATTCCGTACCTGGCGAGAATGTCGGCAAGACGCACGACACCGAACATCTGATGAATGTTGGCCCGGCTGACGACCGGTATTGCGTCTACCCCATTCGTACCCATGCGTTCAAGCGCGTAACCGGCAGGGTGATCGGCATGTACGAATGGATAATCACCGCTGCTGCCAATTAACTGGGCTATCGTTTGCACGCCGGATTCGGCAGTTTCGAGAAGTTGTTTCGTGATTATGCCGACGAGCTTGTTTCTACCGCCGACAGGCCAAGCGTGGCAGTGTTCGGATTCCAGGTGAGCTGTCGCCTGGGCAGGCGTAGCCGTTGGGGCAAGGGGCTCGACATCGTTGAGCATAATGTCCCCGACGTGGACGCCTTCCAACTCTTCGCGCGACTCGCCCGTCGGCAGGTAGACACCCTCCTGCAACGCGAGCGCTTCATAAATAGGCTCACGCTGGAGTCGTTGGGAGATGAAGAAGCTGATCAGGTTCGAGATCATGAGCGGCACGATGATGGAGTAGTCGCGCGTCATCTCAAAGATCATGATTACGGAGGTGATGGGTGTGCGGACTATACCGGCAAAGGCAGCGCCCATGCCTACCAAGGCGTATGCGCCGGGGTTCGCCGTGACATTCGGAAACAGCGTGTGCGCGCCGTAGCCAACGGTTCCGCCGACCATGGCGCCGACGAATAAGCTCGGGCCAAAGATGCCGCCTGCGTTGCCGGAGGAATAGCAAACCGGAGTGGCGACGATCTTCATCACGGCGAGCACGGCGACGATCTTCCATGGAAAATCGCCCGTGAGCACGCGATCGACGTAGTCGTAACCGACGCCGAGCACTTCAGGCCGAATCAGCGCGAGGATGCCCATCAGAAGGCCCCCAACGCCGGGTTGGGCCCATGCGGTCCAACTTGGAAATTGGCGGAACCACACGCGCAGTCGGAGGAGAAGCTTGACGAAACAAACAGAGGCGATGCCACCGACGACGCCAAGAACAGCGTATATGCCGAACTCAAGCGGGTTTCGTAGCTGATAAGACGGCACATGGAACAGCGGTTCGTCTCCGAGCAGCAGATGCAAGACCATCCAGGAAGTGGCCGAGCTCAGGACGACGGAGCCGAGCACCGGAGCGTTCATGTCGCCCAGGATTTCTTCGAGTGAAAAGAGGACAGCCGCAATGGGCGTGTTGAATGCGGCAGCGAGGGCGGCGGAGCAGCCGACCGGCACGAGGGCCTTCACCTTGTCTTTATTCAGGCCGTAGTGGCGGCCGAGAACCGATGCAATACCGGCGCCCATTTGGACGGAAGGTCCTTCGCGCCCCAACGCGATGCCACTCGCCAGTGAAATGGAGCAGCAGATGAACTTACCGACGACGGTGCGGAAGCCGATATACCCATCCAGTATGAATAGAGCGAATTTGGCTTGCGGGATGCCGCTGCCACGCGCGTTCGGGAAGTACCTAAACAGTAAGTAGCCGCTGAACAGCGTTCCGATTATCGGCACAATCACGTGACGCCAGGGGGCTGTCTCGGGCGGGTACATCCGTGAGGCCAAGCGGCCGGTGAGCAAGATAAATGCGACAACTGTCAGACCGACAATGACGCCTATTATCAAACTAAGGAGAATGATGATCTGATCGTCGCGATTGCGGAAGCCGGTCCAATTCCGCAGCTTCCCCCGCAACGATATCCCCCGCACAGTTTCATCTTTACAGACAAGGCGAGGAGTCGCGGGTACTGGTGGCTACTCCCGACCGAGATGACGAAAGTCGCCGAACTGCAGTTTAAGACCGCGTGTAATCCAGTCGAGACGAGAGGTTTTCGTCTGGAAGCAGCTTTACCCGGGCTTTGTATTGCTGATTTCGAACCGTCGTACTCCGGCAGCTCATCTTCGAGTTGCCTAATTCTGTGTCCACAGTTTGGAATCCATCGATCTGCGCTATGGTTCGTTTTGCGTGCGCGTCGCTGGTAACTCTGATCGTCCCCGCTGGGCGGCTCGCATGGATCCGTGCAACCCTTGCCTACTTGGCCGGGCAAAGATTTTCCACCACGAAACGGCATGTCCACGCCCAGGCCGAAACCGTCCGCGCAGCGATAGAGCGTGCACAGGGGGGCTAGTTTTTCGGCATAGCGACGAAAAGCGACCAAAGCACCTTCTGCTCCGGCCGCTGTAACTAAGCAGTGATTTCAGAGATTTGATTGGTCGGGGCGAGTGGATTCGAACCACCGGCCTCCTGGTCCCGAACCAGGCGCTCTAGCCAGGCTGAGCCACGCCCCGAACTTCTTTAGTCTAACAACTTCCGCAGTTCCTCTTGCAGACCGGAGATGCCCTTGCGCCGGTAAATTTCCGCCAACCTTTGCCGCTCAGGCGACGTTGCCAAAGCGCGGCGCAGCGCAGGGTCGGAGCTTGCTTCCTCAATGTCGCTACGGCTCGGAATCCAGAGCTTGCCATCCGCGAACTCTACATCATTCACAAACGCCATCAAGGAGCCGATCATCATGGGTGCGCCCGTCGGGCGCGAGAAGCGCAACGTGCCTTCCTCGGTCGTGCCGGACTGCACAGGGGCGAGGCTCAATGTTGCAGGCATAGAACCGGCCATGAATTCTCTTCCGCGCTCATCGCGCACAATCCAGCCCATATCGATCATGCGCACGGCTTTTTGCGAAGTGTTCTTCAGTTGAATCGCCGGCGTGCGCACCTCATTGCCCGCTACACGAGCCGCTCCGCCGATCGGTTGCACCGGCGCGTTGCGAAAATCAACCGCGCTGACATTCACGGCCTGTTCGCGCCAACCGCTTGCGCGGGGATCATGCAACAACTCCAAACCGATTTGTTGCGGGTGCAAATCTTCAAGCCCGAAGTTGAGCTCCTCCCGCACCTGCGCCCAGTCACGGTTCTGCAGCAGCGCGGCCAGGTAGCGCCTATCGCGCCGCGCTTCCAGTTCATAAACCATCAGCGCGCGCCGGGAGTGCAGCCGATCGGGTCCATACGCTGTCAGGTCGTTGAACAGAGCACAATCGAGCGATACACGTACCAGCGCGCCCTCGCCGCGGGCGACAGTGAAGGGCCGAACCAACTCAGCGTCTATCCGAACGGGAAATACTTCTCCGGGCTGAACGGAGAGGCTGGGAACGGTAACCGACGCTTTCCCCGAGGGGGTCAAGTCTTGAGCCTCTATACTCAGCGTCAAGCCCGAGATTGTCTTTGGGCCGGTGTTCCGAAGGACGAGTGAGGCGTGGATATCCAGAGCCATTGACGCGCCGTGCGGATGGACGCTGCCGGGCCCGAAACTGGTGGACACGGAGAGCACCGGAGAGTCACGTGGGAACTCGACGTTCATCCAGGCCTGCCCTTCGCTCCGGGCTTGGGCATGTACCGACAATGGAACGCTCAGGAAAGCTGCAAACGCAAACGCGCCGATCTTACTGCGCATACACCCTGGTGATGGTCACCTCGCCCGTATCCTGGTCGACGTAACGCGCCGAGACGGATTCGGGTCCAGCCACCGCGATGATTGCCGATGCGGGATGAATAATGGTGAGCGTTGCACCCTGCGCGCGCACTGCGATTCCATCTGGAGTGGTCTTGAGCAGCGTACCCGATAATTGGCGATGGTTCGAAGTCACCATTTGACGCACTAACGAAAAGAGACGTGCCGTCTGCTCGCCCGGGATGTGTGTCAACCAGCCTGCCGCGAACAACAAGACCAAACCGGCCGATATGGCAGCCTTCGTCAACAAGGGCGCGTGCCCGGTTCGGTGAATGGCCCGTGCTGCGGCAACACCGACCGCAATATTGCCGAGCATCTCCCGCTCCAGCACAGACCAATCGGTTATGGCCTCAAATGCGGTCAGCGTTTCCGTTTGGGCCTCGCGCCTTAATTCGACCTTGGCTGCCCGATATTCTGCGATTTTGTGCTCGCACTCATCGCAATGAGTCACGTGCCGCCGCAGACGCCAAATATCGCGCCATGGCAGATCGTCGCTCGAGAAGAGTGCCAGCAGTGCCGCGCCTGGATGCAGATTTGGATTGGATTCCCGGGTCATAGCGACTTTCTCGCTTCCAGATAACGCTTGAATTTATTACGAGCGTTAGCGATATGCGAGCGCACGGTCGCCATGGAGCACTTCATCTGGGCGGCGACTTCCTCGGCCGGCAAGTCTTCCACATCGCGAAGGAGAAGAGCCATGCGTTCACGCTCCGTCAGACCGGCTAGTCCGCCATCTAAATGCAGCTTGCGTTCTCCGCGTAGCAGAGTCTGTTCAGGACTATCCATTGCGGAGGTGCGATGCTCCGCCAACTCGGCTACATCGGTGAACGTGAAACGCCTATTCCGCCGCAAGAAGTCGATGGCGGTGTTCGAAGCGATCCTCGATAGCCAATTCGAGGCTTTCTGCAGATCCTTCAGTTGCGTTTGGCGCTGTAGCGCCTTGATAAAGGTTTCTTGTGTTAAATCCTGTGCGTCGTCGACGTTTCCCACGATCCGATAGATCAACAGGAAAATTCGGCGGAGATTCTGCTGAACAAACTGAGCTTGCAGATCCGGATCCGCTTTGATTTGCGAATCGGAGATGGGTGGGACTCGCTTGCTCATCCTTGCGTCGTCCTGGGTTGGATACAGTTTCGCGGAATCCACAAAAGCTGCGACGCCTCGGCTTGACATTCCCCTAATAATGAATGACGAAGAGGTTGAAGAAACGTGCAGATGCGCGTTGCCATGGAACGCTAACCTAAGTGTATATGAGACCAGTGGCCGTCATCGGCATTGGAAAGACGGCGTTTGGCGCGTTCGCGGACCGCGATTTGCGCTCGCTGGCAGTTGAAGCCGTCGAGCACGCGCTTGGCGACGCGAACGTAGCTCCCGCGGCTGTGCAGGCGTTCTATTTAGGCAATTTCGCCGGTCCTTCGTTTGTTGGACAGAACCACCTGGCACCTTATATCGGGATGGCTGCAGGCTTTGAGAGCATTCCATGCACGCGGCTTGAGGACGCGTGCGCATCGAGCGGTTCGGCTTTTTTCCACGCTTGGCAAAGCGTTGCGGCCGGCGTGTATGACGTGGTAGTTGCCGCGGGCGTGGAAAAGATGACATCGCAAACGACGCCGCGTGTCACGGAGATTCTGGCGGGCGCGGGAGACATGGCCGGTGAAGGACGCGCCGGAGCGACATTTCCCGCTCTGTTTGCGATGATCGCCCGCCGTCATATGCACCAATACGGCACCACGCGTGAGCAGTTAGCCGCGGTAGCGGTGAAGAATCATGCCAATGGCGCGAAGAATCCTCTGGCTCATATGCGGAAAGCGATCACGTTGGAGCAAGCGCTTGCGGGTAAGCCGATCGCGGAGCCGCTGACTGTTTACGATTGCTCGCTGATTAGCGATGGCGCAGCGGCAGTCGTTATCGTTCCACTGGATCAAGCGGCGCGCTACAACTCACGGTACGCACGCGTGTTGAGCGTTGTGCAGACATCCGATTACGTAGCGCTCGATTGCAAGAGCGACATTACGCTGTTCCCTTCCGTGAAGGCGGCGGGGGGAAAGGCGTACGCGATAGCAGGCGTCGGACCGAACGACATCGAAGTGGCCGAGTTGCACGATTGCTTTACCATTGCGGAGATCGTCGCCAGCGAAGACTTGGGATTCGCAGCCAAAGGCGAGGGAGGGAAATTCGCCGAGGCGGGTTGCAGCGCAATCAATGGCCGCCTGCCTATCAATACAAGCGGAGGACTGAAATCGAAGGGACATCCGGTGGGCGCAACGGGTGTAGGTCAGATCTGTGACATCGTCATGCAACTTCGCGGCGACGCAGGCGAGCGCCAGGTTGCGCGTCACCGTATCGGATTGGCCGAGAACCTGGGCGGTTCGGGAGCGACGTGCGTCGTTTCAATACTGGCGGCGGCATGATGGCGAAATCTGAATCGCGCGAAGGCATTGTGTATACCGAGACAGTTGTGTTCGCCCCGCCTGAGCAGTACGCCGCCGACGCGCCTTATCAGCTAGCGATCGTCGATCTCGAGCAGGGCGCACGAACGACTGTTCGCATTCTTGCCGGCGATGTGAACGACCGGGTTCGAATCGGCGATAAGGTTGTCTTTGCAGAAGAGCGGAATGGCGTTGCGTATTACCGAAAAAGCAGACGCTTCGCCGGGCATGTCGACCGGGAACACGCGGCCGCTCGTTTGAGCTAAAACAGAAGCTATGCTGCTAGCGAATCGAGCGCTTGTTCCTGGCCGGGATTCTTTTACTGGCCGTGCGTTCGCGCAGATGTACGGCTACGTCGGTCCGCCGCTGACGGCGCCGCCGAGCACCAGCAAGCCGGAAGACCGTTGCGTAGTGCAGGGGCACGTTACCAACTCGCTGACGGGTGAGCCGCTCAGAAAAGCTAACGTTCGCCTTCAGAAGAAGTCGGTAGCCGCCCCCGGCGGCGCTGAAGGGACGATGCAAGGCTACGCCACAATCTCCGAAACGGATGGAAGCTTCAAGATTAGTAACATCGAGCCGGGCCAGTATTCTCTCTCCGGCAATCGAAACGGATATCTGTCTACCGATTACGGCGCCAAAGACGTGAAGCATGGCGGCACGACGCTGACGCTCACCGCCAGGCAGCAGACAACTGATCTTAATCTCGCGTTGATACCGCAAGCTGTTATTACAGGCAAAGTGGTAGACCAGGACGGGGACCCGGTACCGAACGCAATGATCAGCCTCATCGCCGCAGGCTGGCAACGCGGAAAGTTGAACTACGGCATGCGGAATTCAGCAAACACCAATGACCTTGGCGAGTATCGAATGCCTAACGTTCAACCCGGGCGATTTTATCTGATGGTTCAGCGCGGTGGATTTGCGGTGCGCAACGAACCGTCCGTTGAAACGGGCAAGCCGGATATTCGGCCAGTCAGAACGTTTTATCCGGGTGCCGCGAGACTTGAAGACGCCGCCCAACTGGAAGCCAAAGCCGGCCAGGAGATGTCCGGTATGGATGTCCGGCTGATCACTGCGACCACATATCACATTCGGGGCAGAGTTGTGGGTGCCGTGCCGCAAGGGGCGGCTGATCGCATGAACGTGCAAGTGTCCGCTCGCGGGCAGCAGGATTTCGCGTTCTTGTTCAGCGGGGCGGCAAACGTGACGAAAGAGCGGACGTTTGACGTTGCCGGACTCCCGCCGGGGTCTTACACTGTCAACGTGTTCGCGATCCGTGGGCAGGTAAGGGCTGTGGGGCGGCAAGAAGTAGATGTGGGACAGGCCGATGTCAACGATGTGCAGTTGACGTTAACGCCGCCGACATCCTTGCGCGGACAAATCAGTGTTGAAGGGAACCCACCGGCAGGAGCGAATGCCGCAAACGTGAAGAGCGTTCGATTATTTGTCTATACGGCGGAACCCGGCGCCATGATGTTCGGGAGTCCGCAAACCACGCCCGATGACGACGGCACTTTTACGATGGAAGATCTCGCACCAGGGCGATATTTCTTGAACGCCGGGCCGATGTCCGGCACCTACTTGAAGTCGGTTCGGTACGGAAGCCAGGAAGTTTTCGGCAGAGCGATCGACGTGACGCAAGGCGGCGGCCAACTCACCCTCGTCTACAGCTATGGCGTTGCTGAATTGGACGGCACGGTTCAGTCCTCCGATAGTGGCAGCGCATCCACGGCCCTACCCACTTCGCCTAAATCGGACGAGATGGTTGTACTCGTCCCTGAAACCTTGAACGAAGACGGAACAGGCATGCATTTTGGCAGCGCAGATTCCAGCGCTTCATTCAAGCTTAAGAATCTTCGGCCGGGCCGTTACCGCGCGTACGCGTTTGAGCAGATCGACGCGAATCAGCTTGATAACCCCGCGCTCCGGAAGGAGTTAGAGAGCAGGGGCGTTGAAGTCGAATTGAATGAGAAGGATCAGAAGCAGATTCAGTTGCCGCTTATCACTGAAGAAGAGATGCAGAAGATCTATTCGCAATTGGGTATCGACGGTTCACAGGATTAGCGAGCTCAAGTACGTCTAAACACCGCTACTGCTGAAATCTGTACCGCAGACTGTTCGCAGCGAGCTTACGCAAGTCCTCCCGCGAGAACCCGAAGGACTGTGCTGAAAGCACATACTCATGCACCAGGTCCGTGAAGAACAACGCCGGGTCGTCCGTCCCCAGCACGATCGGCACGCCCGCATCCCAGAGTTTCCGCAACGGATGCTCTCTTAAATTGGCTACTGCGCCTGTGCAGACGTTACTCGAAGGGCAGATTTCAAGCGGTATGTCACGATGGCGCAACGTGGCCAACAACTCCGGGTCTTCTATGGATCGGATGCCATGGCCGATTCGTTGCGAGCCGATGTGAAGAGCCTGCCAGACGCTTTCCGGTCCAGTCACTTCGCCCGCGTGACATGTCAGCCGTAAGCCCGCCTTCTGCGCTGAGATGTACAGACGCTCGAACCAGGTGGCCGGTCCGCGTGCTTCGTCGCCACCGATTCCGATTGCGACCACGCCCGAACTGCGCAACTCTTTCGCTATCTCGAAAACCCGTGTTGCGTCCTCGACTCCGAACTGGCGTATAGCGTCGAAGATCCAGTTGACTCGCACCTTTTCTTGTGTCGCCACTTCCATCCTGATCGCGTCGAAGATCTTTTCCAGGTTTTGCCGCTTCCAAAGGATGACGCCGGCGGAGATCGTAATCTCTGCGTATGCGATATTCTGTGCTGCCAACTTCTCCAGCAACCGCCGGGTGGCGAACGCGTAGGCCTCGGGGGTGTTCAACTGCTTCGTCACCCAGACGTAGGCTTTCAGGAAACCTGCAAAGTCACTGTAATGAACATTCGCCCGAATGGCATCCAATGAGAGCGAAGGGTGCAGTTCGTGCAGGGTCTCGGGCTCAACAGAGCCTTCCAGATGCAGATGCAGCTCCGCTTTGGGAAGATCGCGGATGAACTGCTGAAGATCGTTATCGAAGTTAGTCTCTATACATCCTGGCCCTCGCAAACGAAATAGATCCTTCTCCGACATAATAAACGTGCCATGACAGATCAAGAGTTGGAAGCGATATCAGGCGGTTATCACGGCGACGCCTTCGCTGTTTTGGGCGCACACCCTCTGGACGACCGCGGACGCGATTGGGAGATCCGGGCGTTTCTCCCACATGCGCAGCAAGCGGAACTCTTAATGGACGGACAAAGCGCGCCTATGGAACGCCTGAATACCGCTGGGGTCTTCACGGCGCGTGTTAAATCGCGCCCTTCCTCCTACCGTTTTCGGCTGACCAATCAGGCTGGACAGATTACCGAGGTCGAAGACGCCTATCGTTTTCCACCTGTTCTTACTGAATTCGATTTGCACCTCACGTCGGAGGGCACTAATTATGAGGGCTACAACTCGCTGGGAGCTCACGTGGTCACAGTTGAGGGCGTTAGCGGCACGCGCTTCGCCGTATGGGCTCCCAACGCCATGGTGGTTAGCGTAGTCGGCGATTTCAATGGCTGGGATACGCGCCGTCATCCCATGCGCTTGCGCACGGGCGGCGTGTGGGAAATTTTCATCCCCGGCGTGGGAGTTGGCAGCCCCTACAAATACTCCGTGAAGTCACGTTTCCGGGGGTATAGCCAGATGAAGGCCGATCCTTACGGGTTCTGGATGGAGACGCCGCCAAAATCGGCATCGGTTGTAGCGGATCTCGACACCTATGAGTGGCGTGACCAGGCCTGGATGGAGCAGCGGGCCCACACGAAGATACTCGATAGCCCGGTGGCGTTCTATGAAGTTCACCTTGGCTCGTGGCGACGGAAGGAAGGACACGAACAACTCTCATATCGGGAACTAGCAAACAAACTGGTGGAGTACGTCAAGACGATGGGCTACACACATATTGAGCTGATGCCCATTGCCGAACATCCCTATTCGCCTTCCTGGGGCTACCAAGTCACCGGCTATTTCGCGCCGACTTCGCGCTTTGGCACTCCGCAGGACTTCATGTACTTCATCGATTGCTGCCACCAGGCGGGAATCGGCGTCGTTATCGATTGGGTTCCGGCGCACTTTCCCAAGGACTCACACGGCCTCGCTTATTTCGACGGCACCGCGCTCTATGAGCATGAAGACCCGCGCTTGGGCGAGCATCGGGATTGGGGGACGCTCATCTTCAATTTCGGCCGTAATGAGGTGCGTTCGTTCCTGATTTCAAATGCGCTCTTTTGGCTGAAGAAATATCACATCGACGGGCTTCGGGTGGACGCGGTGGCTTCCATGCTGTACCTTGACTACTCGCGCAAGCCCGGCGACTGGGTAGCTAACATATACGGCGGCAACGAGAACCTGGAGGCAATCTCGTTTCTACGAAAAGCAAACGAGGTTGTGCACCAAGTGCCCGGTGCGATTACAATCGCGGAGGAATCGACAGCCTTCACGGGCGTATCGAGACCTGTGTATCTGAACGGGCTGGGCTTCACTATGAAGTGGAACATGGGCTGGATGCACGACATGCTTCACTACTTCGAACGAGACCCGATCCACCGCAAGTACCACCAGAACGACATCACGTTCAGCATGGTCTATGCGTTTACCGAAAACTTCGTCCTGCCGATTTCACACGATGAAGTCGTGTACGGCAAACGCGCGCTGCTTGATAAGATGCCCGGCGACGAATGGCAACGCTTTGCAAACGCCCGCGCGTTCATGAGCTACATGTACACGCACCCGGGGAAGAAGCTGCTGTTTATGGGCTCTGAGATTGGGCAGACAGCCGAGTGGAACTCGGAAGCCGACGTGCAGTGGTGGTTGCTCGATTTCGACATTCACCGAAAATTTCAGACGTTCTGCGCTGCGTTGAACGAAGTCTACAAATCCCAGCCGGCGCTGTATGAGATCGATTTTCAGGGATGGGGATTTGAGTGGATCGACTTCCATGACAGCGAAAACTCGATTGTGTCGTTCATTCGGTATGCGCAGCGGCGCGAAGATTTCCTTATCGTCGTCTGTAATTTCACGCCAAATCCGCACCTGAACTATCGCATTGGAGTGCCCGAAGCCGGGTGAATATGTCGAGATCTTCAACTCGGATGCGGGAATGTTCGGTGGCAGCAACATGGGGAATGGTGGCCGGGTCCGCGCCGAATCGGCGCGATCGCACGGCCGGCCGGCGTCCATGCGGTTGGTGATTCCACCACTGGGAGTCTCGATGTTGAAGCCGGCAAGGCCGCTGCCGCCGCTTCCTGAGACTGCCGAAACAACGGCCAAGGCAGATCTAAATTCCGGCCGGTCCGTCCAGACTGCGCCAGAGATACCAGCTCGCGATTGAGCAGTACGGGGCCCATTTCTCAGAAAGTGCAACCAGTTCGGCGGGTTTCGGCAATTCCGGCAAGTTGTAAGCTCTGCGAACGGCGTTGCGAATTCCGAGATCGTTGAGGGGCATGACGTTTGGCCGTTCCAGCGCAAAGATGAGAAACATCTGCACAGTCCACACCCCTACACCGCGCACTTGGGACAGGACGGAAATGATCTCTTCGTCTTCGAGAGCGGTGAGCTTGCGGAATTGAATTTCCCGGCGTGCAACTCGTTCGGCGAGATCCGTCAACGAGGCAATCTTCTGACGCGACAAGCCGCAGGCGCGCAATTCTTCCGTGGTCAATTTGAGAAAACCCGCCGCCGTGAAGCGCCGTCCCACGGCTTTCCGCAACGCGCAAAGATGGTTCCTGCCGCCTTGCCGCTAAGCTGTTGGAACGTAATGGAACGAGCTAACGTCTCGAACGTTGGTTCACGAGGCACCATCTGACAAGGACCGACGCGCTTGATGATAGCTGCCATGATGGGATCGGATTTTCGAAGATGAAGAGTAGCTGCGTGCATCCTGTCCGTTCAAGCGGTGCAATCACCGCAGTTCTCTTTTGAATTTAGACGATAATCAAAACGAGCGCAATGAGGTTTCAGCCCTTCTGCACCTATTCGAAATGAGCTTTGCCTTCGACCGCTGCGCGTGGCTTGCGGCCGGTACGTTCCTTTTTGCGGGGCACCTCTTGCTTGCGCAGAATCCGCCCCAGAGTTCGGAGCAGCCGCAGGCGATCCCGCAAGCGCCCGTTATCAAAATGGACGTGGAACTGGTGAATATCCTGTACACGGTGCATGCGAAGAAGGGCGGCGCACTTATTCCGAACCTGGAAAAAAACGACTTCACAGTGTTCGAAGACGGCAAGCAGCAAACAATTCAACATTTCTCACGCGAAACGGACCTGCCGCTCACGCTCGGCTTGCTCATCGATATCAGCGCGAGCCAGACTCGCCTGATCGATATTGAGCGCGATGCCGCGTCGGCATTCTTCTCGAATGTCATTCGCAAAAAGGATGAGGCGTTTCTGATCTCCTTCGGCAAAGACACAGAATTGCTGCAGGATTATACGAACTCGCCGCGGCTGCTCACTTCGGCGCTCCGCGATTTGCAGGGCGACGGTATTACTCCGATGCTAGGGGGCGTGACCGGTGAACCAGGGCCCGGTCCCTACGATAGGAAGCCCGAAAGGAACTCTACTCTATGATGCCGTTTATCTCGCTTCAAATGAAAAGCTGAAGACCGAAGTCGGGCGAAAGGCTCTGATTCTCATCACGGACGGGGAGGATCAAGGCAGTACATACGACCTCCGCACCGCCGTTCAGGCCGCGCAGCGAGCCGACGCCATCATCTACAGCATCTACTACGTCGACCGGGCGTTTTATTCGGGCGGCGGATTCATGATCGGGGGCGGAGGCGGCGAGGGCTATCTGCGCAAGATGTCCGAAGAGACGGGCGGACGCGTGTTCACAGTCAGCAACAAGCACCCGCTGAGCGAGGTGTTCAAGCAGATCCAGGACGAACTGCGCAATCAGTACTCGATCGGGTACGAATCGACAAACCGAAGCGCGATGGAACGTTCCGGCGCATCGACATCAAGGTTGATAACTCGGATTACCGCGTGCAGGCGCGAAACGGGTATTACGCTACGCCGAACGATGCGCAGTAGCGCTTTCGCGAGCGCGGAAATATTCTTCGACGGCTCGACGTAACGGCGGCATCGGCGCGATGCCTGCCGCTTCGAGCTTGCTGTTGGACAAAGCGGAGAACTTGGGCCGTCGAGCGGCGGTTCGATATTCGCGCTCATCGGTAGGCTGCACCTCCGGCGATATTCCCGCTATTTCGAAGATCATTTTGGCGTATTCGTACCAGGAAATAGCCTCTCCGCCGCCCATATGGAATAATCCTCCGAGCTTCGCGTCGAGCATATCCACCGTGCGGGAGGCGATTGCCGGCGCATAGGTGGGAGAGGCGGCGTGGTCTTCGACGAGGCGGATAGGATTGCCGGTGTTCGCCAGACGCAGCATCAGTTCGACGAAGTTACCTCTGGGGGTGAACATCCCGCCTGGTCCAAAGACGCCCGAAACACGAATTACGAGCGGGTTTTCCAGGTAAGCTTGAGCGTACATTTCCCCGGAGAGCTTCGATACGGCGTAGGCACCAAGTGGATGCGGCACGTCCGTTTCCACGTAAGGAGTGCCTTTGGCGCCATCGAAAACGTAGTCGGTGGAATAGTGAACGAGTTGGGAATCGCTCTGCCGGCAAGCGGTCGCCAAGTTCCGCACAGCCAGGGCGTTGGCCTGATACGCGGCCAGAGGCTCACGCTCGGCGATATCGACCTGATTGTAGGCGGCTGCGTTGACGACGACTCCAGGGTCGATTCTGCCAATTGCCTGTTCGACCGCCCCTGGGTCGGTAATGTTCAAGCTCTGGCGATCAAACTTGTGAACTTCCCACTGCCGGCGTTCAAATTCGCGGCACAGCTCAACCCCTAGCTGTCCGCCTCCTCCGAAGATAATGACCCTGCGCTCCATTTAATTTGCAGCATATCCGATAGCACTTGATAGACTAAGCGTCCAAACCCCCATGCGGGGCCTCATTGGCCGAGCAAGCCCTGATGTCTAGTTCCGCATGCCGACGGGCATAAGCGGCAGCGGCGCCGTCAGGCTCTCGCTTAACAGGTGCGCGCGAAGGGTCATTAGGCTCTGGAGACCGTTTAGCATCTGTTCGATGCGGACTTCCAGTTTCCATGTCTGCTCTGAAGCCGAACAGACTACCACTTCGCCCAAAAATAAGGTGTCCTCGTATTCGATGCTGACCAAAGTAGATTCTCGAACACCTTCGGCGGCGCTTATGGCAAGGCGCTTGCCTTGCATGCCTTGGAGCTCACATTCAATGGTGCGTTTCGGACCTTGGCCGTTCGGGCCGGGCACCTTAAGGACTGCCGGTCCTTTCTGGTCTGACGTCAAGCTCATCACGCCAAACTAATCGGCAGAAAAGCAGCGAATCTTGAGGGCTCAGAAGCGGGATTCGATAAAAAACCAGAGTGAGGCGCCCACGGCGACCGGCAACAGAATCTCAAGCCAGTTCCGCAGGGATCGCCACCCCAGTTGCCGTTTCTGTTCAGCATCCTTCTGCTCCGCACGCCGCTGCCGGTCACGATGGACCTCCACAAAACGACACTGCACAGAACTCGGTTCGCCCTGAAGGGCGCGGATCAGTTCTTGCCGCCCACGTTTGTCGGCGATTAGAATGGTCGCCGAGTGCATGCCTTGCATCGATTCATGCAGCTTGCGCCGCAGTGGAACGGGTATTTCATTCATGGACCGATACACCGACGTGCCTTCCCCGGTTGCCACGAAAATCGTTGAGCTCTTTGCAGTAAGAACAGCCATTCGTCCGATCCTATTCCGATTTGGGCACGTCACGTACCTGATGCGCGCAACAAATGACCACTTCCGCCCAGATCATGTCCCGCGTTGGCCAAGGTCACTTGGATGAAACCGAGCGCCGCCTTGGACAACGACTTATCCCTACGGTAGATAAGCCCGACTCGGCGAAGCATCGGTTCCGGCCCCAAAGAGACAGCCGCCAGTTTCCCCGCACTTGCCTCTTCTTGACAGTGCGACGCAGCCAAGAAGGATAAGCCTAAATTCGCCATAACGAAGCGCTTGATCATCTCTGTCGAATCCAGCTCCATCGAAATATTCAGCTCTTCCTGGACGGCGTCGAGCCAGCCATTCAGGCGCGCCCGCGTCGTGCCGGTCTTTGGAAGCAACAACTGCTCACCGAGAAGATCGCGCGCTGTCACCCGATCGAAAGACGCAAGCCGATGCCCAGGTGGAACAAGCAATTTGATCTCATCGGAGTGAATTTTGGCCACCTGCAATTTTTTTTCTTGCACTGGAAGCTGGGTAATCCCGAAATCGGCGAGATTGTCCAGTACAGCCTGCACGACTCGCGTACCGTAGGACCGATCGACGGATAGCTGTACGTTGGGAAACTGCTTCTTAAACTCGGCGAACACGCCAGGGAGAACATAGATGCAGGTAGCCTCATTCGCCGCGATGATCAGTTCGCCGCGCGGGACCTTCTCGAGCTCATTGATCGCGTCCTGCGCCCGGCGGCGGAGAGCAAGAATTTGCTCAGCGTGATCCGCGAAGATGCGGCCAGCAACGGTGAGGGATATTCTCGTGCCCAGACGTTCGAACAGAGTTGTGTTCAACTCCTGCTCAAGCTGCCTGACTTGGGCGCTGATGGCGGGCTGCGTCCGGTAACAGGTCAATGCCGCCTTTGAGAAGCTCTTGAGACGAACAATCTCCAGAAACGTATGGAGTTGATCCAGATCCATTTATGCTTTAGCGACAAGCACGCCTCAACACAGAAGCGCTCAGGTTCAAATTGTAGCAATCGAACCTACGTCCGGGTGCTTGGTGCTAGTGCAGTTTTCTAAGAATCTTCGCGCCGGCGGGCAGATCGAAGGTACTCGGAGGAACTGGCTGGTTCACCTGCACCTGAGTGGCGAACATCTGGTACGTCTTGTAGCCATTGCGCTGCCGCTCAACCGTGTAGGGCCACATGATTCCATCGCCCGCGTCGCGCCACTTGTCATAATCGATCTCTTCGTCGTTACGTTCCCGCGTTTGTGGATCCTGCCATTCAAACGTTTCGCGAATGGGCAGGAAAGTATTGTGGTCGAAGTACACGCGCACTGTGCGATCTTGTGAATCGGTGATGTCCACCACTTCCACGTGCGCGCTCAGCATGACCTCGCTGCCGCTGTAGTCAAATTGCAGGCCAGGCTCGCCGTGCCGCACCTTCAGGATATAAAGCACGTCATTCTCGGTGCTGCGAACGTACCGGCCCCAGGATTCGTCGTCAATAGGCCGCGCGCCCCGCCAACCGAGATCCCACCCCTGGTCGGGCAGAAACAAGTACGAGTACTCTTGTTTTTTTCCCAAGAGTTCGCGCTCGCGGATGCCGAGGCCCGTCCCAGGTCTCGCTGCCGGATACTCCACATAGGTGGTTGTCAGGTCCAAGCCGCTCAAATTGTCGTGAAAGAACGTGTAGATGCGACCCCGAGCGACGCGATTGCGCATGTTGAGGAAGCGTTCGCCCCCGAGCGCCGCAACCGCCTGATCGATTATCTGCTTGCCTTTGTCGTCGAGTGCATGCCCGGAGGCGCAGAGCCACCCAGCGGCTACCAGCGAGCAAATAGGCTGCCGGAATGACTACGGTTTGCACGGACCTAAGCACAGATAATCGAACTGACCCAAGTTTCTTCAGATGCCGGCGAGCCGCTAGCGTTCTGTTCCGCGTGAATGGACCCGGCGCGCTCGCGCAGCGGCCCACCGAAACGGCCGTTCAGTGTTCCCTGGATCTCCGCAACCACAGAAAGCGCCACTTGATCGGGCCCATCCGCGCCTATGTCCAACCCCATGGGGCTGTGCAGAGCAGTGTTTCCGAACTCATGTTTGATGGCCGCTTCCTGCAACATTTGAACGGCGCGCTTGCGTGGTCCAAGAACCCCGAGATAACACAGTGGCGCGTCCGCAAGCTCCTTGAGCATTTCGAGATCCTGACTGTAGCTATGGCTCATCAGCACTGCGGCAGTCCAATGGTCAACGGGGAGAGGCCCACCATCGCCAGGCGTACGGACCTTGACTCCATCTGCATTAGCAAACTTTTCGCGCCGGGCATAATGCGCACGGCCATCGTATACAAACACTTCCCACCCAAGATTCTTGGCCAAATCGACAACCGGAACAGCGTCTTCACCGGCTCCGAATACGAGCAGACGCAGAGCCGGTACCAGCGTTTCGACAAAGATTTCGGTACTGGCATCCAGTCGCGCTAGGCCCGATTTGCCGGAAAGAACGGCTTCCTTCAAAAGACGTTCAAGGGCGACAGGATCTGCATGAGACGGGAGTTTACCGCGGAGGCGTCCGTTCGTATCCAAAATCAGTCTCTGTCCGGCCGCGCTGGCCGGAGTAACGCAGTGCGCAACCGCAGCGGATCGACGAGTTTGGCGTACGTCGCGCATCAGCCGAACAACTTCATCGCTGCCGGGTTTGATCTGCTCGATCAGAACGTGGATAATGCCGTTGCATCCCAGCCCGTACTCAGCGGCAATTTCGCCGTCGGGCGTTGTGTCATAGCGGCGAACGATAGGCCCGTTTTCGGTGAACCACCAGGCTCGCTTCACTATGTCGTCTTCAAGACAGCCGCCGCTGATGGAGCCTGCTCTTTGCCCCGTGCGCGTCAGCAACATGCGCGCGCCGGGGAGCCGGTAAGAGGAACCGCTCGTCTTGACTACCGTGGCCAGGACTGCGGGCTCATTCTTCACCTCCAGTTGCGACCAAAGCGCGAGGATTTGCTCTACCTCTTTCATCTTTCGCGTTCTGCTTCCAGCTTAGCGACACCGGTCTCGCCGGGCGCGCTACGCCGGGATTTCCGTCACGTCGAGCATGGTGCGCCATACGGCAAGCCAGTTGTCTAGGCTTCTCTCGTACACCCAGAAATCTCGTCCTGTTGAACGGAACCTCTCGCCCGCGCGTTCGTAGACCATCTCGAACTGAAACGTCACGACAGCGGTATTGCCGGCAATGTCGACTTGATAATCGCGATCCTTGAAATCCTGAATAGCAGCGCTCTTGCAGAAATCGCGGAACCCGGCCAGGAAAGCTTCTTTACCTTGTATTCGGCCGCCAAAACCGGGAAACACCATGACAATGTCCGCGTGCAGCAACGGGCCAAGTTGTTCGAGCTGGCTGTCCAGCCATGCTCGATTGATGCGATGCATAACCAGAAGCAATTCTTGAGGTAATCCTTCTGGAGCCATGGCCCAGCTTACTCTTCAGCAGTCTGCGGAAGCCAACTGCGGCAGTTCATACGACCTTCGGAATCACTTGGGTGCTTCAACAAACGTCATGGTCTGCAGCTTTCCGCGGATGCTGATGTTCTTCAGCGTGATTCGCCGGATACTGGGTGGCAATGTAGGCGCAAACTTTCGCTCTAGTCCGTTTTCGGTGAGGCGCAGGCCGGTGTAGCCGAATAGGAACTGCTGGAGGTAAGCGCCGGTTCCCGTTAAGAAATTCGTATTCTGGTTGGCCGCAGTTTCGGCAACCACCTGGAATGGAAGGCGCAAGAAGGGGTGAGATAGCGGGCCTAATAGTTGGCCGATGGCGTGCCTATCTCCAATATCGGCCGCGAGAATGGCGTAAAATTGTGTCCCCATCATCACGCGGTTTTGCATGTGCGACAGCATGGAATCGATTGCGTGCAAGGTTTGGCCGCGAGAATAGGTTCTGTCCAGCGGGTACCAGAGTAGAGCGGAGTCGCTCGCTGGAACATACATCTTTTGAGCGATATCCTGCCATTTCGAGTTGGCTTTTACACCCAATCTTTCCGCAATGGACGTCGCGAGTTCCAGGTTTTTCTTCGCAACGCCGTTGGTATACGCGTCATTGGATATGCCGATCTGGGATTCGTTCACGCCGACAACGCCCGCGATTTCGTACCGTTCTTGCTGAGCGTTCCATGTGACTCGGCTCGCCCAAAAATCGGCGGTATCCCGCAGGACAGGCCAGGCGTGATTCCGCAGCCAATCCCGATCGCCTGTGGCGGCCCAATATTGCCACACAGCGAGCGCCACGTCGCCGTTGATGTGATTCTCACCACCGGCATTCTGCGCCGCAAAGCGCGGGGTTGTTTCGTGACCGTCCGGTCCGGCTTCCCATGGATACATGGCGCCGCGACGGCCGTTTTTGCTTGCGTTCTCACGAGCAGCCGGCAAGGTGCGCGACCTGAACGCAACCAAGGATTTCGCCAGTTCCGGATGAAGCATCAGCAAAGACGGATACATGAAGATCTCGGTGTCCCAGAAGATGTGCCCGCAGTAGCCGTCTGAGCTGAGGCCCATGGGGCCGATGCTGTGCTCCAGGTCCGGCTGAGCGCTGCTCATCAGGTAGAAGAGCATGGAATGGATCGTTCGCTGGAGATCGGGATTGCCTTCGACAATCACGTCGGCGTTCCACAATGTATGCCAGGATTCGACGCTCGACGACAGCACCGACTGCCAACCGGCGGCAAGCGCTTTCTGAACGCTTTGCCGCGATGTTTCAAGTACGTTTGATTGCGCGGGGAAGCTGGTTATTGCGGCCAGCTTGGTAAACGTGCGGGGCTGGCCGGGAGTCGCGTTGAGAGTGACTACCGCTTCCACGGAACTTGCGTCTTTGGCTGTTTCGACCTGCGCATCGCCTGACCACGCCGCCGCCACAGCCACTCCGGTTTTGACGCCGGTTCCTGGCGAGGTAGCAAGCAGTGACATCAAGACGCGCCGGGGAGAACGATCCACACTTACGTCGCCGACATTCAGCTGACCGGGATACCAGATGGCCCACTGATCGGGCACCGGCTGTCTGTTGAGATGCTCCAAAGCGTAGCGATGAGGCGGAGGCCAATTTCGCAAAGGCAGCCGGACCTTGATAGTTCCGGCGAACGAAGGCGTAATTGTGACGCGAACACCAGCAAGCGACGCTTCATTACGCGCGACGAATTGTTGCACCTCAACTCGAAGGCGTTTACTTCCATCCGCCCACACGTAACCCGTCTGGAGCACGCCTCCGTACATATCGAGCGTCTGGCTATAGCCTTCGACCATGGAGGATGAACCGAGAGCATTGAGCCAATGCGAGCCGTTGTAAATATCAATCTCGTTCCACGCTGGGGCGCTGGCGAGCCGGGGAACATCGTCGGGACTGTGATCGTAAACGCCCGTTAAAAAGGTGCGCGCGGGCTCGGTCGCCAATGGTGTAGTGACAAGGCTGATGACACCGTTGCCCAGATAGGCCGCTGTGTACGGCTGCCGAGCAGTTGCGCGAAGCGTGAAGGTGTCGGTATCCGAGCTCGCGCCGAAAGCAACCAGCGAAGTTGCCGCAAATAACGTGATTAGAGCGAATCGTCCGCCCGGCATCTAAAACGTGAAGTGGGCGCCGAACATCATGTTGCGTTTTGAAGCGGTCGGCCCCTGTTGAATATCGGAGATGATTCCGCCGCCCGCGCCGGTATTCACGGTTGTGTTCGGCTGGCCGAGATTCGTCGTGTTGAAAACGTTGAAAACGTCCCAGCGGACCTCCAGCCCTACTCGCTCGCCGAGCTTGATGCCTTTTGCAACCTGCCAGTCGGCCTGAAAGAAGCTTGGGCCGCGGAGTGAGTCGATTCCGGCATCGCCGAAGGTGTACTGCGGCGGGATGGTGTAAGCAGCCGGATTGAACCACATGTGCGCGTTCTGGGTGATGCCTGCGAAGGGATCTCCAATCTGCTGCGGCCGGCTGTTTTCATCGGAGTTTAGGAACGAGTTGTTATTCAGAGTTGGCGAGAAGGGCAGCCCGGAATACCAGCTTGTAATGCCGCGGAAGGCGATATTCGACACAACGGCACTGGTGAATCCACCGCCGCCCGACAAGTACTTCCGTCCTTTGCCAAACGGCAGCTGTAGAGTGTGCGCAACAGTCAGCGCAAATTCGCGATCATAGCTGGCCGGACCGTAGTCTTGCCTCGAGTTGTAATTGTTGGTCGGGAAGCGGAAACGCTTCGGCCCCGATGTCGAGTGTCTTCTGCCAGGAAAAGTTTGCGAGCAAAGAGTATGCCGCACCGAAGTGCTTATTCACTTGCGTCTGTAGCCCGTTGTAATTGTTGTTCAGGCAGTCGCACTTGACGTTAAGCCGCTGTGATAAGCCAAACAGTTCATAAAGAGGACGTCGTTGGAGCAGCGGGCCGGGTCCGGGAGGAGCAAAATTCAATGCGTAGCCACCGGTCAAATGACGCCCCACATCACCGACGTAAGAGATGGACAAAGTTAATTGCGAAATGAGTTCGCGCTGAACCGTAAAGTTCCACTGGTCGACATATGGAATCTTCTGGTTGGCAGGAATGTACGGCGTGGTGATGCCGACTGGGAGCGGCAGTTGACCATTGGACGGGATGGTCGGATAAACGATGGCCGGCGGCGCGGTGGCGATCGGGAAGACAGGGAAGAAGGGCGAGCTGGACGTAAGACTCTGGTTCACAATCGAGGGGAAAATATCCGCATCGAGATTGTTGAAAGTCCATCCGGAACTGCCTTGCGAATAACCGCGTCCGTAGCCGGTGCGAATAACGGTCTTCTGGTTGGGCGAGTATGCGATTCCAAGACGGCCTGAGAAATTGCGCCATTGGGTAATTTGGTTCGCGCTGAGAGAATTGCCGCCCACGCCGGGGATATAAACCGTATCGTTCGGCTCATTGAAGCGGCCGCCTTGGCCCGCGTTCAGCGAATAATCCGGGAACCAGATATCCCATCGCACGCCGATGTTCACTGTCAGCTTCGTGTTTACGCGCCAGGTGTCCTGGATGAAGGAGAACGAACGGTTCTGACGGTCCTCCTGCGTGGTCGATACTTGTCCGAAGCGGGCGAACGTTGAAGGGTCGCCGAGAAGGAATGATGCAAGCGGGAAGCCGCTGTTCGGATTGTCGGCGGATGACGTCACCGATGCATTGAAGTTGTACACGCCGGCGCGGTGATTGTCGCTTGGCAGGCGCTGATTCCACGCCTGTTCCCACGTGCTTCCGAATTGAACGTGTGGTTGCCCGCTACTTTGGTCCAATCATTCACATAATCGATGATTGTTTCCCGTTCGTGCAGCGGACAGTTGCAGGAATAGCCCATGAAGAGGCTGCCATTCAGTTGCAGGTCGGGCAGACCGTTAGTACTTGGATTGCCCGCAAGATTCAGTCCCGGAATTCCGACCGTATTGGCCAATTGGCTCGTCTGATCGGGTGCGCTTACCGTAACTCGGTAGCGTGACATTCCTATGCGGAGGTCGGTAAGAAGACTTGGACCGAACGTGTAGATGGCATCACCGGTAACGTTCTGATTGCGCGAATCGGAGATACCGGAGAAACCAAGCTGAGGGAAATGCAGACCCGCCGTACAAACCAAACGGGCCTGGCGCGTTGATGTTCGCGCCCATGTAGTCGTAACGTCCCAGTACGTGCAGCTTATTGTTGCTGCTGAAGTAGTCACCGCGCGTGTCGAACTGATTCGTGTCGTACATTTCAACAGTACTGGCGGCATAATTGTTGGCGGTGGGGCTCGCGGCGGCAAAGTTAGGCAGCGGGATGTTGCTCAACAGGTTCTGTATGGGCACCGGAATGTCGGCGGCGGGAATGGTGGCATTCGCGAAGGGACTCCGGCCACTGCCATTCGCGTTGCCGGTAGTGGGGTCGTAAATCGTCACGCCTAAATCGCTGAGATTGCCCGTACGCTCGGCGGCGGTGGGTACACGCAACGATTCCGACGCGCCAATGCGGCGATAGGTGCCCTGATAATCGCCAAAGAAAAAGATTCTGTTTTTCTTGATGGGTCCGCCCACCGAACCACCGAACTGGTTCCAGCGAAGCTCAGGAATGCCTCGATGCGGCGGTATGGGCTGCCCGGGCGAAGCAAGCCCCTGCGTGAACGGATCGCGAGCCTCGAAGACATTGTTTTGCAAAAACTCGAAGGCGCTGCCGTGAAGTTGGTTGGAGCCGGATTTAGTTTCGATCGCGAGCACAGCGCCCATGCCGTGATACTCGGCGTCGTAGTTGCTCGTCTCGGTTGTCACTTCGGAAACGGAATCTATCGGTGGATTCACGATTGTGATGCCGAGAACGACGTCATTGTTGTTCATCCCGTCGATCAGATAGTTGCTGTTCGCATACAATTGACCGTTCGTGTTGACGAGGGTCGACTGCTGCGGGTTTTCGCTAGGTTGCTGTTGCGATGTGTTCAGTACGGCGCCCGGCGTCAGCAGGCCCAGGTTGGTGAAGTTACGGTTCGTTACAGGCAGCGATGAAATTTGTCCGGCAGAGAGTGTGGTTTGCACCGTGGCGCGGTCGGTCTCTATCGGCGGCGGCGCTGAACTGACGGTGACCTCCTGCGTTTCCGTACCCACCTGCAAGGAGGCGTCGGCGCGAGTGGTTTGGCTGACCAGCACGGATACATTTTCCTGAACGCTCTTTTGAAAACCGGGCTGCGTAATCGAGATGCGGTAAGTGCCCGGCTGAACGTCCGTCGCGGTGTAATTGCCGGAATCGTTTGTGGTTGCGCGATAGGTGATTCCCTTTGCAAGGTTCTCCATGGACACGGCGGCCCCGGAAACTGCCGCGCCCGTTGCATCCGAAACCGTCCCTATGATTGTGCCGGACACGGCGCTTTGCGCCAGCATCGGCGGCGAAACGGAAAACAGCAGAAAGGCCCACAGGGCTGCAATCCTCAACCAGATATTCTTATGACCCATTTCATTACCCCCTTTATAGGCAGTTCCGGTTCTAACTTGTCAGAGCCGGGTCTTTGGTTTCCTTGCGAAGCTCCGTCATGCGTTGTCGAAGCTTCTGTATGAGTTCGGCATACTGTGGCTTGCCACAGAGATTATTTCGCTCGCCGGGATCCGTTTGCAGATCATAGAGCTCGAACTCCTCGGGCGGCAGGTAGTAGTGGATAAATTTGTACCGTTCCGTGCGAATGCCGCGGTTCGGGCGCACCTGTTGTGATCCGGGGTATTCGTAATATTCGTAGAGCCAGTCTTTACGCCATCCCGTCTTGTGACCCTTCGCCAGATCCACCATGCTCTTGCCCTGAACCCGATCCGGAACGGCAACCCCCGCGAGTTCCAAAAGCGTTGGGGCGATATCGATGTTCAGCACCATCTCGTCGACGACCGTTCCTGGTTTGAAGGCTCTCGGGTATCGGATCATCAGCGGAACGCGAATGGATGGCTCATGCATAAACCTCTTGTCATACATCCGCCACTCGCCCAGGAAGAAACCGTGGTCGGAAGAGTGCAGGATGATTGTGTTGTCCAACTGTCCCGTTTCTGTCAGCCAATCGAAGAGCCTGCCGACGTTTCTGTCGACATCCACCAGCCCGGCGTCGTAATCCTTCACAAGCTCTTCCAAAGACCGCGGATCGTCGTCACTGAGTATTGTGGTTCCGATCTTGTTGTCCGCATCGGCGAAGGCCCGTGGTTTACCCGGGTAGCCTTTCAGATCGTCGTCGAAGGTGTCCGGTTTGGGGATCGGAACGCCGTTATACAGGTCTAAATCGCGGCGGGCACGATAGAAGGGCGCGTGCGGCGCCTGGAACCAGAGGCACAGGCAAAACGGCTTGTTGCGTTTCTGCTTGAGCCAGCCTAAAGCGTGGTCTGTGATAATGTCGTCCGCGTAGCCGCTAAATTTCTCCGGGCCACTGTATTTTCCATTTCGGCCCTCATACATCATGGGGTGGTAAAAATTCGTGGAGGCAGCGTTATAGGCGAAATAATAATCCCAATACCGATCGCGCGCGCCCTCGCCGATGTGAGCTTTCCCGCAGAGCGCGGTCTCGTAACCAGCCTGCCTTAGAAGATCGGTGAACATTGGGATAGAAGGCGGGAGGGGGTGGCTGGTGTCGTTTCCCAGGGCGCCGGTCGCGTGCGAATACATCCCGGTGAGCGCGGCGGCTCGGGAAGGTGCGCAAAGAGCGTTCATCACAAAGGCATTCCGAAACCAAACGCCCTCGCGTCCGATGCGATCCTGGTTGGGCGTTCGCAGAAGTTTGTTGCCCGCCAGACTAAGTGCGTCTGCGCGCTGGCCTTCGCCCAAAAGGAAGACGATATTCGGTCGACCGGGAGCAGCTTCCGTACGGCTCAGCGCAGAAGCTGCGACTGCCGAAGCCGCAAGGCCATAGCAGCCGAGGAAGTGTCGTCTCGATGGCGGTTGTGCATTCATGGCGTATGCTCCCGGAAGTTTCGAGGTGTGATGATCCCCGATGTCTAGCTGCAAAGAATTTACTAGCTTCTTTGGCCTCGCGGTGAGTAAAATGTCTGTAATTTACGTGTAAAGAGCGAGAGTTAACGTGAACCAGGGGAGCGCCACGACCGAGGAAGCTCTCGACGAGCGCCGCTGTGCAGTCGAAGCAGTGGTTCAGAGTGCGGCGTTTCGCCGTTCACCACGGCTGCGCGACATGCTCCTGCATGTCACAAACGCGACATTGAGAGGCAGCCTCGAAGAACTCACTGAGACGCGCATCGCCGCGACAGTATTCGGGCGGCCCGACTACAATTCGGCCGAAGACAACCTGGTGAGGGTTTCCGCCCGCCAGTTACGCGCCAAACTCGCCGAATATTACGAAACCGAAGGCCGGGATGATGAGATTGTCCTGGATGTTCCGAAGGGCGGTTACGTCGCTGCCTTTCACACCCGGCACACCGCTGCCCACTCGCCTGTGGCCGCCGTAAATCCAGCAGTTGCCGACCGTGTCGAGCCGCGGTCACGACGCATTACCATTGTTCTCGCCGGCCTCAGTGTCTCGCTCCTGCTCGTAAGCGCCTTCCTGTGGCGACAGAATCGGCTCCTGCGAAATGCGGCCGCCGTTGACTCACCCGCCGCGTTGTTCGACGTACTCGCTCCAGCGTCCGGGCAGCGCACCGATATTGTGCTGACCGACTCGGCTCTCGTTCTGCTGGAGCAGATGTTACACCGGTACGTGCCATTGGAAGACTACGCCAGCCAGAGATACTTGAGTCTTTCGCCAGACCCGGTCAGCGGCACTCCAGACAGCGATTTGCTGACCATGCTGCGGCGGAGGCAAATCAGCAGCCTCGCCGATTTCCGCATCGTGTCGAAGATTCTGCAGCACTACGCCAGGCACGGTGCGATGCTATCGGTGCGTCACGCGCGTAACATGCAGGTCCGGGACTTCGAAAACGGAGACAATTTTGTCCTGATTGGCAGTTCGCGATCGAATCCTTGGGCGAGCCTGTTTGACAAGCCCCTCGCGTTTCGCCTGCAAACCCAGTTTGGCAGTTCCTGCTTTGAAAACGCGAACGCAGCCCGCAACGAACGGCGGCTCTACTGTGTCCAGGACTTTGCTAACGAGCAGGGAACAGATTATGCGCATCTCGCTTTGCTGCACACCGAGACAAGCCGCGGGCGTGTGCTGCTGATCGCGGGAGCCGACATGGAATCCACCGAAGCCGCTGGCGAGTTCGTCTTAAACTCACGTGCGCTGCCAACTGTTTTGCAGGCGCTTCATGTACGGCGGGTGTCCGACCTGCCCGATTTCGAGCTGTTGCTGAAAACGTATAGCGTCGGCGGTTCGGGGCGCTCGGCCGAACTCGTCTACGCAAGGCAACTTTAGGGCGTGCCGGCTGACTTTGGTAGCGCATCGGAAACAATCGCGCACGGCAAAGCTAAAGGTTTTGAAGTGGCGGCGATAGTCTTGACGCAATCGAGTAAGCGCCCGGGCCGGCGACGAGCAACGCGAGCGCGATCAGCAGTTGAACCAGCGCATACTCCATGCCGCCGTTGCCGATATCGAATCCGTGGGGTAAGTGCACCAGGAAGATTGCGCCGGCCATGATAATGACAATGCAGGCTGCACCGATTCGAGTCAGCAGCCCGAGAAGAATCGCTAAACCTCCAAATAACTCGCCCATTCCGACGAGATAGCCAATCGGCAACGGAGCATGCATGTGTGCGGCGAAGTTTGCCGGCCCAGGTCCGCCGAGAACGCCGAACAAAATACCGCTGCCGTGATAAAGAAAAGCGACGGCACTCGCAATACGAATTAGCAGGAGAGCTGCGCTCACCTTCACCATAGGCTCATATTGTCCTATAGCCGTGCGTTGTCAACAATCGCGATTGCTGCACCAGATTTTCTTAAGAATCAGTGAAGCTCCGGGTGCCGGGATTTGGTCGAAGTAGTGTGAAAACTGACCGAACTACGGCCGATGCAGCCGGAACCATCGAGTTGGGCGGAGATCTGACGGTAACGCGTTTGGGCTACGGAGCAATGCGGATCACGGGAAAGGGCATCTGGGGTCCGCCCGCCGACCGCGCTGCCGCTATACGTACTTTAAAGCGCGCTGTCGAACTCGGGGTGAATTTCATCGACACTGCCGATTCCTATGGCCCGAACGTGTCGGAGGATCTGATCGGTGAAGCGCTTGCTCCGTACTCGAAGGGCGTTGTCGTTGCGACCAAGGGCGGATGGGAGCGAGTCGGGCCTGGGCAGTGGACTCACAATGCCAGTCCGAGTCATCTTCGAGAGGCCGTTGAAGGTAGCTTGAAACGCTTGCGGCTTGACCGCATTGATGTTTATCAGTTGCATATCCCGGATCCGGCGGTCTCCTTCGATGCTTCCATGAACGCTCTTGCGGAACTGAGAAGGCTCGGCAAGGTTCGTCATATCGGATTGTCAAATGTAACAAGGGAGCACATTGAGCGCGCGCGCAGGATCGTGCCCATCGTTTCTGTCCAGAATCGATATAGCTTCGCCGACCGCGAGTGGGATTACGTACTTGAGTATTGTGAGGCAAACGGCATAGCTTTTCTTCCTTGGGCACCGCTCAGCGGTGGGCGCGCAGCACATGAACTGTTGAACAAGACTGCTGTGAAGCTGCATGCGACACCGCAGCAGGTTGGGTTGGCGTGGCTGCTGAAAAGATCCCGTGTGGTCCTTCCCATCCCGGGGACATCTTCGACCGAGCACTTGGAACAAAATGTCGCCGCAGCAGCACTGCAATTGCCAGACGAGGATTATCGTTCGCTGTCTGAGGTAGAACCGCCGCCGGTCAGCTACAGGTAGCTAGGCATGCCCGTGTGTCCAGTCTGTACCGGAACTCTGTTCCGCGTAGTTGCCGATGCCCATCGAGTCGGCGAAGAATGCCGAATCCGGCAAGACTTCGTTTCTGAGAGATTGAGCCGGGCCGCCAAACCTCAAGAGCTGAAAGATCTCACTGACTTTTTCATGCAGAGAACGCGGATCTGGTGGCGTGTGAGAACTGCGAACTTCTGATGCGTCATGAGCACGAACCGCCGCCAACGCGAGATTACGCGGAAGACGAATACGATTCGAGCGTGATGGAGAGCGAGTATCCACGCTACGTTAATGCCTTTCGCAGAAAAGAGACACCGTTCAGAAGCTTCCAGAGAGGGCGCGTGTCTTGGAAATCGGCAGTCATTATGGCGCGTTCCTGCAAGTGGCGGGAGAGTGGGGCTGGCGCGCCGAAGGGGTTGATCCTGGCAAGGACACAAGCGGATTTGCGCGGTCAAAAGGCTTTAAAGTTCATGTTGCCGCACTTGACGAGTGCCGATTTAATCCTCAAACTTTCGATGGCATTTTCATCTGGAATTGCTTTGAGCAGATGGAAGATCCCGATCCAACTCTAGTTGCGTGTCGGCGTTTCCTGAAAACCGACGGCTTGCTGACCGTTCGAACGCCAAACGGCTTTTTCTATTCACTGTGCGAAACACTGCTCAAAGACAAAGGACTAGCACAACCCTCGAAGGATTTCGTCTTGCGAGCAATGGGCTACAACAACCTGCTCGGGTTCCCGTATTTGTATGGCCACAGCACGCGGACGCTGAAGCAACTGATTGGACCGTATGGCTTCGTTGAGTGCGGTGCTCTCAATTCCGAGTTGATTGAATTTCCCTTGCTTGAAAGCCCGCGCTGGGTGGATCGGGAAGAAGAAGAAATTACTGAACGACTGCGACTGCTAGAAAGGCTCAGTTTCGATCGACCGGGCGGCAACGCTCACAGCACCTTGGATAGAAGTCTGGTTTCGGGCGGTTTGACGCGGGACACCGCTCATGTCGTTCAGAATGGTAAAGCATGCAGCAGTTCGCGCCGGCTACGGCGGAAGAATTGGCTATCGTTCTGGGCAATGCCGCGGCGAACGCGCAAACCATTCAAGTAGTGGGGGCAAATTCGAAACGGCTAATGGGCGGCCCCGTACTGCCGGTGCAGGTTGTATTAAACACGTCATCGCTGCGCCGCGTCCTGCGATATGAGCGAGACGACCTAACGGTCAGCGTGGAAGCTGGTATGCCGCTCTCCGCACTCCAATCGCTACTCGCTCAGAACGGGCAAATGCTTGCACTTGATCCGCCGCTCAGCGCTAACGCAACCATAGGAGGTGTCCTGGCGACGAATGGTAGCGGACCTATGCGACGTGGCTTCGGAAGCGCGCGCGATCTTGTTATTGGGATGACTTTCGCCACACTCGACTGCAAGCTTGTAAAAACCGGAGGCATGGTTGTCAAGAACGTGGCTGGGCTCGATATCTCGAAGCTGATGATCGGCAGCTTCGGAACGCTGGCCGTGATCACGAGCGCCAACTTTCGAGTGCACTCGTTACCCCGGGAGACGCGTACATTTCTCTCCATTCACAAGAATGTGGATTCCACCATGTTGATGCGCGACTCCATCCTACGCAGTTCATTGCAGCCCATTGCACTGGATCTTCTGAATGTCCCTGCAGCGACACGCCTTGGCTTCAACGGTTACGTACTCGCGGTACGCGCTGGAGGGAGCGCCCGGGTATTGAATCGGTATGCGCGCGAACTGACCGGCGTTACTGACTTGAGCGGGCGCGAAGAAGAAGAATTCTGGTCAAGGGTGCAAGAGTTCTCACCCGATTTCCTAAAACGGCAACGAAGCGGCCTGGTTCTGCGGATCTCTACGCCGATCGCCGATGTAAGTACAGTGGTTCGACTGGCATCCGACGCGTGCGTGTCACGCGCAGGCTCGGGTATTACGTATGTGCATCTGACCACCTGGCAGACGGCAATGCCTCTATGGACTGCGGGGCAAGAACGTGGATGGAGCATTGTCGTCGAGCTCGCATCCGATGACATCCGCTCAACCAAAGACCTATGGCTTCAATCTAAGGATGAAAGCAGCGCGACGGCTTTTGTGATGATGGAGAAGATCAAGAAGATGTTCGATCCCCGTCAATTGTTGAACCGGTCGCGGCTATATGGCCGCATCTAGTCTGGTAGACATAGCACCCAAGCAACCTGCGGGTCCATCGCAAGCCGACCTCGACAAATGCGTTCACTGTGGTTTGTGTCTGAACGCTTGTCCAACATACAGGGAACTCGGTGTGGAAATGGATTCGCCCAGAGGCCGAATCTACTTGATGAACCAAGTGGCAAACGGTGGCCCGGTGACTTCGTCACACCGCAGACATCTGGATCTTTGCCTGGCTTGCCGGGGTTGTGAAACGGCTTGTCCTTCTGGCGTTCCGTATGGCCGGATGATTGAAGCTGCACGCGAGCAGTTGGAAGCATCGGCGCGACCGAATCTGCTGGAGCGCGGCATTAAGAAGTACCTCCTCGAAAAACTCATCCCTTCGCAAACCGGCTTACAAATTGCGGGTGCGGCGCTATATGCATATCAAATCAGCGGACTGCAATCCCTGGTACGAGCGACGGGTATCTTGCGGCCTTTCAAGAAGGTCGCTGAAGTCGAGGCGCTTTCTCCCGACGCGCAGGTACCGTTTTTTTTCAGGCAGGTGGGGAAAACCTTTCCCGCGCGCGGCGAAAAGCGTTTTCGCGTGGCACTCCTGTCGGGCTGCATTGCGAACGTGGCTTTCGCGCGGCTGAATGAGGCTACCGTGCGTGTTTTGCAACGCAATGGTTGTGAGGTGGTCATCCCCTCGGGGCAGGGATGTTGTGGAGCTCTCCACCTGCACACCGGATTGGCCGCACAGGCACGAGATCTGGCACGGCGCAATATCGATGCGCTGCTTGACGGAGGCTACACACATATTCTTACGAACGCCGCGGGATGCGGATCGACGCTAAAGGAATATGGCCAAGTACTCGCGGGTGATGGATTGTACGAGAGTAAAGCGAGAGAATTCGCAGACAGAGTACAAGACATCACCCAGTTTCTTGCGGCGATCGATTTGAATCGAGACATGAGCGTTCTGAACCTCACGGTGACCTATCAGGATTCCTGTCACTTGGCGCATGGGCAGAGTATTAAGCATGCTCCCCGCCAACTGCTTCGGGCAATTCCGGGACTGACATTCACGGAAATGCCTATGGCCGATTTATGTTGCGGGAGCGCGGGCGTCTACAACGTTACTCACTCAGAGATGGCGATGCGAATTCTGAAAAGCAAAATGGATTCGGTCGAGAAGACTGGTGCTGACGTTATATCGACAGCAAACCCCGGCTGCATGCTTCAACTAGCCGCGGGCGCGCGACTGTTCGGCCGAAACCAGAGAGTCGCCCACGTTGTGCAACTGCTTGACGAGGCGTATGCCGGTGCGAGTTAGTGCTTTATTCGTAACGTAGCGCTTCAACGGGATCGAGACGGGCAGCCTTGCTGGCAGGCCAAATGCCGAAAAAAAGCCCCGTCCCTGCGGATACAATCAGTCCCAAAGCTGCAGCCCATAAGGGAACGCTCGTTGGAAGTGATGTAAAAACCAGTCGGCTCAATAGCGAAATCAACCACCCGAAGATGATGCCGGCAAGACCTCCGAGCCCAGTCAGCACGATTGCCTCGACGAGAAATTGCAGAACGATGTCGGACTTGCGCGCGCCGATCGCTTTTCGTACACCAATTTCCTTCGTCCGTTCGGTTACCGACACAAGCATGATGTTCATTACGCCGATTCCGCCCACCAGAAGACCCACGGAACTGAGAACAACCATCACAATTGCAATCATGGCCGTGATCTGGTGAAATTGGCTCACCATCTGGTCGGCCGTGGACAAGCCGAAATCGTCAGGCTTGGAATACGGCACGCGACGGTCGATGCGAAGAATCACTCTGATCTGGTCCATGGCCGGCGATAATTGGCCGTCTTTCGCATCTACGACGAGGTACATGTCTTTGTAAGCCGGATAGACCTTGCGAAACGTCTGGTACGGAATCATTACGCGCAAGTCGTCCTGACCGAAAAACGACGCGGAGGGCTTGTGCATCGTGCCAATTACTGTGTACTCCTGTCCGTCAACGGTGATCGGCTTGCCAATGGGGTCCACATTTGCGTATAAGCTCTTCGTTAGATCAGCCCCTATAACTGCGACGTGCGCGGCACGCCGGTCGTCTTCTTCGGTGATGAAGCGGCCGCGGTCCATGTCTGCTTGGCCGCCGCTTGCATACTGTTCCTGCACGCCTGAGAAATTCACCCCGAACATGTCGTTACCCTTGTAGCGCGCCTCAACGGTGTTCGTGTTCCGGAACGCGTTAGGCGAAACGCTGTCACAGACGCTGCATTTCTCACGTATTGACAGCGCGTTCGCGTAAGTAAGATCCTTTCGCGTTCGTTCTTCCGGAGTAGGGTTAATAGTGCCGCCCGGAAATTTGTAAACAAAGATCGCATTAGGCCCAAGACTCCGGATCATGCTGGTGACAGACGAATTGAAACCGGTCAGAATCGATCCGACGCCAATGATGGTTCCAGTGCCCATTACGACGCCGAGCACCGTCAGGAAAGCCCGCATTTTATGCGCGCGAATAGTTTGCACGGCCAGCGCCGTTGCGTTTACGAAAGCCAGCCAATTCATCTACTTTTCCGACCTTAGAGCCTCTATGGGATCCAGCTTCGAGGCCTGTTGAGCCGGATAAATACCGAAAAAAAGACCTACGATCGCAGACAGGCCAACGCCCATGATCACGGAGGTGACCGGCAGTGCCATCGGAATCCCCGCGGCACTGCGAATGATGCCTGAGATGACCCACGCAGCGATCACGCCGAGCAGGCCACCGGTGGCGGCGAGTGTGGCTGATTCGACCAAAAACTGATTCAGAATGTCTTGACGGCGCGCCCCAAGCGATTTGCGAATGCCGATCTCATGAGTGCGTTCGGTAACGGCCGCCAGCATGATATTCATAATCACGATCCCGCCCACCACCATGAACACCGAAACAATGCCAACTGCCGTGGCTGCAATCGCCGATGTCAAACGCTGCCAGAGCGTAACAAAGGAATCTGAAGAGATAATGCCGAAGTTATCGTCCTGACCAGGCCGGAGATGACGGAATGCTCGCAACAGCATGGTGACCTCATCTTCCGCTTGGAAAAGATGTTGCTGATCCATGGCCTTCGCGACAAAGCTCATGCCCTTTTGAGCGCCATACGTTTTGAAGTATGTAGCGATTGGAATCATCACGAAATTGTCTTGGGATTGCCCGAAAACGCTGCCTAATTCCTTTGCAACTCCCACAACTTCGAAGGGGACACCGTCGACTCCTATCGTTTTTCCGATAGGATCGCGATTTTCGAAAAAGCGCTTTCTAATGTCGTTCCCTATAAACGCGACATAAGAGTGTCTCTGCACTTCTTCGTCGGTAATTGCCCGGCCCGTGCCGACCTCCACATTGTTCAGAGACGGAATGTTGGAAGTGATCCCTTGAATACTTACGGTGCTATCGGTGGAATCGCCGTGGTAAGATACGCGCCCGCTTGTTGAAGCCGAGATGCCAAGATCTTGGATCAAGGTCGCGTGCTCCTTGACGAAGCGATATTCGTCCTGCTTCAGTGTCGGGTTTCGCTTCGACATCAGCAAAAGCTTTTTGGGGTCTGGCGGACCGAACCAAGCCATCCTAACGATGCGGAATCCGTCCGATCCCATATTCGATACTTTGTCGGCGATGTACAGATTCATGCCGTGTATCAAGGCGGTTACAGCGATTAGTGTTGTAGTCGCAAGGATAATACCAAGCAGCGTGAGGAAGCTGCGAAGCTTGTTCTTGTTGAGGGAATCGATTGCAATGCGGCCTGCTTCCCAAAACGAAGCGCTTGGCCGATATTTGCGGGTGGCAGACACTGATTCTGTTAAAAGGACGCAACTTTCTGCTCCCTTGTTCCTCCGTTCTGAATGGCTTCGAGATGCCGCTCAATCCAGTCGAGTGCGACTGTGTCTACCCAGAACCGAGGCTTCGTACGAGATAAGAAACCGAGGTGCCCACCATGCTCCGGTGCGATTAGCGTCAGAGCCGGGTTGTTCTGAAATGCAAGCTGGCGTTCGTAAACTTCGAACGGAACAAGCGGGTCATCTTTCGAAGTAATTACGAGACAGGGAGTGCGGATGGAATCAAGGTATCTAGCAGCCGATTGGGTGAAGTAATAGTTCTCTGCTGTTCCAAACCCAAAAAGGGGTGCCGTGAAACGGTCGTCGAATTCCCAAATGCCGTTAACTTCGTCCAGACCTGAAACCGTGAATAGCTCCGGCGCAAGTTTGCTCTTTCGGCGAACACGTTTGCGTAAACGATCGAGGAAACGGCGAGCGTAAAGAGTGTTCTCTGGCCGGTCAAGCATGCGTACGCAAACGGCCAGATCGATGGGTGTCGAAATGGCAACAACTCCAGAAAGTAGATCCCATGGGCCGATTTCGCCCGCGAGCTTGAGAGCCACGTTCCCGCCTAGCGAAAAGCCCACCAAGAACAAAGGATTCTGATTCCGACGCCGGATACGAACAGCAATTTCGCGAGTATCGCTGGTGAGACCAGAGTGATACATCGATTGGCAGAGAGCTTCCGTGCCACCGCACGTCCGAAGGTTCATCCGGTGGACCGTGAAGTCTCTAATCAAAGCAGCTTGCGCAAAGCTTTGAATATAGCCGGCGTCCGCAGATCCCTCCAGTCCATGCACGAAAAGAATGTCGCCGCGCGACCGACCCTCGGGGGCATGCTCGAACGAGACGATGCGCGTATTTTGGTCGATTCGATACTCGACCCGGGATTCTGGAAAACGGTTCGCGTCTATTTTTCGAGGCCAGAAGTTACCCAGAATCGTAAGGGCATGCGGATTTCGTATGAGCGGACGAAATTCGGGGGTCAAGCTAAATTGTAGCGAGCAAGTTCCTCGCCACCAAACGCAGAGACGACTCTGCTGTGAATTGGAAGCGCTACTGAATGGCTTCGCTCTTGCGGCTCAGATCTTCAGAGAGGATGATAGCCTCCGCCAATTCGCGCATGGGGCGCCGCAGCCGGCGGCTCTCGTTTCGCAGGCGCAGGTATGCTTCTTCTTCGGTCAAGCTATGCCTGTGTTGGAGGATGCCTTTCGCGCGTTCGACGATCTTCCGTGTCTCAAGCTGCCTCCTCATCTCCGCCGTTTCTTCCTGCAAACGCAAATTCTCATCGGCCAAAACCGATTTCGAGATCGCGTTTCCCATCTGCTCTCCAACGAATGTGAGCAAGGAAATCTCATCCGCAGTGTGATAGTGGGGTTCTCGATGATGGACGTTAATGACGCCTATTACCTCGCCTCCACTCACAAGTGGAACGGACAAGAATGCCTCGTAAGTATCCTCAATGAGGGCCTGGAAGTGTTTGAAGCGACGATCGGCGGCGGCGTTCTCAGGAAGAGCGACAACGGAATGGTGTTCGACGACCCAGCCGGTTACGCCTTCGCCTACTTGCATTCGAATATTGCCGAAATCGCCTTGATGCGGAACTTGCGAGGCACGCAGGACAATTTCGTTCGTAGATCGCTCAATCAGGTATACCAGGCAAGCGTCACATTCAGTGACTTGAACGGTTAACCCGACGATTTCGCCGAGCATCTCATCCAGAGATAGCTCGGAACTGACGATGTTGCTAATGCGGTGAAGCAGCGCGATTTGTGAAGCGGGCGGGTCCTGAAGAATAGCTGTCGCCATATTCGACGATAGCCCGGCACGCCTCGGCAAAGCCAATCGAAAAATTTGATCTGGTCCATTGCATACGTAAGTTACTTGTAATCAGCCGAACCCGATTTCCACGAGCCTTGTTTGTTCTTCTCCGGTGACCTGGACAAACCCATTCCCGACGTAAACATTCACCTCTGAACGCACGCCGAATTCGGGCAGATAAATACCGGGCTCAATCGAAAAACATGTGTTAGCAATCACCGGCCTGGTGTCATGAGATTCCAGATCGTCCATGTTTGCGCCCGTCCCGTGAACTTCAGTGCCGATGCTGTGTCCGGTTCGGTGGAAGAAGTACTCGCCATACCCATGTTCATTTATATGACCGCGGCAAACGTTATCAACCTGATACCCCGCAAGCGGCCGCCCGGATGAGATCTGCTCAATAACGAAATCTGATGCTTTCTTCCGCGCATCGCGAACGATCTCGAAAACTTTAGAAATGTTGGACGGGATATCGCCGCCGCAATATCCCGTCCAAGTGACATCGTAGTAAACAGCGCTGGGAGTTTTGAGCTTCGCCCACAAATCAATCAGGACCAGGTGACCAGGACCTATTTGGGCGGTTCGGCCTCGCGTCGGTTCGTAATGAGGATCTGACGCATGATTGCCACAAGCGACGATAGGACCGTGGGTCGCAAACAAGCCACATTCTTCGAACCGGCCGACAATGAATTGTTGTACCTCATACTCCGTCAAGGTGGTCCCGCTTCGGACACGCTCGCCGATGAGGTCGAATGCCTGGCGCCGAATCGTGTCGACCAACACGCCGGCTTGAACGTGTGACCGGAACTGTTCCTCAGTCAGGCATGCTTCGAATTGTTGAATCAGATCGGCGGAGCTGACTACCTCGATACCTGCCTTTCTGACAACTTCGAGGGTGCCGCCGTCCACCAGCGATACGTAGGGAATCGCGCAATCGGGAGAGTATTGCATTGCGATTCGGTGGGCGCTTTTAAGCAGACGATGTAACTTGCCCTGCTGATCCTGCCAACTCGAGTAGGTTTCCTTCTCACCGGGTACTTCGTCAAGCGATCCCGCTTCGATCCTATGTACTAGCTTCCGGGGTTCTCCCGAAGCTGGAATGTAGTAGTACCATCGACGGCTTGCCTCGACATGATCGCGGATGCCAAGAATTCGATAGGCCAACGGGTCTCGGCGGTGGTGGTCGAAGAAAAGCCACCCGTCCAGATCGATATCTCGAAGTGCTCTCTGGATATTTTCGATGAGCATGTGTTAAGCGGCGGCCTCCAGTCTAGCGAGTTGTGCAGCAGTCGGAGGCGAGGTCAACAAGCTTACTAGGACGAGACTTGCTACTGACGCCGAGAGAGCTGGATAAACGGCATCTATGCCGCCGATCCCACTCTGAATCGCTGGTGGGCCGTATTGCTGCGCCAATTGCCAGCCTACCGTCACAATGGTCCCCAGGACTATCGAAAAGATCGCGCCGGCTGTCGTGGTCCGGCGCCAAAAAAAGACAGCCATCACGGCTGGCGTCACAGCAGTTCCATACACTGTGTAAGCGTAAAGCGACGCCTTCAACACCGACTGAAACTGCGTTGCTTGAAGTACGGCGAACGCGCCGAGAAGAACGACGATAATTCGCGAAACGAGCAACTTTTTTCGTTGCGTGGCGTGTGGATCAATAAAGCGTTCATATACGTCGTGTATCAGATTCGTTGCCGGAGAAAAAAGATAGTTATTAGCAGTTGACATGACCTTTGCGAATACACCGCCTAGCAAAATAGCGCCCAGAACGGAGGGGAGAGCCTGCTTTGCGGTGAGAGGAATAATCTCCCGTGGTCGATCCGTGTGAAGTTTAGAGCTTGCAATTACAGCCATAAGCACCAAAAGCGTTTCCAATGTGATCGTACCCACGATCCAACCGATGACTGAATTGCGAGCGTCTCGTGCTGAACGTGCAGAGAAGAATTTCTGATACATGCCTTGATTGCCTATTAGCAACAACAAAGTAGGTAATCCGAGAGCGATTGCGCCGCCGACTGTATAATTTCCCAGAATCTGAAAGTGCGTAGCCGGTAGAGACTGGTGAACTGCCTCCCAGCCTCCTACTCGCGACAGCAGAATAGGAACAGCGACTATCACCGTCACAGTCACAAGTGTTCCGATGGCTAAATCTAGATACGCAATGGACCCCATGCCCGCTGCGGCGGTGAAAAAGATCACGAAGATTGCCATTATGTAGAGACCGGCCGTGCGTTCAAGAGTGGGGAAAATCAGGTGTAAAATGTCGCCGCCGCCGATGAGCTGGTAACTCGCTATTACGGTGTATGAGATTACGATCGCGACGGTAGCCATTACACGGGCAGTGGCGTTGTATCTCGCTTCCAAAAGGTCCGGAATCGTGAACTGCGCAAGTTGTCGAGCGCGTCCGGCGATAACAGCAACAAGAATAAGACCAAGCCAACCGCCTAACGGCTGCCAGAGCGCAACTAGGCCATTCTTATACGCGTTTTCGGCACCCGCAAGCAGGCTGCCCGCACCAATCCATGAAGAAAGAAGGGTAAAAACAAGTACCGGCCAACTTAGCGTCCGGCCCGCGACCAGGAAATCGGCCTCGTTTTTCACTTGGGTGGCCTTGTATGCCGTTATTGCACATAGTAAAAGAACAACGGCAGAGACCGTGATGATGTAAATCATGAATCGACCAGTTTATCTGCACCGCGAAGTGCAGCAACGGGCGCTCAGCCTTGGCGTGAAGTCCGGCTGCTGGTCACGAATGGCGGGGGTGCGTAGCCGACGAGACAATACTGATCCAGCGCAAACAACACCACGGATTCCAGCCCTTGCGCCTGAGCAAGATCTACTTCTTTGCCCCATGCTGTCCAGGCATTGCTAATTCCGATTAGATGGCTCCGCTGCGATGTTGAAAAACCCTTCGACGCGCTTACGCCGATGGAATAAGTGCTCTGATCCAAGTTGTTGGAGCCAGTAAATATGAAGCTTTCAGTCTTGAGGCAGTTCAGATTCTGGGGCGTCCAATCCGCTTGTGGATAATTTACGATTTCGTTGATGCTGGTGTTGTTTGTATCAGTTGGGTACAGGACTTCAAATCGACAGTTCGGAAACTGCGCCGTGACGGCGGCTCGTATAGATGCGGTGTAGTGTCCGATGACTCCAGGCAGAAACAACATCTCGTTCGGGTACGCAGATGGATCGGACTCGCTGGATGGGATAGTTTGCATCGCCACGCCGTATTTAGCCTGAAACTGCTGCACTGTATAGGAATCGTAAAAAGGCATTCCAGCAGCGTTGGGAAAGTACCACCATTGCACCTCACCGAACTGAAGAAACGGCTGCAATCCAGCCGCACTTTGCAGATCCGCCATCTGAAGGTAGTTTTGTGTCCAATAAGCAATCGATGTTGGAGAGAAATTAGTCTGGACTGACGGCGTATTCAGGACGACGGGCGCACCATCCGGGTACCTTTGGACCAGACCTGCAGCGGGATCGCAATCACCGTTCAAAAGTTCGGTGCTGAACGAAGTGACGACGTCTATGTTGTAACTCTTTAGCGCTGAAAAGTACGCGAGATGCCAGTCGCGGGCAGCACGGTTGATTGTCGGTGAAGTAATAAGGTCGGTCCGCCAATAGTCGGCGGTAGCGATCAACGTGTTATTCAGGGTGTCTGAGGCGAGATTGTACGGCGCACCGTAAGAACCACCCGCCAGAGTTGTTCCGCCCTGCAAAGAGTAGCCCTCGCTGGTGGGGTCCAATGCCACAACGATGCCATCGCCATCCGGACCCATAGCGCGGGCCGTCAGAGTTAGCTCAGCGCCTGAGGCACTGGCCCAGAGAGAGTTGATGCCGCTATTGATGAGACCTGCGAAGGCTTGTGCAACGGTATCTGGAGTGTCATCCAGCAGCACGAGGTGCGCGAGCGGAGTAGCCATGGGCGCCGGCGAGTCTGCAGTAGGGGCGGCGGGTGTGATGTTAAGCACTACTGTCGGGCTTCCGTTGTAATTCTCGGCGACAAAGCTAACGGTCAAAGATGCATATTGAGTCTGAGGTCTTATAATCTCGTAGAACCACAGCGCTCCAGCGTAGTGGTTCACACGGCCGAAAAACCCGAGCTTTTGTATCAGCCAAGCTGTGCGTTCGGCCGGTAGGGACTGCGAGTGATAAGTATCCCAATCTGTTGCGAGTGAAAGGGTACTCGGCACGAAGTCTGGAAGATTAGTGGACGGGTAGGCGATCTCAAGGAAATCGAAGTACAGCAGGCTGTTCGCCGGCCCTTGATGCTCGATTGTCACCTGATGACTTCCTGGGCCAAAGGTGCCGAGCGGCGACCGAACTAGCACGTCTTCGCCATTTACGGCAAGAGCCGTGGGGTTTTCAAGCACTTGACCGTCTACGCTAACAGTTACGTTTGCGCCAGATGATAGTAATCGAGTTCCCAAGAAGAGTTCGTGCTGGTTCGCCTCAGTGTATTCAACTATGCAGGCATCATTAGAGTTTTGAGTCCATTGAATGGTGCTTCCAGAGTAGTTGCCGGAATCTACATTCCAGCTTCCCACGTAGTTGACACCATAACCGTCATTTTCAATGCGCCTGCTGCCTGGTCCGGCAACTTTATAAACTCGATTCTGGCCGGTCACTGTCCAATTGGATAGCTGAACCTGGAATTCGGTTTGTACGAAGCTGGCGGGCTGAAGATCGGCGGCCCAAGTCCACCGAAGCTTTCTAACGTTGTCAGTCGGAATGCCTTGTTCAGCTTTCAGTAAGCCGAAGTCAAGAGTCACCTCGTAGGTGGTCGGAAACTCTCCGCCGCTGAAGTAGACCGCAGGCTCTTGCCAGACTTGGGTGGTGCTACCCGCAAACCCATAGACGGTCACACGGTTGCCGTTGGTGCCTAGAGACCAGTAATTCGTCGAAGTTGCACGCCACGTAATCGTGATGGAAGGTCCGTTGCTGTGTGCCACAAAGTCGGCACTGGCGGGGATGGAACTGTTGCCGTTGATGCCGATAGCCAAGCCCGCTGCAATATCGGCTAGTGTGTCGCCTTCGGCGACCGTGTAGTAGTAGTGCTGCTCAAGCAACGCGACGCCGACTCGATTGCTTGTGCCAGGAGATCCCATAAGCGTCATAGTTGCCGAGGAAGCTACATAATTTCCTGCCACAGGTGAAGCAACTGATGCGATCGGAACTCTATAGATTTGCTCCGTGCCACCTTCAGGTGTGGCCCATATACGGAGGTCGTTCCAATCAACTACAGGTACGAGGTTGGACTGGATGGGTATGCAGCCGATCCTCTGTTCTGAATAGGTCAGCTTCAGCCCACTTAGGTCGCCATCTGGTAGATAGCGAAGCATAGGATGCTCAAACGTGTTATCCCGGTTCCACTCAACGACGGTCCAATCAAATTGCTGACGCCACTTACCCGACACAGTGAAACCCGCGTCGCTCGCCTGACTCATGGCCGCGATTGCAGACGGCGTCAAGAAATAGCACTGCATGTCCCGATGGGGACTGAGTTTATAGAGTTGCTCGGCCATGGATTAAAGCCGTATAGTGACCGTGAGGTCTTTCCCGGGAACGATGGAGGCGGGCGGGTTTGCTATAAGATTCAGCGCGATATTTAACGAAAGAGAAGAGCCTTCGGTTAGAGGTGGCAGGCCGATGCCGTCAATTGGAGCGCACGCAGAGGCTCCGCTGGGGATGTTCAACGAGCAGTATTGATTGCCATCTTGAAGCACATTGATTGCAATGTCGTAACCAGCAGGTGCCTGATTCACTGTCGCTCGTATGTCGCGAACCGCGTGCGACGCTTCGACGGTCAAGGGCGGTGCTGCATTCTGCTGCGTTGCCTGAACGCCCGCCACTTGCAGACTGAATTGGCCTCCGGATAGGGTGCGCAAGCCGCCATCCGCATACGATGTGTAGCAGTAGGTAGTCGGAACTCCACTGCCGAGTGCATTAGTAGCCGCAAATTGGGCGGCCATTATTCTCATGTCGGGGAGACTCAGCGTATGAATGTAGTTCACCGAAGCTTGGTTGTCGAAGAACTTCGCTGCGAATGGGACTGTGGTCACCGATGTCGTCAGATGAAGCGCGGGGCTGTTCGCGTTGTGGGCTGCCGTGGCAGATCCCAGTGCTCCTCGAACTACTTGATAGCTGTTTGTTGTTGGTTGGACGACTTGGATACTCATCAGCTCTGAATCGACCTGTAATATCGTCCCTACTTGGGAGTTTGGGAAAGAGCTTAACGTGACGGTAGTGGAAACGGCGTCGATACTGTTGGCCAGGAGGTAAGTCGTTGTACTTTCCAGCTCGTTCCAGGCATATAGCTGAAGAGTTCCGCTCGATACCGAGGCCACATTTGTTAGGTCTTGAAAGCCAACCTCGGACAGTACTACTTCTCCTTCACCGGGAACATATATCTGAAACTCCGGCGAAGGCGGTACTGCCAAGTCTTGCTGGCCTTCGCCAAGTGCCCAGCGAGTGAGTGGACACAGATCAGCCGCTCCTTCGACATTGTTGACGTTGGCGGCGCGGCCGGAGATCTGGATAACGTTGCCTATTCGATAAGGAATCTCAAACTGCACAGGCGATGTGGAACTGACAGCGACGAAGCGCCAGGATGGTTCAGCGATAGACACGGTACTGGTTGAATCCGGGATAACGGACCACGGGGAACTGATTGTGAGAGTGGTCTGATCGTTAGTCGAAATTGTGCGTTCTTGCCCACGACCTACTCCTTCTATTACACGGACGACCATTCCAGCGTACGCGAGACTCGTTGCGCCCATATCGGCGCACGTCACTGTCGTGGAAGACGCTGAAGTTACCAATAGCGGTCCTGCATTCTCGTAACGGTAATAGAAGTTAGCGTGATCGTAACTTGGGTCAGGAGGGCCAAACGGCAGAGGCGGCAATCCTATATCCGAAAATGTTGATGCGGGTGAGACGTTCGCAGCAATCCGGTAAAGCATCTGCGGCGAAGATCCGCGGTATACGTTGAAGGATGCTGTTCCGCTTGGGAAGCTCAGCCCGGTGACCGTGACGGAGTTTGTAGTAGAGTCCGGGGGGGTAGTCGCGCTAACCGTGAACGAAAGGAATGCTTCGTCGCCATTCGAATCTAACGCGCTAACGGCGTAGTAGTAGGTCGTGCTGGCGGGCAGAGTCCCGCCCGTCGTTTGATACTGAGGTGACAGACTCAACAACGGAACGGCCAAACTGGCTGTAGATGGCTGACGCGGCTGACTGAAGCTGACAGTAAGTGTATCGGTCGCGGTACCGTCGATCTGTGCCTGGATATTCTCTTCAACACCAAAATCGAAGAACTCGATCTGCTGGGAAGCATCCACGTGCGGATTAACACCGATCAGCGGCCGTGGCGTTTGAAGCTGTGTTGCTGGCTGCCGTCCAGCTCCGCCCAACGTTGACGGATTATCGCTGTACCAGCTATCGTCATGGATTTGCGCCATAATCGAGACCGTTTGGTAATTAGTGGAGGGTGAGAGCTTGACGACTCGGAACGGTACGCGAATGAAGCCCTCCTTTTGGTAGGTCAGTGTGATCAAATCGCCGGGGCGTATTTTCAGTGCGCGAAAGCTCGTCTGAAAAGTGACGTACAAATTGCCATCGCTTAGTTTGTCAAGCTGCCTGAGAAGCACCCTCGTAGCTTGGCTGAAGTTTGCGATGCCCATGGCTGTCGATTGACTACTGATTTCGTAGCCAATCAGTCCCGTGTCATTAGCGTTTACCAATGACAGGCTGTCCTGCTGATACTCGTTAGAATCGTCTTGGAACTCGACCGTCAAGCGGTTCGAGCATTCGGTGATGCTTCGCGATGTAAGGCGGACGGTTGAGCTGCCTTTTGAGTCGCGCATAATTCCCGAGAATGGACCAGAGCCGTCACTGAATTCGTACGATGGCCAGCCATCGTCCAACGGCTCCATACTGTTACTACCGTCGGGTAAGGACGGCTGTTGCGAAGCAAGTGTGCTTTCGGGAAGAAGCTCCAGGAGCCCAGTCGATCCATATCGGAGCATCAGGCTGGAGGCTACGCGAATACCTCTGACTACGGTGGCAACGCTCTGGCGTTTTGTAATGAAGAGGTTGCACTGGTAACGAGGAATCTGAAGGGGGTTTCCATTTAGATCTGTCGTATCGATCAACTCTTGACAGAACGCTGCTGATGTAGCGAAGCTAGGCAAGTTTACCTCTGAAGGGGCCCACCCAGACCTCTTCAGCAGATCCAGGATGACCCAAGCCGGATTGTTGCTGTATGACGTCGTCGCGAACGTTCCGTCTGGGTTGTACGAATCAATATGTTGACCCTGCACAAGTACTTCCACTGTGGCCAGGGATCTACCGCTGCTGATTCGGTTCGGAACCACAACAGAGAGCGCACAGATACTTCCGTACGGATCTCCAAGCGGTTGACCATTGGCGTCGGTGAAATCAAGATTGAAATTCCCGGAACGTTCGCCTGTGGTCACGATGTTGTACCAGCCGGTGACCGTCATATCTTGGCCCTGCACCGCCTGAGGAATCTCGACATCGTTGACGACGACTTTGAGGAACGCCTCTACTACTCCCATTCCAACCAGGACTTCCATATGTGTCAGGTTGCCGTCATTGCGAGAGAATATGACCGGCGCTGCAAGCCAGCCGGTACCATATACCAGGGGCACAGCATCGTTGAAAAGCGCGGTGTTATCGACTAGGGGCGATGTATGGGTTGTTTTAGAGCCGCTCGTACGAACCGTTGTCGTTGAGGGAACAAACTCGAACGCTCCAAATCGACGAGTCACATTTCCGTTTTGATCGCTGCTGAACATCCCGCGCGCTTGGCAGCTACCGCGGGATTTGTCACAGGACGTGTAGGCTTGGACGCCGTTTAAGTTGCCTAAGCCTTGCGCTACATCAGCGGAGTAACCGCAGCGATAAAAGGTTGAGAACCGACCGTCCGTGCCGCCGTCTAATGCCTCTGTCCGCTCGTCAAGAGTGCTGGGAAAATTCCAGGGGCAAGAGCGTTGAATTCTGACCTCCGGAGTCGGGATCCGCTGCAGGCTCAACTTGTTGATGAAGCTGAGTGTGAAGCTATCTTCGGTGATCTCGTCGGGATCTCCGGCGACTCCCTGAAAGAGAACTGTACTTTCCGTCGTGATGCTCAGAGTAGTCAAATCGGCAAATGCGAAGAACACGGAAAGTTGCGAGCCTTTGAAACCCGCCGCCGCATTCAACTGAGAGAGTGCTGAGTCGGCGTTAGCGAGTGTAATGGACAGTTGCGTGATACCGTCCATAGCGTCATCAGCCGACAACTGAAGATCGAACAAGTTATGTCTGAGTACTCTTGCCGAATGGAGCTGGCCATTAAAGCTTATCGAGTGAGTACACCAGTACTCTGTGTTTCCGGATGGCATGACACATTGAAAGAAGAGTAAAGGTGTATCTGCCTCCGCGAGCTGTTTGACTGCGTTTATGGTTCCCATCTTTGTACCTAGCGGTTCGTTTGAATTGTGAAGCTGGTGGAAAACAGGTTTGGAGCTTCCGAGGTAATTGCAATGCGATCTGAAGTGAAATGGCAATTGCTATACACACCCCCGCTGTTGTATGTCGCCCTATAGCGAGACGGCTGGATCTGAGGCTCGAGTTGAGGCCCATAGAGCGATACCTGCTGTCCCGGTGCGAGCTGGAATCCCACGGTGAGCTGGGTGCCTGCATCGTTCAACCTGCCGCCTGAGACAACGCGATTCCAAGTAGGTGCGACGGAGCATTCAGTTGCAGTTGACGCGTTTGCCCCTTGACGGACAATGTCAAGCGTTCCCGGTTGAGCACTCGACGCATATACCGAAAAGCAGTATTGGTAGTTCGCGGGGACAAGTAATTCCTGCGCCAACGTCTCCGAATCCCCGCCATTGTTCGTTACGGTGAATGCTCCGCTCCCACCGAGCGGGTCGGGAATTCCTCCGACTACAGCGATATTTGGCGATTTCACCCAAACGGAAGCTGTTAGGTCGGTGCTCGAGATCAGCATGTTATCCGTCGGATCTATAAAGGTGAAAGAGTGGTATGCACCGCAGCAGGCTTGGAAATGGGAACGCAGCGCGTTCGCATCTGCGGGCGCAAGCTCAGTGAAGGCTAACTGCCAGGTCAGGCGTGCCGAATACGGATCAGCTTGAATAATCGTTGTGCCGTCTGGGAGAAGGTTCGTGATGCTGCGCGTCATGGACGTCTTCTTAATGGGATATTGCGCGACTGCGCCCACGCTCAGTTGGGGGAAAAACAGATTAGGCATTGGTTTCGATCACCCAACACGCTGTGGAGTTGTTATCGACATCCACGTAAGTTGTGAGAAAGTCTGGCGACGCAAAGCGGCAATTGCTGACATTTGCGCCCGTGAATGGATCCGCGAAGATAAAAGGTGAATATAGACCTTGCTGGTTAGCGAAGAAGCCCTCCAATTGCTGGATTTCCGATTCGTTCAGCAGCGATAGGTTCACGTGCCACATGCGAAACGTTTTGCCCTGTAGCAGGTAACGCTGGTCAGATCCATCGAGGAAGGGAAGGACGCCTACCCCTTGCGAGTACTCGATTGCAGCGGGATATTGGGTTACAGCATTCGTGCCGATTTGAGGGAAGATATCCATCTATAACTCCGCTATCACATCGCCCAAAGAGTTGGAGGTCAGTAAGGCGCTTTTCACGGCTTGCGCGATTGCGGCAGAATCAGCCGCCGACCCGCCGTTCTGGTTTGAAATCGGTGAAGCGCCTGTCGAATAAGTTACGGAGCCCGCTTGCGAACTGCTGCTCGTGCCGCCACTGCCCGTTACGGCCGCGCTAACATAGGCTGTCTCTTGAACCGAATTCGGCAGGGAGAACAAAGCCAACGGCGGAGGTGTTGATTTCGAGCTTCCAAACAGGCTGGCAAAATCCGAGAACAGCCCACCCAAGCCTGCGATGCTGCTGATCTCCCCGGTAAACGCGCTCGCCAGTCCGCTCCCGGACGCCGTTTGGGACAACAAGCTCTGCAACATTCCCGAACTAGATGATGAGCTGGAAGTTGAACTGGCTGACGGCTTGCCAAGACTTACGCTTTTCAGCCTCTTGGTCGCAGTCAACGCAGTGGATTGAAGCCCTAGCGAGGACGCGTTAAGCGTGCTCACATTCGAGCGGCCTCTATCGGATGGCGAAAGCAGCGCGTCAAGAAAGCTCGGGTTCTTAAGCATCCCGGCGTTATTGCGTCCAAGCAAGGTGCCCGTGCTGCGATTCGATTTTTTATTGTTGCTCACGTTTGTTCTCCTGTTGCCACGCCCTATCGAGCGTGAGTAGCGCGTCCACTGACTTGGCCGGCATTGACCAGGGGGTGCCCCCGCCCATCGCCTTCCACATCAGGAATTCTTCGATCCACGCTGTGCTTTGTGCCGTAATCACAGACTTTGGACAGTTCGTGACCAGTATGTTTCCACGAGCCCAAATAACTCTCTTGCTGTTTTCAACAGCGGGTGACCAGCCGCAATTTCTGACCTGAACCAGGCCGCTTGAGCGGCATACATCGCAATTCCACGCGGCTGGCGACGAATGTTGAAAATGGAATGCGATTAGAAGTTTTTTGTTTCTGCTTCGCTGAGATGCAGGTCCGAGAGGATTGCGTTGAGGGCCTCGTTGCAAAGGCTTTCTGGACCTTTATCGATCAATGATTCGGGAGTCGCCGAGGCTCCATCGATGCTCAGACCCTGGATCTCAGCGAGTCCCCATTGAATGTAAACGCTCCGGCTCAAAAGTTCGCCCAATGCGCTTTCGAGCTGATCCGCTCTATCTCCGCCGGCGAGGTACTCGTTGCGGCATGTCAGTTCGCGGATCTGCTTTGTCAGTTCGATGCGGCCAGCCAGCGAGATTCGCCGCGTCGCAAACCGCACTCCCTTGCAGGCAGCGCTTTGATGCCATAGCAGGCTCTGATAGTCGCTGCTAGGCGAAGGCGATATACAGTTCGTCATCGTTCACTCCGTATGCCAAGTTGTCTTTGAAGGTCCACTGCAGTCTTGTATTGGTATCGTCATAAGCGGGTATTTCAGGCACTACCGAAGCCAGATAGATGCCCATGAGTTGCCCCTGCTGTTGTCCCAGTTGCAGCATTGCGGTGATCGCCGTTCTTTCTTTTGCTGCAGCATAGAGCGCTGACGTTTGCGCATCGTCTTGCGCCAGTAACGTGAAAGTCGAACTCACTTCCCGTGCGCCCGCAGCCATGCCCAGCGGGTAGGAACTTCCAAACTCCAGGCTGCGAAGCTCAATGTTGTTTCCCACGGCAATGCTTGCCTCGGTAAGAGTAAAAAACTGCGTTGCGGCATTACCCAGCCAGGCTTGCCCCAGATTGCCAGGCACGACTGAGTAATTGAAGTTGGACAGTGCAGGCTCTGTTGGGAAGCTGCTCAGTCCAGAGGTGCCTGCCTGGAAGCTGGCTGAGTCAATCAGATTTCCGGCAGGCCCACTGAATTGCATCTCGTGGAAGTCACCGTTCACGGCGATACCGAACACGTCGACCGCACCACCGGTCACGATGCGGCTAACGGCCGCCAGCGGATCCCAGTAATCGTATAAAGTGACACTCGGAAGTTGTGTCGATAGGCTGTAGGTTACGGTCGGTGCCAGTGATGCATTGATCTCCGGGGCGACCGTAAACGGCGCATTGACCACGAGTGTCTGCGGTGATGGCACAGACGTGACGAACCTTATCTCGCTGTTGTACGACACCGCCGAGCCGATCCAAAGGCCGTGAGGTGTTGAAGTGTCGATCTCAAATGCGCTCTGCACCGCCGCAACCGTAAGCCCGGTGCTTAGTTGCGGAGGCGCTCCGAGTGCCGCCTGTACTAGCGCTCCGTACCCCGGCTGTCCCGTGCCAGTCCACGTAGTTAGATACGTTGTTGTTTCGAAAGCGGAAGCCCGTCTGGATGTACTCGCAGAACCTAGGAACGTACGTGAACCGGTCTTGTCGCGACGTCTCCCTGGTTCCAATGCCTGACGCGCTTGCATCCGGACAGCCGGATAACGACTGGAAGGAATAATCTCCGCGGCATTCCCGTACACTGATTCCAACGCGGCATAGAAGCGGTTTTGATTTGACGAGATATACATGTTGGCGGCCTTTGTTTACACCTGACTTACATCCAAAGAACACGTAATTGTGGCGGACTGGTAGAAACCAAGGCCACCTGCTTTAGGCGCAACAAACGCTACGTCGTACGCGCCGGAGAAGTAGAAGCCGTCATTCAGATTACCGACATTCTGGCGATATAGCTCTGTGATCGCCTCCACATAGAAATGAATCCATTGATCCGTATCAGTCACAAGGTTTCCGCTCGCCCAGACGTCGGTACTTACGGAAACCGCCCCAGACAGCGACTTGAACTTTTCGAAGTGCGTGTTTTTCAGCGCCGTGCTGTATATACATACACGCGGATATGTCAGTTGCATGTTCTGATCGCTTATCTCGGGACTCGCCGAAGACAAGTTAATCTGAGCCGAAGTAATTACAGGAACCGATACAGCTGCAAGCTGGGCGATAGAGGTAATCTGCTGTTGCAACGCGTTGTTAGTAGTTAGAATCGCCGCAAGCTTCTGTCTCGCGAGGATTGTGACGGGTAGTGTCATTGTCAACCTCTGAGAACCCGCCGGCTCAAAGCAACGTAGAAGTCCGGCGCTTGTCCCCCGGTCGGCGAACTCCCGGACACCAGCCCGGTACTGGGCATCTGCCAAGCGGATGAGAGCGGTAGCGGAGTTGCATTCTGCAGGCTCAAATTGGCGTCAGTGGTGCTCGCGTATAAGTTCCAAGCAGTCGCGGCCGACGGCGGCGCCCCATTCGCAGCCGCCGGCATCACAGCCAAACTGGAAAGATTGGGCAACAATTGGCCGTTTACGGCGCTGGGCGCGCTCTCGCGCCCTTTAATGTCGACCCAGGTTGTCTGCACAAAGAGAGAAGTAGCCAATAAATCGCCGGTACCTATTTGCACGTTTGGCATTGCGGGCCTAGCTAAGGGGCTGTACGCGATCCCGATTCCTGACTGAAATACGAGATCGGCCCCTCCCTGCGCCTGCTCCTGGTACTCTGTCCACTTTCCTTCAAAACGTGTGTTTAGCTGGACGTTATAAGCTTCGGCAAAGAATTTGCTTAATGAAGCGAAGCAAATCCAGCGATATAGAGGCGGCGTGACTACTACGGTCGTTAACCCAAGCTGCCGCCTTTGCAACCACTGCGGATCGGCAGCGCCGGTGTTCAAGAGCCAGAGCATGAGTCTGTCGCTAATGTCGCTTGCAGCAAGAGCGATTTTTGTTTCAACGTCTATCCCATGCGTAGTGGAGACTTGCACAAGTTGTGATTCGTATTGCAGAAGGTCGCCTAAAGCGATAACGTCCGGGTCCGTGAACAGAGCCATGCTTTGCTACTTTCCGCTAGTCGGGTCGGTGCTTTTTCTCGACATCGACAAAGCCTTCAGATCGGTATCGGAGATGATCGCAATTTGAAGTCGCCGTGAAAGCTCGGCCTTCTCCGCAGCTTTCTTCGCAGTGAGCTGTTGATCGATGTATTGCTGTTTGTCGCTCTCGCTCGCGAGTGCCGCGCGTGCTTCGACAATCATCTTCGCGGCTATGGCGCGTGGAACCTCACACAGTAAGCCTGCCCGCCCCCCGTCCGAAGTGTCTAGGCTCACCACAATCGGAAACTGCTCTGTTATCGCTGCTTCGATTTCATTGATTTTTCGATAATATTGTTTGACGTCCATAGTTACTCTCCTCCAAATGAAAGGAGCCGCGGGGCGGCTCCTTGCTTCTGTCTGTAGCTGAAGACCTACTTCGCTGCCATTAAGTATTGACTTGCACTGCGAAGTTGTTGCGCAGAACACCGCAGCCGTACAGTACGTCCACCGTGAACTGCTGTGCGAGCGTGTTGGGCTGGTAGCTCATTACGACGCGGAGACCGAAGTTGCCCATTTCGGCATACTCGGCCACTGCTCCTGTGCCGGGAAGAGGTTGGGGCAGGCGTCTGACGACCAATCCCATCGCGTCACGTGTAAACGCGACGTTGTGCGTGTTGGGTGTAGCAACACCCGTGACCGGTACAAACTGCGAACGGAAGATGAAAAAGTCTTTCATCTTGCCGACATTCCCTTCCACCAACGCCTTTAGCCCAGCTTCACCGGCCGAGTAGTACTCACTGAAGCGCGGAATCTGGCGAATTTGTGAATACGTGTTCGAATCGCACAACCAAATACTTGGGCATGCTCGCCGGAACCATCGCGGAGAAGAGCGAAGTTTCGGCGGCATCGATGGTTGCTTCCGTTATCGGGCTAGCGGCCGTGCCCACCGGCGTGTTAGCAGTAAACTGGCCGTACAAGTTCAACAAGTCGTACTCGACGCGCTGAGCGATAGCGATTACTGCGGGTTGCATGTACGCCTTCAGCAGTTCCGGAAAAGCGAGAGCTTTCGTTACGTCCGGAATCTGGAAGGTTGCTTCGGCATGAGTGTTCAGCACAATCTGCGCGTTCCCCAAACTGGGATTCTGCGGTGATACCGTGCCTCCTTCCGCAATGTTGTTTGCAACAAGCACAGGCGGAATCGGCACGTTAACCGTGTCGCCGGCATGCGCTAGAACGGGTTCGTAGTCCCGATTCACCAGGTTGCCCATGACCAAGTTGCCCATCAAAGCCGGAAGCGCGTCGGCGGCAACCAATTTCACAATCGCATTTGCCAGATTGGCAGATGTAATAACTGACATAAATCTCCTGAATGAAAATGGCGACGGATTTCCTCCGCCGCTGCTACTCTATGTGCGTCAACTGCTTGTAAACTGCGCGGTGTTGCTATGCGCCCCGCAAGGCCTGAGTTGCCAAACGGGAAATCTCTTCGCGCACCCGATCGAGATCTTCTTTTTTCATGCCCGGCTTGATCGCGTCCAGATCGAGAGCCGGGGTCGCCCCGGGGCTCTTGGCTGCGTGAGTTGCCCCGCTGCCGCCAGCGATCCGCGCCGGCAAAAGCTCCGGATTTTCCTGCACAAAGCCCGCAAGATAATCGGGCATTGTTTTTCCCTCGTGACCTTTTGCCTGAAGACGGCCATCGTCAGCCCGGACGATCTCGTCCTTGATTGCCTTGTACGCTAAGTCGAGCTTGGCGACACCAAGGCGCTGCAATTCGTTCCGGATCTGAGACGAGCGATCGGCTTCCTCGGCCACTGCCTTCGCTTTGCGATTTTCCTCCACCAGCTGGTTCAGACGATTCTCCAGGTCTCCCGTCGCTTTCTCTCTTCGTGCAACTCGTTCTTATAAGCCGGTTCGGCTTTCTTCTGTTGTGCGCGAACAAACTCTTCTATCGCTTGCCGAACGACTTCTCTAATCTGATCGCCAGCTTAGCTCGCTGCTCTTCGGCCCCAGCCTGATTACGTAGCTCACCCTGCTCGGTCATTAACTATTTATTCCTCCATTGACATACTGCGCGTCGATTTCACGCGCGATCTGGTCTTTTGTTTCTTGACGCGCGTCATTCAAATACTTCAAAGCAAGCCTCTGGACAATTTCACGCTTCAAAGTCGGTGATTGAACGCCAAGACTTAGAAGGCTGGCCGCATTCGCCAACTCCATCGTGAAATCGCTTATATCAACTTCATCGAGGCCCGTCACGGTCACAGCGACACGATCCTGGCGAGCTTCCCCGATGGCGCCGATCACCCTGCGTATGCAGCTCTTCACAGCCGCCCCATACGAACGAAGCACTTCTTGTGTGATGGTGAAATCCATCTGCTTGCTGGCTGCGGACTGAGCGCGTCCACCGCTCAACTCTCCGGATGCCTGCGACAGATAGCAAACGCGGTAGATCTCTTCTTTCAGCGTTTCCAGGTTTTCTCCGGCGACCTGGTACACCTTTCCATCTGGTTCAGTCCACCCAACCGGTCCGAAGGCCCGAGCTGAATGTAATAACTTTCTCCGACGATCTGGTCCCACTCGCGATCTGAATAGATCACTGGCATTGCGAACAGGCCCATTGTTATCGCCCATCCAAGCGAGTTTGACTTATTGAAATGCTCAAGCTGCAGATGAGCCGCCTTACTCATAAGTTGGAGACCTTCAGTTAGCTGCAGCGTAACTACGGGTACCCGCTGCTGCGTCGTTAGCGCGTGCGGGCCTTTGGCGACAAGCTGTATCGAGCCGGGCGTTTCCGCGCTTTCAATGCGCCGGTACAGACGAAATTCCGTTTGATCGTAGTAACGCCACCAGGTCTCTTCTACGGTGGAGTTCGAATCGATATTCAGTTGAGCTTTATGACTTTGCCGAAAACGACCCACTCGTATTCGCCGCGATCGTTGACGCGCCAGTTGATCAGGTCTTCCGCTTGATAGCGAACCAGATAGGCACGCGAGATGCCGGCTGCATCCTCTTCGGCGCGGTTCGTAACTGGCCTGGATATACGAGGGAAATCTACAAGTACGTGACTTCTGCCCGCGATCAACGCGTCTAGGAGCGTTTGCCGGAAGAAATCGGAGAGCGAACTTCCGCGCCGATCGCAGTCGTCGGCGAATTGCACCAGGAAGTCTTGACCCGGTCCCGCGCAATCGCCAAAGTGCAGACTCGGCTCGCGGCGAAAAAGCGTCGACCCATACCAATCGATAATTGAGCCGATATAGTTTTCGTAAAAGACGCGCGACAGGCGTTCTGCGTACACATCGAGCGGCTCTTTTTGCCGCCGGAGCAGATACAGAGATGCATGCTCCTTGAACTTATAGCCGCCGGCATATAAATTGCGGTACATTTCAAGTGTCCGCTTTTCGTGTTTGTAGTCGGGGTGCTCATGATTGATGTCAATCATCGGTTACTTACCTGCTCCGGCACACATCGGTTTGGTTGTCTTCATTTAGCCGCTTGTTTCAGTCAAGGTTCCAGAGCACGCTATCAAATCATGCTCTTCTGAAATGAGCATAGAGGCGGCCCGTGCGGGGAGCGACAGAAATCGGCGTTAAGTTATTGAAAGCGCGGGAAATAGTTTTTTTTTAAAATTCGGCACCGCTTCCGGAACTTGCCCCAAAGGTGCCTAAAACGATGCGGTACAGCGGTTCGCGCAAAGTCTAGAGTCCACCACCGGAGCAAGATCCGTCCAAGACACGGCGGGTACTGTGGCGTGGTATTGTGAAAACTGTTCAGGGGGCCCTTAGCTCAGTTGGTTAGAGCGCTACCTTGACACGGTAGAGGTCACAGATTCGAGTTCTGTAGGGCCCACCATCACCCTCCTTCAAGCGCCTCCTAACTGTAGTCCATCCCACAAAAAGCCCAGAATTGTGGTTTACTGGGTGATAATGCATTTCCGGCATTCCAAACCCGCGATTATCACTGAACTGACCAGCACCGATCATTACGACGCCCTCCTTTCGCAAGATCTCAGCATCATTTTCAAGCACAGTCCCACCTGCCCCACCAGCCTTTACGCACACCGCGAAGTTTGTAGGTTCTGCGAAATTCAGCCCCAAGCTCCCGTGTACCTCATTTCGGTCCGTCGCCAACGCGAGATCGCGCGCCATGTCGAACAGCGTACGGGCGTTCGCCACGAGTCGCCTCAGGTCGTCATCCTTCGTCGTGGGGAGGTTCTTGCCGTTGCGTCGCACGATGAGATTACGGCTGAGTGGATCGCTGCCGCTTTGCAAGCCAGTTCGTCGGCCCGGTAGCCGAACCCGGAAATTGAGAAACATCCTGGGCGGATTGCCACGCCTGTTAACTTGAAGGAATGTTGACGGCGGAAACGAAGCGCATTGCTCCTCCGAAACGCCTTCTTTACGGGCCCGGCCTTCAATGGTCGACCCTCGCGCCTACGATGCGATGAGCCAGCCCGTTCTGGGCATTCGCGACCCATATTTCCTTCAAGTGATGGCCGGCATACAAACGGGACTCCGACGACGTTTTCGGTACCGCCAACGAACGCGACGTTCCCGATTCCAGGTGGCGGAGGGGCCGGCATGGAAGCGGCCGTTTCCAGTTTCGTTCGGCCCGGAACCAAGCTTGCCATCTTCGCCGCGGGTCTATTTGCAGACAGAATGACAGTGTGCGCCCAGCGGCAACGGGCAGAGGTCGTACGTTTCGACAAGCCATGGGGTGAGGTATTCACCTCCGACGAAGCTGAGCATTTCCTGAACATCCGAGCAGCCCGATGTCGTCGGTTTTGTTCAAGCTGAAACCTCAACCGGTGCGTATCAATCTGGGCGCGCTATTGCCGCTGCGGCTCGAAAGATTGGCGCGCTAGTCATTGCGGACAGCGTAACTTCTCTGGGCGCGATGCCGGTTGAGCTGGACGCCGTCGGAATTGACGTCGCCTATAGTTGTTCTCAAAAGGGTCTGAGTTGTCCTGCTGGCCTGTCGCCTGTCTCTATCTCTAACAGCGCCTTTCGAGCGGCTTCAGAAGTCTTCTGAGCCGCCTTATACCTGGTATCTCGACCTGGGTCTAATAGCGAAGTATTTCGAGCCCGCTCATAGCTATCACCACACTCCGTCGCCCCCGCTATATTACGCCATGTATGAAGGGCTGGCAGTCATCGAGGAAGAGGGACTCAAGAATAGGTGGACGCGTCACAAGCGAGCGCACGATCGGCTTCTCGCCGGTTTGGGAAGGTTTGGGTTTTATACCCTTCGTCAAAGAACCGGAAAACCGCATCTGGCATCTTACAACCGTGTTGCCGCCTGCCGGGTGTTAACGAAGCACACCTGCGCGATAAACTTATGGATCGCTACGGTATCGAAATCGCGTCAGGTTTGGGTCAGCTCTCGGGAAAGATACTCCGAATCGGCACCATGGGTCCGCTAGCCACGGATGAGAGCGTTGACTTTCTCATCCGATGCATCACGAATTGTCTCGAATAACCTAGCATGCCGTCCGACTTTGTTATTCAACTCGGCCTTCGGCAGTTACAACTGCTCAAAGGCGATATCACCACGATCGCCGTAGACGCAATTGTGAACGCGGCAAATTCGTCTTTAGCTGGAGGTGGCGGAGTGGACGGGGCAATCCATCGTGCCGGGGGGCCGGAAGTCATGCGCGAACTGCGCCAAGTCGCGGACCGTATCAGCGGCCGCTGCGAAACGGGCCAAGCTGTTGTAACTGGTGCGGGGCGCTTGCCGGCAAAGTATGTGTTTCACGCTGTCGGGCCACGATATCGAGACGGCCAACATGGCGAACCGGAACTCTTGAGATCTTGTTATGTGAATTGTCTTAACCTTGCGGCCGATCACGACGCGAAAACAATTAGCTTTCCAAGTATCAGCACTGGGATATACGCATACCCGATCATGGCTGCCGCCGAAATCGCACTTACTGCGATCGTTGAATGGCTGCGCGAGCACACCGGTGGTGTTCGTATTGTCAAACTAGTTCAGTTCAGTGAAGCGGACCATGAGGTGTATAAGGCGTGTGCTCGGAAGGCGCATGAGAGCATCTCATCGGCATCAAACCCATGACGGAAACCAAACCACTTAGCTCGCTGCGTCAGTGAAATACAGGGGTTTCATGCAAGTTCTTGAGGCTGGCGATCAAAAATATATTTTGTTGGAGTTAGATCCCGAATCCATCGTCAAAATCGCCCGTCAGGCGGGATTCGAAGTGAAAGTCGACGACCAGCAGCGCATCGTTTCGCTTGATCTGGCCGCCACGGATCGCCAAGCGCCTTTACTTCTGTTTGATGCCGCCGACCCTGGCAATCTAGGCTGGTTTTCCCGCTGTCAGTTCTATGTAGACGGGAAGTCCGGTGCGGTTTTGCAAACTCCGCTTTCCCTTGCGAACCAACGTGATCGTAGTGGCCGTGCTTTACCCCATGCAGTGCGCGTTCAGATTGCAAAGGAACTGCCTGGCGCCTTCCGCATGCCGGGACGCCAACCTGTGACTGAGCAAGTTGTTTATATGGTGCTTGTAAATTTGTTGAACGCTCTCATGAAAACAGGTGTTGGGGTTTGCGGCGGACCAACAGTCAAACCCCTTGCCGGCAGGACGGAAAACATCGGTCCTCGGAACTAATCCGCAATTACTTCCTTCTTTGCACGCTCCACTACATCTTCAATATGCTTCCGGTACTTCTGAAGCAATTCCTGGCTGGTCGCCTCGAAGCGCATCACCAGCACCGGCTGAGTATTTGAGGCTCGCACGAGACCCCACCCATTCTCAAACGGCACTCTAACGCCATCTACGTCGACGATCGGGCGATCGCGGCGAATGATTTCAGCCACCCTTGAGATCACCTTGAACTTCGTCTCATCCGGGCAGTCTGTCCGCAGTTCAGGCGTGGAAACGAGCTTAGGAACATTTTTCAGTTGAGCGGAGAGCGGCGCATCCGAGTCGGCCACAATCTCAAGCAAGCGGCACGCCGCATAGATCGCATCATCGTACCCGTAGTATCGATCGGCAAAAAACATATGGCCGGACATCTCGCCGGCAAGCTCCGCAGTTTCTTGCTTCATCTTGGCCTTAATCAGTGAGTGGCCCGTCTTATACATGATCGGCTTCCCGCCAAGCTCGCTAATCTTGTCGTACATCGTCTGAGAGCATTTCACCTCTCCTATAAATGTGGATCCAGGCTTCCGAGTGAGAATCTCTCGCGCAAAGATAAGCAACAGCATGTCCCCGTAGACGACATTCCCGCGCTCATCCACCGCGCCGATTCGGTCGCCGTCACCGTCAAACGCGATACCGAGGTCCGCTCCGCGCTCCTTGACCGCCTTCCTCAAAGACTCGAGATTCTTCAGAACGGTCGGATCGGGGTGGTGATTGGGAAATTCGCCGTCGGGTTCAAAGAATAGTTCAGCGGCTTCTACCTTCAGCCGCGATAACACACGATGTGCAACCGGACCGGCGACTCCATTTCCGGCATCGATAACGACTTTGACCTTTCTTCGAAACTGGAACTGTGCAGAGATCTCATCGACATAGGGCGTTACGGCATCGATCTCTTCGACCGACCCTTTGCTCACATTGAGGTCCTTTTCAGCGATGAGGCGGTATACATCCTGGATTGCCTGCCCGTATAAGGTTCCCGACCCGCAAACCGTCTTGAAGCCGTTATATTCCGCTGGATTATGGCTACCCGTAATCATCACGCCGCCGTCTGCTTGAAAGTGTTTGACGGCGTAGTAGAGAACCGGAGTGGGAACTACACCTACATCCAAAACCTTGCCGCCGGCTGCAAGCAAACCTTTCAGCACGGCCGCATGCAGCCGCTCGCCGCTCAGCCGGCAATCGCGCCCCAAACAGATCCGAGTCCCGCCGTGGCGAATCAGATAAGTGCCGAGCGCTTGTCCTATGGCTTCGGCGTCAGGGGTCAATAGCTCTTCATCGGCAATGCCGCGTATATCATACTCGCGGAATATGTTCTTGTTGAGCATGCTAGAGAGTTATTTATTAGCTTATCGGCTGGTTAATGCAGGGTTTCTCGGCGAACGACAAGGCTCTCCAGGTACTCTGCGTCCACTTCGTACCCGAAACCGGGCTCGTCACGCACCTGAATGGTCCCTTTTTGCGTAACGTCTATGTCAGGCTGCACAATGTCTCGTTTCCAATACCGTTTGCCGGCGGATACGTCGCCCGGCAGAACGAAATTGGGCAGAGTGGAGAGTGCGATGTTGTGGGCGCGCCCGATTCCGGACTCCAACATGCCGCCGCACCACACTGGGACTCCTCTCGCCTCGCACACATCATGTACGGCCTTGGCCTCAGTGAAGCCGCCCACTCGACCCAGTTTGATATTGATGATTCCGCACGCACGCAGGCGAATAGCTTGCTCGGCGTGATGTGCGGAACGGATGCATTCGTCGAGACAAATAGGCGTCTCTATCTTCGCCTGCAGTACTGCGTGATCGATAATGTCATCGTGTGCCAGGGGTTGTTCAATCATCATGAGGTAGAACTCGTCCAGCCGTTTTAAGTGATCTGAATTATCGAGAGAGTATGCGGAATTAGCGTCGGCCATTAACCTGATGTTTGGAAATCGCTCTCGCACGCAGCCTGATGATTTCTACATCCCAGCCTGGCTTGATTTTCATCTTGATGCGCTGGTAGCCCGCCTCGACTTCGGTCCCGATCTTGTCCAATAATTGTTCAATGTTGTCTTGGATGCCGATCGAAACGCCGCACGGGATCTCTTTGCGCGCTCCGCCCCCAATCGTCTTCCACAACGGTTCGTTATTTAGTCTGGCTTGGAGGTCCCAGAATGCCGCCTCGACCCCGCCACGAGCCATGTTGTGTCCTCGTATATGTGCCGTTCTCTTCGAAACGTCGGCGGCCGTAGCGAACGGGTGCTTCAAAACTCGAGGAACAATATAGTTGATCAGAAGTGGCCAGATAGACCCCGTCCACTCCTCGTTATAGAACGGGTTCTCTCCTGCCGTGACTTCGCCCCATCCGGACAATCCGTCCGAGATAACCTCGACAAGAATGATGTCCCGCTCATACGTGCGCCCGAAAGCTGGTTTCGAAAAAATGCACGAGCGGCATTTTGATATGCCGAAGAGTGATTCGATCTACTTGTATTCCCATTCCCCTAACAAATAAGTTCCTGCGTCGGAACTTCTTTCAAATCCGATCACTGCCAGCCCAGTTCTAAAACAGTCGTCGAATTCTTCGCCGACGTGTTTCTGTATTTGCTGCGCTCGCGCATGGTCGCTCATTCGCAAGTCGCCGATGGCAATCGGCACGCCGATGCGCGTGTGTACGTTAGGCAGCGCGTCTTCCCTGGTTTCTTCTACGGCTGCTTTCACGCGCTGCGAGCGAACCCACCATTCCGCCACCAGACGGTCCGTTGGAAGTCCGCCGTGAAGGTGGCTCGTAGTTGTTCCGTACTGATTGTGCACATAGCGCCGGACAACGGCGCCTAATCGTTCGATGTTCAGGAAAGCATTCTTCAGTTCCAGGGGATCGAAGGTCCACTCGATTAAATCGATCCCGGAAGCCAGCGCAAACTCACGCTGTCGAAGCTTCATCGCGCGCCCCAGGCCCGCATTTCGAAAATGCGGCGCTACGCCCAACATGTGGCTGTGCAAATACGGCTTGGCGCCGGACTTCAATCCGGGTATGCAGAGGCAGAATGCCACAATTGCCGGTCCATCGAATGCGCCCAGCACTTGTCCGCCGATTTTGCTCGCGACAACAAACAACCGCAATGGCAGAAGTTCTACGTCTTCGAATCCCCAGATTTCCCGCTGAAGTCTCACCACGGCTTCGAAGTCTTTGTGCTCGCTGAGCTGGCGAATTTCTACCGCGGCACGCTCGGTCATGGTCCTAATCGCTTATTGTAGTGTGCGACATGAATGTGAAACATGGACAGCCTGCGGAACCCTGAGCGTTAGCGAGGGGAGGTCATTTCGAGCACCGCCATGGGCTCGCCCGGCGGCCGCGATCTGGGCCGTCCAGCGCGTGCTCGATGACAGCCGCCCCCAGAACGGAACCGTGACCGTGAGGGAGAGGCGGCAACCTACCTGAGAACTTTTGCGCACTGAAATTGGGCGGGCAACAGAACTGCTCCGCCAACCGGAGCGCGACATCAAAGTCGTCGCCGCGCTCGTCGGCTATCCGTCGCACAGTCATTTTGCCGAGGACTTTCGGCAGGCGACATACACTAGCTCCTAATCGAAGCAGAATGCCGGCTAAAAAGCGGCTTACTAGGTCGTCATCGTTCGGCCAGTAAGAATTATGCTTTCAGAACGAGTGAACGTGGTTCGATTTGCGGCGGCCGGCGTCGCGGCGCTTGTGCTGGCCGGTCTTGCGGCGGCGGCCGATGAACACCCTCAGAGCTACATCGGCCGGGAAGTTGCAATCCCGCACCATCTGCAAGATGGCGACGAATTCACCCTTCCGCTTCAGCAACTGCTCGCCTACGGCAAAAAGCTATTTGAGGCGCACTTTACTTCCCAAGAAGGCGCTGGCCGCCCGCTAACGAAGGGAACCGGAGCGCCGCTCTCCGACCCCGGCAGTCCACTCACGTTTCCGCGCAACAACAACCGCCTTTCCGGCCCTCGACCCGATAGCGCGGAAGGACCGAAAATCAGCCTTGAACTAAAGAATGCCTCATTGCGTGAAATTCTCAACGCCATCGTTGTCGCGTCCGACTGACGGGGCTGGTCCAGTCCGCTATGGCGATCACCTGCAATATCTGACACTTGGTTTGGACTGAGGAGAGCGTACGCCGCCTTGCGAGAGGCACCGGCAACACCTCGCCAACAGCCACTTCGTACACCTAACGACCGCGATGACAAAACGAGACGATTTATTTTTCTCTCCTCTCGCCCCGCTCCTTGAACAACTTACGCTCCCTGGCCCCAACAGGCAGCGCCTCCTCCCCACGCCACGCGTTCTACTCTGAATCGGGCTTCACAAGCTCCATCTCAACCGAAACAGAACGCGAGGTATTCACCATGACCGCACGTCAAGAGCGCCGCTCGCAACAGAAAGCCGAACGCAAAGCACAGAAGCGCGAACACCGCCGCCAGAATCAACTTGTCGAGCAACTCGCTACTGAAGCAGACGCCATCAAGTTCGATCAAGCGCCCCAGTTGCCGCCGGTCTCCAATCGGAAACTCGCCGCGAACCGGGCCAATTCTCAACTCTCTACCGGACCCCGTAGCGAAGCGGGCCGTGCCGTCGTCGCGCAGAATCGCGTCACGCACGGTCTGACCGGCAGCTTCCGGGTGCTCGCCGACGAATGCCAGGACGACTTCAACAAGCTCCTCGCCGCTCTCATGCGCGAACACGCCCCCGCGGATGTGACTGAAACCGAATTCGTGCAGCAAATGGCCGAAGCTCTCTGGCTGTCACGTCGTTCCGTTCGTCTGCAGGACGCCTGCATCGTCGCGCTTCAATCCGGCGACAAGGCCAGTGAAGAATCCGCCCGGAAGAATCTCGCGCTGTATCTGCGCTATCAGGTCACCCATGACCGCGCCTTCGTCCGCTTTTCCACCGAGCTTCGCAAGCGAAGAAATGAACGGCGCAGAATCGAGCGTGGCTTTGAATCGCAGAAGGCGCGCCAGGAGTTGCAAGCAAGAAGGCAGACCGCTGAAAACCGCAAGAAAGAACTCCACGAACTCGCCGTTCTGCTCAAAAAAGCGAAAATAGAGGGTGCTCGCCTTCGTGCCACAACCGGAAAAATGGCCGATGTGTGCGCTGGCGACTTCATGGTCGAGCGGAAAACGGCTCAGCAGGCCGCTCCGGGCGTGACGGCGACCAATTCCGCAGCAATATAAGGAAAACACCCCGAATTCTGCGCATTCAAGATGACCATATAAACTGGTCCCACCACTCTCAAACAAGAAATCATGGATTTTGAAAAAAGAACCACTCTCCCAGGCAGCGAGAAACAGCCGATGCCCGGAGCCGAGCCAGTCGGATTCATATCATCAGACAGCCTGATCCGTGTGACGGTGTTTCTGCGACGCAAGAACCCCGATCCAACTCCCCCTCCGGGACCGAACCAACCACACCTCACGCGCGATGAATTCGCCCAGCAATGCGGTGCTCGTCCGGAAGACATCGCGCTCGTCGAGCAATTCGCCCATGAATATCAACTTACTGTCGTCGATTCCAGCGAGCCCAAGCGCCGTGTAATCCTGTCGGGTACCGCTGCAAAAGTAACGCAGGCTTTCGGAATTTCGTTGCAGTGCTACAAGATCGAGAACACCGACGAAACGTTTCGAGAAAGAACCGGCGCCATCAGCATTCCGTCGGAATTGGACGGCGCGATCATGGCCGTGCTTGGCTTAGACGATCGGCCCGTAGCTAAGCCCCACTTCCGTCGAAAAAAGAAGAAGGCTGCCTCGACTACATTTACGCCCCCCCAAGTTGCTGGCCTTTACAACTATCCGACTGGTGTAAATGGCTCCGGCCAAACCGTTGGCATAATCGAACTTGGCGGCGGTTACAGCACCTCCGACTTGCAGACCTATTTCCAAGGACTGGGAATCACACCGCCCAACGTCACCGCTGTTTCGGTAGACGGCGGTACTAATTCTCCGGGTTCCGATGCCGATGGCGAAGTCATGCTCGATATCGAAGTCGTCGGCGCCATAGCTCCAGGCGCAAACATCGCCGTTTATTTCACGCCGAATACCGATCAGGGCTTCCTTGATGCCATTACCGATGCTGTTCACGACACGACGCGGAAACCGTCTGTGATTTCCATAAGCTGGGGCGGCCCGGAGGATAGCTGGACCCAGCAGTCGTTAACTGCAATCAACTCTGCCCTGCAGGATGCCGCAACGTTAGGGGTTACGGTTACCATTGCCGCAGGCGATTCTGGCTCGACCGATGGCGTAGGCGACGGCAAATTACACGTCGACTTTCCAGCTTCCAGTCCTTTTGCGCTTGCATGCGGTGGCACCACCCTGACCGGCTCGGGTAGCACCATAGCGTCGGAAGTAGTCTGGAACGAGACGGCGAACAACGAGGGAGCTACGGGAGGCGGCGTCAGCATTGAGTTCCCGTTGCCCGCATACCAAACCTCGGCCGGTGTTCCGGCTCAGCCTGAGACGAAATATGTCGGTCGGGGTGTGCCCGACGTGGCGGGAAATGCCGACCCCTCAACCGGGTATGACATTAGAGTGGATGGGCAAAATGAGGTGGTCGGCGGGACCAGCGCCGTTGCGCCGCTGTGGGCCGCATTGGTTGCACTCATGAATCAGCAACTTGGCAAGAACGTCGGCTTCCTGAACACCACGATGTATAGCCTGGGCGAGGCGGATTTTCACGACATCACAAGTGGCAACAACGATGACAGTAGTCTCGGTTACTACAGTGCCAAGAAGGGCTGGGACCCGTGTACCGGGCTGGGCAGTCCGAACGGTTCTGCGCTTTTGAAAGCCCTTGGCGGCGGCTCCAGTACAGCGCAACGAGCCCCCATCACCGGTAGTGGGCTACGTCATCAAGGGGCGGCGGAAATGACGCCGCTGCCAGACCCCGCCGAAGAACTGATCACCGCGAGCATTGTTTTGCGTCGCGCACCCTCCTCCGCGCAGTCAGGTTCCGGGCCTTCGGATCCGCTATTGCAAACCCTCGCCGACCCAAATGAAGTCTCTGCGGTCTGCTCTTTTGCCCAGCACTATGGGCTGGTACTGCTCGACGTGAACTATGAAACCAGGACTGTCAAGGTTTACGGAAATGCGTGCGCGATGAACGAAGCTTTCGGTGTGGAACTTTGCCGCGAATCCGACTCTAATGGCAACCAGTATCTTAGCTACCAAGGAGAACTGAGCGTCCCTGCGTCGATCGCGAACTACGTTACGGCCGTGCTCGGATTAGACTCGCGTCCTGCGGCCCGCTATCATGGCGCGGGCAGATAATCTTGAAATAAAGCTGTGATCAGTAAAGCTGTGGTTCGCCGGGCGGCCGCGTCTTCCACCGCCGGTGAATCCACAGCCACTGATCGGGATATTCACGGATGACCTGCTCGATTTGTGAGTGGATCTTCTGCGTATCGATGTTTACGGCGCCCGTCAGTTCGAGTGGCGGGTAGAAGCGTAACACGTACCGCTTTGCTCCGGCATCCCACAACGCAAAACCACACAATACAGCAGCTTCTGAGTGATGGGCCAGCTTTACGAAGCCGGATCCTGCGGAAGCCACGCGCCCGAAAAAATCGATGAAGACGCCCTCCGCCCCGGCGGTGTTCTGGTCAATCAAAATTCCTACAGCTTCGTTGTTTTTGAGCGCTCGCACAACCACCCGCGCAGCATCTTGCTTTTCAATCAGTCGATTTCCTGAAAATGTTCGTAGGGATCCTACGAGCGCGTTCACCAAAGGATTATCAAGCGCTCGGACCATTACATTCATTGGTTCTGTCATCAGCGCATGTGCAAACGCGCTCAGCTCCCAATTGCCCAGGTGAGCCGTCGCGATTAGAACTCCGCGGCCGCCTTTCTTTGCTGCGGCGAAATGCTCCAGTCCCTCATAGGAAATCCAGTCGGAGACGTTTGCGGCCGTGATCTTTGGAAATCGTGACATCGCGGCAAGGATCCTCGCAACGCTGTCGAAAACGCCGTCTATCAGGCGCTCACGCTCTGAATGCGAAAGCTGAGGCATGGCGAATCCGAGGTTGATCCGCGCAACACGCCTGAGCTTCGGCACTAGGATGTCGAGTGCCCGGGTGGAAAGGCGCGCCGTCCGATTCGCGATCGGGAGGGGCAGGATTCGCAGCGCCGTCGTGAGACACTACGGCCACTACGTACTCAGCGTGAATCTCAAGCCAGGTTTTGTACTTTGCCAACGCGGTCTTATTCGATCCAGCCACCGCCCAGCACAAGATCGTCCCGGTAAAAAACGGCTGCTTGGCCGGGTGTGATTGCGCGCTGCGGAGAGTCGAATTCCACCCGCACGGTGCAGTCATCGCCGGTTGGGATCAAATTGGCCTGTGCAGCCGCGTGCTTATTACGAATCTTGACCATTGCACGGAGTGGCTGCCGCGGAGCGCCGATTGAGATCCAATTCACGTGCGTAGCCGTCAAAGTTCGGCGCAGCAGGTCTTCGTTTCGACCCACCACCACGCGTTGTTCTTTTGGATCTGTCGCAATCACATACAGCGGCTCGCCCGCGGCTACCTTCAACCCGCGCCGCTGGCCCACCGTGAAATGGTGCGTTCCGTTATGCTCGCCCAGCACGCGTCCGGACTGGTCCACAATCTCACCTTCAGTGTGGGTCGGACTTATGCCTTTTTCGCGGAAATATCCATCGATAAAAGCGGCGTAGTCGCCGTTCGGCACAAAGCAGATTTCCTGGCTATCGCCCTTGTCGGCGACTGGCAGGCCCAATTCCCTGGCCAACTCGCGAACCTGTGTTTTAACCAGCGCGCCCAGCGGGAAGGAAGTTCGTGCGAGTTGCGCCTGGGTTAGTCCAAACAGGAAATAAGTTTGGTCTTTGCTCGTATCCAGGCCGGTGCGCATCTGATAGCGCCCGGTCTCGGGATCGAGATTCACTTGCGCATAGTGGCCGGTAGCGATCTTTTCAGCTCCGATGGCATCCGCCATGTCTAGAAATTGATCGAATTTGATGAAGTTGTTACATAGCGTGCAGGGAATCGGGGTGCGCCCCGACAGATAATTTTCGACGAACGGTTTTACCACTTGCTGCTCAAACCGCTCCTCGAAATTAACGACGTAGTAGGGAATTTCGAGTTGGTTCGCAACCGCTCGGGCATCATAAACATCGTCGAGCGAACAACAACGGCCGACGGCGCCTCCTGCAGGCGTCAGTTCCGGCAAACGGCGCTGATTCCAAAGTTGCATCGTGAGTCCAATCACGGTTTCGCCTTTTCGCTTCAGCAAGCCTGCAACCACTGAACTGTCTACGCCTCCCGACATTGCCACCGCGATAGGCGCTCGCTCAGTTGACAAGTTGAGTCTCTCTTGCATGCACGCCTCGAAGTCTGTTCACGCATCGCGACAGGACATCAAGCAGTTGCTCTACTTCAATCCGAGTATTGTAACGGCCGAACGAGAACCGCACACTTGACTTCGCTTCATCGCGGCTCCGCCCCATTGCAAGCAGAACGTGCGACGGTTCGATGGACCCGCTGCTGCAGGCAGAGCCGGTCGACACAGCAATACCCTGCATGTCCAGCGCGATAACCAGGGACTCAGCCGGCACGCCGCGGAACAGCACGCTACTGGTATTCGGTAAGCGCGCAGCACCGCAACCATTGACCTCGACATCATTGAGACGAAGCTTTACCTCGGATTCGAAGAATTCTCTCAATTCACCGGTATGGTCGTTAGCCTCGTCGCATAATTCCAGTGCGCGCGCAAAAGCGATTGCACCGGGCACGTTTTCCGTTCCGGCTCTCCGTTCGCGCTCATGCTTCCCGCCGAACTGCACGCTGTGCAAGGGCAGGCCGCGTCGAACAAATAGCGCACCCACCCCCTTAGGGCCGAAGACTTTGTGCGCGCTCATCGAGTAAACATCCACTCCAAGCGACTTAACGTCAACGGAAATTTTCCCCACCGCCTGAACGCCGTCGGCATGAAAAAAGATCTGATGGCCCGACGCACGCCGTTCATGCACGATCTGTGCGATCTCAGCCAATGGCTGAAGCGTACCCGTTTCATTATTCGCATGCATCACCGAAATCAACGCTGTGTCTGGCCGTATGCTCGATTTCAGTTGCTGCATGTCGACGACCCCATAACGGTCTACGGCAATGTAAGTGACAAGCGCGCCCTGGCGCTCCAGTTCCCGGCAGCATTCCAGGACCGAAGCATGCTCCACCGTGGTTGTAATCACACGCGGGTTAGGACCCCGCAAGTGCTTTATCAGGCCGAAGATCGCAAGATTATTCGACTCCGTACCCCCGCTTGTGAATACAATTTCGGAGGGCGTCCCGCCGATTGCCTTTGCGACAGTCGCCCGTGCGCGCTCCAGGTGCTGGCGAGCTATTTGCCCGGCTCCGTGCGTGCTTGACGGATTTCCGAACACACCGCAAACGGCCTCATTCATTGCTGCTGCCACTTCGGGCGCAACAAACGTAGTCGCATTGTGATCGAAATAAGGCAAAGTTTCCGGAGGGTCCCTCGGCGGAAGGGTAGCAAGAGTCAGGGTTCGCCTACAATTTTAACAGTCAATGTCTCTTAGCGTTGCGCCTCCAGTCGTTACCCTGACAACGGATTTCGGCAACTCCGACCATTACGTCGGCGCAATGAAGGGTGTTATTCTGAGCCGCTGCAGCAACGCACTGATCGTCGACATTACTCACGACATCCCCGCTTTTTCCATCCTTGCTGGCGCCTACGCCATCTCTCAAGCGGCGCCATACTTTCCTCGCGGAACAGTGCACGTCATAGTGGTAGACCCAGGCGTTGGTACAACACGAAAACCGATCTTCGTCGAAGCCGCGGGTCAATTTTTTATTGCTCCCGATAATGGTGTACTTGATCTCGCAACGTCCCAAGCCGATCTCACAATCGTTCGAGAAGTCACGAATCCGGATCTGTTCCTGCCGCAAACTTCCGCCACGTTTCATGGACGCGATATCTTCGCGCCCACCGCAGGCTCTATAGCTAACGGATCTATAAAGCCGGAGGACGTCGGTCCGGTTCTCGCCAATCCCATAAGGTTGCAAGGCCTGCAACCTCAGCTCCTCAGCCGCGCAACATGGCAAGGACTCGTACTCAGCGCCGATCGCTTCGGCAACATTATTACGAACTTCTTGTCACGTGAATTTTCGCCGGATGCCTCACACCAACTCGACCTCGTCGTCAATGGCCACCACGTTTCGGCCTTCTACAAGACCTTCGGAGACGCAACAGCCGGCGTCGTGTTCTGGTACCACGGCAGCTCTGGATTCATTGAGATAGGGCTGAAGCAAGAAAGTGCCGCTACGGCCTTGGGCGTATCGCTCGGGGACTCCGTCCTGTTGCGGTTGATCTGATCCATCGCCTACGCGATACAATCTCTGTAAAACCGGCGGTAATGAGAATGCTTGCAGCAAGCCAGTGATCGCTGTTTCTTCCATCGCTTTGCATGACAATTGCAGACCCCCACACACAAACCAGAGCCGCTGAGTTCCGTAAACGAATTCAATCCAAAATCATGGTTGCCGATGGCGCTATGGGCACCATGCTCTACGCCAAAGGCATCTTCATCAACCGCTGTTTCGATGAATTGAACCTGTCCGCCCCCGGTTTGGTCAAAGAGATCCATCAGGAGTACGTAAAAGCCGGAGCGGAAGTGTTGGAGACCAACACGTTTGGCGGAACGCGCATTCGGCTGCGGGCATTTGGGTTCGCCGAGAAGCTGCGGGCGATCAATGAGGCCGGTGCGCGCCTCGCTCGTGAAGCTGCCGGCGACAAAGCGTATGTTGCCGGCGCTATAGGCCCCCTTGGCACGCAAATAGAGCCTTTAGGTCCGTTGTCTTACGCCGAAACTCGGTCCATCTTCCGCGAACAGGCAGAGGTCCTGGCTCCCGTTGTCGACCTCTTTATCCTCGAGACTTTCTACGAGTTAAGCGAACTACGAGAAGCCATTTACGCGATCCGCGAAGCTGCTGGACCCGAAATGGTTGTCATGGCTCAAGTAACTGTCGAGGACGATGGCAACCTGCGCGACGGTACAAATACCGAGACCTTTACGCGCAGTCTGAACGAATGGCCTGTCGACGTTCTCGGAGTGAATTGTTCAGCTGGCCCGAAAGTGGCGCTCGAAACAATCGAGAGGATTTCCGCTTTTACCGCAAAGCCTCTGAGTGCCATGCCGAACGCCGGCTTACCCGCCACGGTCGAAGGCCGAAACATGTATCTCTGCTCGCCGGAGTATATGGCGCAGTATTCGCGGCGATTCCTGCAGGCGGGCGTGCGCGTAATTGGTGGTTGCTGCGGCACTACTCCGGAGCACATCAAGCAGATTTGCAGCGAAGTGAGGTCGCTACAGCCCGTTCAGCATAAGCCCACCGTGGTGCAAGACGAAATGGACAAGGTTGGTCCTAAGCGTCTGCCCAAAATACCCGTCACCGACAAGTCGCAACTGGGCGGCAAACTGGCGTCCGATAAGTTCGTTGCTTTTGTGGAAATCCTGCCCCCTCGCGGACTGGATGCAAGCAAGGAAATAAGCGGCGCTCGACTGTGCCGCGACGCCGGTATCGATTGCATCAATGTGCCCGACGGTCCGCGCGCAAGCGCTCGGCTCAGTGCTCAGGTAACTTGTCAATTGATCCAGCAACACGCCGGTATTGAAGCGGTTCTTCATTTTTGTTGCCGTGACCGCAACATCCTTAGCATTCAGTCGGAACTACTCGGTGCCAACGCGATGGGCGTGCGCAATCTGATTTGCATCACCGGCGATCCGCCGCGCATGGGAACATATCCGGATGCGACGGCGGTGTTCGACGTCGACTCCATCGGCCTCACGAATATCGTTAACAACCTCAACCACGGTTTGGACATCGGCGGCAACCCCATCGGCTCGCAAACAAGTCTGCTCATCGGTGTCGGTGCGAACCCTGGCGCGCTGAACATGGATGAGGAACTGCGCCGTTTCGCCTGGAAAGTCGAAGCCGGTGCCGAGTACGTCGTCACCCAGCCGGTCTTCGACCTTGATCTTCTGGAGTATTTCCTCGGTCGTATCGAGCAGTATGGAATTCCTGTTATCGCCGGCATATGGCCGCTGACGAGCTATCGTAACGCCGAATTCATGGTGAATGAGCTTCGCGTACCGGTTCCCGAAATTTACATGGATCGCATGCGTCGTGCCGATACAGCCGAAAAAGCTCGTGCCGAGGGTATTCTCATCGCCCAGGAGATGTGCGCCCGCGTACGTTTCATGGTGCAAGGGGCGCAATTGAGTGCTCCGTTCGGCCGGTATGAAATGGCTGTGCAGGTTGCTGAGGCGCTAGGCGAGCGATAAACTGTCGAATAATCCCAGCTACTTACTGCTGATTACCCCTTAATTTCTCGTGGCAACCGACCTGATAGACGTAGATATTGAAAATCCGTATCCCGGTGCAATCGACCGCGCGGTTCGCGAAATTAGTCGCGGTGGTCTGGTCGGTGTTCCAACCGACGCGCTCTACACGATCGTTGCCGACCCCTTCGATCTGCGCGCTGTGGGCCGCGTCTTCGCGGCAAAAGGCCGCGAGACCGTACGATCTTTGCCGCTAGCCGTTGCCGATACGCTTATGGCTGAAGATTTGGCCAAAGAGCTGAACAGCCGCTTTTATATCCTGGCGCGCCACTTCTGGCCCGGCCCACTCACGATGATCGTTGCCGCTGCCGCAAAAGTCCCGCTCAAAGTCACTGGCAACACGGGGCGGCTCGCTATTCGTCACCCCAAGGCCACCATCTTGAACGCCATCGTCGAAAAGGTGGGTCATCCGTTGATCGCGACAAGCGCCAACATCTCCGGCGAGCCAACTGTTTGTAGCGGCATCGAGCTTTTCGCAAGCATGGACGGCCGCATCGACCTTGTGCTAGACGGTGGCTTATGCGCGGGGGTAGGAGCAACTACCGTCGACATCACCGAACCTTACTGGCGTGTCATAAAAGAAGGCGCAATCTCCGAAAAAGAAATTGCGGAAAGGTTGCAGCCTCGCTCTCCGAATTCATAGCAAATTCAACGTTTTTCTGGTATTCTGCAACTGAAACGTTCCCCGCGAGAGCGTCCTTCGGCCTCCTAAAAATTGATCCGATAGTCAATGTCATGGAGTCCAACTCGAATTAAGCGCCGGTGTGCATGCTCCGGCATCTTCGGATGCTATGGAGAAGCCTAAAGGCGCTCGGAGGATTCCCCCCTGTTTTCTGAGGGGTCAATGACGGAGGTCGAAAGGAAACTCTCGCCGGGAACGTTTTTTCCTATTGATGAGAATTCTGTTCATCGGTGACATCTTTGCTTCCGGTGGCCGTGGCATTGTCGCCGAGAACTTGAACCAACTCGTTACGGAACACAAGATCGACCTGGCCATCGCAAACGCTGAAAACAGTGCCGGCGGATTTGGAATCACTCCGCTCATTGCCGAAGAACTCCTGGCGCTTGGATTAGACGTTCTAACGGGCGGCAATCACAGCTTCGACAAGCGGGAGATCCACGATTACTACGAACACCAGCCCCGGCTGCTTCGGCCGGCAAATTTCCCTCCCGGCTTGCCGGGGAAAGGCGTGTACACGGGTCGAGCCAGAAATGGTGTTCCCTATGCGGTCATAAATCTACAGGGCCGCGCGCACATGTCGAACATCGATTGCCCCTTTCGAAAGGGGGACGAACTGCTTGCAGGTCTCGATCCGGCTATCAAGATCCGATTCATCGACTTTCATGCGGAGCTGACAAGTGAAAAGGTTGCAATGGGTTGGTATCTGAATGGCCGCGCGACAGCGATGATTGGAACGCACACGCATATTCCAACCGCTGATGCCCGCGTTCTGCCGGGCGGCCTGGCCTATCAAACCGATTCCGGCATGACGGGGCCTTATGATTCGGTTATCGGTGTAAACAAGGACATCATCTTACGCAGATTCCTCACGGGCCTACATGGCCGCATGGAGGCTGCGCGTCAAGGAGTCGAGCTGCACGGAGTTGTCATAACGGCCGATGAGAATACAGGATTCGCAATCGCTATCGAGCGCGTCCATTTGCCGAAGTAACCCCGAACGACAGCAGCGCATCCAATCACGTTGGAGCGGACGAATTGAATCGCAGAACAATGTTGGCCACGTTCTTGTTCGTTGCTGGGTTCGCTCCCCGCTCTTCGCGCAATCTACTGTGGCACAAACGGACCAACAAAGCTCCAAAGTCCAAACCTCACCGAAGAAGAAGGGGCACAGCCCGGGTGGAGACGTTGCCAGGGGTACCGGTGACATCGCGAAGGGTGCTGCGGGTGCGGCGGGTCACGCGGCTGCCGGGGTAGGCAAAGGCGCAGTCGATCTGGTTACTTTACACCCCATCGATGCTGCTGGAGACGTCGGCAAGGGTGCGGTTTACGCGGGTAAAGATGCAGGCGTGGGCAGCCGTCAAGGGAACGGGCAAAATCGCTAAAGGCATCGGCCGCGGTATCAAGCACCTGTTTTAGAATTCATGCTACGCCTCGACCCCCAAATCCTGGGGCTAACTGGCCATCGTTAACGGCGCGGCCTCCCATCGCGACACTACCGCCGTCGCCGCACAGTTGCCCAAGACATTCACGCAAGTCCGCCCCATATCCATAAGCGCATCCACGCCCAGGATGATCGTGATTCCTTCTGCCGGCAGCTGAAAAGCAGCGGCCGTTGCGGCCAGCAAAACGAGCGCTGCCCGGGGCACGCCAGCGGCACCCTTGCTGGTGAGCATAAGCGTCAGCATCATCGTGAACTGTGTTGCCAAAGGCATGTGAATTCCCGACGCCTGGGCGATGAACAGCGATGCAAGCGACAGATACAGGGTCGTGCCGGTCAGGTTGAAACTGTATCCGGTCGGTAAAACGAAACCCACGATGTGTTTCGGCACGCCGAACTGCTCCATGTTCTCCAGCGCGAGCGGCAGAGCCGCCTCGCTGGACGCTGTGGAAAATGCAATAAGAACCGGCTGACGCACAGCCTTCCAAAAAGCGGCAATGGGTACGCGAGCGATTAATAGCGTCGGCACCAGAACCAGCACGATGAAAAGCGCCAGCGCCAGATACAGTGCTCCCACCAGCTTCCCGAGACCGAACAGCACGCCGATTCCTTTAGAACCGATCGTGACCGCTATAGCAGCGCCCACGCCGAACGGCGCGACATACATGACGTATTTCGTGTAGCGGAACATAACCTCAGCCACTGAGCCGGCGAAGCTCACCGCGGGTTCCGCTTTCCTGCCGATGGCTGCGCAAGCAGCACCGAAGAGAAAGAAAAAAACGACCATCTGCAGAACATCGTTTTGAGCTAGGGATTCGAAGATGTTTTGTGGAACCGCATGCTCCAGCACCTGCGACAGAGACACCGGTTTAGCGGCCAACGATGTGGCCGGACTTGGCCCGGCAACAGTCATGCCAGCACCCGGCCGGACGACATTCACCACCGCTAAGCCGATGAACAGCGCCGCAGTGGTCACCAGCTCGAAGTACACCAGCGATTTAACGGCAATTCGGCCCATGGTGCGCAACTCGCCGGCGGAGGCTATGCCGTAGACAATAGTTCCGAAGAGCAGCGGTCCCACAATCGACTTGATCAGTCGCAGGAAGATGTTGCTTACCGGCGCCAGACTCGTCGCAAACCCCGGCGCTAACACCCCGATCAACGCTCCAAGCACGAGCGCGACGAAGATCCAGGAGGTCAGCGACAGTTTGCGAAACAAACCCATCTAGTCAGGTCAGGCTCAACGTTCGCCCCACTTCAACTTCTCGCGAAGGACGTCGAAGAACAGCATCTTAGGCGGCCGAATAAGCTGAATGGTCTTATGTGACGAACGGCAGATGATCTGGTCTCCATTCGAAAGCGGTTCACCCACCTGTCCGTCAATCGTAAGGTATGTGCCTTCCGCCCCGTGATTCAGGATTCGGACGACGCTAGTATGCGGAACAATGACCGGCCGATTCGTCAACATGTGCGGACAGATTGGCGTGATGCAGAGCGCGCCGACGGAAGGGAAGATAACGGGACCCCCTGCCGACAAGGAATACGCGGTTGATCCGGTTGGCGTGGCTATGATCAGTCCGTCCGCTTTGTAAGCTGCCACGAAATGATCGTCCACATGCGTGTCTAAATCAATCATGCGCGCTAATTCAGATTTCGTGATCACGACGTCATTCAGAGCTGAGTAATTTGCGATCACCTTCTGCTCCGCAAGAGCTCGCAATCGACCATCCTTCTGCGGCCGATGCGGTGTTCGCCACGAAGGGCCCGCTCCAATTCGGGGAACAGATCCTCGACGGTGATGGACGTCAGGAACCCCAAATGGCCCAGATTCACGGCAAACAAAGGTATGTCGCGTCCATCCACTACACGTGCGGCGGACAGCAGAGTTCCATCCCCGCCCAGAACGATCATCAAATCGATGCCGTCGGGCAGCTTTTCGCGCGCGACGAACTGGTTCAAGTCGGCATACTGAGCGGTCTGCTCGTCGCACCGGTACGCGATACCTCGCGCCTCCAGCCATGCCATCAGGCTGCACACGATATCTGCCGCACGCGTGATACTCGGCTTCGAGATGATTCCGACCGTATTAATCTCTCGCATATGTAGCAGCCCTATGTCGCGCGTCGCGCTTCCATCAGAAATTCGCGATTGCCTTCCGCGCCCAGAATCGGGCTCTCAATATACCGGGTTACAAAGCTTACATTGTGCAACGCCGCCGCTACCTTTTCGCACGCAGCCGCTTGCGCCCCAGCGTCCCGCACGATCCCACCCTTGCCGACCAAGTCACGCCCAACCTCGAACTGCGGCTTCACCAGAATTATCAAACGACCAGACGGATTCAATAGTCGCGACCAACGCATCGGCGAGTAGGGTCACCGAGATAAAGCTGACGTCACACGCAATCACATCAACCGTCTCCCCGATATCTTCAAAGCGCAAATGGCGGGCATTCAGATTCTCATGCAGCACAACGCGAGGATTCGTTCGCAATTTCCAGCTAATCTGTCCTGCGCCCGTATCCACTGCGTGCACACGTTCTGCGCCATGCTGCAGTAGACAATCTGTGAATCCGCCGGTCGACGTTCCAACGTCCATACAAATTTTGCCGATGACATCAAGCTGAAAAGCTTGCAGCGCAGCCTCTAAGTTTGAGTCCGCCGCGGCTGACATATTTCAGTGGCTGTTTGATCTCAATATGTGCATGCTCCGAGACTGAACGGCCTGGCTTATCCGACTTTCTGACCGTCGACGGTCACCTTGCCGGCGATGATTAGCGCTTGTGCGCGCTCGCGCGACTCGGCTAAGTTTCGCTCAACCAACGCGATGTCGAGCCTGATTCTTTTCGCCTGGGTCGCGGCGCGCGGCATGTCTTACGCTCGACGCTGAACAATGAAATCCGCGATCTGGCGTAATCGATCTGCGCGGGCGTCAAAGACGCGCAAAGCCAGGTGAGCGGCACAACGCTCTTCTTCTGCCATCTCACGCGATCGCTGCAAACCATATACAGCCGGAAAAGTGATCTTTTTCTGAGCTTCATCTTTCCCTGCTGTCTTTCCGAGCGCTTCCGAGGACTCTTCCACGTCGAGAACATCATCCACGATCTGAAACGCCAAGCCGATATGCTCGCCGTATTCGGAGAGCGCGGCCAACTCACTATCACTAGCCCCCGCATATATAGCTCCCGATACGTACGCTCGCCCGCAACAACGCACCCGTTTTCGCTTTGTGAATGGCTTCGAGTAGTGATGCGTTCGGCGCTTACCCTCACCTTCGATGTCATGCACTTGCCCACCGATCATGCCGCCGTGCGTTCCGGCTGCTGTTGCAAGCTCTATCACCATACGGATTTTCTGTTCGGCGTCAACCTTTGGCAGCCTGCTTAAGACTTCGAATGCGAGCGTTAGCAGGGCATCGCCTGCCAGAATCGCCATTGCTTCCCCAAACACTTTGTGACACGTCGGCCGGCCGCGTCTAAGGTCGTCATTGTCCAATGCAGGCAGGTCGTCATGGATCAGTGAATACGTATGGACTAGTTCCAGTGTTGCCGCAGCGTGCTCGATGCCATCCGGACAATCGGTATACTGCCTCACCGGCCGCAATTGCGAGTACAGGCCGAATGCGCTTGCCGCCAGCAAATAGGCTGTATCTCATCGCTTTGTGAATGGACGGCGGCTCAACGGTTTCGGCCGGAACCCATTCGTTCAGGACGCTGTCAACAATTTGTATCTGTTCGGCGAGAAACTCCTGAACCCCTTGCTGGCTTGTTTTAATCATTTTGTGCCTTGGTCAGGTTTGAACGGCACAGGCACCATTTCACTGCCACGTCTCATCAGAATTTCGACGCGAGACTCCGCTTCTTCCAATTGCCGTTTGCAATCTGTGCTGAGGCGCATGCCCGCTTCAAAGAGCCGCAAGCTCTCTTCTAAGGGCAAGTCCCCCTTTTCGAGCTCTTTTACGATGCGTTCAAGTTCCTGCAGGCCTGCTTCGAAACTGGGCGGCGAAGCCGCATCTGTGTCAGGCATTGCCCTATTGTAACGGCGGCAGAAGGTGCGAAGGGATTTATGTTCCGAAAAGTAGGGCGAAGAACGTCAGCGCTCCGCAGACGACGCTCAGATTCAGTGACACTAAATCGCCAGCGCGATATATAGGCGCACTTCACGCGTTGGTCCACGCTGCTGTTTCATAAATGTATCCATCCGCTTCCGCTGAGTTGCACTGCGGCTTGTCTGACCAGCTCCATGCGAGCGCCCACTCCTGCTGCACTCATCGGCAAACGGCCAGTGTTTTATGAATAAGTATCGATGCGTAGTTTTGGGGTGTAACAGCTTGCTCGCGACGTACCGCCGCGATATCATTTTTGCGATACGTGTACTTAAGCTTCGATAATTGGAGGGTAAGGTGAAGGGATTCAAGACGTTTTTGATGCGCGGCAATGTTGTTGATCTGGCCGTCGCTGTAGTGCATGGGCACCGCATTCGGCGCTGTGGTTACAGCGCTGGTCAAAGATTTAATCACGCCAATCATTGCAGCCGCAGTTGGAAAACCCGATTTTTCGAATATCTTCTTCACCGTCAACGGAAGTAAGTTCCTCATCGGTGAATTCGCGAATGCCGTGATTTCGTTTGCTCTTGATATCGGCAGCAGTCTATTTCTTTGTTGTCCTTCCGCTAAATACTTGATCGCTCGAGTACGCAGGGGACAAGCGCCGCCCGACCCCACAACAAAGGCCTGCCCGGAGTGTTTGAGCACGGTGCCTATTGCCGCCCGGCGCTGCGCCTTCTGTACATCCGCCATCGGCGCCGCTTAAGGAAATAAGCGCAACGCTTGTGTCGCCCAGCGCTCCTGAATCTCCTTTTTCCAACTGCCGCGAAGAGGAGCGCGCAATGAAGCTTCGAAGAGCGTCTCGCTATTCGTTTCACCCGCATAGAGCCGGACGACGTCGGCTATGCTGATGCCGTCGCCGTCCGCTTAAGCAGTTCAATGCCGTCTCCGGCCTGTATATCGCCCTCTGCGGCGATCGCGAAGTAGATACCTGAAAACCCGCTTTTCCAAAAGCGCTTGACCATATCGCTGCGTCCGAATCGTAAGTTCAGCTTGAAGCAGGGCATGCGCGGTTGTGTGACCTGCAAAACGCAGTTCCCAACCCGTAACAGATCTCCGATGAACAGGTCCGATTCGGTCACCCCTGCCAATGTCAGATTTTCTCCAAATGCGCCCCATGGCAAATCTAAGCCAGGAAGCTCATTCGCCCAGTATGGATAGTGCTCTGACGCGTAAGCATAAATCGCCTTGTTAGGGCCGCCGTGTACGCGTAGGTCCGCCTGCCTGTCGCCTTCAATGTTGTGTTCACGAACGGCTACGCGACCTTGGACGGGCTGCTTGTAGATGCTCGTGAGCACCTTTCGCTCTTTCAAGGCGATCTCCTTCGGTTGGCCGACATTAACGGACACTATGTGCATAGCGTTGCTCTCTTTATCAGAGTTGCTCGCGTAAATTCGCTATTCGCCGATAACCCGCGAAACCCGGCGGAGCCGTCGACGGTTAACGGAGCGGTTATCGTACGGTTTGCCGGGCGAATATCCGCTACGTTTTGACTGACCTGACAAACTGAAGTTTGGCACTGCTGCTCAATGCCCAGGAGATCTCAAAAGCTTATAGCGCGGCTTCGCTTTTTCGAAACATCTCGCTAAACATCTTCGAAGGGGACCGCCTTGGGCTGATTGGGCCAAATGGGTCCGGTAAATCCACGCTGCTGAAATCTTGGCGGGGCGGCTTGAGCCGGATTCGGGCGAAGTAGCGCTCCGCAAGAACACGCGTATAGCTTACGTTGCTCAGGAGTCGTGCTTTATGCCCGGCGATAGCGTGCGAACAGTTCTGCGGCGTGCTGTGTACATTCCATCATCCCCGAAGGCGAGCGAGCAGCCCGTGAAGCGGAAGTTTTGGGCCGAACCGGATTTGCCGAGCCCGATATGGACGCGAGCCACACTATCGGGTGGTTGGCGAAAACGGCTGGCGCTTGCCGAAGCGCTGGTGGGCGATCCTGACATTCTGCTCCTCGACGAACCCACCAATCACATGGATATGGCGGGTATCGAATGGCTCGAAAAGCTGATTCAGAATTCCCGTTTCGCGTCTGTCGTGATCAGCCATGATCGTTACTTTCTCGAAAATGCGGCCACCGCCATGGCTGAACTGAACCGCGTTTATCCAGACGGACTATTGCGCGTATCGGGAAATTACAGCGCGTTCCTTTCTAAGAAGAGCGAGTTCCTGGCTGCGCAGGCGAAGCATCAGGAATCGTTAGAGAACCGTGTTCGAACGGAGCTTGAATGGCTCCGAAGAGGCCCGAAAGCCCGTGCCACGAAAGCAAAGGCTCGTATCGACAATGCCCATGAACTCATTGCCGAGCTCAAGGATCTGAACGCTCGTTCACGGAGCGGGACTGCCGACATTGACTTTACTGCGACAGACCGAAAGACCAAACGTCTAATCGAGCTAAAAAGCGTAGCGCGCAGCTTTCGGAGACCGCCGCGTTATCGAAGATTTCAGTTCGGTTATTACGGCAGGAGTGCGTGTAGGGCTTGTCGGTGCAAACGGCAGCGGAAAAACGACCTTACTGCGGCTGCTAAGCGGTGACATCCAGCCCTCTGCGGGCGAAATCAACCGAGCGGCCGCGTTGCGCATTGTCTACTTCGACCAAAATCGTCCACTAAACCCGGACCTGACGCTCCGTCGGGCGCTCGCCCCGGACAGCGATTCTGTTATTTATCAGGACCGCACGATTCACGTGGCGTCATGGGCTGCCCGCTTTCTATTTACGAACGAGCAACTGAATCAGCCGGTCGGCCGCTTGTCGGGCGGTGAACGGGCCAGAGTTTTGATTGCGAAGCTGATGTTGGAGCCCGCCGACCTGCTTCTACTCGATGAGCCAACGAACGATCTTGATATTCCCACTCTCGAGATTCTCGAAGAAAGCCTGCTTGAATTCACAGGCGCTCTCGTTCTGGTAACCCACGATCGTTTCTTGCTCGATAGAGTCTCGACGACAGTCTGGGGGCTCGACGGCAAAGGGGTCGGTTGAGACATTCGCCGATTACTGCAGTGGGAGGAGTGGCAGGCGGAACGCCGTCGCAAGTTGACACCGCAGAACTCAAGCGCGCGGAAGCGATAGTTCCGCTGTGCAACCCGCTCGCTGCCAGAAAGAAGCTCTCCTATCTCGACAGCCGCGACTTCGAAAGCTATCGAAGGCCGAATCGAAAAAGCCGAGCAAATACTCGCCGCCAAACAGGCTGCAATGCAAGATCCCGCTGTTTTCAGCGACCCCGAGAGAATCCGAGTAGCATTGCGCGACATAGAAGAGGCAAAAGCGAACATTGACGCGCTCTATACGCGCTGGAGCGAACTGGAAGAGAGGATCGGCTGATTACTTTGTTCTCTTGATACTCTTCAAGCCAAGCCATCTGGACCGCTTCCAGCTTTCCCTCAGTAGATGCCAGGGGATCGTCCGTGAAATTCGGCAACTCCGTGATCCATTTGTGTAAATCGGTGTAACGAATGTGCGTCGGATCGACATCCGGATGCATCTCGAACAGGCTAAGCGCGATATCTTCCGTGTGATCCCAAGTAAGTCCCGGCATGTTCTCCCCGGTTTCATTGTAGTCTTGTACATTAACTCCGTGCGTCCCAACTATGATGCCTAATCGCTGTCTTTTTCTATCCGCTCGCCGTGTGCCTCGCGGCCCTGCTTTCTACTGATCTTTCCGCCCGCCAGGCGGAGAGCGCAGGTGCATCTCCCGAATCGTTGCTTAGTGGTTTTCAATGGCGCGATGTGGGCCCGATGCGAGGCGGGCGCAGCTTCGGCGTTGCTGGAAACGCAAATCAGCCGGACACTTTCTATTTGGCTCCGTAGGAGGTGGCGTCTGGAAAACTGAGAACGCGGGCCGCACTTGGTTTCCCATTTCCGACGAAGGCATACCCATCGGCTCTATCGGCGCTATCGCGGTTGCCCCTTCCAACCCGGAGGTCCTGTATGTAGGTACCGGCGAGAGCGACATCCGCAGCCAGAACTCATACGGGATCGGGATGTACAAATCGAACGATTCCGGTAAGACGTGGAAGCACATCGGTCTCGAAGACACGCGTCAGATCGCGCGCGTAGTCGTCGATCCGGCAAATCCGAATCGCGTATACGTCGCCGCGCTGGGCCATGTCTACGATGCCAACCCGGACCGCGGGATCTATCGCTCGATCGATGGCGGCGCGGCCTGGAAGAAGATTCTGTTCAACGCAGCAAAAGCCGAACGATGTCGGTGCGGCGGACATCGCCGTCGATCCAAAGAATCCGCGTGTGCTTTACGCCTCACTGTGGGCGACGCGGCGGCCGCCGTGGTCGGTTTATGCGCCGGCGAACTTGCCGGGAGGCGGTCTTTATAAATCCGTCGACGGCGGCGACACATGGAAGAAAGCTTGGAGGAGGCCTGCCGGACGACGAGTTCGTTGGGCGAATCGGTATCGCTGTTTCGCAGAGCAATCCCAGGCGTATTTGGGCCATAGTGGACGACCTGGGCGCGCCCATCGCACGTCCCATCGGCCGCGCCGCTGCCGGTGAAAGCAATCGGCCCGGAAGGCAAGGGCGGCTTGTACAAATCCGACGACGCCGGTCTTACTTGGAAATTGGTTAACAATGAAAATCGCATCTGGGGACGCGGCTGGTATTTCGGTAATGTCGCCGTCGATCCCGTAAATCCGGATCGTGTTTATGTCATCAACACAGCCACGTACATGAGCACCGACGCCGGCAAAACGTTTGTGCCTGTCAAAGGCGCGCCGGGTGGCGATGACTATCACCAGCTATGGATTAACCCCAAAGATCACAACCGAATGGTGCTGAGTAGCGACCAGGGAACTGTGGTCAGCGTAGACGGCGCCAAGACCTGGAGTACCTGGTACAACCAGCCGACCGCACAGGTGTACCACGTCGCGGCGGATAATCGCTTCCCTTACTGGCTGTATGGGGCTCAGCAGGACAGCGGCGCCGTGAGCGTCAGCACGTGGTCTCCTGAAGGTGTCCTCACCTTCCGCGATTGGAAGCCCATCTGTTTGGCCGGAGAAAGCAACACGGTAGTCGCCCGATCCAAGGGATGCGAAGTTTCTTTTCGGAGGCGGCAACCGCTGCGATCAAGATTTGAACACGATTTCGCAGAGCGGTCAGTCGCCCGCTTCAGATCCAAACGATCCGAATCGCAAAACTTGGACATTACCCACCGTCTTCTCCGCCGCCGACCACGCCGTCTACTTCTCGAACCAATTTGTCATGCGGTCTCGCGATTCTGGCCGGAATTGGGAAAAGATCAGTCCGGATTTATCGCGTGTCAACCCGCCGGTGCCGGACAATCTGGACCCAATTACGGCTAAAGACATGGATCAGCCCATGAAGGACCGTTTCGGTGTCGTTTACACGATCGGTCCTTCGCCGCTGAAGGCGAACATCGTTTGGGTGGGTACGGACGATGGATTGATTCACGTCACGCGCGACGGCGGAGAGCACTGGAATGACGTAACTCCTCCGGCCCTGACAGCTTGGAGCAAGGTTTCGCAGGTAGAGGCGGGGCATTTCGACGAAGACACAGCATACGCTTCCGTGGATCGGCATCGGCTCGCCGACATGAAGCCATATATTTATCGCACTCACGACGGCGGCAAGACGTGGCAGAGCATCTGTCGCGGGCATTCCCGAAGGCGCGTACGTGAACTCGATCAAAGAAGACCCGGTCATTAAGGGCCTGCTATACGCGGCAACCGAGTTACGCGTTTATGTTTCGTTCAACGATGGCGATAGCTGGCAGCCTCTTCAGAACAACATGCCGGTGACTTCAGTTCGCGACATCGTCGTACACGGCGACGACCTCGATATTGCACGCACGGCCGCGGCTTTTGGGTTATGGACCAGATTGCAGCGCTGAGACAGATTGCAACGCAGAGCGGGGAAGTGTCCGCCGCGAACGCATATTTGTTTAAGCCCGGCGAGACATTTGCGCTCATTCAAGGCGGCATGGATGGAACGCCGCTGCCGCACGAAGATCCCCAGTTACGCAATCCTCCGGCTGGAGTGCTGGTGTATTACTGGCTGAAAACTCCACCGTCCGGTCCTGTGAAACTCGAACTGCTGGATGGCGCGGGCGCCGTTCGCGCCTGTGCTGCCAGCGACATGGAAGTACGGCCGGTGAACACGGAAACAATTAACGTCCAGGCAATTTGGGAAGAACCAACCCCTCCGCCTTCGGCAGCGGCCGGCATGCATCGCTTCGCGTTAGCAGCGGCAGCGGGACGCGGATTTGGCGGGTTTGGACGTGGTGCATCTCCCGCATCTACCGGCGCTTGCGCCGGTGCGGTAAGCAATACAGAGCAGGCTCCAACCCGTGGCCGGCGCGGCGCAGACCGTCTGCAGGCCGGAAACTACACTGTGCGCATGACAGTTGCTGGCCAGAGCTATAGTCAACCAGTGGTCTTGAAGGCGGACCCCCGGCTGGCGTCCGAAGCACCGCAATAGCGTAAAGGGCGCGGCTGCGCGCCGCCACGCAGCCAATGAATTCGCCAGATCTTAGGGCGGCGCGCTTAATACCGCGACCGTTTTGCGCGAGTTCCTTGAGATTCATGCCGCTCGCGCGAACCGAAACTGCGGCCGAGCTAAGCTAATCGATCTTTGTGCCTTTGAGCGCTCCGCGGACAGCCGTGTTCATCATGGTTTCCGCCAAATGCTGCGTCGATTGGTTTAGCGCTTCTATCTTTTCGTTCAGCGCATGATGATCGTTGCCGTTGTATACGCTTTGAACGTCTCGAACGGCTGATTCTATCGTGCGGCGCTCATTATCGCTCAGGGCGGCATACGCATCGCTCTTCTGCGCTTTCGCAGTTGCCGCCAGGATGTTGTCCGCCTCGACGCGAGCTTCACGTATCTGTCGTTCTCGCATGTCTTCTTCTGCCTTGTCGAAAGACTCGCGGATCATCGCCTCAACCTGCTCTTCCGAGAGCCCGTAGGAAGGCTTCACTTCAACAGTCTGTTCCTTTCCGGTGCGGCCGTCCCGGGCTGTGACGTTCAAAATTCCGTTCGCGTCGATAAGAAATCTGACTTCAATGCGAGCCAACCCGGCGGGCACGGGAGCGATATCTTTTAGATCGAAGCGCGCCAGGCTCCGGCAATCCTTCACTAATTCCCGTTCCCCTTGGAGGACGTGTATGAGTACGTTACGCTGTCCGTCCACAGCGGTGGTGAACGATTCAGTGGCACTCGCCGGGATAGTCGAGTTTCGGTGTATCAGTTTTGACACGACGCCGCCCATCGTCTCGATGCCGAGAGAGAGCGGCGTGACGTCCAGCAAGCAGTTTGTCTTCGACCTCGCCGGATAGAATGCCGGCCTGCACAGCGGCGCCCAGCGCAACCACTTCATCGGGATTCAGTTCCGTATGTGGCTTCGCTTTGAACAAGCGCTCCACCGCAGCGCGGACGAGTGGAATACGCGTCGAGCCGCCAACCATGACCACTTCGTCGATCTGCTCCGGCGTAAGCTTCGCGTCATCGAGACATGCGCGGCAGGGAGCTAGAGTGCGCTCGACAACTGGCGCAATCAGGCGCTCGAACAGCTCGCGATCAATTGCGCGTTTGTAATGCTTGCCGCGATAGGTAAGGTCAATTGTGGTTTGCGGGACGAACGAAAGTTCTTCCTTCGCATGGACCACGGCGCGGCGGAGACGCTGCACACCCTCGAGATCGCTAGAAAGATCTTCACCCCACTCTGTTTCGAACATCCTCGAGCGCTATCCGCAGCAGCAGATTGTCGATATCGTCGCCACCGAGATGTGTATCCCCGTTTGTGGCAAGAACTTCAAAAATACCCTCATGCAGTCTGAGGATGGAGATGTCGAACGTGCCTCCACCGAAGTCATAAACGGCAATAACGCCGTCCTTCCGCTTGTCTAACCCGTACGCAAGCGAAGCCGCCGTGGGCTCGTTCACCAGCCGCAAAACGTCCAATCCGGCCAGTCGTCCCGCATCCTTGGTGGCCTGCCGTTGGGCGTCGTTGAAGTACGCCGGAACGGTGATCACCGCTTCCGTCACGGCGATGCCCAACGCCGTCTCCGCGTTGTCTTTCAACTGACGCAGGACAGCGGCTGAAATTTCGGGCGGCGTAAAGGTCCGATTTCCGAGTTTCAGCTTGATTACCGACTCGCTGTCTTCCGCAATGCGAAACGGGAATAACTTCAACTCTTGCTGAACATCCCGGACGCCGCGGCCCATAAGCCGCTTGACTGAGTAGACGGTGCGGTCCGGTCGAGTAAGCAGTAGTTCGCGAGCAGGTTCGCCGGCAACGAGATTCCCGTCATCAGTTGATGAAACGATGCTCGGAACAATTTTGCGGCCTTCGGGGTCTTCGATGATTTCGGGACCAGTCAGGCCCATCACGGCCACCAGGCTGTTCGTGGTGCCTAGATCGATTCCAACTATTTTGGACGTCCGGCTGTCGCCGAAGTCGATTTGAAAAGTTCCCATTCTGTTTATAGGCGCGCGTCCACCGGTTCCGCCGCACTGGCAGAGGGATTAAAGGCGCGGTCGACATCGCGAATCAAATTCTCGATATAGCGGCGCCGGTTCAGAATCCCGCGAATCTCATGCAGCGCCTGTTTGGCTGTTTCGCTCTGCGATTCCGCCGCATCGTATTTACCGAACAGAAGTTCGAGCTCGCGGTCAACACCGTCGCGCAGGCCAACGAAATTCTGCTTCGCCTCGTCGAGTTGCGCACGCGCCGACTCATCCCCCTCTTTCAGCTCTTCGAGCACCATGTTCAATTCAAAGACTTCCTCCAGCAATTCCGGAGGCACGTCTTTCGAACGCTGCTCGCCTATCGGAAATCCTTCTTCCTTGAGCAGATACTCTGCCCGCCGAACGGGATTGCGTAGGGTTCGGTAACCGTCGTTCAGGACTGCGGTCGCTTCCAGCGCCTGCGCCTGTTCGTCCACGCTCTTGCGGCCAAAGCGGTCCGGATGCCATTGGCGGCTCAGTTCGTAGAAGCGTTTCTGCAGATCTGCTTCATCGACTTTGAGCTTGCGGTCAAGGCCGAAAAAGTCGTAGAAATTGGTCGAGAAGGTTGGCATGACGAACAAAGCGCGAACGCGCCTGCTAAATAGAGCCGGATCGCTGCTAAGCGGAGAAGGAAGTTCCGCAGCCACAGCTCTTTTGAGCATGGGGGTTCTGGAATACGAATCCCGACTGCAATAATGAGTCTTTCCAGTCAAGCGTCATGCCGTCCAGAAACAGCATGCTTTTGGGATCTACGAATACATTTACGTCTTCGAACTGAAATACGTGGTCGCGGGGACGCGGCTCAGGGGCAAACTTGAATTGGTAACTCAGTCCGGAGCAGCCGCCGCCCTAACACGCCAAGCCGCAAGCCGCCCGTCACCCCTTCGCGCGCGAATGCCTCGCGAATCTTTTGGACGGCCTTCGGCGTGACATAGACCTGTTTAGGCGCGTCTGCCACTGGAGCCGCTTGCTCGTTTGCCGGCGCGCCCCCAAGCTGAGTCAACTCAGCCATAATTTCGTCACCCTCGATTAGTTAACGGCAACGGCTTCCGGCTGTTTTACCGTCTGCTTCTTCTTGTAATCGCCAATTGCCGCTTTGATCGCGTCTTCGGCTAGTACCGAACAGTGAATCTTCACCGGCGGCAGCGAAAGCTCGTTCACGATGTCCGTGTTCTTGATTTCGAGCGCCTGATCCACCGTCTTGCCTTTCAGCCATTCGGTAGCGAGCGACGAACTCGCGATCGCGCTGCCACAGCCGAACGTCTTGAACTTTGCATCTTCGATGACACCCGTCTCCGGATTCACCTTCACCTGCAGCTTCATGACGTCCCCGCATTCGGGCGCGCCCACCATGCCGGTCCCCACGTCGGGGCTGCTTTTGTCGAGCGATCCCACATTGCGGGGGCGCTCGTAATGGTCGATGACCTTGTCAGAATATGCCATTTACTTTGTTCCCCTCTTCTAATCTTAGTGCGCTGCCCAAACTACCTTCGAAAGATCCACGCCCTCTTTCGCCATTTCGTACAGCGGCGACAATTCGCGCAGCTTGCGAACCACGTCGATAACCTTATTCGCGACGTAATCAACCTCTTCTTCGGTGTTGAAACGGCTGATCCCGAATCGAATAGACGAATGCGCTAGATCGTCGCCCGCGCCAAGCGCCTTGAGCACGTAGCTAGGCTCCAGCGTCGCGGAAGTGCATGCCGAACCGCTTGATACCGCGATATCGTTGATGCCCATCAGCAAGCTTTCACCTTCCACATAGGCGAAGCTGATGTTTAGATTGTGCGGCAAGCGGTGCTCCATGGAGCCGTTGATGTACACCTCATCCAGCTCACTCATCAGCTTGTCCTTCAGTTTGTCGCGCAAAAACTGCATCCGCTTCGATTCGGCAGGCATTTCCTGCCGGCAGATTTCACACGCGGCTCCCAAGCCAACGATGCCCGGCACGTTCAGCGTCCCTGAACGCATGCCGCGCTCATGGCCGCCGCCATCCATCTGCGCAGTAATCTGTACGCGCGGGTTACGGCGGCGAACATATAGCGCACCCACGCCCTTAGGGCCGTAAAGCTTGTGGCCGGTGAGCGACAAGACGTCGATCCCGTCGGTTTGGACGTTTACAGGAACTTTGCCCACCGCCTGAACCGCGTCGCTGTGGAACAATACGCCCTTTTCCTTGGCGATTTTTCCGATCTCCTGGACGGGCTGTATGACGCCAATCTCATTGTTCGCGTACATGATCGAGACCAGAATCGTCTTGTCCGTCATAGCGTCCCGGAGCTGATCGAGATCGATTAGGCCATCCTGCCTCACCGGCAGGTAAGTGACGCGAATACCTTCCTTCTCCAGGCGCTTGCAGGTGTCGAGGACCGCTTTGTGCTCCGTTGCCTGCGTGATGATGTGATTGCCGCGCTCCGAGTACATCTCGGCGATGCCCTTCAGCGCCAGATTGTTCGATTCCGTTGCACCACTCGTGAAAACAATCTCTTTCGCGGTTGCGCCAATCAGGTCGGCAATCTGCTTGCGAGCCTTTTCTGTCGCTTCCTCAGCTTCCCAGCCGTAGCTGTGATTGCGCGAAGCGGCATTGCCGAATATCTCTGTAAAATAGGGCGTCATCGCTTGCAGTACGCGCGGATCCATCCGCGTCGTAGCGTGGCTGTCCATGTAAATCGGTAATTTCATACTCTTTATTTCCTCAGCGACGTTTGCGAAATCGTACCACTCACGCCTTGCAGTGCCACCAGCGCGGGGGGCGCCATGTCTTCGGCGTCTTCGGATTCCTGCAACATGTCTTGGATGCTGACGCTGTTCAACAGTCGCAGTATCCCCTCGTGTATACGTTTCAAAGGCTTGCGGACTGTACAACGTCCCGAATGCCCGCATGATGTGTGTTCGGTGAAACAGTCCGCTAGAACAATCGGCCCATCAATTGCCCGAATTACTTCCAAAGCCGAAATCATTCGCGGATCGCGCGCCAGCCGATAGCCGCCGTTAGTCCCATATTCAGAAGCCAGGAAACCCGCTTTGCCAAGTTTCTGGAGCAGCTTCGAAAGCAGCGGCAGCGGAATACCGCAAGTATCTGCAACTTCTTTGGCGCTGACGGCTTCTCCAGTCTGGTGCTGCCGAATTGCAAAATGCTTCAGCGCGATCAAGCTATAGTCGGCTTTCTTCGTCAGCTTCAGCATGGAGATTGAACGGGAATTGGGACCAAGCTGATCCTATTTCTTTATAACACGTTTTAGAAGTGTTAGGAACGCTTTTATCTACAATGTTATGAGGGCGTTGCAGCAAAACTTCCATGCCGTTTAGACCATTGACCCTACTGTCCTAATGTGATGTGCCGAGATGTGCCGATAAGACCAGCGTGGTCCTCGGTGCCGCCTACTACGTTCTGAACCACTATTCGTGATTAGACTCTTTCGCGTTTTCATTCCTGCCAGCATACTTGCTCTTCTGGTTTCGGAATGCCTGCTCATCCTGCTCTGCTATACGTTCGCCTCTTACGCTGGCGGGGTAGACCCGCAACTATACCTGATTGCAGAGGGAAATTGGTGGAAAGTTCTGGTCGTGGCAGGCGTGATCATGGCCGGTCTCTACTTCCAGGATCTCTACAACGAGCTGCGAATCCCGTCCCGCATGGTCCTGCTTCAGCAGGTCTGCCTGTCGGTCGGATGCGCGTTGCTGTTTATGGCCTTCCTTGGGTATCTCAGGCACGATTACATCCTGGGTCGCTCCATGATGGTCACCGGCAGCATTGCCATTATTTTCGTTCTTCCCATCTACCGAGTTTTCTTCTGGCGCTACATCATCAGCGCTCTGCGCTCGGAACGCGTTTTACTGATGGGCAACTCCAGCATCCTGGGCGAAGTGATCGAACGCCTGGTCGAGAAACCCGAATTCGGGTACAGTCTGCTGGGCTATCTCTGCGAATTCGAGCCTTGCGAATTTCCGGTGCCGTGCTTGGGAACTCTCGCGGACGTTCGGAAAGTCTGGGCGGAATACAAGCCGACTCGCATTGTTGTCGGAATGGCCGAAAGACGGAACCGGCTGCCGGTCCAGGAACTTCTTGAAATTCGTTTCTCCGGTGTGATCATCGAAGACGCGGCGGACACGTACGAGATGGCCATGCGCCGGGTTTGCAGCCGCAAGATCCAGCCTTCACAGCTCATCTTTACCTCCATGCTCGGCCCGCGCCCGCAGGCCATTACAATTCAGAACGTCTATTCGTTCCTGATCGGGATCGTCGGCCTCGTCGTTGCGTCACCGCTGATGCTCCTGACAGCGCTCGTCGTGAAGTTGTCCTCAAAAGGTCCGGTCCTCTATCGCCAGAGGCGTGTCGGCCTGAACGGCGAGCTATTCACGTTGTGCAAGTTCCGCTCCATGTATGCCGATGCTGAAGCTCGCACGGGCGCGGTCTGGGCGAAAGTCGACGATCCTCGCATCACGCCTGTGGGACGCTGGCTACGCAAGCTGCGGCTCGATGAACTACCTCAGTTCTGGAACGTGGTTTGCGGCCACATGGCCATAGTGGGTCCGCGGCCCGAGCGCCCGGAGTTTGTCGAGCTTCTTACTCAAGAGATTCCGTACTATCGCCAGCGGCTGGCTGTCAAACCCGGTATTACCGGTTGGGCGCAAATCAATCACAAATATGGAGACACCGCGCTCGACGCGATGATCAAGCTCGAGTACGATCTGTACTACATCAAGCACGTCGCGCCTATGCTCGATTTCTACATCATCTTTCATACCGTGAAAGTGATGTTATTAAGCCGCGGCGCCCAATAGAGGCGCGGTCGACTGGTGATAATCTAATCCGCGTGCAGCGATTGATTGACGTATTACGCAACGAGCGCTCGGCGGTGCCGCTCGATGTCGCTGCTCTCGAATTAGCCCAAATAGAGTTCCCCGGTTTAGAGATTGAGCCATCCCTTGCGCGCCTGGACAGTTATGCGCAACAGATTCGGTCTCAGTTGTCTCATGCTGCCTCGGGACTTGATTATGTACGCGCGGCAAATGAGTTGCTGTTTGAAGTGCTGCAGTTCCGTGGCAATGACGACGAGTACTATGATCCGCGCAACAGTTGCCTGAATTCTGTACTGATGCGCCGCTTAGGCATCCCCATCACGCTTTCCGTCGTCTATATCGAAGTGTCGCGCCGGCTTGGGCGGTCCGTTTACGGCGTCGGCTTGCCCGGTCATTTCATCGTTGCCTACGAAGACGCGGACGCGCGTTACTGGATCGATCCCTTCCACGGCGGCCGTATCCTCAGTTTCGCCGACTGCAATGGTTTGGCCCAGCAAACCGCCGGCGTTGATCTGCGCGCGAATCCAGCCGTCCTCGCGCCCGTGCACAACCGCCAGATCCTCGTTCGCATGCTGAGCAACCTGAAAGCGATCTATCTGCGCGGCGAGGCGTTCGATAAAGCGCGCCAGGTGCTCGACCTGCTCATCGTCGCGGCGCCCGAGTACGCCGAGGAATACCGGCATCGGGCGATCGTACACATGAAACAACAGAACCATCGCGCGGCGCGGCAGGATTTCGAAACTTATCTGCGGCTCGAACCCGATGCGCCCGAACGCGAGCAAGTGGAGAAGCAGTTACTGCTCATTCAACGCTGGCACGCCGGACTGAACTGATATCGCCACCAGATCGCAAAAGTCCTACGCATACTTGCAGGGTGGGCGTTATTGCCGAAGGAAGGATCCAACCTGACCGACGATTCGGCCGCAGGCAATTTGACAATGACGATCGTGCGCGGGGAAGAGATCGAGACGGTTAGGATTCTCTGGCGCGAGTACTGGGATTCGCTCGGTCTGCCGCGGGACTTTCAACATTTCTCTGAAGAGCTTCGAACACTCCCGGGCGCGTATGCTCCACCGCCGGGGCGATTGTTGCTTGCTTTGGTCGACGGCAGAGCCGCTGGAACGGCGGCATTTCGGAGACTTAACGAGCAATCTTGTGAGGCCAAACGGTTGTACGTTCGTCCAGAGTATCGAGGGCAGGGGATTGCCCGGTCGCTCCTTCAGAAGCTCGTCTCGGAAGCGCGTGCTCAGGGCTACCTGGACATGTACGGCGACACGTTGAACTCAATGAAATCGGCTCTCCAGTTGTATGCCGGCATCGGTTTCTCCGAAGTCGCCGCTTATTCCGCGAATCCCACGCCTGAAGCAATTTATCTTCGGCTACGCCTGTGAGCTATGCGCTGAGCAGAGTAACGATTTTGTTTTCGATCAGAGCCATGTCCCGCTGACAGGCTGCGTGAGTAGGCATGGCGCCGTTCTCGCCCGAATGGAATTCGCCGCCGGGGTGGACATAGCGGATCACACCCTCTCGATCTACCAGGAACGAAACGGAAGTGAAATCTCTGTCTTTGAACAGCCACCAGCGATTGAGCGCGGTCCAGTTCCAATCAATCGCCACGGGAAAAGTGAATTGCTTTTCGGCGACCGCCTGTTGAACGGTTGCCAACTGCCCTTTGCCGCGCGGCTTGGGATGATAGACGCCGATTATCTCAAGACCCTTGGCACGATAGGCCGCATCGAGGTTCCGCAACGAAGGCGCCGTCGCGGCGCAAAAGGGACATCCTTCGGTCCACCACCGCAGCAAAACGACTTTACCGCGGAGAGCGTTCATTTCGAGCGGCGGGGAGTTAATCCAGTCTGTAAGTTGTAGGGGAGGCGCAGTCTTGCCAACCAACTCTGCGCCATCGGATGCGGCCGCAAAGAGTTTGGCAGCGCTCAACCCGTAGATGGCGGAGGCCAAAAGTTCGCGCCTGGTCATGTCTGCATGTTCCAGCTAAACTTTCAATTCTTGTTGCGCGATCGCTTCGGGTCTCTGGGCTGGGCTGTGGGCAAGGACGTCAGATCGTAACGCATGATGGGGCGGGGCGGCGTCGGCCGAGCGACGACTTTGAAGCCGGCGCGGGCAAAGGTGGACGCGAAACCAGTGCCTGTGGCGCTGGGCGTCAGCGCGGCGTCGAGAGGATACGCTTCGAGCGCGGGCGCGCCGGCCGCTTTGGCGGTCTTGATAGCCGCTACAATGAGCGCCGAAGTGATGCCTCGACGGCGATATCCCTTCCGCACATACAGACATGAGATGGACCACACCGGCGTGGCGTCTACTCGCCTGAGTCTCCACACGCGATCGAGCCAAGGGAGGGCGTCACGCGGCGTCAGTTGACACCAACCGACGGCAGTCTTTCCTGCGAAGGCGAGTAATCCCGGCGGCGGACCACACTCCACAACCTTGCGAAAGGCGGCCCTGTTGGTTTCGCCGCCTTGCTTCCGATACGCGGACCCGATACGCCAATACATGCACCAGCATCCGTTGCAGGCGCCACGTTCGCCGAACAGGTCTTCGAGCGCGGGCCACAACTCCTTGGTCAACGGTCTAACTTCAGTCTTCATCGGTATCTTCGGGCGGAAGCACCTTGCCGCTCCCAAACGATTACGCCGATCAGCAGAAGCAGGAAGAAGCCGGGAAACGCGCTCTCCGCCAGATGCCCCAGTACGAAAGCGACGATGATTGCGGCCCCAGCCATGGTGAGGGCAAGCAAAATAAGGCCGAATAGAGCGGCGCGCGGAACCAGGACAAGCAACCCACCCAGCACCTCAATCGCCCCGGTAGCGTAACGAAACCAATCGCCCCGGCCGATTTCGTGGAAGAGGCGCACCCAGTGAGAGGCGGGGTCTTCGGAGAATTTCTCCAGGCCGAAGATGATGAAGAATGCGGCGACGCCGGCTCGGATCGTCCATTCGGCCAGCATGTTACGGGGTTCGTTTTCGGACAGGAACTTGAGATCGGCCATCGGCGCGTCTTTCTGAGGGTCGGCTTTAGTGTAGCAATCTACATAGATGGCCGGCGGCTAGTCGTAACGGAGCGTTTTGACAGGATCGACACGTGAAGATCGCGTTGCAGGCCCGTAGGCAGGAACGCGAAAGCCGTTGTTTGCGCAACAATCGAAGGGAAAACCGAAGATCGTCCAGGGCTTGGAACAGAAAGGCATCCGCTCAGTGGTTAGAAACCGCGTTTCCCCATGTAGTCGTCGGCGGGAAGATCATTCCGCGCGAACAAGCGTCTGTTCGGCGCTGGCGGCATTATGTGCAGTATCCCTCACCATATCCGGTACGCTGCCGCCGACAGATTCTTTCGGCATTCAGAAAATCTATGCCGATGCAGCGCCCCCTATCGACAATTGGACTTTCGACGGCAACCCCGACGACTGGCGTTTCATGGAGCAGCACTTTCACGCGGCGGGTGACGGCTGGTTTCAACCGATGGACTGTAGCATGTTGCGGTTTCAAGTGCTGAGCGATGTGAGCGCGAATGAGAAAACCATCCGCACGTTCGACGAAAGCAAAGTACTCGCAAAAGGATACCTGTTTAAGCCGCCGGACAGTCCCGATAACAAGGGCGACTTCCTGAATATCGAGCAGACCTGGCGCTTCAGAGTAATGGCAATCGGGCACGACGACAAGAATGGCGGCCCGCATATCGAGCTGGTTCGCGGCAGTTACAAACACAGCTCGGCGAACAGATTCGTTGGGCAAGACAAAGCGGTCCCGCAGGTTGTGAGGCGATGAGCTATCACTTCAACCTGTACCCGATGAGCGGTAGGGCGAAGTTCGAGAAAGAGAGCGAGCACACATCGGGATACACGGTGGAGAGTTCCGACCCGCAACGCGAGCAAGCCATGGCTCCGTTCGCAGACGGCCGCGAGATTGTCCAGAAAGCAGTGCTGTACCGCACGGCGGCGGGGATGAAGCTGGAATTGTACGTCGATGAAACCGGGAAGGGAATCCACTTCGAGAAGCTGTTGGAATATGAAGATCACGGCCAGTGGGGCCCAACTGAAGAAGGCAATTCCGAGTGCCATTGCCCGGAAAACGTAGTGCTGTCGATGGCACGAGTAGCGATTGGATATCGCTGCGACGATCTGGCCGATTTTCGATTTAAGGATATGTCGATCCGCTCTATTGATCCAACCAGACGTTTGTGGCAGTAAATTTAGCGAAAGTCTTACGCGAAAATTCGTACAAACACAGTAAACTTTTTCCGAAATGTCGAGTTATTGGTCACAAGGACCATGTCACCTCGCATTCTCACCGCATCCATTGCGTGGCTAGCGCTCGCCGTCAGCGTTTGTCCAGCGCAATCCGGACTTTCGCAGCGCGCGGCTAGTCGCATTCTCGAACAAGCCACGTGGGGGCCGACGCAAACGCCGGACCCGCTCTTGCAATCGCAGGGATTCGACGCGTGGTTTGCCGCTCAACTCAGCGCTTCCATATCCACCTATTCGGATCAGCCGCAATTTAACTCGCTCGGAAACTCGAACCAAAATCTCGCGCCCGTGCAAGTGGCGTTCTTCCAAAATGCGCTTAACAATCCGGATCAACTTAGGCAGCGTGTGGCTTTCGTGCTTAGCGAGATATGGGTGATCTCAGAGCTGGAAGTGAACGACGCGGCTGCGTTTCCACCTCTACTGCGGATCTTCCAGAACGATGCATTGGGCAACTATGAGCAGTTAATGAAGGATGTGACGCTCAACGCCGGGATGGGCAAGTTTCTGAACATGGTGAACAACGATAAGGCGAATGCCGCGCGCGGAACTTCTCCGAACGAAAATTATGGCCGCGAAGTCATGCAGTTGTTCACTTTAGGTTTGGCCAAGCTGTACGAGGACGGCACGCCCGTGCTGGACGGATCCGGCAATATCGTTCCCACCTACGCGCAGACTGACGTGGATGCGTCATCTGCGGCATTTACCGGATGGACCTATGCGCCAATGCCCGGATCGGTGACAACGGGACACAATCCGGCATATTTCATCCAGCCGATGGTCCCCGTGGAGACTAACCACGACACAGCGAGTAAGCTGCTTCTGGGCGCGACGATACCCGCCGGACAAACTGCTGAGCAGGATCTGGCCGATGCGCTGCACATCATCTTTATGCAGCCGACACTGCCGCCATTCGTGAGTAAGCAACTGATTGAACACCTGGTCACAAGCAATCCAAGCGTGGATTACGTGGCACGGATTTCTAAAGTGTTCGTGGACAACGGTTCCGGGGTGCGTGGAGATTTGAAGGCCGTGATCCATGCAATTCTGACAGACTCGGAGGCACGCGCGGGCGATGTGAACGATACGAACGAAACCTTTGGGCACATGCGCGAACCCGTTCTGCTTGTGCTGAACCTGTTGCGAGGACTGAATGGCTCGGTGTCGAGCACCAGCGGCGGCAGCCAGTGCGGCGACGAACCTGGGGCAGCAACTCTTTTATGCGCCGAGCGTATTCAGCTACTTTTCGCCAGGCTATCGCACGATCGGGCGGACTAGTTGCGCCGGAGTTTCAAATCTATTCCACGCAAACCGCCTGCGAACCGCGCCGATATCGTGAACAGCGTGGTGTACGGAGGGCAGTTGGATGCCGGCACGAAATTCGATATCAGCTCCTTTGTGAGCGCGGCCACCAGCAATGCGAACTTGATCAGCCGGATTAACACGGTTTTCTTTCACAACGACATGTCCGCAGGCTTGCAAAGCGCGATTTCCGCCGCGCTTGCTGCCGTTAACGAGCGCGAGCGACAAAGCAAAAGCAGCGCTCTATGTAGCGCTTACATCAGGCGAATACCAAATCATTCATTAGGGAAAGCGGAAAAGAGGACTCAATATGTTTTCAAGACGTGGATTTGTCAAATTAGGCGCTGCTTCCGTTGCGTCTCTTGCGCTTCGTCCGTTTGGACTGCTTCCCGGGTTGGCACAGAGCAACTCGTCGGATTACCGAGCGCTGGTTTGCGTGTTTTTGTTCGGAGGCAACGATTCGAACAACATGGTGGTACCCGTGGACGATACAAACTATCGAGCTTACACGTCCATCCGCGGCAGCCTTGCTTTGACTCCGGCTGAGTTGACGCAAACGCTGTATGCAACCAGCAACAACGCGCCCTACGCATTCCACTCGGATCTGACGGAGCTTGCTTCCATGTTTTCGAACAAGGAACTAGCTGTTGTGGCCAACGTGGGAAGCCTGGTTCAGCCGACGACGCGCGTGCAGTATCAGGCGCAGCAATCGTTGCCGGTTAATCTATTTTCTCACTCGGATCAGCAACTGCAGTGGCAGACGTCGATTCCCTCCGGTACTGGATCGACTGGTTGGGCGGGACGCGCGGCGGATCTGATTTCTTCACAAAACAGCTCGAGTTTTCCTACCTTCCTGTCCGTAGCCGGCAACAGCATCATGGGGAACGGCGCGACAACTCAGCCTGTCGCTATAAGCCCGGGACAATCGTTGGATCTCCAAGGCTTCAACGGGCAGTGCCGCATCAAATGCACGCCTGAATGCACTGGAAACTCTGTTGACTACAGAGACGGGTCTACAGCTTGTGCAGGCATCCAATTCGGTGATGCTCGACAGCATCTCGGATGCCAAAGCGCTGGATGCTGCACTGTCCAAGTCGACCCCCTTGCAGACCAAATTTCCGACGACGAGCTTAGGCGCCCAACTCCAACAGGTTGCGCAGATCCTTCAAGTGCGCGAAGGCCTTGGCATGAATCGGCAGATCTTTTTCGCATCGCTGGGTGGCTTTGATACGCACACCCTGGAACTGGAGACACACAAAACGCTGTATCCGCAGCTTAGCCAAGCTTTGGCGGCGTTCAGCAATGCGCTAATCGAATTGGGCGTTGAAAACGACGTGACCACATTCACCGAATCCGACTTTAGCCGCACGTTCCAACCGACCACCGGCGATGGAAGCGATCACGCATGGGGCAGTCATCACCTCGTAATGGGAGGCGCTGTGAAGGGCGGCGACATCTATGGCCAATTTCCCGCTTTCGAATTGGGCGGCCCGAACGATACGGACACACGCGGCCGGTGGATTCCGACGTTGGCCATTGACCAATATGGTGCCACCTTGTGCCAGTGGTTTGGAATCCAGGCTTCGGATCTGCCCAGGGTGTTTCCAAATTTCGCCAACTTCGGAAGCAGCACGCTGAACTTCTTCAGCTAATTCTTGCTTGCGTAAATTCGCGTGCTAGCTGATGACCAGCGCTGGGGACAGAAGCTGGCCGGAAGCGGCGGGAAGAATGTCGAAGAAGCGAGCGATTGTGGCGGTGGCGCGTAAGCTGGCCATTTTGCCGGAAGCTTTCTCCGCTTTAGGCGATAGCCGCAAGCGCCGGCTCCACCCGCGGACTCTTCCAGGGTGCAATGAGCTCAATAGTCCTTTGCCGCGTGCTCGATGCACCTTCCGGCGCAGGCAAATTCAGACAAAGTGAACTCCGCTATTCAGAAACTCAACACAGAACGGGACGATCAGCACGGCTTTCGATTTGAGTACGGTCGGTTCAGTATTCGCGCTTCCCGCTACGCCGGATAATAGAAGACGGGCGCGGAAAGTTCTATGACAAAAATGGCTATGCCGGCAAAAAGATTGTTGTTCGGTATATATGAACAGTGTCTTCGCCCGAAACGTCACAAGTGGGAGCAAGCGCTCCCTGCGGATGGGGACAAGAATTGGTAGGCAAATTGGACTATGACCTTCACGCGAGACAAACAATGAATCCGGCCAAGCGGACCGATCTCCGCAGGTTGCCAAACCGGGGTTCTCACGAGCCCGAAGTAATTCATAGCATCTTGGACGCCGCGTTTCTGGCGCACGTCGGATTTCAGATCGATGGTCAGCCGTTTGTCATTCCCACTCTGTACGGCCGGGAAGGCGAGAGCTTGTACCTTCATGGCTCTGCTGCCGGTCGAATGTTGCGGGAACTCGATACGGGCGTGCCTGTATGTGTAACTGTGACACTGCTAGACGGATTGGTGCTGGCGCGGTCTGCGTTCCACCATTCTATGAATTATCGCTCTGTGGTGGCATTTGGGAGTGCCCGCAAAATCGAGGAGGCTTCGCAGAAAATACACGCTCTGCGCGCCATTTCGGAGCACGTATTGCCGGGACGATGGAACGATGTTCGAATGCCCAGCGAAAAAGAGCTCAAAGCAACGATGGTGCTCGAGTTTTGTATCGAAGAAGCTTCTGCGAAGACCCGGACTGGGCCGCCCATCGACGATGACGAGGACTACCTTCTGCCAGTCTGGGCCGGGATTCTTCCTTTAAGGCTGGAAGTGAAAACGCCTGTCGTTGATCCGCGGCTAAACCATGAGATTGACACGCCGAATTACCTGCGGAAGTCTTTTCGTGAATGAATGCCGGTTACCATCCGGGCAGCCAGCGCAAGCGCGAACGGGGCGTAGGGTCCAAAATAATAAGTTCTGGAGCCGCCCGGAGCAAGCCTGTCGCCGGAAGGGACTGAGAGCCATGGAGGTGGGAGCAGGCCTTCCAGTCCAGAATGTGTTGGTGTCAGGGTCGAGTTCGGACAGCCGTCTGGCTACTTGTGTCACAGATTAGGACCTTCATACAGCGCGGAACATGTTCTCCGATGAACTCGACTCTGAGTTGCCCGTGCGAGTTCCGGCACGCAAGTACGTGTGCGTGCTGTGTGCGCGGACCCAAGATATACTCTGCCGAAAACGGGCTGCTCGCCATTTTTGCATGTCTCGCTTATAGGCAACGCTTCCCGGACCTCCGAAGCGCGCCGACTTGCAGAGGCTTAAAACGCCAACAGGCGCTCGCCTTCGCGGACCAGGTCTTCCACTTGTGGCAAAATCACGTCTTCAATCTGCGGATTGTAGGCGACCCAAGTGTCACGCGCGGCTACGCGGCCGACCGGTGCATCGAGGTGCGTGAAAAGTTCATCGGCGATTCGCGCACTCAGTTCCGCACCGTATCCCCAAGACAGTACATCCTCGTGCGCAATTAGTACCCGGCTCGTCTTTTTGACGGAGGCGCTGATCGCCTGCCAATCGTATGGCGCGAGGCTTCGCAGATCGATGACCTCTATCGTTGCGCTGCGATTGCGCTGCTCCAACTGCATCGCCGCGAGCAAAGACTTCTGCACGAGTGCGCCGTACGTAATAATCGTGAGGCTCTGTCCCGCTTTCACTACCTTGGCCTTGCCAAACGGAATCGTGTAGTCGGGCCCGGGATGTGGCGCTCGGTTGTACGGCTCACGGTAGAGTTTCTTGTGCTCCAGGAACAGGACCGGATCATCGCATCGAATCGCCGTCCGCAACAATCCGCACGCATCGAGCGAATTCGAAGGGAAGACGACGCGAAGCCCGGGTAGGTGCGTGAACGTCACCTCGCCGCATTGGCTATGGTAGATCGCGCCTCCGGTAAGATAACCGCCAATCGGGACGCGCACCACCATCGGGCACGAAAACCCGTTATTGGAACGCCACCGGAACGTCGCCACTTCGTCGCGCAACTGCATCATCGCGGGCCAGATATAGTCGAAAAACTGAATTTCGGGAACCGGTTTCAACCCGCGTGCGGCCAAACCGACGGCGCGGCCAACGATGGATGCCTCGGCAAGCGGTGAGTTGAAGCAACGGGCGCTGCCGAATTCGCGCTGCAATCCCGCTGTCGCCTTAAACACGCCGCCCTTGCCCTTCACTTCAGTCATGTACTGCTCGCGGCTGACATCGGCTACGTCCTCGCCGAAGACAACGATGCGAGCGTCACGTCGCATCTCCTCCGAGAGGGTCTGATTGATGGAATCGATCATCGTTCGCGGCTCGCCCTGAAACTCGCGGCTCCGCCTCGAACAGCCGCGATTGTGGATCGACTTTATCTGAATACAGGAACTCGTAAATCGAGTCGGGGATGGCGGCTCCTCGCGCAGAACGCGCAACGTGATCTCGGCCACTTCCTCCTCGATCTCACGAGTGATGCGCTGAAGGGCATGCGGTTCGATGTAGCCTTCTTGGATCAGAAGCTGAGGGAAGGTCTTGATGGGATCTCGAGCAGCTTCGTGCTCACGCTCCTGCGGCGGCTTGTACACGCGCTCGTCATCTGAAAGAGAATGCGAATACGGGCGAATCACCGCTGCATGCACGAGGGCAGGCCCATGTCCCGAGCGGCAGTAATCCGTAGCATGTTTCATTGCACGATACGAATCGATGAAATTCGTGCCGTCCACCTGCATGCGCAATAGCGACGGAAAGCCCTCAAGAAGGGGTGCGATGTTTCCGCCCGCTGTCTGCTTCTCGACGGGAACGGAGATGGCGTATCCGTTATCCTCCACCAGAAACAAGCACCGGCAGCTTCTCGATGCAAGCAATGTTCATCGCTTCCCAGAACTCGCCTTCGCTTGTCGCTCCTTCACCGGAGGCGACCAGCGTGATTTCGTCTGCCGGCGCGCTCTGCAATTGCTTGCCTTGCGCACAACCGACAGCATGGAGGAACTGCGTGCCGGTGGGCGAAGACCCAGTGATAACTCGCAGAGCAGGAGAAGACCAGTGTGAAGGCATCTGACGTCCGCCCGAACTGGGATCTCGCGCGGCGCCCACTGCCTGTAGGAGCATATCTTCCGCAGTCATGCCCAGCATCAGCATAAGGGCACGATCGCGGTAGTAGGGCAGAACCCAATCGTGACCCGCACGTAGCACCAGACCAGCGGCGGCCTGAATGGCTTCGTGACCTGCCCCACTGATCTGGAAGAAGATCTTGTTCTGCCGCTTCAATAGAACTTCACGATCGTCCAGGCAACGCGCCAGATACATGATCCGAAAGGCGCGAATCATGACGTCGCGATCCAATTCGGTTGGTATCGCCGATGAAACGGGCGAACGTAGCCCAATTTGAGTAGGAGCGGTCACCACCTACATTATGTCGTGAGGGCAAAGAAAAAAACCGGGGTCGCAGGGCGGCCCCGGAAGGAGGGTACTACGCCGGAAGAGCTGCCTAGAAAACAAGTTTGGGGATGGTCTTGCGTCGGACCCCGAACAGTACCAGTGTCCCGCCGCCAACTAGCGCCAGCGTCGCTGCTTCGGGAGTGTCCGCACCTGTACCACCAGACCCACCCGGCGCACTGAGAGAAGTGTTGGCGCTTTGAACTTCATAAAGGAAAACTCCATCTCCTGCAATGGTTGGCGTAATTGTGAAGTAACTTAACGGATTATAAGAGCTTACGCCGACTCCGCCCAAAAAGTTCGACGAGGTGCCATCAGAAAGCGTAATTTGAATCTGGTCACCTGTTCGTGCCGTATTGCCATTTACAGCCACTGCATAAATCCATACTGCTGTATTGCTTGCGGTCGTGAAACTCCCACTGATACCCCCCAGATCGTCCTGAGCGCCAAACAAGCCTGAATATGTTCTGCTGGCCAACTGCCAATCTTTGCGCTGTAAGAATGTAACCGCCGCCGTCGGGACCAGTGAAAACGAACCCTCCCGTCGAAAGGCCGGCAGAGTTATCCCAAGAGCCTCCTGGCGAGCTGAAGTCCAACACCGTAGGCGTCCCGTTGATAAAAGTGGAGCTGTCCCATTGGCTGTAGGTTGTTGTAACCGTTGTTGCCAGCGCCGGCAGGCCAGCAATAACCGCACAACTTAGTGCATAGCGCATCTTACGGATCAATCGATATCCTCCAATTTCGAAAACTTCGAAATCAGAGTGCTCGGACGCTCTAGTACCTCTGCGCCAGAAATGCCCGTACGTGCTTTTCAAAAAGAAACGTCAGTGCGGCAGACTGGCAACGATCTGTTGCTTGTACTGCTCCGCCTTTGCGTAGATTTCTTTTGCGTCGAGAGTCAGCACGCGGCGTCCACTGACAACCTGCTTGCCATTGATGAAGACGTCCTCTACATCGCCCGCCTTCGACGCATACACTATCTGCGAGTAGACGTTATAGAGCGGTATCGCATTCGGACGCGCAACCGAAATCGTGATGAGATCGGCCTTTTTGCCTTCTTCGATCGAGCCGATGTCTTTATCCAGACCTAAGGCGCGCGCCCCGCCAATTGTCGCCATTGCCAAGGCCCGTGCAGCGGGCAAGGCGGTCGGGTCCATCGTAGTTACCTTTTGCAACTTAGCCGCGAGGTCCATCTCCAAAAGCAGGTCGGCCGTATCGTTGCTGCCTGCGAAGCCGTCCGTTCCCAAGCCCACGTCCAAGCTCTTGTTCAACATCTCGGTGACGCGCGCTACCCCGCTCGCCAGCTTCATATTGCTTGATGGACAATGTGCAACCCCGGTGCCGTGCCGCTTTAGAATATCGATGTCGTCGGAGGACATCCACACGCAGTGCGCCGCTATGACCCGGCCGTCCAGCACGCCGAGTTTTTCAAGAACCTGAGTTGGGCTCATGTTCCGCTTGTTGATGGAATCGTCGCGTTCTTTTTGAGTCTCGGCCAGGTGAATAGACAACGGAACGTTGTATTTCACCGCGAGTTGATGTGCCGCAACAAGCGCATCGTCCGGAGTTGAATAAATCGCGTGCGGCGCAACAGCGGGCACAATCAAATCGTCTTTTTGCCAGCGCTGGATGTACTTCTCCGTGCCCGCGATCGCTTCCTGCCAAGTTTTATAGTCCGGGGCAGGGAAGCCGATCACAGTTTGGCCGAGGACGCCGCGCACTCCCGCCTGCTTCGCGGTTTCTGCCTCTGCGTCTTCGAAGTAGTACATGTCTGTATAGGTTGTAATGCCGGCGAGCAGCATTTCGAGGCACGCCAGCTTAGTTCCCCATCGAACGAAATCCGCCGTCACGTTCTTGGCTTCGGCCGGAAAGATGAACTTAGTCAGCCAATCGTCGAGGCGCATATCGTCGGCGATCGCTCGAAACAGGGACATCGGGGCATGCGTATGCGTATCGATAAAACCTGGTGCGAGAATCGCATCCGGCTTGTCGAGTGTATGCTTCGCCTGAAACCGCTGGGCGATATCGGCCTGCGTGCCCACGCCGACAATGCGCGTGTCGCGAATGGCTACCGCGCCGATTTCCAGCAAGCGATTGCTGCGGTCCATAGTAACGACGTATTTCGCGCGGATCACCCAATCCGCAGGTTCGGCCGCATTCAAGCAACCGGTCAGCATTGTGGTCAGAAGGACAAGGCTAAAGAAAGGACGCATCGAAAGGCCTCGGGAATAATTGGCTGAGGGATATCGTTTCGCTTCTGCCGGACAAGTTCGCGAGAATCACTTGGCCGTCGCCGCAAAACTCCCATAAGATCTGCCGGCAAGCCCCACATGGGGGCGTGAGTCTTTCAGTATCGGCAACGACAACAACGCGCTTCAGCGCCGCCGCCCCTTCAGAAATTGCCTTGAATACCGCTACGCGTTCTGCGCATAGGCTCAATCCGTAAGTCGCATTTTCGATATTGCACCCGGTGTAAATCCGCCCGCGCTCGTCCTCAATCGCAGCGCCGACTTTGAAGTTCGAGAAGGGGGCATGAGCATTTTCGCGAACATTACGTGCCGCCTCTATGAGCCGATCTTCTGACATAAATCCTTAACGCTAACCCGGAGTCAACAAGGCCTGACATCTTTCAGGCTGATGCACAAAGCCTGACATCTTTCAGGCTGATGCACCATGACCCGTAGCCGCGCTTGCGCCCCATGGTGTCATCCTCGATTTGGAACAGTACGTCGATCTTTGCTCCCACGGCGAAATCAGCCGCCCTATCGCCGAAATTCCAAGCCTTGCAGAACAACATTCGTCCATTCTGCCGTAGAGGTACATTGAAGTGCTTACCGTCTTTCAATGCCTTGGCGGGACCAGCTACTTCGCATGCAGAGGAGTAGAAAACCGGCGCTGGATTGCCAAACCCAAATGGTCCTACCGACATCAGTTGCTCAACGCTGTGGTCATTAAGTTCACTGAACGAGGCTTCTGCATCCACCAGAAATGTCGGCCGCAAGTCATCTTCCTCCATGCATTGGCTAGCGTATGCCGCAAACCGCCGGCGGAATGCTTCGACGTTGTCCCCGCGTAGCGTCAAACCCGCTGCTTGTCTGTGGCCGCCGAACTTCTCGAATAGGTCCGGCATGCTCTCGAGCGCTTCAAGCAGATGAAACGCCGGCACGCTGCGGCCCGACCCCGAAACGCGCCCATCCCCATCGGGAGTTGCGGCGTTACTCAATACAAAAACCGGCCGGCTGAAGCGTTCTACAAGACGGCTTGCCACGATGCCCAGAACGCCTAAATGCCAATCCCTTCCGGCGAAGACCATCGCGGAAGCGGCGAAATCGAAATCGTATTCTTCGCACTGCTTGAGAATGGCCTCTACGATTTCCCCCTCGGTCTGCTGCCGCTCGCGGTTTAGCATGTCCAGTTGCTCCGCTAAATGGCGCGCGCGTTCGGGGTCGTCGGTCAAGAAAACTTCAACCACGTCACGCGCCGTAGCCATACGCCCCGCGGCATTGATACGCGGCGCAAGGCGAAAGGCCACGTGATGGGCCGTGGGGTGCTCGCCATCATTGAATCCAGCCACCTTAAGAAGTGCTCGCAGGCCTACGTTTCGAACATTCCCCAGGCCGGACAGGCCGCGGCGCACGAGTGCTCGATTCTCATCGATTAACGGAACGATATCTGCTACGGTCGCGATTGCGACTGGCTTCAAGAACGAATCGAGCAGCGCACCAATGCGGCTCTCGGGCATGTGGCTGCGCAGCAGCAACGCGTGAATAAGTTTGAACGTCACGCCGGCGCCGCACAGATGTTTGTTCGGATACGTGCAATCCCGCCTGTTTGGATTCAAGACTGCTAATGCGGGCGGAAGCTCAGCTTCCGGCAGGTGATGATCCGTGATAATGACATCGATTCCAAGCTCGCGGGCATGCGCCACGACTGCCGCTGCTCTGATCCCGGTATCCACACTGACGATCAGCCGAATGCCGGATGCAGCAGCCTGTTCGATCACCTCGGAACGCATGCCGTAGCCATCTTTCAGCCGGTGTGGAATGTGGAAATCGGCAACGCCGCCGAGAATCTCGATCGCTTTCTTTAAAATGACAATCGAGGTTGTGCCGTCGACGTCATAGTCGCCGTACAGAAGAATGGTTTCGCGCCGGTCTATCGCCGTGCGCAGCCGCTCGACAGCCGCGTCCATGTCGCGCAGCAGAAACGGATCGTACAAGGCCGCCAGCTCCGGAAACAGAAATGAGCGGGCTTTAGCGCAATCGGCAAAGCCGCGATTCGCCAGCACTGCCGCGGTTAAGCGTTCTAGTGCGAGGCCTTGCTGCAAACGGCCGACGGAATCGACGGCAACGCTTGGGAGAATCCAACGCGCTGCCGGACGAACCCAGCGCGGCGTAGTAGAAGCCGCGCTCATTAGTTATTCGAGAAGTAACCGCCCAGCGAGTTGTCCTCTTCCTCTTCTTCACCGCTGGCGGCATCCAGTTCGGCCAGGATGTCATTCAACGATTCGTACCAGTCTGTTTGCACTTCGAAGACGTAAGTCCGGTCTTGGAGGCTGAATGAAAGCTCCACCGAACAAGTGAACCCTTCGTATTCGCGCAGTTTCCTCAAGCGTGTTTCAAACTGGCGTTTTTCCTCCCGGCTGAACTCGGTCTGTTGCAGTTCTTCCAACGCTTCATCAATCTGGTCTATTGACAATGCGAGATGATGGAAGACCACTAGTCTGACTCCGGCCTGTTCCGCTAGCGTTAGAAATTCGCGAAAGTCGGGGTGCCCTTCCACGTCCCAATACACATGCCCCAACGGGTCGACTGCGCGGTGAGATGCGTAGAAGACTGCGAGCTTACCGGATGCAAGAAAGGCGTCAACCTCAGTTCGGAGTGTCTCCAGATCAAGTGCCATCCGCTTCAAACTATCAGATTCAGGCTTTTACCGCTGCGGATGGCACATCGGCACGGCTTTGGCGAGACACTTACGGTAACCTTGCCGTTCCGAGGCGCATCGTTACGTCCAAGTCCTTCTATGAGAGACATGGGTGGTTTCTAAGCTCGCGTATTGCCGCATTCTGCCGCTTGGCCTGTTTGTTGTCCTCTGCGGCAGCGCTTTTGCGCAAAGCGGTTTCGTCAAGTCGGGCGGCCAACCGATACCGGGAGCAACCATCACTGCTCTCCAGGGAGAACAAAAGTTTGCGACTGTGACGGATTCAGACGGGCACTATGGATTTTCCCTGCTTGGTCCCGGCGCCTGGACAGTTACTGTTGACATGTTCGGCTTCGACACGCAAAAAAAGGATGTCGATTTCGCGGCGAGTACAGGGCCCGTGAATTTTGAACTGACCCTGAAGCCTTCTCCCCTACTGCAAAGGTTGCAACAGTTGGCCGCCCGGCGAAACCAGGGCGCTGTCCCGGGTGCGCCTCCGGGAGCAAGACCCGGAGCCGGCGGCGGAAACCGCGGGTCCGGTTCCTACGGGGGCCAAAATTCGGCGCCGAATCGAAATGGGAGTACCGTCCAAAATGCCGATCTCGACCAGCAGCTTCAAAACGAACTGAATGGTGAATCACAAACTGCGAATATCCCGTCTGCGGGAAGCGAAACCTCGAACGAGTCGTTCCTGATCTCTGGAAGCTTGAGTCCGGGCATGACACAAGGCTCTCAAGCCGATTCCGGGCCCGATCTGCGGTATATCGGTGGCGGCCCGGGTGGCCAGGGAATTATGGGAGCTGGACCAAATGGAGACCCAACGCAAGCGGGAGGTGGACTTACAGGCGGAGGTTTGGGCGGCGGTGCCGGCGGTGGTGGCTTCGGGGGCGGTCCGGGAGGGGGCGGTGGCTTTGGCGGACGCGGCGGTGGGGGGGCGGCGGGTTCGGACGAGGCCCGGGGCAGGGGCGTCCGGGGCGGACAGCAGGTGCTGTTTTCGGTAATCGCAGGCGGCAGAATCAGCAGATACATGGCCAAGCTTCGTTTACGTTCACCAATTCCGCAGTGGATGCGAAGCCGTTTTCGTTAAACGGGCTCGACATTCCGCAAGCTTCCTACGCGCAAAGCCGGTTCAGCTTCGTCCTCAATGGGCCACTTCTGAAATTCAAGCCGTTCAAAGACACGAAGACGAACTTCTTCATCAGTTATTTCGGGACTCGCGCCGCGAATCCGAACCTGTTTACAGACACGGTTCCAACGCTCTTGCAGCGCAACGGCGATTTCTCGCAAACCACCCAATCGCTAGGCGCTTCGGCTAGCAACGTTCCCATAACCGTCTACGATCCGAATACGCACGCACAGTTCCCGAATAACGTCATCCCCGCCGAGCATGCTTAGCCCAATTGCCCTCACCCTGTTGCGTTTTTATCCGTTGCCCAACGAAGCCGGCAATGCCAACAACTACCAATTCGAGACTACTTCAGCTTCGAACACCGACAACCTGGGCGTGCGAGTCCAACGGAACTTGACCAGCGTGGACCGCGTTTCTTTAAACGTTCAATACCAACATCGCGACGGAACCACGGCGCAGCCCTTCGGCTATGCGGACACGACCACCGGTTACGGACTCAACGCACAGGTGCAATGGACGCGCAACATTGGGCAGCACGCAATCAGCAACCTGGGTCTTCGCTTTAACCGCAACTACAGCCACGTTACGCCATACTTCTCCACCGTTCCCGATATCGAGTCGCAGCTCAATCTTCCTGGCGCGTCCACGAATCCACTGGATTACGGACCACCGACCCTGACGTTCACCAACTTCTCGTCGTTAAGCGATTCAAACCCAACGCTCACTCGAAATCAGACATTTGCTCCGTCGGAAGGACTGAGCATCCTTAAGGGACTGCATTCGCTACAGTTTGGCGGCGGCTATACCAGGGCCGATGTGAGTTCCCGGACCGACCCGAACGCACGAGGCACCTTCAGCTTTACCGGCGTGGCAACCAGTCTCACGTCTAACGGGACGGTTCAGACCGGCACTGGGTACGATCTGGCCGACTTTCTGCTGGGCTATCCCGAGGCAACCAGCATCACCTACAGCCAACTGACCGACTACTTCATACAAAACCAGTTCTATCTGTACGCGCAGGACGAGTGGAAACCTAAGTCGAACCTGACGCTAATTCTCGGTGTCCGGTATGATTACTTCTCGCCCGAGCACGAAAAGTACGGGCACATGGCAAACCTGGACGTCGCACCCGGCTTCACGAACGTTGCGGTTGTTACTCCCGGCGTACCCGGACAGTATACGGGTGCTTTTCCCAGCGGCCTGATCAATCCCGATTGGAACAATTTCTCGCCGCGCCTGGCGCTCGCTTATAAGATGCCGTTTAAGAAATCGACTCTTTTCCGGGCAGGTTACGGAATCTACTACCTGGGCCAGAGTTATATCCCATTCGCAAGCCTGCTGGCCAACCAACCGCCGTTCGCTAAGTCCGATACTGCGAATACCAACCTCGCGAAGCCTATTGACCTTCGCAGAAGGATTCCAGGTTGCGAATCCCGCGCAGATAACCAACAATTTCGCCGTTGCAAAAAATTATCGAACGCCGTACGCGGGCACGTGGAATGCGAACATCCAACGCGATCTGGGTGGCGGCTTCTTCATCGAAGTAGGATATTTGGGCACCAAGGGCACCGGGCTCGATGTGCGAATCGCTCCGCATCAACGTCTGCCCGGCACCTTCCTGCAGACGACGCAGTTGGCGAATGCTCTCGCGTTTACCTATGATGAATCGGTCGGTAACTCCATCTTCGAATCGGGACATCTGCGGCTAGTCCGACGCTTCAACCACGGCATTTCTATGAACGCCTTTTACCAGTACGGGAAATCGCTTGACGATTCGTCTACCTTCGGCGGCGCGGGGAATACGACGGCTCAGAACTGGCAGGATATCGCCGCTGAACGGGGACTGTCCAGCTTCGATGAGCGCCATCAACTGACCACCACGTTCATCTACACTTCGCCCGTCGGATCCGCAAGTTCTCGCATCCCCAGGGACACGAAGCTCGGAAAGGCCCTTGCGAATTGGACGGTTAGCGGTACTCTTACTGCTCATTCAGGCACGCCGCTAACGGCGACGGGTGCTTGGCAACACGGCGGTACTGGCGCAAACAGGGGGCACCGGAAGCGAGCGTGCCGAAGCAACTGGAGAGCCGATTGAAAGCGGAAGCGGATTTTTCAACCTGAATGCGTTTACCGTGCCTGCTTCCGGCACGTATGGCGATGCGGGCCGAAACACCATTCCCGGGCCCGGGCGCCGTGACCTTGAACTTAGCCTTTGGCAGAAATTTCCCTCTCGGCGAACGCCGGCGCAGTATTGATTTCCGCTTCGAAAGCAACAACGTTCTGAATCATGCGAACTATACCAGCTATTACACGGTAGTCAACGCCGTGGATTATGGGCTGCCAAGCGCTGCCGGCGCCATGCGAACCTTGGACGTAGTTGTTCGATTGCGTTTCTAAAGCCATGAAGTTTCTGAGCTTTCCATTAGCGCTGTTGCTCGCCTTTCAGCCGGTTTGGGGGCAGCAGCGGCCTACTTTTTCGATGACCACCAATGTGGTTATCGTGAACGTCACAGTCCTCGATCGCAACGGCAAGCCGATCGAAAACCTGACTAAAGACGATTTCCAGCTATACGAAGACGGAAAGCTGCAGAAGCTGCAATCCGTAGACTTCCAGCATCTGAACAACGCGGTTTTGCCTCCGGTCGACTCGCCGCAGGCGCAGCCCCCGCCGGAGCCGAAGGGCTACAACCCGGCTCGTGAGAAAGCTGCTCTGCAGAACAAAATGCTTTCGAAATACCAGGATCGCCGCCTGATGGTTTTGTTATTCGACTTCTCGTCCATGCAGCCGGCCGAGCAGATTCGGGCTAAGAATGCAGCGATCAAATTCTTGAACGCGCAGATGACCAGCAGCGACACCGTGGCAGTGATGATCTACGGCAGTTCCCTGCAAACACTCCTCGACTTTACTTCGGACCGCGATCTTCTTATCAACACGATCAATAAATTCCGGATTGGCGATTCCAGCGAAAACGCCACATTTGCCGACGAAGGAGCGGATTCTCAGGATCAGAGCGGACAGTTTGTGGCCGATGAAACGGAGTTCAACATCTTCAATGCCGACCTGAAGCTTGCCGCCTTGGAAGATGCCGCCCGCCAGTTGGCTCAGTATCCGGAGAAGAAGGCCCTCATCTATATATCCAGCGGCATTCAAAAGAACGGCGTGGACAACCAGGTTCAACTGCGGGCGACGACGAACGCAGCCGTTCGCGCAAATGTCGCGTTCTACCCAATCGATGCTCGCGGGCTTTCTGCGCTTGTTCCGGGGGGAGATGCCACTCAGGCCGGTGCTGCTGGAAGCGGGCTCTTCAGTGGGAACAGCCAACAGTCGCTAAAAAACAACTTCAATAACCAGCAGGAGACACTAGAGAGCTTGGCCCGTGATACCGGCGGTAAGGCGCTTCTTGACTCGAACGACTTAACCGAAGGTATTCGTCAGGTACAGCAGGACTTTTCGAGCTATTACGTCCTCTCTTACGTCAGCTCCAACACGGCGCAGGATGGGCGCTACCGCCGCATTCAACTGAAGCTGGCTCCGAAAGACGCGGCGCTGCGGGCCAAGCTCGATTATCGGCAAGGGTATTTCGGTCCGACTACTTTCGCGCGCATGGATGCGTCCAGCAAGGAGGCTCAGCTTGCCCAGGCATTGCAGTCCGAAAACCCGGTCACCGATCTGCCGATAGCGGTAGAAATCGACTATTTCCGGCTTGAAAAAGATAAATATTTCGCCCCAATTTCCGTCAAAATACCCGGCTCGGCGCTAGCGTTCCATAGCAAGGGCGCAAAACAGGCAACGGAACTCGATTTCATCGCTGAAGTTTTCGACGCCCGAAACCGTCCAGCCGCTACCGTTCGCGACACAATCCCATTGAAAGATTGCTTCCGATGTCGCCGGCCAAGTGGTTCGAAAAAGCTTGCAATACGACACTGGCGTGACGCTCACGCCGGGCAACTATAAACTTCGATTCGTCGCACGCGAAAACGGCGAAGGAAAGACGGGCAAATTCGAAGCGCCGTTTACGATACCGGATCTGAAGCGCGGGACAGGCGCTTCGCATCAGTTCGGTAGTCCTGAGCAATCAGAGAGAACCGATTAGCGACCAAGTCGCAGGCGTAAAAATGACAAAAAGTTGGTTGCGAATAATCCGCTTATCGATAACGGCCAGAAACTTTTACCAAATGTCACCCGCGTCTTCCACCCCGGGCAGAATGTGATCGTCTATCTCGAGGTGTACGACCCTGGCGATCCCGGAAAGTTTGCCGGCGAATTTCCGCCGTGCCGATGTGGAAGCCAGCATCGCGCTGTATCAGAAGGACAAGAAGATCTTCGAGACAGATCCGGTGCGCGTCAGCCGCTTAAGTGAAAAACGACCCGGAACGTTGCCGATCTGGCTGCAACTGCCAGCCTCCAAGCTGCAGCTTGGACGATACGACTGTCAAATCAATCTCATTGACGAGTTCGGGCGGAAGTTCGCTTTCCCGCGAACAGTATTGGCAGTACTTTCAACCACGCCCGAGAAACCCGTCGCACTGCAACTTCCAATTAGCACCTCAACGCCGGCGCCTATTCGAACCCGAAACAGTTTAGGTGTTGCGTAGTCTCACACTTTCCGCTCAGATCAGTCTGGACCGACATGTAGTTCTACATGCACGGTGAACTTTATTCCATAAGCGTGATAGGATGACCCTATGCAAGTTACTTATAGATGCCTGAAAAACGAAAGCGTCTATTCTTTCAAAGCAAGCGATGGTTGCGGTTGGGCTTCTTGCATTGCCCATCACGTTTCGATTAGAAAAGGTGGCCGACGCGCAGCCAGCGCCACCCCCTGTCAAAACCCGTGCAGCCGATTCAGGCCCCAGAACCGTTGAAGTCCCCGACGCTGCTCGATCCCCGCACTGATCGGTTGAAGAAGTTTCTTGGCCGGCTTCATTGTCCCGTTGCTGCTCTCGCCGACGATTTTGTGCATGCCGCGGATGACAATGAGCTCGATTGGCGATCTGCTTCCAAGTATCTCCCTAATTGAATCCAGCGGGGGTAAGTCTTTTCGCAACAACAACATTTTCGGTTGGAACCAGGGGCTGGGCGTGTTCCCTACCATCCGTTCTGGAATCCACGAAGTAGCATTCAAGCTCGGCAAGAGTTCGTTGTATCGCAACCGGGACGTGTACGGGAAGCTTCGGCTGTATAATCCCGATGCGGCTTACGCCCAGCGGGTTGTGGCGGTAATGAACAAGATCAGCCCAGTCGTTAACCTAAAGCAGGCCTCCCGCCTGATGTACCGGAATAACGAATTCGTCTACGCAGCGGATTAGGCTATCTCTTTCTTTCAGCCCGTGCCGCGTGGGTTGAAATCTACGCGGCAGCGCAAACCGAAAGGTCACGTAGCGCTTCGACGCCAATTCGATGACAGAAGTCGCCGAATTGTTCATTGGGTTCCCGCATTGCCGCGGTAGTACTCCAGAACGGGCCGGAGTCGATGGGGAATTTCGTGCCGCTTGACGTTTTGGGCAAACAGAGTACCCTAGTCGGGTCCCAAGCGGCGAAGCACCCAAATAGATGGAGTACATGTCTACACTTGCGCCGACAATGCCGATTTCAGCAGTGTACGGACGAGAGCACCCGTTTGGGCAACCGCTTGTTCGTAGATGAATAACCTGTTCAGGCAAGCCCACCGCGTCCAGCTCTCGCTGAATTTCTGCAACGACTTCCGGCATAATTCGCTCGGACTCGGTAATCGCTTGGCCACAGGTCGGAAGAGCGGGGCAAGCGATCGCATGCCGCAGCACGGGCGGAAGCGCCTCGGGCTCAACTAAGCCGTATCTGGTTCAACAATCCGGCTACCGCCGGCTTTTCGCTCTCCCGAATTCCAACTAAATATACATTCTGCTGGCAAGTCAGGCGGACCTGCAGCCGATAGCGGTTCACAACCTCTCTTAATCCCGGACCGCAGAAGGCGTCCAGCGCCAAAATCCTTAATACGCCCGCTAACGATGGGAAGACCGGCGAACCATAGCCCCTCCCCGTCAGTTGCGGTGCCCTGCTGGTGCCACCCGAGATAATCCTCTGCACGATTCCACCGGAGTTGCGCCGGGACCGCTAGGGAACGCCCGACCCGATTTTCAAGCTCCGTTTTGAATTTGGCAACCCCCCACTCGTCCATGACGTATTTCAGTCGTGCTAGTTTGCGATTCGTGCGATTGCCGAAGTCCCTGTGGATACTTACAATTGCGGAGCAAACTTCAAGCAATTCTTCTTTGCTGGAGCCTATAGAGCAAATCGGATCCGCCAGTCTCGGGTGAGATGTCTTGATCCCGGCGCTTTGTCCCATGCCGCCGCCGGCCAGTATGGTGAAACCCGTCAACTTTCCCGACAAATAGTGCGGAACGATGCCGATATCGTTGGCGTAAATGTCAACGGTGTTCTCGCCCGGATAGGTAAAGCCGATCTTGAACTTACGGGGCAAATAAGCCGCCCCATACAGCGGCTCCACTTCTCCGGCATCGTCTGCCTCGGCGCTCGCGGCGCGCTCGCCATCCACCCAGATGTCGTAGTAAGCCGTACTCTTTGGCTTCAGGCTTCTCGATATGAACTGAACGTAGGGAAACAGCTCGCGCCGTTGCTCGTTTTCAAATGGAGCGGGACAGCACACAACATTCCGGACGACGTCTCCGCAAGCGGCAAGCGTGGACAGATAAGCGTCATTGATGCCGCGTATCAGTTCGCGCAATCTTGATTTTTCGACGTAATGGTACTGAATATCCTGCCGCGTAGTGATGCGCAAGCTGCCGTCGCCTAGGTCGGCTAATCGATCCAATGCCAGGTACTGTTCTGGACTTAATACCCCACCCGGAATGCCGACACGCACCATTGCCGAAAACTGCTTCGTTCCGGTTTTGCGGAGATCGCGGTCGTCTTGCTGGTAGATGCCGTGGAATTTCAAGACGCCTGTCGCCGGCTTGGAGAAAACAGCCTCGTCGTTTTGCAATTCTTCGCCGATTGTGCCCCGTAAGTAATGGCCGGCTATCTTGGCCTGTTCGGGCGCGGAAATCTGCTTGTCCATCTGGATACTAGAGTATCCAATCTGGGCCGACGATTCCAGGAACTTTGAAGAGGTTGGACTCTACCTACCGAACGACGATGCGGAACGGCGCCCAGGCGGCGGAAGCGGGGGCGGGGGCGGTTCCTCGACCACAACTTTCTTCGGCCTCGCGTCCAGGCGCAAATTGATGAGCTGCTGATGCAGTTTCGCGAATTTTGGCGTGCCGGGCTCGGCACCCACAACGTCTTTCTCCGATACTTCCTGAGCGGCGGGTAAGTACTTCTGCAGATAGTTCTTCAGCCGGTCGAGAACCAAACGTTGGGTGGAACGCATCAGCAAGAAGAGCAAGGCTTCACCTGGCACTTTGCATAACATCGCGTAAAGTGCTGAAGGACGGGTGAGTTTTGCGGTCGCCAGCTCATTTTCCAGCTTGTTCGCTCTGGTCTCGAGCTTACTTGCAGCGTCGAGATCCGCTTTCGGCAGTTCGACGGTTTTGACAAGCTGCGCCCGCTCCTTCGGATTCAGCTTCTCAAGCAGCAGATACACAAAGAGGGCATAAGCGTCTACGTGCAGATTCAGGCCGAATGGCAGAGATTGCCGCGCGCGTTGGAGCCGTTGAAATCCGGCTAGGTTCAGCTTCGCCCCGGTTAAAGCCGGCGACATGAGTTGCAACAATCCTTCGTCCGCGAAGGTGCTGAGGATGTCGCCCGCCAGCGGATCTAATGCTATCTGACGAAGTTCGTGCTCTAGAGATGCAGCCGTTATTTTCGATTCGAGTTTCGCATCCCGGACATTGCGATACTGATTCATCGTTCGCTCATCGACGGTGAAGTTGAAGCGAGTTCGAAAACGAATGAGACGCATAATACGCACCGGGTCGTCGTACAGAGCATAGTTCGAGGTGGTGCGAATCTCTTTTCGCGCTAAGTCGCCTAATCCATTCGTTGGGTCGAGTAGCAACCCTCGCGATGCTTTACCGAGTGAGAGCGCGATCGCGTTGATGGTGAAGTCTCGCCCTTGCAGATCCTCATGAATTGTACTCGGAGTGATATGCGGTTTGGCGCCGGGCCTGGAAAATCGCTCCTGACGGGCCATTGTGATGCTTACGCTCACGTCACCCGGAAAAATCAGTTCGGCGCACTTGCGGCTTTCATCGGCCTGAACGAGCGTCACTCCGTTCTTCTGCCCCATACTCTTGGCGAGCTTGATTGCGGGTCCCTCGACCGTGAAATCGAGATCACGGATGGGAAACCCACCCATCATGTCGCGCATCGCTCCACCGGTCAGGAAAAGACTTACATTTGCGTGTTCGGCACACTCACGAACGGCCGCCAAAGCCTTACTCTGTTCCCCGTTCAGGTGACTGTCAAGCATGAACATGTAGTCACTCATAGCTTGTCGCTCCTCAAAGCGCCATGTTGTGCGCGCTCAGATTGGTTTCGCGCTGAGCGCGGGTGATGCCGATCGATGGTTTGGCGCAATCTGGAACGCATCACGTGGGTATAGATTTGTGTCGTCCCGATGTCGGCGTGACCCAGCATGCTTTGAACGCTGCGCAGATCCGCTCCCCCCTCAAGCAAATGTGTTGCAAATGTATGCCGCAACACGTGCGGACTTAAATTCCGGAATATGCCCGTCGCTTTACCATGGCTTTGAGAAGCTTCCAAAAACCTTGACGAGTCATGCGCGTTCCCCGCGCAGTGACAAACAAATACGGGCTAACTCGCCCTTTGAGCAAGTGCGGCCGTAGATGCGGCGCAATATTCGGCAACCGATTTCAAAGCCTCACGCCCTACCGGCACCAGTCTTTGTTTGTTGCCTTTGCCGGTTACGCGGACCATTCCTTCGGCAGCATCGAGATCGCCGATTTTAGCTGAATCAATTCGCTGACCCGCAACCCGGTAGCGTAAAGTAAATCGATCATCGCGCAGTCGCGAAGTCCAGCGCGCGAATTCTGCTCCGAATATTCACGAGATCGTCGACTTGGTGTGGGGTTAAGAACTTCGGCAAGGAATTGCCGAATTTTGGCGACGCGAGGAGTTCTGTAGGATCTGGCGACGATCTCACCCTCTTCCAGCAGATATCCGAAAAAGCCGCGCAAGCTGGTTACCTGCCGCGCGATGGACCGATTCGATTGTTGTTTGGCACGCAAATGGTCAAGATAGCCACGTAATGTATCCAACGTTACTTCGTGGGCTGGCGACCATTCAGGAAGGCTAAGAAAGCAGATAAATCGCGATGATAAGCCTGTAAACTATTATGCGCGAAACCCTTTTCGGTTCGGCAGAAAGTGAGATACGATCGCATTCCGGCTTCGAAAGTGATCGGGCCACTCATTCAGTCAATGATACAATAAGCGCGAATTTGTTTGAAACAATCTTCAGTTTCAACTGTTAAACCATTGTCCGCAGAAGGATGAAACTCCGGTTTGAGTGCTAGTACTGCCAAACGCGCCGTCTCTATATCGCTTTGACCGGCAGCCGGCAGAGGTTATCGTGGGCGGCAGCAGGCATGTTGCTGAAGAGACACTTGAATATATCACTCCCGACGGCAACCTGCAAAACATCGGCTTTGATGAGCTGAAGGCACTTTGTTTCGCAACCGACACAGCTACAGCGGACCTGTTTACGTCGCACAACTTCTTTGAGCGTCGTCCGAAATCGCCGGGGCTGTGGACCCGCTTCACATTTAAAGACGGTGACCGATTGGATGGGATTTTGTCGCACAATCTGTTGGAATGGCCGCGTGGCGGATATCTGATCACTCCGCCACGGGCAGGTTCCACTCGACAGCGCGTATTTATACCCCGACCGGCTGTTGTCGATACGGAATTGCGCGGCGTCGTAGGCCGCTCTGCATGGCAAGCCGACAAGCTGCCGGCTCTCAAGTATCGGAAGAGCAGGCGCAGCTCAATATGTTCGACTAGAGTTCACAGCGGCGGCGGCTTGACCGGTTGAGGCTGCCGGCGCGAAGCGGCTGCGTGTATAAACGCTGCCATTCGCGTGTTTCACATGGGCCTGAAATGCAAACGAGCGAGAACTCGCCAAGAGTAAACCTTCTCGGATGTGGACAGCCTTCCCAAGCTTCGTTCGCCTTAGTCACTATCTCCTTCGAGCGATCCGGGGGAATCGGGCCGCCCACCGTCAGGTGAGGATGAAACGCATATTTTCCGCATGGGCAAAGTCGCCCGTGTTCAATGCTGCATGTACGTCGTTGATCGTGCTGCTTCCTGGCCAAGATCCAGGTAAAGGAAGCTCGTATTGGGAAAGACGCGAACATTGGACAATTCCACCTCGAAAGCAGACCATACTGCCACATGCTCGTGATCCTTTGCCAAGCCTCGTCAACCTCGATTGTGAGCGGCCGGGGCGGAAGTATGGTGATGTGGGGCTCAGAGTCGTGCTGAATGCGCAAGACTCCGACGCAATTGAAGGAGCCATAGCCGCATTGGATCGGGAACGTAAGTCACCACGGCGAAAGTGTCTTGTGCCGCGGATGGGTTTTGGCTCATGTAAACACAAGATTCAGAATAAATCGGCTCCTATCGGAATTATCGACATGAATTTATCGCCTTTAATCGCCAAAAAGGATCTAAACGCCCGAATGCAAGACAGGAGATGTTCACCCTCCGGTTTCGACCTCGGGCGAGAACCATACCGCATTTTCAAAACCGATGTACTTGGCGATGTGCATCGAGGCTTCGCTACCGCCGGAGCCGGATTTCCACCAGTAGTCTCCTGCTCGGAGTGGGCTGCTTCACCGGTGAATCGTTTCCACGCAGCATACGTGCTTATCGCGTCGATCTCCCCATTTGCTTCGTACTCCTTCGGCTTAGGCATGGCAAGGCCGCCAGTATGCGCGACCCAACGAAAGTTCTCCCGCGCTACTTCCTTGATGCGGTAGATACGATAAAGCATCAACGCTTCAGTCTAACGGAACATTCCGATGTCTGTACAAGGATCTACTGTTGCAGAAGAACTAATCGGTACGGATCGTTTGTGACAATGTGAACGGCGTGCGATTCAAGTTACTGAATGCGTAAATACTGGATTGTTCTGGTGTCCTTGCCGCACTCGGATTGTGGTGGGCCTTAGACCATCGAGACACAGCAGCCGTCATCCATTTTCTACTGCCAAACCAATCCGTATCGAAAGTACCGTTTCCACTAACGGGAAGGCAGAGCCGGTCAGTGGGCAGCAGCCCGCGCTGAAACGGCAGGAGTGGTACGGGCGATCAAAGTTCAACGCGGACAGAACGTGCGTTCCGGCCAAACTTTGGTTCTGCTAGACACCATTACGGCACAATCCGGCTTGGCGGGCGCGCTTGCACGCGAGCAAGAGGCACAGGCTGCGAATCAAACTGTCGACGCAAGGCGGAAAAGCATCGCAACTTGCCAATTTGAACGACTCGATTGCGACTGCCCAGACAGCCTTAGAAATAGCGCAACGAAACTACGAGGCTATGCAGCGATTGGCCACCCGGCAAGCCGCAACCAAGGTGCAAGTGCAGGACGCCAAGGACGCGGTAGACAGAGCCAGATTGCAATTGACAGCTCTGCAGAATCAGCGGCGGACAATTGTGACTACCGGCGATAAGGCTGTTGCGCAAGCCAAGATGCACGACGCTCAAGCGGAGGTGTCGCTGGCGCAGCATCGGGTCAGTTTAGGCGATATTCGCGCTCCCGTAGCCGGAACTCTCTACCAATTCGATCTGAAGGTTGGCGCATACCTGCAGCCGGGCGATATTGTCGGGCTGGTGGGTGATCTTGATCAGTGAAAGTAACGGTGTATGTGGATGAACCGGACCTGGGCCGTGTTGCCGAAGGAATGCCGGTGGCGATCACATGGGATGCGCGACCAGGGCAAAAATGGTTCGGCCATGTGGACAAATTGCCGACTGAAGTCATTGCGCTCGGCACGCGAGCCGTGGGCGAAGTGACGACTATTGTTGACAATCCCAGTCACGGTCTGCTTCCTGGCGTTACGGTCAACGCGACGATCATTTCGAAAGTGGTGCCCGATGCATCTGACAATACCGAAAGCCGCGCTACGTGTGATTCAGGGAATAAACGGCGTTTATAAGCTGGATGGAGATCGGCTTGTTTGGACGCGAGTGAAAGCCGGCTGTGAGCGACATCAATAACGTCCAAATACTGGATGGGTTGAAGCAGGGCGACAGAGTCGCAGACCGCGTGGTGGAACCCAGCGACGCTGAAATCACAAATGGCATGCGAGTGAAGGCGGCTGGAATGAAGCCGATCGACACTGTAGAGAGCCAGAGACTATTTACGCAAGTTCACTAAAGCCGCTGCTTCGGAACTCGACACCACGGCCGCGGCGTCCGCTTCTGTGAACTCCTGTGTTTTGAGGAGTGATTCATGGAGCAGAACTTTGGTCCACACATCGAGCAGAACGCTGCGTCCTTGAATCCTTCTTCAGGCAGAGTCTCATCGTGCATCGCCTCTGCCGTCTCCGGATCAAGCGAGAGAGCAAACTGCTTTCGCCAGTCAAACGCAAACCGAGCACGAGACAGTTCATCGTCGCGATCCCGCGCTCCCTTACGATGCCTCGCGACGTCCGCGGCATGAGCAGCTATTTTGTAGGCGATTATGCCTTGCTTTACGTCTTCGCGATTCGGCAAGCCTAGATGTTCCTTTGGAGTTACATAGCAAAGCATGGAAGCGCCGTGCCATCCAATCATCGCGGCGCCAATGGCTGAAGTAATGTGATCGTACCCGGGCGCGATATCCGTGACGAGTGGTCCGAGTGTGTAAAAGGGAGCCTCATAGCACATCTCACGCTCCTTCTCGACCTGCAGCGCAATTTGATCCAACGGGATATGTCCGGGTCCCTCGATCATGACCTGGACGTCGTGGTCCCAGGCTTTCCTGGTCAATTCACCCAGAGTTTTCAACTCCGCGAATTGAGCCACATCGCTGGCATCCGCCAGGCAACCGGGCCGCAAACCATCGCCAAGGGAAAAGCTGACGTCGTGCTTCTGGAAGATCTTGCAGAGATCGTCGAAATGCTCGTATAGCAAGTTTTGTTTGTGGTTTTTTACCATCCACTCGGCAAGGATTGCGCCTCCGCGGCTAACGATGCCGGTGATCCTCTTTGAGGTGAGTGGAATGTATTGCACCAGCACACCCGCGTGGATGGTCATGTAGTCGACGCCCTGCTCCGCTTGCTCCTCGATGACTTCAAGCAGAACCTGGATATTCAAGTCTTCAACACGGCGAACGCGGCTAAGTGCCTCATAGATGGGTACAGTCCCGATGGGAACGGGAGATGCGTCGATGATCGCCTGCCGAATGCGCGGAATATCGCCACCGGTCGACAGATCCATCACAGTGTCGGCGCCGAATTTCACTGCGTACGACAACTTAGCGAGCTCTTCGTCGATATTCGACGTTGTGGCCGAGTTGCCAATGTTGGCGTTGATCTTGCACTTGGATGACACGCCAATGCACATCGGCTCCAGAGATCCGTGGTGGATGTTCGCCGGAATGATCATTCGTCCGCAGGCGACCTCATTCCGAATCAGTTCCGAAGCCAGTTGCTCGCGTTCGGCAACATATTCCATTTCCGCTGTTGTCACGCCATTGCGTGCATAGTGCATCTGCGTTCGGATTGTGTCCTTCAAACGCGGCGCGAGCGATTCGTTCCGATTCATGCTTCGATTATAGGTTTTCCTAAGAACCGTTTTTTTGAAAGTGAGACTACCGGTACTTGGCTGCGCCGCGCTGCACCGCGTATAGTACAAGCGTAGTGCGCACGTTTTAACATTTCGGAAGGTACCGTGCAGAAGTGGGCGCAACTCGGGGCAAATAGCCGATCGAACAGCCAAGACTCAGGAGGACTTCCATGGATGAGGATCTGAAAACCTACCTCGCAGGCATGGAGCGGCGGCAGCGCGAATATATCGACGAGCGCACCCATGAAGCCGAGACGCGCATCCTTGAGCACACGCACGCCGCCGAAACCCGCATCCTTGAGCGCACGCAGGAAATGGTGCGCGACGCTCAGACCGAAATCCTGCCCGGCTTCGATCACTACCAGTCGGGCGTGCAGATCCGCTTGCGCTCGCTCGAGGCCGAAACCTCGAACCTGAAGACAGCGCAGGAGCTGCGCCTTGCCAACCACGAAGAACGGATCAGCGCGATCGAGATGAAGCTGCTGCGAGGAAAAGAGGGCACCTCTCAATAGCCGTTGCGGTGCTCGCGTGTCAGAATGTCGATCAGATTATTGAATTTCTCGGTAGCCGATCAAGTGCGGCCTCGATCCTGTCCAGCGCCGTCTCATGCCGCTCGCTTGTCCCCTGCTGCCGTTGCGTGACTTCGCGCAGTGAAGCGAGATTGCCGGCCTGCAATTCCTGGATAGCTGCTACTCTGTCGAGCGTCTTTTCGATCCGATCCAGGCGCGTCTCTATCGTCTCCGGCATTCTCTTTTCAGCCTATCGGATTCGTGGCGCGCACGAGAAGCGTGGGTACTGTACCTAGTGAATCGACCCGCTCCAACGCAATCCCACTCGCCAAATTCTTGGTTCGCCTATGTTTGGGGTCGGTGTTAAAGCCACGTAATACACTCGGTCCAATAAGTTGTCGATAGACGCTACCGCGCTCAGCTTGCTCGTGAGATGGCGTTCAGCCAGCAGTTCTACGACGGCATAGCCGGGCAACAAGTATTGGTTTAGATCGTCGTCGAACTGCAACCCGAACGCTCGCACACCCGCGGAGATCAAGGTCGAACTTACGCTGTACGTTAACTTGGCGGTGCCTTGCTGCTTCGGGATCTGCGGGATCAACTGTCCGGTTGATAGGCGTGCATCGGCATACATATAACCACCTTCTGCACTCCAATGCGGCCAGTGGCGCGCGATGCTTGCTTCGACCCCGCGTGACAGCGCTGCGGGAAAGTTCTGGCGCATGCGGAGAATCTGGCTAGGAGTAGTGGTAAGCGTAGCGTTATCGATCAGATTGTCGAGCACGTTTCGAAACAGGCTGACGGAAATCCGTGTCGTTTCTCCGGTCCAGTCGAAGCCGGCTTCTACGCCGGTCAGCCCCTCAGGCACAAGCTTTGGATTCGCGAGCGTAAGCACATTTCCGACGCGGAACTGACGGTAAAGCTCATTCAGCGTGGGTGCGCGAAAGCTGCGGTACCCCGACCCGCGGAAGCGGAAACGATGCACGCCTATGGCGACGCCGCCATTAGGAGCAAGAAACGTTTCCCCGTTTTCGCCCGTGAATTCCTGACGGACACCGGCAAAAAAACGAACCGGTCCTATGCTTACGTCGCCTTGTCCGAAGACACCACGCTCCAAAATGGTTCCCCCACTCGGAGTGAGGACATGTGTCGAATAGGAATAGTCAAGGCTGACGCCGTGCGCGTCGTCCGCGTCGGCGCCGGCCACCGTGTTCCACTTGAACGGCCCCGTCGTGCCATGATGTTGCCAATATAAAGCTCCGCCGAAATCGCGCACCGGCACAGTTTGCTTCGAAGTCGGAGTCTCCTTGTCGCGATTTGCAGAGACGCTCGAATACGTGCTATGAAACTGCTCCTGGGTGTGGAAGCCGGTGAACGAGATCTCGTCGTTCGTCCAGGTGTGGGTATAGTGACCACCGAGTGTTCCAAGGCCGGTCGAGTTGTGCGTTAGCTCGGTTCCGTTATGCCGCTCTTCGGCCAGAATGTCCAGGTGAATCGAAAGCCGATTCGCCGTTCCCAAATAGTCCAACAGCATCTCGCCGGTCGCAAAATGCACGTTCGCTTTGTTGTCGGCCGTGCCGCGAAGAGCTGCGGGAGTGATGTAGTAGCCGTCGGTCGTGAGATCGCGCGAATGCAGCGTCAATCCAAACTTTCCCCAGACATTTGAGTAAGCGGCCGAAACGTCGGCCGTCGCCTCGTTCCCGGCAAGGACGTCGGCAAACAAGTGTTCATGTTCCGGCTGAGGCGAGAAAAGCGAGATGGTGCCGCCCATCGTGCGGTCTCCGAAAATGCTGGTGGAAGCACCTCGATCGACATCTATTTCGCTGATGAAAGTGGGGTCCAGACGTGTCCAGTACACCCACCCGCCGAACGGATCGTTGACTGGAATGCTGTCCCACAAAACTAATGTCCTGCTTGCACCCGTCGAACCAATTGCCCTGAGCGAAACACCTTGGGTCGTGGGATTCGCGACAATGCTCGAACTCCGCCGGTAGAGGCTGAATCCGGGCACCTGTCGTAGCCGGTCGTCCAGGTCGACGCCTGGGATGGCCTGTATTTGTTTTTGGTCAAGAACGGTAATGGAAGCCGGGCTTTCACTCGAGAGCGTTGCGTTTACCGTCACCGTCGTTCTCAACGGCGCCTGATGCGTTGTTGTCCTGCCCGGCTTGGGTCTGATTAGTTTGTGCCGGCCCGAGTACCGCAACGAATGCCAAGAGGCTGATACCACACGCCGGTCTCATGTTGAGGGAACTTACAGAATAGGCGAACCGTATTCTGAAGGTACATGAGTTCCGAGTACGCCATCGAAACGGTACAGCTCGGCAAAGTCTATCGTTCTCGATTTCGCGGCCGTAAAATCCCCGCTGTGAGAGACGTCGATCTACGGGTACCCGCTGGAAGTAAATTTGGATTACTCGGTCCAAATGGGGCAGGGAAGACGACATTCGTCAAAATGCTTCTTTCCGCGGTTCACCCGACATACGGAACCGCCACGCTCTTCGGCCGCGACTGTCAGGAGCCGGAAGCTCGCCGCCCCGTCGGTTATCTGCCGGAAAATCATCGATTCCCCACCTATCTCACGGGCGCCGGGATGCTCGACTTCTATTCAGCGTTATCGGGTCTGCAAACCCTCGAACGTAAACGTCGCATTCCGGAGTTACTCGAAGTCGTAGGATTACGCGATTGGGGCGATGTTCGAATAAAGAAGTACTCGAAGGGGATGCTGCAGCGTTTGGG
>CAWJUL010000003.1:0-574193 GCA_963846045.1 Terriglobia bacterium | reverse complement strand
CAGTAAATAGTCGGCCCATGCAACGCTTCCGTAGATATCCTCAACTGCCCAATCAGGAGCGACTTGTTGCACTGTCGCTTTGAGTATACCCAGTGCTGGCGACGGATATTCGAGATGCTGCCATGGCATAGCGACCAGGATCAGTTTTTGCTTACGCTTCGGCCGGAAGCTGGTTCTCGCCGCCGTTGCACGAGTACGGTTGCTCCCCAGCTCGCCCCACCGCTGTGCTCACGGTGTTAGGATTCCTTTCAGATAAGAAGAGCGTGTCCGGCGTCTACGTTGATGCGTTACAGTGAGGCGCGCCCAGCCGACGGCTTTGGTTAGCGCGCTCTGTTGCACTTTACCCTCTGTTCGGTGCGGCCGATAGTTTTGGTGACCGGGACTCAATTTGCACTGGAAGGGACACGAAGCGCCCATCATCGTGATAGAGCAAGCCAAGATCGTTGAGGGCTTCCATAGCAAGCTGAATCTGCCCTGGCGAACTGTCCTCTTCCGTGCTGCGCAAGCGACGCTCAAGCGCGTCTACGCCGAGTCCTGCCCGGAGATGCCGGAGGATATGTCCAGGCAGACCCCGAAGCAATACGTCGTGAGGTTCGTGACCGCTGCGGCGGTCCAAGACGATATAAGTGTCATTGCTTGCTTGCCTTACTTCGAGTCTGCTGCAGGAATATGACTGCCGCCAGCTCGACACCGCCGTTTGCAGTCTCGATTCTGTGGCGCCTCGAATTCCCTGAGGAGGATACTCGAAGAGGTATACCAGATCCCCGAGCTCTGCCTCTGGCAACTGATAGACGTGGCTAAAGACTTTCGCGGGCCGTCGTCACGCGAAGCCAAGAGCTGGATCGTCAAAAATGGGGCTGAAACGCTCTAGTGCGATTCGTTGGGCGCCAGAAGGTGGCTGCAGGTGAACCAGATTGTCAAACTGGTCTATCATTGCATCATAATCGCGTGGGTCTTCCCCGGCAAAACCGTAGAGCAAGTTCCACTCAGCTGTAAGACCAAGTTCCTCGGCTGATCGAAGAAAGATCACATTCTGTACGCCGGATACGCCCTTTCGCATTAGCTTCAGAATCGAGGTTTTTAGACTTTCGATTCCGGGTTGCACGTGAACGACACCCGCTCTTCGCAGCACCGCAAGCTCCGATGGGTTGAGGTTCGATTTCACCTCATAATGAATGCGGAGATCCCAGTCGCATTGTTCTAAGGCTGGCATCAACTCCTTTAGGTAGCGCGTATCAAGAATGTTGTCCACAACGACGATATCGAGGAGTCGGTAACGACGCGTTAGATAAGCGATCTCTTCGAAAACTCGGGTTGCGGACTTACTTCGAAATCCCATGTGTTGCCCGTTGAGGCCGCAAAACGTGCATTGGCGCCGTTGACCCCACCAGCAACCCCGGGCAGCCTCCAGGGCAAGTTTCGGCCGAACATACTCGGCAATTGCGGAGTTCTCCAACTCGGAATAGAATGTTGAATAATCGGGAGTCGGAACTTCGTCCATTGGTATTGAAAGGGCACTTGTGTTGTTGTGTACCGCGTTCCCGTCGACCGGTCGACGCCAACTCAGCCCGTCCACCTTTTCGAACCCATGACCGTTCCAGATGCACTCCAATAAGTCGACTAAAGCAAGCTCGCCCTCACCGCGCACGACAAAGTCTATCTGTCGAAACTTTTGGTGCATCGTCTTGCCCTGTATGCCTTCGCAGTTGGCGCCGCCGAAGATGATGGGAAGTAGTGGAGCAAGACGTTTCAGTTCCTTCGCCAACGCCAGAGACGGCACGCTCTGCATGAACGTCGTAGAAAAGCCAATAACGGTGGGTTCTTTTGCCAGGAGGTCGCGGGCCATCTGGGATATGAAGGTTGGCGCTAGGCGTTGCATTCGAAGCGGAATAGTCGGATCGATCCCACGGTCGCTCAGGTACCTGGCGAAACTCGGAGCATGATAAGCGTCTGAGTCGTATAAGGCTGAAGTAAAGACCCAATCACCCACCGAGTCAAATACTCGCTCTGCGACGTCAGTGTAATCGCGCGGCCGGATCACCATATTGGTCGCATCGAGGAGGAACCTGGCCCAGGCAATTCCTCCGTACACGTCTTCCACAGTCCAGTCTGGTCTTTTGGCTTCAACCTGGGCCTTCAATATTCCCAGAGCGGTCGACGGATATTCCAGTCCGTGCCAGGGCATGGTGACCAGAACAAGGGATGGCTTGCATACGGACTTATTATCCAAGCGCAGTCTCGCAATGCGCGTGGCGATGGACTCGTCTCAGGACGTTTGCCTTCACACGGCGTCGTCGGCTTCACTATTAGCGGGAACAACTTGAGTGTCGAGCATGTCTACTTCGGCTGGTGTATCAGGAGCCGAAAGGGGTACCGGGACAATATACTGATATCGCGAGTTCGTTTCGCCACCATCTATCAACGAGGTTTTCTTCATTTGCTTGTCCTTTCGTGTTCTGTCTTGTCTGATAAGGCGATAACCAACAGTGGGTCAGGTCAGGCTTGCGCCTTCGCTAGTAACGGGTTGTGCGGTGAATGTTTGGGAAGGGCTGCGGATGCATCGGCGACGGCTTCGGACGCCGTGACGAAAGGGTCTCTCCAGCCGGCATAGGCGGAGCAACCTAGTCGACGTAGGCGATAGGATTGGCGACGACGGAACCATTGGGTTAGAGCAGGCTTCGGGAGATCCGCCAGCCGCGCAAGGGCCGCTAGAGAGTCGTTATCGAAGCCGGCGACCTGAGTGGCCAATTGAAAACCCTGCCATATAGTGACGTCAAGCTCCGTTGCCTTATTCTTTGCGTCCGCCGCATGATTAGTCCATAGGGCTCGAAATGTAGAGATCCCGATGTTAACGTGGCGGGCCTCGTCGTTTCCGACGAGCCGATAAATTTCGGACAGGAGGTCCGCTGCGAACACTTTCCGGAGCCAGTGAAATTCGTCAACCGCCCAGCCCTCGAGAAGGGTGTGGGCGACGAGTCGTACCAGGGGATTATCGCAGGCCATTAGTGCATCGTGCAGGCCATCAAGCTGCGCTGACGGCGGCGAAACGGAATCCCCAAGCCAGCGGGCATACCGGGTAAAGATGTCGGTGTGGCGTGCCTCGTCGGCGACAGCAGTCGCAAAAAGTAGCTTCGCTACGGGATCATCGAGATCCGAAACCAGCGAACTGGCTACCACCAGGCCGACCTGTTCCGAGTAGGCAGAGTAGCTTGTTATGAGCCACGCTGGTTGGGTCAGGTGCGGTGCGAGTTTTGATGACGTGCTCCAGTTCAGTGCCGCGTAACTTGCTCGCGCATCACCCGCTTCAGCACGATAGTACGCGGCACGGCTCCATTCGGAGGTGGCCACTTCATTCCAGCGTCCCATCTCAGGCGCCCACCCTCTTTACAGCGTGACCACGGTGCGCAAAATCACCGAAGACGACACGGAAAAGACCCTTAAACGATGTTAGCCCTCGGAAGTTTGTTTGTCAACCTTCCTGGGGTCGCTCCATGAGTTCGGTCAACCTGTAGGTGGGGGCGAGTCACGCCGCGCCCCGGACCTCGCTCTCAAGAGGCACGGCACACGCCGGACTAGGTGAAAGTCGGCTCGGGCTTGGCGCCTACAACCACCCAAGCAATTAGGGTGGTGAAGACACTCAGTAGGAAGTGACGCGGCGCGGGGCTGGCCAACGAGGATGTCCTGCTCAGCACGCGTGAACTGGCTGAGACCCTGCGATCTCACCCACATCCGCTGATGTAGGTGGAGCGCCCAGGGATGGTCTCCACGCGGCTGTGGGTAGATTGGCGTGGGGCTGCCTCTCTAGAGAATGAACTAAGGCGAGTTACCCCCACCCGCCGGTGCCGGCCTGCGCGCTCGCCTTGAGTGAGCGCCACAGCTGGCTCGGACAGATTTGTGGAGCTCTCAGAGACGCAGGGGACAGCGTTCTAGCCGTGCTGGTTCGCGGCGTTTCCAGAGGCATCGTCCTTCGTACTCGCCCTGCCCCTTCGCGAGGCTAACAATCGCCTGGCGCAGCCAGAGTGGAGGCCTCCGAGGTGATCGAGTTGGAGGACACCCATGGTCTGGTCGGCGCCTCACTCCGTAATCCGACTCTCGCAGGCACTCTCTCGTGTGGGGTGTTTGTCCGAAGTGTACCGCTCAGAGGATTCCCGCCAGAATCTAGGCCAGGACAACGGGCTTCGAGCACTTTGCGCTAGGAGACATCGACAAGGCTGGTGCCATTTACTGCGGACCTGGACAACTCTATCGTGTCCTCATACCTGCACAGAGCCTTTGGTGCAGTTCCACTGATGTTCGGCGCCGGTTGGTGGCATCGGCTGCTCACTTCGCCGCCAATTCTCGAGACGACGCCATCTCCCAAATTGGCGCGACAGGTAAGATTCGCATCTGACTCGCGTCGGCGTTGTCTTTGGGCCGGGGCGACGTCAACGGTCTGCTTCAGCGCCAGAAGAATAGTGGCGTGAAATATCCCCAGCCGTTCATTGGCTCTGCACTATCAATTTGCCACCGACGCGGTTGTCGGAGCGCTACCTGGCCGAGCGGTGCGTGTGCTCCAACACGATGCACCGGGGCGCATCGTGGGCGCTTTACCCTGGGAAGACGGGTCGCCTCCTACCGAGCGACGCCCTCTTCCTACGAGACAACAAAGCGACGGTACAGCGTTTCGTTGCCGCCTAGAATCCAGTCGGTGTTTGCCAGGATGCGTTCGGATCCTCCCGTGACCTCTTTGAAGCGCCATCTCAGAGGTCCAGGTCAGGGCGGCTACGGCTGGCCTCCACGCCAGACGCCGCTCGTGCCACTGGACACATACTGGCTTAGGAGCAATCCTTCTGGGAGACGGGAGGCTACACAGTGACGGAGGATCAGACACACGCTATCAGTGGTCTTCGACCCGGTACCCTTGTCATCGTCGGGTCGGGCATTAGGGCGGTAGGGCAATTCACGCTAGAGGCACAGGCGTACATTGAGTGGGCGGACGTCGTCTTTTCCTGCACCGCTGATCCTGCCAGCCAATACTGGGTCAACCAGCACGCCGATGTCGTCGAGGATCTTCTTCCACTCTATGAGAACGACAAACCAAGGCGTGTCACGTACGTACAAATGGCAGAGCGAATGCTACAACCCCTCCGTCGTGGCGAAAACGTCGTGGGGGTGTTTTATGGTCATCCCGGATTTTTTGTTAACCCGTCGCACCGAGCGATCGCCATAGCCCGCAGTGAGGGACACGATGCGTTCATGCTCCCAGCTGTGTCGGCGGCCGACTGTTTGTTCGCGGATCTCGGCGTTGACCCAGGCGTTGAAGGCTGTCAGATTGTGGAGGCCACAGATTTACTGCGACGACAACGGCCGCTATTTACAGACGGGCATGTCGTGATTCTGCAAGTTGGCATGGTAGGAGAGATGACCTTTCAGTACTCGGGATTCGCTAACGACGGGTTCACCGCCCTCATAACCTACCTTCAGAGCTTCTATGGAAAAAATTATCGACTTATCCATTACACGGCCGCGCTCTTTTCCTTTATGCATCCATCGATCACTTGGTTAATGCTCTCCGATCTAGTTATACCGGAGGCAAAACGAACGGTCTCAGAAATGTCAACCTTTTACATTCCGCCCAGGAACTCACCGGATTCCTATCCGCGCTTGTCCGAACGCCTTGGTGTATTCGCAAAACCAAGGGAGTATGACATATGGGAGCGGAAGGCAATTGACTCCCTGGGCTCCTATGTCAGTCCGCGGCAATACAGGAAATCGCGAATCTCTTCCTCTATGTATAGTCTTGTCGCGGATCTGGCTCTAAAGCCTGGCAGGACGCAGGGGTATCTGGAGAATCCACATCGCGCGTTGCAAAGGTATCCCGACTTGACACCCCAAGAGAGAGAAGCCGTGTTAAGCGGCAGTTACGGTTCGATAGGTCTCGTGATGAAGCCGACCGGTGCTGACGTTGCCGAGGTTTTTTGTCGAGATTGTGCTCAGAACTCTCGTCTTGCCCACAAATTTTTTGCAATAGTTCGTGGGGCGGTATCGGCCCATAGTTTGAACTCCAGCATGATTGCTCGAGCGCTTTCTTCGTTGGGCTACGAAACGACCGTTGAACAAGTTGGCGTTGTTTACGAGGAACTCACCGCTGGAGATCTATCGTTGTGGAGCGCGGCGTATGATTGTTACGATAAAAGCCATCCCACTTTGCGTCGTCGACTTCGTGTGAGCCCTTCGGGCGATGTGGAGCTGGAGGGGCAAAGATTGGTCTCAACGAGATTCCTGGACAATATCTTATATTGGTCAATGGAGGACGGAAATGCTACATCTGGAGAATTACGATTCTCGGTTGTCGGCCCGGGCCAACCCAGCCGGTTGCTAGGATCATCTGCTGATATGTATTTTGGTCCGGAGTGTAAGAGGGCGCGTGGTGGGTTGGTCGGAAGGGTCGTCAGAAACGCTTGCCATGGCAAGAATTGGTGCCCTCGGGTGGCACGAGTTCTCAGGACCGAATGACGAGATTGACCGTATTGTTGGAAGGTACGAGACAGCTCGTGTGCTGTTCGACCATCGCGATCAGCTCCCTCATCAGGTGCCGGGTCCCACGTTCGAGTTGACGATGAATGAGTCGCGCAGTCCGGCTCTTTACATTGATCAGGTCGTCGTGGAGGAATGGGAGTATGCAAACGGGTTGCTAACTTTTCCAGGGTCCGACGATGGTTGGAGCGGTCGTCTAACCTTCTTTCGTAATGATGATGATGTTGCGATTATTGGTACGATTGCGAGGTGGTCGGTTGGACCGTGGCGCATTATCCCCAATGTGGTCGGGCGCCTTGTCAATGGCAATATGATAGCCTCCCAAAGATCGACTGCGGATCAATTGCCATGGCTTGATATCCTTGGCAATGGCACGTCCGTACTCGCTGAGACGGCACAGGCGAGTGCGATCGCATTGCTCACCGCCGTAGTTGATTTCTGCAGTGAAGGCGTCTTCGACGATGCGACCGTCGAGCGTCTTGAGCGTTTCGGTACCCGAGCATTTACCACGACACGGCCTTTGTTTGATCCTCCCAGTTGAGTAGTAGTGAGTCTCTCGCGGCGGAGCGGGCGGGCGCTCGATGCGGAAACCCGAAACCAGCGGCGCCCCATCGATCGAAGAATCGTGGCGGCTCGCAGCGAGAAGATGCGTCGCCGTGACCGATCCGGTAGTCGCGGTGTCCTTCGCTTAGGACTCGGCCGACGAGCTACCGCTGATTATCCTGAAAGGCGCTAGAAGGACCTTCCGGGAGCGTTACCTGCAAGATCACGACTGCCGACCCTCTACACTCGCTCGATGAGAGTGGCCCTCAGGCTGCGCCATCGTTCGATTCAGAGCACAGGACCCGGAGGCAGGTATACGTGTCGCCCACAAGACGGCCTTTTGTAGGCCGCCCTCGTGTGGGGCTCGTCGAAACAAACAGAAGACCTGTGGCGGTCACGCCGGGCAGCACCCGGTGTTGACGACTTCTTCGCCTCCTCCTTTCCGTCGGAAGAGCCCACGCTCGGCATTGGCGTAGGGGAAAGTCGCGTCAACCTCTAACTAATACATTCGATCCGACCCGCGGCTAAGTGTCAGCCGCCCTTTGCCTCGGAGCCCAGCTAGCGCTCTCCGACCGCTGCCATCGGCATAGGCGCGCCCGGAGCACGGCGGCGGGGCCCGGCCCGCCCCGGCCGACAAGGCGAGTCGGGAGAGGGCCGCCCTGAATCGAGGCCTCTGTCCTCGGCATCGCGGAGCGCTCCGAGCAGCCCGCCCACTCAAGCGACTGCCAAGCCCGGGCAAGTAGTACGTCAGGCAAGCCAGCCTGGCCCAGCGCCCCAGCGAAGCGCCCGGCTATGTCGGCGGCAACGAGGCTCTGGTGTTCCTTGGCGAGCTCTTCGAAGCTGGCCACCCCTGGCCCTGTCGGACGACATGGCTTCGTGGCGGGGATGTCGGTCCCCCGGTGGGACAGCGACGAGGACCTGGCGGACGTCGAGGCGTTCTGTCGGGCCATGGGCCATATCGGCGTTCGCGGGTTCTGGCTCGACATCCACGTTGAGGCGGCTTGCACTCCCTACCCCGGGTCGCCACGTAGCGGCGCTTCGCGGGTCATGCCCACCCGGCGATGGATGGGCGGGAGGTACGGTCCAGCCCCGGGGCCGACCACACGCTAGCGGCGTACTCCAGCTCGACGTGCCCGGCCAAATGCCCGGTAGGCAGCACGACCTCTCCACCCCTGTCGGCGGCCCGGGCCGGTACTGTTGCCATCTTCTTGGTTGACTGTTACGACTGTGAGCGGTCCCGGTTGCGCACCCACTCGCTGTCCGAGAGGAGGATGTGGCGGTCGTTGAGGCGTGCTAGGACCATGTCGCCGGTACCGGCGACCAGCCCGTCAGCGAGGCGGACCCTCTAGCGGCGACACGGCCGGCAGCCACACGGTCCGCCCGGGCCAGGCGGTTCAATTCCCGATCCGTGTCCTTGTCCTGGGCAACATCAACGATGTTTTCCCGGCCTCGACATCGGCCCTTCCAGGCCTCGTAACAAGCGGCCAGCACCTGCGTCCTGCCCCCCTCCGAGACCCGCCCGTGGTTGACGTAGGCGTCCAGGCCACGGGGAGAGCCGGCCCGCAACTAGGCACTCGCACTCCCACTCCTTCGCGAACCGGCGACCCTCGACGAGCTCCGGAGGGCTCACATGGTCGGCGACGAGTATCCCGAACGCCCCCGTCGGCGCCCACCGAGCCCGTGGGCCGGGTCGCCTAGGAACAGTACCTTCGCCCCGGCCTGGCGGGCCCGGGCGACAAGGCGGTCGAGAGCGAAGGTGCCCCGCTAGGCCGGCCTCGTCGACTATCAACAAGGTCGCCAGAGGCGAGCCGCCATCTCCCAAACCTCGTCCTCGAGTTGTGCAACTCGCTGCTCGACCGACTGCGATGCTGCGATAGGGAGCTGGGTTGGCGACAGCCGGAGCCGGTGGTAGGTCCGCCAACCGCTCGACCTCGCGATCGGCCTCCGAGAGCCACTTGGCGGTGTTGACATTGGGGATGCCGAGCTCCTCAGAGAGGTTGGCAGCGGCCACAGCCCAAGGTCGAGGCCCTTCACCCTGCCAAACCCGTGGTCGGCCTGCCATACGGCGAGCAGGCCCTACAGCGCCACCGTCTTCCCGGTGCGGGCCGGTCCGACCAGCACGTCGCCGGCCCGCCCCGAGGTCGGGACCTGCTCAACAGCGAGCAGCGCTTTGTCCTGCCCCATCTTGTAGGCGCGGCCAGGCAACGGGCGTTCGCAGACCCGGGCCACAGTCCCGGAGGTGCCCCGGCCTGCCTCCAACAGGCGGGCTTCTGCTCCTAGGAGCTCGGCCGTCGTGTACTGCCAGCTGGTCGCCCGAGCGAACTGGCTCGTGGCGTCCGGGTCCCGGAGGCGCTCCGAGACATGGGAAAGTTCAGGTGGCGTTGAGCTTGACGGCCAACGAGAGGGCGAAGCCAACGGCGCTCTCGGAGACCGCGGCCCGCTCGCCCGGTGCGAACACCACCACGTGCAATTCCACGTCGGCGTAGATGTTCGCTTGGGTGAAGACGGAGCTACGGACGGACCGAGCGGCCAGCGCGGCCCGGGCCAGGTTTGAGAGCGGGGAGTCGGTGAGGTCGTCGGAGCGGGCCCGGCGGGTTTGATGTTGCGATAGCCCGGACATTTCAGTGGCCCACGTTGGGGCCGCAGGTGCGGCCGAGGAGGTCGCAATGCCGAAGGCGTCAGTGACGAAACAGGCCTGGCAAGCAAAGATGGACGCCCAGCTCGCTGCCGCCCACGGAGTGCTGGCGGCACAAGTGGCGTCTTTGCAGTCGGGAGAGGACTGGAAGGGGTTCTTGGACCTTCAGGCCGGCCTGCACTCCTACAGTCCGAACAATGTGATGCTGATAGCGGCACAGCATGCGAGAGCTTTCGCGGACGGGAGCGTCAGCGTCGCCGACCCCGGCTATGTCGCCGGGTTCACGACCTGGAAGGCCCTCGGGCGGACAACCGACAAAGGTCAGCACGGGTACATGGTGCTCGCGCCCTGCCGTTCGGGCCGTCGCTTCGCCGTAGGGGACGATGGCCAGCCGCGACCACTGGCCAAAGGCGATGCACCTTCCGATGGCGAACGGGTCGAGGCTCATATGGTCATTACCGGGTTCCGGGTTGTACACGTTTTCTCCGTCCACCAGACCTCCGGTGCCGACCTCCCCTTGCCACCGCGGCCACAGCTTCTGGCCGGCGCCGCGCCCGGCCTGGGCTGGAGGCGGCACTGGTGGCGATGGTCGAGGGCCTCGGCTTCAGCGTTGACACCGTCCCGGCGCGGCGGCCATCGGAGGGGCGAACGGGGTCACCGAGTTCGGTCCCCGCCGGGTGCTGGTCCGGGCCGACATGGACGACGCGGCGATCGTCAAGACGCTGGCTCCATGAAGCCGCCCACGTGCTGCTGCACGCCAGCCCGCCCGGCCAGTACCTCCCCCGCCCGGCTCAAAGAGGTCGAAGCCGAGAGCGTGGCCTACGTGGTCGCCTCCGTGCATGGCATGGCCACCGGACGGCTACAGCTTCCCCTACGTGGCCGTCTGGGCCGGCGAGGACGGGGCGAACGGCCGTCCAGGCGGCCCAGGCCCGCGTGGCCCAAGCGGCACGGCTGATCATCAACGCCAGCCCGGCGGCCCACGTCGACGGCGGCGCACCGCCGGGCGCGGCCGAACTGGCACGCCGCACGGGCTCGGGAAGCCCAGGCCAACACCGGGCGGCCCGCGACCGAGCGCCGGACCGGCGCCGTCGGGCTGTGAACGACCGTCAACCAACCGGTGGTCCCGACCTCCTGCTCGGGTTGGCTGGCCGGCGGCGTTGGGCCTCGGCGCCGTGCTGTGGGGCGGCGGCAGCCGCCTCGGCCTGGTTGACCGGGCATCGGGTCCCCTCCACGCCAGGCCTTCTCGCCGGGTACCCGGCGTTCGCCCACCTCGGCGACCCTCGCGGCCTGGTCGGCGCCCGGTCGGGCCGCCGGCTCTCTACTGGGCCCTCACTGTCCTAGCCGTGTGGCTGGCCGGGACTGTCGGCTATGGGGCCTGGCGGCTGTGGCGCTCAACGGGTACGGCCACGCCCTCTGGCCCGCACCTGGCCGGAGGATGGCCAGCCCGCCGCGAGGTCCGCCGGGCTGCCGCGGGAACCAAGGCGCTGCTGGCCCGCTCGGCGACGCTGCGGCCCTCGCTGCGCCGGCCCCGCCCGGCCGATGTCGGCTACCGGCTGGGCGCCTCCCGGGGGGTCGAGTGCTGGGCCAGCGTGGAGGACTCGATGCTGGTGCTCGGCCCGCCCCGCTCCGGAAGGGCCTCCACGTGGTGATCCCCATGATCCTCGACGCCCCCGGGGCGGTGGTCACCACCTCGACCCGGCCCGACAACCTGGCCGTCACCCTGGCCGCCCGGGCCGAGGCGAGGCCCGGTCATGGTCTTCGACCCCCAGGGCCTGGCCGGGCCTACCCGGCGTCGCCGGTGCTGCGCTGGTCGCTCACCCGGGGCTGCGAGCACGCCCCAGACGGCGATGGTCCGGGCCGAGGCGCTGGTCGCCGACGCCGGGCGGCTCGGGGTGGAGAACGCCACCTTCTGGCGCGCCCAGGCCCTGTCGGTCACCCGCTGCCTGCTGCACGCCGCCGCCCTGGACGGCCGGCCCGCCGCCGACCTGTACCGCTGGAGCCACGCCGCCGGGGCGGCCAAGGAGGCCGTCGACCATCCTCGGCTCGCACCCCGGGCGACACCGGGCTGGGACCGGGCCCTGGACGCCATCATCTCCGCCGACGCCCGCACCCGGGACTCGGTGTGGGCCATGGTGGCCAACACCTTCGCCCCTCTGGCCGACCCGGCCGTGCTGGCCGCGGTCACCCCCGAGGCCGGGCGCCGAGTTCGACCCGCTGGCGTTCTTGGCCCTGCGGGGCACGCGTCTACCTGCTCGGCACCGCCACCGGGGCGTCGGCCACCGCCACCCTGGTGGCCGCCCTGATCGAGGACCTCGTCGACGCCGCCCGCCGCCTGGCCGCCCGCTCGCCCGGGCCAGCGGCTCGACCCGCCCCTGGCGCTGATCCTCGACGAGGCCGCCAACTACCCGCTCCCGTCCCTGCCCTCGCTCATGTCCGAAGGCGGCGGCTCGGGCATCACCACCATGGCCGTGCTCCAGTCCCTGGCCCAGGCCCGGGACCGCTGGGGCCGGGAGGCGGCCCAGGCCATCTGGGACTCCGCCATCGTCAAGGTCGTCCTGGGCGGCTCGGCCAACGCCGACGACCTGGCCGACCTGTCCCGGCTGATCGGCGAGCGAGAGGTACGGGAATGGTCCGAGACCCGCCGGGGCGGCTCGCCGGACGCGCTCGGTCTCGTCCTCGACCCGCTCACCGGCCCATCCTCGAGCCCTCCGAGCTGCGCCGCCTCCGCTTCGGGACCGGGCTGCTGCTGCTGCGCTCCGCCCCGCCCATCATGATGACCCTGGCACCCTGGACCGCCCGGCCCGACGCCGAGGCGCTGCGGATCGGCTCGAGCAGGCGTGGGAGGAGGCGGCCATGCGGTGCGTGACCCCCGCCCGGGCTCGGCTGGTCCCGGCGACGGCTGCGGCGCCGGCCGAGTACGCGGCCTGGATGGCCAGCGCGGCCTGGCTGGCCCGCCGGCCGGCCTGGCGGGACCGGCGTGGGTCGCCGCGCACGGACCGAGCCGGTCTGCCAGTCTGCGGCGGCCGTGGACGCTGCGCAGACGGCGACCTCCACCACCGCAGCTACGCCCGCCTCGGCCACGAGGCCGACCGCGACCTGTCCCGCTGTGCCGGCAGCCCTGCCATCAGCCGCTTCACCGGATCCTGGAGTCCAACCCGGCCTGGCTCGGGCCGGCCGGGCCCACGCCACCGACATCATCATCGCCCGCCTGCGGGCCACAGGCCGACAGGGGAGACACATGGGTGACGACCAGGCAGAGCGGGCAGCGGCCGGATAGCTCCGACCAGCCCGGCTCGACCAGCTCCGCGACGATTCTCGGGGACGCCGCTCGACGACGACTTCGCCGACATCCCCAGCCCGCCACCTCTGGCCCGCACTGCCGGCCGCCGACGCCGCCGAGCGAGTGGGAGGAGCTGCGGGGCTGGGTCGAGGAGCTCTGCCAGCGCTTCGCCCACCTCGACCACCACGTCATCCCCCGCTGCTGGTGGCGCCACAACGAGCACGTCGAGGCCCTGGCCGCCCTGCGCGACCACGAGCGCTCCAGCTTCTCGGACACCGCCCCAGCCACCGCCCCCGTGGACTGGTTCCGGGCCCTGCGGGACATCTCCCGCTGTTGCGCTCCTGGACGGCAGAGCTCGGCTGCGGTCCGGCCCACCAGGGCCCTCTCCCGCTCCAGCCGCCCGGTCGAAAGGGACGAGTGGCAGAGCTTCGTAACCGCCGACACCGCTGCTCGCCAGGCCAAGGAAATAGAACAAGCGGCCCGATAGGCCGGACCGGCAACTGCTTTCTGGTAAGGGCCGCAGGTGGCGGCCCGGCGAAGGAGGTATACGCCATGGCCGTAAAGGCCGTCTGGGCCGTGTGGCACAGCTGCGGGCACGAAGAAGAGCACGACCTTTCCGCCAAACGAGCCTTCAGGCGAGCCAGCTACGCCAGGTGGCTGGCCGGGCGGGATTGCAGCGAGTGCCGGTCTGCGCGCCGGAATATAAGGGCGACGGAAGACGGCCCTGGCGACCAAGCCAAGTTTCAGCCCGATGAGACGGTTGAAATAACAGAGCCGCTTCCACGGAACTCCACGCCAGTGCACCTCGGCTCGAAGGTGGCCGCCGACTCTACTCATCGGGTACGGCTGTTCCTTCGCGGTACCCGTAAGAGGGGAATGTTGGCTGAGGTCGCCGTGTGCAGCTCCTCCAGTGGGGGGGAAGCGCACTGATGTCCCCTCCGACCGCTCACCAGATCGATTGGGTCGCCGCTGGCCTCCGTCAGGCAGCCTCCGAGGCTGGTGTCCTTTTGCCAGTGTCCTACAGCCGGTGTGTCGCCACCGATGGGCTTGGCCGGGGGGCTGAGGTCGGCGTCACCCGCCTCGGACGGGGCGTCGTCTTCCACACCCACCCGGGCCGCCCCCTCGTACTCGGTTACGCGGACCCGAGAGGCCAGTGGTACCGCGACGGGTGACGCCATACCGAGCCGGCCGTGCTCACGGGCGACGGGCCAAGCCAGGGAGTGGCGCTGTGACCGGGCCGGCGGCATCGCCGACTGCCCGAGCGTGTGGGGCTATCGACAGGGAGAACCTCGCTCACGTTGGATTTCGCCATCCGCGGGCTGTACTTGCGCCCAGCGCTAGCCGCCAGAGTGAACCTGAGTTCCTGGCGACGGCGAGCGAGCCAAGGACCAACTAAATGGCTGAGGACTACTCGTTGCCCGAGCGCTTCGTGGCCCGACGATGGGCCGACCCTCTAACGGAGAAGTTCGGCTTCCCGGTCAACTCGATTTACACCGAGGCAACCCGAAGTAAGTGCATATTCGAACTCTTTGAATTGTCCGCTGGCTCGGGTCCGGGGTGGCGTACGTGAGTGGTGTTTCCTCGCCGCCGGAACGGTTCATGGTTCGAGCTTGGGCCGATCCCGTCGTCGAGCGGTGTGGCTTCCCCGTACGCTCCACGTACACCGAAACGGTGCTCCTCCCGGTCTACGGCCCGCCAGCGTGCTCTGCCTCCGTCGGTTGGGGTCGTGGGCCGTGGCCAACCCCGGTGGTATGGAGGTGCACACCCGCCAGCTCGCTCGGGACCTCGGCCTCGGTGACACCCTGTCCCACAACTCGAGGATCGCCAAGACCCTCAGTCGTTTGTGCCAGTTCGACCTGGCGCACTGGGTAAGTGGTGACTTGGCCGTGCGCACGGTGGTGGCCCCGTTGCCGGAACGCCAGCTGGCACGGCTCTCGCCCGAACTGGTCAGGCTCCATAACTGGATGGTCCAGCGCCAGGTGCTCCAAGAGCGGTCGCGGTCCGTCTCTTCGTCAGCAGCCTCGTCTGAAGCGGAGCGGTCGGTAGAGAGGGGGACGATCCTTTGACTTGCTGCCCCTTCGATCACTGGATTTGCTCACGAATCGCAGGCTGGGGCAGGCTGTTGAGTGCCAGTCGCCTACGGTTTAGTTGTGACCAGCTGGACTGTCGATCTGACCTCGGACGCCGAGCTCCTGGCCACCATTCACGCAGAGTCGACCGCTGTGGCCTACGTCGGGTTCTTCCCGGAAGACTGGATACCCCCGACGCTCGAACGGCTTACGAGGTTCTGGAACAAGTATTTGACGAGCCCCACAGCCGCCGCCCTGGTCGCCCGGGATGGTCCACGCCCGGTGGGAGCAGTGGCGGTGCGGGCCGACCCCGACTTCGTTGGCGAGGGCCAGCTAAGCGGGTTGCACGTCGTGCCCTCCGATTGGGGAAGAGGCATTGGCGGGTCGTTGCACGATCATGCTCTAGACGTCCTCTCATCTCAGTCGTTCCGCCACGCCGGGCTCTGGGTGATACGGGCGAACGTCCGGGCTCGCACCATGTACGAGTCGCGGGGCTGGGCTCTTCAGCCGGGCGTGGAACTCGACGAGGGCGGTGCCTCCGAGGTGCGTTACAAAAAGGGCCTTGCCAGCCCCATTTGAGCCGTGATGACCTCTCTGGGCCCGCCCTCGGAGCACGTTCGAAGGTCAGGCCGCCAATGAGGAGAGGCGTTCAATTGATCCGAGCGCGCACCGCGGCATAGGCGTTCCAGTCACCTGCTGCGGCACGCACCCAACGCACGGCCGTCTTCGGGGTGAGGCCCAACATGTCGGCGATGACAGCCGGGGCCATCTCGCCGGCGAGCTCGAGCAACATTGTGGTGCGGGCCGCCCGGGCCCGTATGCCAAGCCGGTTGAGGCGAAATCGCAGCCGGTCGGCGCCGAGGGGCTGGCCAGGACGGGCGCCGGGGAAGAGCCACGTGCTGTCTTTGGCTGGGAGGGCGGCGCGGCTGGGGCGACTGGCGGCAAGCTCGCGTACGAGCTGGCCCAGCGGTTCGGGCAGTTCGACGGGGGTGGCGCCCAACTGCAGCGCGGTGGCCCCGTGGCGCTCGGCCAGGTGGCGGAGCTGCAAGGCAGCGATACGGGCGACGGGTTGGCCATAGAGGATGAGGAGCAACCCGGCGACCCTGTCCGCCAGCGCAACCGTCCCGTCGGTCATGAGCCGTCGCGCGATGGCGAGGACCTGAGCAACATCTGTGCTAGCCACCGGGACAGCTTCGCGACGGGGGCCGATTACGACCTCCCCGCACAGGCGGTGGCTGGCGGCCCAGCGCACGAACCGGCGGGCCTCCCGGCGCCCGGGCGGCCCACTGGCGAGCCACAGGTCGATGTCGGGCTGCGTGCAAGTGGCCAGGGACTTGTCGTGGGCGTGCACCCAGCCCAGCAGTTCGATGGCCCGCAGGATGCCCTCGTGGTCGTGGCCGACCGACAGTGTCGGCCTGCGGGCCAGCCGGGCCCGGCGCCGTCGGACCACCCACCAAAAGGCGTAAGCGCCGACCATGCGACGGTCTTCAGGGTCGTCGACCCGCTCGAGCTGGTCGTCGACCCATGCTTCCAGGCTGGCCGCCGTCTCGTCCCGCTCCGGCAGGGCCCGGGCGGACACCAGCACGTAGCGCAGATGGGCGACGGCTCGGTTCGTGCCCATCTGGCCGATGGCCTCGTGCGTGAAGGGCACTTTGCCGCTGGCCAACCCCTCCAATGCGTGTGCCACGGTCGGCTTGTCGAGCCAGCGCAGGACTGCTCTGGGCGAACTGGTGGCAGCCAGCACGGACCGCAGCCCCGCCACCTCGGGCCTGCCCGTGCCGTCGGCGGCAGCGAGCAGAGAGCCGAGACGGTCAGCCAAGTTGCAAGCAAAACAGCGGCGGTTGCGCCAGATGCGGTCCTCGTGGCCACAGCCTTGGCACACCCCCATGGCGGGCAAGCCGGCGCAGTCCGAACAGAGCCGACAGTCGCCCAGGACCCGGGGGTCGGCCCGGCGCAAGCGGCCACAGCCCTCACATGCCTGTTTGGACTGCAGGACCCGCTTATAGCAGGTGGCGCAAGCCGGCCCGGCCGCCCACACCACCGCCACGGCTGCCAGCCGACCACAGTACGAGCACGTCGCTCGCCGTCACCCGGCGCAGGACAGGCACACCGGCCGGCCGTCGCGGATCCCATTGCAGGGACGGGCACTTCCGCACGTGGTGCATTCAGCTACCTGGCGGCGATGGTGGCAGTTCCCGCACAGTGGCCCAGCTTCGCCGGCGAGCGCACGTTGGCGAGGCGCCCACAGCCGGCGCAGGTCTCCCACCGGGCCTGGTCGAGCTGCAAACAATGGGCACAGACCGCCGTTTTGTCCTCCGCCCTGGTGGCCACCGGGCGGAGCTTGGCGCACCGGCTACAGACCTCGAGCCGGGCCGCCTGCTCACAGCGGGTGCACACCCGCCGGCCCGTGCGGCCCTGCAAGCTGGGGGTGCTGCGGCCGCAGACGGCGCAGGTGGGCAGCCGCAGAGCTGTAGCGCCGACGGCCTGGAGGGCAGCGACGACCCGGTCGGCCCCCCTTGGCGCGTCGGTGCTCCCGCTGGTAAGGCAGTCGGGCTCCGACCTCAGGGCGTCGGCCAGGCTGGCCAACTTCCCCTTGCTATTGCAGGCTTTGTCGACAGCGTCCCGGACCACCGAGCGGCTCAGGTGCGGCTCCACCGCCGCGACCGCCGCCACCACGAAGTCGAGTTCCGTGGCCCGCGTCGCCGCCGCCTCGGCGCGATGGGCACAGCCGCTGCACGTCGAGGAGCCGTCCGGGTTGCGCCGACCGACGTGGCGGGACTGGCCGCACACCGAGCAGTCCTCCCGTCGGGCCCGGGCCTGGCAGCCTTTGCAGATAAGGCCCCAGGCTGTCGTGGCCGTCACGATGACCCCGTCCCGGCCACAGGACGGGCAACATGACCGTTTTTTCACTTCTTTTTGGTGGCCACCTCGGCCCGGCGGGGGCGCAACTGGCGGACATCGGCAGCCCCGGCCCCGGCGGCAGCGCGCTTGGCCTGCTTGGCTGGCGCTTCTTCGACGGGCTCGATCAGGTCGACGCTGGTGCAACCAAGCGCGTCACACAGCGCCATCAAGGTGCGCAACGACAGCCGCTCGGGGACCTGGGTGACCAGGCGGTAGATCTGCGGGGCCGACAATGTGATGCCCCGTTCGGCCAGCAGCGGGGCCAGGTCCGTCGTCATGTACAGGCCGCGGGCGGCCATGATCTCCCGCAACCGCCACCGGTAACCCAGTTTTTGTGCCATCTTTCAGCCCTCCGTGGCAAACATGGCGTCCAACTTTTGGCGCAGTACTTGGTTTTTGTAGTCGCTCGAGACCCCGGTGTAGACGGCCGTGGTGCTGGCCCAGGTATGGCCCACCTGTTGCTGGACGAACAGCGGGTCCCAGCCGTCTTCCAGGAGGTGGGTGACGCAGCTGTGGCGCAGGCAGTGCGGGCCGAGCTCGGCCGGCAAGCCAACTTCTGTGCGCAGACGGGCAAAAGTGGCGTCGATGTTGCAGCCGTCCACCCGGCCGCCCCGCTCGGTGGGCCACAGCCCGCCGTGGCCAGCCTCGTACAAGGGCAGCACTTCGGCCAGGTACTGCTGGACCACGCCCACCGACCACGGCCAGACCGTGAGCACCCGGCGGCGCCGAGGCGGCCCGCCCCGCGACGCTTTGCCCCAGCGCACGCTGACCGCGCCCAGGTCGGCGAACTCGGGGGCCTTGGGGTTGCGGCCCAGGTCGCAGCGCTCCAGCATCGACACCTCTCGACGTCGGAGGCCCCAGGCATAGGCGACCTTGAACAAGGTGGCGTCCCGGAACGCCGCCAACCACCCTTTGCGGCCCGACGCTCTCACCCGGGCTACCCGCTCGTCGGCGTAGTCGAACAACATTTGCAGTTCTTCTCGGCTCAATGGCCGGTTCCCGGGGCGGCCTTCGTCCTCGGCCAGGTGCGCCACAGTGTTCCACTCGTGGCAGATCTGCACCGGGTGGGTTCCGAACCGGCAGATCTGCACCGGGTGGGTTCCGAACCGGCCCTCCTCTGCCCAGCCGTAACGGGCGTCGCAGATGAACTCCATAAACAACCGGAGCGTGGTGTGGTAACCGGCCACTGTCGAGTGGGCCAAGTGGCGTTCGCTGATCGCCGCCGTCGTCCACTCCTCGACGTCGGCCGGCTTCCACGCCCAGGGGTACTCGTTGGCCCAGCGCTGGAAACGCCGCACCTGGGCCTCTCGCTGGCGCACCGTCATCGCGTTCAGGTAGCGGCTCGTCTGCTGGGTGCGCCAACCCTTCAGCATCGCCTCGAACACAGTCTCTTCGGGGTGCAACAACGCCGCCCCTTGGACCACGTGCAGATGGGCGGCACCGGCCAGGTCAGCACCTCTTGTCGTGACCATCGGGCTCCTTCCTCGGCGCTTGCGTCTACTGAAAGATTCGTTCATCGCCGCAGCGGAGTGGTGGATGCTCCCAGGTCGGCCCGAACCGGCGCTGCCGTCACAACTCGGGACTGAAGTCCCCACACCAGCAAAAACGCCCTATTTACGGGCGATGTTCAAAGGTGACGAATCATGCATCAGATGAAAATCCCACGCTTGATCATGCTGCCGGTCCTGGGCCCCTCGGCGTGCTGGTGCCTTCGCCGCCTCAGCGCCTGGGTCTCCGCCGGCCCAGGTGGGGTGGAAGTGGGCTACCGGCGACTGGCCCGGGACCTGGGCCTAGGGGACGGCCTTGGCCGCCACGCAGCCATCACAAAGACCCTCAGACGGCTGTGCCATTTCGAGATGACGGCATGGGCTTATGACGTACTGATGGTGCGGACGGCCGTGGCGCCCTTGCCCGAGGCCCAAGTGACGCGGTTGTCGCCCGAACTGCTCCAGTTGCACGACCAAATGGTGCGCCGCCAGGTGCGGCACCAGGCTGCTCCGTACGCTGACGCCCCAGCTTCGGGCGTTGCCGGCGTGCCAGGTGGTGGCTCCCGTCCGGTCCGGCCATGAGCGACGGGCCGGCAGGGATGGCTTGGCTCAACGGGCGCGCAGGGGCCTTCTTCAAGGCAACGCTTCGCGCCTCGGCCCTGCGCGCCGAGGGTGGAGCCGGTTCATGAGCCGTTGCGACGTCGGAAGGGTGCTGGCAGAAAACTCGCTCCCGTCCGTCTTGCGTCGCGCTGGCGTACCGGTGCCCGACCCGGGGCCGGGGGTGCGAGACGAGTGGCGCTGCCACTGCCCGCTCCCGTCCCACCCCCCGCCGGCCGACCCATCCCGGCACAAGCCGAGCTTTGCCGCCCACATTACGGGCCGCATGGCCGGGCGCTGGCACTGTTTCGCCTGCCAGGACGGCGGCGACGCGATTGCTTTCGTCGAGGCCTTCGCCGGGGTCGGCTTTACCGCTGCGTTGGGGATCCTGGAGGGACGTGGTCCACTCCCCCGGGGCGCTGACCCGCACTTCCACATTCGCCCCGTCACCCGCGCGCCCGGGGGTGGGCTCGCGTGGGCCGTCTCCTCGGGGTCGGACCGCGAAGCGCCGAGGCCCGCTCGCACGTCAGATCGGCGCCTCTTCGAGGCGCTGGCGGTGGCCTGGCGTTACTACAGCCTGGACGGCCTAAACGCGCTGGCCCGGCGCCATCTATCTCAAAGGGCGGTCGACATCACGGCGCTCGAGGCCCGTGAGCGGAGACCTCTGGCCGGGCACACCCCGAGGTCGCGTACTGGCCTCGTCGAGCACCTCCGGCGCCACCGCTTCAACGACGATGAGGCGGTCGACGCCGGCCTGGTGAGCCGGTACCCCAACGGACGGGTCGAAGACTTCTTCACCCATCGCATTGTCCTGCCCGTGAGGGGAGCAGGGGACAGGGTGGTCGGCCTCATCGGGCGCGACGTTTGCGGTGGTACTCGGGCCAAGTACCTCAACACGCCTCGGACCGCGGTCTACGACAAGGGCGCCGTGCTCTACCGCCCGAGCCGGAGCGACGGCCGCCGCAATGGCAACCTGGTCGTCGTCGAAGGGGCCATCGACGCCCTGGCCGTGGAGGCTGCCGCCGCCCAAGCCGGCGTACCGATAGCCGCCGCGAGCCCATCGGGTGTCGCCCTGACGGCAGCGCACCGCCACCAGGTGGCAGCGTGGGCAGCGAAGCCGCCGGTCCTGTGCGCCGACGGGGATGCCGCCGGACGCTCAGCGACGGCACGGTGGGTGACTGAGATGACCCTTGAAGGGAGAGAGGTTTACGCCGTCACGCTCCCGGACCGTTGCGACCCAGCCGATTGGCTCGCTGAACATGGGCGCCGTGGTCTCTCTGCGTTTGCCGCGAGAGATCGCCGCACTGCGTCGCTAGGCCAAATCGGGCCTGTCCACGCCGGCCGATACCTCGCCCGGGCCCTGGGTCAAGACGCCGGGGACTTTGCCAGTCTCAGGCCAGCCTTTGCCCGTCTAGGGGCACGGCTCCGGGGCCCGAGGTACGAACGCGCTTCGCAGTGGAAGCAGCGCGAGGTCTGGCTGAAGTTGGGCTCGGGCCGGACGGCTGGTTAGAAAGACAACTTTTCTCTGCGATCGCCATCAATTGGCAACGAGGTGAGAGCAGCAACGTGGTGCAGCCCAGCGCTCAGGGAGTGGCCATATGAAGCAGGAGCGGCAGCACATTTTGGTGCACAAGCGTTCCACAAGTTCTCAGGAAGAAGTTCAAGGTTCGACGCGTGTAGGAAATACCGCGTTATTACTGTCTGTACCACCCGCATCCAGCCAGGACGCCACTGTAGCCGGCTCACCGTCAAATGCTGCATTGTTGGATTATGCCGGCGCGGCAGATTACCTTTGCACCACACAGAGGCACGTCCGGGAATTGTGGGCGAAACGGTACCTTACCGCCATAAAGGTGGGGCGTCGCGTGCGGTTCAGTAAGTCAGATCTCGACGCTGTACATTGAAGCTAGGCGGGTTAACGCGACTCGATGAGTCGAGCTTTTGAGCGGGGTTCCACAGTCGCCGTCTTGAACATCAAGGCACTCGGCCCAGCCTCCAACCGACGTCTATCGTCGCCGACCCTTCCCCGAAGGGTCTTGGTGCCTCTCGGCTTTGACGAGCTCGAAGCACTCGGATTTCGTCGATGAGTTCTCGGATCACCTTTGCCTGCATAGTTTTTTCGCTACCGAACCCCTCGGCGTCGTAGAGCGAGGCGAGCCTCTCCTCGGTCAGCCCGCTCGGTTCTTGGCCGTCGCTACGGTGCCTTTCAATTCCACCCGGCGCCCTTCTAACGAGCGTCGGCACTCTTCTCCCAGTGACCTGAATCAGAGATCCCCTGACAGTATGAGGCAAGGCTGTCGAGGATCTCGTCCGCTTTTTATGCCAAATGAACGGCCGAGGTCGTCGTTCCAGGTGGCGGTCCAAGACCGGGTGGCATCCTCGAGCTCTTTGGTAGAGCGGTGGGTGCCCCGTCGCAACCATTTGTTGGTGAGCTCGGCGAACCATCTTTCGACCAGGCTCAGCCAAGAGCTGTAGGTGGGCGCGAAGTGTAGGGTAAAGCGCCGGTGGCAGACCAGCCAAGCTGCACGCCCGTTTCCGGCTTGTCTGGTGAGTTCGTCACGACGCTGCTTGAGCAAATTACGGAGAGCCAGGAATCGACGGGTAATCGTCTTCGTTTTTGCATCGACGGCCTTGTTCGGCAGAACTGCTGGGATTATCCACTGTCCCTAGATTTCGGAATTGTGTTTGGGTTAGGGCGCCGAGGATTGCTAGCGTACTCAAGATCGCGGTCAACGGAAAAAAGGGAGCTGGACCCACTTGGTGCATGAGGAGGCCTGCGAGTGCGACAGAGACGGGGTAGACGCCGAGGTTGGCCAGCAAAATGAGGCTCATGGTCCGTCCACGGGAAGCGGGAGGTGCCCATTGCTGGACCAGGGTGATGAAGATGACGTTCGATACACTGCTGATGGCTGCGAACATAAAAAGATTTACGCCGGCGCCAATCGGTCCTCCCAGGTAGGGGATCAGCGCCAAGAATGCGTCGGCCACGAGGGACAACCAGGAGGCTCGGATCGCCGGATGTCGGCCGGGGTCGAGGTGAGCGGCGGCTAGTACCCCAATCAACCCACCCGCGGCGAAGCAGGCCAGGAGGCTTCCATAGCCCTCGGCCCCGATATGGAAAGGGCCGTGAGCTAGGGCCGGGAAGCCGACTCCAAAGAGCCCTCCGGAACCGAAGTTTGCCACGAGGATGACCAGGAGGAACATCTGGAGGAATCGTTCACGGCACAAAAGCTGCCATGCCCCGAGGGCCTTGGGTTCTTGGGCGGGGCTAAAAGCTGTTGGCTGCTCGTTCGGGGTGGCATCTGTGGTCGTGACGGGCTTGTGGAAGAGGATAGCGGCAAGGCTGAGAGCCGAGATGACGAAGGAGAGGCTGTCGACGCCAAATGCTGCGGCTGGGCCGACGAGGGCGACGGCCGCGCCGGCGATGGCCGGCCCTACGAGCCCGGCAAGTTGACTGCCCCCGTTGAGGACGGCGTTGCCGGCTCGCATGGAGTTGACTGGGAGCAGTGAGGGGACGATGGCGAACGCCCCGGGCATGAAAAGGCCGTCTGCCGCGCCAATGAGCACGGCGACCGGTAGCAATTCCCAGAGAGTGGCCTGGTTGGTGACTGCCACCAAGACGAGCAGGCCCGTCAGTGTGGCTTGGACGCTGTCCGTGACCAACATGACGGTCCATGGTCGCCAGCGGTCGGCGGCCGCGCCGCCGGGGATCAGAGTGGCCACCCGGGCAATACCGTAGCCTGCTAGGAGGGTGCCGAGCAGTACTGTCCCCCCGTGTACCCGCAACACATACCAGGGGAGGGCGACGGCGTAGAAGGCGTTCCCGACGTTCGAGGCCAGTTGGCCCCCCACGAGAAGCCGGAAACGAGGGTAACGCAGCGGGGCGAAGCCTCTCGCCGCGAACTTCACGACGGCACGCTCAAGTTAGGGGCGCCACTTGGTGAAGTCTTCACTCGACGGTCGCAGGCACTGTTGGCATCGAAGTACGCGAAAGCTGTCGCTGTCTAGAGTCGCGTCCGGGCGGGTTCAGGTGATAAGGGCTTTGGAAGGTGATCAGCAGGGCCGGCACTCCCCCAGTTTCGACCTCTTGACAAGCAACGGTTCGGATCCCGGGGTGGTCCTACCACAGCCGACCGTCGGCGGTGGGGAATGCCTAGCGATAAGGGGGCGTTCCGACTGTATGACCGCGGGCCAAGCGCTGGCCTGGATGCCGCCTTGGCCCCAGGTCGCGGCTCGGAGAGCGGATGGTCATCATGGTCGCGAAAGCCGCCGAGCCAGAACTCGTATGCCCTGTCCCCACCTTTTTGAATGTAAACGCGAATCCCGTCACCCCGGAACGCGGAAGTGTCGCAGTAGACCACTATCTACGAATTGCGGTCATTGGGGACACGAACACCGGCGGGCGCTGAGTACCGGTGAAACGCCTCCGCACGTACGCGGTCCCGCCTTGGGGGCGCCAGATCCGTCTCTCCTAGCATAGAGCATCCTTCCACAGATAAGGTCCAAACGAGACGGCATGATCGATGGATGTGGTCGTTAAGGCAATACGAAATGCAAGTCTGCCTCTGCTGGCAGCTGTGCAGCGCGCCCAGACACAACCCGAGCTGGCTAGCCCGCTCACCGAGGGGGTGTCCCCTCCACAAACCGGTCGATGAGCACGTCGGGCGTTTTAGTTGGCAGCAGTCCGAGTCCTTAGTCCAGGAGGTCGAGGACACTTGGCCCGGCCGGCCAGGGCGGCATCGATCTCGTAGCATTGAACAGGGCTTACGCTCCGGGTCTTGGTCACCGTGCATTGCTCGGAGAACAAGAACGCTTTCCGCAGCAGCTCGGGTCCGGGAAGAGAGTCTTGGCCAGTCGGCTGTGGCGATTAATGGCGCCTCGCCCGTCTCGGAGTGTGCCCCGCAGTGGTGCGGACTGCTCCACCCAAGCGCTGAACAAATCCTCGACCGCGGTCCGCCTCCCAATGGGCCATATCGACCACGGACTGCTCTCGTACGGCGCGGGAAGAACCCTCTCAATTCGCCCCTCAGCACTTCCCTCTGGGTGGCTCGGGCGGCTGTGCGGCGGTGGGATGCTCATCCCGCCGGGTGCTCAGCCCTCTGTTCGAGTCCACGGTCACCCACTCGACGGACTTGCGACCCTGTCAAAGCCTCGAGGGGGTTTCCCTTGACTTCTAACATCCTGCCGCGGATACTGGAAAGAGACTACTCGGAAAGGGGGTGAAATGGAGCAGTCAGCCCCTCGTCGGAAATGGAAGCATCCAGTGATCACTGAAGTGACACTGGAGGAGTTGGAAGACCTTGCTGACATCGATGTGGTCTTCGCCACGTCATCTTGTGGGTGCGACCTCACCACGTAGGCGCGAGACCCTATCGCCCGGGATGGGGTGCCGTAACACTTGGCGGAAGTCACGTCACCGACACCTCTTCTCGGGTCCTGATTTTCGTGTTCCTTTGCGTTTCGCGACAGGTAGGTGGGCGAGGAGGAGGGTAACAGCTTAGTTACTCTTTACGCATGACTTCATCCAAGGAAACCGGGCCAATTGTAGAGAAAAAGGAATGCTGACAAAATCCAGCGGCAGCACTCGACTAGTTGTCCCGTTGCTAGCCCAGTCTTGTTGGTAACGCCGGCTCTGCGAGAAACCTTGTGGCCGAATTGTTGTTGCGCTCACCGTATCTCGCGTTTTGTTGGCGCGGTCCCGACTTCGTAGTCGTTGAAGGGCTATCTGGTCGTCAGTACAGGATGTCGGCCTTGCCACTCGGCGTATTGCTCGCCGCAGACAAGCCGATGACACGGAATGACCTTGTACAAGCATCGAGGTGCGGCCTAGAGATTGTCGACGCCCTCGCCATCCGCTCCCTATTGGTAGAGCCTGGCTCGATCGACAAGAACGAGAGCGCCTTATGGTCGCCCCACGAGCTCGCAGTTCGGCACACGCGTCCAGTAGCCCGAGGTGATCCCATCGACGCAGAGGCCACATATTCGCGAGGTATGTCATTAGCGCGCCGGCGCCCCAAGCCTTCCACTTCCAGATCCCGATCGTCGTTCCTTATCGGCATTGACATTCAACGACATCATAAGCCAACGCACATCCAGTCGACATTTCTCAACGTGTAATGTAGATCTCCCTACTCTCAGTTTGTTCCTTCAGGCGACTGTAGGAGCCGCACCAGGCTATATCCCGTCTGGAAGATGGCACCGCTCCTACCCCTCTGGTGGGGGTTGTTACCCTATTGAAGTTTATCCGATAATCTACGGTGTGACTTCAATTTTGCCAGGTGTTTACTGGTATGATCCTCTAACGGCGAGTCTCTTTAACGTGAAGGAAGACCCCGCCAGGATGGATGTGCTGCTCACCGAAATAGCCGGCGCGACGGCTCGGACACTTACTGGTACGCCAGCGGTAATATTTCTGTTGACGGCCGTGTTTCGGCGCTCTATATCTAGGTACCGTGACGGGCTATCGCTGGTGTACCGCGATGTTGGTTGTCTATTGCAGATGCTTTATTTGGTAGCAAGCGCGTTGGGCTTAGGCGGCTGTGCCATAGGTGGAGCAAATGATCGCGCCGTTGGACGATGGTTGGAAATCACCCTCTTGCCGAAGGTCCCGTCGGCTATTTTCTGCTGGGCCACCCAGATGACCTGCAGTCCTCTTCGCGAGGCCACAGCGGCGCGCTCTTTGCCTGAGACCGGCCATTCAGGGGTTACCTCAGAGCTGCCCACTCAAAAAGAAGTAACACCAGCAGCACGACAGACAGGGGACGCAAACATGCCACACTACCTTTACGTAATGACTAATGAATCCAAACATAGTACTCGCAACGAGGGTCGCTGTGTCCTTGAAGTGCCCTGCAGCGTCCCAGGGTAGGTTTGACAATGTCGACTGCTCCGTGGTGAACCCACTGATGTGGCAAGTCGTGCCGTCGGCGTGGGTTACGTTCGCAGTTAGGCACTGGAGATGACGCACAAATGCCGCGAGGACAATGTTACCTCGTTGACCGAGGCAGGGTTGGCCAGGCAATGGTCCACGGAGGCTGTGCATCAGCAGGCCTGTTGGCGCCTAGAGCAAGTCCTTCAAGCCGCTCGGACATCCCCCTACTTCGGGGACAAAGTAGATCAGTTGGCAGGCGCAACGGAAGCGCTCGAAGTACTCCATAGCTTGCCGATCCTTCCTCGCCGAGAAGTTCGATCTCATTCGGGAGACCTTGGCCAACTCGAGTGCCTCCGTTGACCTCGCATTTACATCGGGGACGATGGGTCGTCAGAGTCCCATCCTTAGGCCCGCTGTCGCCCGTTTTGAGCGAGCAGCGTTGGCGCACCGGTGGTACGTGAGCGCGAATCTGGGGACGCACTTGACGTGGCTCGACGTCGCACCCTGGAAAGGAGTCGGTCTAAAGGCACGTAGCGCCGATGGAGCTGTTACGTACGTACAGATTGGCTTTCCAGACATTGTTGCATTGTCTATGAAGGATGATGACGTAGCTGATGTCTTAACCGGGCAGCCTGATGTACTTCGCGTTCTAGCGGAAAAGCGCAGCTGGGCTGGAGCCAAGATGGTAGCCTCTTCTTACGAGGTCCTTACCCAGGCCACAGAAGGTTACATTCAAGAACGCCTGGGTTCTAGGTTGTTCGGCGAGGTCTACTCCTCAGCCGAGATGTGCATTCCAATTGGATATCGGTATGCGGACTGTCAGGTCGTACACGTAAATAGTGATGCGATACATTTGGAAGTGACCAAGTCGCCGTCGAGCGCCTCGGTAATCCAGCAGGGTGCAGGTCGGCTGATCGTGACGGACTTACTCGATACGACGATGCCCCTGCTTCGTTACGAAATTGGAGACATTGGCTGCGTGGAGGGTCCGGATAAGTGCAGATGTGGCAGGATACTCCCCACCGTGAGGGTGTGCGGACGTACGCTAGAATGGGTCAAAGGACCCCTTGGCGTAATACCGGTGGCAGAGCTGCAAGCGCTGATTGCGCGACAGTGTGAAACGGAGTCGTGCGTTATTGTAACGGACTCGGAAGCCCGACTGTGGCACAGGCGTTCCGCGGCAGACTTGGCTCTGAAGCAGGCTGAGGAAATAAGTGCTGCGACGGGGATCAGCGTGTCTTGTGAGGTTGTGCCCAACCGGTGGAGAGCGCTTCTTGACTGTCCTCCTGTGTTTGTGTCGCGTCGCGTTCGGAATCCTGTTGGGCTGGACGGGTCCGCGCAGCTACCAACCGGCTGGCGTGCTATGGGTAGAAGGGGACTGCGATCGGAGATCGGGGGCAAGTGGTGGAACATCTTTACGTCCCGCTAGATGCTGAAGCCCGGTGCTCTAACGGCCAGGATCTACAGCAAGGGCGGGGAACTGCAGTGGAGGCCCGTGTAGCCCGTCGGCTCGTTAGGCAGGCATACCAGCGGGCCGGTCGTGTGTCGTATATACGCGTGATGGATTCGGGAAGTATGCATCCAATGTTGACTGGGGGCTGCCGAGTCGCGATCCGATGGGGAGTGCCATCCAAGGGAGATGCCGTAGGTTTGCTGGCCTTATTGGAATTGCCCGGCGGAGTGCTTGTGGTCCATCGGCTGTGCCGTACACGGAAGGGAGAGGGTGAAGCATGGGATACCCTTCAGATTCCGGATAGCTTCCGTGCGGGGGACCCGTACGTGGGAAGCTGGATTGAGGCGGATCGAATTTTGGGGAGCGTTGCCGAGGTAAGAAGGAGTACCGAGCTAGGTGAGCAGTCGAGTGATGACCTCGTTTTCACGACCATCGTAGCAAGGACGGCCGCATCACTGGCTGCACTGGGCAACCGTGTCTTTTGGCGGGCGAGCAGGTCGAGACTGCCCAAGGTTGGGATCCTTGGGGCAGGCCTTCTGCAGCGGCAGTTAGTGCGTGCAGCGGAACGGTGGGCAAGGCGTCCGAACCGTGAGAAGTGAAAGGAACAGCATGAGCGGTTACGTACGACGCGGGAAATCTACAAGTCGAGGAATTCTGGGAGAACGTATCATCGTGACGGCTGACGCCGAGCGATGGATAGCACTCGATGGAACGGCCGTAGACCTCTGGAGGCTTCTAGGAACTTGCCGTACGGTCGAGAGTGTTGTTGCTGAGTTGTCGATGCAGTTTGTGGGAGACGGAACGGATATACGTCGTGACGTACTTGATAGCCTTGAGCGGTTGCGCACATTTGACGTAGTCGTCACGTGCGAAGACAGCTCCAACTAGCCCTTGTGGACGCTCGGCGTGGGCTAGATTTCGCCGCTGAGCGAGTCCTGTCGGATCAATTGGAATATTGGTATGACGTGTTGGGGCCGATACGCGCGAGGTGCGGCGCGTGCGAGTAGGGCGCAGCTATGCGATCACACGCTCGCGATAGCACGCTTTGTCGGCACCGATTGGGATGATTGCGGTGCGGCGGGGTGCAACCGCGATCCCGTATCGGCCGTCCGCAGCTGCATCTCAGAGTTGGCCGAACGCCGGGCGGCGCGTGCGTGGACACCGCGGAAGGCGGTGCTGTGTTCGCAGGATGACATGGCCGAAGGTGGTAGAGGGGATGGCTGCGAGTGGTCTGACAGTGAAGTGTTCCCAGTCGGCGAGTATCTCGGGTTGCCGTTGATGGCATCGAAACTGCCGATATCGGCCCCGGTGGCAGGAGACCTACTGTGGTGGGCGAGGGGGACACGTTGGCCTACTGGCGACGGAGTCTGGGTTCCGGTGGGGTTTGTAGCGCAGCGATTTCGCGGAATGCAGGTGAAGCTTGCGGAGCTCAGTTCTGTGGCAACGCGGCTGGGGAAACGGCAGATATGGCTACCAAAAGAGGGATCCTCGAGCTGATAGAGCGTGATGCTGTCATGAGGTGGTGGCGGCTTGGGTCTCAGTTTCAGAGAGTGCGCCCTGGTGATGTCAGTGTGCCCCCATGGTTGTGGGAGGCCGCGGAGCGGGACCGGGCGGCGGGTTGGCGAACAGAAGTGTTTCTTGGTAACGGGGCGGCGATCGGAGCAGGGGAATTCATGGACATTCCCGTGTGGGTAGTCGTATCGAGGTCACTTATCGAGCCCTGGTATACGGTGGGTGCGTGCGCTGGCAGGGACGACGACCTCGGGGTTGCCCACGCCTTTAGCGAAGCGGTGCAACAGCGTCTTCTAAAAAGACTCTTGGGCAATAGGCCCGATCAGATCAAGACATTCCACGATCACTTACTGTTTTATTGGAATAGGGAAAACGTAAAGATTGTAGACGAGTTCTTTGGGGGCCGTGGTCACCAAGGGCTAGACGGCTCGGATCATCGGGGCGGGACGAGCGGCTCCGATCGTCGGAGGGCTGGGCATGTCGCAGTTATGGATCTAGCAAAGTGTGCCTCTGGGGGCTCTATAGTCCGAGTGCTGGCAACAGGCCTGTTCACGATGGAGGCCGAGGACGCGTGGGGCGCGTCTGCCGTTGCCGGATCTCGGCGAAAAGGTGCTACGTAACGGTCCGCACCCATTCGGATGATCACGGTGGAATAGAGAGCGCTCATTCCAAGATAGCTAGATGTGGGAAATGCGTACGCATTCGACAATGGTGTGGTGTGTCGTTTCGGTCACGGGAAGTAGGGACGAGTTTTGAGGGACACAATGGAGTCGACAGCGCGTGTGATCAAGAAAACCGGGGTCAAGGCGCCGCCCATAGAACCTCATGTAGATTCCTCGGTCGACACGCGGACAGGAGGTCGCTAACGCATGTTTGTCCTTTGGTGAACAGCGCTTATGCAAGCCCTCGGAGCAGGTAGAAGGTTGCTAGACGTGCGCCGTCACATCAAAAAGGTTCCGTCGCAGGTTGAAAATCGGGAGGCTTTTCCAACAGAAGAACACTGCACTTTAGATGCCTGCGCGTTACCTGCATCATTGTTGGCGGGCGGATTTGCACTGCCGGCCTCTGCCAAGAGCCATGCTCGCGGAGACCGCTCGGAGGTGGCTTCCGCTGCCCATCTGGGCGGACCAGGCGTCGACCCGCACGACACGCTTTCCTGCAGACGCCGGACCTCAGGACGGTTCATAGCGTATGCGGCTTGGCTGGCCTCGGTGAGCAAGCGGTCCAGTGGGCTACGCCCGCCAGAATTGGAAAGAGTATCGGCCTTCCTCAACTGGTACCCTGTCGAGCTCAGTGGCCGAGGCTATTGAAAGTGGACTTCACCCGCGCTGGTGATCGCCGAGCGTCTGAATAGAGATGAGACCTAAATGCGAGGGCGCAAGAGGAGGCAGCTGGAGTGGACGCGCGTGACATGAGGGTGGCTCATTTCCGGAGCCGGATGTTGGACGAACTGAGGGTTCAAGGAATAAGGTCGCCGAACGTATTGGCAGCGTTGGGATTTGTCCGTCGCGAGCGCTTTGTGGACGAGTTGTGGGTGGCAGGGGATTTGTCGGACAACCGCGCCGGGCTTTCGCCAATTAGGATTGGCACTGGGGACGGCCTGAGCGAGAGGTGGATATCGTTAATATTCGATGTGGAAAAGTCACTAGTTATACAAGTCTCGGCAGATACCGGCAAGCCGCAAAGTTCTCTTTCAGCTCCAATCATTGTAGCTAAGATGCTTGTGCTGCTTGAGCTCGAGGAGGGCATGAACGTTCTTGAGATAGGGACCGGGAGCGGGTACAACGCCGCGCTGTTAGCCTCCCTAGTCGGAGAGTCTTCGCTGGTGACGACGATTGACATTGATGAACAATTGGTTTCTGAGGCGGAACGGCGCCTTCGTGCAGCGGAATGTGAAGGTGTCCACCTAGTATGCGGCGATGGCGACCTCGGGTTCGCGGCCGGTGGCCCGTACTCGAGGATTGTCGTAACTGCCGGTTGCGCGGATGTGTCGCCTGCTTGGGTCCAGCAGCTTCGAGTTGGCGGCATGGCTCTGGTTCCGGTTGCCTACGGGATGGAGCACCCTCTTGTGCGGGTGGTTCGAAACGGGGCGGACACTAAAGGCCAAGTGGTGGGACGTGCTGCGTTTTTGGCCATGAGAGGACGTCAGGCTGGTTTCACGCAGTGGGTACAGAGCAGCGACCCGGTTACCGACCGAGGAGGCGAGGAGAGGCTTGACAGTGTGCTCAAGGAGGCAGTGCGTGCCGATGGGAGCGACGCGAGCTACGGCGGACGTGCCATGTGGTCGCTGGGCTTCTATCTAGCCTTGAGAGATAGGCGAGCCTCAGTTGCTGGGACACTGCAGGATGCCCGTGGTTCGGTCGCCGAGATATGTCCTGGAGATGGTACGGTGCGTTGGGGTGGACAGAAGGGTACGGTACTTCGAGACCGGCTGCTGCAGCTGACAGGCGACTGGGTAAGTGTAGGCGAGCCAAGCCCGGAAGACTACCTGAGTCGGTGGATCATTCTCGGGGAGGAGGGCAACGCTCGTGAGACCGCCGGCCACCAAGAGCCCCGAGAGGGACCGTGGTACATCCGTCGTGTCCACCATCGAGAGGTTATCGAGTTGCGTGGGCTGCGAGGTTGATCTTGTTGAGCACCACCTCGATGAACACCCGGGCAGCCGTCAGGGTGTCATGTCATGGCCAGGATGATAGTGGTCGCAACGTCGACGCTGGCGCGGAGGAGTACGCAGCCTATCGAGGAGGACCCTCTTGAATGTGGGGCCGGCGGCGGACAATGTGAACACAAAGTGTTGTGGCCCATCATCGCCTGAGCGTCTGGCTCCTTCAACGTACGCGGCGGGTCTCCCCGACCCTTGGGCACTCTACAAAATCTGGAGTGTGCGGACGATCTCCAATCAAGGCACCAGGGGACAGCTCAACCCGGGTCGGGTTGTAGACAGAGCGAGGCAGGGTCGTATGGCTGGATGGATCCCTCTTCACTGGACTCACCGCGGCTGGCCGACTCCAGCGCTTCGACGCGTGGTTGGGTTTGGCCCATAGAACTGGCCCGCAGAACTGGAGCGTAATTATGACTTCATCAGATAAGCGTGCCTGAAGCACAGAATTGCCCGCGGGGAGTGGACACAGTCAGCGTGATTACGCCTTGGTTCGGGCGCGGGGATCTCTTGGATGCATACTGCGCTACCGTCGCGTTGGCGGATGAGGTCATCTTGATTGATAATGGAAACGCACCCGAAACAGCTAAAAGGTTGACGACGTTAGCTCGTACCGATGAACGAGTAATCCTTATATCAAATGAAACTAATCGCGGCTTTGCCGCAGCAAATAACCAGGGTCTGTTCCGTGCGTCAGGAAAGTTGGTAGTATTCCTCAACAGTGATGTGGAAGGCTCGCCAGACTGGATCACAGACCTGCGCAACAGCCATGAAGCGAGAGTCCTTTATGGTACCCGAATCCGCGCGCAGCTTATTTATGGGATACCCGTTCCGTATCTCGAGGGTTGGTGTATCGCTGGGTTTGCTGAAGAACTGCGCCAGGAGGTGCGCGGATGGGATGAGAAGGGCTTCCCTGGCCCGTATTGGGAGGACACTGACTTGTGTTTTCGTGCTATGCTTCGGGGTTTTCGGCTGAGTACCCGGCCATGGGGGATCGAGCATTTGGGCGGTGCAAGTACAGGCCCTTTGGCCAAGCATGGCGAGAGTTTTGAGCGAAATAGAGCCGTGTTTGCCCAAAGAGTGCAGCCCTTAGCAAAGATGCTAGACGAATGCGACTACAACTGGAAAAGATTGTACGATGTGCAGTTGTCCGGAACGTCTCTAACAGGTGGCGGCCAGTTCGCTATTCAGAAATGGTGTCGCATACGATTAAGCGGCCTCAAATGAGGCATGTCGAAGTCACCGAGGCGTCTCGCAGAGTACCGGAGGAGTTTCGAGGAGCAAAACAATCTTGAGCAGAGTAACCGAAGAGGAGCTACGGGGTCGCTATCTCGATCTTCTCAAGAGAATTCTTACGAATTCGATCTACGAGGATCGGTCAGTGATGCCCTCTGATCGTTATGTGACCGAGCGTAGGGAATTGGGGGAAGATTGGCCGCTAAAGGCGCACACTATGATCGGTCTGAGGCGCTTGGAGAACTTACAAGCGTGTTTAGAGTGCGTGCTGAGCGAAGGAGTGCAGGGAGATATTGTCGAGACGGGAGTCTGGCGGGGAGGTGCGTCGATCTTTGTAAGGGGCGTGCTCGTAGCATACGGGGTGCATGACCGTGTAGTGTGGGCAGTTGACTCATTCGAAGGGCTCCCAACACCCGATGTGGTGAGATATCCGGCTGACGCCGATGATCAACATGCGAGATTCAACAATTATCTTGCTGTGCCGCTGGAGGTCGTCCACAGAAATTTTGCCAAGTATGGACTTCTCGACAGTCAGGTGCAGTTTATAAAGGGGTGGTTTCGAGACACGCTACCTAGTGCACCAATTAGCACAATCGCCGTGCTGCGCGTGGACGGTGATATGTATGAATCGACGTGGCAAGCGCTATCGTTCCTCTATCCAAAGGTGTCGTCCGCTGGGTTCGTGATCATCGATGACTACTACACGAATGGGGGTTGCCGCAGAGCGGTGGAAGACTATAGGCGTACTCAGTCTATACACGAACCTATTCGGAGAATTGACCGGTCGGGCGCGTATTGGCGTCTTGGCGAGGTGGCCCGTGACCAAAACAACGTGGGCTGACAGCCTCGTGAACGACCTCTGCGTGACCACTACAGAGATCACGGCAACCGCAAAGTACTGCAAGGACGCCTTGCGTCACGAGGCGCCGGTTGAGCGAGGGGAGGTCAAAGGCTCTGCTCAAAGCGGGGCTGGGAAAGGTCGACGGAACCCCGACACCGGCGGGACGGGCCAGCAGCGCCAGACGGTTAGCGTCCGGAAAGCGAGACGGGAAGGGATAGGACCGCAGGAACGAGTGGTCCGATCCCATCAAATGGAGAATCGGCTGCAACCTGATTGCTGCGGGCGGACCCGCGACTGCACTCCCGGGTCACGCGACGGAGACGACTTCTCCCCACCTGAAGGGGGCTCAACCAGGAGACACGAGCAAGCCTGTCGTACTCATGCGAGGCTCCAGGGGAAAAGCTGGCCGCCTTGTGTCTCGATCGGTCAGAAAGCGGTGAATGAGGGAATAGCCCCCAATCCGCCAACACCTCTCCTCACCCGAGTCGGCGGCAGGGCAGGCTCATCGTTAGTTAGCCTCTGCGCCGACCCATCGGAGACGACGCAATGGAAGCGGCCAAGAGTGGATTCTGTCGATGGGTCAATCGTTCGTGAATAACTGCGGGCGCGCTTCCTCTGGGAAAGACGGTGGCACTCGGATTGACGACATCGACGTTCGCCTAAAGCGTATGGATCGTCGACTTCGGGAGATTCGTGCATGGGAAGTCAAAGAATCGTTGGTTGTCGACGACTGGATACGGGACGACGACAATACGTCCATTCGCACTGGAAGCCTCTGGTCACGAGGACGGCAATGCATAGTTCTCAAGAAGTCCGGTATTGTCGTACCCGATGACTGGCACTTGGCAGATACGCGCCTTCGGTTCGATACCCACGGGACCGGGAATGTCATCCTCGACACTTCAGACAAGCGAACAGTCCTTCAGCTTGATGAAGTACACACAGATTATGCCGTTCCAGCGAGAGTGTTTAAGGCTTGCCTCACCCTTTGGCCGATGTCATCACACGGAGCGGTCCACGCCTCCGTCCGTTGGCGAGCAGCACTGACCCTAGCACACCATGATGTATCGCAGCTCGTATCAGTTATCGGTGTCTTGCTATCGGCTGCCAAGTCTGCCCTGGATGGAGAGACTGCCGAAACAATCCTTAGATATATAGAAGACAGTCTAGCGGTCGTCAAGCTCCCAAGTGGCACAGGCATTTACCTGTCTGCCATAGCGCGCGAGCAAGCTCTTTCTTCACTTTGGGACGGGTCAGAGCTCGTGCCTCCGCTCAGTCCACTGTCACTCACTGTCGAGCAGCAGTCGTCGTTCCGTCAGGCTGGTGATATTCTTAGCCAACGCCTCGAAGAGATGAGGGTTTGGGGCTGGCATGAAACAGGCCAAATCTTCTTCCTCGGCCATATCCACCTGGATTACGCATGGCTTTGGCCTGCTGAAGTGACCAAGGTTCTCTCGCTCGGCATCGTCGGCAGCGAACTCGACCGACTTGAAAGGAATCATGACTACATCTGCGGTCAGTCGAGTGCAGCACTGTATGCCGCTATAGCGGACAGGGATCCCGAGCTGTTTGCGGCAATCAAGCGTCGTGTGGCGGAGGGACGCTGGGAGTTGCTGGGCGGGATGTGGTCAGATACAGACGCCAATCTCCCGGCAGGCGAATCGCTTGTGAGAAACCTGCTTATGGGGCAACGATACTACTCGCAATCGTTCGGGCGGATGTGTGAAGTTGGCTGGCTGGTCGATACGTTTGGGTTTGGTCCGTGCCTTCCGCAATTGTTAACGCAAGCGGGCATCTCTAGTTTTGTTTGTACTAAACTGCGCTATGCCGATACTAATCCATTTCCGTACGGCCTCTTCTGGTGGGTAGGTCTTGACGGGTCAAGAGTGCTGACTAGCGCGGGCCAGGGTGCGGATGGCTACTCTGGGCGCGTCAGCCCTGAGTCAATTTCGCGGCAATGGCAGGCGTATACCGAGCGTTCCATGGCTCCGGCCTTGCTGCAGCCGATGTCATCTGGTACGGCTCTCGGACCTACGGATGAGGATTTTGAAGCGATGCCCGTGGTGTCAAAGCTCGCCTTTCTGCCTCGGCTGGAATTCACATTGGCCTCCAAGTATTTCGAGCGGGCAGACTTGGCGCGCTCACTTCTGCCGTCCTGGAAGGGTGAGCTCTACCTTGAGGCCCATCGCGGTACCTACACCTCCCAGGGCAGAACCAAGAGACTGAACCGGCAGGCGGAGAATGAACTGGTGACAGCGGAAGTGGTCGAGACAATCGCGGCGATGATGTCTGGTCAGATGGAGTTCGCCGACCTCGAGAAGGAGTGGAAGACCCTTCTTGATAACCAGTCACATGATGTCGTCGCGGGCACTGCTATAAATGCAGTTCATCGTTCCGCAGAGACTGAGCTTGGACAGGTATGTGCAGTAGCGAGCGAAATAACGAAGCGCTCTCTCAAACGGCTGACAGCCGAGTGTTCGGGCGGTCGTCCGGGTATGCTCGTAGTGAATCCGTCTGGAAGCGGACGTCCCGTCAGGGTAGTTTCGGAGATAGCAGTAAATGGTGCTCAGCGTACGCAACAGGGGTTCGTGGTTGCGTCGGCGGATGTCGTCCCTGGCTTAGGCGGTCGGCTGTTGTGTAACGCGAGTTCGGCGGGAGTATCAGTTATTGCGGACGGTCTGGAAAACCGTTATGTGCAAGTTAGGTTTGATGATAATGGACGTATTCGTTCGCTTAGACATTTAGAGAGCGGAACAGAGTTCGTTGGAGGCGTAGTGAATGATCTACGAGTATACTCGGACCGGCCTCCTAACTGGGACGCGTGGGAACTATACAGTCGCTACGAATACGAGGCCCAGGAAGCGCCGCTGTGCGAAGAGATGGAGGTGGTTGAGCGTGGCCCGCACCGGGGAGCTTGGCGCATGCGGTATAGGTTTCGTGACAGCGAGATAATGCAGGAGGTCCGCCTTTGGGCGAACTCTGCGCGGATTGACTTGTTCACCACCATAGACTGGCATGAACGAAAGTGCGTTCTGCGTTCCGAGTCGGACTTGAGTCGTGAGATACTGGATAGTGTAAGTGAATGTGCGTTCGGGATTGTTCGCCGCGCTGTCGGACGAAACACATCGTGGCAGCGGGCGATGTACGAGTTTCCCGCGATCGCTTCGTTAGCGTAGATGTTGGAGGGTTGGGGCTGGCGGTGCTGAATGACGGTCGGTACGGTTACAGCGTTGGGCCACGAGATATCGGCCTCAGTCTTCTGAGAGCGCCAGTCTTCCCGGACCCATTGGCTGATGAGGGCTCGCAGGGCTTCACATATTCGTTTTACGCGTTTCAAGGCGATTGGCAATCGGGAGGAGTGGTGGGAGAGGCGGAGGACCTTAATCGACCGCTTGTTGCGACCGCTGCGCAAGTGGAGCGGGAAGAAGCGTGGCAGGCAGTCTGTATCGACGGAGCCGATGCAGTTGTCGCGGCTTTGAAGCCTGCTGACAGGGGAAAAGGAGCGGTGCTCCGGCTCTATGAGCCGGGAGGAAGGGCGGGAAGGGTTCGAATCGGGCTGATGACTGGGTGGAAGATCGCCTGCGATGTGGACATTTTGGAACGGGTTGTCGGCGTGCCTCCGTCATACGAGATTCGACCGTTTCAGGTAAGGTCTTGGCTCTTAGAGCGCGACTGAGCTCCAGTGCACCCGAGAAAGCCTGATAACAGCCGGATGATTGCTGCCTAAAGCCGAAGTCCGAACGCATGTGTGTGCGGGCAATTGATGCTGCTAGCAATCGCCTTCTTACTTTTAACACGCAACTGGACATAGGACGAAGCACTCGTCGTTGCGGGCGCATACGTATTGTCAAGTGCAGTCCTTACGGGCCGATCCACCAGCAGGGTTTGGTAAAAGCCCTCCTGTATCAGGGTTATGCCCAACTCAAGGTCTCCATTGCGAGCTCCAGATCAATGGGAGACGGCCATCTACTGGTCGTCATGATTGTTCGCAAACTGAGTGACGCCAAGGCCATGTTTCCGTGTGGTCGATCCGTCCTTGACGCTCCGGGCGGTCGTGCTGACGGCAGGCGACTAGCACGACAAGGCTGGGCGCGGCGAAAGCTTTCCGGTGCACCCGCTGACGAGGGCGACCCCGCCATCGATGTCCGCTGGGTTACGAAGGCGCAGTGCGGTGAGGACTTCCCGGACCTCCATGCCCACAGAGTCGGTCTGGTGGACCCGGATGAGGAAAGCCCCATCGTCTGGGTCAACCCGGATTATGTCCTCCTCGAGGTCGTTCGTTAGGCGGCATGGAGATGCCAAAGTGCGCAGGCGTGTGGCTCGTGTCAGCCGGGCGCCTGTCTCCTTGTGCTCCCCACTTTGCGTGGGACGAGGTCAGGTCCCTGATAACATCTCCCGTGATGGATCGGCTCGTGCAATTGCTCGTGCAACATTCGGATGTTTCCGCTGGTCACGTAACGGCATGAATTGGCGTCTGAGGACTGAGCTAAGGCACTAAAAAGCCCAGGTTAGCTCCATACTGCCCCCTTAGCTCAGTCGGCAGAGCACAGCCATGGTAAGGCTGGTGTCCTCGGTTCGATTCCGATAGGGGGCTCTCACTGACATCAGCCGAGTTGGCCATCTACCTGCTCGTTGACTGAAATAGGGCTTTCTCGACACTGACCGTACTGACCGTAGTCGGCCTTGTATAACCCGTATTGCCCGATGCTTCGCGCACGAGGGATAGTCGCCAAGGGCAATTCTCACCGCCGCTCTTTTCAGTGCTCGGCACTCAGAGTGAGACACGAGCGCCCGTTGAACGGGGGGTTCTTCGAGGTAAGCAATTCTCAGAACTGTGGTTCCACAGTGGCATGCTTTGTGCCTTCCTCCCACTCGAGAGCCTGCCTTCGGATGCCGCGCGGCCCCAATTTCTCCATTTTCTGACCACTTAGCGTGGGCAATTGACCGCGCTCCAACCGTTAATCTTAGTCTTGGCACGACATAAGCCCTGTCGAGGTAGGCGATGGGGGGGTAGAGACGGGGGGAACACGCGTTGATAGGGTTCGATAGCAGTACACGGGACAACTTTCCTCGTCGTCGCCGCTGTCTAGGTCGCGTGTTCTCCGCACTTGGAGCAGCCACAGCGACCATAAGCACGTTTCTTGGTGTGACCGCCCTCGCCGAGAGTGCACCAGCCTGGGCCGGTTCCCCAACAACTGTCCCATTCTCGTACACCGGCGCCGTCCAGACCTGGGTGGACCCCTCGGGGGTGACCTCGGTCCAAGTCGACGTCCGCGGGGCCAAGGGCGGTACCTACGGAGGGCTGGGCAGCCGGGTGGTGGCCACTGTCTCGGTCGTCCCTGGCCAGACAATGGTGGTGGACGTGGGCGGCCAACCCTCAGGCAACAGCAGGACCGGCTTCAACGGCGGTGCTAGCGGCGGCTCGTGGGCCTACGGGGGCGGCGATGCCTCTGACGTGCGCCTGGACGGGACAGCTCTAGCCGACCGTGTCGTCGTGGCCGGAGGAGGCGGCGGCACCGCCGAAGGGGCCAACGCCGACCAAGGCCCGGGCGGCTCAGGGGGCTCCTTCGGCGCGGCCGCAGGCCGGGACCAGCGGGTCGTGCGGGACTGGCGGCGGCGGGGGGACCAACAACCAGGGCGGCGCCGGCGGGACGGGGGCCACCTCCGGTTCTGCGGGCGTGTTGGGGCTCGGTGGCGCCGGGGGCCACAACACCAGCGACGGCGGTGGCGGGGGCGGCGGTTATTACGGCGGTGGGGGCGGCGCGGCGTGCGGTTCGGCAGCGTCCGGGGGAGGAGGTGGGGGCTCGGACTACGTCGAGGCCTCGGCCACCTCGGTGCAGGACTACCCCGGCTACAACGCCGGCGACGGCTCGGTGACCGTCACTTACCCGCCTTCTTCTTCCTCGTCGCCGCCGGGCAACGGGACCAAGGGCTTCTCGTACAACGGGGCCCCACAGCTGTGGACCGTGCCCGCCGGGGTGACCTCGGTCCAAGTCGACGTCCGCGGGGCCGAGGGGCGGTACCTACGGAGGGCTGGGCAGCCGGGTGGTGGCCACTGTCTCGGTCGTCCCTGGCCAGACAATGGTGGTGGACGTGGGCGGCCAACCCTCAGGCAACAGCAGGACCGGCTTCAACGGCGGTGCTAGCGGCGGCTCGTGGGCCTACGGGGGCGGCGATGCCTCTGACGTGCGCCTGGACGGGACAGCTCTAGCCGACCGTGTCGTCGTGGCCGGAGGAGGCGGCGGCACCGCCGAAGGGGCCAACGCCGACCAAGGCCCGGGCGGCTCAGGGGGCTCCTTCGGCGCGGCCCAGGCCGGGACCAGCGGGTCGTGCGGGACTGGCGGCGGCGGGGGGACCAACAACCAGGGCGGCGCCGGCGGGACGGGGGCCACCTCCGGTTCTGCGGGCGCGTTGGGGCTCGGTGGCGCCGGGGGCCACAACACCAGCGACGGCGGTGGCGGGGGCGGCGGTTATTACGGCGGTGGGGGCGGCGCGGCGTGCGGTTCGGCAGCGTCCGGGGGAGGAGGTGGGGGCTCGGACTACGTCGAGGCCTCGGCCACCTCGGTGCAGGACTACCCCAGTGAAAACGCCGGCAACGGTTCGGTGACCATTACCTACCCGGCCCAGCCCACGGCCACGCTCACCTCCTACGTCGCTGACGATGCCATCAAGGGCTGGGCCATGAACTTGAACGAATGCAAGAAGGGCGCTGTCGCGGTTGACCCCGTCGACTGCGCTACCGGCGACCTCTACGAGACGGCGACCGACGACTACGTCCCGGGACGAGGAGTACCCCTCGACCTCACCCGCACCTACAACTCGCTCTCGGCGTCGGTGGACAGCCCCTTCGGCTATGGCTGGTCGTGCTCCTACTGCATGTCCCTCTCGGTGGACGAAGGCACCGGCACGGCCACCGTGACCCAGGAAGACGGCTCCACGGTGGTGTTCAACTCCAACGGTGACGGGGCTTACACTGCGCCCTCCTACGATTTTGCCACCTTGGTAGCCAATGAGGACGGTACCTATACCTACACCCGGCGCGGCTCCCAGATGTTCAACCTCTCCTCTTCGGGCCAACTGGTATCGGAGTCCGACCCCAACGGCTACCAGACCACGCTGTCCTACAACGGCTCGGGCCAGTTGACCACGGTCACCGACCCGGCCGGGCGCCAGCTCAGCTTCTCGTACGGCTCGAACGGGCTTGTCTCAGAAGTGACAGACCCGGCCAGTGGGACCGTCTCCTACGCCTATGACAGCGCCGGGGAGCTGACCTCGGTCACCGACCTCGGCGGGGGTGTTACTTCGTTCAGCTACGGGACCGGCCACCTCTTGTCGACCATGACCGGCCCCAACGGCGGGGTGACGACCAATACGTACAATTCCTCGGGCCAGGTGACCCAGCAGGTGGACCCGATGGGCCGCACGACCACGTTCGCCTACAGCGGTGACAACCTTTCGTCTTCGGGCGGCACCACCACTATTACCGACCCGGGCGGCAACGTCACGGTGGAGGACTACGTGTCTGGGGCGCTTTTGTCAGAGACCCAAGCCTCGGGGACATCGGAGGCAGCTACCACCTACTACGAGGTGGATCCCGACACCCTGTCGACCACCGCGGTGGTCGACCCGGACGGCAACATCACCACTTATGCCTATGACACCGATGGCAACCTGGTCTCTGAGGCCGACCCCTTGGGCCAGACCACTACCTGGACCTACAACAGCTATGGCGAGGTGACCTCGGAGACGCTGCCGGCCACGTACGGCTCGGCCGGCACCGTGACGACCACGTACACCTACGACCAGGCCGCCTACAGCTCGGGCGGGGCCGGCAACCTGACCACGGTGTCGACGCCCATCGTCTCCCCTTCGGGCACGTCGGAAGGTACCCAGGTCACCCACTTCGACCACGGCGACAGCTCCGACCCGGGCGACGTCACCGCCGTGGTCGACCCCGATGGCAACACGTGGGCCTTCTCCTACGACTCCTACGGGGACCTCGTGTCCGAGACCGCCCCGGCCACCACGGACAATTCCGACGTCAGCGGGTCGTACCAGGACGTGACCAGGTGGGCTTACGACACGGGCACGGGAGAGGTGAGCTCGCAAATGTCGGGCCGCTACATGCTGGCCCACCCCTCGGCCACCAGCTGCACCACCCCGGCCACCGGCTGCACGACCTACACCTACGACGCCAACGGCCAGCTACTGACCACCACGGACGGCAACGGCAACACGACCACCAATACCTACGACGGGGACGGCAACCTCACCTCCACAACCGACGGCAATGCCAACGAGACTGTCTACGGTTACGACCTAGACGACGAGCTCACCGCCACCGCCCAGGCCTACGGCACCCCCAGCGCCCAGACGTCCACGGTCGCCTACACGCTGGACGGGCAGGTCGAGACCCAGACCAACCCGGCCGGAGCGGTCACGTCCTACACCTACGACCCCCTGGGCCACCTGGCCACCATTGCCGACGCCGACAACCGCACCACCGGCTACACCTACGACGGGGACGGCAACCTGGTGGTCAAGTCCGACGCGGGCGTGTCCGGGTGCACCACCACCTCGACCACCACCGGGTGCACGGTCTACACCTACGACGGTGGCGACCTCATCGGCATCAATTACAACGACGCCGCCACCCCGGACGTCTCTTACACCTACGACCCCGATGGCCGCCAGGTCTCCATGACCGACGGCACCGGCACCAGTACCTGGTCCTACGACTCCCTGGGACAACTGGCCGCCTACACCAACGGCGCCGGCGCCACCGTCGGTTACGGCTACGACCCGGCCGGCAACCAGCTGGCACTTGACTACCCGGGGGCGAGCGGCACCGTGCAGATGACCTACGACGCCCAAGGCCGGGAAGACAGCGTGACCGACTGGCAGGGCCACACCACCACCTTCACCTACGACGCCGACGGCGACCTGGCCACCGGCACCGACCCCACCAATGGCACCGCCGTCACCGACGCCTACACCTACGACCCCGCCGACGTATTGTCCGCCATCTCCACCACCCAAGGCGCCTCGACGCTGGCCTCGTTCAGCTACGGGCGCGACGCCGACAACCAGGTCACCTCGGTCACCTCCACCGGGGTGCCGGCCGACAACCACTCCTACGGCTACAACCCCCTGGACCAATTGACGGGGGTGGACGGCGCCACCAGCTACAGCTACGACCCGGCCGGCGACCCCACTTCCACGCCCAGTTTGGCCAGCCAGAGCTTCGACGCCGCCAGCCAGCTGTGCTGGTCGTCCACCACCGCCAGCACCAACGCCTGTGACGACCCGCCCAGCGGGGCCACCACCTACAGCTACAACGACCGCGGCGACCGCACGGCCACCACCCCGACCACCGGCGGGGCCACCGACTACGGCTGGGACGAGGCCGACCAGCTGACCAGCGCCACCAACCTCACCGGGACGGCCACCGACACCTACGACGGCAACGGGTTGCTGGCCAGCGCCACCACCACCCTCACCGGGTCGGCCTCGACCACGGCCAACTACCTATGGGACGCCACCGAGGGGACGCCTCAGTTGCTCACCGACGCGACCACGGCCTTCCTGTACGGGCCCGACGGCCTCCCCCTGGAGCAACAGAGCCTGGCCACCACGGCCAGCGACGACTTCGACCGGGCCGACGGGGCGCTGGGGGCCAACTGGTCCGACACCTCCGACGGGGGCTTGGCCATCTCGGGGGACCAGGTGACGGGCACCAACACCGGGGCCGTGTCGGGGGACAGCTGGGCCGCCGACAGCTTCTCCAGTGACCAGTACTCCGAGGTCAAGGTCAGCTCCACGGCGCTCAGCGGGGACCAGTGGGTCGGCGCCACGGTCCGGTCCCAGGACAATGGCCAGGCCGCCTACCTGGCTATCTACTGGTGGGACTACGGGAGCCCGGTGCTGGAGCTGTTCAAACGGAGCGGGGCCAGCTACGAGCAACTGGGCAGTACCTATAGTTCGGGGGCATTGGCAGCGGGCACCGAACTAGAACTGCAGGCGGTGGGGGCCGACATCACCTTGTCGGAGGACGGCACCGCCGTGATCAGCGTCACCGACACCAGCCTGGCCGGGGGCGCCCCCGGCATCCTGGCCTACGGCACCCCCACCGCCAGCGATTGGTCCGGCGGCAACGTTACCGGCGACTACACCGTGGGCGGGGCCGTCAGCGGCCTGTCCGGCACCGTGGTCCTCCAAGACGGCACCGACCAGCAGACGCTCACCACCAACGGGGCGTTCAGCTTCGCCACCCCCCTCCCCACCGGGGCCTCTTACGACGTGACCGTTAGCTCCAGCCCGTCCGGCCAGTCCTGCTCGGTCTCCAACGGGTCGGGCACGGTCGCCTCGTCCGACGTGGTGGACGTGGCTGTCATATGTAGTGACACGGCCAGCCCGGGCAGCGACGACTTCGACCGGGCCGACGGGCCTCGGGGGCCAATTGGACCGACACCTCCGACGGGGGCCTGGCCATCTCGGGGGACCAGGTGACGGGCACCAACGCCGCGGGTGTGTCGGGGGACACGTGGGCTAACGGCACGTTCACCAACGACCAGTTCTCCGAACTGGCCGTCAGCTCCACCGCCCTCAGTGGAGGGGAATGGGTCGGCCCCATGGTCCGCTCCCAGGACAATGGCCAGGACGGCTACGTGGGCCTGTACTGGTGGGACTCGGGCAGCCCGGTGCTGGAGCTGTTCAAACGGACCGGTGGGGGCTGGGAGCAACTGGGCTCCACCTATGACTCCGGGGCCCTAGCGGCGGGGACCGAGCTGGAAGTAGAAGCGGTGGGCTCGTCCATCTCCCTGTTGGAAAACGGTGCCGTCGTGGTCAACGCCACCGACAGCAGTTTCTCCGGCGGTGCCCCCGCCATCTTGGCCTACGGCACCCCCACGGCCGGGGACTGGTCGGGCGGCAACGCCGTCGGGGCCTACAGCGTGGGCGGGTCGGTGAGCGGCCTGGCGGGCACCGTGGTCCTCCAAGACGGCACCGACCACCAGGCCGTCAGTGCCAATGGCGATTTCACCTTCGCCACCGCCCTGCCCCCGGGGGCCGCCTACGACGTCACCGTCAGCTCGAGCCCGGTGGGCCAGTCCTGCACCGTGAGCGAAGGGTCGGGGACGGTGCCATCGTCGGATGTGACCGACGTGGCCGTCACCTGTGACTACAGCCCGACCACGGTGGCGGACGACTTCGACCGGGCCGACGGGGCGCTCGGGGCCAACTGGTCCGACGTGGCCGACGGGGGCTTGGCCATCTCGGGCGACCAGGTCACGGGTACCAACGCCAGCGGCACCTCGGGGGACACATGGGCCGGCACCACTTTGTCGAGCGACCAGTACTCCGAGGTGGCAGTCAGCTCCACCGCCCTCAGCGGAGGGGAATGGGTCGGCCCCACGGTCCGCTCCCAGGACAACGGCCTGGACGCCTACGCCGGCATTTATTACTGGGACAGTGGCAGCCCGATGTTGGAGCTGTACAAGCGGGTCAATGGCACCTGGGAGCAACTGGGCGGCAATTATGACTCGGGCGCCTTAACCGCCGGCACGGAGCTGGAACTACAGGCCGTGGGCCCGGCCATCACCCTGTCAGTGAACGGGGTGGTAGTGCTCAGTGCCACCGACTCCAGCTTCACCGGTGGGGCCCCCGGGGTCATGGCCAACGGCACCCCCAGCGCCGGGGATTGGTCCGGCGGCGACGTAGTCCAGGGCGTTTTGTTGTGGTACCACCACGACCAGCTCGGCTCCACCCGCCTCCTTACCACCTACGCCGGCACCGTTGCCGGTAGCGCGACGTATGACCCGTACGGGCAAACCATTGCCACCACCGGGACCACCACACCGCTTGGTTATGCTGGGGCGTACACAGAGCCAGGGACCGGCTTGATCGATTTGATCAACCGCTACTACGACCCGGCCACCGCAGAGTTCCTCTCCGTTGACCCCGCCGTTGCCGCCACGCAGCAACCGTACAGCTACGCCGGCGACGACCCGGTGAACGAGAGCGACCCGAGCGGGCTACTCGGCGGGCCGGGCGACTGTGCTCAGGAGCAGGGGCATTGGGTCCCTGCACCGGGGTACGGCGAGGGAACTTGTGTCGGCAAGGTACAACCGCACTCGGTGGTAGCTGAAGTGAGCAACGCTTTAGAGAGCGCTTCGGCGCAAGCGTGGAACAACACCGGGGGCGAGGTCATCACTGCCTTGGCGACACACACCTTTGGTCTGTGTTTGAATTTAGCTGGGGGTTTTCCCTTGTACGGGACGGCGACTGGCTGTCTCGATTTGGTTGGAGGTCTGCCGACCATCACCGGAACTCTCGGTTTTGGCGCTACGACTACGCCAACGGCCTCAATCACGGGCGGGATTCTCATTATTAACGCGCACACGTCCGAGCAATTGTCTCGGTGGTTTGGCTTCGTTGGTGGAAGCGCAAACGTGGGGCCGTTCAGCGTTGGCAGTGAAGCATCTGCGGGACGAGACAATTGCAATAATCTGATTTGGGAGAATCAGGTCGAGGCGGGTTTTGCAGCAAGATTCCCATTCGCCCTGTCGGCCGAAGGTCATAGCGGTGCTAGCTATACATGGACTGGGCCATAAATGGGGAAGGGAAATCGCACCGACATTAATGTCCGAGGGGCTGCAACTCTGCCTGTACCTGTCGGTCGCTTGCATCTTACCTGGCCATTTGTTGTGATGAGAGTTGATACTAACGAACTCGAGTTGCGAATAGTGACTCGACCTTTGCGAACACTCGCTGATCGCTTAGGCGGGGTTGTGGGACCCGCGCTGAAAGGCGACCGCCTTACCTGGACGTGCACTTGGGGCGATTTGGAAACGGCCCTCTTGGCACCCCGAAAAGTGGTGCTATGTCCCCGAGCCGGCCGAGGATGCCGTTTCGTGACAATACGTCGGAAGGATCTCACGTCAATCGCCCAACAGCTCTCAGCACATAACGTACCAACTCAGCGAATCAGCAGGTTCTCACGGGCGGGGTTTGCTGTATGAACTATCCTCCCTCTCCTCTACCCTGGACCCCAAGTTGGGCGAGACTCGCCGCTGCCGCTGGTGAGCTTTCGCCGGCGACGACCCGGTGAATGAGTCAGATCCAACTGGCCTGGCCCGGCGGGATGCCGCCAGAGGGTGAGTGCGCTGCCGCGAGCGGTCGGTGGGTGCCGACAGGTATTGGCCAGGGATACTGCTTTCAGTCCAGGCATACGTCGGTGGTGGCTCAGGGGGCGACTGGTGCCGCCGCGGCCTGGAACGAGACGGGCGGTCAGGTAGTCGATCAGATCGCAACTGGAACGTACGGGTTCTGCGTTTCGGGTTCTATCGGCTGGGGGCTTGGTGGCATAGCCGAAGGCTGTCTCGTCGAGAGTGGCTTTTTCCACCACGTCGGTTTGGTCGGGACCTTGGGAGCTGGAGGGCAGAGTCCGACCGCGGGGATCGGAGTGGGATTCCTGTTCTCGGGTTAACCGTGCGTGGTGTCCCGAGGAATTCTGCGACCGGAAATTGGAATTGCTATCGACTTCTGGGCACTTTTGTTCTGACGCTGTGCCCAGGCTTACCGGACTGAGAAATTTCAAGGGCAAACCACATCGCCTAGCCGTGGTAACCCAACCACTTGCGTCGCATTGGCACCCATCCGTCAAAATCAGGCCGGCCGGCACGCCGTCAAGCGTCATAGCATCGCCCATCCATCCCGAAAGACAATCTGTTGCACGGCCTGGAGCAGACCGCGCACTTGCGACGGCGAAGAAAGGCACGCCTTGTCTCCGCCCATTCAGCCCGGTCCGGCTTCCCGGCCCTCGCCCACGCCACCCAACACGAGCCGCACAGACCGTGCGCCGGCGTCGGCGTTATCTGGCCGCACAAGTCGCACTTGCGTGCTCGGGTCGCCCCCCCGGCCATTCAGCCTTTCCCGTCGTTCTATTGCCCAGATAGCTCGGTCGGGCTTCCCGGCCCGATGCCAAGCGTCGTAACAGTTTTTGCATATACCTCTCAGAAGCCGCGCAGGTTGCCCGCATACCTCGCAGTCCGACGGCTTGGTCGCCGGCCGCAGTGCTTGGTTAGGAGAGGTAGTCATCGACGACGTCGACAACTCCATTGGTAAGCCGAGGAAGACCGCCCCCAAATTCGAGCTGGACTTCTGACTCATCGGCAACGTTTATCGTCACTCGTATCAAGCGCGATGTTGGGGCGACGGCACTAAGGACCGACTTGCCTTGGTAAGTGAAGGGGATTTCGGTATTGGTCGAGTCCTCGACGTACAGGAGAACTCCTCCCTTGCCAGAGTGGCGGGCGTCCATACCGACCTCCGCCGACAGGCCGCGTATACCCAACATGTAGCTGCCACCTATATATGACTTGGCCTAAGAAGTCGACCTGGAACCCGTTGGGGTAGGGCTTGCCGCCGACATCGAGGTGGGCACCGTCCAGCGTGCTCCTGAGCGAAGCGTCTCCGTCACTTGTTAACGGCTCAGGTAGGGCCTCCAGCGTTGTCGGAGGCGGGGCATTCAACAGCGCTTCGACCGGGGCGAGAGCCGGGCCGAGGGGCGCGACGGCTGCCAGCACCAGCGCCCTGGTGGCGGTTGGGCCTAATGCCCTTAGTGAGTGTGCTGTAAGGAAAGAGTGGTGAGTGTTAGGCGGCGGGTCGGAGGGTGACCGCGTAGCCGAGGTGTTGGAGTTGTTTGACGAGGCGCTTGCGGCGCCGTTGGGTGTCCTCGGGGCGAGTGAACCAGTCGTCGCCGAGATCGTTGTAGTCGGCGTGTTGGGACAGGAGGTGCCAGGCGATGACCAAGATGGAGTGGCCGACGGCCACGGCCGCCTTCTTCTTGCCGAGGCGGCGGGCCAGACGCCAGAACTGGGCGGCCAGGTAGGTGTTGCGGCTGTGGGCGGCCGCCCAGGCGCACTCGTGTGAGGACCTCGCCAGCCAGCGGTTGCCCTTGTTGGTCTTGCCGGAGCGGCGTTTGCCGCCGGTGATGTTGTTCCCTGGGCACAGCCCGGCCCACGAGGCCAGATGGGCGGCGGTCGGGAACCGGCCCATGTCGGCACCGATCTCGGCGATGATGCACTCCGCGGCCCGTTTGCCGACCCCGGTGATGGTGTCGAGCCGGTCCCGGGCCTCAGCGAAAGGGGCCATCACCACGTCCACCTCGGCGTCGAGGGTGGCGATCATGGCCTCGAGATGCTCGAGGTGGTCCAGGGCCAGGCGGACCAGCAGGGCGTGGTGGTCCCCGAAGCGGCCGTACAGGGCCTGGCGCAGCTGCGGGATCTTTTTGCGGAGCTTGCCCCGGGCCAGCTCGGCGAGCACTTCGGGGTCCCGTTCGCCGGCCACCAAGGCCTGCAGCATGGCCCGGCCCGAGACACCCCCAGCACGTCGGAGGCGACCACGACCCAGCTTGATCCCAGCATCCTCCAACGCCTTTTGCACCCGCTGGCACTCGGCGGTGTGGGCCTGGACCAGCCGCTTGCGGTAGCGAGTCAAGTCCCGCAGCTCCCGGATAGCCGCCGGCGGCACGAAACTGGACGCGCAGCAGCCCGTGCTCCAACAGCTCGGCCAACCACGCCGCGTCGGCCACGTCGGTCTTGCGGCCCGGCAGGATCTTCACGTGACGGGCGTTGACCAACAGCAACTCGAAGCCCCGGCCCTCCAGCACATACCAGATCGGCTTCCAGTACTGCCCCGTCGCTTCCATCACCACCTGGGTCACCCCCTCGGCCGCCAACCAGTCGGCCAGCGCCTCCAGACTGGCCCGTGAACGTCGTGAAGGTCCGGACCTCCTGACGGCGCCGGCCCGCCTCGCCCGGGCCTGCGCACGCAGGCCACCACCTCCTCCTTGCCGACATCCAACCCCGCGCAACGCTCCACCATGATGTCCATCCCACCTCCCGTCTCCATCACCTCCAAGGTCAGGCAGGGCCAACCGATCAACGATGCTGTAAGTCGTGCTCATAGCAACAGTTCGCGGTGCCGGGAAGGCCCCAGGCATCAGTCTCTCTACGGGCTTTGCTGCACCAAGAAAAGCGAGCTCAGCCAGACCCAGCACCATTTTCATACGTCGCGGTGGCCCCGGGCCATGAAGTCTCATCTGATTTGGCCCCACTGTGCGCCACGAGGCGCCGTTTGACCGTGCGGAGGTGGAAGGACTCCGCCGCTGATCTGTCGCAGCAGGTCGGCTGAAGCTGAGGGCAGCCTGACTCCGGAGACGCGGGGGAGGGTGAGAGCAGCCCTGACAACGACGGGACGGGTCGGCACCACCCGACGGCTCGGGCCCGGCAAGCAAGACGGAACGGTGTAAGAGATGAACCAGCGTCAAAGCTCCTCAAGCAAATTCGCCGGCTCCAACCTGGTGGGTATGGGTCGGATTGCGGTGCACGCCTGTAACGGGCGACTCCTGGGCTGGTCTAGTGGGGTTGGCCCGGAGGCCATGGGGAAAGCCTGCGGCGTACCTATGGCGATACCGCAGGGGCAAAGTTGGGCACCAATTCCGTTGAACGGTCAATGGTGAACGTGGGAACTGTCTTTCGATCGCCGACCCCCCAGCCATCCAGGCCGGGCCGAGGCAGGGTCCGTCGTCGACCCTTGATCTTGAGACAGGGCGGAGCCTTCGTAGTAGTCCGAGCGCGGGAAAGCCGCGCACATGGCGAAGGAAGGCAGCGAGCCCGCGGCGAAAATGCTGGGATGCCCGGAGGCCGCCGGTGAATATCGGCGACGTCGTGGCCCGACCTCGATGAGGCCGAGTGGCGAGTACGGGAGACCCAGATCAAGCTGCATCGGTGGGCTGTCGGTGATTCTGACCGACGGTTCGACGACCTCTACAACCTTGTCTGTGAGCCCGGCTTTCCTCGTCACGGCGTGGGAACGGGTCCGGGGCAATCGGGGTGCGCGGTCGGCCGGTGTCGACGGGGTGAAGCCTCGCTCCATCGTCTTCGGCCATGAAGAGTTCCTTTCCGGGCTGAGAGATGATCTCAAGGCTCGGCGGTTCTCGCCAATGCCCGTGCGGGAACGGATGATCCCGAAGCCCGGCACTACCAAGCGCCGGATGCTAGGGATCCCGACCGCACGCGACCGCACCGTGCAAGCAGCCCTCAAGCTGGTGCTCGAGCCGATCCTGGAGGCGGACTTCCAGCCGTGTAGCTACGGTTTCCGCCCACGGCGCCGGGCGCAGGACGCCATCGCTGAGATCCACCACCTGACGACTCGTTCATACGAATGGGTACTGGAAGGTGATATCGAAGCGTGCTTCGACCAGATTTCCCACGTCGCTCTGATGGACCGACTACGAGACCGGATCGGAGACCGGCGCATCCTAGGCTTGGTGAAGGCGTTCCTGAAGGCGGGCATCCTGAGCGAGGATGGCGTCAACAGGGACACGATCACCGGCACACCCCATGAGACCTTTGTACGAGGCCGGAGGTGGCCCGGTCCCGCAACCCTTGTCGCTGGACGGTGCAGCCTGCGGCCAAGCTGGTACCGGTCCAATGAACACCATGACAACTAGGGCGGCGGCGGCGGTTAAAAGGGCCGGCAGCTTTCGAGAGCGTGGCTGGAAATCAACCAAGTTCCTGCCCTGCAACCTCGGTTGGCCACTCTCCCTGCATCGTATGGCACATAGAGTGGTGCCACGATATGCCTTGCGCAAGGTCCCTTCCTATCGCCGGCCGACACGAACAGGGGTAATAGGGAAATCGATCGCTCATATGGAGTGGAAGTTCCTGCCTAAACGGCAGGCCTGTCCGTTCTCATGACTCGATGATCGTAATCTCGATGACCTTGTGGACAACCTTAGGCGGGCAGATATCGTTGGTGGTGGCTGCCGAGCTACCGCCGGCGTTGATCTTGTTTACGACATTCATGCCCCCTACCACTTTTCCGAAGTAGCTGTAGCTGGCTGAGAGATCTTTGCCCCCGCTGCCGACTACGAAGAAGAACTGGCTCCCGTCGCTGCTCGGGCTTCCGGAGTTTGCCATAGCGAGGGCACCCCCGGTGTACACGCTGGAGCTTGTGGGTGCGCCACCGTTGAAGGAGTGACCCGGGCCTCCCATGCCCGTGCCGGTGGGATCGCCGCCCTGGTTTATGAAACCGGTGCAGACCCGGTGGAACGCCGTTCCATCGTAGAAATGATAGCCAGCCAGGAAGACGAAATTGTTTACCGTTGTGGGGTTCTGTGCGGCCAGAAGCTTGACCGTGATCGTCCCTGCGTCAGTGACCACTTGGGCTGTGTAGTCCTTGTCCGGGTTGATGCACATTGGCGGCGGGGAAGAAAAGTGCGTGTAATGCGGTGACGAGCCGTCCAGCGTGGGGCAACTCACATTCATAGGTGCGCTCATCAGAGGAACTGACACAGGTGTCGCAGCGCTGCTCGTTGGCGCGGTCGTTTCTCGCGGGAGCGTGCTTGCTGGTTCAGCTTGTGTCGTGGTAGGAGCGCTTGGTGCCGCTGATTCTGAGTAACCAACTTGCCTGCACGCTGATTGAAACCCACTCGTAACACCAGAAAGGTTTGCAAGGAGCTTCACGTGCCCGTCAGAACCATTAGGGCGTTGGCCATACGAATACAACCAGCTTACGGCTATCTCAAGCCCGAGCCTACGGATCGTGGTGTTGCCGGCGCCGCGGACTGCCGTTTCGAGAGCGCGAATGTGCGGCAGGTCCGCTGCGGACTCCTGTACTAAACTCTGGCCATCATACTTCGAAATTGCTTTTAGGTAGTAACTGTTAAAGTTCGTAAGCGCCGCACAGGCCGCGAGGTTTGAGGCATTCGACTTCGACTGAGCGCTCCCGCCGCCACACCCCTTCGCACCGAGAGTTGCAAGAGCTAAAAGAAGTATGACGGTAACCCGAAATCTCCTTGTAGACACTCTCACCCTCCCTTCGCGCCTTCAGTTCGCCGCCTTCCTCACTCGGAATGGGACCCCTGTCTCGCGTGCCGACACAGCGCAATCACCGATTAACTCGTCGAACGACGTTAGCGCCGTTACTTCGAGGCGTTGGGGGACTGCGCCGTATGAGAAAAATACGGCAAAACTACTCAAACGGGTCAAACCGGTGCGTCAAAGCTGCTCGCCTCTCGCCGGCTGTCAGACCCCTGAGAGCTGGCGATGGGCGAGGCGCCAAAGCCAAAACGTTGACTTTCGGGGCCCTCAGGGCGAGCGCGCCGAGATCCTAGGGCGACCGAGGCGGGCGGCCCTGAGAATCCGAGAGGCGAAGCTCTCACCGGCGGTGGGCGGCTCGGGGAGGAGTAGTGTTCAGGCCACCGCGAGAAGCCGCTCAGCAGTGAGCTCGGCGGGATCATCACCTCGGGCCCGACCCGGGTGCTCGTCGTCGAGCGCGCAGGGGCGATCGTGGCGCTGCCGGCGCCAAAGAGTGCAACGGGTCCGGCCAATGGTGCGTTTGCCACGGTCCGGGGGAAGCTCGCCTCGTCGATGCCCGACAACCTCGGGAGCGAGCCCGGCTCTCCAGAGCCGGCGGAGAGCGAGATCGCGCTCTGGTCCGGTGGCTGACCCAACCATCGACGCCTCGACGCGCGCGAACGCCGAGTACACGGGCGCGCGCGCCGAGCAGGCCTGCTGCGCCCGGGCGGCGAGCTCGTCTTCCTCCGCAACTCGACCCTGGCGGTCCTCTGCTCGCCCGAGGAGGACGTCCTTACGGTCGAGACGCTGCAGCGTCCCCAGTTCGGGATGTACCGCTTCCAATGGCCGAACGGCGGCGTCGAGTACCATCTCCCGCACGGCGAGTGGGTCCGGCTGCTGCGCGCCAACGGTTTCGAGATCCTGGACCTGATCGAGGTCCAGGCGCCGGCCGGCGCCCAGACCCACGAGCACTACGACTACGGGACCGCCGAGTGGGGGCGGAAGTGGTCGGCGGAAGAGATATGGCGGGCGCGCCGACGGCAACTGTCGCCCCTAGCCTCGGCGTCGCCGCGCCGGCGAGATCCTCGAGCAAAGAGGTGGACGGAGTATGGCAAATAAAGGGTATGGACCCCCTGGACCCTGAGCCAGTCCGCTGCTAAGTCGCTCGCCCTACCAGGGGCTCTCGGGATGCCGGGGCTGTAGTGTGCGAGGAGCATGTGTCGCGCTGTGATGGCCGAATAGGTCCTGCATCGCCGCCGACTCTTTCGTTGCCACGAAATCAATAACGGTTGAGTGCTATGTCGTCGCCGATACCCAAGCGCAATAGCCGGCACTGGCAGGCCTTCAAGGTCGGCTCACGCCTGGGAACCTTGCTATATCGGTCGCTAGAGGTGTAAAACGACGTCATGAGTCTGTTGAGGATCCACTCCGAGAGTTACGACGTCACCGGTGATTCGCCTGCGAAGCGACCTGTGCCATCATAAGCTCGTTGTGCTTGGGCACTCGGTCCACAGGTAGCTGCCATTACGCCAACGGAGAGTGTTATGATCGCACACTTGTTCCCGGCGTATGTTGATATCCGCGCCCCCGAGTCGCCATGACTCGGCTGACCGCTTTTAATGCTGCGAGCAGAAGTCGGCGCGAGAGCGTCGTCGGAGGGATTCTTACGTCCTCGGGGCGTGTTCTGCTTGGCCACAGGTGCCCAAGCCGAGCGTCTTTACCCAACTGCTGGGACCTTCCCGGCGGCCATGTCGAAACGTTCGAGAGCCCTCAGAGCACGCTAGAGCGAGAACTACAAGAGGAACTGGGAGCGGAAGTGGACCTCGGAGCCCGCGTACGCGACTTCCACCTAATCAGCGATCTCTATGACTTGGACATATGGGTGGTGCCGAGTTGGCGGGGCGAGGTGTCTAATTGTGCTCCCGATGAACATGACGCCCTCGCATGGTTCTCTCCCGATAAGCTCGGACAGCTTCAACTGGCGGACACGCGGTACGTTACGGTCTTGTCGGCCGTTCTCTACGGCCGACATTCGCTGAAGTGATGAAGAGACTCCCAGATAGCCACGAAGACCGTCTCACTGGGGGTGTAATACCCTCCCGGTCGGTCGCTTGCCTTGGGGCGGAGGCGTGGCGCTGGAACGAGCTGCTGGTCAATGGGTTGATAGTGATGCGGTGTGCCGAAAGACCAGCGCCTGGACCTTCTTGCCTCTGTCCTTCGAAATGTGGATCACATGTCGAGGGTTTGAAATGGGTTGGATGGGTCCAAAGAAATCGCGAAAATGACTTTCGTGGGTCGTTTAGGTATAGCTAACAAATAGGAATGGGGCTAAATGCCACGAGTGCTACTTCTGCGACATGGAGAGACAGAGTGGAACCGGTCCGGACGTATGCAGGGACGTACAGACACGCCTCTAACGTTGGAGGGACAACGGCAAGCCGATGCGGTTAAAGGATTGCTTGCTGGCTTCCAGTATATTTTTTCCAGCCCCCTCACGCGAGCGTGCGCAACAGCGATGACAATTGCTTCGTATAATGGGTTACCTCTTGTAGTAGATGACCGTCTTATCGAGCGCAGTTGGGGTACTTGGGAAGGGCGTCTACCATCCGAGGTCTACCGGCGTTACTCTGGGGTCTGCGTCGAAGGCATTCGTCCCGAAGGTTACGAAGCTGATGATCAAGTATTACAACGATGCGCCCCCTTTTGGGACGAAATAATGGCGTACGGCGATGCCTCGATCCTAGCCGTGACACACGGTGGCTTTATGCTCGCGCTTGTACGCGAGCTAAATGGAGATCGACGCTCATTCGCTAATCTTGAAGGTCAATGGCTTCACCTGATCGACGGCCGACTTGCGCTTGGAGACCGTATCGCCTTCCTACCGTGGGCACGCCGTATCGAACGCAAGAGCTAGCAATCTGCACCTATGAATGAGACGATAACTCGCTATAACAGCTGAGGTTCGAAGGTAACAGCGATTGAGAAGCAAATTGCGGGTAGTGGCCACATCGGTCCGTCGCTCGGGCTGCGATCCTAGAAGTTAGGCGTTATAAGCGATACGCGAAATAGCGCAATCTCTTCGCGTATACTAGGCTGGCGGCCAATACATTCGGTTCAGATAAGCAAGCTAACACAACCGTCATATCGTAATACCAGTGAAGGCTGAGTAGCGCCCCTTACTCACAACGTTCCTCAAACCGGCATTATCACACGGCCTTGTCTGCCTCATACGCGTGAGCGTGGTCCGCGGCACTGCCCTGATGCGAGCTTCTGGTGTTGTCCTCGTATCCATACGAGACGTGGGCTGACACCGAACCGATAACAACGATGAGAGTATTGATGACGCGGCAGTTGTCACCTCCATTTAGTTCGCGATCTTATACGTAGGGCGGTGTCCACAAACACCAAAGCTCCGTAGGAGGCGATCTCTCACCGAGAGCGAGTGTTCTATCTCAAGTGTCCCACGTGCGACTGTTCATATCCGAGCGGCTCTCCCGGCTTGTCGTCCAGCGACCTGGCGAATCCCGATATCGACAATCGCTGCAAAGGTCATTCGACTGAAAGATCCTTCGCCTCGTACTCCAGTGCATTTCATGAACGACTGATCTCAACAGGCCCTAGACTGCCGAACAGTGTGCCAGGCTACGACCGATCGTCGACAAGTAATGCGAGCAGTCGCCATCAAGGGAAACTGTAGATTGACAGCAGCCCCCGCCGTCCGCCAGAATATAGAGCTATGGCAAGCAACAACCAACTTAGCCACGACCAATCGTGCTGACGAAGGTGTAGTTCCCTCCGCTCCATAGACGGGAGACAAACTTTGCGCCCTATTCGTAAATCGTTACCGATTCTAGTGCAACACGATTTCAACGCATTGACATATGGCGCATTACCATTATGCGTAATATTGGCGAACGGCCTCGATGGCTGGTACGAAAGCAGATACGCGAACCTATATTATCGAGAAGCTTCTAACTATTATCACGAAAGGGTCAATCACCTTGACTTTTGTGATTCCTTTTCTTATCCGCAGGTCCTCGATGTGCAGTTTCTCTCACTAGCGGAGGCAAGTAAAATAACTTCCGCCACAGACCTGATTCGCGGGACGATAGCTGCCGGGAGCTATATTGTTCTCTTTGCGGATCGGTGTCAACTACGGGGCGAGAAGGGGTTCTACAGCCACGAATTCCTTTACTATGGTTACGACGACAGTTCAGACTTGCTGTCGGCCGTAGGCTTCAGTAAGCAACGCAAATTTGAAACCCAACAGTTTTCTTACTCGAATGTCGACAGGGCGTTTGAGAGGCTTCTCGAGTCACCGGTAGTTGGTAACGGCGGGCCGGGACCCATCTCCGTCCCAATACAAATTCTAACATGCAAAAGGTCGAGAGCGCCGTGGGAGCCAGCCATACTCGTTAGTGAGCTCCGGTCCTTTCTCGAGTCTAGTGCCGTTATATTTAATGACACCTGCAGGTGGTGGTGGATAAACAAAATGGAAACGTACCCTGTGCAGTTTCAGAGCTTCGGCCTTGCCGCGTTTGCGGACCTTCAACGTGTATGCGGGACACTGGGCGCCGATGAGCTGCTTGATTTTCCCGCAGTGCATTTTATTTATGAGCATGCGAAAATGCTGAAGAGTCGCCTGATCTTGCTCGATAGGCGCCTGATTGATGAGCAGACGACAGCTGATATTGCGAAGAGGACTGAGACGGGAGTGCTCGATGATGTCATCTTGGCGGCGAATCATCTCCGACTGAGGTATTTTGCGATGATAACGGGAAGGACGCCCTTTCCTGGCTGGCGGGATAGCTGCCAGGAGCTCCTGAGTAGAGTTCAATCACAAGAGGCGATCGCGGTAAGTTCGATGCTTCATATCCTTGAATCTCCACGTACACATTCTGATGCGACAAAACGCCAGCGAACTAGTGGCAAGTAGTCGCTTTCTAACATAGATGGAAGAGTTATCAGTTGAGATGTGGCCTGGGTTCTGATTCCGCGGAGTGGTTTGCATACGTATTCATCCTAAGCTGCAACTGATGTCGCGACGTCTGTGGTCGAATTGAGGAGGCGATCAGATCTCACAGCTAAGCCGAATAAGGAGACCCTATAAGGAAGACACACCTATTTCTGCATAGCACCTTTTGCCAAGAATGTCAGGACCAGTAACTGTGGCGAAGTATAGGTGCACGCTTAAGCATCTGCGAATTGTCCTTCGGCGCTTAAGCGTAGCGAGCTGGCTGCCGCTTCTGAGCGACTCGTAAGCCGATTTACCGCCTAACGCATCACGCTTCGACGCGACCGAGATGTGCCCAGTAGCCCACAGACACCCAAGCCCGACGACGGCAGACTCGGTACTAGTGGCTCAACCGATTTACCTGGGTACCGCTAGCCGACGAAACGGGAACAGACCCTTGAGCAGTTGTCGGCGGAGCCGAAGACTCCCCCCCGCACCCTCTGATGATGCTACCTGCTAGCCAAGTGGAACGTTCCCACGGACGCCTGGGCGCAACGACTCTCAAGCGGCTGGCGTGCCGACCGGAGGAGTCGCGAGGCAACAGATATAGTGGGTCCTGTGCGCCGCCGGCATGGTTTGGTCATGGCACGCGATGAGGAGTCGTTCGTCTCGGACGGTCCTTGCGCACCCATCAAAGGTGCCTCTAGGCAGGAGGGCATCACGGCCATAGATGCTCTTTCGCCGATCGTGCGGGCCAGTCGTCTCGAAAAGAGGTTTGGGGAGCTAGTGGCGGTCGCCGGCATCGACCTCTCGATCGAGCGTGGTGAAGTATTTGGCTTCCTTGGTCCTAACGGAGCGGGGAAAACGTCTACCATGCGGATGATCGCTTGCATGTCGCCCCCTAGTGGCGGGACGCTTGCCGTGCGCGGAATGGACCCGCGAAGCGACGGTCCGCTGATCCGGGCTGGCATCGGGGTCGTGCCACAGGATGACGCACTCGATGTTGAACTATCAGTGCTTGATAACCTGCTCGTTTATGGACGCTATTTCGATCTCCCACGGCGAGTCGTCCGAGAGCGAGCTTGGCGTCTACTCGAGTTCGCGGCAACTATCTAGCCGGGCGCGATCGTGCGTCGACTTACTCTCAGGGGGCATGCGTCGTCGTCTGACGATTGCTCGCGCATTGATCTCCGAACCCGAGCTTGTGCTGCTCGACGAGCCAACAACGGGCCTCGATCCGCAGGCGCGACACTTCGTCTGGGACCATCTATTTCAGCTCAAGAGCGCAGGTGTGACATTAATCATCACTACTCACTATATGGATGAAGCCGAGCAGCTGTGCGACCGACTCGTTGTGATGGATCACGGCCAGATCGTTGCTACTGGAACACCGCGCAAGCTCATCGAGGAGTACGCCAGCCGTGAGGTTTTGGAGGTGCGGCTTAAGAGTGAAGACGCAGGAGACTACGGGGGTCTCGTAGCCTACCTAGAACGGTCCAGCAATGCCGACCGATGCGATCTGTTGGCTGACCGATTGTTATGCTATGGTCCGGATGGGGATGAATTGATGGTGCAGGTCGAGCGGTTCGGCGTGCGCCCTCTGAGCACACTAGTTCGTCGTGCTTCCCTCGAAGATGTGTTTCTTCGCCTGACCGGTCGTACCTTGCTTGAATGAGGAGCATGTCTGAGACCAATGCGGCAGCTGTTGGCGCCGGGTAGTACCTGGCAAACGCCTCGTGCTTGGCGGGCGGCGCGATTCTGGTGCTACCGCTATACACAGACATGGTGGGGAACGGCAGCCGTCAGTGTTCTCTATCCCACGATCTATCTAGCGGCCATGGGCATCGGTTTAGGAGGGTTAATCGCACACAATCTCCGAGGATCCGATATGAGGGCTCTGGGCGGCGTTAGCTACCTAGCATTTGTTGCTCCAGGCTTGCTGGCAGCGAACTCGATGCGGATAGGCACGATGAGCGCCATGTGGCCCGTTTTCAACGCCATGCGGACCGGTTCAATCTATGACACACAGCTAGCCACGCCGTTGGCTGTGCGTGATATTCTGCATGGCCATGTTTGTTATGTCGCACTCGAGCTAGCCTTTACCAGCGCGATCTTCCTGGGCGTTATTGCTGCTTTTGGAGGCGTTCTGTCGCCCGAAGCATTATTTGCGCTACCCGCGGCAATTTTGGTGGGTCTTGCATGTGCAATACCATTATTTGCTATCACACCTAGACTCAAACGAACGGCGGCATATTATTCGATTCAGCGAATGATAATTATGCCCATGTTTCTCTTTTCGGGCGTATTCTTCTCAATAAGCCGCTTGCCGCGATGGATGCAACTGCTTGCGGAGGTTACCCCGCTCTACCACGGAGTTCAATTGTGCCGGGCTGCAACCCTCGGGACACTGGAGAGTGTCTCCATGATGGGCAGCGCGCTATATCTAGTAGCGGTCAGTGCCGTCGGGTTAGTAGTAGCCCGCTGGACGTTCTGGCGGCGGCTCGCGCGATGACGGTCGCTCGCCGCGTAACTGGCGTACCGACGAAGGGATATAAGAATTCTAGGTCCATAACCATTACCTTTGGTTCTTGGCGAGCACGTCACGTGCTAGGCCGCAATCTTGTTATCTACCGAGGCGGCTGGCACTTCGTCGTTGGCGGACTCCTTGAGCCGTTACTTTACTTGGCAGGCATAGGACTTGGATTCTCATACTTGGTCGGTCAAGTCGTCTACAATGGTCGGTCGATTCCTTACTCGCTTTATGTCGCCCCAGGTCTTCTTGCCTCAGCGGCAATGACTGGGGCTGTCAGCGATGCCCTTCAAAGTGTGTATTCGCGTCTGAGGTACGCAAAGTGTTACGAGGCAATGATAGCCACTCCGATGTCCGCTGGCGATATCGCGTTCGGCGAAATGGGCTGGGCGGTACTTCGATGCCTACTGTACTCCGCGTCCTTCCTTGTGGCAATGGTGGCCTTCGGTTACGTCGACTCTTGGTGGGCCGTCGGTTGCCTTCCCGCGGCGGCACTAATTGGCACTGCGTTCGTGGCATTGGCAATGGCTACTACCACGTACATGCGCAGTTGGGCTGACGTTGAGAATGTCCAATTGATTGTCCTGCCGATGTTCCTGTTCTCGTGCATTTTTTTTCCGATAAGCGTTTACCCGATATGGCTCGCTTGGATTGTACGATTGAGTCCGCTATACCAAGGAGTTGCCCTTGAGCGTGGCCTCGATACGGGTGCAGTGTCTACGCTCTTGGGCGTTCACGTGGCATATCTGATCGTTATTTCGCTCGTGTCTACCGCCGTAGTAACAGTTCGTATGGAGCGCACTCTGACGCCTTAAAAATAAGTCCGCTTCATCTAACAAGCAATTCTATGCGAAGTTGAAAGCGTGGCCCTAGGCTTCCGAAGGACAAGTCTTCTCCCCGACCCGTGTAGACAACCCAAGCGGCGAAGTTTGCCCCCAGATTGAGGGCCCCGGCAAATGGGCGAGGCGATTTACGGAGTGTGGCTGGCGACATTTGTCGACTATCTGGTTACGCCTTTGACCCTGACGTAATATTCCCCACGGCGGAAGAAAACCGCGTGGATTGTCCGCGTGTGCTTTCTACGCGCTCGGACGTTCTCCTAGAGCGAAGTGTTCTACGTTGAAGCCGATCGCGGTCTCGTGTGTCTCCTCCTCGAGGCTCACGATATTACGCAAATCTGGACAAGGATTAGCGAGCGACCTCAGACCGTACGACACGGGCCGCGGCGGACAGTATGGGGTCGGTGCGAGGGCGGTCCGCGCTCTCTCGCTGAGGGTCGGCCGTTTCAGCTACGAGACGGTGCCGGGCCGGCAAAGCCGGCCCTGTGCACCCCAGTCGGTTGGCGGCCGACAAAAAAAAGGCGGTCCCTATTAGCGTCCTTCTGTTGACCACCAAACCTTGGACCGGCCGTGCCAACGGCCGGGGAGGAGGACGTGATGGGGACCATCGCCAGCCTACTGGCCGAGCACGTGAGCTTCCGCTGTAGTTCTGTTGACAACATTGGCGTCCGGGTTACGTACCCGGCCTGCAATACGAAGGCGGGCTGGTGAAGTTCCTGCTCGCGGTGGGCTACCCGGTCCCGTTGACAATTTCGGCGAATCCGTACACTCAGTCCGGCGTTTCCGTACACCCCGGAGGTGGCCGCGTAGCGGCCGGCCTGCGGTGGTTGGTCTAGCCCTCTGAGCTCACCTCCTGCTGGTCGATCGGTCGTACGCTGCAGGACACTACCGGGGTTCGTGGGGCGCTTTGGAGTCGGCGCGTCCTGAGCTGCTCTTGCGCATGGAGTCGCCTTGGAGCTCGACCCGCTGAAGGTTCTCGAGCAGGCGCTCGAGGACAGCCGCGGCCAGGGTTGGGTCGCCGACGGCGTCGTGCCACATGGCGACGGGCAACTGGCTGGTGAGCACAGTCGAACGTAGCCCTGAGCGGTCCTCGACGACCTCCAAGGTGTCGGCCGCCTGGTCAGGGGTGAGCGGTCTCAACAAGAAATCATCGAGTTATTCCGAGATCCGGATAAGTCCGCTTATCCCGAGGACGGGATTATCCCGATGCGGACCCAGGCAAGGTGACGAAAGAGACGATTTGGCGGGCTTCTTGCGGGCAGAGGGGCGACGAAGGTCAGGATAATCACAAGCTCTCCAGAAAGGCGATGAGGCTGTCGGGGGGGCGGTAACGGCCAGGTTTGGAGGAGGGGGGCGTAATACGGGCAAGAGCCCGTTCTTTGATGCCCATGTCGGCGTGCAGGTAAGGGTCGGTGGAGCGGATGTCGGCATGGCCAAGCCAGACGGCGATGACCGCAACGTCAACACCTTCTCGTAGGAGGGCCATGGCGCAACTGTGCCTTAGCGCGTGGGGGGTCAGGTTCTTGGCGGCCAGCGACGCACAGTCCTGGACGGCAAGCGGCTTGTAAATGGCCAGGCGGGCTTCGACAGCGTCGTGACTCAGCCGGCGGTCGGTGCGGGTGGGGAACAACGGCTCGTCCTTGAGGCCTTTGCGCTCCCCTAACCAGGCGCGGAGCAAGGCGACATTGTTGGCGGTGAGAGGCACACAGCGTTGCTTGCGGCCCTTCCCGTTGCACCGGACGTGAGCGCCGCTGGTGAGCACGAGGTCGCCACAGTTCAGTCCAGTCAACTCGGAGATGCGAAGCCCAGTCTGGACAGCGAGCGAGATGAGGGTGCGGTCCCGACGGCTTCCCAGCGCCCTGGGTCCGGTGCCGCAAGCAGGGCTTCAACTTCCTCGGCCTCTAGGAACGCCACTTCGGCTTTTTCGAAGCGCTTCTGGGGGATAGCCAGGACCTGGGCGATCAGCTGGGCGTGCTCGGGGTGGCGCAGGGCAGCGTAGCGGAACAGCGACCGCAACGCCGCGAGACGGGCATTGCGGCTCCGGGCCACGTTGCCACGCTCGGCCTCGAGGTAGTCCAAGAAGGCGGAGACCACATCGGCGGGAAGGTCCTCCCAGCCCAACGCCGAAGGAGCCTTCCCTGTCCGAGCTTGCACAAAACGCAACAGGAGCTTGAAAGTGCTCCTATAGGACCTGACTGTGGCCGGGCTCGCCCGGCGTTGCTTGGCCAGTCGCTCGGTGAAGAACTGAAGCACCCTGGGTTCGATGGAGGCTCGGTTTATTGGATTCTAACCAGGGTCTGGTGGGCTTCGTGAGAAGCATAAGCCGCCTCGTACTCGACTGGAGGGACGTCAACCAGATAACCATGGAGGCGCTCTGTGTTGTACCAGTGCACCCAGTTGAAGGTTGCCAGCTCGACCTCGTCCACCGTCCTCCCCGGTCCCGTCCGGGGCCTTTATTAATTCAGTTTTGTATAATCCATTTACCGTTTCGGCCAATGCATTATCAAAACTGTCCCCGACACTGCCTATTGAAGGCACCGCGCCAATTTCTGCTAGCCGTTCACCGTAACGGACGCTCGTAAATTGACTGCCGGCGTCGGAGTGCGCAACCAGGCCCTCAAGACGCGTGCCTCGGTGCCAGCGGGCCATCTCCAAGGCGTCGAGAACCATCTCGGTCCGCATGTGGGCTGCCACCCGCCAGCCCACGATCATGCGGCTGAAGGCGTCGACGATGAAACAGACGTAGCGACCCCGCACCACGTGGGCACGTAGGTCAAGTCGGTGACCCACAAGGCGTTCGGCTTGGTGGCCACGAAGTGCCGCGTTACCAGGTCAGGCGCTCGCCCGTCGCCGGGGTCCGTCCTGGTGGTGACCACCCGTCGGCCCCGGCGTGCCCCACCGATGCCGCCCAGGCGCATGCAGGCGCGCCACATGGTCGCGGCCAATGTCGTAGCCGGCCCGGCGAGCCGCTTTCCAGAGCTTGTGGGCGCCGTAGACCGAGTAGTTGGCCTGGAAGATCGCCAGCAGCACGGGACAATCGAGGGCGTCCCGTAGCGAGCGGGCGGACGGCCGGCCGGGACTTGGCGGCGTAGTAGGTGCTCGGGGCCACCTGCAGGGTCTTGCAGATGGGCTCGACCCCGAGGTCGTTTCGGTTCTCGTCGATAAAGCGGACGATCATTTCTGTGGGCGGTCGAGCTCCGCCGCGAAAAAACTGAGGCTCGCCGTAATATCTCGTTGGCACGCCTCAGCTCCTTGTTCTCTTGTTCGAGCGCCTTTACCCGTTCGGCATCGGCGCTGGTCGTCCCTGGCTTTACGCCTTGGTCGATGTCGGCCTGCTTTACCCAGGACCTGACCGACTCTTCCCCGTAACCGAGCTGGCGGGCCACCCGGCCGACGGTCCCCTGGTCGGTGCCGAGCTCCTTACGCAGCTGACGGACCAGGCGTACGGCTTGCTCCTTCTCCGCGTCGGTGTACCGGCGGCTGGCCGGGTGCTTCGGGGGCTCCTTTGTTGGCATAGCTCGATCCTCTCTCCGAAGGTATGGAGCCTCCAAGGAACCCAGGGCGGTTCAATGCTCGTCGTGCCGGTTGCTTCGAGATGGGCGACGTAGCGCGGGAGAAGTCGGGCAGCGTCTGCCAACTGGTGCCCGAGGCCTTGGCGCAAGCGCAAGTACTCCTCGGGGTGCTGGGAGAAATTGCTCATGGCGTGGCCCCCGGCCAGGGCTGGGCGACCGTGCGTAAGGCGGCGCGGTCGACTTTGGCATAGCCGGAAGTCGTGCCAAGGTCGGATTGGCGCAGGACCTGGGCGACCTCGAGGAGGTCCCCACCCTGGCGGAGCACCTCGGTGGCCAGAGCATGGCGCAATCGGTGGCCCCCGACGTGGGCCAGCCCGGCGCGCCCGCAAGCGTCGTAGACGATGTTCGCTATGGAGCAGGGCTTTATTGGCCGGTGCGGTGCGTACAGGGTCAAGAACACTGCGGGGTGCGGGCAATGAGGACGGCCGTCTGTGAGGTAAGCGACGAGCGCCTCGCCCACCTCGACCGGGAGCGGGAGGCGGTCCCGGCGCCCGGCCTTGCCCCGAACATTTACCTCACCCGTGTGCCAGTCGATGTCGCCCAGTTGCATGGCTGCCACCTCGGCTGAACGAAGGCCCAAGCGTGCCAAGAACATGAGGACGGCGCGGTCACGACGCCCCCTGGTGGTCGAGCCGTCACAACTGTCCAACAAGGAACCCACGTCGGCTTGGCTTATGGCTGAGGGCAAGCTCGTGCCCCGCCATGCGGCGACCGGGGGCATGGCGCTGCCAAGGTCGTTGGCGATCAGCCCGCGGAAGTACAAAAAGCGCAACAGTGCCCGAAGGTCAGCGGCCTCTCGCTTGGCGGACTCAACGCCGAGGCGAGATCCCGCCCCCCGCATGCAGGCATTGACCTCGGCGTTCGTCAGCCCCTCAGCCCCCGTCTCCAGGCCGGTGTGGGCGGCACGCTCACTGAGGAAACGCCTTGCGAAGCCGAGGTGGAGCTTCCAGGCCCGGTAGAGCTGGTTGAACTGGCTGTAGGCGTAGCCGTCGGGAAAGGTCTGCTTGTACTCGTGCCAGAGCAGCATCAAGGTCACGCCCTTGCGCCGCAGCTCGAGGTGCACCTTGGCCCAGTCCGGCACCGGGCGGGCCCCGGGACGGGGGCCGGGCTGGGCGAACAACATGGCCTCCAGGGCGTCGTCGTCCAGGTCAGCGGGCAGGGGCCAGGTGAGCCCAGCGTCGCGGATCCGCCTCACGTGCTCGGCCAGGGTGGTGGGGGGCACCCCCAGGCTGGCTGAGACCTGGCGGAGGCTCATGCCTTCGGCCAGGGTCAACCGGATTACTTCTCTGATCTTGCGCATGGCAATGTGGGGCCGGGGCACCGGCACCTCCTCGGGAGTCGTGGTGGACTGTCCGAGACAGGGTGCCGGGCCCTCCGATCAGCTCAAGCCAGCGCTACGCCGACCCCCATCCTCCAGGTGTACGGAAACCCCCGGAAAGGGTGTACGGAATAAATCGATCGGAACGGGTGTACGGAAACGACCGGAACCGTCACCCGTCGCCGGCTGCGCTCAACCAGGCCCATGACCGCTTGCGTCGCCGGCCTCGACGCCCTGGTGGCCTCGACGGCCGTGCCCGTGGTGCGCTTCAAGCGCGACGACTGCAAAGAAGACATCGCCCGCCCCTACCAGGACGCAGCTTCGGCTGCCGGGCACTATCGGGCTGGTGCTTGTGGGCAAAGCCCAGGAGCGCACCAGCTCGTGGCGGGGCTTTGTCGACCCCTCCCACGCCAGCCACCGCCCCGGGCACCCACACATTTCCTGGTCCCGCATGTCGTCGTTGCCCGACCACTGGTACTTCTATTTCGCCGACGAGCAGTGGGGGCCGGCGTTCCTAAAGATGTGCAGTTATGTGCCGTACGGGCTGTGGTGCTGCGCCAATGGCCACGAATGGGCCAAGCGCCAATTGGCAAAGGCCGGTGTCGGCTACACGCTTTGGACAACGGCCTGTGCTCCGTAGACGACCCGGCTTTTGCCCGCCGCACTTGCGCCCGCGCTTGGCTCGGGGCACCTCCGGGGGCTCCTCGACCGCATGTTGGCGGTGATGCCCGACCCCCTCACCAACGACGACCGCCGGGCTGGCTTTTCCTGGTCGTTCTCCATAGCCCAGCTGGAGGTCTCCGACACCGCCGTGTTCGACCAACCGAGAAGGGCCCGGGCCTGGTTCGAGGCCGCCATCGGCGCCCATCTCGACCTCGGCCGGCCCCAGCGGATCGCCTGGTGGTCAACCGCCGCGTTGTCAACCGTGGCCCTCGCAAGACCCCGGGCGTTTTGCCACCGAGGTCATCACCGCCGACACCGCCCCCCACCTCCAGGTCCACTACAAGAGCTCCAAGGCCAAGGCCTACCTGAAGGAAGGCAAGGCGCTCCGGGTCGAGACGACCATTAATAACCCGCTTCGGACTTCGAGCTGAAGAAGACCCTCAATGCTGACAACTGAACGGCACTACGGAGCCTCGGGGCCGAGACCAACGCCCGCTTCCTCGCCGCATTGGGCGAGGGACAGCCCGGCCTGCCTGACCCTGCCACCTTGGAGTCGGTAGTGCTACCGAGCACCCACGACGGCCAGCGCGCCCCCTGGGCTGCGCTTCGGCGACCCCCGCACCGTGGCCCTGCTCGCCTCGGTCACCGCTTTCGCCCATTTCATCGCCGGCCTCACCAACAAAGGCCTGCGTGCCCACATGGCCGCCCTTTTCCAACCCGCGTACAGCTCCGCCCACGCCACTTACGACTTGCGGCGCCTGCGCCTAAAGGGCTTCATCTGTCGCCTCCCGGGCACCAACTCCTACCGTGCCACGGCCAAGGCCTTCGCATTGCCACCTTTTTCACCCACCTCGCCAGCCGTGTCGTCGTCCCCGCTCTCACCGACCTCGCACAACTGGACCGCCCGCAGCCTCCCGTCACCCCCCGCCTCGCCGCCGCGTGGCGCGACTACGAACGAGAACTGGTTTCCTTTGTAAAATGCGGCCAACTTGTCGCTTGACTCAAAACTTGCCTCAAACCTACAGAAGAGGCTTCCCAAGCGGGGCTAGTTGATCGGCTCCGATGCCAGTAAGGTAATGTGCTCAGGCTCGTCCACGCTAGCAGAAGGCTAACCCATTGCCGGATTGCTTCGGTAGGTCCTGGAAACCCACTGAGTACCCTCGTCCGTCGTTGCGAGATGACTCGCTCGCTCTGCAGGCGCAGCCGTCACACACTGCCTGGGCAAGCGAGATACTGTTCCTGTCGCGAGGTTTCAAATGGTATGGTAGACCACCTAGTTGGCATCTAAGTGAGGAGCAGCTCCGTGGTAGAGTCCACGCCGGCCGAGCGCTACTTGATCTCAGTCTGGGAAGAGGTTCTGGGAGTCGATGGCCTGTCACCTGAAGCAGATTTTTTCGAATTGGGTGGTGATTCGGTTGCTGCAATCGAATTGTCGATAGCGATTGGGGACCGCATCGACTCGAGCGTTAGCGGTGATATCGATGGCCTAATCGCGCGATTGCAATGGCCCAAAATCCGCGACTTGGCGCAACATATCCGAACGTGAAAGCCGAAGTTGTCTCGCGATTGAAGGCCGAAAAGCTCATTTGAAGTTGTCCCGTGTGGCGACATTTCTCGCAGGCGGGGGTTGTAAGAGTTGACAAAGTCCCACACTCGCTGCGGCTGACTGGAGAAGACTTATGGTTTCTACGAGGGAACTTGCAGTCGGAATACCGCCGGCACGCCTAGCCGCATTATTGCTACTCCGATACTTTCCGGCTGTGCCCGTCAACGCGACTCGACACTTTTGACGAAATATGCTCCAGCGTTGGTGATGTATCTTTAGCAGACGTGTGCAAGGCTGCGGCCGATATGGGGTTGCTCCATGTTTGCTTGGACGTCCTCGGACAGGTGGTCGGCGAGGATGGCGATGCTTGCGCTTGGCTTGCCTATAATACGTTGTCATCCTATATACAGCCTTTCCGTACTTCTGACTACCAGACGATTAAGTCGATTCTGGATGCTGAGAACATAACCTTCGTTGTGCCAAAGGGTCTAGCTTTCTCATTACAGTATTATCCCCGGAGATCAGTTGCGATGGCGGACGTGGACGTTCTAGTGCAGCGTGATGACGTGGGCCGTCTCCGGGCCGCCTTGGAATCAAATGGGTACCGACAGGGAGTCGGTATCAGCAATAACCAATTTGTACCGGTGTCTCAAGGGGTAATTGCGGAGGTGGAAGCATCTCCGCCCTACTACGGCATGCTATACCCATATACTAAGATTGTAGCCTTTGATGCGCTTGACATTAAGGATGTGGAGCAGTTGATGCCCTTTTTTGGTAACCAATTTGTCGCGCGCCGAGGTAAAATCTACGGTTTAAGTAATATCGATGTCCACTATAGCCTGAATCCATTGTCTGACAACAATGTCTTAAGTGATCGTCCCTCGCCTGACGACTGGTTATTATATCGGCAGACAGTAGCGGTGGGTGATATTGAGCTGTATACTCTGGAGGCGCCTTTTTTGGCTGTTACTTCAGCGCATCGATTCTATCACGAACTTATGTCACAGGGAGGCAAATCACTCAAACCCGTTGGTGATGTGGTTGCATTGTTGCGCTCCGTGCCTCCGCCGTGGGACTTCGTCGGTACATTCGGTCGTGACTATAGTTATCTGCGGCCTGCTCTGTTCTATGTATACAGGTTTTGTCGCGAAATTGCTCACGTCACAGTGCCAGATGATCTACTGGAGCTATTAGCGATTCCAACGACCTCTTATTATTGTGATTGGGGCGATTTTGTCGTAAAGTTATCCGTCCAGTAGGCTTACTTGCGCCCTTAACGCCACACCTTGGATTAATTCGAACTGGGAGTCAGAGAGGTGGTATTGACTAAGTGGAGAAGGCTAGGGGGCCAACTTATTAGTAGGGGGTTACGCGGGGTTTCTGCGACGACAGAGATTTTGGTTCAGGATCCTGTCGGAAGATCGATGATGGGTCACCCTCTGACGAAGTCCGTCGACGTCGTGTTCCAAGAAGACCGTGTCCAATGGTATCGGCCTCTAATAGCAGCAGATTATGGCTACGCGCTGTGTAGTGCGAGACAGAGTGGTCCGGCTATGACCTGTCGGGTAGGCGTCTGCTGACGGAGTACCTGGGCGATCTCTGCCAGAGAGGCGCCACCACGCAGGATTTCGGTCGCGGCGGTGTCGCGCAGGCGGTGAGCACCCATCCTGGGCAGGCCGGCACGCTCACAGGGCCGGGTACGCGATCCCCGTGACGCTGATGGGTTCAGGCCCTCACGAGGCGCGACGGCCCCTCAAAAAAAGGTGGACCGCCACGCTCCCGTGGCCGCCCCTTGGTCATGTAGTGGCCCAACGCCCGGCCCACATCGGCTGGTAGTGGCAGGACGTCCACACGCGGCCCTTTGCCCCGGACACAGATCTCGCCGTCAGTCCAATTGATATCGCCCATTGTGCAAGCCGGCGCCTTCCCCGGCCCGCAGGCCCACCCATGCTAGCAGGACAAGCACCCAATCACGTCGGCCGACGTGCGAAGCACGGTCACAGCTTCCTAAGGCAGCCGCCAGATCGGCGGGCTGTAATGCCTTTGGCACGGAGGCACCAGACCATCCGGCCGATGTCGGCACCGCCTGGGCCAGGGGTGTGCTGGTCAGCCCTTCTACGTATGAGAAGCGCAACAAGCAACGCAGGGCAACAGCCACCGCTTTGATCCAGACACTGGTGTGGGCCGCGGAATGGGCAGTCAAGAACTTGGTTGCCGTCGAGATGCTCACAGCCGCCAGCTTTAGGTGCTCAGTCCCTGAGCAGAACCGCAAGAACATAGATATGGCGAACGGCCGTTGCCTCCCCAAGTGCGGATTCGGGTCGTTTTCGTACACCCTTAGGGAGGCTGGGGAGCATCTGCGTTTCTGAGCTGAATGGCTGGGCCAGCGTCGCTCGGAGTACCTGTGTCTGAGGAGGTGGAGTTGCCCGTCTGGCTATGCGAAAGGTCCGAGACATCTTGAGGCTGGCCGTGGCCCAGGGTTTGTCGCGCCGCGAGGTGGCGCGTCGATGGGGGTGCCGTTCACCACGGTGTCGGACCACTTGCGCCGTCACGCCGGGCGGGCGAGGCAGGGATTGAGGTTGGCCGTCGCTCGAGGGGTATGAGCGACGCCGAGCTGGAGGCGAGGTTGCTCGCCAAGCCGCCCGCCCCCACCAGCCGAGCGTCGGCCGGTGCCGGACTGGCACTACGTACACCAAGAGCTCCGACGCCCTGCGGTGACGCTGCTGTTGTTGTTGCTCGAGTACAAGGAAGCCCATCCTGACGACGGCTGTTGCTACTTACAGTACTGCGTGCACTATCGCTCCTGGCAAGGCCACCTCGACAAGGTTATGCGCCAAGAGCACCGGGCCGGGGCGAATCTGTTCGTCGACTTCTGCGGCCAGCGCCTCCCCATCTACGACCGCCGCAGCGGTGAGGTCGCGACCTGTGCAAAGCTGTTCGTGGCGGTGCTAGGCGCGTCGAACTACCTAAACGCCGAGGTGGTAGCTTCACAGGAGTCGGCGTCGTGGCTCACTGCCCACCTGCATGCCTTTGAGGCAATGGGCTGCCTGCCGGAGGGTCATCGTCCCCGAAAGTGTTCCGCGCCACATTTTCGGGGCGGATGCGGGCCGGTGCTCCGCCGAAATGGCTGAACGCCCGGACATGGCTGTCCAGGAAGACTTCTTGGCCCTCGTTTAGGTAAGCGGTGGGTAAGCTCGGGCCCGAGGCCGACAGGCGCATGATGAACAGCTGCACCTCGGTGGCCGCCCCGGCCAAGACGACCGTGGCCGTGCCGAAGTCGACCTCGGCTTCCGCCCCCAAAGGGTGGTGTTCGGGCACGGCCACGTCGGCCAAGGCGAGCTCTTGGCGGGCAGGTACCTCGGCCACGAACCGCCGCCCGGTGGGCTCACTTAGCTCGGCCCCGTGCTCGTCTTGCGGGCGCTGCCAGACCCGCCGGGCGCTATGGCGTTGTTTCCTAGGGGCCTTTTTGTCCTCTTCTAACCACCCCTCGACCACCGGCTTCCAGGGGTCGTATCTTGGGTGCGGGCCGGGCCGGGGCCGCTTCGCGGGGTGGGGGCACCGCCGAGGTGAGGGCTTGGCGAACGTCGCGCCGGTGCACGTGGAAGCGCCGGGGCTAACGAGCACACGCTCAGGCCCTCTCGCTCGTGTGCCCTTGCGGATCTGCTCGTACACGCTCACCTTTGACCTCTTTGGCATCCACCCACGCTGAGCAGCGCAGAGCTCCCGTTGGTGGACCCTCGGGTGGGGCCAAATCAGATGAGACTTCATGGCCCGGGGCCACCGCGATGTATGAAAATGGTGCTGGGCCTGGCTGAAGCTCGCTTTTGCTTGGTGCAGCGGAGCCCGTAGATGAGACTGATGCTTGGGGCCTTCCCGGCACCGCGAATTGTTGCTACGTGCACGACTTACAGCGTCGTTTGGGAATGTCAAGCCGGACTGGCCCCACCGTGCTCAGGTGAGTTCTAGGGGTGATCGCAACACCTGACGATTCCAGGAGTTGCCGTGCCTCGCCGTCGTGTCCCTCAACGTGACCTGCCTCGAGCTCGTCGCAAGCAACCCAAACCGCAAGGGGGTCCGCCACTGGTGGCCAAGCGGGAGCTATACATCGCCCTCATGGCCCAAGGGACGAACAACGCTGCAGCATGCCGCCTCGTCGGCGTGAACCGCCGGACCGGGACACGCTGGAGCAAAGGCCGGCATCTCGTCACCGCGGACGGCTGGGTACGTGAGTACCCGGCCATCACTGGGGCGGCCCCGTCTCCTGTATCGCCGCGCTTTTTGTCCGAGCCGGAGCGGGCCGCTATCGCCGATGGGCTGCGGGCGGGCGATAGCGCCCGGTCCATCGCTGCCCAGCTCGGCCGCAGCCCCTCGACCATCAGCCGGGAACTGGCCAACAATGTCGACCCGACGACGGGCCGTTATTACCCTCTTAAGGCTCACCATCAGGCTGAGCGACGCCGTGCCCGCTACATTCCGAGCAAGCTGTCCAGGCAACCGGAGCTCGGCGCCTTCGTGCAGGAGTGCCTGGGAAAGCACTGGAGCCCTGAGCAAATAAGCAAGGCCCTCCCTCAAGTTTTCCCCGACCGCCCCGAGATGCGGGCCTGTCACGAGACCATTTACCAGGCGCTTTACCACCCCGGTCGTACTGGGCTGCACCGTGACCTGGCAAAGCGCTTGCGCAGTGGGCGTTCTCGGCGCAAACGGCGGCGTCGGGCCGACCAACGTACGTCCCGCTTTGGTGCCCCCATGACCATGATCACCAAGCGCCCGGCGGAGGTAGCCGGCCGCCTCGTGGCCGGCCATTGGGAAGGGGACTTACTCATGGGAAGGGCCAACCGCTCAGCCATCGGGACCCTGGTCGAGCGCACCAGCCGAACCTTGGCGCTGGTGCATTTGCCGGCCGGCCATGCTGGCAAGCAAATGAAAGACGCCCTAGTCGGGACTATCGCTGCTTTTCCCGCCCAGCTGGCCCGCTCTCTCACCTGGGACCAGGGCAGTGAGATGGGTTGCCATCACGAGCTCACCGAAGCCACCGGTATGCCCGTTTACTTCTGCGATCCCGCCAGCCCATGGCAGCGAGGTTCGAACGAGAACATGAATGGACTGCTCCGCCAGTACTTCCCGAAGGGCACCGACCTGAGCGTCTATGGCCGAGACCACCTTCAAGCGGTTGCCGACGAGGTCAACTCGCGCCCCCGCAAAGTGCTCGGCTGGCAGTCCCCCGCCGACTGCCTCGAAAGGCTTGTATCCTCGCCTACCTAAGCCTCCGTGATGCGACCAGTTCTGGAATTCGCCTGAGCACACTCAAAAGCCGGCACCTACCAACGCGACCAGGCCCGTTGAAATATCCTGGGACCGGGTTCAGAAGCCGTGCCCGAAAACAACGTCCCATCTACACCTGTTGGCACGCTCGCCCGATGGGCGAGCTCCTCGACTATGCCAGGGTCAGTACCACCGAGCAGAAAGTCCACCTACAGACCAACGCCGGCAAGGCCGACGCTTTGGCGGCCATCGCCCACGGGAGCGGGGCTCGAGGTGGTGGGTCCCGGCGGGGACTGACAAGACGGCCATGCTGGCCACCACTCGGGAAGCCCTTGCCGCCCAGCTCCGAGAGCTAGTGGTACTGGCCCCACCCGCAAGGCCGGCCAGATCACCGGGCAGGAGGTGGGCAGACCGGCCACTTCGGTGGCCAAGGTACTCAACAACCTAGGCTGGCGCTGGAAGGACGGGGCGGTTATAGCCGTCCCGAGGGCCGCCTGGCCAGCCTCCCCCCGCTAGGCTGGCCGAGCGACCAGAGACCTGGCGCCGGCCGACGGCGCAGATGCTCTGGCCCATTGACTGCCCGGAGCGTGATCGATGACGACCGGGTGGATGTTTCCAGGCGTTGACCCTGAGCGTCTATTTGCCGGAAAGCCGACGGTAGGCATCAGCGACCGGCAGCGGGACCGCCTGGTGTAGGGCGCCGTAACGACGCTTCAGGGCCGCCCAAGTACGGCCAAGGGCAGAGCGGTCATGAGAGATGGCCGCCGCCTCCAGGTCGAGCACGTCCAGTACCTCTTCGTCCTTGAAAACCAACCGGCCCTGGGCGACAGCCCAGGTGGCAAGCTCCACACCACCAGCAGCGAGGGCCATCTGGGCCAAGTCGACGGCGGCGGCGTAGACGGCGTTGCCGACCCGGGTCGCTACCCCACCAGCATCTAGTGCCCAGGTGAAGGTGCCGGTGGGGACATTGGCAAACGGGACGCCCCGCACGAGCGAGAGGGCCTCGGCTAAAAAGCCGACAGCATTGGCGGGGTCAGCCCGGGAACCGGCAATGGAGGCCTCAAAGCGGGCCACGTCCGTGCCTATGCCGACCACCCGGTAACCACTCCCCCTGGAGCTGACGGGGAGGTGCTCGGTGCCCACCGACCTTCGGAGCGAACTGGCCCGCGTCCACAGCGTGCCCGCCGTCCAGTCCGAGTCCTTGGCCGCCCCCATGTCGGTGCGCAGCTCCTCGGCGCTAAAGGTCCTCCCGGGCGTCAGGGCCAGGCGCGCCAGCAGTTCAATATCCGAGGGGCTCAGCTTGACCTCGGGCCCATCGGCGGTGATGAGGCGGGGTTTGCCGATGACCTGGAGCTCTTTGCTGCCATCTTCGAGCGGTGGCGGTCCCACGGGGACGGGTATCAGACCGGGGCTTGGGCCGGACCCACTTGGGCCGGGCCGATGGCCCAGCGCCTGAAGTTGGATGGCCTCACCGGGCCGGCTCGACCGGCCACGTGGCACGCCTTCGGCGAGGGGGACATCCGTCCCGGAGCCCGGAGGTCTAACGTCGGGGACGGCAGGTGCCTCTTCTGTTTGCGGTAGACGCACCAGGCGCACCTGGCCGATCATCTGCAGCATGGCGCCTTCCGGCAGCGGCGAAGCTTCCCCGGAGGCACCGCCCTGGCCATCGAACACCAAGGGCGTCGGTCTTGACGAGGCGCCGCCAACGATGGCTTGGGTGCTCGAATCCCGTTCACCATCGGTCGCTTTAATGTTCGACGCCGTTGGCGGCGCCGGCGGAGCGACCGTCAGAGTCCCGAAGATCCTTGTCATGTGCGCCGCCGGCTCGCGCCGCACCCGGGACCCATGCGAGAAGCAGGCGACGCCAGCGCAATGCGAAAGACACACTGACGATGAGGCCTGCTGCGGCCAGTACCAGCCAGGTCCAGGGCACCGGCCCGGTCGTGTGCCGGCCGCTTGGGCCAGCGGCAACATGGCCACCCGAGCTGGGCGAGGTCTGGTTAGGCGAGGTGTTGGAAGACGTGCCGGCACTGGTGGCTGCGGTGCTTGGGGGTGCCTGGTAGGCGCTGGAGAAGTTCATCTGGACCGGACCAGCCGAAGCAGTCGCTCGCCAGCCAGTCGGGATAGAAGGGCCAGGGCCTGATGGGGCCACGGGCGGGAGCGACAACCTCAAGGTGGCAACCTGCGTGCCCGCCGGGACCTGCCAGTAGTAGCTGCCGGCGAAAAGCTGACCCGATACCGAGGCCCCGGTCGTCCTGGCCGCCACCGGTGCCCGCCTGGGGAGGGCCAGCGTGACGTCCGGGCCTCTTAACGGGCGCGTGTAGCCGTAACTGAAGCCAGGGTCACCGGCCCCGGAGCCGACGAAGTAGGGCAGAACGGTTCCGGTGACCACCAGCCAGGCGCTGGAAGAGGTGGCCGGCACGGCACCAGTACTCGGCAGGAAGTAGGTGAGCGAGGCTGAGATATCGAGGACTTGGTTGGCCCTTTCCTCTACCCGGCCCTTGGGGCCGGTCACGGTGAGGGTCGCCTGTGCGTCAGGGGCATCGGTCAGCTCCCAGCTGTCGGCACTGTCATACAATGCCGGTGGTTGGGACCCCTCCCGCTGCCCCTTGGTGAAGGAGAACTCCTGCGAAAAGCCGTCCTTTGAGAGCTCGAGGGCGACATCGGTGGCCTTTTGCGGTATGGAGGCCAGGTAGTAGGTCGGCACCAAACCGCGGTAGTCGGCCTCCCCCGGCAGCATTTTTGCGTGCCCACCGACTAGAAGGCGCGCCGCTAGCGAAGTGGTGGTGCAAGTGAGGCCGAACACCAGGAAGACCTGGCCCGAAGCGGCCCGTCTCATTGTTTTGCCCGTGCCGAACTGGGGCGTAAAGCGATAGCCGACGACGTGAGCGGTGAAGCCGTCACCGTTCACACGCCCGTCGGGCGGGAGTCGAAGGCCCTCGGGCGCAGATGCGAGCACCTCGGCGGCCAAAGGCCCAGATGCTGCCCAGGCCACCGCTGGGTTAACAACCTGGGACGTTATACACGCCGCCAGTGCGCACAGCGGCAGGCGCCGCCGCCAGCGGAGCGTAAGGAACGTCAGGATGGCATACGCGAGGGCGGCAAAATGATGGCTCCGCCTTGCTGCTCGTCGCTGCCCTCCGCCGGGGGCGGCTGCTCTCATAAACGGGTTTGCCCGGCGCACCGTCGACCTTGCCTCACGGCCTGCCCCGTTGCTGCACGTGCGCGCGCTAATGCTGACGCGCACCCTCATAGCCGGGCCGGCGAGCCGGTCGGTTCGAAGCAGCCCCCTCCTTCGATCCTTGGACATTAGCCGCCGAGTCCCTTTCTCCGGGATCGCCCCGTGGGGACGCCAGTCCAGCCAAACGCACCCGCCCGCCCCGTAAGAGCTCGGCCCCACTAGCTGCACCGAACACAGGTAGCTTGAACCGTCCAAGCGTGGGTCACAGCCGTGACCCAAATATGAGACATGGCGCTGACATCGACACTGCTTCTTGGCCGGATTGCGCATCGCCTCGCAGGTAAACGCGCTCGCAAGAGCGCGAACAGTTGCGCGGTGAGCTTGCCTGTAGGGTCAAGGAGTGCCATGGGCCTTCCTCCTCGCCGCAGTGGGCACCGGCATCGCTTTGGCGGGTGCCACAGGCGTGTTGGTATGCCACTCGCGGGGCCGGCGTCGACAACGATGGCAAGGCGAGCATGCGAGGCTGTCAGTTCGCCTGGAGCCGATTTTGGCGCCGGCCCGAGAGTCCCTCGACGGCCAGGACCTGGCGACCGAGGCTGAGGAGTGGTTAGGGGCCCGGCCTGACGAATAGGCAGGGTGGTGGGGGGAACCGAATGTCCGGCTGCCGTGGAACGTCGACTTAGGCGCCATTGCGGCCCGACTCGGCGACCTCCCCGGGCCTCTTCAGGCCGTTGCGCCTGACCAAGCGTCTTACATCGTTCACGCCTAGTCCAAGCAATCGTGCCGTCAGCTCAACCGAAATGCTGTTCGCCATCTCGGTCACGGCCCGGTCGACGGCAGTCTGAGCGGCGGCGACTCGACGGTCTTGCTCAGCGACAGCCTCGGCCCGGAGGGCTATCGCCCGCTCCAGCGCGGCGGTGCGCCGGGTATGGGTGGCGTCGAGGACAGCAAGAGCTCGTTGAGCGGCGGAAAGCTCGGGACGCACGGGCATTGTGGCCTCCTCTCTGAGACCACGAGAAAGGCCTCAACTGGTGCCATCGCCCTGTCCGGGCTATACACCGGCCGGCTTGCCGAACCTGTGGGCTAATAAAGGCCTTGGTGGCCGGGCCTTGGCGGCCGGCGGCCCAAGCGGCGCAGCTCACCCACAGAGAGCCCGAGAGCCCCGGCCCCGACGACCCCGTACCGGGCCATTCGCCTGGACGCCTCGGCCAGGACTAACCGAGCGGAAAGGGTGGCTGCCTCCTGTTCCGCGAGCACAAGTTCACGTGCCGACAAGGCGGCCTCAACCGCGGGCCTAGCTCGGACGGCTCTCGCCTTCAACCTGGCGTCTTCGACGTTGACGATGCGCTTACGCCGGCAAGCTGACTCCCAATAGGCTAATCCGAGCCCGCCCGTGGCGGCGAGGAGCTTTCGTTCAGCGTCCATGATTTTGCGGTCTCTAGCTTTCGCCGCCCGTAACCAAGCCTCGTGAGCAGCCCACCAGTCCTGAGCATCACTGGCCAGCTCTTTAGACAAAGCCTTTGCTGCCTGACCTACCACCACGCCGCCTGTTTAGCACTTGTTGGCGCCCCAGCGACTACCCTCGGCGTCGGTACGGCCTTATCACGGCTGAGTGCGATCGGCTCACGGCGATGCCTCGACTGATGCGGAGTAAATCGTCCGCCGGGGCCGCCAACTCATCGAGGGTGGCCGGCACTGGGGACCGTCGCCTTTGCCACTGGGCCGTCTACCTCATTGCCCTCGACGCCGTCAAAGATCGGCTACTGCGTATTCCGGTGAATCCGTACACCCAGTCCGGAGTTTTCGTACACGGCTGTCGGAGGCCGCGTAGCGGCCGACGCTGAGCTTGTTGTCTAACCCCTCGTTGATCACCTCCTCATCGATGTGTGAGCCTGTCATTTCCGGGCATGTGTGATGCCAGGCGCGATCGTTTGCAGCGGCTCTGGCGGGCTTGTAGGGGGTCATTTTTCGTCGCCGGTGTGCGTTCGGGGGCTTTGTGGCGCCGGCTGGCGGCTGTCCTTGCCGGAGGGTGGCGCCGGAGCGACTCGCCGTGCAGTTCGATGCGGTGGACGTTCTCGAGGAGCCGGTCCAGGATCCCGTCGGCGACGGTGGGCTCGCCGAGTGCTTCGTGCCACATGGCCACCGGCAGTTGGCTGGTGACGATGGTGGAGCGCAGCCCGACGCGGTCCTCGATGACCTCCAGCAGGTCGGCGGCCTGGTCGGGGGCGAGGGGCCTGAGCAGGAAGTCGTCGATGACCAAGACGTCGGTGCGGGCCCAGGCGGCCATGAGCCGGGGGAGCCGTCCGTCGGCTCGGGCCAGGGCGATCTCGTCGTGCAGCCGCGGCCCGCGCAGGTACAGGGCGGAGTGGCCGCGCCGGATCGCCGGCGTTGGCCAGGGCGCAGCAGATGTAGGTCTTGCCCAGCCCGGTGGCGCCCACGATGACGACCGAGTGGTGCGAGCCGACCCAGTGCGACTCGGCCAGGGAGAGGATCTGGGCCCGCTCGAGGCCCCGTGGGCCGGCAGAAGTCGATGCCTTCGACGCTGGCCGACAGTGCGCAGGTGGGCAGCCTTGAGCATCCGGTCCAGACGGCGGTTGTGGCGCTCGGTGAGCTCGCGGTCGACGAGCATGCCCAGGCGCTCCTCGAAGCCCAAGGCGTCGTAGTCGGGGTGCTCGCGCTGTTCGAGCAGGCCCCGGGCCATGCCGGGCAGCCTGCAGGGTGTGCAGGCCGTCGATGGTGGCGTTGGTCAACAACGGTGTGTTCCTTTCATCGGTAGTAGCTCGGGGCCGCGCAGGTTGTGGTGGCGGCGGTGGGTCCTGCGCCGGGCGCTCGGCCGAGCGGCTGGGAGTCCAGGCCGTGGCGCAGGATCGACTCGACCGAGCGATATGACAGCGCCCTGGCGGCCAGCGCCCGGGCGCAGGCCGCCTCGAGGCGCTCGGCGCCGTAGCGCTCGCCCAGGCGGATGATGCCGAGACAGGAGCGGTAGCCCTGCTCGGGATGGGTGCGGGCGTCCATGATCGCCTTGGCCAGCGCGGCGGTGTTCGGGCCGGTCGTCTCGGCCCAGGCGATGATGCGGCGACGGTGTCCACTCGGCGTGGCGGCGGTGGCGAGTCGGGCATGTGGGCCGGGTCGGTGGTGTGCCGCCGGCCGGTAGATGCGCAGGTGCGAGGCCACCCGCCGGCCTGAGTGGAACACCTCGACCGTCGTCGCCGAGGTGCGCACGTCGACGCGCTGGCCGACGAGCTGGTAGGGCACCGAGTAGTAGTGGCGGTCAGCCTCGATGTGGTAGTCGATGTTGACCTTGACGCCCGATCCGCCAGGCGCCGAACTCGTAGCGGCTGGCCGGCAACGGGCCGCATGACCGGGCGCTCCAGGTCCTCGAACAGCTCGGCGGCGAGTCCCGGGCATCTTCTTGAACGGCCGGTCGTTCAGCCAGGCCACCAGCTCGGCGATCGCGGCGTTCGCCTCGGCCAGCGAGTAGAAGCGCCGGTTGCGCAGCCGGGCCAGGATCCAGCGCTCGGCCAGCAGCACACCCGGCTTCGACCTTGGCCTTGTCCCGGGGCTTTCTGGGCCGGGCCGGGATGATCGCCACGCCGATAATGGGCGGCCATCTCCTGAGTAGGTGGCGTTGATGTCCGGCTCGTAGCGGTGCGCCTTCTTCACCGCCGAGCGCGAGGTTGTCGCAGCACCACGATCTCGGGGCACGCAGCCCATCGCCTCGAAGGCGTGCACGTGCGCCGTGATCCACGACGCACAGCTCCTGGGAGGCCACCGCCTCGGCGTAGAGGTAGTTCGACGCGCCCAGCACGGCCACGAACAGCTCGGCCTAGAATGGCCACCTCGCCGCTGCGGCGGTCGTAGATCGGAAGGCGCTGGCCGGGGAAGTCGACGAACAGCTTCTCGCCGGCCCGGTGCTCCTGGCGCATGACCAGGTCGAGGTGGCCCTTGCCAGGCCCGGTAGTGGAGGCAGAACTGCGAGTAGGAGTAGCCGTCGTCGGGGTGGGCCTCCTTGTACTCCATCCACAACAACATCAGCGTCACCCCCGGGCGGCGCAGCTCGCGTGTGGATCGTAGTGCCAGTCCGGCACCGGCCGCGTCTCGGCCGGCGGGGCCGGCGGCCTGGCGAACAGCGCCGCCTCGAGCTCGGCGTCGCTCATCGTCCTCGGGCAGCGGCCAGCCGAGCCCGGCCTCGCTGCGCCCGGCGCAGGTGGTCCGACACCGTCGTGAACGGCATCCCCAACGACGCCGCCACCTGGCGGCGCGACAAGCCCTGGCCCACGGCCAGCCTCAGGATGTCTCGGACCTTGCGCATAGCGAGACGGGGTCTCGGCAACAGCCACCTCCTCGGAGCAGGAACTCCGAGCGACGGTGGCCGCCCCGCTCAGCTCAAACGCGGATGCTGCCCGGCCTCCCTCAGGGGTGTACGAAAACCCCCGGAATCGGTGTACGAAATCGATCCGGAACGGGTGTACGAAAACCTCCGGAATCCGCAGGCTACCTCGACGTAGTACTCTCCGTTCCTGCTAGGCACTAGTTCGCCGCGCTTGAAGTCGCCCCCAGGAACTAAGTGCAAAGCGAGAGTAAGGCTAAAGCCTGTATTTTCTACCCCGATGTCGCGTACCGCTGGTCAAGGCTTTCCGCGTTCCCGCGTTCTCAGATGTCAATTGTGGCGGTTGAATTAAGCGTCGGGACCGCGGTCCTCTAGCCATGGGCTCAACGGCCCGGTACGATGGCGGTCACGCAATAAATGCGGCTACTGGAAGTTACACGTTCGTAGGTGGTCGAGATTGTTGTCTGCAATTGCATCGGGCGTCGAACGGATCGTCTTGACCGTGCACCTGTCGATGTTGCAATTGTCGATCAAGACTGATGCGTGTCGGCCAGTACTTCGGCTGGTAGTATGAAACGTGTCACCGCTAGCGATTGCATGCCGGACTTCCTCGACACTCCAGCTCTTGTCAGCGCGGTCACCCACCCCTGTCCCGACAGCTTCGATATGCCTGTGCGGGTACTTCGTAACTACACAGACGATCTGGTAGCTCGACATTGGACTCCTCTCTGTCCCATTAGCCGGAGAACACACTTCGCCAGAGGCCACAACTCGATCCTGCGTCCAGTGCACGCTATTATGTCACCCTCCGATACTTTTTCGCATTGATTGCCCGCGAGCCCTCAAGTGAGTACGGGTTTGAGTTGTGCCCCGTCGGCTCTGCTCAACAGTAACGATGGCAGTGCCTACCGTATCACGGACGTCGCTGGTCCTAGTGGCCGTAAATAAATCGAGAAGCGAGGTCAGACACTCATCAACTTCGTGGATAGCCTCTATGGTCCACCCTTCCTTTCCCTGATGGTACTTGAGTTTCCACCGATAGGGTGTCTGAGGTCGTCACTTACTAATCCCTGCTTTCGGATAGTCAGTACCTTTGGCCCGAAGCAGCAGTGGCAGCAGGTTTAGAATGCTGACACCTCCCTTTACGTCCAGCGAGCAGCGGTTCCTAGTTTATTACTTCCCGCAGTCTAAGAGAGTCGGCGGTTCTATACACTTGACGACCGACTATCAAGCCCGACCCAAAAGCATTCTGAACAAGCTCCGTTGTTCCTGAACATTGCTCTCGATGCGACGTGGGCCGAGGGCATGAACTACTGGCATACCATTACAGCCAATGGCCCACAATCCAAGGGTGAGGTCAGCCAAGTGTGAGGTCAGCCAAGCGTGAGGGCCGCTTTACCTCGGACGATTCGTTCGGAGCTAGTACAAACTGAACTCCTTTAGCCCCTGGGGGAGTTCAAGTCCCGAGTGGTGCGCTCTTTGAGTTGGCCTCGTACTCCAGTGACGTCGGGTCGGAGCGCAGGTAGTCGTCGTCAAGCAGCCTCAGGATTTTGAAGCGGTGCTGCGGTCCGTTGCGGTAGACAAGGTGCGCCGCTGCTCTTTTCCCGGCAACCTCGACTTCACACTCGGGATGGCTGGCGATGAACTCCAGAAGCTTTGGCATGGTGAGAGCAGCCTTGTATTTTGGGTACTTGTCCAGCTTCCGCTGGATGGAGGCCATTTTGCCGAGCATGGCTGGACTAGCGCTGACGGCAACGGCCATCTGCTCGAACCCGGCTATCCGCAGATCGGCTGTCACCGAGCGGAAGGTGGCGGCGGCCTGCTTGCGTAGCTCATCGAGGTAACCAAACGGGCACTGGAAGGCAGGCACGATCGCGAAAGACCGCAATGTTTCCAATAACGATCGTGGCGATATCTTGGCGCAGGAGCAGGATTTCCCCTCTCGGGGGCGGGTCGATGGTGCCACGACGGACGATCACGCCGACCGCGCCTCGACTGGGCCACCACCTGGTTACCGCGCAGCGACTGGACGAAGACGGCCATGGTCCCCCCAGTCTCTGCCCGCATGGCCGCCAACTGGAGGTTGGAGAGTTTAGATTTCCCAGGGTCGGACGGCGGCATACCGGCCATATCGGCAGACTCATCGACAATGGCTTTGAGCAGGGGCACGGCATCCACCCCAACCCACATGACCTGCCCGTCGGCCGTACTTTTCGCCGGCTCATAATCGATGACCTCGCAATCGGCATAACTGGTGGCCGCCTCCTGAGTCACAACGCTCAGTACCGGTAGGGCTCGGTCGGTCGGAAGGAGTTGTGATACCTCCGGCGGGCTGCCTTTCTGCTGGAGGATAAGCATCACACCAGACACCGTGGCCTCGGCCAGCTGAGTCAGCGAGGCCAGTGCCGTGACCGCTGTGCCTCGTCCGATCTGCCCGTCGCCGGGCTGGTCAGGGGTCATGGACAGTCCTCCCAGTAGACATAGTTGGTGAGCCGGCGGGCCCACCCGACGCCACCCACGTCGGCATCTACGTCCACGACGGACAAATGGGCGACGTCCCCCTACCGCCGAGTCGACCCGACCTCGAACACTCTTGTCACCCCGTGGGGCAACGACATCGTCGTCGGAGTCACCGACCCGACGGCGCAACCCGCGGTCTGTCTGTCGTGTCTAGCGCCACACGGCAGTAGAGAGACACTGGGCTGGGTCAGGTTCGCCGACGGGACCGCGTCCCTACGTCCCAGCTGGTTGAACTGTGCCATCCGGTGTAAAGCTTCTCGTCGATGAGCTTCAGGACAATTGGGACGTCGGTATCATCGAGAACAAGCTGGCCCTTCACGATCATCCGGTTCACATCCAGCTTCTGAACCTTCATCTCGGCGCGCAACTCAGCGGCGGTGAACGCCCGGCCGAAGACGCCGCGTTCGTACATGCCGCGAAGCTGGGTCGTCACACGACCTCCCCTGTTGCACAGCTCAGTGAGCAGCTCCGACGTTGCGTCCTCAAGCGGCAAGGCAGTGACGGCAGCATGACTCCACGTCGGCCGCCGATACGTCATGGCGTCGATGTCTCTGAACACAACCTCGAAGGCTGCAGGATTGAGTACTGCGATCGCCGAGTCGGTGACCACCATATTAAAGGAGCGCTCGAAGACGAGGAGCGGACCTTCGATGCGATTCAGCCGGTCACCGAAGCTGGTGATGATCCCCCCAGACGACGCGGCCTTGTACGGATTCCAGCGGTCGACGAAGGCAACCCGATTGTCGGGGTTGTTGCCCACGACGGCGGCGTAGAACGTGAAGGATTGGTTCTTCAGGTCCCTTGCGTTGAGTTCATCGAGTGAGGATGCCGATGCGAGGACGCGGCGAGCACCCGCATCCACTTCAATCACAGGGACTTCAGCGGGTTCGTCTGCCACCCTGTGACCACGCCGGGTCTGGCGCCGGTGCGCTACGAGGACCACGGATGGAACAAGCACGTACTGGGAGTCTCGGTCGTAATCGAGATCGTCCGCGTAGGCAACGGCGGTGCGCCGCCCGATGGCTGTGAGAGTTTCCTGGCAGATATGGCGCAGGTCGTCGGCGACCTGGGTGCTCATGGGGATCCGGTTGGCGATGTAATTGCGACCAGACCGCCGCGCTACAACGAGCGTGACCGACCCACTCGTGTCGATGGTCGCCGGATCGAAGGCGGGCGTTCCAGGGACGGGAGTCACCCTGTCGTTGCCTTCACTGCGGACTCAACACGCACCAACGCATTGAGCGAGGCGGCTTGAACGACGTCGCCCACATGCGGGGCCGACGTGGCAACGAGGTGGCCGGACCACCCCTTGTCCGTCTTGATTGCGACAACGCGTTTGCCGAGGAGATAAAGGGTCGGGTTGATCTGCGTCATCTCGGATCGAACGTAGACCAGCCCCGTGACAAGCAGGAAGATCACGTAGGCGATGACGTCGCGCACCGTAGGTACGGCGACAGTGAGAAAGGGCAGAAGATACGTGGCGAGATAGCCAGCGACATCGGACCCTGCATCGGTGACGTCAGCGATACGGATCGGTTCGGACTCCGTCTTCCGCGACACGACGAAGACAATCCACAACATGTTCAGGAGCCCAATGCCGGCGAGAACAAAGCACGAGAGAACCAGCCACCAGGTTTGGAAGCGGATCGCAAGTAGAACGAAGAGAAGGACGTAGGATCCGAGGAAGAGACGGGCGCGACGGACAATCTCCGTCATCTCCGGAGTACCTCCTTGTAGCGTGTCACGACACCACCGACAGGAATGGGGCGTAACACCCGTCTGAGCTGAGAGAACCGGTCCCATCGTTCGCGTTTCTCCGTGCTCACGAACGACAGAACGCGAGGACGACGTCGGCGCAGTCACCTACCTGGAGCTTGCACAACTCAGTCTGTGGAACCTTTAGACGTCGCCGTGATGTAGTGGCGGCGAGGAGGTAGTCGCTGATCAGAGCAGCGGAATCCTTTTGATTCACGTCCACATCCTCGCGGCCTTCGTCTCGCCTGGTAATAGGTGCGGCAATTGCCCACCGCCACGAAGTCCGGCTAAGTAGCGAAGACGTGGCAGCAGGCTCAGTAATGATGCGGTCCTCCACCTCCGTTTACGTCTCTCAGCCGTCTGCCATCGAACGCACCTGCTGCCGACAACCGATCGCACCCCAGCGTCTCTCATGATCACGACGGCAGGGTGGGGTGCTGTTGGGGAAGGCGTTCAAACCACCGGCGAAATAGGCGGGCGGCCCTGATCTGCTTTTTCGCGGTTTGCCGACAATGACGAGCACGTACGCAGCCTATTCACTTGACCGGCCCGATCCTGTGAACGCTCACCTAGGACCGCTGGTGGGCGTACAGATGACCGCCTCGCCCAATGTCACCACCCCCGGTACGGTGAGGGGCGAGCCAAGTGCGGGGCCGCCAACTTGCATCAGCCGACGTGTTGTTCGCAGGATCGGTCCTGCTACACCGCCGTCCAGATGATTCAAATTCCCACTCGAGAGCTTCGCGCTGCGGTCGTCGGGCTTATGCGAGCGGGCGGGCCGGGCGGGGTGCAGCCTGGTGCTCACGTCCAACCGGGCACCGTCGGAGAGGTGCTCGCTTTTTCGCAGAGCCGTGGTGGGCGAGGGGATGCTCCAGGGAGAGTCGCTCGACGGTCAGGACGTGGCGGCGCCGAGGCGGAGCAATGGCTGGCGGAATGGCCCGACGAGTGAGCTAAGCGCGCTGAGTTAGCCAACTGTCGGGCGGCCGTCCAACGTCTACTTAGCCCCATTGCCCCTCGCCCAGCCGCCCTCGACGCGTGGCCCTTCGCCATATGCCTTGCGTCGTTCACGCTGACCCGAAAATGCTTGTGCGCAAGCGGCGCCACCGGGGTGCGGGGCAGAGCCCTGCTCGGGACGAAGTCCCGAAGCTCAGTTGGCTACGAGTTCAGGCTGCGGTTTGTTCGTTGGGCTCGATCGTGACCCGGTAACCGAGGGCCTCGATCTGGCGGGCGAGGCGGCGGGCGTGGGCGTCGGGACGGCGCTTTACGAACCAGTCGGCGCCGAGGTCGTGGTAAGGGACCTTGTGGTCGAGTATGTGGTACACAGCGACGAGGATCGAGTGAGCCACGGCCTTTCTTGCCTTGGGGTGCCCGATACGCCCTCGGAGGCGGGCGAACTGGGCACCGAGGTAAGTCCCCTTGGAGTGCCCGGCTGCCTCTGCCGCTTCTGCGAGGGCGGAAGCCAGCCACTTGGAACCCTTGCGGGAACGGCCCGACTTCGACTTGCCGCCAGACTCGTGGTTGCCGGGACAGGCGCCGGCCCAGGAGGCGAGGCGGGCCGAGCTGCCGAAGCGGGCCATGTCCACCCCGACCTCGGCGACCAGGCACTCGGCGGTGCGCTGCTTCACCCCGGTGATGGTGGTGAGCAGCCCCACCTCAGCCGCGAAAGGGGCGATGCGGCGGTCGACCTCCTCGGAGAGGCGCCCGATCATCTCCTCCAGGTAGTCGAGCTTGGCCAGGATCTCGCCCACGATCAGGGCGTGGTGGGTGACAAAGCGGCCCTCCAACGCCTTTTGGAGGAGGGGGATCTTGGCCCGCAGCCTCCCCCGGGCCAGTTCGGCCAGGACGTCTGGGTCCTTGGTCCCCTTGACGAGGGCGGCCAGCATGTCCCGGCCCGAGCGGCCCAAGATGTCGCTCGCCACCGAGGACAACTTGATGCCGTCTTGGAGCACCTTGTCGAGACGCTGGGCCTCCCGGCCCCGTTCGTCTATCTGGTCCCGGCGGTAACGGGTGAGGTCCCTCAGCTCCCTGATGGGCTTGGGCGGCACGAAGCTGGGCCTCACCAGGCCGTGCTCGACCAGTTGGCAGATCCACTCGGCATCGGCTACATCGGACTTGCGCCCTGGTAGGTTGCGCATGTGGCGGGCGTTCAGCACCCAGCACTCGGCGGCGTCTTCTAGGACATAAAAGGGCGCCTTCCAGTAAACCCCGGTCGACTCCATGCCGACACGGGTGACGGCCATGGCGACGAGCCAGTCGCGAAGCGCCAGCAGGTCGACTGTCATGGTGCCGAAGGTCCTCACCTGGCTTTGTCTTTTGCCTCCTTCCCCCGGCGTGCGCACACAGGCGACGACGGTGTCCTTGTGCACATCGAGCCCGGCACAGCGCTCGACCAGTACGTCCATGGTGCTTCCTTCCCGGCCCCCTTTTGCCGACGTCGCGGCCCTGGCCACCCGGGAGGAGCCTCATATTGTGGAATCTGACCCTCGTGCTCTACGGCAACAGTTCTGTGCTCCCGAAGCTCCCGCGTCCGACTAAGGCACGGGTTCGCGCGCACCAAGAAAACGCGACGTCGCCCGGGTGGCCGCCACCATTTTCACCTGCTGTGAGCAGGCCCGCCAGGGCCAGGCGGGACTAAGGCCAATTGATCGTCCCGTCAGCTCAATGGAAACGTTGTTCGCAGTGTCGGCCACCGCTCGCTCAACAGAGCCCAGCGAGGGTGGGCCTCAACTAACACCGTCGCCCTGTCCAGGCTGTCGGCCCGGCGGTGCCGCCGTGCCGGTCCCAGACTGAACGCCTCTGTGAACGGGCCTTGCCGGCCCACGCGCCAACCGGCGCGGTTCGGCCGCAGCGTACCTGAGAGCCATGGGCTCAACGACCCCGTAGCGGGCGATTTTCGTCGACGCCTTCGCCAGCTCCGACCAGGCAGACAGAACGGCCGCCTGGTGTTCGGCGACCACCTGCTCGCGCGTGCGCATGACGCGGCGTTGAGCGCTGGACTCGCTCGGACGGCCGTCGCCTTCAACCTCGCGTCATCGTAACGGTGCGCTGACACCGGTACGCCGCCTTCCCACCGGCCAACCCAAGCCCGAACCTAGCCGCCAGCCCGTCAGTGCTCAGCATCATCGGCCGGCTCTTCGGCCAAAGCCTTCGCTCCCGGACCACGGCCCGCCAGTCTTACCACTCATGAGTGACGGCCCAGCGACCAAAACCTGGCAGCGGCACAGCTCATGGACCTGCTGGTCCCGACCGGCTCACGCCCAGCGCCTCAACCTCCAGCGCCCGAATCATGGAGCCGGCCGCCACCCAGCTCATTCATGAACATCTGAACATCGAACATCACATCTGAACATCGAACATCACACGGTCGGCATTCGAGGGCTGGCGCCCACCTTGGGGCGCTTTTCCTGGCCTATCGAGCGGTCCAATAGCGCGGACAGCCCGGTGTGCTTTCAAGTAGAAGGCCGAGTGCGCCGCGCGGCCAGGAAGGGCGTGTGTGGTCTCCATCCGCAGGGTCAGCCTGGGCAGTGCCTACCGCTACCTGCTCAAGTCCGTGGCCGCCGGTGACGGGGCCGCCGAGGGAGTCAACAACCTGAGCCGTTACTACGCCTCTTCCGGCACCCCGCCGGGGGTGTTCGTGGGCTCGGGGCTCTCGGCCCTGGACGACGGGAAGGGCGTCGAGGCTGGCACCCAGGTCACCGACGACCACCTGGCCAACATGTTCGCGGCCATGGCCGACCCCGTGAGCGGGGAGCCCGTGGGCGGTACGCCCAAGGCGCCGGCCAGGGCGGTGCCGGTGGCCGGGTTCGACCTCACCTTTAGCCCGCCCAAATCCGTCTCGGTGGCCTGGGCGCTGGCGGGCGAAGAGGCCAAAGCGGTCATCTACGGTTGCCACCGCCGGGCCGTCGGCTACGTGCTGGCCTACGCCGAGAAAGAGGTGTTCCGCTCCCGCTCCGGCGCCAACGGCATCGTCGAAGAGGACGTGGCTGGAGTAGTTGCCGCCAGTTTCACCCACTGGTCGAGCCGGGCCGACGACCCCCAGCTGCACGACCACGTGGTGGTGTGGAACCGCGCCCAGTCGCTGTCCGACTGCCGGTGGCGCACCCTTGACTCCCGGGGCCTGTTCAAGGCCACCACCACGCTGTCCGAACTGCACCAGGGGGTGCTGTCCGACCTGCTCACCGAGGCCCTGGGCTACGGGTGGGAGGCCCGGGCCAGGCGCCACTCGTCCCGGCCCCGCTACGAGGTCACCGGTGTGGCCGAGGCGCTTATGGCCGAGTTCTCCCGACGGGCCGAGCAGGTGGACCGGTGGCGCTCCCGGGCGGTGGAGATCTTCCTGGCCGCCCACGGCCGCCAACCCTCCCCGGTCGAGCACATGCGCATCAGCCAGGCGGCCACCATCGCCACCCGGCCGGCCAAGAGCCATCGCAGCCTCTCGGAAATGACCGAGGAGTGGCGGGAGCGGGCCGGGCGCCAGGTCCCCCGAGAGCGCCAAGTGGCCTGGGTGGCCGGCCTGGCCGGGCGCAACGACCTCCCCTTGCTGCGCTCCGCCGACCTGGCCGAGCCCATCCTGGCTGACGCCGCCGAGGCGGTGCTCGCCGAAGTGGCCGAGCGCCACGCCACCTTCAGCAGAATGAACTTATTGGCCGAGGTCCACCGGCTCCTCAACGGGGCCCGCTTCGCGTCCCCCGACGAGCGCGTGGACGTGGCCGAGCGGGTGACGGCCCTGGCTGTAGGAGCTTCGGTGGCCCTGGCCCCAGCCTCGGAAGCCCATGTCCCCCGCCGCTACCAGCGCCCCTACGGTTCCTCCCGCCTGCGGCCCGAAAGCCGGGTGGCCTACACCACCCAGGCCCTGCTCGACGCCGAGGCCAGGTTGCTGGAGGCGGGACGTGACAGCACCGGCCCCTCGGTCCCCGTAGCCACGGTGGCGGCCGTGGCCGACGCCCACCTGCCCGGCCGGGTCTACGGGCTCAGCCTCGACCAGGCCCTGGCCGTGGAAAAGATCGCGACGTCGGGACGGGCCCTCGACGTACTGGTCGGCCCGGCCGGGACGGGGAAATCGACCACCATGGCCGGGCTGCGGGCGGCGTGGGAGGCCGAGCACGGCCCCGGCTCGGTGGTCGGCCTGGCCCCCTCGGCAGCCGCCGCCGAGGTGCTGGCGCAAGAGCTAGGCACCGCCACCGAGAACACGGCCAAGTGGCTCACCGAATGGCGCCGGGTCCCTGAACTGGTGGCCCGCCGGGGTGCACTGGCCGAGCGCCTCCACCATCACCCCCGCCCCTCGTCGCCGGGTGCCCAAAAGCTGTGGGCGGCACTCGCCAGCCTCGACGACGACATCGCCGCCCGGGAGCTGCGGCCGGGCCAACTGGTGGTCGTGGACGAGGCCAGCTTGGCCGGGACGTTCAGCTTGGACGAGCTCTTGAGCGCGGCAAAAGGGGCGGGGGTCAAGGTGCTGCTGGCCGGGGACTGGGCGCAGCTGTCGGCCGTCGATGCCGGCGGGGCGTTCGGGCTCCTGGTCCGCGACCGGGGCGAGCTCGCCCCTCAGCTCACCGATGTGCGCCGGTTCCACCACGAGTGGGAGAAGGGGGCCAGCACCGCTCTGCGCTTGGGGCGAGAAGACGCAGTGGCTACGTACGAGGCCCATGGCCGGCTCTCGGGCGGGGAGCGTGCAGAGATGCTCGAGCATCTGTACGAGTCCTGGAAGGCCGACGTGGCGCGCGGGCAAGTCGAGCCTCATGATCGCCCCCGACGGGGCCACCGTGGCCGAGCTGAACCACCGGGCACGCCAGGACCGGGTCGATGCCGGTGAAGTCCTGGCGGACGGTGTGGCGCTGGCCGGCGGCCAGGTGGCCGGCGTCGGCGACGTGGTGGTGACCAGGGAGAACAACCGGCTCCTCGGCACCGGCAAGTCGTGGGTGAAGAACGGGGACCGGTGGACGGTCACAGCTGCGGACGAAGATGGCAGCATGGCCCTCCGGCGCCTCAACGGCAACGGCGAAGTGACCCTGCCCGCCGGGTATGTGGCCCACCACGTGGAGCTGGCCTACGCCACCACTGCTCACCGGGCCCAGGGCTCGACCGTGCAGACCGCCCACGCCTTTGTCTCCGCCACCACCACCCGTGAGGCTCTCTATGTAGCCGCCACCCGGGGCCGCGAGGCCAACCGGCTCTACGTGGACACGGCTTACGACCCGGACCCGGCCACCTCCCATGACGGGCTGGCCAGGGGCCAAAGCGCGACCGAAGTCCTTGTCGGCGTCCTGGCCCGGCAGGGGGCGGACCTCTCGGCCCACGAGGTGCGCCAGCAGGTGTCCGCTCAAGCAGCCAGCTGGGCGGTACTGGCCCCGGAGTACACCACCATCGCCCAAGAGGCCCAACGCCAGCGCTGGGACGACCTGTTGGGCGATTGTGGTTTAGACGAACAGGCCCTCCAGGCGGTGAGGAGGAGCCCGGCGTTCGGACCGCTGCTTGGCGTCGCTGCGGCGAAGCCGAGGCCGCGGGGCCTACAGGTCGGCGCCGTACTGCCCAAGCTGGTGCACGCCCGCAACTTCGACGACGCCACCGACCCCGCCGCCGTACTTCATGGGCGGGTCAACCGTTGGGCAGCGGCAGCCGCCAGCAAGCGCCGGGGGCCAGCCGACCTGGTGGCTGGGCTCCTGCCCCGTGTGGCCGGCGTGCTGACCCCGACATGGGGCGTGCTCTGGCCGAGCGTGACCGGGCCATGGGCCAGCGAGCGCGAGAGCTCGCCGAGGAAGCCATCAGGAGCAACCGGCCCTGGGCCCTCCGGCTCGGGCCGCCGCCCCTCGAACCGGTGGCCCGGGCGCATTGGGCCGAGGCGCTAACGACGGTCGCCGCCTACCGGGACCGTTGGGGGGTCACTACCGACGACCAACCTCTCGGCCTTTCATCAGGAGCGGTCACGCTCGAGCAAGACTGGCAGCGCCGGCTCGCTCAGGCCGCCGTCGAACGCGCCCTCCGCCTCAGCCATCAGGCGGAGCGACAGCCCGGACGCGGTCGTAGTGCCCGCGCCAGCCACCAAAGAACAAGGAGCGGCGATTGTGAGCTGGTTCGTCATGGTCGTGGGAGTCCTGGTGTTGTGGCGCACGGTCGCGGGCTCTTGCGCTGGCGAAAAGGCGGCCTGGTCGGTCATGGCAACCCAGCCGCTCCGCCGACGACCTCGTCGCCACCGACGGCTGGGCGACACAAGGCGCCGGCGTGCCGCAGCGAAGCGGGCACGCGAGCTCGTCGCCATGTTGGCCGGTGGGTGGCCCCACGACTCTGTTGCCCGCATGTCCGACGGCGTCATCCTTGGGGCGGGAGAGGTCCCTTTACAGCGCGGTACGACACACTTTTCGGTCATGGGCCACCCAGTCCACATGGCTGAGCCATAGCCAGGTGCGCGGTTGGCGCCGTCAGGTCCGATTGCGCCACGAGCGAAGTCAGCCTCTCGCGGCTGGCAGGACCAGGCGAGGTCACCTGGCTGGCCACCTCGGCCCGGTTGTACGGGCAGGCAAGGAACGGGGAGACCTTCTCGATCTGGTGGGCATGTCTGGAGAGCCTTGAAGTCGACCTCGCCGCGGACAGGGTAGTCCTCGGTGCCGACGGCTGGAAGGCACAGCTCACCGGGCCCGGGTCGCTCCTTTTGCCGTCGTTGCCGTCGCCGCCTGCCACGGGCCAGCGGCGCTGCTCGACACATCCCGGTCTCGCTCGTCTCGCACTTCGGGCCGTTGCTTAGGGCTGAGGTCTGAAGCGTACTTAACACTGAGGTCTGAAGGCGAATCATTGCTCCCGTTAGCTGTTGACGACGCACCTTTTAGGCGCGGGCGCCGGTTGCTAATTAGGACGATATGATCTTGGGAATCAATCGGGAACCATCGACGGCGTCCATGCAGACGGCCGGCGACCGCCTATCGAGCTAGAGAATCCATTCGTCTCAGGCCGTTAGAAGGCCCACGTCTGGTGCGACAGTCGGAAGACGACGCAGAGAGACGACTGAGTTACAGCTCAGGCGCGACTCAGTTTGGTCACAGCGTAAATGCTCGTGCGAACGCCACAGGCTTCACAGTGCGCCTGCATATAAACAGATCCATCCGCACCGGTCAACAGATTCACAGGGCTGACCATGGGGATACGTTCGACCCTGGTGAATAGGGTCTGGCCCTCTTAGTGACGGGTGGCGGTCGTTGAGATTTGTAATTGCTCGACAGTGGGCAAATCCTGGGCCGCGGAGAGTCTCGGGACAAATGACCCGGACGCGGCGAACGCCGTATGTAGAGGTCCACTGCAAGCGGCCTCAGATATAGAGATCAAAATGCCCACCCGTCCAGAACCTGTCGCTGACCTGTGCGCCGCTGTTCCATCGACGGCCTTTGTTCTACCACTCCCACTCCCATTGGCTTTCCGCATATATTCGCCACAGTGGATCAGGAGGATCTCGTACGAGTGCTCGCTCGGCTGAAGAACTCAGCGGCAACCCCAGTGGGGTCCCCTCCCGTTCGCGCAAACAGGACGGTGAGCTAGTGATCCAGAGATGAAGACAGCAAACCGCTACAAGTTGGCGCGCCTGGGATGGAGACTATGCGTGTTGGAGCAAATACCCTCGGCCACGGCAGGAAAGTGGCGTGCTGCGCGACGGAGACACTGCGATAGCCGAACTCCCTATCCCGCCGCAGTCGCGACGTCTGTTCTATTACCTGGCTGACGATGGGTTCCGTTAGAACGCCCCGCGCATTGGCAGTCACGTTCAAAGAACTCTCGATAAAGAGGTCGATTGCTGCCCACACGAGGTGGGCGTTCGAGTCGGATCGGCAAGCAGCTACGGCCGCGGCGCGACAGGGCTTCAACGATAGGTTCGAAAGGTCTGTTGATCCCTCAGGCGAGCTCCCTCCCGCAGAGCGGGCCAAGCGCGCGGCCAGCTTGCGGAAAGCTTACTTCCGGGATTTGGCTCTTCGAAGCGCCGAGGCCCGAAGAGCAAGATCGAAGAAGAAATCGTGAAAGAAGTCTGCGAAACAGGTTGAAACGAGACTGCCTTTGACCAGGGTGAATCCTCGGGCGCTATGGGGGACTTTGCAGCCTGAGCACGCAGAGCGGCTAGCGACATTATCGTTGGCCTGACGTGGTTCGAGGCCGCCATACTCCAGCATGAGGGCGGCACTACGTGCCCCAAGGAGCCCGGCTGTAAGCGGTCTTGATGATAATTTCATGAAAGGCCCGATCGCCTTCTGGGCGGTAGACACTGAGCCGCGGGATTCCTCGGCATACCACTGAAGAGATCGATTAAGTCCCTCTCGGAAAATAACCCAGTGGTTATTTCAACCTTGGCGGAGCATGGAGGGATCGCGAGTATCTGCATCTGTAACTGTCTCTGCTACGCAGCTCTGGGTCCTCATGTTGGGCAATGGCCTGGCCTCTCTTGAGGGCGACCGCATCCGCCCGCCGACCGTTATCTGGCTACCGTCGCGGTATCGGCCGCAAAAAGACACATCAACGCGACATTCAACGCGTAGATAACGCTCATATAGATGTTGTGGCGCCAGCAGAAGAGAGCGCCGCTCGCCCTTGCGACCATCACGCGAGCGTTCGCTGCGAGCGGCCTGCCGGGAGAGGAAGGCGAGAAAGCGACACGCAACTAGAAGGACGACACTGAGCATCGCCGACAACCAATCGGGCACTTCTTCCCTCACCCCCGCGAGCACCGTCAACGCGTAGCTGTCGTCTTCCCGAAGAGGGTTGACTTAGCGCAGTCGTTCGATTAGAAGGAAGGACGTGGGAGTAGACTTGGACGCGGTTTTGATCCACGAGGCCGGTCACGCTGTGGTTGCCAATGCTCTGGGCCATGCTGCCACGGGTATTCGGGTGGCGGTCATGGACGACGAGTGGGCTGGCGAGGCGCTCATTACGGCTGACAGTTCGAAGCCCATGGAGTGTGCAATCATCCAGTTCGCAGGCATCGTCGCAGAAGCCAAGTACACCGCCAAGATCCCTGACGACTGGGATGGAGACCGGGTAAGTGCAGCAGAGCTCCTCGACGGCAACAAGGACTTCCTAGCTCAGGCTGAAGCAGATGCTGATGAGTTCGTGTCGAAAAACTGGGCAACTATAGAGCGGGTGCACGATGAGAATCCGCGAATGGGCTCTAGTGAACGTGCCGACAAATCGAGCGCTGCTTACGTTGTTCAGCGGTCAACCTTTTCTCGCTTTGTTGACGAACAACTCATCTGAGAGCAACTTGTCTGCCCCCGACCAGGCTGAGTCTCCTGGCCGACGGAAAAATCCGCCGAGGTTCCGTTGGGGACTCACCGTCTAAGAAGCTGGTTACGGGCTTGATGAGCGTGGGTTTCGAACGTGATTGGTGGCTTGTTGAGCCAGCTAGTCGTGGGCGCGGTCGTGGTTGTCGTAGACTAAAATGAGGGCACACGCCTCCCGGTGGATCGGGCTTGTGAATCCCGGAATCGGCCGGCCGAAGAAACACCCCAACACTTCGAGACTTCCGCCACGGACGAACCCTATCGCCTGAGGAAATCACTCCTGAGGAACAGGAAGGCATTGAACAGGAAGCCGACGAGCTAGAGCTTCAGGAAAAGATCTTTTCCCATCACGACGACGAGTCGCCTGAAGAGGTCGAAGAAAAGATCGAGGATGTAGAGCAGGATCAGCCCGTCCCCGAGCCGGAAGTCGAGGCGCAAAACACCGCTGCCGCGACCGAATGGACCTCTATGGACTGGCGCCGCTCAGCGTTGAGCCGCTGACCGTGAAGAGCGCCCCTGTCTCGGAGCCAGAGCCAGCCGAATCCGGACTGTTTTTGGTAGACGACACTGAGCTTGAAGAGATGGAGTTGTTCGAGCTGAAGAACCATCCGAATCTCCTTCGGACTTAGAGGCCGCAGCAACAACACTTGAAGGGCAAGAGAACCCTGGGCAGCTGCAGACTGCCGGCGTCCGCGATCAGGATGCCCGCTATATGCATCGCATGCCTCGCCGCATGCGCCGTCGCCGCGGCGGGAGTCGCTTCGGCCCACAGGGCTCCGATCAGCCAGGTTCTTCGCCGGTTGGAACCGCCGCAGCTCCCGCGCTCGCTCAACCACCGGAAATCCGTCGCGAGCAGATGGAAGAGCGATCGGCCGAGCGCCCCGATCGCGCCATGCCTTCTATCACCGACCTGCTGAAAGCCGGCCAGGAGATCATCGTTCAGATTGCGAAGGAGCCGCTGGGCCAAAAAGGCGCGCGCATCACTTCGCACATCGCGCTTGCCCGGGCCGCTACGTGGTGTTCATGCCGAGCGTTGACCATCTGGCGTCTCGCGCAAGATCGCGAGCGATGAAGAGCGGCAGCGGCTGAAGCGCATCCTGCAGGCGCATCGCGCGGGCACCACCGGCGGCTTCATCGTCCGCACGGCCGGCGAAGGCGTTCCCGAAGAAGAGATCGCCGCCGACATGAACTTCCTGTACAACCTCTGGCTGGACATCCGCCAGAAGGCCGAGAAGAAGCCCGCGCCGCGCTGCTGCACTACGATCTCGACATCGTGCAGCGCATTCTGCGCGACCAGGTCACCGACGAGTTCAAAGCCATCTGGGTCGACAACGAAGAGATGTACGAAAACGTGCTGAGCTTCATGCAGCGCTTTCAGCCGGCGCTGGTGAATCGCGTGAAGATGTACACGCGCCCTGCGCCGATCTTCGACGCTTTCAACATCACGCAGGAGCTCGAAAAGGCGCTGCGGCCGAAGGTCTGGCTGAAGTCGGGCGGCTACATCGTCATCAATCAGACCGAAGCGCTGGTGGCGATCGACATCAACACCGGCAAGTATGTCGGCAAGTCGAATCGCCTGGAAGACACCATCGTCAAGACCAACACCGAAGCGGTGAAGGAGATTGTTCGGCAGATCCGGCTGCGCGATCTGGGCGGCATCATCGTGGTCGACTTCATCGACATGGACGAGCGCAAGAATCGGCAGAAGGTGATGCAGGCGCTCGAAGAAGCGATGCGCGCCGACAAAGCGCCGTACAAAATTCTGCAGTTCAACGATTTCGGCCTGGTTGCCATCACGCGCAAGCGCGTGAAGCAGAGCCTGGAGCGCACGCTGTGCTCGCCGTGCCCCTATTGCGAAGGCGCGGGTTATGTGAAGAGTGTTCAGACGGTGATCAGCGAGATTCTGGTCGAAGCGCAGAAGATCGCGAAGGCGATTGAAGGCAAGGATGTGGTGCTGCGGGTGCATCCGGAGGTGGCGAAGGTGCTGAAGGCGAGCGACAACAATTATCTGGAAGAGCTGGAGGAGATCCTCGGCCGCCCGGTGCTGGTGAAGGGCGACCCCGCGCTGCACCACGAGAAGTTCGATTTGGCCTAGCGACGCGTCGAGTCCGATGCTACACTGAAGCGCCGCACCGCATCGCCTCGCAAGTGCAGCAGCGATTTCCCAACCGGAGAGGTGGCCGAGTGGTTGAAGGCGCACGCTTGGAAAGCGTGTTTAGGGGAAACTCTAACGTGGGTTCGAATCCCACCCTCTCCGCCAAGTCTGGTAGCTGCCGACAGGCTGGCGATATCGCAACCTTCAGCACTCTCTGAATGTGCTTTTCCCAATCGTTAGGGTCCCATGGATTCATGTAACCGGGCATGTACTTCAAGTCGAGGGCGAGAGGCGGTCGAGAGCCACAGCCAGTCTGAGAAGACGGTCTGGCCAGCCTGTCGGAAACAGTCGAGCAATGGAACCCTTTGCCTGAAAGGGCTGTTCCATAATAATTCCTGCATCACGGGCAACCCGGAAGGTAAGCTACGCGAACAGGCATTTGGCGGGCACTCGGCATTCAGTGGTCCGGATACATCAGGTACTTCTGCCGGACCCGCATGAATTGTTGCAGATCCGGCTGATAGTCCTCGGCAATACACCGCGGATCTTTGCCGGACTTAAGCTCCGCCAAGGTCGACTCATTCCCCAGCAGCTCGATCAATCGATCCAACTTCCAATCGGCGGGATAGAGCTTCAACAGCGCGGAGCCGAGTTCCAATCCAAGTTCCGGCGCATCGAGAACAGACCGGTCAGTCACGATCATCTGCACCCCACCCACGCGCTGTCCGCCTAACTTGGCATCTTTGGCGGGTGTAAACCAGGTTGGCACGAATCGGACACCCGGGATTTCGCGTGCGTTCAGATACTGCGCGAATTCGCGTGGTTTGATCCACGGCGCACCGAACACCTCGAACGGCGTATCCGTGCCGCGACCGACGGATACATTCGTATACTCCAAAATCCCGATCCCGGTGTACAGCGCGGCCTCATTCATATTCCGCATATTCGGCGACAGGTTAATCCAAACCAGATCGGTGGAATCGAACCAGTCGCTGCGCGTCCATCCCTTTACGGGAACCACGCTGAGCTTGGCGTTGATGTGGCGCTCGCTATTAAACATTTTTGCCAATTCGCCCATGGTCATGCCATGTCGAATCGGTTCCGTCGTGTAATCAACAAAGCCGAGGTGCTTGCCATCCGAGACAGGTCCTTGCACATGCATGCCGGTTAAAGGGTTCGGCCGGTCTAGCACAGCAACCTCAGTGCCGGTGATGGCCGCCGATTCAAGTGCGTAACCCAGGGTTGATTCGTATGTGTAGTAACGGGAACCGATGTCCTGGATGTCGATTACCAGGACATCCAGCTTGCGGAGCATGCCTTCGGGTGGATGCCGGCTCGCCGTCGTGTCCCCGTACATGCTGTAGATGTGTACGCCCGTGGCGCGATCGACAGAATCGCCCACCGAATCGATGTCGAGTTCTCCGGTCACGCCGTGTTCGGGACTGAATATGGCCACGAGCTTGATGCCGGGCGCTTTGGCGAGAATATCGATCGTCCTGCGGCCCTCGACATCGAAACCAGTTTGGTTGGTGATAACACCGACTGTGCGTGGGGAGGACGGGTTGGAACCCCGGATCTCCCGGAAACCATCCTGTTCCAGGACGTCGATCCCGTTCATCACGATTCCATTGTGTGGGGCTGGTCCATGCGCAGCAATTTGTGGTCGGCAGGGACCATCTCCGGAAGCTACGCTGTTCGATACTCCGGGCTGCGATCTGGCGGATATAGGTAGGGCAGCAATGAAGGTCACGAGAAGACTGATTCTGGCGCTCATGCGGCAATTGTAGTTGCAGTTACGCCAGGGGCGAGCGAACGATTCTGTTTGCGATTCTCCAAGAGGCGACCAACTCGCCAGATTTTCGACTTTTCCTTTCGTCACCGACGCAGATTATCGGCGCAGAAAGGGTCTGCTTTACAGTTGCCCGACATTACCGTTTACGAATCGTGATCTCTTTTGCATGTACGTGACGGGCCACACGGAGTTATAGACACAGCAGAGTTCGATGATTCTTAAACCAGAGGCCTACGAGTGTTGGGCGCAGCAGCGCAGCTCATATGCCTGCCAAAATGCCCTCGAGATTTGAAAGACTTAGAGGCACAAAAGTTCGGAAATCATCCGTTAGTCCCCGCCAAGCCTCGTAATTAATCACGTGCCGTACTCCGACGAGGTAGCGAGCCGGCGCGCCCGGATCAAAAATTCATTCGCACGATGGTAGTCGGGATGTTCGGGAAGAATGGTAGCGGCGAGAGCTTCGTCCAGTTCCCGATGCAAGGCTAATCTCCATTTCTCAACCTCCTCCCACGGTGTTTCGCCGGCTCGGATCGCCAAACGACGATCGCGGTATTCTTCCACTCCCAACGGAACAAATCCATGCCGTAGAAGAGTGACTCCGGAAAGGAGGAGGCGGCTAAAATGCATAACATGCTTCCAACGGAACTCTCCGCGGTTGCGAAGATCCTGTTCCAATTTCTTGAACTGCGACAGAACATTAGGCGTTGTACGTTCGATGTACATGCTGCGACAAGAATATGTCGCATGGCTATGAGTTCCTGCGCAATGGGAGTAGCCAATTCCACTAACGGCGAGTAGAGACACTCTAGTGCATTCGGGTTCGCCTTCAGCGCAATCCGGAGAAATTTCTCAAGTTCAATAAACTTCCTCATGGTGGTTTTCGAGTTGCTCCGGCACACCGGCGAGAGACCATTCAAAATCCGCACGCGGCAGGTAAAATCCACGCCGATCTATATCGGATGCTTGGGTGGCGAGACCATATGCGCGCGAACCCACGATGCACCGATAAACGACGAACTTGTACAACTCGTCATCTGGAACTCCGTCTGGGATAGCAGCCTGATCTTGACGGAAAATGGTGAGTTCCGCCCTTCGAAAGGTCGCCTCCGTTCCATCGGGAAATCGGACGCGGCACGATTCATCGAGTGAGGCAGTCGCATGAACGACAAATCCGACGCGGCGGTCCTGACGGGTCACGACCTTCGTTCCGCTTGGGATGACGAGATGTATTTGTCGGGAACGCGCGGGCACGACTCAGGTTATCGCGCAAGTTGGCGAAATTATCGCGGAGCATGCCCCACGCTCGTTGAACACTTGGCGTGCTCCTGCGAATCCTGCATCAGCGGTGGTCAAGGATAGAAACTACGGATAATATACACAACATCCAACTTTTCTATCCAATGAGGCTTTCGAAGATTTGCTCTTAATCAGCCGCGCAAGCCACAATATCCGTAACGCGATGTGCCGTGACAGGCGCAAGCAGGATGCCGTTCCGGAAGTGCCCGTAGGCCAGACATAACTTGGGCGAGTGCCACATCTCGACGTGCAAATCGTCTGCTGCGGGCCGAAATCCCATCCACGTATCCGAGTGTGAAGTCTCAGCCAGATGCGGCAGCACAAAGCCGGCCCGCCGCGCTATGTCCGCCTCAATCACTGGGTCCAGATCGCGATCGAAACCAACACGCTGGGCCGATGTCCCCGCAATCAGCAATCCGTTTCCGCGCTGCAGAAGGTAGGTACTGCCATGGCGCACGATGGTATTGCAGGTCTGCTCCGGTTGTCGATAAGCGATCAGATGACCTTTCACAGGCTCCGCTTTCGGAAGGTCGGGAACTCCATGCACCGCAATCAGGTTGCTCCAGGCGCCTGCCGCGACAATGGCCATGTCAAACGTCCGGTCGCCCCAACTGGTGTGCAGCGACACGCGGTCCCCAAACACATGAATCGCGCGCACCAGGCAGTACTCGGTAACAGTAGCTCCCGTTTTCCGGCAAGCGGTAGCCAACGCATGCGTCAGCTCACGCGGGTTAACGATTCCATCGTCGGCATAGAATCTGCCGCCCAGCAGGCCCTCCGCCCGAATGCGCGGCCAGAATATCGCCAAGTGACCGGGCGTTATTCGCTTCGAATGAATCCCGAGCGCTTTTTGCCGTTCAGCTCGTGCCTCCAATGCGTCCGCTTCCGCTTCGGTGTACGCAACGTCTAGCGCTCCGCATTCCTGATAGTCGATCGGCAACTCCGAGATGTCTTCCAGCTCGCGAACGAAGCCCGCGTACAGGCCGCGAGATTCTATCGCTAGCTTCGAGAGTTCATCGGGTTCGTCGATTTCGCCGCCCGGCGCCAGCATTCCGGCGCCTGCCCAGCTCGATTCACCGCCGGCCGTCCGCTGGTCGAATACGGTTACCGAGTGACCCGCCTGCGCCAGACGCCACGCAATGGAAAGGCCGATGATTCCGCCACCAGCCACCGCCACAGAAATGCGGCTGCGCGAGTGTGCCGAGTTCACGCGGGCGCCTGCAGAGGCTCCGGCTCGCTTGCGGCGCGCTTCACTACTTCGAGGAACGCTTTAGCGGCATGACTCAGCGCGCGCCGGCCGGGATACACCAGCCGGATCTTCCGTTCCAGATTCAGCTCTTTCACCCGAATCTCACGCAGCGAATTCTGCCTGATTTCCTGCTCGACGCACATTCTCGGCAGGAACGCCACGCCTTCGTTGTCCTGAACTAAACGCCGTATGCTCTCCACCGTTGGCATCTCAACGTCCATGTTCAGCGGAACTTTCTGCTTTTGAAATTCGCGCAGCACCGCTTCGCGGTAGGGAGAGAGCACGTTGTGCGCGATAAAAGTCTCCATGTCCAGTTCCGCAATGGATATGTCTGTTCGATTCGCAAACCGGTGTTTGGGAGAAACAATCAACGCCAACCGGTCTGTGTAGATCACCTGCGATAACAGGTGATCGTCGGCTGGATCGTAACTGATCACGCCAAGCTCAAGCTCGCCGTCCAGCAACTGGGATGGAATCTTACTTGACTCCGCGCGGCGTACTTGCACCTTGACCTTAGGAAAAAGACGCCGGTACTGCTCGATATGTTGGAGCAGGTACAAAGTCGTTGACTCGTTCGCACCAATAGACAAACGGCCCGCGTAATTGTCTTTCAGCTCACGCAGTGCGTTCTCCAGATCCGCTTCCAGATTCTGAAAGCGGCGTGCGTATTCGAGCACAACTCGACCCGCATCGGTCAGCAGCAGTTCGCGGCCCGATCGGTCGATGAGCTTTTCCTTTAAATCACTCTCGAGCCGTTGTATAGCAATAGATATTGCAGGTTGGGTACGAAGAAGCTTTTCGCCGGCCCGAGAAAAGCTTCGCTCCGTCGCCACCGTCAAGAACACTTTTAAGGGATAAAGTTCCATGACGCCTCCGAGTTAGGCGTTTATATCATCATAGCTAATAGTAATTGGCCAAAGTATAAATTTGCATAATTTGAGAGAAAAATTTACCATGAGAGAAATTGCCACCAAGGAGCCCTGAATGAGCCGAGTGTATATATTTGATACTACCCTTCGAGACGGGGAGCAGTCTCCAGGTTGCAGTATGACGACACCGGAAAAATTGAAAATGGCCGGCCAACTCGTTGATTTAGGTGTAGATATTCTGGAGGCCGGGTTTCCCATTGCGTCCGAAGGCGATTACGAGGCCGTCGATGCAGTGAGTCGGCAGTACCCATGGGTACAAGTGGCCGCTTTAGCCCGGGCTTGTACTCTGGATGTGGAACGAGCCGCAAGCGCTCTGGCGCATGCAAAGCGGCCGCGCATCCACACCTTCATCGCTACCAGCGACATCCATCTAAAATACAAGCTGAAGAAAAGCCGTCAGGAAGTTCTGGATAGCGCCGTAGCGGCGGTGAGGCTTGCACGCAACTACACGGATGACGTCGAGTTCTCCGCAGAAGATGCCACACGCACCGAACTCGAATACTTAGAGGAAGTCTGTCAGGCTGTTGTCGAAGCGGGTGCGCGCACGGTGAATCTGCCCGACACGGTTGGATACTCTATTCCCGAAGAGTACGCGGAATTGATCGGCAGCATTGTCACGCTGTTGGGCGATCGTGCCACCGTGAGCGTCCATTGCCATGACGATTTGGGCCTTGCGGTTGCAAACTCGCTGGCCGCCATCAGCGCGGGTGCGCGTCAGATTGAATGCACCATCAATGGCATCGGTGAGCGTGCGGGGAACGCAGCTCTCGAAGAGGTTGTGATGGCGCTGAAGACGCGGCATGACCGGCTTCCTTTCGAGACCAAGATCAATAGCGAGAAACTGTTCGGCGCAAGCCAGACGTTGACACACTTCATCACGTTTGGTCCGCAACCGAATAAAGCAATTGTCGGCGAGAACGCGTTCGCGCATGAAGCAGGCATTCACCAGGACGGTTACCTGAAGAATCCATCCACATACGAAATCATGAGTCCCTCAAGCGTAGGCGTTCCGGAGAGCCGCATTGTCCTTGGGAAGCACAGCGGTCGTCACGCGTTGAAGCAGCGCGCGCAGGACCTTGGGTTCCAGCTCACGCGCGAACAGCTCGATGATCTGTACACCCGCTTCACGCACATCGCCGATAACAAGAAAGGTCTGCGCAATGATGAGATCGCGGCGCTGGTGAAGGAAGTGCTAGGCTCAGAGGCTTCGCTCGAAACTGTTGGCGCATTCACGGCTGCCAAGTAGCCAATGAAGCTGAACGTTCTTATTCTGCCGGGTGACGGCATCGGCGTGGAAGTCACGCGTGAAGCCGTGAAGGTTTTGAAGCAAGTGGCAAGCTTACACGGCCACGAGTTGCAATTGAGCGAAGGACTCCTCGGCGGCATAGCCATTCAGCAAACCGGCAATCCATTCCCGGATCGAACTCGCGATCTGGCCTTACAAGCCGATGCGACTTTGCTGGGCGCTGTGGGTTTGCCTGAGTTCGACAATGCTCCACCTGAGAAGCGACCTGAGCGCGGCTTGCTCGGCATCCGCAAAGCGCTGAACGTGTACGCCAACCTTCGGCCCGTGCGTTCCTACCGTGCGTTGCTCAATTCGTCACCGCTCAAGAATGAACTCGTCGACGGCACAGACATGGTGATCGTTCGCGAACTCACCGGCGGATTGTATTACGGAACACCGCGCGGCATTTCAGGCAGCGGAGACGAGGAGCGCGCAGTCAACACGATGACTTACACGCGGCCGGAGATAGAACGCGTCACACACATGGCCTTTCATTTCGCCCGTCAACGCCGCAAGCACGTCACCAGCGTCGATAAATCGAACGTACTTGAAAATTCGCAGCTATGGCGAAGAGTTGTTGTGGAAGTGGCCGCTCGGCATCCCGATGTGACCCTCGATCACATCCTGGTAGATAACTGCGCGATGCAGCTTGTCTTGAATCCCAAACGATTCGACGTGCTGTTAACGGAGAATCTCTTCGGCGATATCTTAAGCGACGAAGCTGCCGTTCTCGCGGGCTCTATCGGTATGCTGCCGTCGGCGTCGCTTGGCGCGCAGAGAGAATCGGGCGTGCGCATCGGCCTGTATGAGCCTGTACACGGTTCGGCTCCGAATATTGCGGGGCAGAACAAAGCGAACCCGCTCGGCGCGATTGGCTCCGTTGCGGCTATGCTCGAGTACACGTTCGGCTTGGTCGAAGAGGCGCGCTCAGTAAACATCGCCATTGAACACGTATTGGATAGCGGCCGCATGACGGCGGATCTGAAACCTTCGGGCTCGCCGGCCACCACGTCGGACGTTGGCGCCGCTATCTGCGAGTTCTTAGAAAGCAAGAAATCCTATGTTGCAGCCGAAGCGCGCTGACAAACCGCGCACCATCATTGAAAAAGTTTGGGACAACCATGTAGTTTCGGATAGGCCGGGCGCACCCACACTTTTTTTCGTCGATCTTCATCTGGTTCATGAAGTCACATCGCCGCAGGCATTCTCAGGCTTGCGCGAACGTGGGTTGAAAGTTCGCCGTCCCGATCTCACCATCGGCACCACCGACCACAGCATCCCCACTTACGATCGTTCGCTGCCGATTCTCGACAAAGTGGCCGAAGCGCAGATTGTGCAGTTTGAGAAGAACTGCAACGATTTCGGCATTCCCTTCTTCGGGCCGCATAGCGAAAAGCAGGGCATCGTGCATATCATCGGACCGGAGCAAGGTCTCACTCAGCCCGGCATGACGGTCGTGTGCGGCGATAGCCACACTGCCACGCATGGCGCATTCGGGGCGCTCGCCTTCGGCATTGGTACCAGCCAGGTTGAGCATGTGCTTGCCACTCAGTGCCTGCTGCAAACCCGCTCGAAGACCTTCGAAGTGCGCGTTGAAGGCGCATTGCGTCCGGGCGTTGGCGCGAAAGACATCATTCTGAATTTGATCTCGCGCATAGGCATTGGCGGGGGAACTGGATGCGTGTTCGAGTACTCGGGTTCCGCCATTCGTTCGCTCTCCATGGAAGAGCGCATGACCATCTGCAACATGTCGATCGAAGGCGGTGCGCGCGCTGGACTAATTGCCCCCGACGAGACGACCTATCAGTACGTTGCCGGCCGGCCATTTGCTCCCAAAGGCGCGGATTGGGACCGCGCTCTCGAACTATGGCGTCAGTTGCCGACCGATGAAGGCGCGCAATTCGACAACCTGCATCGACATCGACGCAGGTGCTCTCGAACCGATGATCACCTTCGGCACGAATCCGGGCATGGGGATTTCGATTAACGCGCCCGTGCCGGATCCAGGCTCTCTCAAGGATCCCCTTGAACGTGAATCGCTCGGCAAAGCCCTGCGGTACATGGATCTCCCGGCAGGCAAGTCGCTGATTGGCCACCCTGTGAATGTCGTGTTCATCGGAAGCTGCACCAATTCGCGCATCTCAGATCTGCGCGCTGCCGCCGGCATTCTACGCGGCCGCAAAGTGAATCCGAATGTCCGGGTAATGGTTGTTCCCGGCTCGCAGCAGGTGAAGCTGCAAGCCCAGGCTGAGGGCCTCGATCGCGTGTTCAAGGACGCGGGCGCCGATTGGCGCGAGGCCGGTTGCTCCATGTGCATTGCCATGAACGGCGATCAGCTCGCGCCCGGCGAATACAGCGTCTCGACAAGCAACCGCAACTTTGAGGGCCGTCAGGGCAAAGGCGGACGCACTTTTCTCGCAAGCCCTTTGACCGCCGCGGCAACGGCTGTCACGGGCGTTGTCACAGACGTCCGAACATTGCTCTAAGAATCGGAATGGAAAAATTCATCGCGTTTACCAGCCGCCTGGCGCCGCTTCCCATCGATAACATCGACACCGACCAGATCATTCCAGCAAGGTTTCTGAAGACTACGTCGAAAGCCGGACTGGGCGATCAGCTTTTCTATGACTGGCGCTACGATGCAAACGGAAATCCGAAGCCGGACTTCATCATCAATCGCCCGGAAGGGCGCGCCGCTCATGTTTTATTAGCGGGTGATAACTTCGGCTGCGGCAGTTCGCGCGAACACGCGCCCTGGGCTCTCACCCAATACGGATTCCGCGCGGTCATCAGTACATCTTTTGCGGATATCTTCCGAGGCAATTCGCTCAAGAACTCACTCTTGCCGATCGTCGTTTCGCCGGATGATTCACAAGCGGCTGTTTGCGGCATTAGAAAGCGATCCAGCCGCGACTGTCCGGGTTGACCTTGAAAGCCGGCAGTTGACGTTGCCCGATGGTTCGAACACGCAATTCTCCATCGACGAATTTGCCCGGCAGTGCATGCTGCAAGGTGTCGATGAGCTCGGTTACATCCTCGCGCAAAGCGATGCCATCGCATCGTATGAAGCAGCGCGTCCGCTGACGCGTAAACACACTCGCACAGGCCTGAAATGGCCGAAAAACGGCGATTTTGCATGTTATCGTGTAGCTAGTGTCGTCGCCCTTGAACTTTCATCTGGAACAGTATGAGGGCCCGTTAGATCTGCTTTTGGATCTCATTCGCAAGCAGCAGATCAACATCTACGACATTCCGATTTCGAAGATCACGGCGCAGTACCTGGAGTACATGCAACGCGCCGTCGAACTGGACATTGAGCTCAGCTCCGAGTTCGTGTTCATGGCCGCCACGTTGATTCACATCAAGAGCAGGATGCTGCTGCCGCGCGATCCCGAACTTGAGAAGATCTCGCCGGAAGAGGATCCACGCCAAGAGCTGGTGGAACGGCTGATCGAACACGAGCGTTTCAAAAACGCCGCCGAGATGCTGCAGCAGAAGCGCCTCATCGAAGACGCCATCTGGTCGAATCCGCAGATAGAGCAGTTCTTAGCCGAAGATGAAGGACCGGCACTTGCAGTCACCATTTTCGATCTCGTAAAGACCTTTCAAGGCGTTCTGGAGCGTGCCAAGAGCCGGCCCGTTTACGAGATCGGCAAGGATGACGTCAGCGTGCCGGACATGATTCGGTTCTTACGCCACCAGCTCACGCGATACGCGGCGTTCGCAGTCAATCTCTGCAACGGAGTTGTTCGAAAAACAGCGCAGCCGCCGTGCCATGATCTGCCTCTTTCTCGCCATCCTTGAACTCGTGAAACGGCAGTCGATCGAACTCACGCAAGGAGAAGCGTTCGGCGACATCGGCCTGCGTCCCGGCCCCGGGTTGAATGAAGACAAGTGAAACAGCGGAAGAGCTTGCGGCCGTAGAAGAGGAATATCACTGACAGACATCATGGAAGAAGTGGAACAGTCTGCTGAGACGGCTACGTCCGAGCAACTTCCGCGCGAGCAGGCAGTAATCGAAACAGGTCCGGAAGACGCTCAGGAAGAATTGTTCGTAGCCGAGGCGATCACAGAGCCGGCTGCCGAGCCGGAAAACGCGGCGGCGCTGAAGGCAGTTATCGAAGCTGCGATTTATATCACGGATGAACCTCTCAGTGCCGATCAGATTGCGGCGGCCATCGAGCAGCCGCTCAGCCGGGTAAAGGAAATTCTCGCCCAACTCGTGAGTGAATATTCGGCTCCCGATCGCGGCCTCTCCGTCCGGGAGATCGCAGGCGGTTACAAGATGGCGACCAAGCCGGAGCATCATGAGGCGATTCGTCAATTCGTAAAAAACCTTCAGCCTCCGCTGAAGTTGTCGCTTGCCGCGTTAGAAACCCTTGCAGTGATCGCATACAAGCAGCCGATCACCGCCCCCGAAGTCATGGACATCCGCGGCGTGCAGGGCGCGGGCGTCTTGAAGACTTTGCTCGATCGAAAGCTGATCGCAACAGCCGGGCGCAAAGAGGTGCTGGGCAAGCCCATCATGTACAAGACCACTCGCGAGTTTCTGCTTCAGTTCGGTTTGGGCTCGCTGTCCGAGCTGCCAACTCTAAAAGAATTCGAAGAACTGGGGCGGCTGGCGCTCAGCGATTCCGAAGACGCACCTGTTGCGGAACCCGTGAAATCGCAACGAATCGGAACCACACGGTTACGTCAGAACGAAGCTGCCGGCGATGAGGAAACGAATGGCTGAAGAGCGGCTTCAGAAAATACTCGCGAACGCGGGCGTGACAAGCCGGCGTAAAGCCGAGGAACTGATTCTTGCCGGCCGCGTTTCCGTGAACGGCGCAACCGTCACGGAACTCGGCTCCAAAGCAGATCTGTCCGTCGACAGGGTTAAAGTGGATGGCCGCGTTTTATCCGCGCCCAAGCACCACCTCTATTTCGCGTTCAACAAGCCCAAGAACGTCGTCAGCACGGTCCACGATCCGGAAGGCCGCGAGACCGTGATGTCGTTCTTCAAGGGTATGCAGGATCGTCTCTACCCGATTGGCCGGCTCGATTACGCGAGCGAAGGCCTGCTGTTGCTCACCAATGACGGCGATTTCGCGAACAAGATGATGTCGCCGGCCAGCCACATCACGAAGACCTACCTGGTGAAAGTGAACGGCGGGCTGCCCACCGATCAGGAAGAGCAGTTCCGGCAGCGGCATTCCCATGCACGGGCGCAAGACCGCGCCTGCGGGCTTGAAGCTCATTCGTAAAGGCGTGAATCCCTGGTATGAAGTCAAGCTGATCGAAGGCCGCCAGAACCAGATCCGCATCATGTTCAAGCATTTTGGCCGGCTGGTCGAGAAGCTGAAGCGCGTGAAGATCGGATTTCTCGACCTGGGCACACTGAAACCCGGCGCCTATCGGACGCTCACCAACGCAGAAGTGGCCCATTTTCGTAAGTTGCTGCATCTGGATGATGGAATAGAACGAGAGGCGGCCCAAAAGCATGATGACCGACCAAGAGATGACAGATCTGTTTCTAAAGGCAAAGACAATCGCCGTAGTCGGACTGTCAAACAACCCCGCGCGTCCTAGTCTTGGGGTTTCGCGATTTCTTCAGCGTCACGGTTACCGCATCATTCCCGTAAATCCAAAAGAAACCGAGTGCTGGGCGAAAAGGCTTATGCTTCCGTGCGAGAAATTCCCGACGCCGTGGATATCGTCGATATATTCCGCCGTCCGGCGCGTGTCCCGAAGTTATCGACGACGTCTTGCAAAAGGAGGGATTCGCTGCATTTGGATGCAAGAAGGCGTAGTGAATGCGGAAGCTGCGAAAAAAGCGGAAGACGCCGGACTTCCTGTAGTGATGGACCGATGCATTCTGAAGGAAATGGCGCGTCTGCTTTAGGCAGAGCTCATTCGCGCGCGCCGCGCTGCTTGTTCTTGATCAGCGTGCGGCAGAGATTCGGCGAAGTCATAGGCCAGGCATACGTCGCGCCCGAAAGCTGAACCTTCGGCGCGAGCTGACTCAGAAAAACAGTAGCGTCGCCGTCTTGAAGCACGGCGAGCGCGTCGACATTATTGATGTCCGCCGCCGCTTTGTGAAGATTCGGACGCAAGGGGGCAGGAAGGCTGGGTCGATTCGCTGCAACTGCTCAGCCAGGAGCAGATGGATCAGATTCGCGCGATGACACGCGCGCTACTTGCGTTTCCGTCCGAAGGCAGCGCGAGGGTTTACGAAGCTCTCAACGTACACATCGAGCCGAACCGGCAATCGCCCGCCTTCGCCGGATTCCGGAAGGCGGGTCGGTTGCAGTGCTGGCCCACAAATTGGAGCCGAAATCGACCGCTCCGCTGAAGCCCCCCAGTCTTCGAGCGGCCCCAACCGGAGCGGCAGCTCGCAAGCACACGTGAGAGCAAGAACTCGTTTTTGCCGCCTCGGCCGCCTCCGCCGAAGCCGCCGGAGAATTGGCAAGAGCTCTCGACGGAGCAAAATCGAGGGCGCGGAGAGCACTGCCGAGCAGAAGGCGCGCAAAGATAAGCAAGCCGCGCAGAAGAAAGCCGCGCCAGCCGAAAAGCCGGTCGTTATGGAAGACTGGACGCTCGTTCGCACCAAGGACAACCAGGTTGGCTGGGTGCTTTCGCGCAATCTGATATGTCCATTCCGGACGAAGTGGCGCAGTACGCCGAAGGCAAGCGCATCACTTCATATTTCGATTTGGGTCGGTGCAGGACGAAGAAAAAGGCCTCAAGCATAACTGGCTCTGGACTACGGAATCGGGCCGCAGCCTTACGATTTCGATTCTTGGCGTGTTTTCTTCTGGAATCGCCGCCGGCATCGATACGAAACATCCTACCGGCAGCGCGACCTGGAAGGTTACTTCCCGGTTCACGTCGATCCCGCCGATCCGAACGCGTTTGACCGAACTTTCGAGCTGATCACGAAGGACGATGACGGCAAGATGCGCGAGCGGAAGTACTCATTCGACGGAACTCGCGTGCACCTGATCGGCACTCGAGGACTATGGCCCGAGCTCGAAGCCCGAGTCAGCCAGAGCGGGCGGCATCGATACGAACAAGTTGCAATCGAAGATGCCGCACGTGGGCTGGTTCAAACGCGAGTGGACAAAAGCGAAGCAACTAGTTCTGAACGGCTTATATCTTCTTCGATCTTTCCCGCTACTTCCACGTTGTCCATGGCAAGGAACTGCTGCACGTGCGGGTGATCGCTCTTCTTAGCTCGGACACGGGGCCGAAATAGATCGCCTCGCCTTTGTATAGAAACACCACGGTATCCGCCACCTTGCGCATCAGATCGAGATCGTGCGTGACGACAATCGCCGTCAGGCCAAGTTGCCTCTTTAGCCGCAGCATCAGATTGCCGAGATCGTCCGACATGATCGGGATCTACCATCGTGGTCGGCTCGTCGTAGAGAATGCATTCGGGCTGCGCGGCGAGCGCGCGCGCAATCGCGACGGCGCGCTTGTAGCCGGTGGAAAGATCGCCGGGATACAGATCTTTGACGTGCGCGCAAGTCGACCATATCCAGCAGGCCATTCACCACGTCTTCCTTGTTCTGCTCGTTGTAGTCTTCGCGCAGTTCCAGCGAAAACAGAATGTTTTCGCCGACCGTCAGCGAATCGAACAAAGCGCCGGACTGAAACACCATTGTGACTTTCTTCCGAATGCGGCGCAGTTCCGCTTCGGGCATCGTCGTGATGTCCTGGTGCGCGACAATCACCTCGCCCTCGATCGGGCTTCATAAAGCCCATGATGTGCGTCAACGTCACCGATTTTCCAACACCGCTTCGCCCGATAATGGCCAGCGTCTGGCCAGCTGTCGAGGTGGAAACTGACGTCCTTCAGGACAGGATGGTCGAAGGACTTGTAAACGTTCCGGAACTCGATGTAGTGCGGGTAGCTCTCACCCGCCATTCGCAAATTCCTGGCAGCGTTGCCACTCTTCCGGAGTATTCACATTCCAAATAGGAGCGGCGAATTCGAAGTGCTCGGCGCGCAGTTCCTCAACGACTTCCATGAGCTTCAGCCTGCGCATTATCCAATGCTCGTTGGATCGCCGGAAGGCAATCCGAATGATAGACGGCGCAGAGCGGGTGAACTCGTCCCGTTTGGTCGCGTGGCAACTGTGCATTTGCTTTGTCCCTTCTACTGCGGTGTTCAGCAGGGCCATGAGCGAACTTGCCTCAATCGTGCGGCAGATCGCAAGCCAGGATCAAATTCCAATCGCCACGGCCACTCTCAGAGCGGTTTCTATTCCCGAAAGCGGACCCAAGCCCGGCCGCAGGTCGGGGATGCCGTCAATACCGGCAGACTGAATTTCCGATCCGCGTCACGCTGCCCGCGGCGCTTCCACCGCACGCGCCATATTCTGCAGCAAGCGTCTCACCGCCGCCAGGGCAGCAGCGCCTTATCCCGCTGCATCCGCGAACTACGGCCACCCACCAGCACAAATCCGGCGGTTCGCATGCCCAAATAGTAGCACCGGAGATCAGCTATTCCAGCTATAATTCAATCAACCAGAGTTCGTTGCACTTGCTATGTTTCTGCAAGTGGCCCTTTCGATATGCGCGAACTCGCGCCTCACTCGCTGTGATGGCCGCAGCGATTGCCGCATATGGTCCGGCGGGTTCCTCGCGGGTGCAAAGCATCCGGTTCTGGTCCTTTGGCGATGTCACCCGAGTTGTCGTTCAGACACAAGGAATGTATCGGCTCGCTTCCGATCAGATTGAGAATCCTTCACGTGCGTATTTCGATTTCGCCGGGCTGCGTCCACCCGCGGCCCAGCATATTGGAATTGAACGAATCCGCGTGAAGGACAGGCGCATCCGGGAGATCCGTGTTGCCGAAGTCAGCCCCGGGAAGACAAGGCTGGTCTTTGATCTGAACGGTCCTGCCGAAGTCATTCATTCGCAACTGGTCAATCCGGACCGGCTCGTCATTGAAATTCGCCCCAAGGGTACGACTCTCGCCGCGCTCGCGCGGCCTCTTGCCTCGCTTCCTTCGCCAACACCGGTCTACATCCCACCGCCGATTGAGCGCACACCCTTCAGATCCGCCGCTTAATTCGCGTCCAGCAGCGGCAACTATCCTGGTGAGTACACATTCGATGGCCACAAATCCGTCTTCGGTCCCGGCCGTCGCGCCTCAACCTGTTCCGATTCCTGTCCCGACTGTTATTTCTCCTGTGGCTTCACCGCGGACGGCTGATCTCAATTCTCCTGCCAGATCGGAGAGCGACGGCGGGAGATCGCTGGTCCGCATATTCGGCTTGAAGATGAGGAAAGTCGTCATCGATGCCGGCCACGGCGGACACGACACGGGCACAATCGGGCCGAACGGGTTGCTCGAAAAGGACTTGGTGCTGGATGTCGCGCTTCGTCTCGGCAAGCTGATTAATCAACGGCTTGGAGCGACGGTCGTCTACACGCGTGCCGACGATACTTTCATCCCACTTGAGCAACGCACTAGAATCGCAAACGACGAGAAGGCCGACTTGTTCATCTCTATTCACGCGAACTCGTCGCCCGAGCCAAGCGCGACAGGAGTCGAAACTTACTTCTTCAATCTCACCGCCGACAGGTCCGGCCTGGATCTCGCTACTCGCGAGAACGCGGCTTCTACTAGTTCCATTGCGGACTTGAACGACCTGCTTCACAAGGCTGTCCTGCAGACGAAAAAGGAAGAGTCGCGCGAATTTGCCCAGGTATGTGCAGACAGCGCTTTGGTCGGAATCGGTGAAGATGAATTCGAAGTCGCGCAACCGAGGCGTGAGGCAAGCGCCCTTTGTTGTGCTCATCGGGGCGGGCATGCCGTCGATACTTGCGGAAGTCGGCTTTGTTTCCAATCCGCACGATGAAAAGGTGCTGAGAAAAAGCGACGAGCGGGAGCTAATCGCTGAAGCCTTGTATAAAGGCGTTTCCGAGTACGCGAACTCGCTCAGCCACATGCAGGTGGCAAAATCGGAATCCGTAACGGCTACGGAGCATTGATGCCGCACGTTGAGAGCTCGTTTTTGCCATCCCAGAAATAGACGGAACACTTCACATTGTGGGGCGGCGAATACGACTGATTCAGCGTGCCGTAATCGAATGAGTTGCCCGACAACACCTTCACATCGAATGTGCCGTTCTTCGGAATCACAATGGGCACATCGACGCTGTCAAAGGTTCCGCCGTACAGCGGCATGTCCAGCCCTTTCAAATATTCGGGCGGAACTCCGAGATAGATTGCTCCAGCAGCGGTCGAGGGAGCAGTTGAGCCGCATTGCTCAACGTGCAGACGCCCGACGTGAACGTTGGAACCGGTGATATAGGCTGCGTTCTTAACGGCGTCCGACCCGCAGGTAATCGTTCCCGTGAGAGTAGTCATATTCGCAACGCCTTCCAGCCAGTAACTGATCGCCTTCGATCCCGATGCGGGATAGATGAACAGGTTCTCATCACCCATTTCCTCGCCGGAACCCCATTTGGAGATGTTGATCAGGCAACCACGGGGCGGCGTGGCATTGGGGTTTGCTTTCCATGCTCCCTGACAATTGACACCTTCGTCGAACAGACCCATGTACGTGAAGTTGCCGATGACGAGGTCGCGCGTTCCGGTACTCTCCTGGCCACCCATTCGGAACAACCCACCGCAGTTCGATTGGTTGTTGCAGTTGACCCAGAAGCGCTCAACGGTGGTGTCGTAGAGAGGGGTCGATTCGCCTCCGTTCGGAAGCTGGAAGTAGACGCCCGGGGCCGGCGTGCCACTCATCCAGATCATCATGTTGAACGGGAACTGCGCGGTGGGATTCCAGTTCGACGCTTGCAATTCAGATCCCGCTCCGCCTGCCGACCAACCGACACCAACCAGATGAATGGAACTCGGCACCTGGATCGGCCCGCAAACTCGGAACTTGCCGGACGGAATCAGGACTACGTTGGGTCCGTTTTCGAAAGCCGCGGAAATCGCTTTTTGAATGAACTTCTCGTTGCAGTTCTCGGATACCGAAGCGCCATAGCAGCGAATGTCGATGTGATCCCCGGCGCCGCACGCGGCTGCGTTTTTCAATTTGTGATCGGCTCTGAGCGCAAGCCCGATGAACAAGAGACAAGTGAATCGCAGAGGTCGCACGATTCGATGGGCCATGTTACCTAATGTGCGGGGCTGGGCACAAAAATCTCACCCGCGCGTGCAGGGAGTGTCACTTTCAAGTTGGCGCCACTCGCGTTTGCATCGGCAATCACACCAAATAATCCGGTGAAGCGCGATGCTGCCAATCCGAGTTCGCCCAAGGGAACTTCGATCGACGTCGATTTAACGTCGTTGTTGATGACGACAATAGCGGCTTGGTCCGCGAGCTGGCGGGCGAACGCCCATTGCTGGCCCTGCAGAACGAGGTTCTTCGTCGAGCCGCGCGAGAACACCGGCATCGTGGCGCGCAGATGCGCTAGTTTCCGCACGTGATCGAAAACTGCGTTCTGGTCCGCGGTGCGGCCGGATGCCAGAAACGCGTTCGCTGGATCTCTTGGCCAGCCGCCCGGAAAGTCGCGCCTGTTGTCGGGATCGTCGCCGCCCGCCATCGCAATCTCGTCGCCGTAATACAACAGCGGAACGCCACGGATGGTGAATATGCACGTGTAGGCGAGCTTCAGACCGCCGATGGTAGCACCTGGCGCGCTCATGAAGCGCGGCATATCGTGGTCGCCGATAAAAGACCACAGAAGCTGTGCATTCGGATAAAGGTAATCGTGGCCGATCATCTTCGGGACGGCTTCGAGCGACTTCCCGCTTCCGAATGCGTCGTGCATGTTGAAGTAGGTCGGGTAATCGAAAAGTGTATCGACCAGAGTGTCGATGCCGTCTCGCGTCTGTCCGCCTTGGAAGAACGACACTGTCGCCGGGTCGCCATCGAGCACTTCGCCGATCACGTTTACACTCGGGAACTGGCGTTTGATCGCGGCCATCCAATCGTGCCAGAAGGCGCGCGACACATAGGGCCAAGTATCCTGACGGATTGCGTCAAAACCCGCTGCACCAATCCACCAGAGCGTGTTTTGAATTTGATACCGGCTGACCTCCGAATCTTCCTGATCGATATCGGGCAGCGTGTTGCCGAACCAGCCGTCGAGCACAATTTTGCGGAGATCTTTCGAAGCGGACGGATCGGCTATAGACCAGTACTGCCAGTTCTCATTGATATGGCGGGCAGCGCTACCGTGAAACCAGGTTGGTGTGGGCGGATCGGCAACCCACGGGTGCTTCGGGCCAACGTGGTTTTCAACTTGATCCTGGATCACCTTGATGCCAAGCGTGTGTGCCTTCGAAATCAGTTCTCGAAGCTTCTCAAAGGTGCCGAAGTGCTCTTCTACTCCGTAGTAATCGACGATGCCATAGCCGTGATAATCAGTGACGCGAGCGCCTTGATACTCGCCCCACGTATTCGCGTTGTCGTAGACGGGAGTCATCCAGATCGCTGTAACGCCGAGATCTTTCAGATAAGGCAGGTGGTCGATGATGCCCTGAAAATCGCCTCCATGATACGCGCGAGAATTCGAGCGGTCGTACATTCCTTTTGAGATAGCGGGATCGTCGTTGCTGGGATCGCCGTTTGCGAACCTGTCGGGCATGATCAGGTAGATGACGTCGCTGCTGGTAAAGCCAGGAAGCCGGCCGCTATCGGTAAGCGGGGGATCGACGCGGAACGGTACGCTGGTTGTTCCGTCGGGCGCTTTCAGCGGGAATTTGTAGTTGCCAGGGCGCGCGTTGGTAGAGATAGTCAGGTCGGCAAACAGGTAAGTGCCGGATGCGCTCACGCGCAAGTTGGAAACCCTCAACCCTGCTGGAGCACTCAGTTCTGCTCCGTTTAGGCGCTCACCATGGATTAACAATCGAACAGGATTGATGCTATGCCCAACCCACCAGTTTGGAGGTTCCACTTTATCCACGACCGGATTAGCGCTGAGGGCAAAGCAAGATACTGCGAGAATCAGCCAGCCACGCATGTCGAAAGTATACTGACCGGCCTGACGGAAAAAAGAAGGCCCGACCCAGCGAACCGGATCGGGCGATTAGGACAGGATTACAGCGGTCAGTTACTTGGAAGTGCTGGTCGAGGTGGTGGAACTCTCGGTGCTGCTGGTACCGTTCTTCTTCGCCTTTTTCTTATGCGTCTTAGTTGTCATGGTGGAAGAAGACGACGACGTGGTGTTCTGAACCTTCGCTGCCGGAGCAGCCATCAGGAAAGGAACCGCCACGGCGGCAATCAGGCTAGATGTAAAAAACTTTTTCATTGGTGTTTTCTCCTTGGTGTGGCGGAACCTTTGAATTGAACTCATCGCCGGGGCAGCAGCTTGTGAGTTGATTTGTTTGTTGTTCGGGCTGCCGCTCTTTTGCTTGTTCATCTCGCCGCTCACAACTCTACTTTGCCTCGACAGGCACCCCGTTGTCATCCTGTTGAAACGGATTCTTCAATCCCGAATTTAAGGGATAGCCAATATTCGGCTTTAATGAAAAAATCGTCATCATGGCGCAGACCGAACTAGTCACGAGAGCCCATCTACAAAGACTTCTACTTGTCGGTCTCTCAGCATCGGCCATCCTGCTTCTGTCGGCTCTCCTGGTCGCTTTGCGCACAGTTCATCAGATCGATCAGAACACCCAACTGTTCACGAACCGGCAGGCGTTGGCCAAGGCTGCGATTGACGATATAGAGCGGCAGGAAAACGACCTTAACGCCGAGTGGCTTGCGTTAGCCAAGCAGAGCGACGTGGTCGATCGCGATGTCCTGATGCAGCAGATCATGAGCGCGCGGGCGAAGATGAGCAGCGCACTTGAAACAGCCTATGAACAAGCGGAACTGCTGCGCGAAAGTATCTATCAAGAAGGGCACGGGCTGCTGAGATGGACGGTTTGGTTATTCTCCGGCTGCGTCGGGCTTTCGCTGCTGTGCGCGATTTGGGCGGCGAGGGCGTCAACCGCTCTCTTCGGGAAGCTAGAGCAGCAGTCGGGCGAATTGGTTCAGATTGCAATACCAATTTCTCGAAACACAGGAGCAGATCGCGAGGCGGTTCTCGCACGAACTGCACGATGAACTTGGGCAGGCATTGACGGCGGTCAAGGCTAACCTCGCGGCGCTCCGCGGCGGCGGGCAGGACTGAGCGAGTAGAAGATTGCATGCGGCTGGTGGATCGCGCGATTCAGGATGTGCGGGAAATGTCGCAACTGCTGCGGCCGACTATCCTCGATGACTTCGGATTGGATGCGGCGCTGCGATCGTTGACAGAAAGCTTCTGTCAGCGAACGGGGATTCAGGTCAAGTATGACAGCAACGTCGACGGGCGCAGATTGAATGACGACACAGAGACGAACCTGTTCCGCATTGCGCAGGAAGCGCTGACCAATGTTGCGCGGCATGCGAACGCAACGCAGGTGAACGTCAACTTGAGCGAGAGCGGCGGGAATGTACTTCTGAGGATTGCGGACAACGGGGGCGGCTTCGATGCGGAAAAGCAGAGCTCTTCGCGCGGACTTGGCCTGACAGGAATGCAGACCAGAGCGCGGGGCTGCGGTGGTTCGCTGCGGGTCGAGAATGAACCAGGAAAGGGCTTGCGAGTGGAAGTAACATGCCCGTCCGATAGAGTGTCAGTTGATAGAAGAAAGATGATTCGCCAGTTTCTGCAGAAACACTTCATGCTGCGCCACATGGGAGCGCTGGCCGGCCACATAGACGAGGAGATTGCATTACGGCAGCGCGGAGATTCGGCGGCGCTGGACCGCCGCGACGAGACCGGGGTTACCGTGCAAGACCTGGAGAACGCAAGCCGGCAACTGATTCAAGCGCAATCGCGGATGGAACGATCATGCGAATGACGAACCTGTATTTATCACTCCCGACCCGGTGACGAGTGTGGCGCAATCCGTGCTGCAGCATCACGTCGTCACGGAGATGAACGGCCTGATTCATCACGATGCGGCAGCCGCCGATTCGCAGGTGACGTCGACCAGAGCGGTGCTTCGGAGCGGCGGCCATGAAATCGTCGACATATTCAGCTCACTTCGGGCCGTACGATGCCGGATGGGTGAGTTGCAAGTTCGCGCAAGCGCTGCGCAAGTTGGAAGGGCCGCGGCCGTTCAATGCGGGTCCGGCGCCCCTGAATTCGATCAGCAACACGGCTCGCATCGTGTTGCTTTCGGACTGGGGTACGGGCGTGCCGCGGGCGCAGGATGTCGCTGAGTCAGCTCGCCGGTTTGTTGAAGAGGGCGTTCAGCAAGGGCGCGACGTGCATGTTGTGCATCTGGGCGACACCTACTACGCGGGATACAAGTTCGAATACGAAGAGCGCTTTCTGCAGTACTGGCCAGTGAACAAGGACGAGGCGGACAGGATTCCGTCCTACGCAATACCCGGGAACCACGACATGTATTCGGGCGGTCACGATTATTATGACTTCCTGCTAGCCGACCCGAGATTTCGACGACAGAAGCAGTGCAGCTTCTTTGGTCTCGAGAACGCTTACTGGCAGATCCTGGCACTCGATACCGCCTATACAGAAGGGACGCTGCACGATCCGCAGCTCCAGTGGATTCTTCAGAAGCGCACCGGCGCGCCATATAAAGCCGGGATCCTGTTCAGCCATCATCAGCCGTTCAGTCCATTCCGCGAGTCGTATGGACAATTGCTCGAACAACTCAAGCCGGTTACGGAACAGAAGCTGATCACCGGATGGTGGTGGGGACACGAGCATCGTTGCCATTCTGTACGAACCGCACCCGGCGGTACCGTATCCGCGCTGCATCGGGTATGGCGGTGTCCCGGTGTTTGCGGACAAGCAAGTCAACCCACCAGGAGTCGCATATCAATATCAGGATTTTGTGGCGGGAACGAATCCGGCCTTTGCACGTTTGGGGTTTGCGGTGATGGACTTCAACGGAGACAGGCTGCTGGTAAGTTACCTGGGCGAGAACGGCATGCCGCATATGCGCGAAGAGATTACCGCTTCGCCTTCGAGCGGCAACGCGGCAGTGTATCCATAACGATGGCCGAAGGCGTGAACGAAGATATTGCTGGCCGACGATCATACGATTGTCAGGCAAGGGCTGAAGCTGATTCTTGTCGGCCAACACCGATCTGCAGGTGGTGGGCGAGGCGGCAAACGGCCGCGAAGCGGTGGAACTGGCTCAGAAGCTGAAGCCGGACATCGTGCTGATGGATGTCGCAATGCCGGAACTGAACGGCATCGAAGCGACGCGCCGCATGGTGCAAGCAAATCCGCGGGTGCGCGTGCTGGTGCTGAGCATGCACAAGGAAGCCGTGTATGTGCGCGAGATCCTGAAGGCGGGCGCGCGCGGATACATTTTGAAGGACGCGATCGATACGGAGTTGCTGAACGCAGTACGCTCGGTTGCGCGCGGCGATGGTTACATCAGCCCGGCAGTTTCAGGAGCGCTGCTGAGCGATTACCGGCAGAACCTGACCGACCCGATCGATTTGCTTTCGAGCCGTGAACGCGAGGTGTTGCAGCTTATCGCGGAAGGCAAGACGAACAAGGAGATTGCGACCCGATTGAACTTGAGCGTGTACACCGTAGACTCTCATCGCGGCAAGATCATGGAGAAGCTGAACTTGCACAGCACCGGGGAATTGGTGCGCTTCGCGATGAAACACGGGTTAGTGGACTAATCGAAGCGGACGCCTTTGCAAGCGCCCGCAATTGCGTAAGAAGCTACTGTTCTTCCTCCTCTTCGGGCTGCCGATTAGCCTCTTCGAGAAGCGGCGGCGAAAGCTGGGTCAGCAGCTTGTCGGCCTTCTCTTCTTCGGACAGTGTCTGAGCTAAAAGTTTCGCGACTCTATTCTGACCGAGCTTTTCCGCGATAGTGCGCAGCGTGCCGTAGCCCGAAATTTCGTAGTGCTCGACTTTCTGCGCAGCAGGCGACCAGCATCAGATCGGCGACAGCGTCTTCCTTTTCCTTTCCTTCCTGAATCTGTTCCGAGCCTTCTTCGACAAGGCCCTGCATGGCCTTGCAGACCTTTGCTTTCGGCTTGGCGCCGAGCAGCTCAAAGGCTTGCTTCAGGCGCTCCACATGACCCTTCGTTTCTTCGAGGTGGTTCGCGAAGGCTTGCTTTAGCTTCGGGTCGCTGGCCGCCCGAGCCATTTTCGGTAAAGCTTTGACGAGTTGACCTTCGGCGTGCAAAAGGTCTTGCATCTCCTCGACGAGCAGTTGCTGCAGTGCTGACATTGTATTCTTGATACCTCCTTCTCAAAGACGCCAACGCGCCGCTTCAGTTACGAACCGAACGTTCGCGCGCAGTTGTGTACATTACTTCAGGCCGTCGCGAAGCGGCGTTTGCGCAGTTCGTCAAGGCCGACGGCGACGATGATCACGCCGCCAATGACAACCTGCTGCCAGTACGGATTGATGCCGAGCAGGTCGCTTCCATTCGAGAGCAGGCCCATGATGAAGGCGCCGATAAGAGTGCCGACCACGCTGCCTTCGCCGCCCTGCAAGCTGCCGCCGCCGATGACCACCGCGGCAATGGCCTGCAATTCGTAGCCGATGCCGGCAGTGGGTTGACCGGTCATCAGGCGGGAGGCTTCGATCATTCCGGCTAGCCCGGTGAGAAGCCCAGCGATGGCATAAACAGCGGTGAGGTGGAAGTTGATGGGAACGCCTGCGTAGTAAGCCGCGCTGGGGTTGCTGCCGATTGCAAAGGCGTAACGGCCGAGCTTAGTGTTTTCGAGAACGAAGTGCATGACGATGGCGCACGCGCCGAGAACCCACAGCGAGAAAGGGATGCCAAGCAGATTGCCGTCGCCTAAGAACGAGAAAGCATCGGGCATGCCATGGACGGGCAGTCCCTTGGAGACAACCAGAGCAAGGCCCCGATACGCTTCGAGAGTGCCGAGCGTGACGATGAAGGGGTTGATGCGCAGACCCGTGATCATGAGTCCGTTGAGCAATCCGCAGAGACAGCCGGTGGCGATGCCGATGACGATACCGAGGGCAATTGGCTGCCCTACCTGAATGGCCATGCATCCGAACAGTCCGGAGATGCCAAGCATGGAGCCGACCGAGAGATCGATACCACCTGTGATGATGACGAGCGTCATGCCAAGGGCCATGATGTTGATTACGGCGGTCTGGCGCGCAACGCTCGACAGGTTGATGACGGTGAGGAAATGTGGCGTTGCAATCGTGAGCGCGATGAAGAGCGCGATCAAGGTTGCGAATGGAAGGAATTTTTGAAGACGTCGCATCAGGCTTGCTCTCCTGCTGGGTGCGGCGCTATGGGAGCTGCAAGCCGCATGATCTCTTCCTGAGTTGTCCGGCCGGGGAGTTCGCCTGTGAGCCGGCCTTCGCGCATGACGAGAATGCGGTCGGCCACTTGAATCAGTTCGGGAAGCTCGGAACTCACCATGAGGACAGCAGCGCCGGAACGAACGAGCCGGTCCATTTCTTCGAATACTTCCTGCTTGGCGCCGACGTCGATGCCGCGGGTAGGTTCATCGAACAGGAAGATGCGCGCGCCCCGAGCGACCCATTTGGCGATGACGATCTTTTGTTGATTGCCGCCGCTGAGACGGCCGGCAAGCTGCGCGACGGAGCTGCAACGGATACGAAGCCGGTCGCGAAAGTTTTCGGAAAGAGCGGTCTCTTCAGTTTTCTTGAGAACGCCAAAGCTACTGACGCGAGCGAGGTCGGGCATGGTGATGTTGGTAGCAATGGGCAGCTTCAAGGCGAGACCATTTTGCTGCCGGTCTTCGGGAATGAGAGCGACACCAGAGGCCACGGCTTCACGCGGGGTGCGCGGCGTGACCGGCTTGCCGGCTATCTCGACGGTGCCGCTCGCGGGCGGATCCAGACCGAAGATGACACGGCAGAGTTCCGTTCGACCGGCACCCATCAGTCCCGCCAAGCCGACGATTTCACCGGCGCGAATCTCGAGCGAGATGTTCCGAAGGAAACCGCGGCTGACGTTGTCGATGCGGAGAAGAACGTCGCCGGGCACCCCAGCCTCGCGGCGAAAGACGGCATTGACGGAGCGACCGACCATGTGCTGGATGAGTTGCTCGCGCGTGAGGTCTTGCAGAGGGCCGGTGTGCACCGTGGCGCCGTCACGAAGAACCGTGACGCGATCGCCGATCGAGCGGAGTTCGTCGAGCCGGTGAGTGATGTATATGACCGCGAGCTTGCGTGCCGTGAGTTCCCGGACGATACGGAAGACCTCATGCGTTTCGGATTCAGAGAGCGAGGACGTGGGCTCATCGAAGATCAGCAGACTAGAGCCCTGCGAAATGGCGCGGCAGATTTCAACGAGCTGTTTTCCCGAAGGCGTAAGACGGTCAACGCGCATTTCCGGATCCAGACGGAAGCCGTTTTCCTCTATTACGCGGCGCGCTTTACCGATAATCGCGCCACGGTTGACCCAACCGGTTTTGCGTTCTGTTTCGCGGCCGAGATAGATGTTTTCGGCGACGGTGAGGTGGCCGGCAAGGAGCGATTCCTGGTGCACCATAGCGATTCCATTGGCGGCCGCTTCCGAAGGGCGAGTGAACGAGACGGGCCGACCTCGCCAAAGCATGTCGCCCCCGTCTTTGCGGTGCATGCCCGCAACGATCTTCATGAGTGTGGATTTGCCGGCGCCGTTTTCACCCATGAGCAGATGCACTTCGCCTTCGTCTACTTCGAGATTGCCGTCGCGCAGAGCTTTGACGCCACCGAAGTGCTTCTGAATATGATTGAGCGAGAGGAGCAATCCGAGAGTTTATTACAGGCCGATCTGTTAAGTAAACGCCCGGCAACATACGCGCGATGACTTTTGCGCTAAAGCGAGCGGCGCTGAAGCGAGCGGCGCTAAAGCGAGCGGCGATTTCCTCTCTGTGTTGGCCAAGCATCGCTCGGCTGCCGGGCTACGCTGCCTCCGATTGGGTTAGAGAAGCTTCGGCGCAGCCGTTCGGCGCTTCGGCAGCAGTTGTTTGACTGTTTGACGATTCAAAGCCATTCTCGCTGGGCGGAGTGAGGCGGCGGAGCCGGGCAGCCGCACGCGCAATCGCAATTTGATGGCTCTCGGTCTTACGCTCTTCAGCGGCTGCGCGGCGCTTTTCGTCGGCTTCGGCGCGTTTCTGCGATTCAAAGCCAATTTCCGCTAAGCGTCTTTCTTTTCGGCGTTTTAGAAGCTCGGCGGAAGCGCGAGCATAAGCGCGATCGTGATGGGCTTGATAGCGCAGGTAGCGCTCGAGCTCGGGACGCACGGCGATTTCGGCCTGATTGCCGGCGAGCTGGTCACCGGTTTGTGGCTTCACCACGAAACAGGCTTCTTGATAACGGCGAGCGCGTTGCGCGAGCCACATACTCTCGGCCATTTTCTTGACCAGTTCGATTTCGGCGATACCAAGGGGATTCTCGTCGTCGATGAGTTGGTCGAGGAGGGCGTCAAAGCGGTCTTGATGTTCGCCGGGGAGGACACGAAACTGGCCTAGCAGGCCATGAGTGGTGCGATTCTGCGATACCTTTTCCTTGCCTGCGGCGCTGGTCGGGCCGGTCGATTTCTGCGCGTTGGCGCGATTGGCTTGGAGCTTACGAAAGGATTTGAACATGCGGGGAATCTCCTTGCGCACGAGTATGAAAGGCGAGCGAGCGACAGGATGCTGAAAAAGCGGCTAAGTTGATGTGGCGCGGGGAGATAATTTGCAAGCAGAATCTGTCACTGGGGAAACGGCAAAATTATCAGGCATCCACCCAGGGTGGTTGGGGCTTCGGAATCGGGCTGAAACTCTGCTCTCCAGCCGGTCGACCCTAGCGTCGGCGTTGTGTCCCCGGCAGGTGGCCGCTTCAGCGAGTAAGCAGCAATTGCGTCCAAGACACCGCGTATAGGGAGTGTTCGTCAGCGACAGGGTCGCAGCTGGTGTATCACATCTGTTGACTTGGAGGCGTTCGGGGTTCCCGGCAGGGGTCGATGCACTTTGTTAGCCCAATCCACAAGCGTCGCGAAACTCATTAGCACGCTTGTCTCGCATCCGCGTGGCCCGTGGCGACAAACGCGGTTTATCAACCAAGGGCGGGACGTTAACCGGGTCGCGCGTCCACGCAGGCAGGCTTTTGGACTTGTTGCGTTGGAAGATACAGCAGTAAAATTCATCGGCGGCCCGCATCGGGTAAGTTCTGCTGCAGCGGCGCAAATCCGCCTGCGCTCGCTTTAGCGCTAAGTCATCGCGCGTAGGTGGCCGGGCGCTTACTTAAGAAGCTCTGTTCCAGCGTTTCGGTAAGCAAGCACTTCGCGTAGCGCCGCGGCAAACCGCTCGGCCATGTTCCGTTGACCAGTCTCGCCACGCACCTTGTCTTGTCTGAACTCCACCTGAATATGAGGCAAGCCTCTTTGGAATGCATGGAATGGGGTAGTGAAGTCGATTTCGGGATCGAGATCGTAGGGCCGGTTGTCGCCGATAATCATGTCGCCGGGAACGCGCAGGGCTGCGATGAGCGGTTCAGCGAGCGTGCGATCGCGATAACTCGATAGTGCGATCTCCCAAGGGCGCTCCACGCCAGCCAGGTTTTCCGTCATGGAATGGATAGACAAAAAGATGACAGGCGTGCGACGCCACAGACGCTCATCGAGAACCGAACGTACCGCGTCGTGATATGGATGGAACCAACGGCGAATGCGGTTCGTTTTGTCTTGCGCCGTAAGGTTGAGATTGCCGCCGATCACCGTGCCGTCGCTGATTTCCGGAATTAAATCGAGCGCGTTCAACTGGCGATTGCAGTCGATGACAAGCCTGGATGCACCGCACAAAACGCCAGGGGAGTCAAACGCGGCGCAGAGGTAATGTGTGATGCCAGCGGCGCCGATGTCCCAAGCGATATGACGCGCCCGTTCGGTATCCGGCAGGCCCAGGCTTTGGAACTCGTCCGGGACATAATTACTGGCGTGATCGCAGACAATCACGAACGGCCCTTTCCCCGAAGGGTGGACGATGCGAGTCATACCGGCAGACGACATAGCTGTGAAGCGTTCGATTGGATTGCCCCGGCCACCAACGTACTATCTCAAAAACCAGGCGGCCGGTGGGGGAACCTCGCTCCTCGGGGATCTACGCAGGAAAAGATTACAACGTGAATCTGGATGGCCTTTTGGTTCTAGAACTGTTATTAATCGGGATGTCGCAGGTTCTGACGCAATTGGCTCTCTGACGCATCTACAAATTGCGTGGCCACATTGAATTGAATGGAGCGACGAGCAGTATCCTTGCGGGCGCACGCAAACTCTTCAAACACTCACAAAATCTGAAGATATGAGCGAATCGAAAATTAAGGAAGGCAGCCCGTTTCCCAGAGGGGCGGCGTGGGACGGACACGGCACAAACTTCGCAATCTTCTCCGCGAATGCGGCCAAAGTGGAGGTTTGCCTCTTCGATGAGATGGGCAAACGTGAGGTGGATCGTGTTGTATTGCCGGAGTATACGGACCAGATCTGGCATGGATATTTGCCGGACGTTACACCGGGGACGAGTTACGGTTACCGGGTCCACGGTCCGTATGCGCCCGAAGCGGGACACCGATTCAATCCGAACAAACTCGTGCTGGATCCCTATGCATGCGCATACTTCGGAGAACTGGAATGGAATCCGGCCGTATTCGGGTATGTGATGGAGTCAGGCGATGACTTAACGTTTGACGAGCGGGACAGCGCACCTTTCATGCCGAAGGCAAGAGTTGCCGACCCGGCATTCGAGTGGCAACAAACGACACGAAGGCAGCGCATTCCCTGGGATGACACCATCCTCTACGAGATTCATGTTCGAGGCTTCACCAAACAGCATCCCGATGTGCCGGAGCTATGCCGCGGCACTTATGCGGGCCTTGGAACAACGAAGGTACTTGACTACATCAAGTCACTCGGAGTGACTTCAATCGAACTGCTGCCCATACACAAGTTCGTGAACGACAGCCAGCTATTGCTGACAAGGGCCTGACGAATTATTGGGGCTACAACTCAATCGGCTTTTTCGCGCCCGATCCGCGGTACGCCGCAAAACCGGAAGACAGTTTGCGCGAGTTCAAGAACATGGTTGCGCGCATTCACGAGGCGGGCCTGGAAGTCATCCTGGACGTGGTCTACAACCACACGGCGGAAGGGAACGAGAAGGGACCGACGCTCTCGTTCAAGGGTATCGACAACGCGAGTTACTATCGCCTGCTGCCGGACGACCCACGCTATTACATCAACGACACAGGCACAGGCAACACTCTTAATCCAAGCAACGGACGAGTGATTCAGTTCGTCACAGATAGCCTGCGCTACTGGGTGGAGCAAGCGAACGTGGACGGTTTCCGATTCGACCTGGCCACGGTTCTGGCGCGCGAGCCGAACGGATTCGATAACCAGAGCGCCTTTTTGAAGGCGTGCATGCAGGACCCTGTGCTGGGCACGGTGAAGATGATTGCCGAGCCGTGGGATTGCGGTCCGGGCGGATACCAGGTTGGCGAATTTCCTCCGGGGTGGGCGGAGTGGAACGGTAAATTCCGCGATGTCGTGCGCCGCTATTGGAAGGGCGACAAGCCCGCGTCCGACTTGGCGCCACGCCTTTGCGGTTCCGGCGACCTCTTCAACAACCGCGGGCGGCGTCCATGGGCCTCCATCAACTTCATCACGGCGCACGACGGGTTCACAGTGAATGACCTCGTCACCTATAACGAAAAGCATAATGAGGCGAACGGCGACAACAATCAGGATGGCACTACGGATAATGCGTCATGGAACTGCGGCGCGGAAGGGCCAACCGACGATCCGGAGGTGAACCGTGTGCGAGAGCGGCAGATCCGCAATATGCTCACCACCTTGTTCCTTTCGCAAGGCACACCGATGATGCTGGGCGGCGATGAATTCGGGCGGACGCAGGGTGGAAATAACAACGCGTATTGCCACGACGACGAGATCAGCTGGTTTAACTGGGATCTGAAGGAAAAAGGAAAGTCCCTCATCGGCTTCGTACAGAAGTTGACGCACTTGCGTCACCAATATCCGATTTTTCGGCGTAATCGTTTCCTTACAGGTGAAGAAATAGAGGATCTGGGCGTTAAAGATCTCACATGGGTGAACGCCTCAGGCAGTGAAATCAACGCCGACCAGTGGGCCGATGAGAACATGCGCTGCTTCGGCATGTTGATTGACGGCCGCGCACAACCGACCGGCGTAAAACAGCGTGGGCATCAAGCGACGATGCTGATCATTTTCAATTCGCATGACGACGTTGTCAGCTTCACTTTGCCGGCGTGTCCGGGCTGCGATGCGTGGTACCGCCTCATCGATACCAACCTGCCGGATGAAGCTCCCGGCGCAACTTTCAGTAACGGCGATAAATACGATGTGACGGCCCGACTCGCTTCTGCTGTTGACGATGCAGAGGCCGGAGAGCTGCGAACCAGTAAAGCGGCCAACATCAATCTAGTATTTACTTGCTGATGACCCGTGAAACCCAGCAGAGCCGCCGCCCTGCCAGCAGAGCCGCGACTCGCGAGGCAGGGGTCGTCGTATGCAAGCATTCCGGGCTGCGCGGACCCTGTTACTTTTGGAACAGTAACGCACATTGAAGGGCCTATCCGAAGAACAACTACTGCTCAGTATCCTGGCGATCGCTTTGATACTGGTGGTTGGGCGCGGCTCTGCTGAAATCGCGCGCCGATTCAAGCAGGCTGAGGTACTGGGCGAACTGCTGGGCGGATTCATCATTGGCCCATCTGTTTTGGGCGCGCTGCTTCCGTCCGCCTACAGCGCTCTCTTTCTGAACGCCAACGTGGGCGTAGCTCTTTCCATGCTCTCCTGGATCGGCGCAATCCTTATCCTGCTGATTGCCGGCCTGGAAGTGGACCTCAAAATTGTCCGGAAGCTGGCGAAACCAGGCGGATTGACGGCGCTGTTTGCGATTGTTGCGTCCGTTGTGCTGGGAACGGCGTTCGGGCGGTTCGCGCTAGGCTCATCGGGACTCAAAGCCTTTTTCCTGGGCGTCGTTTTATCCGTCACGGGAGTGAGCGTCATTGCGAAAATCCTGATCGAGCGCGATTCACTTCGCAGGGGCTATGCGCAGGTGATTCTGGCGGCCGGCGTAGCGAGCGAGGTCGTTGTGTGGCCTGTGATTTCCGTTGTCGCTTCGCTCAGTGGGGGCAACCCAGGCGGCAACCCTTGGGTGGTCGGAGCACGTTCAGCCGCCTTTGTTCTGCTGTTCTTTTTGTTCATCATGACGATCGGGCGGAAATTCGCATTTTGGGCAATGCGGCGAACGGCAGATCTCACGCAAGTTGTTTCGGGACAGCTTTCGCTCGTTTTAGTGTTGGCGTTTGTAGCGGCCGCGATCACGTTGGCCATGGGCTTGCATCCGTTGCTGGGAGCGTTTGTGTTCGGCGTCGTGCTGAGCCAGGCCCCGCGCGCGACGACTTCACTGAAGGAGAGTGTTCAGGCGCTCGCCGTGGGACTCTTTGCGCCCGTGTTCTTTGTGCTCGCAGGTATGCGTGTCGACATTTTCAGGCTGCGCAGCGCGTCCGCGATCGGCATCATGCTCTTGCTGCTGGTTCTGGCGACGGTCTCGTAAATCCGGCATGGCGGCGCTGGGAGCGAGATTTGGGGGCATGCATGGATGGGAGCCCGTACTGGTTGGCATCGGAGTCAATTTGAAGGGCGGTACGGATGTCATCGTTGCCATCCTCGGCGTTGAACTGGGCCTGCTCTCGACGGAAACATACACGATGTACGCGGTTGTCGCGATTCTTACGGTGCTCATCTCCCCTTCGCTGGTGGGCTTTCTGGAACGTAAAGTTGCTCCGTCGCACGACGAAATGCAACGCCTCAATCGTGAAGAAGCGAAGCGGCGCGCGTACTTTCCAAATATTGAACGCGTGCTGGTGCCCATGAGCCCCGAGTTGTCTCCCGCGCGTTCCGCCGGACTGGTCCAGGCAATCGCAATCGCGAAACAGGCGGAAGACGAGATCTTCGACATCACCGAATTGCTTCCTCCAGTGACGGATGCCGGAAGCTCGGCGCAAGAGCCGGCTGTCGGTGAAGCAATCCAGGCTTTGGACGAGGCATCTGCGCTGGCAATGGTTGAGCTCACGACGGGCGTCATGACCGAAGCCGACCCGGCGAACGAAATTTTAGAAGCCGCAAAGAAGCACAATCTGGTTGTGATTGCGGTAGACACGCCGAAGGCGGGAGTCAGAGCTGTCGTTCGGTCCGTTGCAGGATCGCATTATCGACCAGGCTCAAGCTGATGTGATGCTGATTGTGCGCGAGCCGCGCCCTATGGAGGTTAGGCGCATCCTGGTTCCTGTGAATGGCCATGAGCATTCCATGGCCGCTGCCGACGTCGCCGCCTACGTTGCCAAGGCGAGCAATGCGGAGATCGTTCTGTTCACAGTCGTGCACTCGAAATTCGATGCGACTGTTTTGGCGCGAACGGGAACACCGGCGTCTGCTTGCATCCGGTTATCGCTTGCTGCGTGAGGTAAAGTTTCGCACGGATCGCATGGGACGTCAAAACGGCGGAACGCGTCCAGTTAGGGACAGACTTGACCGAAGAAATTCTGAATGAGCTTCGCCGAAACCAGTACGATCTGATGCTTCTTGGAACAGTCGATCGCGGCACTGAAGAAGGGACTGCAATTAGGCAGGTCCATCCACGCGTTACTGACGCAGTCAGATATCCCAGCAGTCCTGTTGATTACTCACTCCCTTTGCGCGCGTTGCACGTTCCTCTGACTGATAGAATTGCGAACGGAGACTCCTGTGGCCAATAACGCGTTAGACACGACTTGCTGCATTGTGGGCGGCGGACCCGCGGGCATGATGCTTGGTTATCTGCTGGCCCGAGCGGGTGTGCCCACCGTTGTGCTCGAAAAGCATAAGGATTTCTTCCGCGATTTTCGTGGCGATACCGTGCATCCGTCCACCTTGGAGGTGATGCACGAACTCGGGCTACTAAGGATCTCTTGAAGCTGCCGCATGAAGAACTGAGTTCAGGGGCGCAATGTTTGGCGATTCCCTCTTCAAGTTGCCAATCTCACGCGGCTTCCTACAAAATGCAAGTTCGTTGCGTTGATGCCGCAATGGGATTTTCTCGACTTCTTGTCGCAGCGCGCGAAAGCGTTCCCCCGCTTCGATCTCCGGATGGAACACGAGGCAACCGGGCTGATTCGCGAGAACGGCCGTGTCGCCGGGGTCGAAGTACACACTCCAGGCGGCCATACGCAGGTGCGAGCTCATCTTGTGGTCGCCTGCGATGGACGGCACTCCACCATGCGGAAAGCCGCAAGACTCGAAGTGCGGAACTACGGTGTTCCGATTGACGTGCTATGGTTTCGGATCGGTAGGACGACGGATGACCCGGAACAACTGCTGGGGAACTTCAACTATGGCCGAGCGCTGGTGCTAATTCCTCGGGATGATTACTTTCAGGCCGGACTCCTCATCCGCAAAGACTCGTTTGAGCAGGTAAAGGCGCAAGGCATCGAGAGATTCCGAGACACGCTTGTACGGATCGCGCCATACCTGCGCGGCCGAGCGAATGAGATCCAGAGCTGGGATCAGATCAAGCTGCTTTCGGTGCAGATCAATCGACTGCGCCAATGGTATCGTCCAGGGTTGTTGTGCATCGGCGACGCGGCGCACGCGATGTCGCCGGTAGGCGGAGTAGGCATCAACCTCGCGATTCAGGATGCGGTGGCGGCATCGAATCTGCTGGCTGACGCCCTGCGGCGCGGCGCGGTGACGGAATCGCTGTTAGCGCGCGTGCAAAAGCGGAGGGAGTTTCCGGCTCGCGTGACACAAGCGCTGCAGATGCAAGCCCACAAGATGCTTGACCGCATGTTCGGTACGACGGACCGGCAAAGGCGCCTTGGCAGTTAAAAGCAGTGGTCAAAGTGCCGGGCTTGCCGCACGTGATCGGGCGAGCCGTTGGCATTGGCGTGCGGCCTGAGCACGTGGGCGGCGCGAAACGATCAACGGCAGTGCGGCGCATATGTGTTGGCGCGGTTGGATTGGGAGCAGCCGTTTTGCTCGCTGTACTTGCGCGAAAGCGGATGTCACGAGCCTGATATGATTGGCCGCTCTGGAGGGCTGATGGATCTCAGATCGCTCAACGCGAGGTTTCGGGGTGAGATTCTGACCCAAGAGTCAAGTGCGTATGAAGCGGCCCGACGTATCTGGAATGGAATGATCGATAGGAGGCCTGCGGCAATTGCGCGCTGCTTGCAGCCCGAAGACGTTGTCGAGGCCGTCCGATTTGCCGGCGATCAGGCCATCTACCCGGCGGTGCGCGCCGGAGGCCACAACGTGGCCGGGACCGCAATGGTTGATGACGGGTTAGTCATCGACGTCAGCGCAATGAAACAAATCGCGGTGGACTTGCAATCGCAAACAGTCACCGCGCAAACCGGCTTAACCTGGGGCGAGTTTGATAAAGAAACTCATTCCCACGCTTTAGCAACGACAGGCGGCGTGGTCTCCAGTACAGGAATTGCCGGTCTAACACTGGGTGGCGGGATCGGGTGGTTAATGGGACGTTGTGGACTGGCGTGCGACAACACTCTCGCTTACGACGTTGTAACGGCAGACGGTCAACTGATCCGAGCTACCGGTGACGAAAATCCAGACCTGTTCTGGGCTCTCAAGGGAGGTGGAGGGAACTTTGGCATAGTCACTTCGATCACCTACCGTCTGTACCCGATCAATACTGTGGTTTCCGGCATGGTGTTGTATTCGCTGGCGCAGGGTGGTGAAGTGTTGCGGCGTTATCGCGATTTCGTTTCATCGGGTCTGCCGGATGAACTGATCGTCTACGCCGCCGCGATGTGTACGCCGGACGGAACTCGCTGCATTGCAATACTTCCCGCGTATTGTGGCGACGATCTAAGCCAAGCGGAGCCTTGGATAGATTCTCTGAGGCGGTTTGGAACTGTTGCGGCGGATGCAACGGGCCGTATGCCTTATGTGGCGATGCAGCAAATGCTCGACGCTGCAGCACCGTATGGAATCCGAAGTTACTGGAAGTCCAACTTCTTGGCGAGCCTTCCCGACGCGGCGATCGATCGTCTTCGTCGATTTCGCCCAAAGCTGCCCTTCGCCTCGAACCTTCGCGCTGCTGGAGCATGCGCATGGAGCAGCGGTTCAAGTACCGAGTGAAGGCACGGCGTTCCCGACGCGCAGAGAAGGCTTGGACCTGGTAATCTTTAGCCTTTGGCCAAACGCTGAAGACGATACGGCGAACGTCGCGTGGACACGGAACTTTTTTGCGGCAATGCAACCTTGGTCCGGCGGCTCAGTGTATGTGAACGGTCTCAGCGAAGACGACTCGGGTCGCGTGAGAGAAGCATTCGGCGGCAACTTCGAAAGACTTTCGGAGATCAAGACCAAGTACGATCCGCAGAATCGATTCCGGCGAAATCAGAACATTCCGCCGCTGATCCCAGAGTAGTAAGAGAGTGGGCGGCGAGAACGGCCAGCACCAGCGAGCCACGGCGCAGTTCCAGGCGAAGGTTGTCGAGGAGATCGACCTTAGCGGCACTCATACTGGCTCTCACATACCGTATATCGCACGGTATGCAGAAAACAGTTCAGGTTTGCAAGATCTACGACAGCGCTCTCATACGATCACCGTTTGGCGCTTGCAACGCATTCCTTCGTTCGAAGCGGGCATCTGTGCCGCCGGTCAGATCGAAGTTGCCGATCAATTTGCGGATCAAAGATCCCAGCCTTCGTCGCACAGGTTCGATATCTTCTGGCTAAGGGTTGTAGCGCTTGAGCCAGTCCGCGATCTCGCGGAAGACATTCAGGCGCTGCTCCCAGAGAGACGGAAAGTGAGGCGAGCCAGGATACTCCACCATGCGCGTGGTCTTTCCATGGGCATCGAGCGACTCGAAGAACTCGCGCCCTTGATAGGTGGGTACACGGGCGTCCGCGCCGCCGTGCAGCACAAGAATCGGCGTTTTGACGTTATCCACAAAATCGACGGCGGAGAATTTGTGGAACGCCTCCGGGTCTTTAGACGGCCAACGCGCATCGTAATCGATCTGTTGGACATCGCTTGTCCAGATGAAGCTGGCCCAATCGGTGATGCCCGCGCCTTCGATAGCTGCCTTATAGCGGCTCGTCTGGGTCACGGTCCAGGAGGTCATAAAACCGCCGGCGCTCCAGCCAAAGATGGCTAGCCGATTCGGGTCGGCCCAACCTTGCGCAACGGCGTAATCGGTCGCGCTGTCGACGTCGCGGTACGCGCGATCGCCAAAGTGCTGATAGATGGCATTGAGAAACTTGTCGCCATAGCCAGTAGAGCCGCGATATTCGGGCTGGAGGACTACATAACCCAGCCCTGCAATGTTCCGGGCGAAGGCGTCGAGCGCGAGCAGATCGTTGCCTTCGGGACCGCCGTGCGGAAGGACGAGAAAGGGATACCGCTGGCCTTCCTTGTAGCCCGCGGGAAATGTGACGATGCCTTCAAGGGCAATTCCTTCTTTGCTGGTCCAGTGCACATCGCGCACGGGGCCGAGATCGATTTTCGCGAGAAGATCGTCACCTTCAGACGTGATCTTATGCAGAGTGCCCGATTGCACGACAGCTACGTTATTGGCGTGAGTTGGATCTCCCACCGTGAACGCGAGTTGCTCGGTTGACGACGCATAAGGCGAGAAGACCGGCGCACCAGAAACGAACCCCGCATCCCACTTGTAAGCGGGAGCAAGCGCCTCACCGCGAAACTCATCGCCTTCCAGGCGCACACCGCGATCCACTCCGATCCAAAGGTGGCCGTGCGGATCGGAAGCCAGAGCGACGGCGGTACCGTCCAGGTTGGGTGTCCGGTTGACTGGCTTAGCGCCTAACGAGACGGTGTAAAGCTCGTCGGGGGTGAGCACGGAGTTGGCCGTGCTGAGAAAGGCTACGCCTTTTCCGTTGTCGATCCAGGCAACGCCGCTTACCGAGTTGGGGATCTCGGCTGCGCGAGTGGTGCCGTGGTTCGAACACACATCGATGTAGGAGCGGACGTAATGGTGGCCAATTTTCGGCGTCGAGGACACAACCGCCAGTTCGTTCCCTTGCGGCGACCACGCTATCGACGAATTACCTCCGACGATCGGTCCGGCGGCCACGTAGTTCAGGCTTTCTCGACACCACCACTCACCGCCGGTTCCATCGGCTTTGACGACGTAGATGCCGATCTGGTCGGGTTCGATAACGCTGCGCGTTCCGGCGAGAGCGTCGGGCGGCCTGGGATCGGCAAGCAATGCGTAACGCGAGCCGTCGGGAGATGGCACGGCGTTTTGGATACCGCGCGGCAACAGCACGGAAACGCGTGGAACGGAATGCGAGTCGAGGCCGGCAAGATCGAAGACAGCGAACTGGCCGAGGTTGTTGATTTTGTAAGAGCCGTATAGAGCAGAACCGCCGGCTGTGAAACCGAACGGGTTGAAATCGGCGGGCACATCAAGCTTCTTGTCATCGGCGCGCATCGGGGCGAATCGTGTGCCATTCGTGGGTGCTTCGGCCTTTGGCTGCGCCAAAGCCAACCTGGTAAAGAATTGTTTTTCCGTCGGGGCTGACCGCAGCCGCTTGAGCGCTGTGCAAAGCCGCCCAGTCATCCGCCGAGAACGGGTGCTTGGGGGCAGCGGGCGTTTGTGCGTTTACAGTAGCGAGGCCGAAGCAGAGTGCGATTGCGAAGACGAGGTTTCGCATGTGATCGATGGTAACGCCACGCGCCGGCTAATGTAGCGCCCGGCGATGACCGCGAGTACGAACACGGCAGGCATATAGTTTCGCGTCTCACCGAGCCATCCAAAGAAGTAGTTGGAAACGATCAACAGCGGGATCAGGTAGATCGCCAGGCGCTTGAGCGCAATCGGCGTTTCCTTCCAGCCGAGCACCAGAAACGTGAGATACCCGCCGACCAATAGCGGAATGGTGACCTTCCAACCGGGCGCATTCAGGTTGTTGATGAGATGGTTCGGTTCGTGATTGCTGATCATTCCGTAAGAGAGGGTTCCGTGGAGAACCAGCCATCGAACACCGTAATAGGCGGCGAGGCTAGCCAGCGCCAAGGTCGAGCTTTTCGAGACATAGCGCTTGTCCGTTCGACAGAAAAGGATGTAATAGCCGGTCATTGCCAGCACCGTTTCCTTCGCGAGCGAGCCGATCAGCAAAGCCGTTAGCAGAAACTCGAAATCCTGACTTTCGAGGAAGATGAATGCAAGCACAAAAGAGAGGTGCGAAAGCGGGTCCGTGAGTTGGCCCGCGTAGAGCTCGAAACTCATCGGGTAAACCGCTGCGATCATGAGCAGGGCCAGCACCGCTCCCAGGTAGTCCGTATAGAGCCGCGCGAAACGATACAGCGCATAGAAGAGCAGCAGGCCGAAGATGAGGCGGTACAAGTTGCGCGCAACGTCATATCGCACCCGGCACACCTGCATCCAGAGCACAATGCCATTTGGAAGGAAGCGATACGAATGCGGAGCAGCGGACGGCGCCAGTTTTGCGACGTCGATCTGCAATTGTTCCTGCCACACGAGATTTGTTTCGTAGGAGAAGACGGAACCTTGATCGACGAAATAGTAGTGGATCTGATTTGCGAAGCAGGTGAGCAGGAATATGAGAACGATCAGTATCCTGTTCCTGGCCGGATGCAGGCGGCGCGATTCGGCACGGTAGAACCAGTAACAGAGAAACGCGGCGAGCGCGTACCCCACCACGGTAGCGTCGAACGACCTGCTTTCCCGGTGTGCCATGACCGTGCGATGCGCCAGCACAGGCCACGCAAAGAAGGCGGCCAGAGCCCACGCGAGAAACAGCGAAAGCCATTTCTGGCTTAGAGGTCGCGCCACGATATCGGATTGTAGCTTCAGGCGCGATCGCGTCCGCATTCAAACAGCGCCCGTTCCAGTTGTGCAGACTCAAGTTCATCGGCGGTAGCCAGAAGGAACACATCGCGAAAACCTTCGAGTTGAAGGTTGCGAATGGCGCCGGTCATTTGCCGGTGTTGTTCCTCAATGACATCCGGCGCGAGCGTGCGGTCTTGGCGACTTTGGTTGCGGGCGAGACATAGCGACGCGGGAATAGAGAGAACAATGGCAACGGCGGGAACCTGATAGCGGCGCGCGAGGGCGATAAGCGGTTCGCGTGCCGAGCGCTGCACGTTGGTGGCGTCGATGACGGTCAACTTGCGACGGTGCAGACGCTTGGCTGCCACGCAGTGAAGCACTTCGAAAGCATCGCCGGTTGCCGTTTGGTCGTTCTCATCGTCGCAAACGAGGTAACGGCAACGATCGGAAGACAGAATTTCGCTTGCGCGGAAGTGTTTGCGCGCGAAGGTGGATTTGCCGGCGCCGGAGGCCCCAATCAGGACAACAAGCGACGGCTCTGGGATTTTCAGGGTCACTTGGCGCGCGCGTTTGGAGCTAGTTCAAAAATCAAAAATAAATTATCTCGAATCGCTTCATAAACTTACCGCAAAAATTGGGCGGTTCGCGCACTGGCCGCCGATATACCTGAATCAGATTCGCGCAGGACGCGAGGAGATCAGATGAAAGCTTTGGCAATTACGGCAGCAGCGGTTGGCGCGTTGGCAGCATGTGCTGCGAACGCACAGGGAACGTTTGAAATCACAGGCACGCCGATTCCGAGTCAGCTCTTGACCCAGAACTATGGAAACGTCCCGAAGGGAATCACGGGCTATGACCTGAACATCTGCAACATCAGCGAAGCGAAACAGTCGCTGACCAGCAGCAAAGTTTATCAGGCATTGATGCAGGCCGACTCGACCATTCAGCCGGTTGGGCGGGCGATCATGCTGGCTTCCATCCTGCGAAACCAGAGCCGCAGTTGGAGCAACATTTTGAGTGTCACAATGAGTTCGGCAACGAGTCTTCTGTCGATCCTCGGGCCGTCGAGTTTTAGAGTGCCGTCGAGTTTAGGAACCGGCATCGCGTTAAGTTCTATTACGGGGCAGCAAGTGCTGGCTGCTCTGAAGCCTGCTCTCTCCGTGGACGAGTTAGAGAAATTCGAAGGCCAGGTGCTGGAGCCCGCGGTTGTGATGGATAGCGGTTCCTGTCTGGAACGCACAGTTTTCACGCTGACGGTTTCTGCAACGAAAGCAAAGATCAAACCGAAAGCAATCAGCTTCCACGTTCGTTAGTAAACCTGCTCAGCACGTGGCGGGCACGTGCAGCATAACGCCGCGGTGGCTCCCGGCGATTTGCGCGAGCAGCGAGCTTTGCTCCTAACAGACGTGGTAATGTGCCGGCCTGGTGAACCGGCACTACGAGGCGTACCGCTGGGCGGCGGTGCGCCTCAAACTTTCTTCTTCCTGTGGGTGTCTCCTCGGGCATGCCGGCGTGGTGAACCGGCATGATTCAAAGGCGTATCGCTATTGGCTGGCGATACGCCTCTTTTTTCTTTTCCGGGGCGCAACTTCCATCAGTTACTCTCTTCACGCCCGCGATTTTCTTGCGCGGGGATGGATGACCGTGACACAGTAGCTGTTTGTACCGATACTCTCATCGGCTGCATTGGAATTTCGAACGGAACGCTATTGCGGATTTGGCGCATGTAGTCAAACAGCGCGGCGGCCGGCGGCAACCATTCGTTGACTTAACCATTTCAAATCCGACTGCGGTGCTAAGCGATTATCCCGATGCAGAGATCGCGAGCGCCTTCGCCGATATCGACTCTTTTCAGTACGATCCCAATCCACTTGGTTTCGAGCCGGCGCGCATCGCCATCGCTCGCTATTTCGCGGAACGTGGAATTCCGGCCGATCCACAATCGCTTCTTCTGACTGCGAGCACAAGTGAAGCGTACGCATTGCTCTTCAAGCTGCTGTGCGACCCCGGAGATCAGATCCTGGCGCCCGCACCTTCTTATCCGCTGTTTGAGTTTCTGGCGCATCTCGAATGCGTGCAGGTCAGCCACTACCGATTACGATTTGACGGGTCCTGGTACATCGATTTCGACCATCTCCGTCACGCGATCACAGAGCGAACGCGCGCCATCATCATTGTCAATCCGAATAACCCGACTGGCTCCTTCCTGAAAAGACACGAAGCAACGACGCTGCTGCGAATCGCCGGCGAGCACGGCATTCCCATCATTTCCGACGAAGTTTTTCTGGACTACGGCTTCGAACCGAGCGCGGACCGTTTATCCACGTTAACGGGCAAGGACGACGTCCTCAGTTTTTCGCTGAATGGTTTATCGAAATGCGCCGGCATGCCGCAGATGAAACTTGGGTGGATTGCGGTCAACGGGCCCGACGCAGAGCGGGAATCGGCATTTGAAAAACTCGAATTGATCTCCGACACTTATCTTTCTGTTGGCACGCCGGTTCAGAGAGCATTATCGGGATTGTTAGAAATCGGCAGAGGCATCCAACGCCGGCTTGCTGACCGAACGCGGACGAATATCGCCATATTGCAGCGCAAGTTGGAGGGCGCGCCGGCGCACGCGTTGCATTGCGAAGGGGGATGGTCTGCAATCATCCGGCTACCCTCAACCCAATCGGAAGAGAATTGGACTTTACGGCTGTTGGACGACTGCGGCGTTCTGGTACAGCCCGGGTATTTCTTCGATATGGAAACGGAACCGCATATCGTTGTCAGCCTGATCGGTAGCGAAGACGAGTTCGAGGAGGGATTGGAACGGATCGCAGGTTTCGTCGCTGCCGATTAGGTTTCAGAGCAGAAAATTTCGGAAGACTCGCTCGATCTCCGGTTCGGTTCTGACGGCAACTACCGCTGCAATCTTGTCACGCATCTCGGTTGAATCGCGAAAGAGCTTCAGCTCCTCCAGCGCCGCCACCGCTATGCTCACCCGCTGAGTTCGAACCACATCCAACAAAAACTCTATGGCCTTTTCATGCCTCGAAATGCTGAGCGCGCGTAACAGCACTCCGTGCTCAATCATCGCGTGCTTGCCGGCAAACGCGCCGGTAAGAGCCTCCACTGCCCGATCAAGACGCGAGGCGCCAAGCGCGAGCGCAGCCTCTTCCCGCACCTCTCCAGATGGCGATTTCAGAAAATCCGCCACAAAGGGTACGGCCGCTTCGCGCTCAATGCGCAGCAACGATTCGAGAACCTGACCAGTGACAGTCGGGTCGCGGTCGCCCATGCGTGCCGCGATACGGAGCATCAATGCCGCCTCGCGTCCTTCGAGCGCCTCTAAAGCGGTTGCGGCGTCTTTGCGAACAGTCGGCGATTTGTCGGACAACAGCCGCATCACAGACCAGAGCTTGTCATCGCGGGTGACATCCGTGCATTGCAGAAGCGCCAGTGCACATGTGGCGCGTAGTGTTGCGGCCGTGTCCTCTTCCCCGCCCCAGACCGGTTCGAGTTGAACGTAATCGATACACTTCAGGAAAATCGCGGACTCGCTGTGGCCGAGGTCTTTCAGAGTCTTGGCGATGGCCTCTTTGCCCCAGCACTTCGGGTCGCTCTTGATAGGATCAAGCAGAAGGCGAGCGAAGGCGTAACAAAGTTCGGGAACAAGCGTCTTGTCCTCCACTTCGCCGGCGATCTTGGCGGCTCTCGCGACGATTACGTTTACTTTGTCGCGGAGCGCTTTTCGGAGCGCCTCGCGGCGCAACTCACTCGATGTCTCAGCGCGAAAAGCCGAGAGCAGTTCCAACTCGCGTTCAATGTCGCGTACCGCCATTTCGATCAGTGGGAAGGCTGTGACGGCAACGAGAGAGAAGCAATGTGACCACCGGGGCCGGCGACCCAAGGCAGGCTCAATGTGTTCCATTTGCCTGAATCGAAACGCGTCCACTTGCGGCCATTATCGCGGGAGACGTCGCTTCCATTCGGCCCGACGGCAATCCATGCATGCGCGCTGCGATCAAAGCCGACACTGGATCGATAACCGGACGGGAACCCAGTGGAAGCGTGCCAGCTAACGCCGCCATCGGACGTCCATGCGGCAGTGCCGTTCCGACTCTCCGGCTGTTTGTAATCGCCGCCGACGATTACTCCATGTGTTGCGTCGCTAAACGCGATTGAAAACGCGCCCGCGCCTTCCTCGCCTCCCGCAATAGGAACTTTCGCCGCATTCCACTCTCCTTCATTCATGCTGCGAAACACTCGCGCACCAGAGATGCCGCCCGTTACAAAAAACAGTGCGGGCGCGGCAGCACCCGCAAACAGAGATGAGTTGCTGGCTGCGAAAACGCCTTCACCGGGCAGTGCCGTCAGGCCCGCACTGCCATCCTTTTCCCAATGCTGACCCAGATCATCAGACCGATACAACACGAACCGGCCGCCGACCGGATCTCCGAGAATGAAACCTTGCTTGCCTCGAAAGGCCAGATCATCCCAAAAACCTTCGCTATCGGGATTCGCAAATAGCAGATGCCAGGTGGCGCCGCCATCCTTCGTTTCGTAAAGACGGGACGCCGCTCCAGTTCCGCTCGACATGACAGCGGCGTGATTTGCATCCCACGCAAAGACGGCGCGGAAATCGAGTTTACTCATCTCAGGCAAGACCTTGCAGATCTGCCACATGTATCCCGCGTCTTCGCTGCGCAGGATTGCGCCGTTAGCGCCCGATGCCCAGACGACGCCGCCGCCGGCATTGTAAATGCCGCGCAGACTCGCTGTACTGCCCGTTAAGGCGGGATTCCACTGTGCCGCCAGCACGACAGCTAAAGCGGCAATCGCTGCGGCCGCCATCAAGAAGCGTTGCATACTCAGCTATTCGATGCTGAAGGACTGCTTTGTTTCGTAGTTCGTGTGTGCGATGAGGTCGCGTACCTCAAGCGTAAGCACATACTGGCCCTTGGCGCTCGAAGCCGGGGTTTTTATGCGAATCACACCCGGCAGGAATTGCGGCGGATAAAAGCTATCGGCCTTTAATACGGCCGCCCGGGGCGCGTCCAGAAAAGCTTTTCCGTTCGGCTGGACGACAGAGAGCCCGTACTCGAGATGGTAGGTATTGCCGGATGCGAGGTGGAATCCGGCCATGTCGAATCGCGCAAACACCGTGTCGCCAGGACTGTAAGCAGGAATCTCCAAGGCCGCCCGATCGTCTTCACGTCTGAAAAATTCGAAATGCTGCACGTCCACAGAATCAGCCGGCTTGATCTGCACGCCACCCACGTGGAATGGATAGTCTTTGCTCGTCTGGGTCTTCGCGATTAGATCCTTCACGGCAACGTGAATGGAGAAGTCGCCGCTGGCAAGATAAGACGGCAGTATGAAAGAGACGCGCCTTTTCGGAGTCCAGCGCTTATCTTCGGGGCTTAGCTGATCCTGAATAGCTCCCATTTCTGGTTTCGTTAGTGGTGTGGAATTCGCGTCCTGCGGCACCACCTCATAGCTCAGCGAGAGTCCTCGCACTTCATCGCGCTCGGCCGATTGAATCGCATATCCTGCAATATCAAATGTGAAGTATAGGTAATCGCCCGGCAAAAAGACATAGTCCGCAGGGACAAACGGCGCATCTTCCGAGTTCTGCACGCCGGCATTGACGATGGCGAGCTTCGACTCTGTTTCAGCCGCGTTCGAAGAAGTTGAAAAAAGGAAACAAAGAAGCGCGGCCGGCAACCAACGGTACGGTATTCGATTAGGGCGTTTGCTCGGCAAGCAAGTTGCGGCCAAGATACGGGGACACAAGCGCAGAACCTACCCGAAGGTTAACAGTTTGAGAAATTAGTAAGGCAACTGTTGTGTCGACGACCCATCGTCAATTCCAGGTGTTTCAAGCCAGCCTTATCGCGCTGAGGTGCGCGTGACCTCGCCCCCCGGCGTTACGCCCGATGTGATCGGCCGTTACATTCACTACACGCGCGATGAGTGGAAAGCATTACGCGCGAACACGCCGCTGCTTTTGAGCGAATCGGATTTGGTGTCGCTGCGCGGAATTAATGAGCAGGTTTCGCTGCGGGAGCTGGAAGATATTTACATCCCGCTTTCCAGGTTGCTCAACCTGCATGTCGCAGCCGTGCAACATCTTTACGAGGCGCGCCGGCAATTCATGGGCACCCCGCAGGCCGGCAAGGTTCCCTATGTCATCGGCATTGCGGGCAGCGTGGCCGTGGGAAAGAGCACGTTTTCACGCGTGCTCCGGGCCGGGCTCGCCCGTTGGCCCGACCATCCGAACGTAGACCTCATCACGACCGATGGCTTCCTGTTACCGAACAGTGTCTTAGAGCAGCGCGGCATTATGAACCGCAAGGGTTTCCCGGAAAGTTATGACCAGCGGCGGTTACTGCGCTTTTTGGCTGACGTAAAAGCCGGCGCGGCGGTTGTGTCGGCGCCCGTCTATTCGCACCTGCATTACGACATTGTTCCGAGCGCCAGCATCGAAGTTCAACAGCCGGACATTCTTATTCTGGAGGGCCTTAATGTGCTGCAATCGCCCGACGAGCAACGGAGTCCATCACGGTTATTTGTGTCCGATTTCTTCGATTTCTCTATTTACCTGGATGCCGATGCGGCAGCGATTGAAGAGTGGTACGTGGCGCGTTTCCTGCGTTTGCGTGAGACGGTATTTCGAAGCGAGGCTTCCTATTTTCACCGTTACGCAAGCTTGAGCGAGCCGGAAGCGATTGAAACGGCGACGCGTATCTGGCGAGATATCAATCTGGTCAATCTTGTCGAGAATATCGGCCCCACACGCGACCGGGCGCACCTGATCCTGGAAAAGGGCGACCGCCATGCCGTCCAGAGCGTCCGCTTGCGACGCGTCTAACACAGGTTCGCGCTAGTGTCGAGAGTTGGAAACACTGCACGTTTTAGAACAAGAGATTACCAACTGCTTCCGCTGTTCGCGTCTGGTTGCCCATCGCGAGGAGATTGGCCGCATCCGGCGTCGAGCGTACAAAGACGAGCAGTACTGGAGCCGTCCCGTACCGGGGTTTGGCGATCCTAACGCGAGGCTATTGATCGTGGGCCTTGCACCCGGCGCGCATGGCGCGAACAGGACTGGCCGCATGTTTACGGGCGACCGCTCCGGCGAGTTTCTCTATCGCGCTCTGTGGGAAGCAGGTTTCGCGAATCAACCGCGGAGCGAGACCCGGCATGACGGCTTGAAGTTGAGAGACGCCTATATCACTGCGGCGATTCGTTGTGTTCCTCCGGATAACAAGCCCGCGCGCGATGAGGTGATGAATTGCCGGCCTTTTCTCATTCGAGAGATGGCGCTTCTGAGCCGCGCCCAGCTAATTGTGGCTTTAGGTGGGATCGCGCTCGACGCCTACTTGTCGGTGCTGAAAGACGAAGGCAGAATTTCATCCCGCGCCGCGTTCAAATTCGGGCATGGTGTTGAGTTCACAACCTACGAAGGCGGCCCCCGACTTCTCGCGTCCTATCATCCTAGCCAGCAGAATACGTCCACAGGCCGGCTCACAGCGGAGATGTTACGCGGCATCTTTCTGAGAGCGCGCGAAATCCTGGGGAGCGCCGAGGGCGATACTTATACGCCGGGCGGCGGGTAAACGGGCTGCTGTGGCCGCACCGATGCCGCAGGGTATGGCACCTGCGGAGCATATGGGGTACCGCCGCTCTCGAGAATGCGCCGGCCTTCATCACTGAACAGAACCCATAAACCGTAAACACCCAATGCGGTTCCAAACGGAATATGGAACAAATGCAGGATGGACATGACGATCATCAGAATCCGCGACCATGGCTTAAACTTCATCAAACCCCATCCGCCAATAATGGTCGGCGCTGCAATCACTAGGAAGAACACCGCCACGGCGATTCCAATTCCCGCCACAATGGGACCGCCAATCGCCGCATCTTCGTACTTGGCAGCGGCGGAGACCACGCCCGCGATGCCGCCCATAATCACCAACACGCCGACGCCAACCAGAGCGACAAAGCCGCCCATGATGATGTTCAATATCCCCAAAACCCGAATATGTTCGCGCATTGGAACCTTTCTGGATGTTCCCTCAGATCATACGCTAAGAGCGGCCCGAAGTTCCGATTAAACTCCTCTCCACCTGTATTCCTGGCCGCAGCGCCGCGCGAGCTGTTCTACCTAGAAATCTTTGTTGACTAACTCGGCGCGTGCGTTCAATATTCCTGAAATCGCGGCGACCTGCGCCGTAGGCACCGTCAGGGTGACAGAGTTGCGGAAGAATAGCGGCCGAAGCAACTCAACTCTCAGTCTTGCAGCTTCTGGCTTGAGGCCTTCAGACCACGTTGCAAGGGGCCGTCCGCCGGTATTCTCCCAAGACCAGGTTTTGATTCGTTTCCAGGAAATGAAGCGCCACTCGTAGAAGATTCCACCCTCGCGGATTTCCAGACCTCGATTGATGAACGTGGTTGTGGCTAGGGTGAGCAATACTACGCTATCGAAGCTGAAGAAATGCCGTGCGGAATCGGTCCACAGGAGCGCTATCCAACAGACGAGCAATACGAAAAAACCAATCATCATGGCGCGAGATCGCGGTCTGCTTGCATCCATCACCAGGCGCCCCGTCCACCATTGGCGGGACGCCCAGCTAAGCAGAGCGATCACGCAGAAGAGCGCCACTGCGGCCGACAATACAACGACCGCCAAATAGAACGGATGCATTTGGTCTGTCAGCGGCCATTTAGTTCGCTGCACGACGCTTTTCTCATATCCTCCCGCAGCGCGATTCTGAACACAAGTAATACTTCTGTGCATTCTAAATGCTTGTTCGCTTTCAAAAGGCTGCTTGCGGCCTCCCCGCCCCGTGCATCGAGCATAGTGAAAGTGCGTCGAACAGACTTCTTAGCAGAGAGGATCATTTGTGATTTTTGGATTTCAACGTAGTATCCTACATAGCTGTGCCTTGCGCTTGTTGGAAACCTCTGTCTTGTAACGCTGTTCTCTTAAGCGCGCTGTCCAGTGTGGCTCAAGAACTTACACCGAGCAATCCGATTGACGCGATTAACGATGCGTTTTCCTCCCATCAACTTGTAATGCTCGGTGACATTCACGGAAGTGTGCAGGACCAACGTCTACTGCTCGACCTAATCGGATCACGGCGCTTTTCACGGCTGGCGAGCGCGATCGTGCTCGAAGGAGCCAACGCACAATATCAAACGCTCGTCGATAGCTACCTGTCCGGCGATAACGTATCGGTCGAAGAACTGGAACCGGTCTGGCGCAACGGCCTTGCGATCGGTCCAGTTCCGGATGAGCCTGAATAGAGCTGTTCCGGGCCGTTCGCAAGGCGAACCAAACGTCATTGGCTGGACAGCCAAAGCTGCGCATTATATGTGGTGAAGCTGCGGTTAACTGGGCCAACATACACAGCAGGGATGATCTCCAACCCTTTGTTCCGGCGCGCGATCAAAACTACGTGAAGATCGTCATGGAACAGGTGATAGCCAAACACAATAAGGCTTTACTGTATATGGGGTCGCTGCATTTCCGGCGCGTTCAAGGCAAACCGTCCGTGATCGAAGAAGCGCTTCGGCAGGCGGGCGCCACCACGTTTGTGATTCTTCCCGGCAGCAACATCGTGGGAGCATATACCGATCTCGACGCGCGATTTCTTCAGTGGAAGTGGCCTTGGATTCTTCCTTTGCCGGGAACCTGGTTGGGGGAACTGCCAGCCAAACCTTTACTGATGGGCGGAAAGGAGTCGAATGCGCATGTCTCCGGCACTCTTGCCGAGAGCGGAGATGCCTTTCTTTTTCTCGGCCCGCGCGATAAGCTTGAGCAGTTTCTTCCGAAGCGGTCGGCGCTTGCTGGAACAGAGTACGGCAAAGAGACTGAGCGCCGTTTGCGCATCGTCTTTGGCGATAGTAGAAAGCCTGACTTCCTGCCGAAAGATGACTCTGGTGTGACGCCTCAATATGCGCCTCCGCCCGAACAGCATCATTAACCAGGGTCGGACGGCAAATCCTGCCCAGGACGGGAAGTGTGCGTCCATGAAACGTCCTCCGCGCTATTAGACTCTTATCCGCGTCACGGAGGAGATGAGCCGTTGGAATCTATTGTCTTTAAGAATGATTGTGGCTGAATGCGCTGGAGTTCAGATTATGCAATAAAAGGAACGATTGCCATTACTCGATTTTCTTCTAGGTCGCCCGCTTGCCACGTCCGAAGAACGCGCTGAGCAGATAAGTCCCGTAAAGGGCATTCCGGTCTTTGGATTGGATGCTTTGGGATCTGCTGCGTACGGACCGGAAGCTGCCCTCACGCTTCTAACACCACTCGGGCTGGCCGGCTTGAACTTTATCGTGCCGCTAAGTATCGGCATCATCGTATTGCTGTTGCTTGTTTACCTGTCGTACCGGCAAACGATAGGTGCCTACCCGTCGGGCGGTGGATCTTACATCGTGGCGCGTCAGAACCTGGGCACGTTTGCAGGTTTGCTTGCCGCATCGGCACTGCTGATTGACTACGCTTTGGACGCAGCGGTGGGTATCTCAACGGGAATCGGCGCCCTTACGTCCGCCGTTCCAGGGCTGCATCCTCACACGCTCGTTCTCTGTCTGGCTGCGCTGGCAATTTTGATGCTTGTGAACCTGCGTGGAGTAAGCGAGACCGGCGGAGTGTTTCTTGTACCGACATACCTGTTTTTGGGATGTATGGCCATCGTGCTTGTACTCGGCATCGCGAAGACCATCGCGAGCGGAGGCCATCCCACGCCGATCGTGAGGCCGCCACTCGTGAAGGCAACAGTTGCTTTCAGCATCTGGTTGCTTATAAAAGCCTATGGCAGCGGCTGTACGGCATTAACTGGTGTTGAAGCCGTAAGCAATGGAGTCGGCGCTTTCCGTGACGACCGCGTCAAGAACGCCCGACGCACTTTGGGTTTGATAATCCTCGCGCTCGCAATTATGCTGGCCGGTATCGCTGTACTCGTGAAAGCGTACGGAATTGTTGCCACCGACCCGAACAGCAGCGGTTATCAGAGTGTTCTTTCCATGCTGTTCGCGGCGGTTGCGGGTCGTGGATGGTTCTACTACGTCGCCATATTCTCGGTTTTGGTTCTGCTGACATTGTCGGCGAATACCGCATTCGCAGATTTTCCGCGCGTCTGCCATTTCGTGGCTGAGGACGGATTCCTGCCAACTTCTTTCGCGAACCGCGGCCGTCGCCTTGTGTATACGGAAGGAATCATCATCCTGACACTATTCACGGCTGCTCTATTGATTGGATTCGGTGGAATCACAGATCGATTGATTCCGCTCTTCGCTATCGGAGCTTTCTTGGCATTCACGATGTCGCAAGCGGGAATGGTCGCTCATTGGAAAAGAGAGGGCGGAAAACACTCTCGGCATAACATGGCCTTGAACTTGACAGGTGCGATTGCCACAGGTATTACGGTGTTAATCGTGATCGTTGCCAAATTCGCGGAGGGGGCGTGGATTACTCTGCTCGCCATCCCTGCGTTACTGTTTACGATGTACCGGGTACACCAGCACTATGAGACACTGCGGCGCGAAACTAGCCTATCGAGGCCGCTCGGACCGAATTTGCCCAGTCCGCCGATTCTGGTGATTACCATGCAATCATGGACGCGGGTAAATGAGCAGGCTTTATGCGCGGCCATGTCAATCGCACGGGAAATCAAGGTCGTACACGTATCCGGAGACGAGAAACCGGATGACTTCGGCGAGCAGTGGAAGAAGTACGTCGAAGCTCCTGCGCAAGGTGCAAGTCTCCCGGTTCCAGAACTAGTGCAGCTACACTCACCGTATCGTCTGGTAGTAACGCCGATCGTGAATTACGTCAAACAACTGGCAGCGCAAAATCCTGAAAGGCGCATTATCACCGTCATTCCTGAGCTGGTGGAGCGCCGTTGGTACGAGTGGCTTCTGCACACCCAGCGCGCAGAGATTCTGAAAGGGCGGCTATTGATGGAGGGTGATGATCGGATCTCGGTGTTGAACATTCCGTGGTATGAGAAATCGGCATAGATCTGCCGGCAACGGTGGATGATATTCGCGGCTTGCGAGTGCGCAAAACACTGCCGTTCGCGTTTGCCGGGACCGACGCTTTATAGGCAAATTGCTCATTCTGTCTAGACAGGTACGAAAAACACCAGGATCGCCGGTTACCGTCGGCACCAAGGCACCTGCGTGTTTGTATTGACTTGTCCGACGCTCGCCTCCGTGCTGTCCACTAATGGAGTCGCGGCGTCGATGCTTACCGTCTGAGTCAACCGCCCGACCTCCATCGTGAAATCGAGCGTCGCGTGCTGGTCCACTTCCAACACGATGCCGGTCCGCTCGAGCGTTCGAAATCCACCTTTCTCCGCGCCGGTCTTGTAATTGCCCGGCGTGAGCAGCCTTCCTGGGCGAAAGCGATGCCCGGCCGCCATCAAGCTAAGGACAACCAACTTCGTGAAGGTGAAACTCGGGTATGTGTTCTCATCGCAGAACTTCCGTGGTCGACGATTACAAGTCAAATCTGAACTGGGTGCGCGCTTAGCTTGGCGAGAAGACTTACTAACCGGAAAAGACTTGTGTGTTAGTAGACATCGTTCTATTCGCGGATTGCTGCAATATTGAAAAGTGCGGCCCATGTTTACTGTCGAACTTAAACAACACAAATGCCGAAAATGAGTGAATCAGCTCCCACCCGAAGGCAGTTCCTGCATAGCGCGAGTATCGCTACTTCGGCCATTACCGCTTCCACCCTGTTTGCACAAACGAACGCAGGCGCAAAGCGCCCGAACGTCATCTTTCTTTTCGGAGAGGGCCAGCGCGCCGACGCGCTCAGCTTGGCCGGTAATAAAATTTTACGAACTCCCAATCACGACCGCGTCGGGCGCGAAGGTGTCTGGTTTCGGAACGCATTCGTCATCAATGCTCTTTGCGCGCCGGCGCGAGCCGCCGCAATGACCGGAATGTATTCTCACGCAACCGGCGCTCTCGGCAACGACACAAGCCGCCCGATTCCACGCTCTATTCCGCTGTTTACGGATCTGATGCACCAAGCCGGTTACGAAGTTGCGCTTTGCGGAAAAGCGCACATTGGGGAAGGCGCGCGCGATCGTTATTGGGACTATTACTTTGCGTATAACTCGCCGGGTACCGATTACTATCACCCGGTGTTGTATGAAGGCCGCCATGGCGAAATTACGGGCCCGCGGACGTATAGCGGATATGCCGACGATGTCATCACAGATCACGCTCTTGGCTGGCTGAAAGAAAAACGCGATGCGCCATTTTGCCTCTGCCTCTGGTTCCAGGCTCCGCACGCGCCGTTCTACCGCGCGCGGCGCGATTTGGATCTCTATAACGGCGTCTCCATTCCGAAGCCGGACACTTTCGATGACGACCTGAAGGGCTACCCCGGCAAGCCGCATGCTTTCGCCGACGCCGACAATAAAATCGGGACGACGTTGCTGAGTAACGACGATCCGCGCTCGCTAGAGGAGCTTGTCAAGGACTACGACGCCGGCCTTGTCGACGTCGATAGAAACATTGGGCGCGTGTTCGAGTGGTTGACCCAAACCGGCCAGCTGGACGACACGATTATTTTGCTTTCTTCCGATCACGGTTTTTTCCTCGGCGAATGGCGGATGTACGACAAGCGCTTTATGCATGAACCGTCGATTCGAGTTTCAATGATGATTCGCTATCCAAAGGTGTTCCAGCCCGGGCGTGTCGTCGATGACATGGTGTTAACGATCGACATCGCGCCGACAATTTTGGATTTGGCGGGCATCCCTATTCCAGACGGCATGCAAGGCAAGAGCATGGTCAAGTTGGGAAAGGGCCAAGAGACCGGTTGGCGTAAAGACTGGTTGTACGAATATTACGAATATCCCGCATCGCAGCGGGTCCGCCCGAATCGCGGTATTCGGACCGAACGTTACAAGTACATCGAATACTATTTGCCGCCGGAAGAGTTTGAGCTGTACGACCTTCAGGCTGACCCGGGCGAGCGGAATAACTTGTACGCAAATCCGCAATATGCCGAGGTTTTGAAAATGCTGCGGCAACGCTTGACCGAGCTTCGAAAAGAAACGAAGGATCCCGCGTTGAAGAGTTAGAAGCGGCGGGTGAGATCGAGGCGTCCGGGGTCGTGGGTTTTGGCGTTGCTCAACCGTATTTTCCGCTTCAGCGCTGCGGGTCTGGTTCAGTTTGTAGCTGCCGGAGGAAAGCGGCCACTCTCACGATAGGAATTCCGCCGCAACTGCCGAGCGGGAGAACATGCTTCTCATCGCCGGTGATGATAGTAGTCTGCGTTTTCAGCCTTCGCGCATTCCAGTATCCGATTATCGGAAGGTTTGGCCTTGATGATGTCGAGTGTTTCCTTGTGCTGCTGCACGTTCTCACTAAGGCGGGAGATTTGCCGCAACGCTTTCTCTATCTCAGGCTCCGGCCAGGTGAACTTCTCGCCGCGCAGTGTTTTGGCGATTTCCGTCAGGATGGCGTCGGAGATCATAAGTTGAATTTCCCCGGCTTCTGCCAGGCGTAGAAGACGCTCGGGCTTTCCACCGAAGTGCAGCGCGGAGACATAGATATTGGTATCGACGGTGACGCGCAGCACTTAGCGGCCGCGTCGTTGAGCTTCGTCGCGCACGGCGTTAACCGCATCTTCCACGTCGGAAGGTTTCAGACCTCGCTTTCGCGCATGACGTTTCCCGAAGGCCAGCACTTCCTCAAACTCCTGCCGATTCAACCGGCGTTCCATAGCATCGCTCACGAACTCGTCAAGGGTGATATGCTCCCGCTCCGCCAATGCCCGCACTTTCGCAAGTAGGGAAGGCGGAATGTTGGCGTGCAGGTTTTTTTCCGGCTCCATCGTGTTATCCGCCCTGAATTGGTTCATACTTCTACATTACGGTAACGGCGGGCTGCCGCTTGTCAACTGGCCAGCGCCTCCGCTTCTTACGTGCGTAAGAGGATACCGCTACCGCAAGGGGCTTGTGATTGTCGCTTCCAAACGGTGACCCGCAGCACTTAGCGGCCGCGTTGTTGAGCTTCATCGCGCACGGCGTCAATCCTTGCACCTGACGATGCATCTTCGATCAGCACAGTTCGGCATGGCAGCCGTCAGTTTGCGGGTCCGGCGAACAGCAGCAGATTCCTGTCCGGATCTTTAACGACGAAATTTTTGGCGCCCCAAGGCTGCTTTTTCAGCGTCTGGTGAAAGGCAACGCCAGCGGACTGAAACTCAAGAAACAGCAGCTTGATCTCGTCTGCTGTAGCGACAGTCATGGATGCCGACAACAGTTCCTCTCGGTTACGGACAGTCGACTCGATTACTGTTTGCTCGACGCATCTGAGATTGAGATGCGCCGCGTCGCGACCAACCTGTGCATAGTAGGAAGGTTTGCCGTATCTGAATACAAGCGTGAAGCCTAACTTCTCACAGAAAAATTCGCATGATCGCTTGATATCCGTAACGAGGAGTTGCGGCTCTGCACCGACAATAGTTGCTCTCGATGGTGATGATTTCACCTTGGGCGGCGTGTTTAAGAGTCCAGCTTTCAGGGATAGCCAACTATCGAAGCCTTGCTGTCTTGCAACTACTTCTTGCGCCTCGCTGAGCTTAAAGCTCGCCGCAAGAATCTCGGAGTCTGACACATTCAGAAAACGAGGCAAATGCTCGCGGATTTGTGCAGCGACGGGATAGTGGCGTTCGCGATGCCAACGCAATATCAGCTTCGCCTGTTTTTTGAGATTTTCTAGGTTGGGCATATAGGTCTCCACGATGAGATCGTAGGTGGGCTTAGCCCTTCGGCGAACTGCCGTTGCATCCTACATGCGCAAATTACAGTATCAATTGCCTCAGTGGTTGTCAAATGAGGGCGACGCCGCTCGTCGGACGATGTACTCGTTGTAGGTTAAGGAATCCACTGCGGCCGAACATCCTCCGTCACCGCGAAAAGTGTACGCCCCAGGCCTACCATCCCGACTGCCTCGCCGGCCTCGCCCTCGGCTTGGCCCCTAAGTACTAGTCCGGCCGATCAGCCAGGGGTGAAAAAACTAAGGAAAGCCGCTACACTAAAAGAGCGGTTCTGTTCTCTAACCGCTTGATTCCCATGTACATCATGTCAGTCATGGCCTTTCTGTTTGCCTCGCCCGCTCTAGGGGCCCGCGTGATGAACGGGCTATTCGACAAGACTTTTTCGGGCATATACCAGCTCTCGCCTTTCGATTGGGCGTTGCTGATTCCGTATTTCGGGACGTTGTTCATCCTTTCTATATACGGGGTGCACCGATACGAGACCATTCGGCGCTATCGCAAGTACCGGAAAAACTTGCTTTCAGAACCCGCCCAACTGTATGAGCAACTGCCCCGGGTCACGGTTCAACTGCCTCTTTATAACGAACGGTTCGTTGTAGAACGATTGCTCGAAGAAACTGCGAAGCTCGATTACCCTCGCGAGCTACTCCAGATTCAGGTGCTTGACGATTCTACGGACGAGACTCACGTCTTCACGGAACGGCTTTGCAATCAGTACCGCGCGACAGGCCTGAACGTCGAATATCGCCATCGCTGTAATCGGCACGGCTTTAAAGCAGGCGCCCTGCAAGAAGGCATGGCGACCGTAACCGGCGAGTTGATCGCCATCTTCGACGCCGATTTCATTCCCCCGGTGGACTTTCTCCGCCGAACGGTGCACTTCTTCACCGACCCGGAAGTTGGCGTTGTTCAGACCCGCTGGAGCCATCTGAATAAAGAGTTCAGTATTCTCACGCAGGTGGAAGCTATGCTGCTGGACGGGCATTTTGTCCTGGAGCATGGCGCGCGCTGCGGCTCAGGGCTTTTCTTCAATTTCAACGGCACTGCGGGCGTGCTGCGGCGGCGAATGATCGAGGATGCGGGTGGCTGGCAGCACGAGACACTCACGGAAGACTCCGACCTCAGCTACCGTGCTCAACTTCGCGGATGGCGCTTCGTCTATCTGCCCGCGCTCGATTGCCCCTCCGAACTGCCGGTCGAAACATACAGCTTCCAAGTGCAGCAGGCGCGTTGGGCGAAGGGGCTCACGCAGGTTGCCATTAAGCTGCTGCCGCGCATTCTCAAAGCGAAGCTGCCCTGGCGCGTGAAGGCGGAAGCGTTCCTGCACCTGACGCCGAACATCTCTTACCCGCTAATGATCGTCGTTTCGATGCTGATGCTGCCGGTGATGATCGTGCGCTTCTATATGGGTGTTTTCCAGATGGTGCTGATCGACCTGCCACTGATCATTGCGTCCTTCTGGTCCATTACGGCTTTCTATCTTTACGCTCAGCGCGTGCTTTATCCGAAGAACTGGTGGAAATCGATTGCGTTCCTGCCCATGCTGATGGCCGCCGGCGTGGCGCTTACGGTCAGCAACAGCAAAGGCGTGATCGAAGCCTTGCTTGGCATCAAGACCAGCTTCGCCCGAACGGCGAAATATGCCATCGGTCAGAACAAGGTGAAGATTGCGCAGCCGGCGTATCGCCGCCGGAGCGGTTGGTTGCCCTATGCTGAATTCGCCATCGGCGCTTATTTCGTCTACATGATCGAGTTTGCCATCGACACATACAACTTCTTCGCGATTCCGTTTCTGCTGCTGTTTGTTTGCGGTTATTGGTGGGCGGCCTTCAGCACGCTTTACGAAGAGTTTCGCGGCAAGCTACAGTGGCAGCGCGCTCGAAAAGTCGCTGAAATTCAGTAGTCCCTTCTGGGCAGTAACAACCTTACTCCGATTACTCTTAGTATCTATTCCTCTTGGCAGACAGGCTTTTCTCGGACATACTTTAAACGAGATCGGCCGAATAAGTTGTTATGAGTTGTTGTTTGCGGACAATTCAAGCGACGGCTGGCTCCGGCCCGCTCTCTACCGCGATCCTGTTCTTCTTCCTGGGGGGCCTGCAAGCTATTTATGCAGGCCCGATTTATTCGGTACAGATGTTAGGCACGCTTTCGGGCAATGCGTCCGCCAACGCGATCAATTCTAGCGGAGCGACTGTAGGATTCACAACCAACGCCAACGGCTATACAACACCGGTTCTGTTTAACGGCCAGGAAACCGCGCTGACCGGCATCGGCCAGGCCAGCGGAATCAATGACAGCGGCACAGTTGTTGGCACCACGTATACGGGTTTGAACCCGAACGTCACCCAATGGTCGAATGGACAAGCGACAAACCTCGGAATCAACGGCTATGGAACAGCCGTCAATAACTCAGGGCAGGTGGTGGGTGGATACCTGAATTCGAGCAAACAGCTAAACGCATTCATCTGGACCAACGGTTTGCTGGTGAACCTCGGCACCCTAGGCGGCGACGTTTCAAGCTCTGCGTACGGCATCAATGCCCAAGGACAAGTTGTGGGCAACAGTATGTCGAATCAAGGTCACTCCACAGCTTTCATTTCAAACGGAACGGGAATGACGAGTCTTTGTCCGTTGTGCCAGTCAAGCACATATGCGATGGCCGTCAACTCGGGTGGTATTGCGGCGGGCGGCATTGTTGGGAGCGGTAACTATCTCAATGCCGCGGAGTTTATCGCAGGACGCGCGATTGATATTGGAACGCTCGGCGGTGACCAAAGCGTCGCGTACGGGATCGACGGCAGCGGCGACATAGTCGGGTATTCGTTTCTGGCTGGAGACCTGGTTGCACACGCGTTCCTTTATAGCGGCGGGGCCATGCTGGATCTGAACAACCTGTTGCCTGTTGCATCGGGCTGGACCATCGACGCAGCTTATGGAATAAACGCTTCAGGCGACATCGTTGCGGAGGGCACACTTGCTGGGCAGATGTACGCGGTCGAATTAACGCCGAACGGAAGTCTGGCGCAGCTCGCGATTGCGGACACACCCTTGTACACTCCCGAGCCCGCTCCATTTGTGCTCGCTGGAGGAGGGCTGACGGTACTCGCCCTGCGATTGAAGAAACGGCCGCGTCGCGGCAGTAAGTAGCGGTAAACACACATTGCCGATTCTGAGCCGCGCGTGTGAGCAAGCGGTTTACGAAGTTTTTCAATAAGCTCCTAAACAACTCGGAATAGTGCGGCTCTAGCGGTCACTTAGCCCCCGTAGCTCCGACGTTACACTGGGGTTTCCATGGAACTCCAGAGCTACAAAATCACACAAGGCAAAGATCGCGCACCGGCCCGTTCCTTCCTGAAAGCGATCGGCTTTTCTGACGAGGACCTGAAAAAACCGATCATTGGTATCGCGAATACCTGGATCGGCACCATGCCGTGTAATTACAATCTTCGCGAGTTCGCCGTCGATGTGGCGCGCGGGATTCGGGAAGCCGGCGGCACCCCCATGGAGTTCAATACCATCGCCATCAGTGACGGAATCACGATGGGGACGGAAGGAATGAAAACCTCGCTCGTCAGCCGGGAAATCATCGCCGATTCAATTGAACTGGTCGCACGTGGCCATATGTTCGACGGCATCGTGGCTCTGGTGGCGTGCGATAAGACAATACCGGGCGCGGCCATGGCGCTGCTGCGCCTGAACGTACCCGGTGTAATTCTTTATGGTGGCACCATCATGCCGGGCAAATACAAAGGTAAAGACATCACCATTCAAGATGTTTTCGAAGCTGTCGGTGCGAATGCAGCCGGCCGCATAACTGACAATGAGTTACTCGCGATTGAGAATGCAGCCTGTCCCGGCCCGGGCGCGTGCGGCGGTCAATATACGGCTAATACTATGTCGACCGTGATGGAAGTACTCGGGTTATCGCCGCTCGGATTCAACTCCATCCCGCAGGTCGACGAACGAAAGCACGATGCAGCTCGGCAATGCGGCGAGATAGTCCTGAATGCAGTGCGGCACAACATTCGGCCGCGCGACATCGTTACCAGGCCGGCTATCGATAATGCAATCGCAAGCGTTGCCGCCTCGGGCGGCTCAACGAATGCCGTCTTACATCTGCTCGCGTTTGCTCGCGAAGCGGGCGTGGCTCTCGAGATCGACGATTTTCAGGAACTAAGCAGCCGAACGCCGTTACTAGCCGACCTTCTACCCGCTGGCCGCTACACCGCGGCCGATGTGGATAAGGCTGGCGGCATACCCGTCATTGCAAAGCGGCTGTACGACGGCAATTACGTCGATCCAAGCGCGCTTACAATTACTGGTAAAACTCTAGGCGAACAACTCCAGACGGTCCCCGAAACGCCAGGTCAAACCGTCATTAGGCCACTAAGTAATCCAATCAAGAAAACGGGCGGCCTCGCGATTCTCAAAGGCTCGCTTGCGCCGGCAGGCGCCGTCATCAAGGTAACTGGGCTGAATCGCGCGTTACAGACCGGCCCGGCGCGCGTCTTCGATAGCGAAGAGGGTGCGATGAAAGCGGTTCTAACGGGTCAGATAAGGGAGGGCGATATCATCGTGATTCGCTATGAAGGTCCTCGGGGCGGCCCTGGAATGCGCGAAATGCTGGGCGTTACTAGCGCCATCGTCGGAGAAGGTCTCTCCGATAGCGTTGCTTTGATCACAGACGGGCGGTTCAGCGGCGCAACGCGCGGCTTCATGGTCGGACATATCGCTCCGGAAGCGGCGCTAGGCGGCCCTATTGCCGCCGTACAAGAGCAAGATTCCATCACAATAGATATACAGCGGCGCGAGATCAACCTGGACATAACACCGGAAGAGTTGCAAATGCGCCTACAGCACGTAAAAGAACCGGAGCCGAAGTACTTATCTGGAGTAATGGCAAAATACGCCGCTCTGGTCGGTTCTGCGTCCGATGGCGCGGTGACGTCTCCGGCGTTTCTGCAGAAAGCACGCGACTAAACGAGCTTGGAGTGCGTGCGCTTATCCAGCGGGTCCGGTGCGCCAAAGTAACTGTAGACCGCGTTGTTCAAGGTGAAATAGGTCTGGGTCTTCTTGTTCTGCTCGGGGTAACTCACAGCGACACGGAGGCGCAGGCTGACCATCTTGCCGGGAAAGTGGTCCAACTCCGGATCTTTCCGGACAGAGAGGGCAAGATGAACCGTAGTCTGCTTGATATTTCCGGAGAGATGCTGGTGGTTCCTCAATTTACGTTATATGCGGACACACAGCATGGGAACAGACCTTCCTACTCTGGAGCCGCGCCGCCATCCCAAGCGGAACCGCTATATGGCAGGTTCGTCGATAGCTGCCGCCGAACTGGAATTCGCGTGGATACCGGCAAGTTTCAAGCTCATATGATGGTTGATCTGACAAATGATGGTCCGGTAACATTGCTATGCGAAGTAAATAGTAAGTAACCGCGTGAAATCTGTCGGATTCTATGCTACTTACTAGAATGTATGCCAAAAAGGTCGACAACGCCTAGCCGCGAGATTCTGGAAGCCGCCTTACAGGGGTTGGAATCTCAGCGGGAGAAGTTGGATGAGCAGATAGCCGAAGTTCGACGTATGGTTTCGGGCCGGGGAGCTGCCAAGACAAGCCGGCTTCCTGCAAAGAAGCATGCCGGCAACCCGGGCCGTCCTGCGCGAAAGCGGAGAGCTCTGAGCCAGGAAGCGCGCAACCGAATCGCGGCCGCTCAGAAGAAGCGATGGGCTGCGTTCCGCAAAACCCAATCGTAAATCTTACAGCTAAAACGGAGATGATCGTCGGCATCGGCACCGATTTGGCCGAGGTAGCGCGGATACGCGAGAGCATCTCCCGTTTCGGTTCGCGCTTCCTCAATCGCATCTTTACGGAACGCGAACAAGCGTACGCCTCGTCTAAGGCCAATTCGGCGGAGCGATTTGCGGCGCGCTTTGCGGCCAAAGAAGCGGGGATGAAAGCGATTGGGACGGGCTGGAGCTGTGGCGTAGCCTGGAAGGATTTCGAAGTAGCAAATGAGCGGTCAGGACGCCCCACGCTTCTGCTCAGCGGGGCCGCGCACCGGATTGCCGCGGATTTGCGTGTTGAGCGAATATCGATCTCGCTCACTCACGCCAAAGAAATGGCCTTTGCGGTGGTGATCCTCGAAGCGAAGGATTAGAAATTCTTGGATGCAGTGGCAACGGAACGGGGCCGCAACTGAGCGTCTTCCAGATGCTTCGTTTCCCGATACGTGAAGATCATCCGGTGAATGACTGTCAGATTCCCAAGTACCGCAATGACCCACAGAACCGGCGCCATTCGATCGAACAGAGCGCCAATGATAAATAGCACGATACGTTCGGGACGTTCCAGAAAGCCAACTTTGCAGGTCGGGATAATATTTTCGGCTCGTGATCTCGTGTAGCTGATCATTACGGAAGCGGCCATCACGATAGCGGTCAGAACGACATAAGAAGGCCGGTTGATGGTGCCGTAGTAGACCAATAGTCCGACAAGAAGAGCGATGTCCGAATAGCGGTCAAGAACAGAGTCGAAGAATCCGCCGAAGCGAGTGACTTGATTCGTTGCGCGCGCAACGCGTCCATCGACCATGTCGAACAGGCCGGCGAAGATAATCACAAATCCGGCAGTTCGGAAGCGGCCATAGGCGAGGAACCCAGCGGCCACCATGTTGATGACCAATCCTAGAAACGTGAGGACATTTGGATTGATACGGGACAGCGCAAGCCTCCGTACAATCAGCTTGATGATTCTGTTGGCTCCTAAGCCGATTGCACGAGTGTAGGTCATTTCGGATACTGCCTTATCTAACGAGCCGCGTCGTGGATCGTCGTGAGGCTCAAAATCTCCATCTCGCGCATACCGTCGGGAATTTGTATTTTGACGGTATCTCCTACTTTCTTTCCGAGTAAGCCCTTGCCGATGGGAGAACTGGTCGAAATCTTACCGCGGGCGACGTCGGCCTCTTCGCTCGTCACAAGATTGTACTTGTATTCCTCGTCTTTCGTCAGATCCATGACGACGACATGGGAACCGAGACCGACCCGATCGCGAGGGATCTTCGACATGTCGATCATGGAGAACTCGCGTAGCCGCGCCTGCATCTGACCAAGGCGAGCATTTACGTAAGCTTGCCTCTCCTTAGCCGCGTGGTATTCCGCGTTTTCGCTAAGATCGCCGTGAGCGCGCGCCTTCAGGATTTCTTTTGGAAGCTCATTCCGCAACTCGTACTCGAGAGCGGCGATCTCTTCTTGCAATCTCTTTTTCAGATCCTCCATGAATGCTCAATTCATTATAAGAAGGGACTAGGTTCGCGGCGCTCGAACCCGCTGCTCTATGACAACAAAGGGCGGAATACCCGGTTTTCGTGATATTCTGAACCTTAATAACTTCACTGTAGGGGTGAGATGGCCGTCGCTCGCTCATCTTACGAAAAATTCCACTTAGTTCTCGTCAAACCCTCCCATTACGACGACGACGGTTACGTCATCCAGTGGCTACGGTCGGCTATTCCGTCCAATACACTGGCTGTGCTAAATGGGCTCGCGCTAGACTGCCGTGATCGGCACGTTTTGGGCGAGGATGTTGAGATCGTTGTTTCAGCCATCGACGAGACGAATAGTCGAGTACGTGTCAATGGCCTAATCAAGCAGCTTCAAGGCAAACGCGGTGTGATTGCATTAGTTGGCGTTCAGTCGAATCAGTATCCGCGAGCTATGGACCTTGCCCGGCCGCTGCGTGCCGCGGGTATTCCGGTGTGCATGGGCGGATTCCACGTTTCCGGCTGTCTGGCAATGTTACCCGAAATCCAGCCTGAGCTCCAAGAGGCGATGGATATGGGCATTTCTCTCTTTGCGGGAGAAGCTGAAGGCCGCTTCGAGGAAGTTCTTCAAGACGCCTGGCGCGGAACGCTGAAACCGCTTTACAATTACATGGCGGATCTGCCGTCCCTCGATGGCGTTCCCATCCCGATTCTTCCTCCGACGCGCGTGAAGCGAACAGCCGGAAAGCTCAGCAGCTTTGACGCCGGCCGCGGCTGCCCATTTCAGTGCTCTTTTTGCACGATCATCAACGTTCAGGGACGTAAGTCGCGGCGGAGAAGTGCCGATGCAGTAGAAGAAATCGTTCGTCAGAACCTGAAACAAGGTATTAACCGGTTCTTCATCACGGACGATAACTTCGCGCGCAATCGCGACTGGGAAAGTATCTTCGACCGGCTGATTGTCATGCGGGAGCGGGAAAAGCTCAACATCAAGTTCGTGATCCAGGTGGACACGATGTGTCATCGCCTGCCCCACTTCATAGAAAAGGCCGGCCGCGCCGGTGTGGCGCGCGTGTTCATCGGACTTGAAAGCATCAACCCAGACAGTTTGATCGGCGCCCGCAAGAAGCAGAACAAAGTAGCGGAGTATCGCAAGATGCTGCTCGAATGGAAGCGCGCAGGCGCGACTATCTTCGCGGGCTACATCGTAGGCTTCCCGAATGACACGCCCGAATCTGTGCTGCGGGATATCCAGACCATCCAACGCGAGTTGCCGATTGACCTGCTGGAGCCGCACTGCCTCACTCCCTTGCCCGGGTCGGAAGATCATCTAAAGCTGTACAAGGCCGGAGCGTATCTCGACCCGGATTTGAATAAATACGATCTGGAGCACGTAGTCACAAGTCACGCGACGATGTCGGAGGCGGAATGGGGTCGGCTCTATCAGGATGCCTGGTACGACTATTACTCGTTAGAGCACCTTGAAACGGTGATGCGCCGCGCCCATGCGACGGGCAGCAATCCCGGGAACATGTTGCTGCTTCTGCTCTGGTTTTATGCCTGCGTGCGGCTGGAGCATGTCGATCCGTTGCAAGGCGGCTATTTCAGGCGCAAATATCGGAAAGACCGGCGGCCAACTTTGTCGGTTGAGAGTCCGTTTGTCTTTTATCCGCGCTACGCCGGCAATCTGCTTTACAAGCACTTCACTCTGGCCTGGCTGATTGTTAAATATGCCTCGCTTCGAGCCAAGCTAAAACGCGACCGCAATATCCGGAATTACATGGACGAGGCGCTGACGCCGGTAACTGAAGACTTCGTCGACCCGTTGCTTGCTGAAAGTGCGAAACCGGCGAAGATCGTGAACATCTCAAATGTGCTCGACGAATCACTTGCGGCAAAGTGATCACGAAAAGAGACCGGCAGCCTCCGAGAACTGCCGGTCCAGGTGGAACATCTCCGAAGGGCCGGCTCATTGTGACGATGAGATCCGGCCCCCACGATCGCCTCTGCTTAGTAACGCAGGAACGAACGGAAAACCAGGGCAAGTAAAATTACTAATTTTTGTGCGATATGGTCCCGGCAAGAGAACGGGAGCGTCGTCACACTTTCGGCAGTGCTGAATCCAAAGGAAGTGGATCCCGCAGTCCCGCTGAATTCGGCAGAAAAGAGCAAGTCCGGTTTGGACGCTGCCCTTCCGGAGCTGTACCAGGAATTACGGCGGATCGCGCGAGATTATCTTTCAGCGGAGCGTCCGGATCACACTTTGGAACCCACAGCGCTTGTACACGAAGCCTATCTTCGGCTGATGCAGCAGCACAAGGTGGATTGGTCATCGCGCGAGCAGGTACTTGGGGTTGCGGCGCGAATGATGCGGCGCATTCTGGTCAATTACGCAGTAGCGCGGAATTCTCAAAAGCGCGGCGCCGCTCTTCTGGTCACAACGACCATGCCGGACTTCGCCGATTCGAGAGCGCTCGACATGCAAGACCTGGATCAAGCACTCAGCCGATTGGAGGAGATCGATAGCCGGCAAGCACGAATTGTGGAGCTGCGCTTTTTCAGCGGCTTGACGGTAGAAGAAACCGCGGATGTGTTGGGGGTTTCGCCGGATACCGTAAAGCGGGAATGGCGAACAGCCCGACTCTGGCTGGCCAGGGAGCTTGAACGATGAGCGAACAACCTCAAACTCCGTATTTGGTGCGAGTAGCCGGTTCGCAAAGCGCGGTGACGGAGCCGACCGATTCGAAGACGGATGCCGCGCGCTGGCAACGCGTCAAGGAAGTCCTCGATCAAGCGCTCGAAACGCCCTTAGACAAGCGCAAGCAGGTGATAGACAATCTGTGCGCGGGTGACGCAGGACTGCGCGAGGAAGTGAATGAATATCTCACTTATACCGATCGCGCCGAAGACTTACTAGGCGACGAGGACCTCGGCGAAACTACGCCTTCCGAGCCGGTGAGCGATGAATTGCCGCGGCGCGCCGGGCCCTACCTGATTGAGCGGCAGATTGGCCGTGGCGGAATGGGCGTTGTTTTCCTGGCTAAGCGCGATGACGGGGAGTATGAACGAATCGTCGCGCTGAAACTTATAAACAGCGGTGGCCGGCGAGGCAAGCTGGCGCGGCTGTTCTGGAGAGAGCGGCAGATCCTAGCTCGCCTGGATCACCCGAACATCGCGCGGTTGCTCGACGGTGGCACGGCAGAAAACGGGCAAGCCTATTATGCGATGGAATTTGTGGACGGCGAGCCGCTCGACCGTTATCGCCAGAGGCATCCGATGGGGTTGCACGAGAAGTTGCGGCTCTTCCTCGCCATTTGTTCAGCGGTTAGCTATGCGCATCGCAATCTGATCATTCATGGCGACCTGAAGCCTAAGAACGTTCTTGTCACCCATGATGGCGTTCCCAAACTCCTCGATTTCGGGGTGGCGCGCATTCTTGACGGGGCCGTGCAGGCGGACACAACACGGATGCCGTTTACGCCGACGTATGCCAGCCCCGAACAGATTCGGGGTGAGACGCTCACTGTCGCAACCGATGTGTATTCGCTCGGTGTGTTGCTCTATGAGCTGCTAAGCGGGCAGTATCCGTATGGAGCCCGGCAGAACACTGCGGCGGCGATGCAGACCTTTATCGAACAATCGCCCACACCTCTTCGGCAGCACAATCCCAATATCCCCGCGGACGTCGAGAACATTGTCATGAAGGCGCTTCGCAAGGAGCCAGAGCGCAGGTACGCAACGGTGGATGCGCTGCGTTCGGACATTGAAGCATTTCTCGGCGGATTTCCAGTACAAGCCGCACCCGATACTTTCCTGTACCGGCTCGGCAAGTTCAGCAGCCGCAACCGTTGGGCGATGATCGCGGCCGGCGTGGCCATCATTGCCATTGTTCTTTCGGGCACGATGATCTGGCGTGAGAAGCGGCAGGCGCAGATGCGGTTCGAGCAATTACGGCAGCTCGCCCATTCAGTGGTTTTTGAGCTGGATGACGCGATCCTGGATTTGCCCGGCTCAAGCCGCGCAAGAGAGCTGCTGATTTCCCGGGGCCTGCAGTATCTGAACGGCTTGGCCGGCAGCCGAGGTAAAGACCGTGGCCTGACGTTCGAGCTGGCGCAGGCGTACATGAAAATCGCCGCTGCGCAGGGCGACCTTCAGCAATCGAATGTAGGCGATGAAACAGGCGCGTTCGCCAGTTACACGAAAGCGCGCAACCTATTACTGAACCTGCATTCCAGCGAACCGGAGAACCGGGACGTGGAAGTGGCGCTTGCTCTGGCGGATGAAGACTTGGCTTCGCTTGCACCGCGTACAGGCCATGGTCACGCGGACAGTTTGAGGCACGAGTCTGTGACTTTGTTCGGGGACATCGCTCAATCGAGCAGCCGCACCACGGACCTGAAAAATTTGGCCCTGGCGCATTTTTATCTTGCGCTTGCCAAGACCGGCGAGGGCAAGTACAACGACGCGCTGCCGCTGTGGCAGCGCGCTTATTCCGATTACCAGGAACTTGCCAAACGCGACAGCAACACCGCCGAAGACGAGCGCAATATCGGCCTTGCGGAGAAGCACATCGCAAGCGTCTACTTCGCGCTCGGCGATTACACGAATTCGCTCACCTTTGACCGCATGGCGGTTACGGTAGATGAGAACCGCGTTAAGAGCGGACCCCAAAATCCGACCGCCAGGATGGATTTGTCGTTCGATCTCGTCGAGCTTGGCTGGTGTGAGCACGAACTCGGGCAAAATAGCGAATCGGATGACGCGTTTACGAGAGCGATACAACTACGCCGCCAAGTTGCATCGCAAGATCCAAACGACTTCCACGCACGCTCCGAGTTGGAATCGGTATTGCGCATTGCCGGCGTAGCGAAAGCGCAGACCGGCGATCTGTCCGCAGCGGTCCAACTTATCGGTGAAGCCGCGCAGACCGGAGACGCGCTGCGCGCAAACGATCCTCGCAATCTCGATGAGACGCTGAATAGCGCTTTGGACTACTACGAACTTGGCGACGTCCTGCAACAGCGGGCGTCGACGTCAGTCTACCCGGAAGATTGGCAGGCGGCGCTTCGCTGCTTCACGAAATCGCAAGCTCTTGCTGCGCTGGTGCCTGCAAGCGCGATCTACGATTCAGGAGACCGGGACAAGTTGGCAACACTCCCCCAACGAATTGCGGAAGCTTCAAACCACGCGACAGACTTAAGCCACAGCCCGGTCATGAAAAGTTCGCAGCTTTGAGCCTGGCGAACTACTTGCACCGGCTATTCCGCTACTTCCGATCCCGACGGATGGCGCGCTTCGAGAGCACGTTCGCAATCAACAACGACACGACTGTGCTGGACGTTGGAGGCTCGGCTCCGATCTGGCAGTTTGCAACGGTGCGGCCGAAGCTCACCTTCTTCAACCTGCCGCCGGCGGTGGATAAGAGCATCAGCGACGCGGATCTGGTCGGCGGCGACGGACGCTGCCTGCCATTTCGGGATAACGCCTTCGACATTGTGTTTAGCAACTCGACTATCGAACACGTCGGCACACGCGACGATCAAACGAACTTCGCAAACGAGATCAGGCGCGTAGGCAAACGGTATTGGGTACAGACGCCTAACCGTTACTTCCCATTCGAGATGCATTTGATGCTCCCGCTGATTCACTACCTGCCGCGCGAATGGCAACGGGCCATTGTGACGCGCTTCACGGGCTGGCAGTTCGCCGTCAAGCACACGCCTGCGATGCGGCGGGATTACATAGCGCACTACCTGAATGAGCTGCGGCTATTGAGTACCGGTGAACTACGAAGGTTCTTTCCGGAGGCCATGATCAAGAAGGAGCGGATACTCGGGTGGCCGAAGTCGCTGATCGCGTTCAAACGCTAATGCTGCGCGGCGCGGCGATACTCGAGGACAGCTTTACCGTGTTCACTCAGTGTAGTTGAGAATTGGTGCGATCCCGATCCATCGGCTTTGGCAACGAAATAGAGGTATCGCACATCGGCGGGACGCAGCGCCGCGCGTAATGACGACACGCCGGGATTCGCTATTGGACCCGGCGGCAGGCCCGCATGCGCATAGGTGTTGTAGGGATTGGCGCTGGCAAGGTCTGACTTGTGAATGACGCCACTGTAGTGGTGGTCGAGCAGCGCTGCGTAGACAGTGGTCGGATCGCATTGAAGAGGCATGTCTACGGCCAAGCGATTGCGAAAGACCGCTGCCACGAGCGGCCGCTCGGGCGGCACTGCGGTTTCTTTCTCAACCATGGATGCGATGGTAACGATGCGATGAACGTCATACGGTTGAGCAGTGCCTCCGATAGCCGCCCACTGTGTGCGGAATTCGAGTGTCATGGTTCGACAGAGTTCTTCAGCGGTGGTGCGATGCGCTACGCGATAGGTGGATGGGAAGAGATAACCTTCGAGGTTCGGCGCGCGCGGATCGAGGTCGCGAATCAGTCTTGGATCGGCAGCAGCCTTGAGGAAATCGGCCGGGCGGACGGTATCGCTGCGCTCAAGCGAATCGGCGATATCGAAGATGCTGCTGCCTTCGGGGATGGTCAACTCTTCGTAGAAAGTTTCACCGCGGCGGATCTCCGTGAACACTTGCCAGGGCGTCTTCGGTGAACCGAATCGATACTCCCCCGCCTGCAGAGGCGCTTTCGAATTCAGCATTCGCAGGAACAGAAATGCGTATCGAGAGCGGACGACGCCCTCGCGTTCCAGAACTCGCGCTATCCGGCGCGAGGACATGCCGTGCTGGATATCGACGAAAGCCTGGGTATCGAAGGCCTGATAAGGCCCGAAGTACCAAAAGCCCGCGAACACGCAGGCGACAAGCAGGGCAAAACCAGCAAGCGCGGCCGCGACGACCAGGGTACGGCGAAGATCTCCGCGGCGCTTAGGCAAGACCGGCCTCCTGCGAGCGGGCGAGATGCCGATTTTCGAGGTAACTTTCAAGCAACAGCATCGCGGCGAGGCGATCGACGGATTTTTTTTTCTCGTCGAGCGATGCGCCCGATTCACGCAACATGCGTTCGGCCTCGGCAGACGTCAAGCGTTCATCCCAATAGACAAGCGGCAGCCCGACATGATCGCGCAACCGTTCCGCGAACTCGCGAGTGTATTCGCTTTGGCGGCTCTCGTCACCGCTCATATGCAAGGGACGTCCGATAAGAAGCAGGCCGACATCTCGCTCTCTAACAATTGTCTTCAACGCGGCAAGATCCTCGCGAATTCGCGTGCGGCGCAGCGTTTCGATACCCTGCGCGGTGATGCCAAGCTGGTCGCTGACGGCGAGACCGATGCGCTTCCGGCCGACGTCGAGCGCCAGAATTCTGCCTGCTACGGGCTGTTGCTGCGAGTCTGCCAAATCGGATTATAAGGCGCGAGATCCGTGGTATCGTACGAATACCGAGATCGCACCCGAGTAGTGGCACTACTAAGGAAACGCCGCCCGGCAACGCACGCGCGATTGCTTGGCGATTTCATCTCTGTATTAACCAAGCATCGCTTGGCTGCCCGGCCCGTTAGTCCTACGCAGCCAGCGCAACGTTCCATCGCGTTTGCCAGCTCGCTTATTGCGCTTGCGGCCGCAGTGGCGTTGCTCTACTACGGCAGAGACTTCTTCGTCACGCTGATTGTATCCGCAGTGTTCGCGTTCATTCTCGATCCTGCCGTGGTGCTGGTCATGAAACTGCGTTTGCCGAGAGCGGCGGCGACTGCAATCGTACTGGGTGTGGCTTTCATCGGCAGCTATCTGCTGGGCGCGATGGCATGGTCGCAAATTTCGACATTCGCGGAAGACCTGCCTGCCTACACGTCGCACGTCAGCGATCTTTGGGCGAAGGCGAACGAACGCATCGATCAGGTGGAGCAAATGAGCATCACGATGCTGGTACCGAAGAGTCTGCGGGACCAGAATCAGCAGATTCAGCAGAAGCCGATGGATACGAGCAAACGGCGCAGGCGAGGCGGAACTGCCGACGTTGGGCCTACAACGCCGCCGGCGGTTCAGGAGGTTCACATCCACAGCGATCCGAAGCCCGCGATCAGCGCGATTTACAGCTATGTGGCGGGCTATTTTCACGTGCTGGTGATGGCTTCTTTCGTACCGTTCCTGGTGTACTTCATGCTGAGCTGGAGGGACCACATCAACAAAAGTATTCTGCGCCTGTTTCCCGGAAAAGAACGATATCAGGTGGGTCGAACGTGGATTGGCATTGGCGATGCGACTCGCGCGTTTGTACTCGGTAATTTCCTGCTTTGGGTGTTTCTGAGCAGCGCGAGCGCGATTGCGTTCTTCTGCCTCGGCGTTCCGTATTGGCCGCTCATCGGGCCGTTGAGCGCGTTCTTCAGCCTTGTGCCGTATGTCGGCTTGCCGTTGTCGATGCTTCCCCGGTATTGGCGGCGATCGCAATTCCAAACCGTCTGAAAATTATTTTGACAATCGTTCTGATTACGGCGGCGCTGCACATTCTGGCCATGAACTTTCTCTACGCGAAGATTATCGGCCGCCGTGTTCGCCTGAATCCGCTGATAGTGACGGTGGCGCTGATGTTCTGGGGGATCGTGTGGGGCGGGGTCGGACTGCTGCTTGCGGTGCCTATCACAGCGGCAATCAAGGCGGTCTGCGATAACATCGAAACGCTGGAACCCTACGGCAAGTTGCTGGGCGATTGAGCCACGTTTCTTATGAGAAGCCCGATGCTGCCGATTTCGATTCGCCGCGCTGCGCGGGGCGGCAGCCGTTTGTATCGCGAAGCGCGAACGGTTGGACTGGCTTTGAAATCGACGCGGCATCCTGTGCTGGCGCATGTTTGTGTCATCCGCCGATGTAATCTTGCCTGCGCGTATTGCAGCGAGTTCGACGACTTCTCGAAGCCGGTTCCCACGCCGGAGCTTCTGAACCGCATCGATCTGCTGGCGAAGCTGGGCACAACGGCAGTTACCCTCACCGGAGGCGAAACGCTGCTGCATCCGCAGATAGAGGATGTTATCCGCCACATTCGGGAACGCAACATGTTGGCCGTGATGGTGACGAACGGCTATCTGTTGAACGTCGAAAAGATCGGGAAACTGAATCGGGCCGGGCTTGACCGTTTGCAAATCAGCGTCGACAACGCGAAGCCCGACGCGGTATCGAAGAAGAGCCTGAACGTTTTGGACCAGAAGCTGCGATGGCTGTCCGAGCACGCTGAGTTTCCGGTCAACATTCATTCCGTGGTGGGCGCGTGCAGCGATCAGCCCAACGACGCGCTCACGATCGCAAAGCGGGCGAAAGAGCTGGGGCTCATCAGTACCGTCGGCATCATTCACGATGAGCGCGGGCAGTTGAAGCCGCTGAATGTTGAGCAGCGGAATGCGATCGCGCAGATTGAGCGCTTGAAGAGGCCGCTGTTTTCTTTTGCGAGCTACAATCCTTGGCGCAAAAACCTGCTGAACGGCCTGCCCAACGATTGGCACTGCGGCGCGGGTGGACGGCATCTCTACATTTGCGAGAACGGGCTGGTGCATTATTGCATGGCGCAGCGCGGATATCCGGCGACACCACTCGCCGAATATACGCCCGAAGATGTGGCACGCGAGATGAAGGCGAAAAAAGAGTGCGCACCGTATTGCACGATCTTTTGCATTCAGCGGATCGCGATGGTGGATGAGTTGCGAGAGAATCCGAAACGAGTGCTGCGGAAGCTGTTTCCCGGCGAACGCACGCCGCAAGCTGCCAGGCCGGTCACACATTGATGGAGTAGTCGCGCGGTTTCGACGGTTCAAAGCCAATCTTTAAGCCGCGAGCGCTGCCGGTTGAGGTTCCTGGGGTAGTTTGTCAGAGGGAGACGTGGTTTTGAGCTTACGATTCTTCAGAACTTCGTGTTCGAGGCGAACTTTCGCGAGGGAAACGGCCAGTTGATGGCGTTCCTGCTTGCGAGTTTCTTCAGCCGCTTTCAGCTTTTGCGATTCAAAGCCAATGGCGGCTTTTCGTCTTTCATTTCTTCGTTTTAGGAGCTCGGCTGAAGCGCGGGCATAGGCGCGGTCGTGATGCGCCTGGTAGCGGAGATAGCGTTCCAGTTCGGGGCGCACCGCGATTTCAGCCTGATTGCCGGCGAGCTGGTGCTCATGGGAACCCGGGCCGACAACATCCGCGCGGAGGCTTAGCGATTTCCGCTCTGACATCCAAGCACCGCGCGGACTGTCAGGCCCATCGGTTTGCGGCTTTACGACGAAACAGGCTTCCTGGTAGCGGCGCGCGCGTTGCGCAAGCCACATACTCTCGGCCATCTTCTTGACCAGTTCGATTTCGGCGATGCCGACGGGCTGTTCGTCGCGTCATGAGTTGGTCGAGGAGATCGTTAAACCGGTCCTGATTTTCTCCATCGAGAACGCGGAACTGCCCCAGCAGGCCGTGCGTGGTGCGATTCTGTGAGACCTTTTCTTTGCCTGCGGTGCTGACCGGGCCGCGTGGACTTTTCTGCGCGTTCGCGCGATTGGCTTGGAGCTTGCGGAGCGATGTGAACATGAGGGTATCCTCTTCTATTCGCAGTGGACGATGAACGGCGGCCATGCTTGCGGAGCAACCGGGGCGGCGCCGGTATCGCGCCAACCGCATTTAGCCTTGACCCAGAAGATGGTTGCGGTGGTGTTCGAGCCCGATGTGGCCATGTCGTAGAGCTTTTGGAGAACGCCGGTCTTGCCCTCGGCGGAGGCCTTTTCGAGTTCGCGGCGGAACCTTTTTTGCAGCCGCTTGAGCGGTATCTGGAGTTCATCGGCGATATCCTGCTCGGCTGTGCCGATGCGCACCAGGTTGCGGACGCGTTCTTTTTGGTCCACCGACGGCATATGAAGAAGCTTTCCCATTTGGGCTTTTGTTATCTCAACTTTCTGAACACGACTGTAGAAACAGGCTGTATGCGGGCGGGGTGCGGAAATCACGTAAGTGCTTGGTAGGCAGAGAGAAAGAGGAAAAGCAGATTTTTGTGAATGGGGCACGGCGGTCGCCACAACGGGGGATGAAAACACGGGCAGTCTCTCTGCTAGTGTGGCGTGGATGTCGCAGCGTGTGCCCGAACAGTTGAGCAATACCATAAAGACTCTTTATCGATCCGAATCGGGCAGGATTCTGGCGACTCTGGTGCACCTGCTTGGCGATCTCGACCTTGCCGAAGAGGCCATGCATGAGGCTTTCGCGGCAGCCCTGGACACCTGGCCGCAGACCGGCATACCGGAAAACCCCCGCCCCTGGCTCATATCGACTGCGCGTTTCAAGGCCATCGACGCGATGCGCCAGCGGGCGCGATTCGATGCCGCGCAAAGAGACCTGGCACTCCGCCTCGAAACGCGCATCAAGGAAGCATCTCACGAAGATGAGGAAATCGAAGACGATCGCCTCCGCCTCATCTTCACCTGCTGCCATCCCGTTCTTCCGCCGGAAGGACAGGTTGCGCTCACCCTGCGCGAAGTCTGTGGCCTGACAACAGAGGAGATTGCTCGGGCATTTCTCGTTACGCCGGCGACGCTCGCGCAGCGCATCGTGCGCGCGAAGGCCGTCATCCGTGATAGGGCGATTCCTTACCAGGTGCCCGACTTACAGGAATTGTCGGCCCGGTTGGGAGCCGTCCGCCAGGTGGTGTATCTGATCTTCAACGCGGGGTATTCGGCCGAAGCAGAACGAGCCGAACTGAACTGTGAGGCGATCCGTCTGGGCAAACTTCTCCTCGACCTTCTTCCGGAACCCGAGGTGATGGGCTCGTTGGGGCTTATGCTGCTGCAGGATTCACGCCGCGCCGCCCGAATCTCTGCGGAAGGAGACCTAATCTTACTGGACCATCAGAATCGCGCCCTATGGAACAGAGACCAGATCGCCGAAGGCCTCTCGCTCACGGAGAGTGCGCTTGCATCGCGCCGTTTCGGCGCCTACACGCTGCAGGCGGCCATTGCGGCGGCCCATGCCGATGCTTCCACCGCGGCATCCACGGACTGGAGGCAGATCACGGCACTCTACGACCGGCTGCTGCGCATCCAGCCATCTCCGGTTGTGGAACTCAACCGCGCCGTTGCAGTCGCCATGTGCGAGGGGCCGGAGAAGGGCCTTCGCCTTATCGAAGAACTGCTCGAACGTGGCGAACTCGTTAACTATCATCTTGCGCACTCTGCCCGGGCGGAACTGTGCCGGAGGCTGGGACGGATCTCGGAGGCTCGTACTTCGTATGAGAAGGCGCTGTTACTGGTCCAGCAAGAGCCCGAGCGCCGATTTGGCTGGCCGTCTGCAGGACTTGAAATAAAATCTGCACTGCTGTCGATTTTGCCTACTGCCGACGACTATAGGGTGAACGATCCGGCACGCGAGTTCGTGACGCCGGCTGTCAACAAAAGGAGACGTGCCATGAAATACATCTGTTTGGGATACATTGAACCCGGAAAATTCCAGGGCATGACAGAGGAAGCGCAACACGCGATGCTCGATGCGTGCTTTGAGTACGACGATCATCTTCGTGCCAACGGGCACTTTGCCGCAGGAGAAGCTCTTCAGCCTCCGGAAAACGCGTTGACCCTGTACTGGAAGAACGGCAAAGTGGCGACTACGGACGGTCCCTATGCGGAAACCAAAGAACAGCTCGGAGGCATTCTAGTGCTCGAGGCGAGAGACCTGAATCATGCCATTCAGCTTATTTCGCGGCATCCGGGTTTGAAGTTTGGGCCGTGGGAAATACGACCGGCTGCGGATTTGAACAAAATGATGAAGGAAAGCGAACAGCGGCGGAAAAATACCGCACGATGAACGCAGCTCCGGTCTGGAGCAAAATGTCAGCACAAGAATCGGGGAGGAAAGAGCACAGATGGCAAAAGTTCGTGTAGCGGGTTTTTGCGTTTCATTGGACGGTTTCAGCGCTGGGATCGATCAGAGCCTGAGCGATCCACTCGGCAAGCGTGGGATGGAGATCTTTCGCTGGTATTTTCACACGCGGAGTTTCCGCTCAATGCACGGGCAAGAGGGCGGATCCGTCGGGGACATCGACGATGAGTTTGCTCACCGCGCGATGGACAACTTTGGCGCATTCATTCTCGGCCGCAACATGTTCGGTCCCGTGCGTGGCGCATGGCCGGACAAGTCATGGAAGGGCTGGTGGGGCGACAATCCGCCGTACCATGCTCCAACCTTTGTTCTGACCCACTACGAGCGTGAGCCCGTAGTCATGGAAGGAGGAACGACCTTCTTCTTTGTTACCGGCGGAATCGAAGAAGCGCTCGAACTCTCGAAGAAAGCCGCAGGCAGCAAAGATGTCAAGATCGGAGGCGGCGTGTCAACAGTGCGGCAGTATCTGAAGGCTGGACTGATCGACTCGCTGCACCTTGCATCGGCGCCTGTCCTCCTCGGCCAGGGTGAACCGCTGTTTCAGGGCCTGGACCTGCATGCGCTTGGATTCTCCATAACCGATCGCAAGGACTCGGAATACGCGACTCATCTTACGTTGGAGAAGGTCTAGGGCGGAGTTGTAGAAACCTCATCACGCGAGGACAACGCGCGCGTTGAGGCTGTTACGAGGATGAGTCCCGAAAGTCGGGTTCGGCGACCATCTCGGCACCGCTGCCAGCGGATCTCTCGCTAGGCAGGCGGTGCGAAAGGCAGATTTCCTCGATGCAGAGCATGGCTGGGTCTTATTAACAGGTGGCTTCTGTTTCGCGCCGGGCTGTGCAGATTCAGCGGCACGGTTTACGACGAAAGCGGGACGCTAGACGTTGGAATTGAAAATCCGCGCCAACGTGGAGGGAGATTTCAACGACACACGAAATGCGCTACTTGATCGGCGGAACGTACTTCAAAACGAGCTCTCACCCACTAAAGAACAATGGGCCGGGACAGCGAAGTTTATTGCTGCACAGGTACTGCGAACGCCACGCTTTTTTCAAACGACGCGTGACCACCTCGATGCGGAAAAATTGCCCTACGAAAACGATACACCGCAACGTGTGATGTTGATCTTGATTGATCGATGGATAATTCGCCTCGTCAGAATGCGCGGCCTGCTAGTTTACACGGAAACCGAGCTGCCCTTGCTCACTTCTGATAACCCCGCTGTGATGTGGAAGAAAAAGGGAACTGGCTTTTATCTGTGGTGTCGATCAATACGACCCTGAGCTAGTCGTGTCCTGCCCGCTCACCCCAGAGTTGCTGTATGTTGCGTATCAAACGCCAGAATCCTTGAAAGCGGTGCATGCTGAAAGGCACGACATCCCGCGTGAAGAACGCAAATCGGAGATGTTTCGATCAAGCCTCATTTATGGCAGCATTCCCGAATGGGAAGTCAAGAGACTAAACCAGCTCTGTCTACTCAATGCCCACAAAAATGTATATGCAAACTACTGTGATAAAGCGCTGGTGCGCCTGCTGACAAATCGTTTTTGGGGACAGAAAGCGCTTTATGATAGGGGCTAATGAACCATCGCTGAGTGAGACAAGGCGACATCGTGTCCAATGCACGCGATGGTGACTAATCGTCCAAGTGGATTCCTCTACCGTGCGCCGTTAGAACGAAGCCGACCGCAGCAAGATTTGCTGCTTGCGCTTTCATTCTGTCGGGCTGTGTAGCGGGTCACTTTTTGAAAGGAACGATCGGGAATGTTAGAACGGAATAACGAGGTAAACCTGTAGCAGCAGGTTAGCCGCAAGGCGGCTCTGAGCCCACCCATAGTTGGGCCAGATCTCTGAGGTTGTGTTTATATTTACGCGTTACCAAGTATTCCTGCCCACCTCTTACACGCAGCCTGCACTCACCCGTCGGTAAAGGTTGAATCTCCTCCACCACGGCAATATTAACGATGACCGAGCGGTGGATGCGAATAAAACCGTAGGGTTTGAGCTTCTCCGCCATGGACGAGAGGGATTCGCGCACCAAATAAGGCTTCCTCTGGTGTCGTAACGAAACGTAATTACCTTCGGCTTGCACTGCCAAGATGTCAACCAAATCCAAGAGAAAGATGCTACCCTTTGCCTTGAAGGCGATCCGCGGAGCCTGTTGTTTTGCGATAACCTCCAACTGTCGCAACGCTAGCATGAGATTTGGGGCGCTCAGTCGGATGAACGGAAGCAACGATGCACCCGTAACCTCGTCCGCTGTCGATTCATGAGTGTAATCACGTCCACTCTTGTCAGAGCAAATCGTAGCTCCCTCCAGCGGGCTAGCTGAGACATCCGCATTCGTGTAAGCAGCTTGTTGAACAAACATCCCACGTGCAGTGGCCTTCTGATTCTGAATCTCGCGAGCGCTCATAGTAGAAATCCTTTGCTCTCGTTTCGACTTCCTGCTACCCGAAGTGAGATTGACGGGTGCACGCTCTAAATAAATTGCTTCTGCCCAGTGCTCACCGCCGACGGAAAGCTGGATTGCGCACCGAAATAACACTCCTTGGATTCTAATTCTCCGTTCTTCATTCCGAGATACTTCACGTTACGGACTCCGATGCGATCAGCCCGGCTTGCGGTTGCCCGGCCCGCGAAGAGAATTCACCCACCCCACAATATTTCTGATTCCCACATTCCACACTTTCGGATCTTGAGCATTCTTTGCTAATAAGGCGTAGCCTTCGTACATCGCGATGAGAAACCCGGCAGTCCCTTCCGGAGACAAGTCGCGGCGGACGGTCCCTTGAGACTGTCCCCTTCGCAAAGCAGTGGCAATGCCTTCTCGCCAGTCGTTGAAGATCCTCTCCAATCGCTTGCGGAATTGTTCATCCAGAGGAGACATTTCCTGCGCCAAATTGATGAGGGGACAACCGCACTTTATATCTTTTGGCCGAACTGATGTCCTCCGCACAATGGCGATCAAAGTATCAATAGGGTTCTTGGCTCGTCGCAGAGGAACCAACCACCTGTCGTAGGTGATTTTAGCGATGATCTCGTCGACAATGGCATGTCCAAGATCTTCCTTACTGTCGAAATGGTAGTAGAGTGCCCCCTTGGTGACATTGGTGGCGGCCAGGATCGCATCAACGCTAGCACTCTGGAACCCAGATCTGTAGACCGTCCGGAAAGCGGCACGCAGCAATCGTCCCCGTGTGCCCTCTGGATCACGGAGCCTTGGCTTCTTCTCGGGACCGCGTAACATACCAACTAGTTTGTATGTTAAATGATCCGATGCTCAATCACAATTGGTCAGCCTGAGTTTTTGGGGCTGACTTTCTTGAAGTTTGTAGCCTTTTGCTATTGCATATATGAAAAACCGGAGAAATCGTCGCTCTGACCGTTTGCGGATTGTCCCAGGAGGTTGTTAGGCCACCACTCGTTTTGGAACTCTGAAACATTAGGCCTGTTGTGTCACGTAATCGTTGTGAAGATGGAACACAGAATGCTCTCTCGTTTCTCACTCAGCGGGAGTTTGTGAAGTTGCGAGTCAATTCTGCTCTCAACTGCACACTAACTGCCGAAGCGCCGAGTGGTACCTGACATAACTCGCACTCATCTTGGCGCAGAGATTTTCCTCGGACGAAAAGGAGAAGATATGAACGTATTAAGACGGTTGCGGAATTTCTGGATACCGGGAGTTGCGACGATTGTTCTGGGTAGCTTCAGCAATGCTTTCGCTCAACGGAGCTACAAAATTACCGATTTGGGCATTAGCAACAGCAAGGACAACTTCAGCATGGCCATGGGCCTCAATAATCAGGGGTGGACGGAGAACATGGATGGGTTCGTGAACCCTCCCGAGAATAGTACGTCTACGTCAGTTTCAAGGGGTCGCGCGGTGATAAGCATCTACGGATTCAACATCGACCTGGGCACACTTGGAAAACCCGACGGCAACAGTTGGATTAACTGGGGCGGGATCAACGACCGCGGGGAAGCCGCCGGTATGTCCGAAACAGCTGATCCAGATCCGAACGGCGAAGACATTTGCGGCTTCGGCACACACCTTACGTGCGTTCCGTTTCTTTGGCGAGACGGCCGCATGAGTGCTCTTCCGACGCTCGGCGGAAATAATGGGCAGGCCAGCGCAATCAATAACCGCGGAGAAGTCGTCGGATTTGCCGAAGACGGTGCCGTAGACTCCACATGCCCAGCCGGCACAATTAACAATCGAATTGTGTTGCCGGCGTTGTGGAAAAGAGGCAACGCCGAAGCTCTTCCTCTGGCGGGTAACGATCCAGATGGTGTCGCATACGGGATTAACGATCAAGGCCAAGCCGTAGGCTACTCGGGAAACTGCACCACAGCGACTCACGCCGTAATGTGGAAAGACAACACCGCCTTCGTGCTTCAGGATCTCGGAGGTACAGGTTCCAATTTTGCCTACGCCATTAGCAACCGCGGCCAAATCGTTGGGCAGGTCGGCAGTGCTGATAACACCACCTTCTATGCCGCGGTTTGGCAGGACGGCGCAGACGGCGCAGTCACAAACCTCGGCGCTCTGCCGGGAGATTTTGCCGCTTTTGCCACCGGCATCAACAATCGGGGCCAAGTGGTGGGAAACAACTTCGATTCCAATTTCAATTGGTCCCACGGCTTCATCTGGCAGGACGGTGTGATGACCGACCTTAACACACTAATCCCCGCGGATTCCAACCTCTTCATAATCTCGGCTAGCAATATCAATGAGGGCGGACAAATCTCGGGTATGGCAACGGTGCTCAGCGGACCGCATGCGGGCGAGATCCGTGCCTATCTTTTGACACCCGTAGACGGACGCTTAGGCGCCTCAATGGCAGATTTCGCACGTACACACCCGCATTCCATTTTGCCCGCGAATGCTTGCAACCACTCTTCGCAGAGATTCGGACCCGGCCCATTCCAGCGATAAGGCACATTCTTGGAACTCCCGCGTCATGCATAAGGCATCTAGAGCCGGTGCCATAAGCGTGTGGTCATCCGGCCGACCGGACCATTTAAGGTCGATAGCTCCCGGGTCGCGAAGTGTAGATCTACCCTCGGCCCGGAACATGGGTAATGGAACATGGTCCCGTTCTCTTCGGAGGCTATCGCGTTGCGCTGAAGCAGTGTCGCGGAGAGCGACACTGCTTCACATAGAGCAGGGCAGACGAGGCCAGAAAAAGGTATTGGCCCGGCCGTCGATCAGCACTTGTCCGACAAGCCGACGTTCATGATAAGTCGATGTCAAGAGAAAAAACGATTCTCCTGGCGCGCGTTTGAGAGCGCGCAAGACGAACGCTTGCAGAATTTCCAGCTCGCAGTTTTGCCTCTCGGCAGTGGTTCCTGCTGTTCGCAGAACCGGACATCCATTTACTGTCTCCGGCCCGAAGGCCTTCACAGAAGATTGAGTTTGTGTTCTCTGCCAGTCTCGAAACAATTCGAAGGGAGCCTCAGGAGATTACGCTCCTTCGCTCAGTCGGCAAGCAGCAAGACCTGGCAGTCTGCGCGCTGTGTGATCCTGTTTTCTTTTCAGCGGCGGCGGTTAGGCCGCTGCGCTCTTTGGGTCTTCTAAAACCACGAACGCCTGGTCTCTCCGATCTACTGCCAACAAGTACGCCACCATCTTGCGTGCCACCGCCAGCGTCGCTCGATTGGCGTTCCCTTTCTGTTTCTCTTTGTCGTAGACGAGCGCCAGTTCGGGATTCCTCCTGGGTGCCAACTTCGCGGCTTCCACCAGTACGCTCTGGATGTGCTTGTTGCGTTGCTTAGAAATCGGTGTGCGCTTGCTGGTCTCAGCCGAGCTCTTCTCCGCCCCACAGAGGCCGCAATAACTAATCGCTTGCTTGAGGGATCGGAAGCGTGCCACATCGCCAATCTCAAGCGCCCACGTCAGAGCCGTAATCGGCCCCACTCCCGGGATCGTTTTGAGTCGCTTGATTCGCTCCGACAGCAATGGGTCTCGAGTCAGAGAGCTCACCAGCGCATAGTCTGTCTTCTGCAGACGCACGATTGTCTCCCGACTCAGTTGCAGCAACGGGCGAATACTGTCTGGCACTTCTGTGTTGGTCGTGAGCAACTCTTGGAAGTAGCCCACCCGACTCTCATATTAGTTGGTGTTGCGGGGCCGCGACAACGAGAGATGAAAACGGGACATGTGCGCTGGCGCGAGCGTTAGCTTTCGTTGCGTGCTTACGGAGCGGACCAGCCGCGCGCTTCAAAACTATCCTCTGACCGCGACCGGCTTCGGCGGCGGAATCGGGGCCGCGCCGCTCAGGACATTACGTTGGATATTTAGCGCATGGGCGACATCACCGCGCACTGGCTTTGGCCAGGGAATATCTGCCGGAGTGTACATCACTATGTCCCCACCTCCCGACCCGGTGGCAGGCACCGCTTCAGTGGGCTGGGGGATCGTGTTGGAGCAGACCCATATATCCGTATGAGGAGTTACGCCATCTACATTGAAGATGATGCCTCCGGGTGCGCAAGCGGCCGACTCGGCTACGATTTGCATCCCGGCCGATGGCACCAACTGTATCAGTGCGCGGTGTCTTTCTTTACTGCTCGCCAACCTCCGCAAATAGTGATCGCGGCAGACTTCGAGTCCGAAGGTGATGCCGTCCATCGTGAAAATACACCCACCTACCAGTTCCGACGCGGGCCGATTATTGTCCAAGGGATTACGTGAATCCTTTCGGCCGCCTTCCGGCGTGCGCGCGAACTTGTCGTCTCCCGCGATTCTCGCCTCCGGCTTCTTAGACGTGTACCATTGCCTATCACTCACTGTCGGATGGCTGAAATCGATGTGGGAAGGGAATTCTTTCGCCACCACGAATTCCTGAAGCTCGTTCGTCTTCGGTCCGCCCTTTTGCACCAGTGCGAAGTTCTCCAGCAGGACGCCATCGGCCTTTCCATTCACCATCTTGTCTGTCGAGAACAAAGCAGACCCGTGAACAAACAGCCAGTTCGAATACTGTATCTTACCCGTCTCCGCTCGCATCATGGCGAGAATCTTTGAGACCCAGCCGATATCGCGATACGCGCCATAAGGACCCCGGAAAAAGAACTCTGGGGCCATGAAGATCTTCAGCGTCTTTTGGTCCTCGTCAGCCGCGATATTGTTGGCCAGCACGTAACTCTGGTGGGTAGTTCTAGCTGCTGCAATGGCCGCGGTCAGCAATCTCACTCGATTGCCTATGTCAACCGTTTCGTCCATGCGCCGCTGTTTATCATCTTTCGGCTTTTTGTTCTCGTCATAAGCGCCCGTGCCGATTCGATAGCCTATGCAAATAGCCTTCAGATAACGGTGGTTAGACCAGTTCTCGAGCTCCAGCAACTTCCGCAGAACCACTTCTTCCAGCGCTTGCATCGCCGGTAGCCGCCCTGTGTAGACGTCGCGGTCGATCTTGTCGGCAGTCCAGTCGATGATGGCGCTTTTCAGTTCCATCAGTATGTTCAGCCTCCCCATATCCAGCACCTGGTGATATTTCTTGACCAGAGAATCAATGCGCACCAATTTGGGCTTAAGTGCCCTGATGGTCATGGACGACGAACTCTGCCGCTGCCATTCTTGCCACGTGGGTATCGTGTCGAATTTCAAAGCAACATCTGCCTTTCTTAGATCTAGCGGCCCATGTTACTACAGTTAGCGATCCAGCACGCGCATCAATGCCGGGTGGGTTCCGCGTCGTTGTGTCCTTGGCCATATGTGGCTGGCTTCCTATCTGGCTTCGCGACCGGACCAGGTGACGCTTCCTGATCCAGGGGTTTCGCGTTTTCTGTGCCTCTGCGCTTTGCAGAGAATGTCTCCACAGCACAGTAAACTTGCAGGCAAACTTACTTGGACGTACTACCTGGCATTGACGATAGCTACGAAATGAACGTATACTCTTGCTATCAAATTTTGAGTTAGCTCGCCAATTCCACTAAGGAGTGACTATGACACTGTTTCTTAGAGGGTCTTTGTTGGTATGGCTGTTCTTGCCAGCGACGCTCTTGCTTGCGCAGAGTTCCCAGACTAACGGAAATGTCACCGGGACGGTAACGGATCAGACCGGGGCGGCTGTACCCGCAGCCACGGTTACGCTGACCGATGAAGCGACGGGTATTTCCCTGAAAGAAACGACCAATACGGCAGGGGTCTACCTCTTTCAAAACGTCAACATTGGCACCTATAACCTCGCTGTCGAGAAATCGGGTTTCCGTAAGAGCGTGGTGGAACACCAGACGGTGACGACCGGTACGAATCTTACGTTGAATCTCAGTCTGGAGGTCGGTTCAACCAGCGAAACGGTTGAGGTGAAAGAGGTGGCAGGGGCGGAACTGCAGACCGAAAGCGCCACCATGGGGAGCAGTCTGGGAGGCGACGCAATCCTTCAACTGCCGACGATCGGCCGCGACGTTTCTTCACTCGTCTTCCTCCAGCCTACGGCCGCACCCACGTTCAACGGTGCTGAAGGGAACACGACCAGCGGCAACATCGCAGGTAATTTCGCCGACCAGAATACCTTTATGCTCGATGGCGGCAACAACACGAGCGATTTGGACGGCGACAACGCGACCTATGTCTCCCACAACGGCACCGGGGTCATTCCGACGCCGGCCGAAAGCGTGGAAGAGTTCCGCGTCAACACGAATAATGAGACGGCTGATTTTTCGATGTCGGGCGGCGGACAGATCATGGTTTCGACAAAGCGCGGGACGAACCAGTTCCACGGCGCGGCCTACGACTTTTTCCAGGGGGACTGGCTGAATTCGAACGACTGGTCGAATAACTTCAACGGAATTGCAAAACCAAAGGCGCACTTCAACCGTTTCGGGGGCGCGCTGGGAGGACCGATCGGGAACAAGGAATTCCTGGGCGGCAAGACTTACTTCTACACGAACTACGAAGGCCAGCGCTATCCGCGCTCGGGGCCCTTCACTGCCTTGGTGCCCGCTGCAACCTTACGGCAAGGAATCATCCAGGAACGTGACGCCAACGGGAATATCGTTCAGTATAAACTTGCCTCTTCGACAGCATGCGGCGCGACGGGCGGGCTGCCTTGCGATCCATTGGGCGTCGGCATAAACCCCGTGGTGAGCAACATATGGAACAAGTATGAGCCGGCGTGCAATACGCTCAATGCCGGCGACCATGGACTCAATACATGCGGATATAACGGCAATCTGACGTTCCCGCTGGCGAACGACTTCGGAGTAGTCCGCGTGGATCATGATTTCGGCCCGAACTGGCGGTTCTTCAGCAGCTATCGCATCTTCAAGAATGTCAATCCAACTACGAATCAAGTAGACGTGGGCGGCCTGTTGCCGGGCGATACGTTGGGCCAGCCGGCGGCTGCTTCAACGGATATACAACAACCGCGTTCGTTCGTTGGCGGCATAACCGGCATCATTTCTCCTACTCTTACCAACGACTTCCACTTCAGCTATCTCCGGAACGACTGGCAATGGTTGAGGGCCGGCGCCTTAGCCGATTTCGGCTTTCCCGGCTCAGTTGAAGTGGGCGGTGAGGCCGGACCCGGAGGCGGGCTCAGTCCGCTGAATGTAGATACCCAGGACGCGCGCGCGCGGCTCTGGATTGGCCATGACTACGAATACCGGGACAATGTCAGTAAAGTTTCCGGCACGCATCTGTTTCAATTTGGCGCGGATTTCTTCCATCAGTTCTGGCATTTCGATCGCTACGACGATGTCGGCCTGGGACTCACCAGCCTGGTGTACGACGTGAGCGCCGATAACATCAACTTCACCCCAGATTTCCAGCCGATCCCGTGCAGCGCATCGGTAACCGCCAACTGCCTGCCCGCAAGCCAAATTGGCAATTGGAACAGTCTCTACGGCCAGATGGCGGGGCTGGTAGGAGCCAGCTCGATCGTGGTAACGCGAACTGGGTCTAATTTGACGGCGAATCCTCTCGGCACGCCGGTTCGCTCTTTTGTCAACGACAATACATACAGTCTGTTCTTCAACGACACCTGGAAAATCAAACCCAACTTTACGTTAACGTACGGTTTGAACTATCAGGTTCAATTGCCGCCTACGGACTCAAATGGCCAACAAGACATTCTGACCGACGCAAGCGGCAATCCGCTCAGCGCGCAATCGTACCTGGCCGCGCGCTTGTCAGCAGCCAATGCCGGCCAAGTCTACAATCCCACGCTTGGCTTTACGCCGATTGGAGACGTGAAAGGCTTGAGTTATCCTTACAAGCCTTATTACGGCGAGATTTCGCCGCGGGTTTCGATCGCCTGGACTCCTCCCACTACGGGCGGCTGGTTGAGCAAGCTTCTCGGTGATAAAGCGACAGTTATCCGCGCCGGCTATGGCCGTTTTTACTCACGCAACCTGGGCATCGATCTGGTTTCAACGCCAGTACTGGGCGATGGATTTCTGCAGCCGGTGGGTTGCGTGGCTCCAACCAGCGACGGAACGTGCACAGCTCCCAGCGGAAGCACTCCCGCTACCGCCTTCAGAATCGGGGTAAACGGTACGCCGCCGGTGGGCGCTATTACGCAAACGCTCAGCTCTCCAGTGGAGCCAGGCGTAAATACGGCTTACGCGGATAGAACCTTCACGCTCGACCGTAATTTCAAGCCCGGCAACTCCGACTCAATTGATTTCAGCATCCAGCGGCAATTCAAAGGGAACGTTCTCCTGGAGATCGGATACGTCGGAGTGTACTCGAGAAATCTCTTTCAGGGTGTCGATCTGAACGACGTGCCGTGGATGATGAAGCAGGGAGGCCAGACCTTCGCGAACGCTTACGATAACCTGTACTTCGCGCTCTCGAAGGGGCAGGCGGTTACACCGCAGCCCTTCTTCCAAACCGCTCTCTCGGCCAATTCCGCGTATTGCAGGGGATATTCCAATTGCACTGCGGCCGTGGCAGCACAGGAGTCCGGCAACATCACCACGAATGCCGTCACGAACGTGTGGAGCGATCTTGATACGAGCTTCAACTTTGGTTCCGCGCTGCCGTCGACGACTCAAGCCGGCTTGATCTATGACAACACTTCTCTGGGTTACTCCAACTACAACGCCGGCGTGGTGTCGCTACAAAAGCGCAGCTCAAACCTGAACTTGCTGGCGAATTTCACCTGGTCGAAGGCTCTCGGCGTCATCGGACTTAACCAGGCATATACCGAGAACAACGTCAACGATCCCTGGAATCTGAATGTCGACTACGGACCGCAGTTTTATGACCGTAAGTTCACGTTCAACTTGCTGGGTTCGTACAATCTTCCGTTTGGCAAGGGGCAGCGCTGGGCAAGCGACCATAGAGCGGTTAACGAGATGATTGGCGGGTGGGTTGTTTCGCCGATCTACTCGTACGGCAGCGGCCTGCCGCTTGACGTTTACACGGGATCATTCCAGGAATGGGGGAACGGCTTTTACGGGAATGGTTGCGACGCGATCCCGCTTAGCTCGATGGGTTACAGCAACACTCCGGTGTTCGGTATCAATCCAACAGGAACCATCGGCGTGAACGGCGCTGCTGCGAATGGTGGAACCGGGGTGAATCTTTTCAGTAATCCATCTGCGGTTTACAACAACTTCCGACCGAATCTGGTCGGCATCGATGGGAGCTGCGGGGGTGGCGGGCAACTACGTGGACAGCCGCGTTGGAACCTGGATCTCGGCCTCACGAAAGACACCCATTTCACGGAGCGCATCGGCATGCAGATCTACGCTCAGGCGTTCAACGTGTTCAATCACATGATGTGGGGCGATCCGAGTGTAAACCTGCAAAATCCGGCTGGTTTCGGTGTGCTGTCAGGCCAGTACAATGCACTGGGATTGGGAGGAAACGGCGCGACCGGCGAATACACGCGAATTATTCAGCTAGGCGTGCGAATCCATTTCTAGCTGCAAGCAGATTTGTGAATCGAAGGCTCCGGCAGAAGTGCCGGAGCTTTTTTTTCGCATATTCGTACCAAGTTGCGACAAAGGCGCAGTGACTCGCTTGCTCACGCGCGCGGTTCTGTTGGGCGGGTGCGCTCTTAATCGGCGAGTACGGGAACGGGGTCGCGCCGCCATGAGTAGAGCGGATACTTATCCGTGAGGCGCAATACGCCCTCGCGGACGCTTTCGAGGTTCTTCTCGTCTTTCGCATTGTTCAGCACGCGGGCAATCAGACGGCCTACTTCCTGCATCTCCTGCTCCTTGAATCCGCGGGTGGTGACAGCGGGGCTGCCTAAACGGATACCACTTGGGTTCAGCGGGGGGTTGGTGTCGAATGGAATCGCGTTCTTGTTCGCGGTGATATAGGCCTCGTCGAGCGCCTTTTCCGCTTCCTTGCCCTTGATGCCCTTTGCGAAGACGTCAATCAGAAACATGTGTGAATCCGTCCCGCCGCTCACAACACGAAATCCCTCGTTCTGAAGCGATTGGGCCAGCGCGCGCGCGTTTGCGAGCACCTGTTGCTGATAAGTACGGAAACCCTCGGACAATGCTTCACCGAAACAGACCGCTTTTGCAGCAATGATGTGTACAAGCGGACCACCCTGCGCGCCGGGGAATACCGCACGGTCAATGGCCTGACCGAATTTCTCCTCTGCAAAGAATCATGCCCGCGCGCGGACCGCGGAGCGTTTTATGAGTAGTGGACGTGACGATGTCCGCGTATTCGCACGGATTCGGATACAGGCCCGCAGCGACGAGTCCTGAGTAATGGGCGATGTCGACCAGGAATATCGCGCCTACCGAGTCGGCGATTTGGCGGAACTGAGCGAAGTCGATGACGCGCGAATACGCACTGGCGCCGGCAATGATCATCTTGGGCTTGTGCTGCTTTGCGAGCTTCGCGAGTTCGTCGTAGTCAATCAATTCGTCGTCTTTGCGGACGCCATAAGCGACGACTTTGTATAATTTGCCGGAGAAGTTCAGCGGATGGCCGTGCGTGAGATGGCCCCCGTGCGCCAGATTCATGCCGAGAATGGTGTCACCGGGATTCAGGACGGCGGCATAAGCGGCCTCATTTGCCTGAGAACCGGAGTGTGGCTGAACATTGACGTATTCGGCTTTGAATAATTGGCGAGCACGTTCGCGGGCGATGTTCTCGACCACATCGACGAACTCGCAGCCGCCGTAATAACGTTTGGCGGGATAACCCTCGGCGTACTTATTGGTGAAAACGCTGCCAGCGGCTTCGAGCACCGCCTCCGATGTGAAGTTTTCGCTGGCGATCAATTCCAGACGCGTGTTCTGGCGATCGGCCTCATGACGGATGGCATGGTAGATGTCCGGATCGGCCTCCGAAAGTGGCTGGCGCATGCGTTCCTGTTCAGTCATATTTCTGGGTCGCCTCCGAGGTCTGTCCTAATTGTCTATTAGACCCCTTTCTCGTCACTGCTCCTTCGGAATTTACGCCGGCGGACAAGTTGAAATTGTAAATGCTCTTAGAAGGCGTGTTTCCGCATCGTGGGTGCGTTCATCAATGTATTCGCGCAGTTCTTTGAATTGCACCAGTAGTTCCTTTTCGATGACACGATTTTATTTTCTCCTTTTGCGACGCCGCGTATAGTTATCTATTAGACCCGATGAGGTGGAGCACTCTTTTTATACCCACTCTGCGAGAAGTTCCAGCAGAAGCGGAAGTCATTAGTCATCAGTTACTTCTACGTGCAGGATACATTCGTCAGCTTGCCGCGGGGATTTATAACTATCTGCCGCTGGCGCAGCGCTCACTGCTGAAAATTCAGCAGATTGTGCGTGAGGAAATGAACGCGATCGGTGGGCAGGAGTTCTTGTTGCCCGCGCTGAATCCCGCGGAGGTCTGGCAGGAAAGCGGCCGTTGGGAAGTGATGGGCGACAACATGTTCCGGCTGAAAGATCGCTTCGGGCGCGATCTTTGCCTGGGCATGACGCACGAAGAAATCGTTACGTTCATCGCCCGGGGAGAATTGCGCAGCTACAAGCAATTGCCACAGATGTGGTATCAGATCCAGACCAAGTTTCGGGATGAGCCGAGGCCCAAGTCCGGCTTACTGCGCGTGCGGCAGTTCATCATGAAGGACGCTTACACGTTCGATCTGGATGCGGCGGGCCTTGACGTCGCGTACAACAAGCAGTATGGGGCGTACCGGAAGATCTTCGACCGCTGCGGGCTGGCATACACCGTTGTGGAAGCGCATTCGGGCGCGATGGGAGGCAGTCAATCGCACGAGTTTATGGTGAGGTCCGATGCGGGTGAGGACTTCATTGTTTACTGTCCGAAGTGCGGCTATGCCGCGAATCTCGAGAAAGCGGCATCGGCCGCGAGCGCGCCGCTTGCATCCGACCCTGAGGGCGACCTGGCCCCGGAGGAATTTCATACGCCGGGATTCAAGACGATTGCGGACGTTTCGGCATTTGTAAAGCTGCCTGAGACATCGCAGATGAAGAGCCTGGTGATGGTGGCGGACGGCCAGCCGGTCTTGGTCATGCTGCGCGGCGATCACCAACTCAGCGAAACGAAACTGCAGTCCGTTTTAGGCGCCGGTGAGATTCGTCCCGCGCATCCACAGGAGATTGTCGAGTGGTTCGGCGCGAGCGCGGGGTCACTGGGTCCGGTGGGCGTCAAGAACATGCGCGTATTAGCGGATCACGCGCTAAACGGGCGGCGTAACATGGTCGCGGGAGCAAATCGCGATGATTACCACTTGCGGAATGTCACGCCCGGCGAGGACTTCCAGGCCGAGATGCACGACCTGCGCCAGGCGGTGAAGGGCGACGGATGCCCCTCCTGCGGATCAGCGCTGGATTTGATGAAGGCAATCGAAATCGGCCATATCTTCAAGCTTGGGTACAAATATTCGGAGTCGATGGGGTTGCGCGTGCTGGGTGAGGACGGCAAAGAAATCACGCCGATCATGGGCTCTTACGGAATCGGGATCGAGCGCATATTGACCTGCGCCATCGAACTTTTCCACGATAAGGACGGGATGTCGCTTCCGGCCTCGATTGCGCCATTTACGGTTGTCATCACGCCGGTGAACTACGCCGACTCGCTGCAGCGCGAGGCTGCCGATATGCTGTATCGCGAGTGCCTGCGTTTTGGAATCGACGCGTTACTGGACGATCGCGACGAGCGGCCGGGCGTGAAGTTCAAAGATGCCGACTTGATAGGCATTCCGTACCGGATTACGATTGGGAAGAAACTGAGCGACCGGCAAGATCGAATTCATCGAGAGGCGGACGCGAGCGTCAGAAGATGTTCTACTCGCCGGCGCAGTGCCGCACCTGCAGAAGAAACTCGGCCTTGCCGTCGTCTGACGCGATTACAAGATTTTCTTGCCGAGCGCGGACATGACAAGCTCGACGCCGAGCAGCGCAGTGCGGTTTGCGGAATCGAGCACGGGATTTACCTCGACGATCTCCATGGAGACCATGCGGGTGCAGTCGCAGATCGTTTCCATAGCAAGGTGAGCCTCGCGATATGTCATGCCGCCGCGAACAGGCGTGCCCACGCCGGGCGCTTCGTCCGGGTCAACTGAATCCATGTCGAGCGACAAGTGAAAACCATCGGTGCCATCCGACGCAATTTTCAGTGCTTCCTCCATGACGTTGCGCAATCCGCGCTCATCTATATCTCGCATGGTGAAGACCTTCACGCCTGACGTACGAATGAATTCGCGCTCCGTTTCGTCCACCTCGCGAATGCCGATAAGCACTACGTTTCTGCCGCGCACTTTGGGAGAGTAATCGAAGATTTCGGTTAGCTCTCGTGGCCCTTTGCCAATGCAGCAGGCGAGCGGCATGCCATGGACATTGCCGCTGGGGCTGGATTCAGGCGTATTCATGTCCGCGTGCGCATCGATCCAGATCAAGCCGATCTTCTGGCCACGCTCGCGATAATATTGCGAAACTCCAGCGACCGTTCCGGCGGCAATGGAGTGATCGCCGCCGAGAACGAGTGGGAATCTGCCGGCGGCGGCAACATCCTTCACTGTCTCGGCGAGCTTTGCGCAACTCTTCGCAATCTGCGGAAGATACTTGGCGTTCTCTGCGCCGGTGGGAGTGCTTTCCTGCTGCGCGACAGAGATGTTGCCCAAATCCTCCACTTCATAGCCGAGAGAAGCAATGCGGGCATTCAATCCGGCCAATCGCAGAGCCGATGGTCCCATGTCGACACCGCGGCGTCCCGCACCGAGATCGAGCGGCGCGCCGACAATCGACACTTGCGAGAAATGCATGCTTAGGGACGAGTGCGATACAGCATGCGCGGGTAAGGAATCGTCTCCCGCAGATGATCGACACCAGTCATCCAAGCAGTGAAACGCTCGACTCCCATGCCGAAGCCGCCATGCGGAACGGAGCCGAACCGCCTCAGATCCAAATACCAGTTGAATGCCTCGCGCGGAAGATTGTGTTCCGCGAGGCGACGCTCAAGCAGGGTCAAATCGTGAATTCGCTGGCCGCCGCCGACGATTTCGCCGTAGCCCTCCGGAGCCAAGACATCGACGCCAAGCGCTACTTCGGGCCTTTGCTCATCCGGCTGGAAATAGAACGCCTTGATTTCGGTGGGATAACGATCCACCATGACGGGGCGGTCGAAACCTTCCGTCAAGAGCGTCTCATCGGCGTTGCCGAAATCGCCACCCCATTGGATTTCGCTGCCCTTCGATTGCAGAATCTTGACGGCTTCGTCGTAGCTCATGCGCGGGAATGGCGCTTTAATGCCGGCCAGCTTGGACACATCGCGCTCCAACACTTTCAACTCTTCCTGCCGCGTTTCGAGCACACGTGAGACTACGAAGACGATCAATTCTTCGGCTACGCGCTTCACCTCTTCGAGATCGGCGTAAGCCATTTCCGGTTCAACCATCCAGAACTCAGTGAGGTGCCGGCGCGTCTTCGATTTTTCGGCTCGAAAGGTGGGTCCGAAGCAGTACACTTTCCCAAATGCCATCGCGTCGGCTTCGTTATAAAGCTGACCCGATTGCGTGAGGTACACCTTTTCGTCTTCAAAGTAATCGACTTCGAAAAGGGTGGTTGTGCCTTCGCAAGCAGCAGGAGTGAAGATAGGCGTGTCCACGAGCGTGAAGCCGTGTGAATCGAAGTAATCACGAATTCCCTTCACCACTTCGTGACGGATCCGGATAGCGGCATGCTGGCGGCGGCTCCGCAACCAAAGATGGCGGTAATCCATCAGAAATCGACGCCGTGCTCTTTGGGCGTGATCGGATACGGATGCTCTTCGTTTACCCGTTGAAGGACCTGCGCACTGGTGACATCGAGTTCGTAGCCGCCCGCGGCGCGAGGTTCCGCTCTCACCGTACCTGCTGACAATAAGCGAACTTTCCTGGGTCAAGCCCTTCAGAGTTTCGAAAAGCTGTTCCGGCAGATTGTTCTTGACCGCAACGCACTGGATCATCCCGGTGCCGTCGCGGACGATGGGGAAAACGATCTTGCCGGATTTGCGGAGGTTATACAGCCAGCCGCGAATTTCAACCAAGCGGCCTTCGTATTTCGCGATATCTCTTAACTCAATCGCAACGGGAACTTCTGTTGCCTGAATGCTTGCTTGGGGTGCGGATGCTGTATCAGTGTTCTCGAAATTACTGCTCATGTTGGTGCGACTAAGCCTTTGTCAGCAGGCCGTCGGCTACGCGCTTCGCCTCTTCAATCGTATGTTCCGTGTTGGCCGGCTCCTTATTTCCAAAAGCAACGGATACTGTTCCGGCCGCGATGCAAGTAACTGCATAGCCCGCGACCAGTCAATGATTCCTTTCCCCGGAAACAAATGGAGATCGTCCTTGCCGTCGTTATCATGTATATGCGTCGATCGAACTCTGTCTTTCATCAGTTCGAATTCGCGCGGACATCCTGCCAGTCATGTTCGCGTGGCCAATATCGAAGCAATAGCCCAGATTCAAGTGTGTAGCGGCAAGCAGTTGATTCAGGCGCTCAGCGCTCGACAGGGCATTTGGAGTGTTCTCAAGCAGAAGTTCGACGCCGCGCTGTCTGGCGAAGACATTGATCTCTTCGAGCGATGAGAATGCCGATTCCAGCCTGCGCTCATCGAACTCCTGGCCCGATACTCCGACGTGCTGAATCAGATATCGAAACGGTACGGCCTCTGCCACTTCGATGGCGCGCTTAACCTCGTCCACCATGGCCATGCGTTTACCTTTAATCGGCTCAGTGATGTCGATGACCGCTTGCGGTCCCGAACGGCCCCAAATCTCGTCGTTGTACATGGGCGAATGAAGCGATTGCAAGGTCAAGGGCGAGTCGTGGAACCAATGCCCGAGCTCGTTGATCTGCGCCTTATCGCGGTAATCGAAATGTTGGCGGGCGCAAAAGATCTCGATTGTAGGGAATCCCGCATCCCAAGCGCGTTCGAGCCAGACCGTTGTCAGACGGTGACGCACGAAAAGGTGCGTAGAGAGTGCTAGCTGCATTTAATAACCGCTCCGGTACCGTCGCGGCTCCGCTGGGTTTTAGCCGCGGCTCCACTCGGGTTTCACAGGTCATCATCTAATACGCGGCAACTTTGCCGTGATAGCGAGACTCTGTCCCGCCTTCGAGGACGCCGTTGCGGATCACGATGGCTTCTACGCGCGCAACGCTATCGACCGGTTTGACGTCATATCCCATTCTCTGCAGTGCCTGTTCGGTGGCGGGCGGGAAAGTGGGTTCCAGATAGAGGATGTCGGGCTTCCATTGCTCGTGGAAGCGCGGCAGGTCGACTGCATCCTGGGCGTTCATGTGGAAGTCGAGAACGTCCAGCACCACCTCCGTGACACCGGTGGTGATTCGCGATCCGCCGGGCGCGCCCACAACCATCATGAGCTTGTTGTCTTTCGTGATAATCGTCGGAGTCATGGAAGAGAGTGGCCGTTTGCCGGCTTCAATCGCGTTTGCGTCGGCGCCGACCATACCAAACATGTTCGGGGCGCCCGGTTTTGCAGCGAAGTCATCCATCTCGTCGTTCAACAGGAAGCCTAAGCCTGGCGCAGTGATTCCGTTGCCCCACGAATTATTCAACGTGTAGGTTACGGCAACGGCGTTTCCTTGCGCATCCACAACGTTGTAATGCGTGGTCTCGGCGCTCTCGTACCAGGAAATGTGGGCTTCCAACGATTTCGGCAAACCGGGGTTGACCTGATCGCTTGGGGTGGCGTGATCGGGAGCGATGCTGTTCCTGCGCCAAGTCTCGTATTTGGGGTCGAGCAGCGAGCGCACGGGTACGTTGTAGAACTCGGGATCGCCAAGATATTCGCTGCGGTCCGCATAGAAGCGGCGCATGGCTTCCGCTTCGTAATGCACGGCCTTCGGCGAATCCGCGCCGTCGCTGTCGTAGTGTGTCCCGTCGAGAATGCCAAGCACCTGGAGAAGTCCGACTCCGCCCGCGCTCGGCGGCGGCGATGTGATGATGTGGAAACCTTTGTAGTCGCCCGTCAGCGGCACTCGTTCGATGACCTTGTACTTCTGCAGATCCTGAAGCGTGATCAAGCCACCGTGATCGGACATGGCTGCAGCAAGCTTGCGGGCTGTTTCGCCGGAGTAGAATTCCTTGGCTCCGTTGTCGGCAATGCGTTTCAGAGTTGCGCCGAGTTCGGGTTGAGTAAGCGTTTCGCCGGCTTTGTAGTACTGGCCGCCGCGAGTGAAGATGCGCTTCGATTCAGCGTCGGCGTCGAGATTTCGCGCGTGAAGAGATGCTGCAAAAGAGTCGGTGACGGGGAATCCATCTTGCGCTAGCCTGATAGCCGGCGCCAATAGGACCGCCCATGGCTTCGTCCCGAATTTCTTGACTGCAAGATCGAATCCCGCAACCGAGCCGGGGACGCCGGAAGAGCGCCACCCACTAATGCTGTCGCGAGTGGGATTGCCATCCGGGCCAATGTACATGTCGCGCGTTGCTTTGCCTGGAGCAGTTTCACGGAAATCGATGAAGTCCGTCTTGCCGTCAGACATGCGGATCAGCATGAATCCGCCGCCGCCGATGTTGCCGGCCACTGGATGAGTGACCGCGAGCGCGAACCCGACTGCAACCGCCGCATCGACTGCGTTGCCGCCGTTTTTCAGGACAGCGAGCCCGACATCAGCCGCGTTAGCTTCCTGGGCCACAACCATGCCGTGCCTGCCGGTGACGGGTTCTTTCCCAAGCAGCGGACACGCTGCAATCACCACTAACAGAGGACACAGTACGAGAACGGGGCTACGGCTTGGCATGCAAGCCAGTCTAACAGCGAGGGGAGTGCAAAAGGAGCTTAGAGCCGGGAACGTTTATGCCGCTGTGAGCTTCCGAAGACGGAGTGTGATGCGGCTCTTGTATCGCGCCGCGGTGTTGGGCTTGATGATGCCCCACTTGGCCGCGCGATCCACGATTGAAAATGTTGTCGGAATGCTCTGAGTGGCTGCGTTAGTATCCTTGCTGTCTAGCAGGCGACGCATAGCGCGAATCTGATGCCGCAACTTGGACTTTCGCATACGGTTGATGTTAGTCCGCCGCTCTGCGATGCGAACTCGCTTCAACGATGAAACTGTATTTGCCATTAACTATTAGGTGCCAATCTACTCAAGATGTACGTTTCCAGGATAGCGAACGAGCCTGCTCGAAGCAAATTCAACGGATTGAGATTCGCAACCTGAAAGTCGACACGATAAGAATAGAAGTGTCAGTCTCTTCCGTACCCATTTCGAGATGATGAACCGATTTTCATTTTTCCTCCTGTCCGGGATTTCCGTTTGCGTGCTCGCAACGGCAGTTATTTCCGGCTCCATTCCAGCAAACGATTGGACTATAGCCGGCCCGTTCGGGGGCACGGCAACTACCGTAGCTGTCGACTCGAAAAACCCGACCACGGTGCTTGCGGGTGGAATGAGTTCGCTACTGTTCCGCAGCAACGATAGCGGTGGCAGTTGGCAACTGCTCGATTTTCCGCAGCGCACGTTGAGCGAGGTGACTTCCATTCTGATTGACCCGGGCAACTCGGATCATTATCTAGTTGGCATGATCGCGGCCGACGGCGCGGGGCTCTTCGATAGTTCAGATCGCGGACAGACCTGGAGACCAGTGAACGATGTATACGGCTTTGGCGTTCGCGCCCTCACGGTTGCTGCAAGCAATCCATCGCGATTTGTCGCCGGAACGCAACGTGGCGTGATGCTGAGTGACGATTCCGGCAAGCATTGGAAGCGCATTTCCGATCCGCAGAACCTGGAGATGCAGGGCATCACGGCTGTGGCTATTGATCCGAACGATCCCAACGTCATTTATGCTGGCACAACGCATTTGCCGTGGCGAACGACGGACGGTGGGAAGACATGGGATTCCATTCACACCGGCATGGTCGACGATTCCGATGTCTTTTCGATCTACGTTGACCCTCAGTCGTCCGACGAAAATTTTTGCCAGTGCTTGCAGTGGAATCTATGCCAGCAGCGATCGCGGCGATCAGTGGCACAAATTGCTGGGAATTCCAAATACCTCGCGCCGAACCCACGTCATCCGCTTCGAGCCCGGCAGTTGTTGTGGAGATCCCGGCCTTCCAGGGGCAGTTTATGCGGGAACAACGATGGGTCTCTTCCGCTCAGTGAACAACGGCACCAGTTGGAAGACGCTGACTGACACACAGGTGAACTCGTTGGCGTTTGTTCCTTCACAGCCGAACGAAGTTTATCTGGCTCTCGAGTACGAGGGCGTAGGACGAAGCCAGAACGGCGGGGAAAATATCAATCTGGTCAATACGGGTTTTGTCGATCGAGTGATCAGCTCCGTTACTGTATCCGGCAAGAACTTTGTCGCCGTGGAACGGCAGGACGGCGAGGCCTCAGGCATATTTGTCAGCAATGACAGAGGTGAGTCCTGGGCTCAGATTCACGAAACAAAGGGACTGATTGGAGTCCATCTGAATGCGGTCGCCGGCGTCCCGAGTGAGGACCGCATTCTGCTGGCAGCCGCCTCTCACCAGATGTACAAATCGATTGACGCGGGCCTTAGCTGGAAGCCGATGCCAGTGCGGCTTGTACACTCCCCCTCCCGCCGTAGAAGCTGAAAAGCCCGCCGCAAAAACAGTTCGCGGCGAAGACGGCGACACGGGCGCGAACCGCGAAGAAGTGTAAAGCCCAAGCCAGACATTCACGATATTTTTCCGTCCGAGATTTATGGTTTCTATACAGCGAAGGCTGGAACCAAGGATGCGGTCTTCGCAGCCACGGACTTGGGGCTGCTAAAAACGGACGATTTGGGCAATCAATGGACGATGGTTGTCCTGCCGGGTTCAACCGCAGTCACCGGGCTCTATTTTGCGCGAAATTTCGATGGCACCATGATCGCGCGGGGATCTGGCGGTTTGTATTTGACAAAAGACAGCGGAGATCACTGGTCGCAGATGTCGTTTCCGTTGGCCGCATATGATGTAAACGACATAGCGATTCCGCCGGATTCGGCTGCCCCATTACTAGCGGCCACTCGCGCGGGCCTTTACTCGTCACCCGATGGTGGCACCACCTGGTACGCCAATGTCGGAGGAATCCCGGCATCCACTGTTTCGAGCGTGCTGTATAACGGCAACGCGCAAACGGCTTACGCGATCGAATATGGCCGGCTTTTTCAAACTGCGAACGCGGGTAAATCCTGGAAAGAGGTTCCGACTTCTCTAAAATCTACTCGCATTCGCCAGTTATGGATGCCAGATCTTACTATCGATCGCCTCTACGGAATTACCAGCGACCTCGGAATTATCTTTCGTAACTAGACATATTCCGCTAAGATCAGGGGAGTAGTGTTGCTTACAACTCTCGCCTGGAGGAGAGAAGGATGTCACGTGGGCTCGCGTTTAAGCAAGTCCGATGCGTAGTTCTCTGCACGGCTGTTGTTTGTAGTTCGGTGTATGCACAAAGCACAGCCAAGCAAGTCTCGAGTTCGAACTCGGCTGATGAGTTTCCGGACCTGGTCGAATTAGATCCATTCGGCGGCTGCAGTTTATTCGGCGCGGTTAATCGGGGCTCGATGAAACTCGTAAACGGAGGCACCGTTGGCGGCCGCGTGACCTGGAATTTCAGCACGCGCTGGGGCTCTGGAGCTTGGTTATAATTTCATGATCAACAACGTTCGCTTGTTGACTCCTAGCGATTGCGCCAGGTTACTTCTCACGCCAGGTTGCCGAATTTTACGTTCGGAGATCAGATTCACTACTTGCTTTAAATCCCGTCTTCAACCTCCGGCCTCGGGGCTCCAAAGTTATGCCCTATTTGACGGCAGGCGTGGGCGCGGTCCAATTTACTCCCACTAAGCAAGCCGAGCAATATGCTGCACTCTCCCGCTGTGAATGCGATCTATCACTCCGGGAATCTCAACGATAACCTGCAAGTTGGAGTTAATTACGGCGGCGGCGTGAAGTTCCATCTAAGTCCGCACTTCGGTTTGCGATTCGATGCAAGAGGTTTCTGGTCGCGCAATCCGACTTTCGATTTGCCAAATTACCCGGACGGCGGCATCTACATTCCAGCTAAGAATCATGTGAATGGTTTTCAAGGCACCATGGGATTGGTGTTGTTCCTGGGCCAACCGGCAAGGCCGGCGCCCCAGGTACCCACGCCGTGTCCGGGACCGACTCCACTGCCGACCCCGACCATCACCGGCGCAGAGGGCACAATTTGTCAGGGCAAGCCACTCACGTTGCACGCCGACGTTCAGGCTCCCGCCGGCCACAATCTGACGTATGCGTGGACGATGAACGGCGTACCGCAGTCAAATGCGACTGGTCCCGATCTGACCTTCACGCCCGAACAACACCGGAACTTTCAACGCGCAGGTTACGGTTAGCGATGCGACTCCAACGCCGTCTACTGTTCCGGGATGTCCCACGCTTCCGCCTGCAGCACCGGCAACCGCGAGTGCCACGATGACAGTGAGCGACTCAACGCTGGCGATCTCGAACGTTTCGGCGACCCCGCAGAACCTGACTTGCGCGCAGCCAAATCCGCCGAATACGGGACCGTTCACATCACAGTTAACGGCCAATGCCTCTGCCGGCGCCTGCGGCAGTAACTTGACCTATAAGTGGGCCGTTAGCGAGGGCAGCCTGACGAACGACACGAGTTCCACGGCAACCTTCGATGCAGCCACTCTTAATTTCGCGAGCAACGCTTCGGAAGCGCAACAAAAAACCGTAACAGCAACAGTGACCGTTACCGATCAGGCCGGCAAGACGGCTTCTCAGTCGACTTCGCTGGTCGTTAGTTGCGCTCCGCCTCCATCCATTCGGTTGGACGACCTGGTATTTGCGAAAAATAGCGCTCGCGTGAATAATTGCGGAAAACGCATTCTTATCGATGACATCGCTCCGCAAATTGCCTCGGGCAACTACGATGTTGTCCTGGTTGGCCACAGGTCGGCGGACGAGCGTATCAACCTGCCAGGCCGCGTGACTCGTAGCCGCGGAAGACGTCGCGTTGAAGCAGGCCAGGCGCTTGATGAAGCTCGAAGCTTGAATGCGGCAGCGGTGCTCTCCGGAGGGAGCTGGCCGATGCGCGAATGTAGATCCCGCGCGTATCAGGGTGGATTGGGTCGGCACAGACCAAACCTCGACACCTAGACCGGGACTTTGCGGAACATCAACGTTACCCGCAAAACAACGAGAACGCCATGGGCAAGCTGTCTCCCAGGCTGACCAAGACCGCCGTGTCGAAGTTTATCTGGTGCCGCGAGGTTCGCAGGTCATGCCGCCTGCGGTAAAGGCTGTCAAGCCTTTACCAGAGCGCGAAATGAAGGCTCTGGGCTGTCCACGTTGATAACGTTTAGGTGGTAAGGGTTGAGAAATGTATGTATGCTCAATCCGGTGCAAGTGCTGAAGGCAAAAGACTGATAGAACAGTTTGCGTTACGAAAATATCGCAACTCACATCAATATGTGGAGGTTGTACCCTGCTTTGGAGGAGAAGAATGATAAATCGGCTTAATCTTAGGCCGTTACCGATTGCAGCAGTATGTCTGGGAATGTCCTTCGCGACAACCGCATACACGCAGCAAAATACGAATACAACGACGCCCGCGACTGCGAAACCCGCTGCTTCGGGAGAGGACCAATACCCTGACATTGTCGAATTGGATCCGTTCGGCGGCATCGCACTACATGGCCAAGTTATGCGCGGTTTAGATACCAAGCTCGTCGATGGAGGCGTAGGGGGTCTGCGCATTACCTACAACCCGACGAAGTACATGGGATTGGAGCTTTGGGCCGATTACGAACAAGCAAATGTGGAATTTCGCACATCCAGCGGCGTATATCCCGCCGGCTTCGGTGCGGCAACCGGTTCGCCGCTGCCTACGTATAGCTTCGGCTCAAGGGATTTTCTTTTTGGCTTGAATCCGGTTTTGAATCTAAAACCGCGTGGCTCCAAGTTTCAGCCCTACTTGACGGTAGGTGTTTTTGGCGTTCAGTTTACGCCGACGAACACTGCCGAAGGGTTGGCTCGTGACGCTACCAATCAAGCCTTATTTCACTCCGGCAACCTGAACGACAACCTACAGGTTGGAATTAACTATGGCGGCGGCGTGAAATGGCATTTCAGTGACCACTTTGGATTGCGAATCGATGGGCGAGGCTTCTGGTCTCGTAATCCGACTTACGATTTGCCCAATTATCCCGATGGCGGAATTTATATTCCGGCCAAAGACAAAATCAATAGCTTCCAAGGGACCGTCGGCCTTGTCTGGTACTTAGGCCAAAGCAAGTGTCCGCCGATGCCGGCACCGCCGCCTGCCCCCGAGCCGCTCCCGACCCCGACCATTACGGGTGCGGAAGGCACGATCTGCCAAGGCAAGCCGGTTACCCTGCACGCCAACATTCAGGGTCCATCAGGTCATACGTTGGCCTACGAATGGACGATGAACGGCGCGGCACAATCGAGCGCCACCGGCCCGGATTTCAGCTTCACTCCGAACAACACCGGTACGTTTAACGTGCAAGTGACTGTTCGCGATACAGCGCCCCCGCCGACTCCCATCGAGCGGCCGAAGAACATCCCGGTACGTTGCTGGGTTCAGCCGCCCACGCCACCGCCGGCTGCTCCGGTGACGGCGACAGCTAACATCACTGTGAACGACACGGCTCCGACCATTACCAGCGTCGCCGCCGATCCCACAACGTTGGCCTGCGCTGCGAATACAACGGGAACACATACCGCTCAACTGACGGCTCAAGCTTCAGCTTCTGCTTGCGGCGGTAACTTGACCTACAACTGGACCGTAAGCGAAGGCAGCGTTACGAATAACACAAGCGCGAACGCTACGTTCGACGCTTCGACGCTGAACTTTGAAAGCGGCGCCCAAGGCCAGACGAAGACCGTTACGGCCACTCTGACCGTCACCGACACCACCGGGAAGACCGCTTCGCAATCCACCACAATCACAGTGAACTGCCAGCCCACCTGGGTTCGCCTCGATGACGTGATCTTTGCGAAGAACAATGCCCGCGTTAACAATTGCGGCAAGCGCCTGCTGATCGACGACGCTGCGCAACGTATGAACAGCGGCGATTACGACCTCGTTCTGGTTGGCCATCGCGATGCCGACGAAGAAGCAAATCTGCCCAGAGGCCGACGCGGACGTCACGAACGTCGCGGCCGTACGCCGGAAACTGGCCAGGCGCTTGATGAAGCCCGTACTCTGAACTGCGCGGCAGTTCTGAGCGGCGGCAGCGGTACTTGCGGTCACGTTGACCCGGCACGTATCAAGGTCGATTGGGTTGGCACAACTCAAACGTCCGATACGCGGCCTGGCCAGTGCGTCACCTCAAACGTTAAGGAGCGTAAAGGCTCTACGGTCACCGATGCCGACAAGAATCGCCGAGTGGAGATCTACCTGGTTCCGCGCAATAGCCAGGCGATGCCTCCGGCCGTTCAAAACGTGAAGCCGCTGCCCGAAAGTGAAGTCAGGGCACTCGGCTGTCCTAAATAGACCTGTAAGCCTGTTAGAGCGAAAGGGCCGGACGGCGAAACCGTCCGGCCCTTTTTGCGTTCCGGATCGCCCGTCATTCGCCGACTAGGACTTGCAGCTGGACACTAGCTGTCAGAAAGCCGACCGTAGTATTCTTTTCGAAGCCATGTTCAAGCTCAGTGTGATGTACCCGAAATCCGAAGACCTGAAATTCGACATGGATTACTACCGCGAGTCGCACGTTCCGATGATGCGACGTCTGATCGGTGAAAGACTGAAGGGGTTCTCGGTCGACCGGGCAGCGACGGGACCGGATTTGCCGGCGCCCTATGCTGTGATTGCGCACCTGTTATTCGAGTCGGTCGAAACGATGCGGGCTGTGCTCGCGGAGCACGGCGCAACGCTCATGGCCGATATTCCGAACTATACCAACGCGCAGCCCGTCATTCAGGTCAGCGAAATATCTTGACCCTGGCCACGTAATTCATAAACGCGCTGCCGTAATCGTTGAGGGCATGGGATCCGTTGGATCGCTCGATCGCTTTCGGTTGGCCTGCTCTCCAATGGGACCCGACGAAGTGAAGTGATCGCGCCAAAGCCGTAGTAGCTGCAGAAGCAGGGCTAAGCTGGAGGAATGCCGAAGGTTCCAAGTCGAGGTGAAACGGCGCCGGATTTTGAGCTGCCGGATTCGACAGGAATGACTCGCCGCCTTTCCGATCTCGCATCGCATGGGCCGCTGGTGCTGGTGTTTTATCGTGGCTCGTGGTGACCGTTTTGTCACCGCCAGTTGGCGGATCATCGCGACCGTTACGCTCAGATTCGTGCAACAGGCGCAAGCGTAGCCGCAGTTTCCGTCGATACTGCCGCGGAATCTGAAGCTTTGCGCGCGCAACTCTCGTTACCGTTTCACATCTTGTGCGACACAAAACGCCGCGTTATCACGGAATGGGACCTGCTAAATAGACGAGAGAGAGGCGGCATTGCGAAACCGTCTTTATTCGTCATCGACCCTGGCTTGGTGGTGCGATACGCGGGCGTCGATACAGTGGCGAGCCGTGTACCGGCGACCGAAATCCTTTCGCTTTTGGTGGATACGCGCGACGCAGCGCAAATCCGGCGGAAGACTCACTTACCGCTCCCGGGCGATTGGATACGCGCCATTCGAAACAATTTTCGGAAAGACTGACGGCAACGCAGCACCGTTCGCCGCCCGTAGTGGCGGAATCTGCAGAGATCAGAGGATACTTGGCAAGCCGGCTCGCACCGTCGTGTGTTTCGATCCTTGCGGGAAAATCTCGCGTACTAATAACGGACGGGCAACTGAGTAAGTAGGGCTAATTGTGGGTTTAAACAGATTGGGCAACTCACGTTTAACCTCGTGGTACTGAATCGTCGCATTCTCCTGCAAGTAGAAAGTCCAATCTCCGGCATCGTTTCGTCGGCCTAACACGCAGGCCCATGGGCTCACTTGGCGAACGGTGAGTTTACCTGCACGATGTTTGGTCACCAGATCACCTTGATAGCTCTTGGCACGATTAGTGGTGAGTTCCTTCGACGCGATACCGGTCGGCCCCACCTGTTTAGCTTTAACATTCGGCGTGGTAATGTACTCTTGCTTGTTAACGTTGCGATTGCCCAGAGGCCCCATGGCGCCAGCTTTCTGGTCGGACGCAAGGAACTCTGTCATGACCTCTTCCCAGAAATCAGTTGCTTTTTGTACATCACTCCCATAGCCCGTGCTGCCGCCGCAATGGTATACCGTCGGGTTGTCCTGAGTTCCTTGAAAAAAAATAGAGCAACCGTTAATAGCAGCAGTGAAAAACACTCGCGGATCTGGATTATTGCTTCCCATTCTCGGAATCGTCAAGCGAATGGAAGCGCCTGAATCATCCCAGGGAAGGTAATAAACGGGCACATAGTTGGCTTGTTGAGCATAGTCGCAGTCGAAGTAAATGTGGTCTCCTCCTTCCATCCGTGTACCCCCGCCCACTGCATGGCGCGCCTCAAGCCTTAAATCGATGTACGCAACCTTGTGGCTTTTGGGAATTTTGGCAAGCCTGACATTCGTCGAACGTTTCGAGTTCTGTAGCAATGGCGTCGCCGAATTGTCTGAGGCAACATCAACGTCGCCGACATCTTTTCCTCGATAATTGCTGATCTGCGATGGAGGGCAGAGGCAATATTTCTTAATCAACTTCAGGAAATCGGCTTCGCTTCCCTCAAGCAGATTGTTGTAATAATCGGCGTTCCTAGCCTTAGTGAAATAGCTCAAGCGTGAGAGTACCTTTCGTTTAATGGCTGTAGGCGGACGAAAAGTCCAAAACTATAAAAGGTTATCACAAGAAGCGAGTTCTTTTCGTTTCGCCGGCGCTTGCCTGTAAAAAGTGTTATCCATGTCCCGGGCCATACAGCCACGAGGCTTGCCCTATCGCGATTTCATCGGGGTGCCGCTCGGCATGGCAGAATGAGGAATCTCATCTATGTCTGCTCGTGTGTCCGCAGTTGTTGCCGGTATCCTCGCTGTCTCAACGCTCGGTCTGAGCGCGCCCGGATCTTTTACCATCGATCAGGTCATGAGCGCGCCTTTTGCGAGTTCCGTATTGACCTCACCGACCGGGAATCGCGTCGCCTGGTTGCTCAATGAGAAGGGCGAACGAAATATATGGGTTGCCGCGGCGCCCGATTGGGTAGGCCACAAACTCACAACTTTCACGCGCGACGATGGACAGGATATCGATGAACTCGCCTGGGGCGCGGACAGCAGTTATCTGCTGTTTGCGCGTGGAGGCGATTTCGAGAATGGCGGTGAGAACCCGAATCCGGACTGGAACGCCAGTAAGCCCGATCAATCCATCTGGAAGCTTGCGCTGGATGGCTCTCCGGCCAGGAAGTTGACCGAGGGCCGCGGGCCGACGATCTCCTCCAAACTGGATCTCGTTGCTTTCATTAGAGGCGGCCAGATCTTCACGATGCGAACTTCAGGCGAGGAGGTGAAGAATGCGGTCACACAAAAGGGAGTTGCTGAAGGGCTTCGCTGGTCACCGGATGGGACAGCGTTGGCGTTTGAGACCAACCGCCAGAACCACTCGTTCATTGGCATTTATCGGCCCGCGGACCGCACAGTAGTCTACCTCGATCCAAGCGTCGATCACGACTCCGACCCTGTCTGGTCGCCCGACGGAACGAAGATTGCTTTCTTAAGAACACCTGCCCGCGGCTACGTGTTCGAAGCGCGGCGCGAAGGTGAGCCGTGGTCGATTCGCGTGGCGGACGCCAAGACGGGGATGGGGCACGAGGTGTTTCGCGCGAAGCCGGGACCTGGCAGCGTGTTCCATCGCATCGAAGCAGGTCAGCAAGTGTTTTGGGCATCGGGCGATCGGCTCGTCTTTCCTTGGGAATTGACAGGCTGGTGCCATCTTTACTCAATCCCTGCAACCGATGAAAACTACAGCGAACTCACGCCCGGCGAAGGAGAAGTAGAGCACGTATCGATCTCAAACGATGGGAAGACAATGTTCTATTCATCGAATATCGGCGACATAGATCGTCGACATCTCTGGGAAGTTTCTGTGGCGAGCGGTTCGACTCCGAAGCAGGTTACCCGGGGAGAAGACATCCAATGGTCCCCAATGTCGACCACCGATGGTTCCGCCTTGCTTTTCCTGGCGTCCTCCTACAACGAAAAAGCGCATGCAGCAGTGCGCACCGCGGATGGACATATCAAAGCTTTAGCGCCGGAATCCACTCCGTCGGATTATCCGGCCGCTGCTCTGGTTCGCCCACAGCCCGTGATGATCACAGCGGCTGACGGAATGGTGATACATGGACAGTTGTTTCTTCCGAAAGAGAGCAATGGGCAGCGGCATCCGGCGCTGATCTTCTTTCACGGCGGTTCGCGGCGTCAAATGTTGCTCGGCTTCCACTACATGTATTACTACTCCAACGCTTACGCGATGAACCAATACCTGGCGAGCCAAGGCTATGTGGTTCTTTCGGCCAATTACCGCAGTGGTATCGGCTACGGATTGAACTTCCGCGAGGCAATCAATTACGGCGCGCGGGGTGGCAGTGAGTTTAACGACGTAATCGGGGCTGGCCTGTTTCTGAAGGCGCGCGCGGATGTGGACCCGAAACGGATCGGCGTTTGGGGCGGCTCTTACGGCGGCTACTTGACAGCCATGGCGCTGTCTCGCGCCTCCGATCTGTTCGCTGCCGGGGTCGATTTCCATGGCGTGCACGATTGGAGCGCTCGTGGCGGTGTCATCACTCGATCTGCGCCGGTTAGTGGCGATCCGGAAGCAGTTCAGGCGCAGCAAGAAGCCGCGCGCATCGCTTTCGAATCTTCGCCGATGGCTTCCGTTAAGACATGGAAATCGCCGGTCTTATTGATACATGGGGACGACGACCGAAACGTGGACTTCTCTCAGACGGTCATTCTCGCCGAGGCGCTTCGTAATCGGCACGTCTATTTTGAGCAGTTGATCATTCCTAACGAGATTCACGACTTTCTGATGTATCGAAGTTGGGTTACCGCTTACAAGGCGGCAGCAGACTTCTTCGCGCGCAAGTTGCAGAACGGCGTTGAAACAAGTCCGGGGACGTGATCTTCCGGCTTACTGCAATTTTTTCGTATATAACTACGTAGCGCTTCTCTCGTGGAACGCGTAAGTGACTGAGCGCACTCAGTATCCGCTTTGGCCGAAGCCGTGCTCAATAGCAACGCGGAGGAAAACAAACATGAAGTACATATTGGCTTGGGTGCTTGGCGTGCCTGGTGGACTAATTCTGCTTTGGTTTCTGTTTAGCCACATGCACTAAGGTTCCCGTTTACAACAGCTCCTCGTGCTGTTGCCTTTCGAGAGCTTTTACAACATTCGCGACATCCTGGGCCTTGCCGCGGCTCGCGATTAACAACGCATCCGGCATGTCCACAACTACAAGGTTCTGAACTCCGACAAGAGCCACCAACTTACTCGCATCGACGTAGTTGCCCTTGCTTTCTTCCGCGATGAGCGGAGTGCGCGACGCATTGCCGTTATGGTCTTTGCTCCGCGAGATTGTAAACGGCTTCCCAACTCCCGACATCGTTCCAGCCAATGTCGTCGAGAGCGAGACCGGCCACATGTTCAGCCTTCTCCAGGATGGCGTAGTCGATAGAGATGTTGTCGCACAGCGGATATGTCTCTGCCAAAGCGGGTCGCAAACTTCTTGCTGGTCACAGGCGGTAACCCGGAAAGTAGCGTAGCTGTTTTCGGTTGATGCCGTCGAATAAGCTCAAGAATCACTGAAGTGCGCCAAAAGAACATCCCGGCGTTCCAAAAGAAGTTGCCCCGTTCCACGAATTTCTTTGCCACGCGCGCGTCCGGCTTTTCGCGAAAGCTTGCAACCGGCATGGCTTCCAGCGAACCCGGAGTCACATTGCGCGGAAACTCGATGTAGCCGTAGCCGGTCTCTGCCCAGCGCGGTTGAATGCCCAACACGACCACATCCTGAGTCTCGGCTGCTCGAAAAGCGGCTTTCACGAAGTTTCGAAATCGCGCTTCTTTCAGGATCAGGTGGTCTGCTGGAAAGACGCCCATAACGGCGTCTGGATCGGCTTGTTGCAGAATGTGCGCGGCCAGGGCAATGCACGGGCCGGTATTACGCTGAGCCGGCTCCGCAAGGATCTGCTGCCGAGGCACGGTATTCAACTGCTTGCGGATTTCAGCTTGCAGAACTTCGTTTGTAAGAACCCAAATGTGTTCCGGGTCGAGTACTCCGGCCAACCTGGCCACCGTCTGCTGAATCAGGCTCTGCTCGCCGAAGAAGTTGAGAACCTGCTTTGCGCTCCGCTTGCGGCTGCGAGGCCAGAATCGTGTGCCTCGCCCGCCGGCCATGATCAGCGCGTACCTGTGTTTACCCATCGACCTACTTAGTGTAGAGGCAGATACGCTTCACAACGGGAATTGCTATGGGTTAGGATTGCCCGGGTTCAGCGGTAACGCAGTAGCAGGCAATTTCGAATCGGGAAATCCCCGCACAACGCGTAATGTCCGGTCCCAGCGGGTGCGACTAAAGAAGTGCTCGCCAAGATCTACGAAATGACTTAACAGCGAGCTCACCGATGAGCCTGCCAAATCCTCGGTTGACGCTCTGTAAGACCAGTAGATGATCAGGGGCTTACCAATAATGTTGTCTCTCGGGACGAAGCCCCAGTAACGGCTATCCAGCGAATTGTCGCGGTTGTCGCCCATGGCGAAGAAGCTATTAGGCGGAATAACGATCTCTCCATTGACCACATGATTGTCGAGCATGTCGCGTTGTAGTTCGGCCTGCAGTCCCTCAGCAAACGGTGTCGGCTCACCCGGAAAGTTATCGCGGCCCGGATCATACGGGAACTTATGGTAAACGTATGGCTCGTTCAGCCTCACACCGTTTCGATAAATAATCCGGTTCACCATCTTCAGGTGATCGCCTGCCACGCCAATCACGCGCTTTACATATGTCTGCGCGATGTCGTGGGGTGGATGGAACACGATGATATCGCCGTGCTTCGGAGTTTCATAGGGAAGCAGATACTTGCTGACAGGGCCGCTGGGCGCGTAGGCGAGCTTATCGACAAGCAGATGATCGCCGATGAGCAGGGTGTCTTCCATAGAGCCGGTCGGGATCACGAACGCTTGGACCAGCGTTGTCGTTCCGAAGAGCAGCAGCAGGATTGTGACAGCCCACTCGGCAATGCTATTGCGTGCCGGCTCGCGCCTGACTTCGGATTCCTTGTTGAGTTTAGCCGCCGGGGTCGTGGCTGTTTCTTGCATATTCGGCAGCTTTAATTGTATCTTTCGGAGCAGTGCGACCTTTTACATGGTTACAAGCTAGAGGGAGGAACGCATGCTGCCATGGAGAGGGGTCTTCGTACTGGTTACGGCTGCAGCGATACTCGGTTCGAGCTGCGGCTCAAAGTCGCCCGACGATAAAACGATTACGACTGACATACAGGCGAAACTCTATGCGGACGCGCTAACGAAGCCCGCAAGCATCGCCATTGCCGTTCAACGTGGCGCAGTGACGTTGAGCGGAGACGTGTCGAGTGCTGACGTTGCACTCGAAGCCATGAAGATAGCGAACGGAACGCACGGTGTCCGCGCCGTCAACGATCAACTGACGATTAATGGATCGTCTGCCGCAGCTCAGCTTCCGAATACGGCGACGCTCGACAACCGCAAACGCGCCGGCCCAGTCCGACGCTTCGAACCAACCTCCGCCACTGCCCGCAACGCCTTCGCCTCCTGCCGCGACGCCCACCTCCCCAGCCGCCGGTCGTCACCTTCGCAGCAGGGACGCACCTTCAGGTTAGAACCATTGACGCCATCAATTCGGCACAGGCTAACCCCGATCAAATCTTTCGCGCTTCGCTGGACGCGCCCCTTGTCCAGGAGGGCCGTGTAATCGTGCGGGCTGGAGCGCCGGTCTCGCTGGTTGTTGTTGCTGCTCGCTCGGCGGGACGCATCAAAGGCCGCTCCGAGCTGGAACTGCGAGCCTCTCGCATTGATGTTCACGGCCGCAGCTATCCCGTCGACACCAGTGTTTTCGAAGCTGCGGGCAAATCGCGCGGCAAACAAACCGCTGAACGCACTGCCATCGGTGCGGTTGCGGGTAGGTGATTGGCGCTCTCGCCGGAGGTGGCAAAGGAGCAGGCATCGGTGCAGCGGCAGGCGGCGGAGTTGGCCTCGGAACGGTCCTCTTCACACACGGGCAGCAGGTCAAGATACCGCCGGAGTCACTCCTCACCTTTCGATTGGAAGCGCCGGTGACAGTTCAGCCGTAGTTCCCTTGCGAAGGGGCAGATAGCAAAACACCTGGCTCTTCCCAGCAGAACGGGGGGAACCAGGGTGCTCTTTAATTCAGAAACTGGAGGCCGACGATTAGGCGGGCTGTGCTCCTCCGCCAAGCAACCCCGGAATGTTTGTTGTCGGGTGAGGAGCGATGACTGTACCGCCGCCCTCCGGCGGCGTGGTCACCTTCGGCCCCGGCACGAGTTTGGCGAGCGGCTTGCCGTTGATGAGATCGGTTACTTCGGCGCCGTCCAGCACTTCTCGCTCGAGTAGTGCCTCAGCGATGCGGACCAGCGCGTCGGAGCGCTGTTCGACGACCTCTTTTGCGCGGTTATAGGCGTCCTCGACGAGCTTGCGAACCTGCTCATCGATACGAATCGCGGTCGCTTCGCTGTAGTCGCGGTGCTGCGCGATTTCGCGTCCCAGGAAGATCTGCTCGTCCTTCTTGCCGAAACTAAGCGGACCCAGTTCACTCATGCCCCATTCACAGACCATCTTGTGCGCCATTTCCGTAGCGCGTTCGATGTCGTTGCCGGCGCCAGTGGTCATTTGTTTCAGGAAGATTTCTTCGGCAATACGGCCCGCCATCAGGATCGCTAAACGTGTCTCGAGGTAGTTCTTGTCATGAGACAGCTTGTCGTCGAGGGGCAACTGCATCGTCAAGCCAAGCGCCATACCACGGGGAATGATCGTCACCTTATGAAGCGGGTCGGCGTGTTCCAGAAGCGCAGCCACCAAAGCATGGCCGGCTTCGTGAAAAGCCGTCATGCGCTTTTCCTTATCGCTGATGATCATGCTCTTGCGCTCGACGCCCATCATTACTTTGTCTTTCGCAAGCTCGAAGTCGTACTGAGTGACGACTTTGCGATTCTGCCGCGCAGCAATCAGCGCCGCCTCGTTAACCAGGTTTGCGAGATCGGCTCCGGCAAATCCAGGCGTTCCGCGGGCGATCACCGTTAAGTCGATATCGTCGCCCAGCGGTGTCTTCTTTGTATGAACCTTCAAAATGTTTTCGCGCCCGCGAACATCCGGACGGTCAACCACTACGCGGCGGTCGAAGCGACCGGGACGAAGAAGTGCAGGGTCCAGAACGTCCGGCCGGTTGGTTGCCGCAACCAGGATGACGCCTTCGTTCGATTCAAAGCCGTCCATCTCCACCAATAACTGGTTCAGAGTCTGCTCACGCTCGTCGTGTCCACCACCCAGACCGGCGCCGCGATGACGTCCGACCGCATCGATTTCGTCGATGAAGATGATGCAGGGCGCGTTCTTTTTACCTTGCTCGAACAAGTCGCGAACGCGGCTTGCGCCGACGCCCACGAACATCTCGACGAAATCCGATCCAGAGATCGAAAAGAAAGGAACGTTCGCCTCACCGGCGATCGCGCGAGCAAGCAGAGTCTTGCCCGTACCCGGAGGTCCGATCAGGAGCACGCCTTTGGGTATGCGACCACCCAGCTTCTGGAATTTCTGAGGCTCGCGGAGAAACTCGATGATCTCCTGCAGTTCTTCTTTCGCTTCATCCACGCCGGCCACGTCCTTGAACGTCACCTTCTTTTGTTGAGAAGAATGCAATCGGGCCCGGCTCTTCCCGAAACTGAGCGCTTTGTTTCCGCCGCTCTGCATCTGCCGCATCATAAAGATCCACAGCCCGAGCAGAATCAGCACCGGAACAGCGTTGAATAAAATGCCGATCCAACCGCTGCCGGTCGCGTCCTTCCATGCATACCGGACGCCCTTGTCCTGCATCAATTTGTAAATCTCGGGATAATTAGGGGGAATTACGGTGTGGAAGGCTTTGCCGTCGGTCAAGTTTCCCTGCGCATCGGTTCCGGTAATGGTGACGTCCCGGATCTTGCCTTCCTGGACGGTAGTCACGAAATCGGAAACAGACATGTTCTGGGGCGTAGGACCACGGCCGGTCTTGACCGCCATATAAACCAGAACGACCGCGCAGATAATGACAACCCAGAAAACCGCGGTCTTTATGTTAGAACTCATTGATTACCTTTCGCAGGCCGACGTGGCCGGCTCGGGTTGAACTCCCCGTCCACCCGTCATACTAAGAGACGTCCACCGGACATGTTTCGATTCACGGCTACCGGCCGCCGCCGCCCAAGCGATATGTGAGCCTCGCGACGCGGGCGCTTGACGAATCCGCAGCGTAAGGAACTGCGGCGCCAAAACTCCGGGCCCAGAAAACCCTTTCATTTACAATGCCAACCGGCCAGTGCCGACGATCCCATAGATGAACCCCGTGTTCCTGAAAGAGAGTTTTGATTTTTTCCGGGTTTCGACGTCCGGGACGTAGCATTTCATCTCCCGGCCGCCAGTTTCGAATTTCGCAGGAAGCGGCTGAACTTGGGATACCAAAAGCCTCGAGATCGAGATCCACTGCTTCCTTAAGGAAGTATGAATCTTCCTTGACAGTATCACAATTTTCGCAATCTGAGTTGGCCACGCTCAACTCAACAGTCCCCGCGCCAAAAGGCAACTCCACCCGGCCATTCAAGGGAAGCGGCAGGCGGTAATTTCGGGGCTCCAAGTTCATCTCTCCGGGCCTGGCCAGAAGCAGCATGTCGAACGAACGCATAGCGTCCACTCCGGGAATGAGTACCCGGTCGTGACCGTGACAGCTTTCGCATATCGCAAGGATCCCGTCGATGTGCTTCAGATCGATCGACCGGAGATCGCCACGTACGGAGACAATTGCGCGCCTCAATATCCTACGTTGCACGGCCAGGTGGGTTTTTCTCAGATCGGCTGCCTTGATTTGCAACCCGCCTGGCGTTTGTGTCGCCAGTTCTCCGAAAATGCCGTCGATCTTATCCTGCCAGTAGTCTTCCTCCGCCCCGGCGACGTCGGCCATACCCGCCAGGACGGCGGTTAAGTTACGGTTGAAGTCCGACTCGAGCAACGGAATGATCCGATTCCGCAAACGGTTTCGCGCAAATTGGCCGTCTACGTTCGACGAGTCTTCCCGCCACGCGATTCCTTCCACCGCACCCCAATTTCTGATTTCTCCCCGTGTGATTGCAAGCAGCGGACGGACGATGCCGTCTTGGGTGACCGGCCGCATCCCCGCCAGGCCACTCAATCCAGAACCTCGTAGGAAACGGTACAGCACGGTTTCAGCTTGATCGGTCAACGTGTGACCCATGGCAACTCGATCGACCAGCCGCTCCCGGCGGCACTTCAAGAAGAATTCCCGCCTGCTGCGGCGTGCCTCCTGCTCCAGGTTGCCGGATGCTGGAAGGGCGCGGGTTCCAACAAACTCGAACCCCAAAGTTCCAGCCAAATCGCGCACGAACTGTTCGTCTGCGTCGGACTCCGCGCCCCGCAGCCCGTGGTTTACGTGCAGAACTTTAAGATGGATGGCGAGCGTGCCGATGAGCCGCCGCAGAATGTGCAGAAGAACTACAGAATCGGCCCCTCCCGACACCGCTACCCCTACCGCTTGCCCCGGCTGCAGCATGCTATAACGAGAGATGCTTTGGCCTGCCCGCGCAACTAAATCGTGGGCGAAACGCATTGTTCCACGCTCGCTCTGAGCGCCCAATCCATGCAAATCAATAAATCTGTCGACCCAGAAGAATTCTATCGTTTAGCTGCCGGGGTCAAGGTGTTGCTTATGGATGTCGACGGGGTGCTCACCGACGGCCGCCTGTTTTTCTTCCCGGGAACTGACGGCAAAATGGTCGAGAGTAAAGCCTTCGATTCACAAGATGGGATCGCGCTGCGCTGGCTGAGTTGGTACGGCGTACAAACGGGTGTGATCAGCGGCCGCGATTCTCCGGCGACGCTTGAACGCGCGCAGCAAGTCGGAATGCGCTGGGTTTTCCAGGGACACATCGAAAAAATCCCGCTTTTCGAAAAGGTCATGGCGGAGGCGGAAGTCGGGCACCAGGAAGTTGCTTATGTCGGTGACGACCTTACTGACGTGGTCATCATGCGGCGTGTCGGACTTTCGTTTGCGCCGGCAAATGCGCGCGATGAAGTAAAAGGTTGTGCCAGCGCGGTTACGAAGGCCTCGGGGGGCTCCGGGGCCATTCGCGAAGTAATCGAACTCTTGATGCAAGCCCGCGGCACGTGGAGCGAAATCCTCAAGAAATATGAGGTGGAAGCCTGATGGAGGCGGCGGATACGACTAAATTCAATCTCGACCGCCTCACCGGCGCTTGTTCTAAAGAGGGCGCATCGATTTCAGAGCTGGAACTTCACTTCCAGACGAAATTCGTTCAACAAGCTGTGTTCTGCACCGGGCATATAGATTCGGGCAAAGTAGCTTCCCGCTTGCATCATTCTGGGCAGATGAACTGTAGCTTTACCCTCAGCAGCTTGGGCTTTGCCGGACCAGATCACCGTTCCACTTGCGTTCGCTATCTCCACTTGAATCTGCCCGTCCGGCAATTCGCCATGCGCAATGGTCACGTGCACGTTGCGCCATTCAGGTACCGTAATGGTGCTTAAATCGCGGTCGGCATTCAAGCTGACGTTAGTGGGTACGAAGGCGAATAGCGCAAGCGCGCATGCTGCCAGACCCGCGCCGGCCCAGGAAAGAGTTGGGATCGAGAACCAGCCCTTCCAAAACGCCGATTTCCGCGCTTCCCTTGGTTCGCGCGCAGCTTCGGCTTGGCTTCGTTGAAGCGCCAACTTCACTGCGGCGGTTTCTATCTCAAGACTTTCAATGGCGGACAAGCACGATGAACATGCGAACATGTGCGTCTCCACCAACTCTAATTCGTCGTCACTACACCTGTTTAGTACATACCGCTCTAACGAGTCGATTGCCGGATGATCGAAGTAACTGGGCCTCATGTTATCGGAACTATTTGGCTCCTGCTTGTCTAGTTCTCTCATCAGGAATTTGCTCTCACCAAAACCGAGAAAAGTCCGCTACTGGCCAGTTTTTTCCTACCAATTTCGCCGAATTTCGCTTTAGCTCGCGACTTAAGTAATCGAAATTGCGTCTCGGTCAACGACATCTCGCGACAGATCTGTTCCTGCGGTTGTTCCTGGATATAGAAGCGTATCAGAATATCGCGGTCGCGTTGCGATAGCGCATCGAGCGCGCTCTTCATGAGTTCCGCTTTCTGCTTGACGATTGCCTCCTGCTCCGGATTCTGCTTGCGGTCCACGACCGAAATTCCAGTTTCAAGTTCGGCCTGCTCACGGCGATTGTGAACTGCTTGTTCTATGTAGGCCGCGACCTGACGCCGGACGACCGTCCTTACGAAGCCCATCAGGCGCTCAGGTTCGCGCAGGTCGCCGCGCTTAATTGCATTTACCACTATCAGGAACGTGTCGTGGACCTTGTCTTCTAATTCCTGCGGCCCCAACTGGCGGCATAAGTAATATCGGATACCGCGGCTGAACAGCTTATATAGTTGCTCCATGCCGTCGTCGTTCCCGGCCTTAATCTGCTGAACAAGCAGGAGCCAGTCGATTGATTGAAGGTCTTGTCTGCCGGCCTTCTCCGGGGGATTCGTTGCGGGCGAAGCTTCGCTCTCCGTGCTTCGCTCCACTTTTTTGTCGGCCGTTGCCATTTACTGTTTACTCCTTCGAAATGATCGAGTACGCCGCCCAAAATCTTGCGGAACTTCCATAACCACCCCGGCGCTGCACATCGATCTGCGCTTGCTGAAGCGCCTTTGCCGCTCGTTCTGCAATCGTTCCCGAGTGGTGGCTGGAGAAATCCGAGTAGAAAAATCTGAAGAGTTGCCCCGAGTCGTCCGGTGTCGGCCAGTTGCTTACGATGACGGCGCTAGCGCCCGCCAGCAGCCACGCACGGCTTAGGCCAATAAGCCCCGCGCTGGGAGCCGTTTGACCCTGCCCGGAAGAACAGCCGCTCAATACGATCAGGCTTCCTGGAACGCGCAGAGATGCCACCTTCTCGCGCGTCAGTAGTTCGGGAATGTTATCGGGGCCGAGGCTTAACGCGATCGCTGCCTGTTCCGGATGGCCTGGAGGACTGACGACGTGGACAGCGAAATGAACGATCGTGGGATGTTGTGCGAGAGCTTCCGCCAACCGTTGAATGGTGGCGTCGCGTCCGATCAGCAGATTGACGTCCGCCACTCCGCTGGCTGCCGCCGCGGCACGCACCTCGCGTTGACTTCCCGGCAGGCGCGCAAGTGCGCTCGATCCCCTCGCCAGGCTCGTGTTAACAAGGCTTGTGCGTTCAAGGCGTCGCGAGTCAGCCAGATTGTAGAGCGGGTCGGCGACGCCGACAAAGCGTGGTTCAGTTTCCCCAGACTGCCGCGATAAAAGGAGCAGTTCGCTTGGAAGTATTCGAATACGGTGTTCCTCAACGAGAGGTTGTCCGGAACTTGAGTTCCTTACGGGGAGGACTGCAAAAGGAACTCGATCTAAGAGTGCACCATCGCCTACGATGAGCCAGTCCGGTTTTTGCCAAATGGTCGCATTCAGTTGAGAGAAAAGATCGCTGCTGAGAGTGGCCGCCGGCGTGCTAAACGTCCGACGTTCCTCAAGCGCGGTTCGCAAGCTCTTAGCTTGTGTGCTAATGTCGCGTGCGTCCGGCAGCCGATATAGGTTCATTGAATCGCTCGTCACGGCCCACAGAAACGAACTCTGCTCTCCTAAGCAAAAGCTGAGCAACGCTTCCGTTGTGCTTAGATTCGACTGGATATCTCTAAGTGAATTCTTAGTTGGGGATTTCTCTGAAAATGGAGATCTTTTTTCGCCGCTCAGCCCAATTCTTGTCTCCATTTCGGCGATTTGATTTTCGAGATCCGCCAAACGCGCCTGACCGGCGGCGGCGTCCTCGAGCGTGACATGGGCCTGGACGGATTGAAATTCACCGAGTTTCGCTAGATATTCGGCTGGGAGCGTTTGATTTCGTCCCATTTCGACCGCAAGCTGCTCACGCAAGCTAGCGGCTCGATTTCGAGAGAGCGCGTCGAAAGCCTCGCGGGCAAGACTTTGGTCATGACGCAACAGGCTCTGCTCCGCTGCCAATTCCGCGAAAGAGTGATAGGTGTCGTTCAGTTCCCTAACAGTCTCCATATTTGTCGCGTCGCCGGGCAAAGCGGAGCGGCGCCAGAGATTTGCGGCATCGACAGCTTTCCTGTATGCCTGCAGCGCATCATCGGTTCGCCCCATATCTCGCAGGATGCCTGCGCGCACGCTAAGTGGGTAGTACTGCGGGGACGTTTTGAAAACAGCGTCGGCGCTCGCAAACGCCTGATCGACATAGGCGATCGCCGCCGGCAATTGCCGCTCTTTCCATTTCAGTTCACCGAGGTGCTCCAGCGTTACCGCGGGAATGGACGCTCTGCCCGCAGCACGATACAGATCGACGGCCTTTTCCAATGATGCCTCGGCACGCCTGGTATCGTTAGCCAGGACAAGTGCGATTCCGCGCAGATCCCAGGCCTTCGCCTCACGGTTCAGGTCTTTAGCTTGCTGCGCAAATTTGATGCACGTCTCGGATGCCTTAATGCCCGCCTCCAAATCTCCCAGGCGGATTTGCTGATACGAGAGCGAAAAGTAACTATCGGCCAGCAGGTCTTTTCGATCGGAACCAGCCAAGATGGCAATTGCCCGTGTGAGCTTCTGGCGCGCCAGGCTGAAGTTTCCGAGTTGCACATACACTGTGGAGGTGTTAATCTCCGCCCCAGCCATCAACTGCTTCTCTAGTGTTTGCTGGGCCGGCGCTTCACCAGGCTCAATCCGGCGGGCTATGTCTTCGCCACCTTCAGTACTTTCCAGCGCATCGCGGTAACGGAACAGGCGTAGTTGGACACCGCCCAAGTAGACCATTGATTTCGCTTCCCAATGTCCTTCGCCAAGAAGGTGCGCCTTGCGGGACGCTTCAGCGAACGAGCGTACTGCTTCCCCATACCGGCCAGATTCCCGTTCATCACAGCCGCGTTGGAAGGCGGCGCCGAAAGCATTGTGAGGAACGGGCTCATTGCCGCAGGTAGCTGCTGAAAGCAGATCTGGCGACGCGCAGATGAGTGCGGCCAGCAGGAGTTTGAGCAGGCGCGGCCAAAGGGCAATCAGCCGAACCGCCTGGCTTGGTGGTGGCAAGGAGTTGAGAAGCTAATTCTTAAGCGCTAATTTACCACCACCGAGCGGTTTTCACCAAGCCATGCGCGCTTGGCGATTCCAAATTAGAACCCGAACAGCTTCAGGATGCTGGAAATGATGCAGGGATCGACGATGACCGGAGGAAACATGTGATTGCGGGCTCCTTACACCCGCGACCACACGCTACCCCGACGACCCGGTCAAACGACCTAAATTTTGTTTTCTAAGTTATTGATTCGATTGGAGAAAAGTTTTTTGCAAAATTTGAACTGGCGCGAGGATGCCTAGAAAATCGTGCTCATCTCTGGGCGGACAAGAGGCAGCCCAAGGCACGCCCGAAAAATGAGATTATCTTTCCCTGCTCTCTGCGCAGTGGCGCCGGTGACAAAACTGAATAATAAGTTTATTCGCTTATTATTCAGTGTCTTAGCGCAAATGCGCCGAGCTCGTGGCAAGCTTCAATTATAAAAAGTTTACAGGTTCACCGATGAGCTGCCTCTCCAGAGGAGAGTCGTTCTGACTCAGAGAAGCGGACGTGCGACCGGACCGTTACGACTGCTATAACCGGCCTGACGAATAAGAGCGTGCGACCCTGCACAGGAGAAGTCAATGGACAAAGTACTATTAATTGCGCTATTTGCCGGTTTGCTGCACAGCCAAACCCTGTCGCCTCGAACAGTTTCAGGGCCGACTAAAATCGATACTTCCCAGGTTCGTGGACTAGCGCCCAGCGCAACGACGGATGCGACCAATGCGGGAAACATCTTGAGCGGAACGCTGCCCAATGCGCGTCTTGCAGCCGTTCCAAACTCTGCTCTCGCCAACTCTTCTGTTACGGTGAACGCCGGCGCGGGTCTGAGCACAACCTCCTCTTCGCTTTCACTCGGAGGCAGCACTACACTGGCGCGCGCCATTGCGGTGAATGCGCAGACGGGCGCTTCCTATACGGTTTCCAATGCGGACCAATCGAAGCTTGTCACCTTCAACAATTCTGGCGCGGTGCAAGTGACGATGCCTCAGGCAGGGGCCGTGTCGCAGTTTGTCGCGAACTGGTCTGCCGATCTTCAAAACCTAGGAAATGGCGCTGTAACAATCGCGTCCACGATCAGCACGATCAACGGCGCGGCTTCGCTGACGCTCGCCAAGAATCAGGGCGTGCGGATCGTGTCTGACGGTACGAATTATCAGATTTTCGCCCTGAACACAACCAATCTGGGTGCGGGCGGCCCTGGTGGGGTCACCGGTTCACTGCCGGCGGCGAATGTATCCGGGCTTGCTACCTCCGCCACTAATCGATACCACAAACGCGAGTAACATCAGCAGCGGTACACTGAGCTCCGTCACGGCTGCCGGCCCTCACCGGAGACGTTGCCACTTCAGCCGGCTCTGCGGCAACCGTTCTGACAACCGTTAACAGCGGCTCAGGAACTGTGGAGACGCAACGCATGTGTGTCAGGTGACAACCAACGCTAAGGGGCTAGTGACCAGCCAGTCTCCCGTACCCATCAGCGGAGGAAGCGCACCGACAGTTCAAGTGAACGGCAACAGCATGGGTACCGCCTCGACGATCAATTTCGGGAGCGGATCCGGCTTTACTTTCAGCGGCTCTGTGTCCGCAGGCGTCGCAACCATTACCGGGTCGGCTTCTTCGGGCAGCGGCGGTTCGATGACAACTGGCAGCGGGACTCCTTCGTCGGGCTGCAGCTCAAGTTCGAACTTGGGCGCGCTGTATCTGCAGACAAACACCTCTGCAGCGACGCTCTGGGTATGCGGCTACAACGGATCGAGTTACCACTGGGTCCAAGTTCAAGACAACAAGATCAACATTGTCTCTCTAGGCGCTGACCCGACCGGCTCGAGCGACAGTACGTCGGCAATCAATTCGGCAGTCGGCGCAAGCTGCCCCACCGCGTGCGTCATATATTTCCCGCCGGGGAAATATAAAACCTCCAGCACCGTGGTCGTCGCAAACAGTAACACGACGTTGACGGGTGCGGGGGGTAAAGGAGTCAGTGTTCTCGACTTTGAGCCCAGCACTGCAGGGACGGCACTATTGGTTTCGAGCGCGAACCCGTCTACTACAGATATTGCGCGTGTGTCCATTCGGAACTTGGGCATATATAGTAGCAATGCTTCAGTGAAGAAAATTGCGCTCCAGATGCCAAGCGTGCACAGACTGCACGTTTGACGATATCTATATATGGGGTACCGGTCCAAACACGACGTTTACTGGTGGAGGCTCGATTGGCGTTGAGACCCACGGCCACGATACTACTACGCTGTCTAATCTCATGGTCAAAGCCGACGAGCCCATTCATATTGCCGCAAACCCGGATACTTATGGCGGCACGCAGTTGGATATGGACCATTGGCACTGGTACAACCTGTATCTGATAGGGAATGGCAATCCGGCAATTTCGATCGACAGCGGCCTGGTGCTCACCGACGACATATGGGACGGCTTCGAAGCGTGGGTAGCTGGAACGTACGGGCTTTACTGGAGCAACTCCGGCGTAACGACTGCGTCCTATCGCTCACCTTTGAAAACGTAAGAACGGAACAAGGAACGTGCAGCACGTGCGCGTCCTTCTATATCGCGAGTTCATCGAGTCAGATTCAGGGTCTGCGAATACTCAATGCTCATTCCGACCCGAACAGAGCGGGATTTTACCTGCGAAATACGTTCTGGGCTGAGCTGGACGGATTCTCGTACGGCGGCTCCGGCATAGTTGCGGATATGAATTCCTCCAACTCCCATCCTGTGATCAGGGCGTATTTTGGATCGGGCACTCAGGCCTCCGGAACGACCATCCCTGTTTCGAGCGGATACGTGAATACCTTCAATAACTGAAGCCACACGTCGAAGTATCTGGCTGGGAGGCAGGGACTCGAACCCCGATACGCAGATCCAGAGTCTGCAGTCTTACCATTAGACGACCTCCCAAAGGGCTCAAACGCAATTATAACAATGACTTTGCAGCCTTCTGGACCCTATACCGGATGAAAAATACGGTGCCAGAAACTGTGTTTCCGATGCGCTTCCGTCGGAGCCTGGAACATGGCTACCGTCCGAACTTTAGCGACACGCGAAGCGCCCTTCCGGGGCTTGGCCGTGGTCGTGTTTTGTGACATCCGCCTCGGCTTTGGCGAGTTACTTTGCGGCCGCGAGTCCGTTTCGCTGATCTGATTTGTAACTTCGCGGGTACTTGCTGGCGCGTTGACCATTTCGGCTTCTACAATGAATCGCTTGGGCGCAGAGCCGACATAGTAGAACGGATAGCACGTAATCATGGTCAGCAACTTACCCGGCTCTCCGCTCCCGCTTACTAACGGCGTGTTGGGAATCAAACCCCCTCCGTCAGGTCTGCAGCACACTCACGTCCGTGGGGCGTACAATTTTCGTCGCCACCACTTTGTACGTGTAAGTGCCGTTCGGCGACTCAAAACTCACTACGTCTCCGGTTTGGATATCTTTTAATGCGCGAAAAAGCGTATCCCGATGGGCTGCTATCGCGAAGTTTCCTGGCTGCCCCGGTAAAGCGGTTGAGGGAACGTGACCCACGGCCACCTTCAGCACTTCGGCGTCAACTCCTTCTCGTACGATTGCCGCCAGATTCAATCGTGGAATCCCGACGCGTCCAAGAACAGTTCCTTCCGTGGGCCTCGGAGTCTACGCTTGTTTGTTGCCGCTGTTCTCGTAGCGGCAGCGGGTTTTGCGGGCTTAGGTCCGGCCAAAAAACCGAAGGGCGTGCGCGCACGGACGTAGTCGCTGAAACCTGCACGCGCGTGGCCTGCAATCTCCTGATCGAATGCCCAATTTTGATAAGCCTCATAGATGTACTGATTGCATAGCGTGTAGCCGTAGTAGCCGACGCCGGCAGTGCCAAAATCGCGAGCACGATCGATAGCGCCCTCAGCTTGCCGGGTCGGCGTACGGGCTTCGCTGCGCGAGTGCGACTCGAATTATGGGAATGCAGGCCAGGCTTCGCGTAATATGTTTGGCTGACCGGCCTGACGATATGAGGGGTCGGTACTTCTGTCATGCGCTAGTGAACGGCGCCCGCGTGCTTCGTTTCGATGCGGGCCGACATCTCCGATAACGGTGTGATCGTATACTTCGTTCGCGTGTGAACCGTTAACCGCCTGCCGTTTTTTGTCGCCGTTACTTTCACCGTGCGAATAGGTTTATTGTCTGTCGTCTCGTTGGGAAGATAACCGATCGTATAGGAACTTCTGATATCTTTAGCGATCTTGCTGAACATTGGCAACACATCGTCCAGCTTCGCTGGTTCGAAAAATTCCCCGCCGCTCACGCTCGCGATTTTGCGCAGAATATCGGGGTTCTTGTCTCGATCTTCCGGCTCATACACTCCCACCGTGTAGATGGTCGCCCGAGAGGCTTCAATCATCTCTAAGCAACTCCGGAAAACTAAGTTGGCTTACGTTGTCCCCGCCATCGCTGACGATGATTAGCGTTCGCTTTTCATGATGAGCATATTCGAGGTGCCTGAGGGCATACGCGACCGCATCATACAGGGCCGTCTGTCCCTCCGGTTGTCCGTAAAACAATGCTGCCCTTAACTCCTGAAGGTCGTCGGTGAACATTTCGCCTTTAGGAAGGCCTCGCACAACTACATTGTTGAAATTCACGACAAAGAATTCATCTTTAGCATTGCTTTGACGCGCGAACGATAAACCGGCCATTACAACTTCAGGTTTCTTAGCCGCGCATGCTCCCGCTGTTGTCGACTACTAACCCGATGCTCACTGGCGTATCCATGCTGCCGAACTGTGAAATCGCTCGAGACTGCCCATCCTCGAACACCTTGAAATTCTGTTTATCCAGTCCTGTCACGAACCCGCCTTTGCGTCGCTGACGGTGGCGTCGAGCAAAACAAGATGGACATTGTCCGAAATTGTGAATGTCTCGCTGTTTCGGCGGCCGGTTCTGACTGCCCTGCCATTCTGCCGTGCCCGCTCAGACAGTCCCCGCTATCGACACATTAATCGGATGCACTGATTGATGCTTTCACTGCAAACCGGAGCGGTCATAATCACCCCGTGCAACACCCTCTTAAAGTAGTAAAAGAGAAACGCCCGAGCGGTAGTTTTGCCGGCCAGGCGTTTCCTCATTGCCGAATTGAGTTCGGCTCGCACTATGATTCGAATCTACTTACGATCGCCGCGTTACAAGCGTCAGTAAACCGGCAAAACTTAACGAGGTCAATCCTAACAGTCCGATCAGCGGGTTAAAGCTGCCTGTGTGTGGCAGAGCTTTGTGGCTGCTGAACGGGAGTTGGTTGAACTTCCGGCGCAGGTGCGCTTTCTGGCTGCGGCATTGGTTCCGGAGTCGGTTGCGCAACAGGAACGGGCTCAGGAACAGGCTGAGCTTCCGGTGCGGGAACTGGCGCGGCACTGGCGCTACCGCGGGCTCAGGCTCACGATAATTAGACGGCACGGCCACGGGCTGCGCCGACGCTAACTGCGCGACAAGCTTCTTAGGATACGGAAATTCTTGACCGTAATTGTCGCCTGGGTAATACCAATCGCGAACGGCTTTTGGCACTCCTGCCGGTGTTTCCCAGAACGCAAACTGCGTCTTTCCGGTTGGCTGCATTCGATAATCCGGAATTGCGAGCACCGTGGTTTCGAGGTGCCGCTGGTCCTTATCGAAAATTTGAACGATATGCCGGTTCGATGGAGAATCCATCAATAACCAAACGTATGTTCCGGGATCCAAAACTTTGTTGCCCGCGATGATCGGTTCGTTCACGGTGACGATAGTACGTTTGTTCCATTCATCTGCGTGCGCCTTCGGAACAAACGAGGTGCTAATCAGCGCAACACCGGTAACCGCCAAAGCGCCGATGCAAAAAGAGCGAAAATTAAGTCTCATTCCAAACTCCTCCAAGTCGAAAAGTAAGTTGCTCAAAGTGGCCCACTTGGCAACATTCTTTCGTTGCGGTCTTTCACCGTTTTGATGTGTATTCAAAGCAGTTGGGTTGCCAATTTGGTCGACTGCGAACGCTATCAACACCTTGCGTTGCAGCTCTCTGGGCCGCAGCATGCAAAAAGTGCAAGCTGCGCGGTGAGTTCGAGAAAACTTACGTTGTTCAACCCGATCTTGGTTGCTAAGTTGTTGTACTTACTCGCTACTTGCTTGTATTAGCCGCTGATGATTGTCGGCTAGTGTTCATCAGCTACAGTGACGGTATGCCTGCAAAGCAGAGTGCGCCAGTCACATTGGCCATAGACATCGGCGGAACCGGAATAAAAGCGATATTGCTTGACGAACGCGGAAGGCCAATCAGCGATCGAGTGCGGGCGCTCACGCCGCACCCTGCAACTCCCGCGGCGGTGCTAAAACAGGTCGAGGCGATGAAAGACAAGCTGGGTGCTTTTGATCGCGTTTCCGTCGGATTTCCCGGCGTGGTCAAGCAAGGCGTCACTTGGACGGCGCACAACTTACAGAAGCGATGGATTGGTTTCGAGTTGGAGCGCACGCTGATAAACCGTTGGAAGCGGCCGGTCCGAGTGGCTAACGATGCTGCTGTACAGGGATTTGGCGCCATCCGCGGCAAAGGTCTGGAATTAGTCATCACTCTCGGGACGGGCTTCGGCTCATCCCTCTTCATTGAGGGGATCCTTGTCCCGGGATTGGAGCTGGCGCATCATCCTTGGCGGAAAAACAAGACCTACGAGGACGACCTCGGCAAAGTTGGCTATGAGAAACATGGCCACAAGAAATGGAACAAGTTGCTTGAGAGAGCCATCCCGCAACTCGAGGCGCTCTTCAACTACGACCATTTGTACATCGGCGGTGGAAACGCCCCGCAGATCGACTTCGCGCTACCCCGGCTGGCGACCCGCATTCCGAATCAAGATGGTCTGATTGGCGGCGTGGGCTTATGGCGCGTTCAAGCCCTAGCCTCGCGCACGACTATTTCGTCAGATAAGGCCACTTCATAAGAAAGTAATAGTGGTACCGATAGACAAACAATGCAAGTACCGCTGCAGCCACCAAGATGATGCCCAGAAGGACCAGCAACACAATTCCCCACGGGAACTTCTTCCCCTCGCGCCGCAGGACTAGCAGATACGCCGCAAAGAGACCCACGAAGAACAGCAGCACCATGGGCACAGCGAACAGCATCATGTTGAAGATGTCCGGCGTCGGGGTCACAACTGCCGCAATGACGGTAATGGCTAGAATCGCGTAACGGCTGTGCTTTAAAAGGAATCGCGGGGATGCCAGGCGCAACAGCGTCAAAAAGAAAATGATCACCGGCATCTCGAAAACGAGACCAACGCCGAGCGTCACATTGACGAACAGATCGAAGTACTCGTTGATCGATACCACTGGCCGCACGTGGACGTCGCGTCCGATTCCGAGCAAGAACTCGAGGCCGTAGCGGAACGCGACGAAATAGGCGAAAAGGCCGCCGGTAATGAACAGTCCGGCCGTGGACATAATGAACGGGACCGCCCACCGCTTTTCCCGCTTGTACAATCCGGGCGAAATAAAGGCCCAGACCTGATACAGCACCCACGGCGACGCAACAAATAGCGATACAAGCAGCGGCAGCTTGAAATAGATCACGTTGAACTGTTCCATCGGCGTGATCTGCGCCAGGTCAGGCGGGTTGATGCCCAGGTGTATCAGCGCAGTGACAGCCGGCGCCGCTACGATCTCCCAGAGTTGCTTGCAAAAGCCAATGCAAAGAATAAATGCGACTACCAGACCTCCAAGCGACCTTATGAGCCGTCCACGGAGCTCTTCCAGATGCTCCATGAAGGACATGCGCAGCATGCCCTGTTCTTCGTCATTTCCTTCTTCGTCGCTGTCGGAAGGTGGTGGTGGCGGAGGAGGAGGATTGACAGAACGTTTTGAGAGCGCTTGCGGCTGGGCGTGGGAACCGTGTCCGTTTACCTCATGTTCGGATCGTGTAGGTACAATCTGCGGTACGCCTCTATCCTCGAATTCTTCAGGCATCGGCGACAGCGGTTAGACCGAATGTTCCTCAGTAGTCGAGTGCGAATAATCGGATTGCGGCGCTTCGGCGCTTTCGTCTAAGGGACGAACACCATTGTTCCGGGCGATTGTACCCGCGACGTGCGGAAGAGTCGGCAGAGCTTCATCGGCCGCCTCGGCGTGCTCTATCGGCGGCGCGATCTCGCCCGCAGAAGACGGCAGAGCGGCTCTCAGTTCTTCTGTCCCGCTGACTTGCGTCGGCGCCGAATAGTCATTGTGTGCCGAGTCGTGACTGTAATCTTCGTACGGATAGCTGTACCCGGAGTAAGTTGGCGTCGAGTTAGTGGAGACGGGTGAGGCGGGTAAAGTCTTCGCGCGAGTTTCCCGATCCAACTCGTTCATGTGCGTCTCGAAAGTACTCTTCAACTCGTTTTTCGCGCGTCGAAACTCAGCCAGGGCTTTACCAAGCGTTCGGCCAAGCTCCGGAAGTTTCTTAGGGCCAAATAGGACGAGTGCGATCACAAAGATCGCAAACATCTCCGGCACTCCTATCGGTCCCATTCCATCTCCTTGCGGCTATGCGATTCCGCCTTCATGATAGCCTAGAACGCCCTGTTATGATGCGGGCTGGATATGAAGAGAAGCCTGTACGGGATAGGCCTGGTCTCCCTTTTTGCCTGTATGTGTACCGCGCAAGTAGATATCAAGCACACGCAGAAGGGAGAACTCGCCATCGACATTGACGGGACGCCGTTCTCCGAATTCCACTTTGGCGAAGAAAATGCGAAGCCGTTTCTGACGCCTCTTCGAACGCCTGACGGTACTATCGTTACTCGCCGTTGGCCTATGGATCAGGTAGCCACTGATTCGCACGACCATCCGCATCATAAAGGCCTATGGGTCGGTTATGGCAGCGTGAACGGGGTTAATTTTTGGGAGGTGGAAGCGGCATCTGTGCCGAGTCAGGGCAATCCGCAAGTGAAGGGCAAAGTAGCTTTGGAGCACGGGCCCGAGATCCGATCCGGCGGCGGTTCCGGCACAGTATCCGCTACCTTCGCATGGCTAGACCCGGCTCATGGAAAGGTTCTGGAAGAGAAGCGCCAGATGACCTTCTATTCCGATCCGAACGTCAGAGCTTTCGATGTCAACGACACACTGACCGCTGTTCGCGATGTACACTTTGACGACACCAAAGAAGGCTTCTTTGCCATCCGCCTGGCCGACAGTATGATCGAGAAGAACGGTGGCGTGATGACGAATTCTGCGGGCGAACAGGGCGAAAAGAACGTCTGGGGTAAGCGCGCCGACTGGGTTGATTATGAAGGCAATGTCAGTGGCCAAAAGGTCGGGGTCGCGATTTTCGACAACCCGGGCAACTTCAATCACCCCACCAGGTGGCACGCGCGCGCTTATGGACTGTTTGCTGCCAATCCGTTTGGATTGAAGGATTTCGATCCTAAGTCAAGCGGCACAGGTGGCCATACCCTCAAGTCCGGTGAGTCCATGCGATTTCGATATCGCGTGGTAATCTACGACGGACACGTCACAAGCGAAAAAGTGGCGAGTTGGTACTCCGAATTTGTTAAAGGTGAAAAACTAACATCCTCGAATGGCGTCCACTAAATGGACGTGCGACACTCATTACTCAGCTTTCCCATTGCCCTAGCGGTTTTGACGGGCATTCCATTCCTTGCGTGTGGCCAAGGCAACGAAGCGCACAAACTGATGCAACTTCAGGGAATTCAGATTACTGGTACGCGTCTCCCTGCGGACTCGATTATCAAGATCTCAGGCCTTAAGGTCGGCCAGATGGTCAGCGACAGTATTCTGAAGCAGGCATCCGACAAGATCACATCCACGGGTTTGGTCAAGGGTCTCGATTACGGCTACAACGAACAGCCCGGACAAAAAGGCGTTTACCTGACCCTCAAGGTCTTTGATGAGGGTCCGCTGCTTCCCGTTCAAATCATGCCGGACCAGGTCGCTGACCCGGTATGGAAGTGCCTGCAATCCGCCGATCCAATTTTCAGCCGTGAAATGCCCAATACCGAGAAGGCCATCCACTTCTACTCGATCAACATCGCTCGCTGTTTAAGTAATGCCGGTTCTTCCCGCGTGAGCGCCACGGTGGCTTGTGACGGAACCGGCAAATCCATCGGTATCAACTTCCATCTCGGGCCGGCAGCAGACCGCTAAGCAACCACGTTTTCCCACCGTCCCGTTTGTCCGGACTTTAGGACTGCGTCGATGACCAGCATGTTGTTTAATGCGTCTTCCAACGTGACTGGAACCTCCGAACCTTCCTGAACGGCCCGCGAGAATTCATCTCCCTGCATTGTGTACTGGTCCGTTGCATCGAATTCCTCGACGCGCGCGCTCGCTCCCGCAAACTGCGATCCGTTGTCGATGAAAAGCCGGCTTGGCCGGTTCGGCGGGATATTGTACGGAATCTCGATATCAATTCGCCCGGATGGGCCGAGAATCTGCATGCGCTGAAAAGGAACTAGTTGCGTGCTGCAGGTGAACACTGCCTGGCCTGTAGAAAAATCGAGAACGGCCGAGCTCAGCCGGTCCGTTCCCAGTTGGGGGTCGCGATCAATCAGCGCTACCACCCGGTTCGGCTCGCGCCCGAACAGAAATCGCGACATCGTGATCGGATAGCAGCCGATGTCCATCACCCCGCCGCCGCCGATATCGGGCATGTTGCGAATGTTCTTCGGATCGTTATTGAAATAAGAGAACACACTCATAATGCATCGCAGTTCTCCAATCGCGCCGCTCTGAACCAGATCCCGCGCTCGAAGCCACTGCGGATGCGTTTTCACCATGAACGCCTCGCCAATCTTCACGCCTGTCCGATCGCGAACTTGAATCAACTTGCGCGCTTCGTCCGCGCTTAACGCGATTGGCTTTTCGCAAAGAACGTGCTTACCGGCTTCAGCCGCCTTGATGGACCACGGAACGTGCAGGTGATTCGGAAGCGGGTTGTAGATGACGTCGATCTCCGGATCTGAAATCAGGTCTTCATACGAGCCATATGCTTTTGGAATTTCGAGCTTCGCTGCGGCATCTTGCGCCCGGTCGATACTGCGCGATGCGATACCCATCACTTCGGCTCGGGTGCAAAGCTTCATCGCGGGAATGACTTTCTTGACAGCGATACCCGCGACGCCCAGAACGCCCCAGCGTAACTTCGACATGCTCCGAGTCTCCCACGCGGCGGAATGCGGCCTGCTACATTGAACGCGTGAAGTTGTACGACATCGACCCCGGGCCTGAATGTCCGGAGATGGTTCGCGCGATTATTGAAATCCCGAAAAACTCTAGTAACAAATACGAGTATGACGGCGAGTTGGGCATATTCCGTCTGGATCGGGCGCTCTACTCCCCGATGCATTACCCCGGAGATTATGGCTTCATTCCGGGGACGCTGGCCGAAGATGGCGACCCGCTTGATGTGTTGACTCTGGTGGATGAGCCCAGCTTCACGGGCTGCCTGATGGAAGTCCGTCCCGTTGGCGTTCTATATATGATCGATCAGAAAGAGAACGACCAGAAGTTGCTAGCCGTTCCGAACGGCAACCCGCGTTTTGAGAGCATCCACACAATAGATCAGGTGTTCCTTCACGTACGCCGTGAAATCGAACACTTCTTCTCCATCTACAAGGAACTGCAAGGCGCGAACACAACGATAAACGGTTGGGGCGGTCCGCCCGAATCGCGCAAGCTGATTATGAAGAGCCGGCAGGCCTACTTGGACAGCAAGATCAAACAGGCCTCCGAAGTCCCAATCACCGCGACAGACTAGGAGAAGTTGTCGCCGGAGTTGTCGAAGCCTCCACCATTGTCGAATCCCCCGCCGTCGTCGGTAGAAGCATCGTCGTACTGGCCGGAGTCGCCGACGTTTTGATCGTCATAGTTACCGGCATCGTCAGCGCGGGAATCGTTCCCGCCTGAAGGTTGATCGTAGTAGTTATTAACAACGGTTTCCTCTGCGGGGCCACCGCCAAAACCGCCGCCGCCAAAACCGCCACCCCCGAAGCCGCCGAACCCGCCTCCGTAACCGTGGTGCGAAAACAGCGAACTAATCGCCTCAAAAGCAAGTCCGCCTGCCGCAACGCCGGCCGCTGTCTGAGCGGCACCCCTCAAAAAACCAGACGCGCCACTTGGTCCCGGCATTTGCTGCTGGGCCGAATACTGCGGAGCGGGCGGCGCATACTGCTGCTGCGGCGCGGATTGCTGGTAACTGCCGCGCGGAGGAGGAGCGCTTTGCCCGGCTAGAAAGCTGCCGCCCGAATTCAACTGCGGAGATGCCGAACCTTGCTGCTGCAATTGCTGGATCTGCTCTTGAGCGTGCTGCAATGCAAGATTCTGTACAACCACGGTTTGCGTCATCAGGTATAACGCATCGGGGCGCGACCCGATCTTCGTACGTATAAAATCTTCAGCCTCCGGATCTGTCTGAGGAGCGGGCGTCTGAGCAATCTTATTTGCTAAGTCCGTCAGCATGTTGCGTTCATCTTGAGTCATTTCGTTTCCTCGAATCGACGCTTGTATCGACGACTGGTTAGACGTAATTTGCGCCGCTGCCGTTCATCTTCAATAGTAGTGGCAATTTAGCCCCCGGCCCCTTGAATCTGCCGATGAGTCGTGACAGTGTAGGAATGGATTCGATGAATAGGAGACCGTCATCATGCTTCTGGAAGCGACCACGTCCGTCGACCAAGAGGTAAACCCCTGGGAATCCGCCGCTCATCGCTTCGATGAGGCAGCGGAACTGTTGAAACTGGACGACGGCATGCGGAAGGTCCTGAAAAGGCCGACGATGGAGCTCACCGTCAACTTCCCAGTCGTTCTCGATGATGGCCGGATTGAGGTGTTCACCGGTTACCGCGTGCAGCACTCGATTGCAAGAGGTCCGGCCAAAGGCGGTATCCGCTTCGCGCCCGATGTTTCGTTGGACGAAATAAGAGCGTTGGCGGCTTGGATGACATGGAAGTGCGCGGTCGTCAACATTCCTTTCGGCGGTGGCAAGGGCGGAGTCATCTGTGAACCCCATGTCATGAGTGAGAGTGAGCTGGAGCGCATCACGCGCCGCTACACAGCGGAGATCTGCGAGTTCATCGGTCCCGAGCGGGATGTTCCGGCGCCGGATGTCAACACGAACGAGCAGACAATGGCGTGGATCATGGACACCTACTCCATGCACCAGCGTCACACCGTGACAGCAGTTGTGACCGGCAAGCCGCTTGAGCTTGGCGGGTCACGCGGGCGTCCTGAGGCGACCGGCCGCGGCTGCATGATCGTCACCATGCAGGCTTTGAAGCGGCTTGGACTCTCGATTGAAAACACGCGCGTTATCATCCAGGGATTCGGCAATGTCGGCGGCATGGCTGCGCGGCTCATGTCTCGAGCGGGGTTTAAGATCGTCTGCATCATCGAATACGACGGGGCAGTGTATAACCCTCGCGGGCTCGACGTTGAGAAGTTGATGATCCATAGAAATGAAACCGGTTCTATAACAGGATTCATCGGGTCGGAAGACGTCGACAAGGACGAAGCGATGCTAATGGATTGCGACGTTCTGATTCCGGCCGCGCGCGAGAACGTGATCACGTCTTCGAATGCCGAACGTATAAAGGCAAAGATCCTCTGTGAAGGCGCTAACGGACCGACGACCTATGTGGCGGATTCGATTCTGTCGGACAAGAAGGTCTTCGTGATTCCGGACATCCTGGCTAACGCGGGCGGCGTAACGGTTTCGTACTTCGAATGGGTGCAAGACCGGCAGGGCTACTTCTGGAGTGAGAAGCGCGTCAACGAGCAACTCGAAGACATCATGGTCGCGAGTTTTCTGGATGTAACTCAATACGCCGAGCAGCACGGTGTCAACAACCGCACGGCCGCCTATATGCTTGCGCTCGATCGCGTCGCTAACGCAATAAGGAAACGCGGACTTTACGCGTAGTGTCCACTGAAGCAACTACTCCGCTTATGCGGCAGTATCAAGCCGCAAAGCAGCAAGTGCCCGGCGCGCTGCTGCTCTTTCGGCTTGGGGATTTCTATGAACTCTTCTACGAAGATGCTGTGACTGCGGCCCGCGAACTTGAGATCACGCTCACCTCGCGCAACAAGGAACGGAACGACTCGGTTCCCATGTGTGGTGTTCCTTATCACGCATCGGAGGGCTATATCGCACGTCTGATTCAGCGCGGTTACCGCGTGGCCATCTGCGAGCAGATGGAAGAAGCCGGTCCCGGCAAGAAACTCGTCAGACGAGAAGTGACGCGCGTAGTCACGCCGGGCACCGTGACGGACTCGGCGCTGCTGCGCTCCCATGAAAACAATTACATCGCGGCGATCTTCACCAAGTCGGGACGAAGCGGCTTAGCTTACGTCGATCTTTCGACGGGCGAGTTTCGAATGACGGAATCGGCTCCGGAAGATATTGCCGCGACCATTGAAACCCTGAACGTCCGCGAGCTTTTGGTTCCCGAAGGTCAGCCGATCGGGGCGCCGTGTCTCGAAACTCCGCTCGATAGTTGGGTGTTCGGCGCGGACTACGCAGGCCGTCAAATCCTTGAGACGTTCCGGCTGCACTCGCTTGAAGGTTGTGGACTGGCGGATAAGCCTCTCGCCGCTGCCGCAGCAGGCGCGCTGGTCCATTATCTGCGCGAGACGCAGAAGTCGGCGTTGAGCCATCTCAATCGGCCGGGCTTCTATCAGCGCCAGGATCATATGGTGCTGGACGCTGCCACAGTGCGAAATCTCGAACTGCTGGAACCTTTGTTTGCCGGCGAGAGCCGCGAAGCCACTTTGATCCACGTGCTGGATAAGACCTGCACGGGCATGGGCGGCCGGCTGCTTCGCCGAAGACTGCTGAATCCATCCTGCGAGCGCGACGAGATCGAGACGCCGGCTCGACGCGGTCGGCGAACTGGCAGGCAAGGTGATCATTCGCAACGATCTCCGCAAGGCGCTCGGCGGAGTTCAGGACCTGGAGCGGCTACTTGCCAAGGTAACGCTCGGAACAGCCGGGCCGAGGGAAATGCTGGCGCTAGGACGATCTCTGGCGCAAATCCCTACGGTTGTCGAGATCGTCGCTAGATTGGAAGCCGTCGAACTGAAGCGCGATATCGACACACTTGACGAATTGCGCGACAGAATCCTGCGCGCGATCTCAGATGAGCCGCCGGTGAACTTAGCCGATGGCAGGCTCAATTCGTGACGGCTTCAACGCCGAACTCGACGAGTTGCGAGACATCAGCCGAAATAGCCGGCAGTACATTGCTGCCATCGAGACGCGTGAGCGCGCCCGGACCGGCATCCAGTCGTTGAAGGTACGGTTCAACAACGTGTTCGGTTACTACCTCGAGATCTCAAGAGCAAACCTATCGCTTGCGCCCGGCCGACTACGAACGTAAGCAGACGCTCGCAAACGCCGAGCGCTTCACCACCCCGGAACTCAAGGAACTTGAAGGCAAGGTTCTGGCTGCGGAAGAGAAGATCCTCGCCCTCGAGCGAGAGATTTTCAACGATCTCCGATCCTATGCGGCGGGTTTTGCAGACCGAATCAAAGCTACGGCTGCTCACGTTGCCGAACTGGACGTGCATGCAACTCTCGCCCAAGTCGCCATTGAAAACCGATATCAGCGGCCGCGATTTTCAGATACAGGCGAAATGCGGGTCGATGCCGGACGCCACCCGGTTATTGAGCGGCTAGCCGAAAGACAGGCGACTCGTTTCATTCCCAACGATCTTTATCTGAATTCCGGGCAAAGAGTACATCGCCGTCATCACCGGTCCGAATATGGGCGGTAAATCAACCTATCTTCGGCAGGCGGCGCTCATCCTAATACTGGCGCAGATTGGTTCGTTCGTTCCCGCACAGGCGGCATTGTTGCCGGTAGTGGATCGGGTGTTCACGCGCATCGGGGCAGCGGACAATCTGGCGCGCGGGCGATCGACCTTTATGGTCGAGATGACGGAAGCTGCAGCAATTCTCAACACGGCGACGTCTAACAGCTTCGTGGTACTGGATGAGATCGGTCGGGGAACGTCCACATATGACGGTTTGGCACTGGCTTGGGCGGTGGTTGAGTACATCCACGAGCGAATCCAGGCGAAGACGCTGTTTGCCACCCACTATCACGAGCTTACGGAATTGGCCGATCAACTTTCTGGCGTAATAAATTTACACGTCGCCGTGAAAGAGGCAAATGACCAGATCTTATTCATTCGAAAGGTAGAACCGGGTGCGGCGAGACCGCAGTTATGGCATCGAAGTGGCTCGATTAGCCGGCTTACCCCTGCAAGTAATCGAGCGAGCGAGGTCCGTTTTATTGCATCATGAAGTAAGGGAACACTCGGTAACGGAAGAGTTGAACCCTGGCGATACAAAAGCGCCACTACAAATAAGACTTTTCGAGCCTTTGAATCAGGGGCTGGCCGACCGATTGCGATCGTTGAATATCAACGAGTTACGGCCGGTTGAAGCATTGCAGATTCTGCAAGATTTGCAGCAAGAGTTGCTAAAGAGATGAGAATAGCAGGCATTATGAGCGGGACCTCGCTCGACGGAATCGATGTTGCGATCGTCGACATCACGGGGTCGGGATTTAAGGCTAAGATCAACGTCCTGACCAGCCATTCGGTCCCATATCCGAAGAAGATCCGGGAAGCGCTTTTGGCGGTTTCCAATTCCAGCGCATTCACGGGCGATATATCGCGGCTGAACTTTCTGCTCGGCGAGCTTTACGCAGAGGCGCTGGAAGAAACGGCTGAGCGCGCGAGCATACCGCTCGACACCGTCAAGCTGATTGGCTGCCACGGCCAAACGATCTTCCATGAAGGTCAGGGCGGCCAGTATCTGGGCAAGAAGGTAGCGAGCACTTTCCAGATCGGTGAATCGAGCGTCATCAGCGAGCGTACGGGCATAACGGTGATATCCAACTTTCGCGAGTGCGATATGGCGGCCGGCGGCAAAGGCGCGCCGCTGGTACCGTACCTCGATTACATGATGATCCGGCATCGCGGCCGCGGCCGCGTAGCTGTGAACATTGGCGGAATCGCGAATCTGACCGCCATTCCTCCCAACACGAACACAGATCGCGTTATTGCGTTCGACACGGGTCCGGGCAATATGGTGATCGATCAACTGGTGGCCCGAATCACCCAGGGTGGCCAGTTCTATGACCGTGACGGCGTCATGGCGGCGGCCGGGGAACTCGATGCCAAGCTGCTGGCGAAGCTGCTTCGCGACAAGTATTTTCGTGCGAAGCCTCCGAAGACGGCAGGCAGAGAGCAGTACGGATCGGAGTTTGTCACTAAGCTGCTCGATACCGAATTGAGCAGCGAAGACCTGATCGCGACGGCGACGGCCCTGACGGCTGAGAGCATCGCCGCAGCAGTACGGAACTTTGTTCTGCCTGAGATGCGGGTGGATGAAATCTTCGTCTCGGGCGGCGGTACGCACAATCCGACGCTGATGCGCATGTTGCGTAAGGCGCTGGACACGATTCCCGTGAAGTACACGAGCGAAGTCGGTCTCGACGTGGACGCAAAGGAAGCTGTTGCATTCGCGGTAATGGCATACGAAACGGCGCATTCCCGCCCATCGAATGTTCCAGTTGCCACGGGGGCAAAGCGGGCCGTCGTACTCGGTAAACTTACGCAGAACGGCGTGCAACGCGGCGCACCCGCAAATGAAAACGGCACGGCAACTACGGCAGCGAACAACACAAACGGCACCGCGCGCAACGGGTCGGGGACCGCTATGCATAAGGTGAAGACCGCACGCGTTCCCAAGGTGGGCCGTCCTGCAGCACCTCCTAAAGCTAAGGCAGCGGCCAGATAGCAGCGGCTTCGATCCAATCGCCGAAAGGGGAGGCTTGACCGCTTCCCCTTTGGCGCCTAAGCTGGTCCTTTTTCTCTGCATTTTCCTCATCCTGTTCCTACGCGAGCCCAAGTGCCTGACGCAGCCCGGGCTGTTTGCTGAAGACGCGACGGATTTTTTTCACGAAGAACTTGTGACCGGTCCGGCGGCAGTCTTCACGACCTTGGCACAGTATCTGCATCTGGTGCCAAGACTGCTTGCCTTGGGCTCCTCGGCGCTTCCGATTGCCTCCATTCCTTTCGCTTATGCCTTCGAAGCGCTTGCGGTGGCAAGTGCATGTTGCTGGGCATTTTGCCTCAATGCGTTTCGGCCCTTGCTTCGTTCGGATGCTCTGCGGTTTACGTTATGCCTGATTGCCGCGACGGCGCTTCCATCACAGGAAATTGTCGGCACCCTGGCCAACTTACAGTGGTACCTCACAATGCTGGCGATCCCCTTGTCGTTATTGGCTGCGGAGCCGGCGCGCATTGCTTGGCGGATTTTGCTGTTCGTCCTGGCGCTGTCAATTGCACTCAGCGGACCGCTTACATTAGTCCTGCTTCCGGTCATCGCGTTCTACGGACTTCGGCGACACCGCCTTACGTTTTTCCAGATGGGACTGACGATCGGCACGATCATTCAGTGGACGGTGCTTGCATTCCACTGGAAAACGCAGCCTGGAGGCCCTCTCGACTTCGCCGCGTTCAGTAAAGACGTGTTTGCCATCCTGGTTGCGTTTACGAATCAGATTGCGATGTTTTCCATGTTCGGAAGACCCGCGATCAAAGCAGTTTATGGCCACGGTTATAACGGCGCTTCGCTGTTGTTGTATTCGGTCCTCCTTTTCTTGCTATTCGAAATCGCCGCGCGGAGCAGAAGAGCGTTCCGCGAAAAGTTGAGCGTGATGCTGTTCATCATCGTTAGCGCCCTGATCCTGGCTGTCGGACGCGGCATGCAACCGGTGTACACCACGATGAGCAGTTCGCAGCCATGGGGCGCGCATCGTTATTTCCTGGCGGCATGCTGGTGCTTCGCATTCATTGCGCTACTCAGCGTCGAGAACTTCAAGCCCTTGTGGCCGGCCTACAAGCAATGCGCTTTGGCAGCAGCGCTTTTCGCGCTCGGCGCATGGGGCAACTTCCGGCTGGCTCCCCATCCAGCATCCAACTGGAAGACTTACGCTGCCGACATCCAAGACTGGACCGCAGCGCGAAAGACCGGCCGTGAGCACGACGCAGTCATAGTTCCGGTCAATCCTCCCGGCTGGACGATTCAGTTACCGGCTTTAGTTCGGCGGATTCCTGCTACCAAGTTGCGAAAAAGAACGTAGTGACCGCTTGCTGACGCGCGCGGCTCTGCTGGAAGTTTTCATTCCCCGCTGTCGGGTTCGGCTTCGTCTCCGAGCAGGTGCAGAATCACGCGCAACGGCACGCCTGAAAGATCGGGTTTATCCTGGATATCGGCACGAAGGTCCAACAGGGCCCTTTCGAGTACATAAGTCAACAGCAACGTCTCCTGCTGTTCCTCCGTTGGCGGCAGATAAGACGCGCCCGCAGCCGTGCTGAAATAGCCGCGCATAAATGCCGCGCTGACGTGCGAATACCAGAAGCGGGCCCAGACACGCAACACCTCCATGGACGAATTTTCGCCGTGTTCACTCGAAGTGAATTGACGCATGGTGCTGTAGGCGGCATAACCTATCGATAACAGCATGCTGGCGACATCGCGGAGCGGGCAACGCTTGATGCGGCGTTCGCTCAGATGCTGGTCCGGGTCGCCTTCGAAATCGAATAGGGAAACGTCCTGTTGCGGAGTGATCAGAATGTGCCCGAGATGGAGGCGGCCGTGATAGCGTGTCCGTTGCGAGGGGATGCGCTGCTCGAATACGGCACGGAAACGTTCGAGGATGGCATTCTCGCTGCCGCAGAACTTTCGCCGCGAGCGGCCGGATTTGTTCATTCATCTGGCTATAACGTTGGCGAACGAATTCGAGCCGACGTCCGGTGAGGGCTATGTAGCCGTGATAGAGACTTTGGCGATAAAAATCGTTGAAAGGCTCCGGCGCAAATGCCGCATCCGAGTTGGGTTGGGAGAACAGCAGGTGCAACTGGGCGATGCGCTGGCCCATCTTTTCGGCTAGCGGCAAATACTCGCCGATCAGATGTGTTGCGAGTACCGGCGGGTCCGCAAGCACGAATTTAAGTTTATAGAAGTTGACTGGGGCAGACTGGCGCAAACCCGGACAAGGACTGACCGGAGTTTTCGGCATTCTGCAGGAAATCATTTAGATGACGGCGTGTACGCTGCCAAGCATTTCCGTCATTCGGGACGAAGCCATGCAAGATAGCTGAGCGTTGTGCTCTCGCCTCCAGATGCCGGTTCGTATTCCAGGTGGCCGGCTAACGGCGCGGCGTAAGGGAACGGCTCCGGCTGGCCCTCAGTCAGGAACTTGCCCATCTCTACGCCGCCGTTCACTCCCGCAGCGATACTGCGCAATATCTTCAATACGAAGCGCTCGCCGAACCTGATTGATGTATGGACCTCAGCAGAGGTCAAAAGAACGGGCTCAAGGTAGGGGTGGGTGGCGCCCCAAATATCTCTGAACTGGCGGTTTCGCATCGCGATGGCGGAGCCAAGATCGCCTGTCAGCCGCTTGCGGCGCGCAAAGGCATCGAGCAGAGCGGTAGAAAACTCCGGGTCGCGAGTGGCGCTGTAGAGCAGCGCTTTTGCTCCATCGGCGGCATGAACCTCGAGCGAGCAGCGCGTTCGGAAACTCCTCGCTTGCCCTTTCGGCTTCCGCACCACCGACACAACTGACGGTTACGAGATAAGATTCGGGGTCGCCGGTGGTGAACTCGGCGCGAACCAGGAGGATAACGTGCTTGGTATTAACAACGCGGATGACGTCGCCGATTGTGGCCGAACGAAAGCGCCTGTTCTTTGAACGGAACCAGCGACGGCTAGCAAGGAAGCCGGGCAATAGCGGTTCCAGGTTGGTGCGTACCGTGGGCTGCCACAGGTCGGCTAACGCCGGCACCGCGACGACGGGTAGTTCATGAGGCTTTGTTTCGATAGAAGGAGCGGAAACAGCGGCGGCGACGGCGTGCCGCTCCAGAGAGAACCAGAAGAACGAGTTTGGCCCAAGCGTCAATTGGTAGGGACGTTCGGTTTCGATGGGCGGGAAATCGCTTCGTCCGAACATCTCCACCGGCGTATAGCCTTTAAAGCGGCTCAGATCGAGTTCGGTCGCCTGCGCGAAGCGCGAGAGATTCGCGATCGACTAAGACGGTTTCATCTTCGTAGCGCCTGAAGAACGCCAGCACACGCTGATTCGGCGGGTTGAGAAACTCGATGCTGCCGCGGCCGAAGGCCTTATGTTGCTTGCGAAGAGCGATGATCCGCTTGGTCCAGTTCAGCAGTGAGTTGGGATTATCCTGTTGCGACTCGACGTTGATGGCTTCGTAATGGTAGGCGGGATCGATGTTAACGGGCAGGTAGAGTTTTTGAGGATTTGCGGCAGAGAAGCCGGCATTGCGGTCAGGGCTCCACTGCATTGGAGTTCGGACACCGTTCCGGTCGCCGAGATAGACGTTATCGCCCATGCCGATTTCGTCGCCGTAGTAAATAACGGGCGTGCCGGGCATGGAGAACAACAGCGCATTCATCACCTCGATTCGCGAGCGGTCGTTCTGGAGCAGCGGAGCCAAGCGACGGCGAATACCAAGATTGATGCGAGCTCGCTGGTCCGCGGCGTAGACCCGGTACATGTAATCGCGTTCCTCGTCGGTGACCATTTCAAGCGTCAGTTCGTCGTGGTTGCGCAAGAACATGGCCCATTGGCAAGTCTCCGGAATCTCCGGCGTGCGCTTCAGAATTTCGACGATTGGGAAGCGGTCTTCCAGCCGCAACGCCATGAATAGGCGCGGCATGAGCGGGAAGTGAAACGACATATGGCACTCGTCGCCTTTGCCGAAGTAAGCGACTGCGTCTTCGGGCCACATGTTGGCTTCAGAAAGCAACATGCGATTCGGATGGCTAGCATCGAGGTGCCGGCGCAGCTCCTTGAGGAATTTGTGAGTTTCGGGAAGGTTCTCGCAACTGGTTCCTTCGCGTTCGTACAGGTAAGGGATGGCATCGAGACGGAACCCGTCGACACCCATACCAGCCCAGTAATCGAGGGTGCGCATCACAGTTCGGCGAACGAGCGGGCTGTCGAAGTTCAGATCGGGCTGATGGGAGTAGAAGCGGTGCCAATAATAGGCTTTCGCAACGGGATCCCAGCTCCAATTTGACGGTTCGAAGTCCTTAAAAATGATGCGCGTGCCGGAATACTTGTCCGGGTTGTCGCTCCAGACATAGAAGTCGCGCCAGCTTGAGCCGGGCTCGGCGCGGCGAGACTTCTGAAACCATTCGTGCTGATCCGAGGTGTGATTTACGACCAGTTCGGTGATGACACGAAGGTTGCGGCGGTGCGCCTCCTTCATGAAACCTTGAAAGTCGCGCAAAGTGCCGTAAGAAGGGTGCACGCTGCGGAAATCCGAGATATCGTAGCCGTCGTCTTTCCAGGGTGACGGAAAAAATGGAAGCAGCCAAATAGCTGTTACGCCGAGGTCCTGTAAGTAATCGAGCTTTTCCGCAAGGCCGCGGAAATCGCCCATTCCATCCCCGTTGCTGTCGTAAAACGCGCGCACATGCGCTTCGTAAACGATTGCGTCTTTGTACCAGAGCGGGTCGCTCAGAAGCGCCATCAACCATTTGGGAGGGGTGCATTTCGTTCCGTCGATCTTATTTTTGCGGAGCATGGGGCTGGGCAAGCGCTGCAACGACAGTTTGTTTGCACCCCGGACCGACCCCTGTCCACTTGCCATATGACGCCAACCGGGCGGTAAGGCGTGACAACGCTTGTAGGTTCAGCACGGGCACGCCGCGACCGATTATCGAAGCTATTGCCTGGATTTCATACCGTTCAAGCGGCCTGCCGAGCCGTTTTCTGCTCGACTATGAAGTCGCCAGCGCGCACATCGGCGATTTTTCCGGTTGTGACACGCAGGCGAGCACCCTCGATTTTCGTTTTTTTGAGCAGAACGGCGAGTTCGTGGAGTTCTTTCTTGCGGTTTTCAGCCGTCTGCCTTCTTGCTTGCAACTCCTGGCGCGCTTTCTGCGATTCAAAGCCACGCTCGATTCTGCGCCGTTCATTTCTTCGCTTGCGAAGCTCGGTGGAAAAGCGGACGAAGGCACGGTCATGGGTGACCTGATAGCGCAGTAGAGCGCGAGATTCTTCCGGGCGGATTCTTCAGCTGGCCTGTCGCCGGATTGAAGCGCGACGATGCAGGCGTCCTGCAGACGAACGGAACGACGCGACAGCCAGAGAGCTTCGGCCATTTGCTGCACGAATTCGGTTTCCGTCACATCCGCGGGGGCATGTTCGTGCATGAGAGCAGCGAGGAGTTCGTCGAAGTCGGCCTGGCATTCGTCGCCGAGCACGCGGAAGCTACCGGTCAGACCGTGGGTGACGCGGTTCTGCGCGACGGCGGCACGGCCCGCTTCGCTGCGAGGGTCCGGTAGAGAGTTGAGCATTGGCCCGGTTCGCGGCGAGTTTTCGATCGGAGACTGCCGACGACTGGGGAGCTTGGCCGAGCTGACGACGCGCGATTCGGCGACAAGTTGATCGACAATTCATTCTGGCGGCGTTCCCGCTTCTGTGCTTTGCGTTCGGCTTTCTGTTGCGAGCGGCGCTCTTGACGTGCGGTCATCGGTGAATTCCTCGCGTTCTGTTTCGGTTGAGATGGAGCTTCTGAGCCCGATTCAGAGTAGAACGGCTGCGGTAGGGATGAGGTGCTGCGTTTTGGGGCTGGAGAGCGTAAGTTGTTCAGGGAGCGGAGGCGAAGGGCGAAAAATAAAATTTTCCGTTTTGTCACCGGCTTCGTGGAGACCGCGAAAACCTTGATGAGTTCACACGAGCCGGCGAAGCTGCCAGGACGGAACGAGAATAGGACGCCTTTGGGGCAGAGCGCGTCAGCCCCGGTGATCCAGCGTAGCCGTAAGACTCCCTTGCCACCGTCTCTTGTCCGGAACGATCCCGTGACTCGTGAGGAGGGTTATGCCCACAAGCCTAACGCTATAAGTGAGATCAATGGTATAGGAAGAACTTTTGAGGTCCGCCAGAGACTCCCGCATATGAGGCATGATCGAAGCTCGGTAGGAAAAAAGGTGAACTCATATCGCGATTGTAGGGGCAGGAACACCGTTCATAAGTCCGGGTCCAAAAACAACATCGGATCGGTAGACCCCGATGCCTTGAAAATCTCCGCCCGCAGATCTACACTAACGGAAAACGCTCGCCTTCCATTTCACGTTGAACCGGAACACATGGAGCATCTAGCGGCTTGAGGGTTCTTGGATGATGAAACACGTGACCGTGTTGATTGCGCTCGCTTCTCTTTTGGGTGTTCCTCTGGCGAGTAGAGAGCGCCCCAAGCTGCAAAACTCATTTGCGCTGCGAACTGCTCCACGAATCGCTCCTGCTCACCATAACGGCAGTTGGGAGTTGGTTTATGAACTACACATCGTGAACTGCTCGAAGATTGACCTCACGCTCGAAAGGATCGAGCTGTTCGAAGTTCAATCGGGAAAGCTGCGGGCTGCCCTCGACGATGTCGCTTTGACGGGCGCGATACGACGTATGGATCGAGAGGCGGCGGTCGGTGTGGAAAGGAGGATTCCTCCCGGAGTGGAAGCGATCGTGTATATGACCGCGGAATGGCTGCAACAGATGGCACGAAACGTCACCTTAAAGCATCGCCTTACCTACTCTGCCGACTCTGGAACTCCGTTGAACGCGACAGTCGAGGGCGGCGAATTTCAAGTTCTCGACGAAGCGCCGGTTGTGCTCGGGGCGCCATTGCACGGTGGGGACTGGACGCCAATCTACAGCGATGCGTGGAGACTGGGGCATCGCCGTGTCATCTATACCACAGACGGCGTGGAACATATTCCGGGCCGATTTGCGATTGATTGGATGAAAGTCGCTCCGGATGGCACCCATGCGAAAGGGGACGAGGCAAACCCTGCGAATTGGTACGGCTACGCGGCGGATGTGCTGGCTGTCGCCGATGCGGCCGTTTCCGTGGCAATGGATGACATACCCGATCCTCAGACCGTCGAGATACAGAAAGTGGTCGAGATGCAGAATGCGCCCGGAAATTACATTGTGCTTGATCTTGGGAATGGGAAGTACGCTTTTTACGAGCACCTCAAATCAGGTAGTGTCCGCGTGCGAGCCGGGGAGCGAGTTCGGCGGGGCCAGGTGATCGCAGAACTTGGCTACACGGGGCAGTCTACCGGACCTCACCTTCATTTCCATGTCGCTGATTCCACGATGCCCTTGAACGCCGAGGGACTCCCCTACGTTTTTCAAAAATTTAAGACGGTGGGCGCCTTTTCTTCTGCGGAACAATTTAGCGATGGGAGACCTTGGATGGCCGCCGACTCCGAAAAACATAGCCTAGAGTTGCCAACCGCATTTTCGGTAGTCGAATTTCCATAGTCGGTCGCGATGGTTGCTCTTCCAGGCGTTGTGGCGACTCGCAAAAGCCGGTATGGTTGTCTGCGTGAATGGCGTCTGCACCAAGATGCCTTTCCGCCGAGGACCTCGGAATCCAGCAGATCCTCACGAGAGCATTTGGAAGTCCGACGAATTTCGCCCCACACCGCACAGGACGATTTCTCACGAGGGCAGCATTGCTACACTTTCCCCCCAGATCCGGCGATGCGTCAAAAGAGTGGGCAAGATGTCGCAGTTGAGCGACAGGAAGTAGACTTCTGCTCCGAAGAAATCAGCCGCTTGGAAACCTCAACTTAGAGAACAGGTTCACGGACCTGAAAGAACGAGTTCTGAGGTAGAGATCACCAGAGATCGAATGGCAAGACATTACGACCGGCAACACGATGAAGAACTCTTGGCGATATATACAGCGCGTACATACAATCGAACCACGGCCTTGGAATGGAACCCCTAAAAGCGGAGTTGAACTCTCGAACTCATCGCGTGAGTTTGCCTGAGGCAATTCCGGTATTGTCGGATGACTGCGCATTAACGGTTATGAATCTCGACAGAACCAGCGTGTGAGCGTCCAGACAGGTTGGGGTCACACGCGGGGAGTGGGGATGCCATGGAAGGAGAGTTCTGCTATGGCTAAGCGGTGGGGTTGCCGGGCGGCCGGTCTTCCTGCCAGGATTAGCAGTCGAGACGTCGCTTTCCCAAAGGAATTGTGAGATTCTTCTGTTGGCAACCCAATAGGCGATGAAAGAAAAGACGGATGTCCTGCAAGGCACGCTGGCGTTGATGGTTCTGAAGACGCTGGAAGTTTTGGGAACGCTTCACGGGTACGGCATTGCCCGGCGCATCGAGCAGATCAGCGGAGATCTGCTTACGGTCAATCAAGGGACGCTCTACCCCGTGCTGCTGAAACTCGAGCAGGAGGGTTCCATTGCGTCCGAATGGGGATCTTCCGACAACAATCGCCGAGCGCGGTTTTACCGGCTCACGCGCGAAGGACGAAAACGGCTGCAGGCCGAGACTCGCGGTTGGGAGCAGACGGCAGCCATCATCGGACGCTTCTTCGCAGCGAAGGCGGAGGATTTCCAGTGAGGAATTTGCGCCGCCTGTTCCTTCGAATGGCATCGTGGGCCACGCGTGCGCGGGATGAAGAGCGATTGCGGGCCGAGATTGAAGAACATCTCGCGATGCAAACGGCTGAGAATATCAAGGCCGGTTTACCTCCCGGTCGAGGCCAGGCGGCAAGCGGTTTTGAAGTTCGGCGCCGTTGAGGCCGTCAGGGAGGATTACCGGGACCAGCAAGGGCTACCCATAGTGGAGACACTGACGCGGGATGTGCGCCAGGCTTCGCGGAGATTGCTACACGCTCCGGCGTTCACTGTAACGACGATCCTGACCCTGGCGCTCGGCATCGGGGCGACGACCGCTATCTTTACCCTGGTGCATGCTGTGATGCTGAAATCGCTGGCAGTGGCAAATCCAGCCGAACTCTGGCGATTGGGCAAAGAAGCAAAGTGTTGCTACTACGGCGGCTACAGCCAAGAGAAAGAGTATTCGCTTGTCTCTTATGAGCTGTATCAGCTATTCAGAGAACACACGAAGGGTTTTGCGGAATTGGCAGCATTCTCAGCCAGCGAACCGCTCTTCGGTGTTCGACGAAATGGAAAAGCCGACGCCGCGCAGAGCTATCCAGGCGAGTTTGTTTCAGGCAATTACTTCAGAATGTTCGGTGTAAGCGCCTACGCCGGACGCACGCTGACTGCCGCCGACGACGCGCCCGACGCTGCTCCGGCCGCGGTTATGAGTTATAGACTTTGGCAGCAACGTTACGGCTCAGACCGCGCGGTTATTGGAGGCGTGTTTGATTTCGACGGCAAGCCACTTACTGTCGTAGGGATTACGCCACCTGGCTTCTACGGGGACAGTCTACGTCCAAATCCACCTGACTTCTTTCTGCCGCTGAACGCCGAGTCGGCACTTAGAGGGCGATTCAGATTTGCACTCTCCCTCCTTGTACTGGTTAGACTTGATCGGCCGAATGAAGCCCGGTTCAGATCCACAACAGATACAGGCTGAAATGCGGGTTGAGCTGAAGCAATGGCTACGGTCCCATTGGGCTGAAATGAGCAACAACGATCGCGTGAAATTTCCCGAACAGACGCTCTTCTTGCGGCCTGGCGGGGCCGGCATCACCAGCATGCGCGAGGAGTATCAGCATTGGCTGCAGATCCTGATGATGGTGTCAGGATTCGTTTTGCTCATCGTCTGTGCGAACGTTGCAAACCTGATGCTGGTTCGCGGCATGGAGCGACGGCGGCAGACATCTCTGAGCATGGCGCTGGGCGCGCGCCCGTCCCGACTCGTGACGCAGGCGCTTACCGAAAGCATTCTGCTGTCATTGCTTGGCGGCGCAGCGGGTCTGACGGTTGCGTTTGCCGTAACAAGCTTGATCCTCCGTTTTGTATTCCCACAGGACCACGATTGGGGAAGCGTACCGATCGAGGCCTCCCCTTCTATGCTGGTGATGCTGTTTGCATTTGTCGTCTCACTGGTTACGGGTATTGCATTCGGCATTGCACCGGCGTGGCTGGCTACCAGAGTCGATCCGATCGAAGCTCTCCGGGGCCATTCCCGTTCGACTGCGCGAAGCGGCTCGCGGGCACGTAAGACGCTTGTGGTACTTCAGGCCGCGCTATCGCTGGTTCTGTTGTCAGCTTCCGGGCTACTCACCGCGTCGTTGCACAGACTCGAGCACCAGGATTTCGGTTTTGATCAGGATCGGCGCATTGTGGTGAACTACGATCCGCGGCTGGCCGGATACAAAGTGGAGCAACTGGCACCGCTCTACCGGCGCATTGAGGATTCTTTGACCCAGCATCCCCGGCGTATCTTCAGTGGCTTTGTGCACCTATACACCTTTGAGCGGCAACGATTGGGGATCCGGCGTATGGGTGAATGGACGACCTGCACCCGGGCCAAGCGACGACAGCTTCGCCGGAGTACGATCGCGTCAGCGCCGGCTACTTTCCCGCGACTGGAAACCGAATCTTGAGAGGACGCGGCATCACAGAGCAGGACACGGCAACTTCAGAGCATGTGGCAGTGATCAACGAGGCGCTTGCGCGTAAGTTCTTCCAGAAGGAAGATCCCATCGGTAAGTACTTTGGCCGGCCCGACCTGAATTCGTCTCATCAATATCTTGTTGTTGGCATTGCCAAGGACGCACGCTATTCGAATTACGAGCTGGAACGGCCGATTGGTCCGTTCTTTTTTCTACCGCAGACGCAACATGATCTTGTGCCAAAAGTCGCATCCAAAGAAGTCGATCCCGGCTCACATTACCTTCGAGACATTGTGATTGTGACGCAGCCGGGAGCTACGGTTCCGTTCTCAAGTTTGCGCAAGGCCATGGCGTCAGTGGACTCCAATCTGCCGATTATTTACGTTCGGTCGCTTCGGGAACAAGTGGCCGGCCAGTTCCGGCAGCAGCGTTTGATGGCTCGGCTCACGTCGTTGTTCGGCATTCTCTCGCTTATTCTGTCTTCGGTTGGGCTGTACGGAGTGACGGCCTACAACGCCGGGCGGCTGACCCAGGAAATTGGCGTGCGCATGGCGCTGGGCGCCGATCGCGGCGACGCGATTTCGCTGGTACTTCGAGGCGCCTTCGCGTTGATGGTTGTAGGGCTGTTCATCGGGCTGCCACTCACGTTCGCTGCCGGCCGATTCCTTGGAAACCAGCTTTACGGGATGAGTCCATACAATCCGCTTGTGACCGTAACAGCGGTTCTGGCGCTCGGGCTTATCGGCGTTCACGGCGTCCTTGCTGCCCGCGTTACGCGCAAGTTCAATTTCACCAATGGATGCGTTGCGGACGGAGTAGCCGCGCGGCCCACCGGTGGCTCACGGCGTGGAGCGTTTTGGAACATTTGGGTCCGATCCTGTGACATCGCTTACTGACCCACGCGTAGTCAAATAGAAACATGGTGAGTCCTACCAGGGCAGAAGAAGCCTGCGTGCCGAATGCGAACGCCCTGGCAGACCCCGCCTCCATTCTTCGATCCATGCTCGCCAACAGCGCGGACTGCATAAAGATCCTGGATTTGGACGGAAAGCTGCTGTACATGAGCGAGCCCGGACAGCGCGCGCTGGCTATCGAGGACGTCGAGGCGGTTCTTGGACAATGCTGGACGGCATTCTGGTCCGGAAAAGACCGGAAATGCGCGGAGGGCGCCGTTGCGAAGGCGCGCGATGGCGGCGTAGGCGAGTTCGAAGGATACTTCGCGAGATTGACAGGAGAGCCCCGTTGGTGGCATGTGGTAGTGACGCCGATTCGCGGGCCCGATGGCAGGACGGACCGGCTGCTGGCTGTTTCGCGTGACATCACGTCCCGGAAGCGAACGGAAGAAAGTCTGCAGAAAAGCGAGAGTTCGTTTCGAATGCTCGCCAATCAAATGCCGCAGATTTGCTGGGTGACCGCTCCGACCGGGGAAGTAGCGTGGCTCAATCAGCGCTGGTATGAATTCTCAGGATTGACAGAAGAAGAGTCGCTCGGGTACGGTTGGCGGCAAGCCCATTCGCCCGACGCTCTAACAAGCCTTGAGGAAGCCTTTCAGAAAGCAGTGGCGGATGGATCGCCCTTTGAATTCGTGCACCAGATTCGAGGCGGCGACAACAAAAGCGCCTGGTTTCTGACGCGGGCAACGCCGGTACGCGATGAAAGCGGCAAGGTGGTTCGCTGGTTCGGCACATCCACCGACATAGACAAAAGGATCAACGATGAACAGGAGCGGAAACGACTTCTGGCAGAGTTGAAACGATCAAACCAGGAACTGACGGCTTTCGCACAGATCCTCAGCCACGATCTGCAAGCACACGTGCGCGCTGTACTTACGTTCAGCCAATTACTGAATAGGAAAGTTCGGAAAAGCCTTGACCGGGAATCGGTGGATTACCTGGACAACATCGAAGGCGGCGCCCGACAGATGAACGAGTTGATCCTAACCGTTCTGGATTTTTCTACGACTGGCCTGCGCGCCTCTAGTGACGAAGCTGACGGATTTGAATGAGGTGCTGGAGGACGTGTTGTCGCTGCTTTCGGATAGCCTTCTCGCGAGCGGCGCAGAAGTGGTTGTCAATCGTCTAACGACCGTTATGGCAGATCGTGTGTTGCTGTCGCAGGTCTTCCAAAACCTGCTCTCGAACTGCGTCAAGTATCGCCGTCCGGAAGAACCCCTACGCGTGGAGGTTGCGGCGGAACGACGAGGCGATGAGTGGATCATCGCGGTTCGGGACAACGGGACGGGAATCGATAGCAACGACAGCGAACGGATTTTCGATCCGCTTGTTCGGTTACACGGCGCGGGCATTCCCGGAAGCGGAATAGGACTGTCGGTATGCAGGCGGATTGTAGAACGTCATGGCGGCCGAATCTGGGTGGAGAGTCAAACTGGCTTGGGTTCTACGTTCTTTTTCAGCCTTCCCGCGCCCCAGAAAGGCCAATGTTATCGCTTTTGACCCGGAACATTTGGGCCAATGCGTGAGCAACCGGAGCTGGAATTTGTGCGGAAACGGTGCAGGCGTGTTCAGCAGCTCGCGAGGGAGGCGCGCACAGGGTCGAGATTTGTGCGGCGCTCGACGAAGGTGGACTGACACCGAGCCATGGGCTGATTCGCGGCGCGATTGTGGCGGCGAAGGCTTACCGGTGCATGTGCTGCTGCGGCCACGCCCAGGCAATTTTGTTTACAGCGACGCGGAGTTCCAGATGCTCTTAGACGATCTGGAACACGCGGCCGACCTGGGCGTGGCGGGCTTCGTGGCGGGCGTTCTGACAGCAAATCAAACCGTGGATGAACAGCGCATGCGTGAATTGGTTCGGCTGGCCGGGCGCAAAGAAGTGACATTTCATCGTGCGTTCGACCAGACGGGGATCATGCGACGAAGCTTTGGAGCGAATTATCGATTGCGGATGCCAACGGTTGCTGACTTCAGGCGGTAAGCCGACCGTCGGCGAGGGCATGAGAACAATCGCCGACTTAGTTGAGCAGGCTACCGGACGCATTCGGATCGCGGCAGGCGGCGGCCTTACGCCGCAAGTGGCGAAGCAAATGCGAGCGATGGCAGATGTGGACCTGCACTGTTCCGTCGAGACGCACGCACGACCCGTTGTGGCGAGCAGCACGCGAGCGATCCTTTGTGGGACAACCCTGACGAGGCTTTAGAGATCTCGGTGAGCGATGTGAGAGAGATGGCGGCCGTATTACGCAGGCGTTCCGACGTCCGCAGCTAGCCGCAGGTCTTGACCTTTCATCTGCGCTGGCTTATCAAGACCGAGAACGCCGAGTATGGTGGGCGCGATATCTTCCAATGCGCCGTCGCTGCCGAAACTCACGCGTTCGTTGCTCAAGAAAATGAATGGCACGGGTTGAGCGTGTGGTAAGTGTGCGGACCTTTGGTAACCGGATCGATCATGGTTTCGGCGTTGCCGTGATCGGCGGTGATGAGCCATGAGCCGCCACAGCGCTTGAGCGCCGAATAGATTTCCGAAAGACCCGCGTCGATTGCTTCGACCGCCTGAATGGTGGGCGCGAGTTTGCCGGAATGGCCAACCATATCGGCGTTGGCATAGTTCATCACGATGACGTCGAAACTGCCGTGCTCGATTGCAGCGACGGCTTTGGCAGTGATTCCGGCGGCGCTCATTTCGGGCTTGAGATCGTAAGTGGCAACTTTCGGAGAAGCCACTAATTCACGCTCTTCACCCTTGTAGGGCTTTTCGTTGCCACCGTTGAAGAAGTAAGTAACGTGGGCGTACTTTTCGGTTTCGGCGACGCGGAGATTCGTCCAATTCGCCCGCTCCATCACGTCCGCGAGGATGTTGTCCGGATGCTCCGGCGGCAGCACGAAAGGCAGCGGAAAGCTGGTGTCATACTGCGTCATCATCGTGTAGGTCAGGTTCCTGGGAACTAAAGCGCGGGCGGGCTGCTCGAGTTTTGCGTCCGTCAATGCGAGAGTGATTTCGCGCGCGCGATCGGCGCGATAGTTGTACATGACAACGCTATCGTCGTCACGAATGAGGCCGATCGGCAGGCTGCGCTCATCGACGATCGTGACCGGTTCGATGAACTCGTCTGTAATGCCTTTTTCGTATGAAGCGCGAACGGCATCCGCAGCCGAATGGTACTTCAGACCGTTGCCGAGAGCCATGGCACCGAAGGCACGCTCGATGCGGTCCCAACGCTTGTCGCGATCCATCGCGTAGTAGCGGCCCGAAACAGACGCAATCCTGCCGACACCGAGTTGCTGCAGCTTCCACTCAAGTTGCTGAATATAGCCGAGCCCGCTTTCCGGCGGCGTATCGCGACCGTCCATAAAGCAATGGACGAAGACGTCATTGAGCCCGTGCTTGCGCGCCATTTCAAGTAGCGCATACAAATGCGTGAGCTGGGCATGAACGCCGCCGTCACTACACAACCCGAGCAGATGCAGCCGATGTCCTTCGGCCTTGGCCATAGCGTTCAGCAGCACTGGGTTATTGAAGAACTCTCCCGAGCCGATCATCAGGTCGAGGCGCGTGACATCCATGTAGATGACGCGGCCCGCGCCCATGTTCATGTGGCCGACTTCGCTGTTACCCATTTGGCCTTCGGGCAAGCCGACGTAAGGACCGGACGTGTGGATGAGCGTGTTGGGATATGTCGCGAGCAGATGATCGTAGGTCGGCTTGCGCGCGAGCGCAATCGCGTTGCCTTCCATCGCCGGAGAGTAGCCCCAACCATCGAGGATGGTGAGAACCAGCGGCTTCAGTTTCGCCATGACTGCTATTGACGAAAAGCCTTCTTGCCGAGATAAATGGATGAGTCGCCCAGTTCCTCTTCAATGCGAAGAAGCTGATTGTACTTGGCGATGCGATCGGTACGGCTGGCCGAGCCTGTTTTGATTTGCCCGGCATTGGTGGCGACGGCGAGATCCGCGATGAAGGTGTCCTCGGTTTCGCCCGATCGATGGGAAACCATCGCAGTGTAGTTCGCACTGGCGGCGAGGCGCATGGCGTCGAGCGTTTCCGTGACTGAGCCGATTTGATTCACCTTCACCAGAATCGAATTCGCGATTCCTTTGTCGATGCCCTGCTGCAGGCGCTGCGAGTTTGTAACGAAAAGGTCGTCCCCGACGAGCTGGATCTTCTTGCCGAGAGCGTCGGTAAGCTGCTTCCAGCCGTCCCAATCGTCTTCGGCCATGCCGTCTTCGATGGAGATGATGGGATATTGCCGCACCCAGTTAGCCCAGAACTCGACTAGTTGCGCGGAAGTTTTTTCGCTCTTGTCCGATTTCTTAAAGACGTAACGATTCTTGTCTTTGTCGTAGAACTCGCTGGACGCGGGGTCGAGAGCGATGGCGATCTGTGTGCGCCGGGTTTGTAGCCCGCCTTCTCGATGGCTTCGATGAGCACTTCCAGCGCTTCGTCGTTCGACTTCAGGCTAGGCGCGAAACCGCCTTCATCGCCGACGGCGGTCGAGTATCCGCGCTTCTTCAGAACGGTCTTGAGGGCGTGAAATGTTTCTGCGCCCATCCGCAGCGCTTCGGAGAACTTGCTTGCACCGACAGGAGCGAGCATGAACTCCTGCATATCTACAGAGCTATCGGCATGCGCGCCGCCATTGATGACGTTCATCATCGGAACCGGAAGAACACGTGCGTTTACGCCACCGAGGTAGCGATAGAGCGGAGTGATTTCGGATTGCGCGGAAGCCCGAGCGGCAGCCATTGAAACAGCTAAAATGGCGTTAGCGCCCAGCTTGCTCTTGTTCGCCGAACCGTCGAGGTCCAGCATCGTGTGATCGACCAGAGTCTGATTGGCAGCGTCAAGGCCGGCGAGTGCGGGCGCGATCTTTTTGTTGATATTTTCGACGGCGGTGCGGGTGCCTTTACCGAGGTAGCGCGATTTGTCACCGTCTCTCAGTTCGACCGCTTCGTGCTCGCCGGTGGATGCGCCGGAGGGAACAGCGGCACGGCCGATGCTGCCGTCCGCAAGATGCACGTCGGCTTCAACGGTCGGATTACCGCGTGAATCCAGAATCTCTCTGCCAATTACTTTTACGATTTCCATTTGTATTCGAAGGATGATGAGCGATTGACGGCGAACCAGCGCAAGTCGAATCACTTTCGCGAGGCGAATCTTCAGGGTAACAAGGGAACCGACATTTACTCGTTGTAATACGGGAACTTTTGCCCCTGCTCGCGACTTCTAAAGCAGTAGCATCGGACACGATTTTGTAAGTCCGATCTCTGTTTGGAGGACAACTCATGCAGCAACGTGAACTGCGGAGGAGAGCGATTGCTCTGCTTGCCGCGATGGCAACAATCACTGCTGGCGCAATGCCCGTTAGCGCTTCGGATGTGCCGGTGAAAAGTGTGACGCTCTACAAGCACGGCGTCGCTTATTTCGAGCGCGAGGGAAACATCGGCGAAGGCGAAGAAGCCCGCCTGGACTTCAAGAATGCGGATATGAACGACATTCTGAAATCGCTTACCGTGACTGAAGCGGCAGGCGGGCGAGTTAGCGGAATCCGCTATGACTCGAATGAAACACTCGATCAGCGGCTCACGCGGTATCCGTTTCAGATTGGGGATCAGGAGCTGCTGAGCACGTTCCTGGACCGTCTGAAAGGCGCGCGGCTTGAGGTCAAAGTGGGGGAACGCGCGGAGAGCGGATCGATACTGAGTGCGCGTGCCGTTGAGTCGGGTAGCGACCCGGATAAGCGGATGGTGCGGGAGCAAATCACGCTACTGCTGGATTCGGGCGATGTGACGAACCTCGATTTGGCCTCGATCACAACGATGAGGCTGCTTGACCCGAAGCTGCAGGACGATTTGAAGCAGTACCTGCGCACTCTGGCGGATGCGAAAGCGCGCGATAAACGGAGCGTATATATCGACTCGACGGGACATGGAAGCCGGAATTTGCGTGTTTCTTACATTGCTCCCGCAGCCATCTGGAAGTCCTCCTACCGGCTTGTGCTGGGTGAGGGCGCGTCCACGCTGGAAGGATGGGCGATTGTAGACAACACCACGGACGAGGATTGGAATAACGTCAACCTGGCAGTTGTCTCGGGACGCCCGATTTCGTTCATCAGCTTGCTCGATACGCCGCGCTACGGACGGCGCGAAGTGGCGGAACTGCCGGAAGACAGAGCCGCCGGACCGGTTGTGTATGGAGGGAGCGTGGACGGGACGCCGACTGCGGATGTGGCGACGAGCGGCGTGGCAGGCGGCGTCATTGGCAGTACAGGTCAGCCGGTAACAAGGCAGTTCGTCGCGAATCAGCTTATGCAAAGCGCCAAGGCCAAGCAGTACCGGTGGAACAGCATGCAGAATTGCAAGGCAGTTCCGTTGAGGGCGCGACCGGGGCAACGCTGGGCGAACTGTTCGCATACAACTTCGCGAGTCCGGTCACGATCAAGAAAAACCAGTCGGCCATGCTGCCGTTTCTGCAGGATAAGATCACGGCGCGCAAGCTGCTGATCTATAGCGAAAAGGATGGCGAGCACCCGGTAAATGCGGCCGAGATCAGCAACAGTACGGGAAAGACTTTGGACGGCGGTCCTGTTACTGTTTACGACGGCGGCGGCTACGCGGGCGAAGCGTTGTTCGAGACGGTGAAGTCAGAAGACAAGCGGCTGATTGGATATGCGGTTGACTATGGCACGCGCATCACTACGGCGTTCGATAGCGGGAAGAGCGCGGTTCGTGAGATCCACGTGGTGAACGGCAACCTGGAACTGCATTATGGCCAGCGCGCCACGCGCACGTACACGATACGCAACGTCGACGCAAAGGCGAAGAACCTGATTATTCAGCAAGAAGGGGTTAGCGAACATTCTGTGTTGTCACCGAAGCCGGTGGAGCGCACGGCCACCGCTTACCGGTTCCAAGTGAGCGTGCCGGCAAACGGCGGCCAGACCTTGAAAGTAGAAGAAGAGCGCGACCTATACCGATTTCGTGGCTGTCACGAACTCGGCACCCGACTTTCTGCTCAGCATCGTCGAGAACAGGGAGTTGAGCGACGCCGGACGCAAGCAACTGAAGGCTATCGCAGAGCTGAAATCAGAAGTTGTCGATGTGCAGAATTCGCTTGATTTGGCCAAGACTCAGGCCAACGATTTAACCCAGGATCAGACGCGGCTGCGGGCAGATATCGATAGCTTAAATCGCGTAAAAGGCCAGGAAGAGCAGGTTAGGAAATATTCGGCGCAACTGGCCGATAACGAAGTGCAGTTAGCCAAAGTTCGCGATCAGAGACGCGATTTGGAGCTGCGGAAATCGAACGCTAGATGATCAGGTTAGAAAGGCGGTGAATGCGCTGCAGTTTTAGCGGGCATTCACCGGCCACAAAAAGGAGGAAAGCTTACACGCCCTCAGAGCCGTGCAGTTTGACTAGTTTGTTGTAGATACCGAGGGTCAGAAATGTGGGCGCCCAATGGCCAATGAAGTTAGCCTTCTTCTCGTCTCCTATGAATTGGAAAATGAGAGAGGTTCCGATGGAGGCGAGAGCGGCCCAAAGGAAAAGGTCTGAGGGAAGCTTAGAGGTCTGCTGCTCAATGCTGCGGGCCACAGGGCCTTCGCGATGTTCGGGGCGCGCGCCTGGACGCGGCTCAGTAGTCGTGTAGTCTTTAATGTCCATCAAATATCTCCTGTCGATTACGATTCAGTTCAGGGATTGAGCGGCGCTTTTTTTCATTGCACCGAAAATCTTCTATCTTGGAGATGCAGTGAGCGGTTATTCGTAACGGAGAGCTTCGGTGGGATTGAGCTGCGAAGCGCGGCGGGCGGGTAACAGACCAAACGCGACGCCGACGGAGAAGGAAACGAGAAACGCAACCAGGATCGAATAAGGGCGAAATGGGGACGTGAACCTGATTGTTAACAGACGAGCGCTGATCGGGATGGCCAGGCCAAGTACAATTCCGATGGCGCCGCCGACGAGGCTAATGAGAACCGCTTCCACCAGAAACTGAAGCAGAACTTCTCGGCGGGAGGCGCCCACCGCCATGCGCAAGCCAATTTCGCGAGTGCGCTCCGTCACCGTGACCAGCATGATGTTCATGATGCCGATACCGGAGATGACGAGCGCAATCGCGGACACGATGATAAGCACAATAGTGAGAATCGTCGCGATCTGATCCGCCGTGTCGAGGATCGCCGACAAGTTCTGAACGTTGTATTTGGCCCCGCTGCGATGGCGGTGCTCCAGGATCGAGTTCACCTGCTGAGTCACCATAGGGACGTCGGCTGCGTTGCGCACTTCGATGTAGACCGGGTTGATGCGCTCGTATTGCATGAAGTAGCGCATGACCGTGACGGGAATCAGGATGGTCTCGTCGCTGATTTCGCCCTGCCCGAAGGTGCTGGTTTTTTCCCGGAAGGTGCCGATGACGGTGAACTGAAGCTGGCTGATCTTGATCGTCTGATCGATGGCGGCATCCTGGCTGCCGAAGATGCGGATCGCCAGCTTGTCGGTGAGCATGGCGACGTGCTCGCGAAGTGAAATGTCGCTGTCGTCGAAAGTGCGGCCACGAAGAATGAGCAGATTGCGAACGCGCGCGTAGTTCTGGTCGACACCGTCAACGGTCACGGTGCGGACTTTGCCGTCAACGACGATCTGATCGTTGCTGTTCATTACGGCCGATGCAGCGATGATCGAGTTTCCGAGCTGGTCGCGTATGGCCTGAACGTCGGATAATTTGACGAAATCGGCTTCGACCTGAGCGGTGTTCTGGCCGCCGGCCTCGTAATCGGCGTAAACGAGATTGGAGCCGATGCCGCGAATCTGGTCGAGGATCAGATCCTTGCTGGCGAGGGAAATAGTGACAACGAGAATGACGGACGCGTTGCCGATGATGAGTCCGAGGGCGGTAAGGAAAGTGCGAAGGCGATTCGCGCGAAGGGCCTGGAAGCTGAAGCTAACGGCTTCGCCGACGTTCATCCGGCAACTTGCCGTCTATGCTCCGCCGACCTGCTTCAAGAGGTTTTCAGCTTCTGGCTTGGGTGGATCGTCCGGCGTGATGGACGCGCGCAGATATTTTTCGAGCAATGCTTTCGCTTGTGTGAGATCGCGCTTCTGCTTGATGAGGAGATCGGCGCGGGCGAACCACACGGCGGGCGCATTTGGATTCAGTTTCTCGGCGTCACGAAATAATTGATCGCTTTCCTGAGTGCGTCCCTGGTTGGCCAGGAATGTCGCGAGCGAGACAAGGTGCCCCACTTCGTGCGGAGCGGCTGCTATGGCCTGCCTGAAATGGAGTTCGGCTTCGTCGTATTCTTTTCGCTTCTGGGCCAGTTTCGCGCGTTCGTGATAACTTTGCGGCGGATCGATGGCAGCGGTCTTCGCCGCAACGGCCATGGCCTTATCGTAGCCGCCGCCCATGAAGCCGGGCGCGTTCAAGTAATAGTCGAATAGATCGCTGAGAGCATCGCTGTTCCTGGGGTTCAGTTGGACGGCGCGCTCGAACGCCTGCCGAGCTTTCAAAGCGAATCCAGGAGCAGCGACAAAATTGGTGGTCTCAGCACGCCGGCCATAGCCGCGTCCAAGCCAATCCATATAGTCGCTGTTTGACGGGTCTTCCTGCGTGGCTTTCAGGAACAAGTCCGCCGCATTCTTCAGGTCACCGAGCATGAAGTAATTGCGGCCGATGAGGAAATCCGTCGCGGCGTCGTTCGTGTTTTTGTGTAACAGCTCGAGCGAGCGCTCATACTGCGTTTGCTGGTACAGTTCTTCCGCCTTGCCCAGGCTCTCAGCCGAGCAGGGGCGCTGCCATACTGCAACGAGCGTGCAATAAACAGTTACAGACGTGAACAGCGAACCAGAGAAATGCTGCTATGGCGGAAAGACACTCAAACTGAGATGCAGCAAGGATGGCCCGGGTTGCCGGCCTGAGCAGATGCAAGCGCAATTCAGCCTTCTTAGCCGGGTCTGATAAACAGCGTTATCCGGCTGATCGCGAACATAACGGGTTGTAGTATGCTGAGGCTGAAAACTGTTACGAGGAGAACGGATATGGTCGCCCGATTGCGAAAGTCGATAGTTTTAGCAGGCCTGACCTTGTTGGCCGGGTTGGCGTGGGCACAAACCACCACTCTGCAGGGAGATGTGAAGGGCGCTGACGGACAGCCGCTCAAAGGCGCCGTGATCGACCTCACGCGGACCGACATCAAAGGACATTACTCGGTCAAGTCGGACAAGAAAGGGCACTGGCTTTATACCGGTCTGCCGGCCGGCACTTACGACATCTCGTGTTCAGTTGATGGGCAGATCGTCGATAAAGTCAGCAACGTGAAATCCGGATATGGCGACAATCAGCCGGTGAACTTCGATATGCATCAAGCGGCGCAGCAGAAAGCAGCGACGGCGCAAGCGAACGCGAATGGGCAGTTGACACAGGAACAGCAGCGGGGCATGAGCAAGGAACAAAAAGAGCAGTACGAGGCCCAGCTAAAGAAGAACGAAGAAGCAATCAAGAAGAACAAGGCCTTAAACGACGCTTATAACACCGGCAAAGGATGCCCAAACGAAGGCGAATGCCGATACGGATAAGGCGGCGAAGGTAACCGATTTTCAAGCGGCTGCCGACGGTTACAACAAAGCTGCCGCAATCGATGCGACCCAGGAAGCGATTTGGGTGGGACTGGGTGATTCGGAATACGGATTGGGCCAGGCGCAGACGGGTGACGACCGGACGAAGTCGTTTGACGCGGCGATCGATGCCTATAAGAAGGTACTGGCCATCAACCCCAATGAAGCAGGTGTTTATAACCAGATGGGAAACATCTACGGCGCGGAGAAAAAGATTCCGGAAGCGACAGAGGCTCTCACGAAGGCTGCCCAATTAGATCCGCAGATGGCGGCGAAGGCTTACTACAACATGGGCGCCAACTTGGTAAATGCCGGGAATTCGGATGCCGCGGTTGACTTCTTCCAGAAAGCGATTGCGGCCGATCCCAATTACGCTGAAGCGCATTATCAGCTCGGCATTTGCTTAATGGGCAAAGCGCAGGTAGACCCTAAGACCGGCAAAATCACACCGCCTGCGGGAACGTCGGACCAATTCCAGAAATACCTGGAGTTGAAGCCGGATGGACCATTCGCTCAATCCTCTAAAGACATGCTGGCCTCGCTGGGCGAAGGTGTGCAAACGCACTACGTGGCTCCCGGTGCGAAGAAGAAGAAGCCGTAGGCAAGCAAAATATTCGATAATGAAGGAGGAGGCTCCACCCGAGCCGCCTCCTTTTTCTTTTCCTGCATGCGCGCTCTTCTAGAACTCGTCCTCACCATCATCGCGGTCGTCATTGCGAGAGCTATCCTGACGAGCTTTATGCGAGGGGTAGTGAACGCGGGACGCATGAGTTCAGCTCCACCTCCGCCGCCGCAGCCGGACAGTTCTTACGGACCGCAGACATCCTCTTCAAATGCGCAGGGTAAAGCGGCACCGCAGCCGCAGCCCACGGGTGAGTTGCACAAAGATCCTGTGTGCGGAACCTATGTTGCAGAATCCACTCCGTTCCGACGCCAGACTTCGGGGCAGACTTTCTACTACTGCTCAAATGGCTGCAAAGAGAAGCACGCGTTAGTCGCAAGATAGACGGCTTACAATTGCCGAGTTTGCGGCGCAGCCCAGGCGCGCTTCGGTACTATAGCGAAGTCGCATGAATAGACGAAGATTTGCTGTAGGGGCCATTGCCGCCGGAATAGCCGCACCGCTTAGCTTTGGGCAAGGAGGCGGAGATGAAGCCGAACCCGTGGCTCCGCCGGCCATCCGTGCACTGAAAACTAGAAAGGCTGAAGCGAAGACGATTACGGTAGCCGAGCGGCGGGACAGAATGGCGCGTGCCCAACAGTTGATGGCGCAAAACAAGATCGATGCCGTGTGCATGATCGGCGGCACGTCTCTCGCCTACTTCACGGGCATCCGGTGGGGAAATAGCGAACGGCTGTTTGCGCTAGTGCTTCCTCAGAAGGGTCACGCTTTCTATGTCAGCCCGGCATTCGAGGAGGGTCGCGCCCGTGAGCAGATTTCGCAAAGTCCCGATGGGGATTCCTGCCGTGTACTGACGTGGCAGGAAGATGAGAGCCCGTACGAACAGGTCGCGAAAGGTCTTCGGGACGCCGGATACCAGACGGGACGCATCGGGATAGAAGAACGCACCACGTTCGTGTTCGCGGATGGGATTGGGAAGGCGAATCCGCACATGGAACTCGTCAGCGGCACGCCTGTCACGGCGGGCTGCCGGATGATTAAGAGCCGGACTGAGATCGCGTTAATGCGTTTGGCCGCCGAGGTGTCGCTTGCGGCATACGAAGCAGCGTGGAAGAGCTTGCATCCGGGGATGACACAAAACCAATTCGGAGCGCTGGTTGCGGCGGCGCACCGGCAACTCGGTTTCAGCGGCGAAGCGTCGATCCAAGCCGGCGAATATACTGCGTTGCCGCACGGATCGCGAACACCTCAGACGATTCGCGAAGGTACGGTTTTGTTGATGGATGGCGGATGCAATGTCGAGGGATATCAATCCGATATCAGCCGCACGTTTGTGATCGGGAAAGCAAACGATAAGCTGAAGCGCGTTTTCGACATCGTTCATCGCGCGCAAACGATGGCGCTTCAGACTGCCCGGCCTGAATTGCCGGCGGGACAAGTGGACGCGGCGGCACGCAAGGTAATCACGGACGCGGGGTACGGTCCAGGGTACAAATATTTCACTCACCGGGTAGGTCACGGAATGGGAATGGACGGGCATGAGTGGCCGTACCTGGTGAAAGACAATCCGCTCCCGCTTGAGGCAGAGATGACGTTCAGCGATGAGCCGGGAATCTACATTCGCGGGGAGTTCGGGGTGCGGCTCGAAGACGATATGCACATCACCGACAATGGAGCGGAACTGTTCACGCCACAGAGCCTATCTCCCGAAGAGCCATTCGCGAAAGCGTAGTGACACCGCTTGCTCACGCGCGCGGTTCTGTTCGCTAAAGTAGGCCGCCTGCTACATATGGATTGATGAACTGGACTGCAGTGGGAGCGGCGCTGATGGCGCTTGCGGTCGGCATGGGCGCGTTCGGCGCGCATGGATTGCGCAACAGGCTGGACGCCTACTCGATGTCGGTCTATGAAAAGGCCGTTTTCTATCATTTCGTCCACGCGCTCGGCATTTTACTTGTCGCCTTGCTGGCGCGCACGAACGCCATTTCGCCGTCGGGTCAAACGCGGGTAGCATGGCTGCTGTTAATCGGAATCATCGTCTTCTCCGGCAGCTTATACGCGCTGGCGCTGACGGGTACGCGGATGTTGGGAGCGATCACGCCAATAGGCGGGTTGGCATTTATTATCGGCTGGCTTGTGCTTGCGTTCGAGGCTTTGCAGATGCAGCGGAGTTAGCCGTTATCTCCAGCAGAGAGCGCGTTCCCAAGCCCTCGGGCAGTTCATAGCGGCAAAGCAGCCGCGCACAGACGTGATTCGCATGCGCCTCGGCTAGTTCGGATTCGATGTCCGGACCCTTGTACAGGAACAAACGAACACCGCGTTTCAGCGGCTTGCGAAAGATGTCGAGGATACGGCTCATGGGGGCGATCGCGCGGGCCGCTATGATGTCCACGTTTTGCGCGATCGCAACATCTTCCGCTCGCACATGCGTCACGCGAACATTTGGCAGTTCGAGTAAATCTACGACCGATTCCACAAAACGCGCCTTTTTCTGTATCGATTCCGACAAGGTAAATTGAATGTCCGGAAGAGCTAAAGAGAGCGGCACGCCGGGGAAACCGGCGCCGGTGCCCGCATCGAGTATTCGCTTTGCGCCGGCAAAGTGAGGCCAAGGCGCGACCGAATCGAGGACATGCTTGATAGCGGCTTCTCTCGGGCTAGTCAGGCGGGTGAGATTCATGTACTCATTCACCTCCGCGACCAGGGCCAGATGTCGCGCCGACTTTTCGATAAGCGTGTCGCGGTTGGGAATCTCCGGCGGCAAGAAAGCGCGCCAGTTCGTCCTCGAAATCCACTGCTCTCATCATGCCATTCGTGAGTAATCGCGCACGCTACGCGAAGATGGGAAGGAATGTTGAGAGCGGGAATTGTGGGACTTCCGAATGTCGGAAAGAGCACCCTGTTTAACGCCGTCACGCAGACGCGAAAAGCGATGGCTGCAAATTACCGGTTTTGCACAATTGAGCCGAATACGGGCGTGGTAACGGTTCCGGATGAGCGCCTGGATGTGCTGGCGAAAATGAGCAATTCGCAGAAGATTGTACCGGCGGTTTTCGAGTTCGTAGATATAGCGGGGCTGGTGAAAGGCGCAAGCAAAGGGGAGGGACTAGGCAACCAATTTTTGGGCCATATACGTGAAGTAGATGCGCTGATTCAAGTGGTACGGTGCTTCGAGAATTCGAACATTGAACACGTGATGGATACTGTGGACCCGGTGCGCGATATCGAGATTGTCAATACGGAGCTGGTGCTGGCGGATCTCGAGTCGGTAGAAAAGCGAAAGGCGAAGCAGCAGAAGGCAGCGAAGAGCGGCGACAAGAAAATCGTTGCTGAAGTGGAGTTGCTCGAGAGGATCGAGGCACATCTGAACACCGGGAAGACGGTGGTAACGATGGAGCTAAGTCCCGAAGAGAAGAGCACAATCAAAATGTTCTTCTTGCTGACCGACAAGCCGACGCTGTTCGCCTGTAACGTTGCCGAAGAGGATCTGGCGAACGCCGACAAGAACAAGTACGTTCAGCAAGTGAGAGCGTATGTTCAGGAGCATCACGACACTGGCGCTGTCGTCGTCTCGGCTGAAATCGAATCTGAGTTAGTAACGTTATCAGCGGAAGAGCGCGCGGAATATCTTGCAGGTTTAGGCGTCACGGATACGGGCGCTAGTAATCTGATCCGCGAAGCGTATCACCTGCTGGGACTGCGGACGTATCTGACTACCGGTGAAAAGGAGAGCCGGGCCTGGACAATTCATGCCGGAGACAAAGCGCCACAAGCCGCGGGCGTAATCCACTCCGACTTCGAAAAAAGCTTTATTTCGGCTGAGTGCGTATCATACGGCGATCTGGTGGCGGCGGGATCATTTGCGAAAGCACGAGAAGTGGGGAAGCTGAGGACGGAAGGCAAAGAATACGTCGTGCAGGATGGCGACGTAATTGAGTTCAAGACTTTCTTGTAACTGCCGACGTTTTCTTCAGCAGGGTGACCTCTTGTGGCGTAAGGTTGCGCCATTCGCCTATCCGGAGATTCTCAAGAGTCAATGGCCCGAGTTTCGTGCGCACCAACTTCAGAACCTTGCTGCCAAGCGTCTCGATCATTCGACGCACCTGACGATTGCGTCCCTCCGTAATGGTCAGCTCAAGAAAGGTATATTTTTCGGAATCCCGAATTCGGCGAACTCCAGCCGGACGCGTCATGCCGTCGGACAGTTCAACGCCCTTCGCGAGCTGTTCCAGTTGCGCATCCGAGAGAAGCGTTGAAGCTTTAACCAGATATGTCTTCGCGATCCTGTGTTGCGGGTTCGTTAGCATTTCCGCAAGATCGTTGTCGTTGGTGAGCAGCAGAAGCCCGGACGTATCCAGATCGAGACGTCCGACAGTGCCGACAAACTGGTCGATCTCGGGAATCAGATGGTACACAGTAGGACGGCCTTCCGGATCGCGATACGTAGTCAGATAGCCTTTCGGCTTGTAGAGCAAGATGTAGCGGCGCGCCGCTTCGATCACCGGCTTGCCATCCAGCGTGACTTTGTCCCGGTCGAGGTCGACCCAGTGATCCGGAGTTTGTATCAGCTTTCCGTTGACGCGAACGCGGCCAGTGCCGATCCAGCTTCGCGCTTCCGTGCGAGACCCAAGACCCGCTTTCGAAAGAAATCGGTCGAGAGTTTTGATGCGCTTGGCGGCCGTGGACGCGCTATGTTGCCTTCTGATCACTTCATCTTGACTTATCGAAGGGTTATTCTGAAACGGACCATTCTGGAAGCGGGGTCCACGGGAGAATTATGAAATCCTTATCTGCACTGACCGGTTTTGTGCTTGCGCTGCTCGCCTTCGCTCCCAATTTGAGCGCCGACTCGTTCACCCTCACCCGCCTGCCTCTCTTGGCGACGGGACTTAACAACGCAGACCAACTGGTGGGGTACACCGTTGGTGGGGAGTTTACGGGCGGTCTGCTGTACAGCCAAGGTACTATCAGTACGATTGAGGTGCCGGGCAGCATGGACACCTTGGCCTTTGGAATTAACAACAGCGGTCAAATCACCGGATATTACGATGCCGAGTTTTCAGGGACGCACGGCTTTGTCTACACGAACGGCCAATTCACATCGTTCGATGTGCCAGGCAGCGTGGGAGCGACCTTTGCCGAAGGCATAAACGATTCCGGGGAAATTGCCGGCTTTATTGAAGCGACCGGCGGCCCGGCCGGGTTTCTATACGACGGCAGCTCCTACCGTATGATTCGCGTGCCTGGTGCTCGGAGCACTTATGCTACCGGTCTGAACAATGCAGGGGATGTGGTGGGGTATTACTATGACGTTACCGGGGCGCACGCATTCCTGTATACCAGCCAAGGCGTTTTGACGACCTTCGATGTGCCGAGCAGCACGGCGACGCTTGCTTTCGGAATCAACAACCTTGGGGATATCTCCGGCGATTATGAAACCAACGGTTACGACGATCATGCCTTTTTATATAAGCAGGGAGAATTCATCACAGTTAACGCCCCGGACGCGGTGGGCGGATTCGGCATCAACGACTCCGACCAGGTTATTCTTTCCGATAGCGCGTCTTTTCTGGCGACTCCGAATACGGTTCCCGAACCGGGCTCGTTCGCGCTCATGCTGGCGGGGTTTGCGGCCGCCGGCGCTATCGCAAAGCGCCGAAGTCATGTTGTATCTCCGAGAGTGAAATCGTAAAGCTGCTAATTCCAGCAACTCGAAACAAACTCTAACGGCGACGCCGCTGTGCATCCATATAGGCTCGCAGCACGGCATTCATGCGCGTCAGGTGACCTTGACCCTGCTGCCGAAACCAGGCCAGCACGTCAGGGTCGATCCGCAAATGGACGGACTCTTTCCTTTGCGGCATGACGAGACGCGCCTTTGCCCAGTCAACTGGAATATCGGCATCCGGGTCCGCCGCGATATTACGCTCGAGTTCCCGCTCGCTCATTGCATCAATACGTGCCCAGTCGGTCCGATCGCCGCTGCCGTCACCTAGCTTTCCGATTGTAAATTTCTTTTTCATTTTTCCTCGCTGCCCGGGCGGAAATGATTCTCCGCCGTTCTTGCCTCCAAGTAAAAACCACGGCAATCAACCGGCCTTCAACCCGGCCAAGAGCGATCTCGCGTTTCTCGCCGTGATGAGTCTGGGAGGACGGAATTTCAAGAACCGGCTCTTGCCAGATTTCCTTGGCACGAACGAAGTCTAGACCGTGGCGCTTAATGTTAGCCAGTCTCTTGACCTCGTCCCATTCAAACTCCATAGAGCAGTGTAGCACATATCGTGTACACGTGTCGCCGGAACCCGGTTATGGTTTTTCCTGGTCAAACAGATCCGAACGGTTTACGCGCTCACCGCGAAACATGACCTGCGAAATACGCTCCAAGTTGGCGATGTCCTGGAGAGGATCGCCTTCGAGAACAACGAGCGTAGCATCCCGGCCTTTCTGGATGATCCCGATACGATTTTCGGCACGAAGAACTTTGGCCGCGTTGTAAGTCGCAGCTTGCAACGCGACTGCGGGCGGAACACCGGCCTGAACCCAAAGCCCAGTTCATGCTGAACGGTCGGCCCGTGAATGACGAGCATGTTTCCTGCATCGGTTCCGGCCACGAGCATGACACCCGACTTGTAGGCGGCAAGCAGATTTTGGCGGGCGCGGCCGAGCATGGGAATGAAGGCCGATTCCGAGTTTTTCTTCTGCTTCAGCACGAGCGCGCGGGTTCCGGCAATTAGATCCGCAGGACCAACCTGCTGCAGCAGAGAACGGTTGAGAAGATCCGTATTGCCTGTGGCCATGTCGGCCATTCCTTCAAAAACGCTGAGCGTCGGGTCATAAGCAATGCCCTTCTGCTTGAGTTCAGCGAAGGTGGGCGCAGGAATGGCATCGATGGCAGAACCATGCTCGACGCTGTTCGTGCCGGCGTCCACGGCTTCTTTGACATCGGCCGCGCTTCCGGTGTGGGTCGCCGAGGGGAGATTGTCCTTGCCCGCCTCCGCAATAACAGCGTCATAGATACCGGCATCCAGACGATTGAATCGGCCCCAGGCAGCGTTGCCGGATTCGAGAACGGCTTTGATGCAATCGACGCCCGCGGTCTTCAATTGGTCCACCTGAGTGCGCGCTTCGTCGGCTGACTTTGGCAAGCGAAGAAACTGTTCTCTCGCGGTGCCCTGCATCATCTTCGGAAAGCTCTGAATGAGTTCGGTCGGATGGCCGCCTTCGGCCGTAAAGAGCGGTCCGCAGACGAATGGTTCGGCGCCCAGATACTTGCCGGAGTTGATGTCGTTACGAAACTTGATCGACATGTCGAGCATGTCGCCGGTGCTTCGGACGGCCGTGATACCGCTGTAAAGATAAGCGGCAAGACGGCGGTCGGCAGCTTGCGGGTCCATATACTGTTTCTGATCTTCGAAGACACCGCCAGGCGCGCCAATGTGAACGTGCATGTCGATGAGGCCGGGAATGATAGTCTTTCCCGCACTTTCGACAACATCCGCATGGAGCGATTTGGCGTTGGCGGGCGGCGTTTGGTAAACCTCTGCGATCTTTCCGTCGCGCACCAACAATGCGCCGTTCTGGATGACTGTGCCGTCGCCGATGAAGATTTTCACGTTGTTGTAAAGGGTTGCGTATTTGCGCATGGCAGAGCGCGTCATCAGGCGGGCGCGCTCAACGTTCTGTTCGGTACGCGCCTGATAAATGCCCATGACGAAGAACGGCGCGAGCACGGCCAAGATCCAGAGCTTGGCGCGGTTCGAGATCTTCTCTTCCTTCTCCCACCGGAAAAGCTTGATGCCCACGAACATGGCGACCGCAAAAGTAATGAGCAGCGCGAATACGGCGAACCAGTTCGAAGCGAGGCTTTCGCCGCCGATCATGATGGCTTGCATTCCCTGGAACAGATACGTTGCCGGAAGAAACTCCGCAATGTTCTGCACCCAGATGGGCATGATGCTGACAGGGAAGGTTGCGCCGCTCAGGAAAAGCATGGGGAGATACAGAAGCTGGATGATGATCTGCGCTTCCTGTTGGGAGTTCACAACGGCGGCGATGATCATCCCGAAGGATCGAAACGCGATGACGCCGATGCACACGAATATAAAGAACGAAAGCAGGCTATGAGGCAGCGGCGCGTGATATACGACATTCCCGAAAAAGAGGAACAGAAAGACGGTCGGTATAAAAGCGACGAGACCCGAAACGATAGATGCAGTAATGATAGGCGCCGGGCTGATGGGTGCGACTTTGAACCGCCGCAGAACATTCGTTTCGCGATCGAGCACGGTGCGCATACCGGCTCCGAAGAAGCCATTGCCGAGGACACCGATCATCACCACCATTGCAATCACCTGCGCCATGGCCGCCGGGCTTTTGCCGGCGTCAAAGGTCTGGGCGAAGATGAAGAAAAACGAGAGCGGGAACAGATAGCTGAAAAACAGGACCGAACGGTCCCGCAGCATGAGGCGAAAGGTGCTTCGGATCTGTGCAAGAAAAGGCTTCACTCGCGCAACTTCCTTCCCGTGAGCTCGATGAATACGTCTTCCAGCGTTGGCCGCTTCATATGGATGTCCACCAAACGCAGGTTCTGTTGGTCGATCCATTTAACAAGTTCAACGATCAGCGCCGCCGGTTCGGCGGATTGCATGGAAAGCGTGCGCCCTTCGTCCGCGGTGGAATATTTCTCGCTGCGAAGCTTCTCGGGCAAATTCTCGAACGGCATGGCCTGATTTGTGGTGACCTCGATCAGCGTGTGGCCGAGCACACGCTGCTGAATTTCGCGAGGTGTGCCAAGTTCGATGATCTTACCGGCATCGATTATCGCAACACGGTCGCAGAGGCGTTCGGCCTCTTCGATGTAGTGCGTCGTGATGAGAATGGAACGTTGGTTGTCCCTGAGTTCCTGGATAAGGCCGTGGATCTCATGACGTACCTGGGGATCGAGGCCTGTCGTCGGCTCGTCCAGGAACAACAGGCTGGGATCGTTGACCAGAGCGAGAGCAAGAGCGACACGCTGTTTCTGACCGCCGGATAGAGATTTGTACAGAGCGTCCTTCTTGTCCGTGAGTTGCAACCGATCGAGCAGCTTGCCGCTGTCGGTGTGGCGATCGTAGAAAGCGTCGAACAGTTCGAGGGCTTCATGGACCTTCATCTTGTCCGGCAGATTCGTCGCCTGAAGGCACACGCCGATCCGGTTCTTTACTTCCCGCGACTGAACGGCGGGGTCTAAACCAAGCACCGACACTTTGCCGCTAGTGCGCGGCCGAAGACCTTCGAGAATTTCGATTGTGGTGGTTTTCCCAGCCCCATTTGGGCCTAACAGCCCGAAGACTTCGCCGATGCCGATTTCCAGATCGATCCCGCGTACCGCGTGGACATCGCCGTAATTTTTGTGCAGATCTTGAACGGAGACCGCCGCCGTAGTTGTCATCGGTAGTTTGTACGAGTATTGTGTGGCCCGCCCGGAACATCGGTGACATCTCCGTCCGGGAACAGAGGGAAACAGTAACTCGCTCTTCTCTAGCCTACCCGGAGCGGAAGCGGCATCGGGAGCCGGAGGCGGAGCGACACTGCCTTCAGGCCACCGATTAACCTAAACAGGCCACTCTACGACCTCGCCAGTGACCTATCTAAAAGGACGAGGAAAGCCTCAGCTCTTCCGCTATGATGTCGGGGTACCACTTCCTGCAAGGAGAACTCGTTTGAAATCGCGCCTCCCCCTTCTCTTGCTCATCGCCTTGCCAACACTTTCGCTGTCTGCTCAGACTCAGCCACAATCGGCTACATTGCGGAGCCTGTTGCTGCATGAGTTGCGCACCTCTCACAACAAGGCCGAATGGTTCGTCCCGATCAACACCGCCGTCGAAGGCCTAACAGCCGAACAGGCCAACTGGCAGCCTCCCAACGGCGGGCATTCAGCAGGGCAACTCGCTTACCATTTGCTGTTCTGGAATCGGCGCAATCTGAATAACTTTCAAGGCATCAAGAATGACAAGTTTACCGGCGACAACAAGGAAACTTTCGACAAGTTCGACAACAAGCAATGGGCCGACATTGTCAATCAACTCGACCAGGTCATGACCGACCTCGAGAAACTTGTGGAAACGGCTGACGACCAGCAGATCGCCAAATGGGCGAACACCATTGGCAATCTCTGCGCCCACAACGCGTATCACATCGGTCAGATCGTATACGTGCGCAAGCTGCAAGGTACCTGGAATCCGGACAAGGGCGTGAAGAGTTGAGCCGGAGGTGCTGCAGTATCCTCCTTTAACGTGCGATGTAGTAGAATTTGCCCGCGCCTTTGCGCGAATGGTCCGTTACAGAGAATGCTCACCCCGAATCAAGTCGGGGCACGATTCGCGCTCACGCGCAATGTGGATCTGGTCACCATCGATTAGCAGTTCGCACGCGCGAGGGCGTGAATTGTAATTCGACGACAGCACGAATCCATACGCGCCGGCCGTGCGAATGGCAAGCAAATCGCCGGGTTCAACAGCGGCCATCTCACGATTGCGCGCGAAAAAATCACCCGTCTCACAGACGGGGCCGACCACATCGGCCTTGATGTCCTGTCCGGAAACGGGCTGCTTTACCGGAACGATCTCGTGATGCGCCTGATAGAGCGAGGGGCGAATAAGATCGTTCATTCCGCCATCCACGATGACAAATACTTTCTGGCCATTTTGCTTGATGAGCAGTACGCGAGTGAGCAGAATACCGGCTTCCGCCACAATGGAGCGGCCGGGTTCAAGCATAAGTGTCAGATTGCGATTTTGCAGCCGTGGCTTGAGCGCTTCGATAAGAACCCCTGGCGATGCGGCTCGATCGTTGGGCCGGTAGGGCACGCCTAATCCGCCCCCCAGATCCAGATATTTGATGATGATTCCCTTCGCGCGGAGGCGGTCGACCACTGCAAGCGCTGTGTCAGCGGCTTCGAGCAGCGGCTGGATGTCCAACAATTGAGAGCCGATGTGGCAACTCACTCCTTCGGCGGCAACACCGGGGAGGCCGCTCAAATGAAGGTACAGTTCTTCCGCCCGTTCGATGCCGATGCCGAACTTGTGTTCGCGCAGGCCGGTTGAGATGTAGGGATGCGTAACCGCATCGACATCGGGGTTGACGCGGAGAGCGACTGAAGCAGTCTTGCCCATTGCGGAAGCAATTCGCGAAAGAAGCTGGATTTCGGCTTCAGACTCGCAGTTGAAGCTATGAATGCCCTGTTCGAGCGCGAATCGAATGTCATGTTCCGTTTTGCCAACACCCGAGAACACGACGCAAGCTGGATCGCCGCCCGCCGCAATGACGCGATAGAGTTCGCCGCCCGAAACAATATCGAACCCGGAACCTTCACGCGCCAATACGGAGAGAACGGCTAAATTCGAGTTGGCCTTCACCGCGTAGCAGACCTGATGCGGAATGCCGGTCAAAGCATCCTTGTAAGCGTGATAACGGCTGACGATTGCCCGGCGCGAGTAGACGTACGCGGGTGTCCCGTGCCGATCCGCAATGAATTCGCAATCGAGTTCTTCGCACGTGAGAGTGCCCCCGCGATAACTGAAATCGCTGTCCTGAAACATGCGAGGAAGAATCTTTACAGCACCCGCAGCGCAATGACGGTCTGGTCGTCGGAGAGCGGGGCGGAGCCGCGAAATTCGTCCAGATCGTCGAAAACCGCCTGGCAATCTCTTCCGGCGTTTTTCCGCAGCTGCTCGCGATCAGGTCTTCCAGGCGCGCGCGGCCATATTCATCGTGCTCGGAAAGCTGATCTTCCACACCGTCCGAGTAAAACAACAGGAGATCGTTCGCTTCCAAGACCATCGGCACCTCTTCGTACTCACGGTCCTCGAGTAGGCCGATGGGCACGCCTTCGGCACGTGTCTCGATAATTTTCCCGCTTCGGCAAATCAGCGGCGGAAGCGCGCCGGCATTGCAGATAGTCAAGGTGCGGTTCGGCGCATCCCACTGAGCGAGACATAATGTTGCATATTGCGCGTCGACTTTGCGCTCAAGCAATGCTTCGTTCAATAGCTTCATCAGCGTGGCGGGCGAACGGCGGCGCGGAGCAAGTATTCGAAGGAGACCCGAAATCAGAGCACCGAAGAGAGCGGCCGCGGCGCCCTTCCCACTGACATCCCCGAACGCGATCAGACTGTAATGCTCGCTATGCTCAAAAAGATCATAGATATCGCCGCTGATCTCGCGAGCCGGGCGAGATTGTATTGCGGCATTGAGACCGATAACGTCGGAAAACGTTCGCGGCAGCAGGACGGATTGTAATTTGGAAGCAGCGCGGAGATCCTCTTCCATGCGCTGCTCGCGCTGCGCGAGTTCAGCGTACAAGCGCGCATTTTCCACCGACGTGCCAATTTGCGGCGCAAGCAGGCTCAATGCCCGCACATGATCTTCGGTAAAGAACCCGATGTGCACGCTCTCCAGATCCATGACGCCTATGACGCGATCACGGACGATGAGCGGCACCGCAACTTCAGAGCGGATGTCGGTCTCGGCCGCGATATAGCGTGGGTCCGCCGTAACATCGGGATACGCGAATCACCTGCCGCGATTCGGCCGCCGCGCCGGTTATTCCCTTGCCCCAATCGATGAGTCGGCCGTAGCCGTTTGATCGTAACGCTGACTAAACCGGCAAGTCAGGCGCTTTTGATTCTCCGCGATCAGGAAGATGCTGAACGAATCGAAATTGATCAGCGCCCGGATCGTGACAGCAATCTTGGTGAGAAGCTCATCGATATCAAGGATGGAGCTGAACTCATGGGACAGGTGCGCCAGAACGCGAAGCGTGCGATTTTGGCGTTCAACCCGACGGTACAGACGAGCGTTGTCGATTGCGACACCGACGCGGCTCGCAATGAGAGCCAACAGAGCGCGATCCTGTTCCGAAAATGCTCCGACGCGGGTTGCCTGCAGGTCGATGATGCCGACGAGTTTGCCGCGAATGAGCATGGGCACCGCCAGTTCGGCACGAACGGCATCAAGCGCATTCAGATAGCGCGAATCCTGACGGACATCGTGCACCAGGATGGGCTGTCGCGTAGCGGCGGATGAGCCGACGATGCCCTCACCCAGTTTCATGTGGAGATTCTTGGCAACCTCATCCCTGTGGCCGATCGAGTGACGCATACGCAACGAGCGGGTGCGTTCGTTGTAGAGCAGAATTGCAAACAACTCGTAAGGGATGACATCTTTTACGATCTCGGCAACATTACTCATGAGGCGATCGAGATCGAGAGTTTCCGCCTGTGACGGTGCTGACTTCAAGAAGAAAGTCGAGCAGTTCGGCCCGCTCGCGGAAGCGGACTTCGGCTTTGCGAGTTTGGGCCATCAGTATGAGTTAGTTTCTCCCGCGAACGCGGCTTGCGGGAGCTGGATGAGACTGTAGTTCGCGGACGATTGAAACACCAGCGCTTGCGCCGATACGGTTCGCCCCAGCGGAGACCATTCGACGCAAATCCTGGAGCGTGCGAATTCCGCCGGAGGCTTTGACGCCCATTGCGTGTCCCGACTGTTCGACGCATGAGTTCGACGTCGGCCACGGTTGCACCGCCATTGAGAAACCTGTCGAAGTCTTCACGAAATCGGCTTGCGCATCCCGTGCGAGGTTGCATGCGGCGACCTTTTGCTCGTCGGTAAGCAAACAGGTTTCTAGAATGACTTTGAGCAGAGCACCCCGCGAATGAACGAGCTGGGCGATTTCTGCAATTTCGGATTGGACAAGCATGTTGCTGGCCCGAACGCAATGCCCCGATGTTCTGGACCATATCGATCTCATGCGCGCCCTGCAAAAGAGCTAACTCGGTCTCCGCGATCTTGGTACGTGCTTCGTTGGCGCCTAAGGGGAAGCCGATAACGGTGCAGACGCGCACAGATGAGCCGGCGAGAGACTCGGCCGCGAACCGAACCCAGAAGGGATTGATGCAGACGGAAGCGAAGCGGTATTGGCCAGCCTCTTCACAAACGCGCGCGATGTCTTGCTGAGTTGCTTCCGGCTTCAAAAGAGTGTGGTCGATGACACCTGCGACTGAATCGGGAGTATTCAAAGCGACATCGGAAATCACGGTTGCAGGTAGAAAGGCGAGCGGCGGGCCAAGGTCACCCGCGATCACCAAGAATATCATGGGCGACCCCCGTTTAAGGGGCTCGGCCGCAACGCAATGGCCGACTTACGCGTTCGACAACTTCACGCGATCCAAGACTGCAAACAATGGCAAAGCTACGGCCGCGTTCAAAACACCGTGTACAAAGGTATCTTGCGGGTTGAACGGTACCATTTGCCCGAGCAGTGCGCGGCGCATTGCCCAGTAGATAAACGCGTGGAAGAAGTAGAAGAAGAAACAGAGAACCAGGCGCATGGCGGAGGTCTCCACGTTGAAGCGCAAGCTAACTGACGCTGCGAAATAACCGACAAGCGTCTTGGTAATTCCATACATGCCGATCGGGATGTTCGCGGGCGACAGAGAATCCTCCGCCAATCCGACGAATGCTCCAAAAAAGAGCGCGGCGATCTGGCTACGGCGCATGAGTCCGAAATAGATCGTCAACAGCAAAGGCAGTTCGAGCCACTCTGTGTGAGGTAGCAGCCGGGGCAGATAGAACTTGACCGACGATGGATACAAGCGTGATCGCAATCAGAGCGACGACTTGGAAACGGTCCAACCAGCTATCGCGATCTTCGCGATGCGTCAGGAGCGCAGTGGTCGTGTTTCGTTCATTGCTGCGGCGGGGGTGTGGGATGCGTCGGCCGATTGTGGCAGTTGCGGGGGGCTTGCGGCGGGGTGCGCCAAGCGGAAGAACGGGATTGTCGGCCGGACTCGGGCGAGTTTCAGGCTTCGCCGCTGCAGATGTGCCCGGCAACGAGTCGTTGAGCACCCGTAGCGGTAGTGTTTGCGGATCGCGGAGCACCAAGCGGAGTGCCGAGAACTGCCGGACGGGATGGAGCGGTGTTCGCCGTCGCGGTTGGGGATTCAGCCGTGGGCTTAGGCGCAGATGCCGAATCGGCCGTGGCCGATGCGCTGGCCGCGGGCTTCGGATTGAAGTTCGGCAGATTAGAACCAATGCCGCCATATACGTGGCCCTCATCTTTGCCCAGTTCTTCGTAGTGATGCTGGACCTTATCGGCTTCGGTTTGCGGCTTCACTTCGGGCTTGCCGGCTTGATCATCAGGCGGGGCAGGCATTGCTGCAGCAATAGCCTCTTCTTCGAGGGGAGCTGCCGGAATCGCTTGATGCACTCCGTGAAGGACCACGAGAACTTCTTCCGCACCGCCCGGCGCGCCACTAAGATTCAAAGCGATATCCCGCATCCCCTGGCCCGGCTCGCTCGACACGACTGAGCCGACAGGAAAGCCCTTCGGGAAGATACGGTCTTCACCTGAGGTGTAGAACCACTCGTTCTTGTCGACCTTGTCCTCGTTTTGAATCTGCTCTACTTTGCACTTTCCGGCGGCGCAATCGAGTACCCCGTGCACATGCCCTTTTTGCGATTCCACGCCAACCTTAAATGTTGGATCCGTAACGAGCAAGACTTGGGAGACCAACGGATACACCGCGACAACTTTGCCCACGATGCCTTCCGGTGTAACCACGGCCATTCCCTTTTCAATGCCGCTTGTGGAGCCGCGATCGATAAAGACGGCTTTCGACGTAGCGACCGTGCTGTTTCCGATAACGCGCGCCGCGATTGTCTTCGAAGGAGACTCGTTTTGAAAGAGAATGAGGGCGCGGGCGTGCTCAGCCGTAGAAAGCTGATTTCGGTAATAGATGTTCTGCATCCGCAGCCGATCGTTATCCATCTTTAAGCGGCGATTTTGTTCGCGAACATCGAGAAGGATAAAATAATCCTGCAAAAAACCGATCGTGTTTTGCCGAAATGCTTCAACTATGCCGGCCATTGGCGTGACGGCACTGACGGCCCATACACGGATAAGCCGTTCATCGCGATTGGCTTTGACTTGATAACCCAAGTAGACAAGCTGTGCCAAGACAACTATGATGAGAACCGTCAAGTTGCGGAAACGGCCCAGCAAAGCTTCCATGACTTCTGTATCTACTTTAGAATGTGGGTGGCGGGACGCCAACCATCTCCGTTAGACGCGGAAATTTGCTACTCGATGGCGATGCGCCGAAGCAATTTAAAGTCGGTCAACATTTTCCCTGTACCGAGCACCACAGACGCGAGCGGATCTTCGGCGATCGAAACCGGAAGTCCAGTCTCTTCCCGAATACGACGGTCCAGGTTCTTGATCAGCGCTCCACCGCCAGTTAATACAATTCCGCGATCGCTGATATCGGCGCTCAATTCCGGAGGAGTGCGCTCAAGTGCAACGCGTATGGCGTTCAGAATGGTTGTGACGCAGTCGGACAATGCCTCGCGGATCTCCGCGTCGTTGATTGAGACCGTCTTCGGAACGCCTTCCACCAGGTTGCGCCCTTTAATCTCCATCGTCATTGGGTTGTCGAGCGGATACGCGGAACCGATCGTGATCTTTATCTGCTCCGCTGTGCGCTCGCCAATCAGAAGATTGTATTTGCGCTTTAGATAATTCATGATGGCGTCGTCCATCTCATTGCCGGCCACGCGAACAGAACGCGAGTAGACGATGCCGGATAAAGAGATGACGGCTACGTCGGTAGTCCCGCCGCCGATATCGACGACCATGTTGCCCGAGGGTTCGGTTATGGGGAGACCCGCGCCAATTGCCGCCACCATCGCTTGTTCCACCAGATGCACTTCGCTCGCCTTCGCGCGATAGGCCGATTCACTGACGGCACGTTTTTCCACTTGCGTGATTTCGCTTGGAACGCCAATCACGATGCGCGGATGCACCAGCATCTTGCGTCCGTGCGCCTTCTGAATGAAGTAATTAAGCATCCGTTCGGTGACTTTGAAATCGGCGATCACGCCATCCTTCATTGGTCGGATGGCAACGATATTACCGGGCGTGCGGCCAACCATATCCTTTGCTTCGCTGGCCACACGCTTCAATTTCTCCGTTATTTTTGTTAATTGCAACAATAGAAGGCTCGTTGACAACGATGCCCTTGCCCTTCGCGAAAACCAGCGTATTTGCGGTACCAAGATCAATGGCAAGATCGGACGAGATGAGGCTGAAAACAGACCGAAAGTTCATTGAGTCAACTGCTCTAATGTAAAGAGAACCCTCAGCGTAACATAGGGCAACACGCTCCCATTTGGGAGGGAAAGTGCTGTATTTTCATCTGGTTGTGAATTGCCTCAGCTAACACGGCGGCAATGGTTGGCGGCTACCGGGCTTGCCGTTTCGAGTGCATGCAGGCCACGCAAAGGAGCCGGGTACGCCGGTTACGCGCTCATATCGAATGCAGGTGAGCATGGCTTGGCGGTAGTGGATCTCACCGAGTTTCGGCTGGTCCGAAATATCCCGCTGGACGCCGTAGCAAGCGAAGTCGTTTTGGGCCGGAACGGCAAGGCATTTACGGTTACGCCCGAGAATGGCACGGTCCATATAATTGATCCGCGGCTGCAAGTGGCGCAATCAGGCAGACTGTCGTCCGACCTCTCCGGTATCGCACTTTCACCGGACGGGCGGAGCCTAATCGGAGTTGCGCCGCACGCTCAGGAATTGATCGTGACGGACGCAACGTCACTGCAGGTATCCGCGAGATACAAGCTCAGCGGCGAGCCCAAGTCGATATGCGTACCGCCTGCTCCGCAAAAAGGCGAGAGCGCCAAGCCCAAATACGCGGCGGTTGCCACAGATCAAGGCGGGACGGTAGAACTGTTCGACTACGGAACGGGACAGCGTTGGTCACACGATCTGAACGGTACCGTCGGCGCGTTAAGATTCCGCGCTGACGGCCAAAGATTGCTAGCCGCAAACCTGCAGACGCGTTGCATTACCGCGCTCACTGCTCCAGACCTTGAGAACATCGCCGATTTACCGGTCGCCATGGAGCCCGAAAATTTGTGTTTCAATGCCGACCAGGGGCAATTGTTCGTGAGTGGCCCCGGCATGGACGCGGTTGCGATCATTTTTCCTTACAACACGCTCCAGGTGGACCAGACGGTGCTCGCGGGGCGCGACCCAGGTGTGATGGCGTGCTCTGAGGATCCGGCTTACTTGTTCGTAGGAAGTAAGTCCGGATCAAATGTCAGCATTCTTAATATCGATACGCGCAACGTGATTGGGATTGTGGATACGGGGCAGCGGCCAACTTATATCACCGTTACGCCCGACAGCCAATACGCTCTGGTATTGAATGAGGGCGGCGGAACCATGGCAGTGATTCACATACCGGACATAGTCTCTAATGCCGGAGACCCGTTCAAGTGGCGATACAAATTCACTGCGGGCCTCTTTACGTTACTGCCTGTGGGAGACAAGCCAGTAAGCCTGGCTGTCGTTCCGAAAACAACGCAACTCTAAGCGTGCAGCAGGCCCGCGCCAGGCCCGCAGCTAACGATTCCAATACATCTTCAAATTGTGCGTCGCTTGCCCGATGCAGGCGATATCCAGTCGGCCGTCGCCGTCGAGATCGGCAATGACGCAACCGGCGGCCGAGATACCGCCGGCATCAATAGGCTTGCAAACCCATTTTGCCCCGTCGTGCTTGTACAGGTTGAGGCCATAGGGCTGCCCGCGATACCCGGCGACGATCTCATCGGAGCCGTCGCCATCTAAGTCCGCTGTGAGCATCACGTGACCATCGAGCAGGGTTGCATCAATCACTTCCCGGCGCCATTCGCCGTTCGGCGCAGCGGCGCACGATTGACGATAGACGACCACCTGATTGCCGTGCCACGGTTCGATGGAGGCCAGAAAACGCTCGCCGTTCAGAGTGCCGATAGCGATGTCGCTTGTGCCGCTCTTGGGCCAGGGCTGCGGATCCCCGCGCGTGATCTCGGTTCGCGACCAACGGCCTTCGGGATTGTACTTGTAGCAATGTACGCCCAGGAAACCGGCGATCAGTAATTCGTCGTGGTGGTCTCCATCCCAATCGTTCACCAGGATGCCGTGAACGACGCCCTGCTCCGCGTCGCCGATCGAGATGGCGTTTCCATTCGCCCGGCCGGTAGTAGACAAGCGGAACGTGGCCGCGGTAATCGGGCGCATGAGCGTCCGCGGCCGCGAGGGGAACATTGACCAGAACGTGTTGCCCATGTCCGTCGATGTCCGCCCAGCGAAGCCGGTGTGAGGCAGGCAATTCGTCGATCTGCTGGATGGTCCAGCGCTGCGATGGATCTTGCGCGTGGCAGAGAATCGCGACGCTGCCGACGCTCTCAGCCGGGTTCATCGAAAACTTGAACGCGAGAGCAATCTCGGGAGTGCCATCGCCGTCGATGTCATGCGCCGTAAGATTGATCATCCCGTCCAGATTGGAGGCGATTACGTGCCGTTGCCAACCTGGGTTCTCGAACCAGACCAAGTCCTTCATATCGCTCGCAAGAGCGATGAGATCCAGTCTTCCATCGTTATTCATGTCGCACGCGACTACCTGGTAACCACCTGCCAGATCCGTCGCGAGTGTTTGTTCAGAGAAGTGGGGCGTCCACATGTCGATTGACTGTATTATCAACGGAGGAATGGCACAGCCACTGGAAAACAAGACCGCCCTTGTTGTGGGCGCGAGCCGAGGTATCGGTTTGGCGATTGCGCGCGAAATAGCGAGGCAGGGCGCGAACACGATTCTCGCGTCACGAAATTTGGAAGCGTTGGAGCGCGAAGCAAAGGCCTTGCAGCAAGCCGGTTTTCAGGCAAGCGCCTATCGCCTTGATGTGGACGAATCGGATCGGCAATTGGAGTTGCCCGACATCGACATACTCGTGAACGTGAGCGGGATAAACCTGCGCAAGCCGTTCGAGCAGTATACAAATGAGGAGTTTCAGCGAATCTTCCAAACAAACTTGACCGGGTTGGTGCACGTGACCCAAGCCATCGGCAAGAGGATGATTGAGCGCGCGGACGGCGGAAAAGTCATATTCATCGGAAGCATGATGACGCTGCTCGGATTACCGTATCTGAGCGCCTACGCGATGACGAAGAGCGCTCTTGGGGGGCTGACACGCGTGCTCGCAGCGGAGTGGGGCCGGCACAACATTCAAGTGAATTGCATTGCCCCCGGATTCATTCTTACGGATCTAAGTCGCGCCATGTGGCAGGACCCGAAGCTGAAACAGTGGCTTGCGGGCGCGCAGGCGAATCCGCGCATCGGATCGCCGGAAGATATTGCGCCGCTCGCCGCGTTTCTGTCGGGCCCCGGCTCGGACTACATTACCGGCCAAGTGATTGCAGTGGACGGCGGTTATACAACAACGGCTGTCTGGCCATTCGAGCCGTGACTTGCTTAGAGATACACTGCTCAACATGGTTCGCTCTTATCGCTGGGTGCTGTTGTCCCTGCGTCCTCACGGTGGCTTTTTTCGTTCCAGTCAGCTACCCCGTCGCGCGACGCAGGGCTGCTTCCACAGCGACAGCCAGTGGCATGCGGCGTCGCGAACCGGTGGCGTTTCCTCAGCCGCTAGTTGTCGAAGTTTCTTGAACGCGTACTGCCGGTCGAAATTCTCTTCGTTGAATTTGGAAGTGGCCTCGACCATCTGCTGGTCTCCACAGTTCCGACCTCTTGTCAGCAGAAGATCAATGATAGCGTCGGCCAGCGGCTTGCCAGGCTCGGGTCTAAATCCAGGATGATCGCAACTCCGGACCGGCACTACGCAATGGTGATAGAAATCGCAGATCGTGCGTAGCACGCCCGAGTCGTGATTCAGGAAAAACATCTCCAAGTCTTCCACATTCCAACTTCCACGCTGGCCGACCATACCGAGCAGTGGGGAACCGTCGTGAGAACCTGCAGGCATAAAAAAATAGATCGCTGCGTTACCGGCGGACACGGTGCCCTTCAGCACGTTTTCCACAGCGACGGTCACCCGAAACAACTGCGCTTGCTTGCTTATGCCCTCAACTTCATATTGGCGCGGCCTGCCCACGCTGGATGCTCCCAGGATGCGGCCGACCAGGATCACCGAGGCAGACAGCATTTGCTTAGCGAGCGGCGTCGGGTCAACGGGATCGTAAGGTCTGATCGCGGGGCGCTCACATGCAGTGGATAGTAGAATGAGCGAGCCGACGACAATACAGTGTATTAAGCGCCTTGACGTCATCGCTCACCGCCCAGTTGCCCGGAAAGCCGGCACTTGGGCGCCGACGGCGGATGCCTGAAGCGAAGCCTTTGCCTGAATGCTGAGATGGGGCGCAAATTCCCTTGAAAGATACGCGTCCAGTCGCGACATGGTTTGTGGTCCTAATTCCGCCCGTAGAGTCTGGTAATGCTGTACGAGCAAGACAGTGCGTTCTGTCTGTAGCTGATGTACTTCGGCGGGCACAGGTGGGATATTCAGAAAAATGCTGTTCCAATCAGCTACCACGTGGCGCGACGCAGGGCTGCTTCCACAGCGACAGCCAGTGGCATGCGGCGTCGCGAACTGGCGGTGTTTCCTCAGCCGCGAGTTGACGGAGTTTCTTGAACGCGTACTGCCGGTCTAAGTTCTCTGCGTTAAATTTGGAAATCGCCTCGATCATCTGCTGGTTTCCGCAACCGGCACCCCTTGTTAGCAGGAGATCGATAATCGTCTGGGCTAGCGGCTTGCTGGGATCGAGTCTAAACTCAGGATGGTCACAGCTCTGTATTGGAACCACGCAGTGACGGTGGAAGTCACATATTGTGCGCAGCACTCCCGATTCGCGAAGTAGGAAAAAGATGGCTCGAACTCCGCCGTGAGAGTTCCCGCGCGAGTCCGCCGCCCACTGCTGGGGCATCCACAGCAGTGGTGAGCCGTCGTAAGAACTGGCGGGCACAAAATAATAGATTGTCGCATTTGGAGTCGGTATCTGGCCCCTGAGCACGTTCTCCGTGGCCACAGTCGCGCGGACTAACTGTGCCTTATAACTTATGCCCCCGGACTCGAAATGGCGAGGACCGCCCGCGTTCGATAGCGCCGTAATGCGACCCACTAGAATTATCGGGGCGGAGATCAAAGGCCCGTTATTGTCTGCACGTGGCCTGATCGCGGGGCGCTCACATGCAGTGGATAGTAGAATGAGCGAGCCGACGACAATACACTGTATTAAGCGCCTTGACGTCATCGCTCACCGCCCAGTTGCCCGGAAAGCCGGCACTTGCTCGCCGACCGTGGATGCCGGAAGCGGCGCCTTTGCCTGAATGCTGAGATGGGGAGCAAATTCCCTTGAAAGATACGCGTCCAGTCGCGACGTGGTTTGTGGTCCTAATTCCGCCCGTAGAGTCTGGTAATGCTGTACGAGCAAGACAGTGCGTTCGGTCTGTAGCTGATGTACTTTTAGGGGTGCGGGTGGAAGCGCCTGTCCCGCCTGAGCGGCCATCTGCGCTCGCGAGCGGTATTCAGTGATGACGGCATGGGCTTCCGCGTCATGGTCGGCAACGGCCCTTTCCAATGCCTGCGCCGCGTTTCGGAGAAGATCCAAATCGGCATTGGCCAATCCGGCGCGAGTTGCAAAAGGCTCGGCGAATTTATACGGATCGCTCGCTCCGGAGGCACTCGCCTGTCTATCCAGAGCGCTAACCCAGGCGAGAAAGTGCCTGTAAACCAGATAGGCTGGAATTCCCGTCCGGGTGGATGCCCTGTTTGCTATTTTGATGCTCGACGAAACGCCTTGGGCCGGCAAAGCCTGCGTCTGAAGGATCAAGAGCACTGTAAGCGTTAACGTCTTCAAGATTTTCTCCTTTTGGGTTCCACCAGTTCGCCTACCATGGGCAAGTGCCGTTTGGTCCATGGTCGCCATTGATCCCCACATAGTCCGTTCGCAACGTCACGCCCTGCGTTCCGTAATAGCGGCATGCTCCGGGAATGTTGTTATTAACGCTTAGAATCATCAAGGGAATAGCATTCCCCGGATATCCAGGCACTTGTATGCCGGGTAGGGCGAGCCCCGGAGCGTTAAACCCCGTGGCCCAATACTGTTGCCAATAGTCCACCTCGCCGGAAGCTCCTGGCGCGGCTCCAGGGGCAGCATACTGGTCTCTCATTTGGGAACTCGCGTCAATTTCCCCGTTTGCGGTGTTCCAACCGTCCGGATGCTGTGTTAGGTCGGGATCATTAGTAATCGACGGAAGCGCTCCAGGGCCCGCCACGTAGTTAAGTGTTTCGAAGATTGTGAGCGGGTTATACGGCTGCCATCGGATTCCATTCGAGTCTCTCACGAGGTAGGTGCGATCACGTTCCACCAGCGAATTGGATGGTTGGGATAGGCAGTTACTGCCATCCGACCAGCAATCTTGGGTAAGCTGCAAGATCATCGGCAGTGGATACGTCCTTGTCTGGCCCTGACTGGCTTCGGCACTTTCATAGATGAAGAGCCCCGTTATGATGCTGCGAATGGAAGAATTCCAGACATCCACCTTGAGCTGGATATTCGGTTGTTGTGGCTGCGGCACTGAGTCTACGAAGCTGTTAAATACGCTGTCGTCCGGAAGAGGAATATTATTTCCGTCTTGCGGCACGTATAGTTGATCGGCGATCGTACTCCCTAGGTATAAGGGTGCCTCCACTATGTAAAACGCTCCACCACCTGATCCAAAGGTGAGATCACCGCTAGAGTCCTCTCCCGAGGCGTACCCCTCGTAATATAAGGGATTCTGGTAGTAGTCTCCGTAGAGGAGAAACGCGACTACATAGTGATCAGTCTGAAGCGTGTAGATGTCCCAAGCGCTTGCTGTAGCGGACAGCGAGCCACCTTCCGCGCCAGCGCCCACGGAGCTTTGTCCGCTCGCAACGAGCTGACCGTTGTCGTATATTCCGGCAACGGTATATGCGTCGTAATAGAGTTGCGCCGTATAGTCCAGTTCCGTGACCGAATATGCGCTGGCGGTTCCATTCGTGATTGAGATTGTGGAGATCCCCTCGACGTGACCATCCGGAGTCTCGCCGATGTCCGTCGTCGACACGGTCCCTCCGCCAAGTTGGCCTACCACGAAAGATATGGCAGGCGTGATCTGAACTCCTCCGACTGACCAAATTTGCGTATAGCTTCCAATATTAGACGTTTGTTCGACGGTCGCGTACGTGAAATTGCCATTCGCGTCGGTCGCCCCGACCTGCGTCGTTGTCCCCGGGGTTTGCGAAACAGACACGGGTTGATTGGCCCCACCGTGGATTACGACCTGAAAGGTGTCACCAACGGCGAAGTCGGGCGACAGGTTAGGGTGCGTAAGATTTTGCAGAGCGATAGTGGGCACCACGAAATTCATCGTCTGAGTCGCATTCACATTACTAAATGTCTGCGAAGCCGGACTAAACGTATACCCGCCGAACGACGGCGTTACCGTATACGTCCCACCCGCCGGAACAGAGAACGAATAGTTACCGTTGGAATCAGTCGTTGTCGATAGTGAGACACTCGTGCCCACCGCCGCGGTTCCACTCAGCGAGACTGTCACGCCAGGAAGATCAGTCCCGCCCGCCGTAACTTGGCCGGAGACGGAGTACATAATCGCAGCGGGCGGAGCATTGGCCGCTGCCGTGACGTCTTCATAACCCCAGCCTCCGTTGCTGTACACGATTTGCCAGATATGGCCGTTTGCATCTTCGTAAGACCAGGTCTGCGCTGCCGCCGTTTGAAACATCGTCAGCCCGCCACTCAGGGCAGCGACAGGAGCGTTGGCCGCTGCCGTGACATCCATGTATCCCCAGCCCCCGTTACTGTACACGATTTGCCAGATATGGCCGTTTGCATCTTCGTAAGACCAGGTCTGCGACGATGCAGTCGCTTCAAACATCGTCAGCCCGCCATTCAGGGTAGCGGCAGGTGCGTTGGCCGCTGCCGTGACATCCATATACCCCCAACTCCCGTTGCTATTGATGATTTGCCAGATATGGCCGTTTGCGTCTTGGTAAGACCAGGTCTGCGACGACGCAGCCGCTTGAAACATCGTCAGCCCGCCGCTCAGGGTGGCGACCGGAGCATTGGCCGCCGCCGTGACATCCATATACCCCCAACTCCCGTTGCTATAGACGATTTGCCAGATATGGCCGTTTGCGTCCTCATACGACCAAATCTGTGACGCAGCCGTTTGGAACATCGTCAGCCCGCTTCCCAGTGCGACGACAGGAGCGTTGGCCGCTGCCGTGACATCCATATACCCCCAACCCCCGTTGCTATAGACGATTTGCCAAATGTGGCCGTTTGGGTCGTAAGACCAGGTCTGCGACGATTCAGCCGTTTGAAACATCGTCAGCCCGCTACTCAGGGTGGTGACAGGAGCATTGGCCGCTGCCGTGACATCCATATATCCCCAACTCCCATTGCTATAGACGATTTGCCAAATGTGGCCGTTCGCATCTTCATACGACCAGGTCTGTGCCGCAGCCGTTTGAAACATCGTCAGTGCGCTTCCATTCCCACTGGCATTTGGAAGCGTTCCAAGGAACAACAACCCGGTCAGAGCTATCCCGATGTGGTTTCGCAAGCTACCCCTCCGAGCACCCGCGCCAAAAATTGACCGAACGTACGTTTGCGTATGCCGGTGCTCAATTCAAGAATTTTCTTGGCAGGTCTTGCTTAGTATCAGAGGGTCATGCCCGGTTAGTCAATGAGTTTCTACGCGCAGAGTGGGTAGGAAAATCCGACCCTATACCGCCAACTACCGTGCGGACTGTCTTCAGACGGCTACGGATCGAAAGATACACTGATCCCCGCAAAAAATGAGGTTCGGCAGCAGCGCGCTTCCGTAATCATTCCGCGTAACCTGCTTAGAGATACACTGCTCAACATGGTTCGCTCTTATCGCTGGGTGCTGTTGTTTGCATCCTTACTTCCCTTCAGTTCGAACGCTCAGAACAATCCTTTTGTAGGAAGGTGGGACTTCGACGTTTCCACCCCCAATGGCATTGGCGCAAATTGGCTCGGTATAACCGATCGGGGCGGCAAGCTTGAGATCTGGTTCCAGCCGACCGGTGGGCACGTTCACACGGTAGAGAATTACAAGCTGAACGGCACACACCTCACGATGACAGTGGCCGAAAAGACGGCTCGCCGTCCGGAGACGCGCTGGGAACTGGACGCTGCCAACGGCAAGCTTACTGGAACGCAATACTTGGGCGACAAAACCATCTCACTGACCGGAGTACCGGCCCCGGCATTGAATCGGAGTGAACCCAAGGCGTGGAGTGAGCCCGAGTCGCTGTTCGATGGCAAAGATCTAAACGGTTGGCAACCGATCGGCGATGTAGCGCAGAACCACTGGATGGCGCAAGACGGCCTGTTAGTCAATCCGCAGCGCGGCGCCGATTTGAAAACAACTCGGACCTTCAACGATTTCAAACTGCATTTCGAAGTAAACTGCCCCGACAACGCCAACAGCGGTTTCTTTCTGCGCGGGCGATATGAGTTGCAGCTTGAATATGAACCGCTAGCGAAAAACCCCCCGGAGCGGGCCATGGGTTCCATCTATGGCCGCATTGCTCCTGCGGTGGAGTTGCCGCGAAAGCCTGGCCAGTGGGAGACGTTCGATGTGACGCTGGTAGGCCGAACCGTTACTGTAACGCGAGACGGGACATTGATCATCGACCACAAGCAGATTGACGGGATCACCGGCGGCGCGCTGGATGCAAACGAAGGTGAGCCGGGGCCGTTCTACATCCAAGGCGATCACACGGGCGGGTTGAAATTCCGAAACATCACCGTTTCAGTGCCGCGTTAACGCCGGAATTCAATCGTGTTTTCAAGCGCCGATCGACTGCTTGCTTCGCGTATTGAAGCGGCGGAGGCGGAGAACATGATCGCACTCACGCGCGCGCTTAGGACAGCCCAACCCGTGCTTCTTTTGAACCGGTCGCGGGCGGAGTGGCGGTATTTGCGGGCGTAGGTTCGCCTATGACGCACGCGGTCGGCGTGGGAATGCAACGCGCAGTTCCAGAAGCCGAGTTGGAGCGGATGGAGGCGTTCTTCCGGGATCGCAACAGCGCCTGCCTGCTGGACCTGTGCCCGATGGTCGATAACACCGTGCTCGCGTTTGTGCAAAGCCGGCCCTATCGATTTCTGGAATGCAATAACGTGCTGGCGCGCGGGATTCTCCCGGACGAGAATTTCCCCGTACAGGAACGAATACGGGAAACCGAACCAGGAGAAGAAGATTTGTTTGCGCGCCTTGTCTTGCGCGGATTTTCGGAATACATGCCCTATTCCGAAGAAATCGTAGCGGCGATGACGTCGACTTTGGGCGCCAGCCGTAGTTGGATAGCGATTGATTCCGAGCCGGAGGCGGGCGCCGCCATGGGAATTCGGAGCGGAGTGGCTCTACTTTACGGGGATGCCACTTTGGTGGGTGGAAGACGAAAGGGATGGCAGTCCGGTCTTATTCAATCGAGATTGCGCGCCGCACAAAGAGAAGGCTGCGATCTGGCCATCGTCTCCGTTTTGCCGGGGAGTGCGTCGCATCGCAATTACGAACGCGCAGGCTTCCAATTGATCTATACAAGGATGAACTTAACGCGCGAATTTTGAGCCACGCTGATGAGAAGGGCGTTTAGCGATGGACCGCCGCTTCTGCGATGCTGGACTCAACGATGAATCGAAGATCACTTGTTCCGCTGCTGTTTGCACTCGGCAGTTTGCTTCTACAGGGTCGGACTGTCAGTTCGGCAGATGCAACCGATGATGATAACTCAGCTCGTGATGTGTTGATCTTCACTGATGGCGAGAAACTCATCGGCCAGGTGCAGAGCGCGACCGGCGATTCTGTCGTTTTCAAAAGCGACATGGCCGGCATACTCACTGTCGATTGGAAAAAAGTGAAGGAGTTGCGCAGTTCGCGCGCGTTTGCTGTTCTGCGCAAAGGAGAAGAACTGAAGCGGCGGCAAGCACATCCCGACGTAGCCGAGGGAACGCTTTCGGCAACCGGCACAGCGCTACAGGTGCAACCCGGGCCCCGACCTGCCCAGGCCGCCGCCGCGCCCGTTACCGTTCCGTTGGCCGACACGCAAGCCCTCGTCAGCGCACCTGAGTTTGAGAATGCAATGAACGCCCGGCCGAAGTTTTATCAGGATTGGAAGGGTGGCGCCAGCTTCGGTCTTGCACTGATTGAAGCAACCCAAACGAGTCAGACCTATACGAGTGCTGTAAACCTGACTCGACTCCAGCCGGGCGAAAATTGGCTTGAACCAGCTAACCGCACAATCTTTACCTTCGATTCGGCTTACGGAAAGCTGTCTCAGCCGGGAACGGCCACCGTGAAGACTTCTATTCTTCACGGCACGGCGGAGCGGGACGAATACTTCTCGCCGAGAGTTTATGTCATGGCCGACGCGGGCTTCGATCACGATTACTCGCAAGGATTGGACCTTCAGCAGAGTTACGGAGGCGGCGTGGGATGGACGGCGATCAAGCGCGCGAATGAACAACTCGACCTAAGGGCCGAGGCGGATTACGTGAACCAGCAATTTGCAGCGGCATCACAAAACAAGAAACTATTCGGATCGATTTTCTCGGAAGCATTTACAAAAACGTTCACACATAAAATAGTGTTCCAGGAAGGATTGAGTATAAATCCCGCGTGGACGTTGTTGCGCGCGTCGTCCGCGAATGGAACGGTAAGCCTGACGATTCCGCTACTCAAACGCATTGGCGTGACTATGAGCTCTTCGGATACGTACCTGAACGATGCCCCGCCCGGTTTCCGGAAGAACTCGTTCCTGTTCTCGACTGGCCTGACCTATGTGCTCCCATAGAGAAATATCTGGGAGTGCGCCCTGGGTCTAGCGGCTGGCCGCCCTACTTCACTTTTGTCTGATCGTGAGACTTAGCGTCGGCAGTCGGAGCCGACTTTGTCGCCTTGAAGAAAAATCCGTTCCAGTAAAACACGATTTTTCCCGCACGCTGGACATAGAGTTCAGTGCAGTCGCCGTCGTATTTATCGACTGGATTAGGAACGTGTAACTGCTTTCCGTCAACCTTGTAATCTTGCAGGATTTCGTCCCATGTTTCTTTCGAGTGATCGTATGTCGGCTGACAGGTCTGACCATCGAACTGCAGCTTTCCGGCACCCAAAATCAGCTTGCGGCCGACAAGATGCGCGGCTTCCCGCCCCGACATCGCGGTTACTGGCGCAGCCGTCTCGACACGAACCACCTTCCACGTGCCGTAAAGATCTGAAGCTTGTTCACCGGCCGTGAGGGTCGCCGTTAAGACTAGCAGTAACGAAAACGCCAGCTTCATTAATGCGTCCCCCGCCGCGGAGCCGGTGGAGGGCGAAATGGGGCGCTTTCCTCACGCCTCCGCGTTACCAGGCCAGGCAAAATGCGTGTGATAACTCTTCCATGTGCATCTCGCTGCGGCCGCCCGTGAGCATCGCGCACAGTCGCTCTCACGTAGCGATTGATGGAGTTAGCTGCTTGCCCCAGATGACCTCCGTTCACTTGGTGTAGGACGTTGTGCGCGCCTCCAGCCCCCATGTTGTAGGTGAAGCTCACCAGCGCGTCGTACTGCTGTTGCGTGAGTTGTTGCCGCGTGACATTCCGCCGGACGGTGTTCTCGGCTGCCGTAATGCCCGCTTGCAGGGAGCGCGTTATTCTTTCATCCGGCACTACGGTTCGCAATTCCTCAGGCGTGCACAGTCCTAAATGCAATAGCGTTCCTACGCCGTAAGTGCAGTTATGTACGGCGTCGTTGTAGTAGTGATGCCTCAGTCCTTCGTGGCGAACCAGAGCAGTTCTACCTTGGGCACTCAACGTAAGTCCCTCGTTAGGCGGCGTTTGGGGCGGTGGTGTCGGATTAGGGTGTGCCAACTATTCGACCACGATACACCGTTTGCATGCCCAGCCGCTATTGGCCGGAGACTCGGGTCGGCTACTACTACGCCGTCAGCTTTTGCTTCACTAACTCGCTCAGCAGTTTGCCGTCGACGCGCTTACCGGCCAAGCGCGACTGGGCAGCTTTCATAACAAGTCCCATCTGTTTGGAGTTCGTCGCGCCGGTTTCCGAAATGGCGGACGCAACAGCGTCTTCCATCTCTTGCTGGGAAGCGATTGCCGGCAAATAGCTTTCAATGATGCGAACCTCCGCTTCCTCCAGTACCGCGAGTTCTTCGCGGCCGCCTTTGCGAAACATGTCTGCGGATTCGTGGCGCTGCTTGATGAGCGTGCTCATGATCTGCATCTCACTGGCTTCGTCCAGCGGCTTCATTGAATCCACTTCTTGCTTTTTGAGAGCCGTTTTGATCATCCGAAGCGCGCCCAGCCGGGCCTCTTCTTTCGCCTTCATGGCGTCGGTCATGTCTTTCTGAATTTTGTCGAGTAGAGACATCGCCCGAATTGTACACGCACGTGCGCCACGGAACCGGGGCCCGCACGCCGGTCATAATAAAAGCCTCTATGAGACAGATGCGGCTGGCCCGGGCCGTGATTGCCGCGGCTTTGTTCACACCCCTAATGCTCGCGCAGGCGCCACAGCAGGGCGATTTCAAAATCTCAGATTTTCACTTCGCCGATGGCGAACGGCTGCCAAGCTTAAATCTGCACTACGCCACGCTTGGAGAGCCGAGGCGCGATTCTTCAGGCCGCGTCGGCAACGCCGTTTTAATTCTCCATGGCACAGGCGGAAGCGGCAAACAGTTTCTGTCTCCGCAGTTTCACGACGTGTTGCTGAAATCCGGCGGCCTGCTGGACCCGGCGAAATATTTCATCATTCTGCCCGACGATATTGGTCACGGGGGCTCTTCAAAGCCGAGTAACGGAATGCACGCCAAGTTCCCCCACTATGGCTATGCGGACATGCTCACTGCGGAATACCGATTAGTCACCGAAGGGCTTCATGTGGACCACTTGCGGCTGATTCTCGGCACATCGATGGGCTGCATGCACGCCTGGATGTGGGGCGAGCGCAGCCCGGATTTCATGGATGCCTTGATGCCCCTGGCTTGCCTGCCGGAACCCATTGCTGGACGCAATCGGATATGGCGCAGAATGTTGATGGATTCAATCACAAACGATCCGCAATGGAGTAACGGTGAGTACACGCAGCAACCAGCCGGATTGACAAGTGCGATCCACATGCTCATCATCGCGGGCAGCGCGCCCATCCAGATGCAGAAAGAAGCGCCCACGCCCGACACCGCGGACGCACTCTTGGCCCGGCAAGTGGAACAGCGGCGAAGAACAACCGACGCTAACGACCTTCTCTACGCGGTAGCCTCGTCGCGAGATTACGATCCGTCGAAGGATCTTGAGAAAGTGAACGCCTGGGTGATGTATGTCAATTCCGCCGACGACTTCATCAATCCGCCGGAGCTGAATATTGCGCCGCGTGATATACAGCGCGTCAAGCACGGTCGATTCATTTTGATACCTGCAAGCGATGCGACACATGGCCACGGCACGCACACATACGCCGCCATATGGCAGCAATATCTGGCCGAGTTGCTAAACGAATCGGCGCGTTGAGAACGTCCACTAAAGTCGTACATCGATCAAAACTAGACCGTAAACCCCGATGCCTTGAAATTGCAACCTGCTCGCGCCAGTGAACGTCCCACCCGCTGTTATACTTAGCTAGCTTCAGGCGTAGCCGTTGCTTCGCGCCAAGGCTACTTGGCATAGGACGCATCTTGCGGCTCTGCCACTAAACTGCGAATTTGGGGCTTTTTGTTTGCGATCGAGTCTAGTCTCTGCTTTTTTTCTCTGTGCTTGTATTGCTAATGCACAAAACAACTTCGTAACGGGGCAAGCGGCCAGGGCTGAAATCGGCCAACAGAATTTTACGAGTGGACAATCGGGAGCGGCAGCCAATCTCCTGGGTTCGGCCAACGGCATTGCTTACGATCCGGTGCATGGATTGATATGGGTAGCCGATTCCAACTTGTTGCAGTTGACTCCGCAGAATAATCGCGTTCTGTCGTTCCCCACAAATCAAATCCCCGGTCCTTACGTCGACCTGAGTCAACAAACCCCGGCGGACAGTAATTGCGGACTTTGCGGTTTTGGGGCGAATACCGTTCTTGGGCAGCCGGATTTCGTAAGCAGCAACCCCGGACGAGCCGCCACCGCCACGGCCGCCACTGGAAGCGTGGCCGAAACGGGCAGCATGTCCGGCCCGACCGCCGTCGCCACGGATGGCACCTATTTGGTCGTTGCCGATACGAATAACAATCGAGTGCTGATCTGGAATACCGTTCCGACAAGCACTAATACGGCGCCTAACCTTGTACTCGGCCAGACCAGCTTCACCAGCCTGCAAACTCCACCGCCTTCCACGGGAAGCGGGCTCTCAGGGCTAACGGCCAGCACGATCACCGGACCGCAGGGTGTCTGGATTCAGAACGGAGCTTTATTCGTTGCGGATACGTATGATGACCGCGTCCTCGTCTGGCGGCATATCCCGACTCAAAACAATCAGCCGGCCGATCTCGTATTGGGGCAGTCGGGCTTCACGACGTCGTATGCCCCTCCGCCCGTCGCTAATAATGCGACATTTCCGCCGACAACGGCCAGCCTGCTCTTGAATCCAACATCGGTCACCTCGGATGGGACGCGCCTGTACATTGCCGACTTAGGCAACAATCGCGTGTTGATTTGGAACGCCGCTTTCGTGAATGGAAACCTGAATCTCAGCAACGATCAAGCTGCCGACGTCGTAGTGGGCCAGCCGCTTTTGACCACGTCGGTTCCCAATTGGAGCGGCGCTTTGTGCGGAGCGGCTGATAACACCGCGCCCTGCGCAGCCAGCCTCGATTTTCCGCGTTTCGCACTTTCGGACGGTACGCGGCTGTTCATTGCCGACGGCGGCAATGACCGGGTGCTGATATACAACACAATTCCGACCCAAAACGGCACAAGTGCAAACGAAGTTCTTGGGCAGGTCAACTTCGTCACAGATCAGGTGACAAGCAATTCGATCGACATCACCAGCACCAGCATCGATAACACCAGCGCCGTAGACATCATTCCCACTCCGACATCGCTGGCGTTCGATGGAACGAATCTTTACGTGGCTGACCCGATCAATCGCCGCGTACTGCAGTTCACCGCTGGCGACACGCAACTGCCTGACGGCTCGGCCGTTAACTGGGCGAGCGAAATCATCCGGCAAGAAGGAATCGTGACCGTTTCTGTCCCCAGCGGCGGAGCCATAACAGCCAACGACACCGTCACGGTCACAATCCAAGGCACGGATTACACGTATACAATTGTTAAAAACGACACTCTGGACACCATCACCCAAGGGCTAGTCAACGTAATCGACAATTCGAATTCGGGAGCCGGTGATCCTAATGCAACGGCCCTCTTCGGAGGCACAGGCACCGGCAACGTCTATCTCGCCTCTAAGGGAATCAACCTCGCCTATGACTCGATATCTCTGGCAGCGACCACTTCCAATGCTGCCGATATAACAGCTACAGCTTCGGGCAGTTACCTGAGCGCTGGGAACGCAGGAACGGGAGCCGCGGGCATGCTCGTCGAGATCGATGGGTCGAACCTCTCAGACGTGACAATGAGCGCGCCTCTTACGGGACAACTCCCGACGAACCTTGGAGGCGTTGAAGTCTTTATGGACGGATTGGCGAGTCCAATCCTAAGTGTTTCGCCAACCCAGATCATTACCGAAATCCCGTTCACGTACGTGAATGGCTCTGACATTAATGCGGGAACAGTGGGAACGAGCGCGTTCACCGATCGCAACAGCACCAGCATCTATGTACTGACGCAACACTCAGGCGCTTCAGCGACAGTCACGAACGCCACGCCGATGTACATCGCGCCGGCAAATCCGGGCTTGTTTAACGCACCCACAGTCTCCGGGCAGCCACGCCCCTGGCCCGTGATTAATGCGTACCATCAATCCGGTAATGCCACGTCGGTGGTATCGGTTGACGGCTCTGTTACAGCCGGCAACACCGTAAGCATCACGGTTGCGTCCACCACGTACACTTACACGGTGCAATCTACCGACACATTGCTAACTGTGGCAGGCGGTCTAACTAACCTTATCAACGGCGCGCCCGATCCTTATGTCTTTGCGTCTCTCGGAGCTGCCTTTGCACGCGTCATCATAACCGCGCGCCAACCAGGAGCGGCGGGTGTGGGGATACCAATCTCCGCCACTAGCAATGCAAGCGCAACAGAGACGTTAACTGCATACACCGGATCGACATGTTGTAACGTAGCGCCCGGAACGTTGATAACTCCCACCAACCCCGCTGTGCCCGGGGAGTTGATTAGCGTCTCAGCCGCGGGTCTCGGCACAGTGCAAAGCATCTTTGGTGGCCTACTGCCAGTGACAACAGGTCAGCCTTATTCCGGCCCGGTTCTGAACAGCGCCGTCAGTTCTGTGACGGCCACCATTAACGGACAGACTGCCGAAGTAATTGGCGCCGGCTTAGTGGAGGGCGGATACGGCATGTATAACATTCAGATGGTTGTTCCATCCGGGTTGCCCACCAATACAACCACCCAGATTTATGTAGCCCAAAACGCTTTCATCAGCAACACTGCCACCATTCCAGTCGGTCCCCCGGGCGTCGCGGCCGTACCTACCGGACCCCCTGGCGCCGGGCTTAGTTCAGCTTCGTTGCTGTTCAGTCCCACTACCCTAGTCCTGAATGCGGCGGCCGGCTCGCCGAGTCAGACCGGCACAGTGAATGTATCGAACCCGAACAACGTGCAGTTGACATTTAGCGGGATGTCCGTCACGGGCACAAATGCAGCGGACTTCTCGTATACCACTACTTGCCAGGGCACGGTTTCTCAAAGCTGCGCAATCACGGTCACTTTCACTCCAAGTACTTCCGCGATGGAGGCGGCGACATTAGTTATCTCCGACAACGTTGACAATTCGACCCAGATAGTACAGTTGATCGGCGTCAGCGGCGCAGTGTATGAGATCGCTAATGAATTAAGCGGCAGAGTCCTCGACGTCACGAACGCGTCGACTGCTGACGGCGCGCCGATTCAGGAATACGACTACCTGGGCGGAAACAATCAGAAATGGTCGTTTGTTCCGGTCAGCGGAGGAGCATACGTCATCATGAATCTGAACAGCGGTAAGGTGCTGGACATGACGAACCTATCCACCCAAAACGGCGGTTTGCTGCAGCAATGGGATAACACTGGCGGAAAGAATCAGCAATGGATTCTAACGCCGCTTGCGAACGGGTTCTACAAGATAACGAATGTTAATAGCGGATTGGTGCTTGACGACACGGCTGGCGCAATTCAGAATGGCACTGTCGTTCAGCAATGGCAATTCCTGGATAATGCGAACCAACACTGGTCCCTGATACCAACTCAGACATACAGCATCTACAACCTGGAGACCGGCAAGGTGCTCGACGTTACCAACTTATCTACGCAAAACGGTGCGCTCATTCAGGAATGGGACTTGCTTGGAAATCCCAACCAGAGATGGCAATTCATTCCTGTAGATAGCACTTACTTCACAATTACGAATCTGGGTAGCGGTAAGGTGCTGGATGTCATTAATGCATCTTTTGATGACGGTACTAACATACAGCAATACGAATACGAAGGCGGCGACAACCAGAAATGGGCCCTTGTACCAACCGGTTTCGAAGGATACTACTCGATTGTGAATAAGCTCACTGGCCGTGTCTTAGATGTCACGGGCGCCTCCGGTCAGGACGGCACGCTCATCCAGCAGTACGACTACGAAGGTGGCGAAAATCAGATTTGGCAATTAGTTCCGTACGCCTCCAACCATTAGTGGGCGGAACAGAGCCGCGCGCGTCGATAAGCGAAGTCACTGCCAGCGCGCTTAAGCCTCAACCGGAAGCTTCCGGCTTCTAATCAACTGTTCCATGTCGTCAAGCTTATCCGTGAGTAAGTTCAGTTTCCGAGCTAGCCCCTGAATCTCGGACTCAGCGCGGCGATTCACATCATAGTCCAACTCGCCGCGCAATCTGTCCTTCTGGTCTTGACGATTTTGACTCATCATAATGACCGGTGCTTGCACGGCGGCCAGCATGGAGAGGAATAGGTTCAGCAAAATAAACGGGTACGGGTCCCATGCAGCTTTGCCCAAAGACACGTTAACGGCGGCGTATATCGCGAGAGACAGCCCAAAGAGGATGATGAACGTCCAAGAGCCTCCAAAACGCGCTACCCGGTCCGCAATGCGCTCACCCGTCTTCGTTTCTTCTTCGATAATCTCGTTGGCGTTGCGTCTTGCGCGCACTCGAACCAGTTGCTGCGCCGCGTGGAACTGCCGCCCCAGCAATGCAAGCAGGTCCATCCCCGCAAGCGGTTTCCGCTGAAGTAGAACGGCTATGTCGTTTCTGTCAACCTCGATGCATTCGCATTCGGCGAGTGCAGTGGCGCTTGTTTGGTGCGGCGTTTGGTCGAGCATGGAGGCGAAGCCGAAGAATTCGCCCGCCGCGGGCTGATCGACTATCACTTCCTGCGAATCCTCGTCGATAGTCGTAACCTGCACAGACCCGGACACAAGAATATAGGCCTGTCCGGCCGGGTCGTTCATCTTGTAGATTCGCTCTCGCGGCGCGTAGTGCTTCGACTCAACCTGGCTCGCTAAAACTGCCAGTTCGTCATCGTCCAGTAGCGCAAAAAGGGGAACGTTCCGTAAAACAGAGGCTTCGCTTGGCATAACTGTGTCCCTATCGACCTTATTTTTAGCAGGTCGGCAGAGATTGCGAAAGTAATCTGCACTCTTGCGATAGACTTCCTGAGATGTCCACCCACTCCGCCCGTTTCTGCTTGCTGATCGCGAGCGCCTGGGCTCTGTCGGCGCAAATAAAAGCACCCTTGCTTGCGCCCACGCCACCGATGGGCTGGAACAGTTGGGATTCCTATGGCCTCACAGTCACTCAAGCCGAGTTCGAAGCGAACGCCGATTATATGGCTGCGAACCTGCGCGCCTACGGATGGCAGTACGCCGTAGTGGACGAAGGATGGTATCTGCAAAATCCGGAAGCGAAGCCCGCCGCGTTCAAGTACACGCTCGACGCATATGGCCGATTCAAGCCGGCGGCCAATCGTTTCCCCAGTGCCGCTGCGAATGCCGGCTTTGCCAATCTCGCGCAGTGGGTCCACGCGCACCACTTGCTTTTCGGAATACACATCATTCGCGGCATTCCACGCCAGGCAGTGGAAAAGAATCTGCCTATTGCGGGATCGAATTTTCACGCCCCGGACGCAGCCGACAAGCACGATACCTGCGCTTGGAATGCCGACAATTACGGCGTGGCAAACAACGGGGCTGGCCAGGCCTACTACGATTCCATCGCCGCTCTATACGCCGGTTGGGGAGTCGATTTTGTAAAGATCGATTGCATTGCCTCGCCCTACTTGAGCGACGAGGTTCGTATGTTCAGCGAAGCTCTGCGGAAAACGACTCGCCCGATTGTGCTCAGTCTCTCACCCGGTCCCACACCGATAGACAAGGTCGCCGAAGTGCGCAAATACGCGCAGATGTGGCGCATCTCCGGTGACGTGTGGGATCACTGGCTGCAACTGCCGAAGCTAAATTGGTCGCAGGGATTGCTGGCTCAGTTCGCAATAGCTGCGCAATGGGCGCCGCTAGTCGAGCCGGGACACTGGCCCGATGCCGACATGCTTCCGCTGAACTATCTCGGCCCCAGACCCGGCGCAGGCAGCCCTCGCGAGAGCGCTTTCACTGCGGACGAATCGCGTGCGCTCATCACGCTCTGGTGCATGTTTCGGTCTCCTCTGTTTATGGGTGGAAATCTGACGAAGCTTAACCGCGAAACGCGTGCGCTCCTGACGAATAAGGAAGTGATCGATATCGACCAACACTCGTCTGGTGGACGCCAGGTGATGAACCAGGCGCAAAAAGTCGTTTGGGCGGCGCGCGGCGACACTGCGGGTTCTGCTTACGTGGCCGTGTTCAATGTTGCAGACACTCAGCAGACAATCGAGTATCCGTTGCAATCTCTTGGGCTGGCAAGCACATCCTTTGGAATTCGCGATCTATGGGATCAAAGAGATCTCGGTACAGCCGACCGCGTCCGAGTTACTCTACGCCCACACGCCGCGGCGCTGTATCGAATCAGTGCGAGTAAGTGATTAATTTGTTTTTCGAATCTTGACAACGGCGACAGCGGAGTTCTACACTTTTAACTCGGAAGGTGATTCCAAATGTTGACCACATGCCAAAGGCCGAGGCTTTCGAAACCTCACCGGTGCAGCTTTATTGCCGCCCCGCTTGCCCGCGTGCGGTTCGTCACCGACCGCATCCTCTTTATAGCTGCACAATAGCTGATTAGCTGCCCGGCTATTCTCTACGCCAAAGATTTAGTTCCCGTTCTCATCGCCCGTGCGCTGTTCCCGGCGCTCAAAAAGGGCGTGATGTCGACAGGATCTCGTTAATCAACCAAACCTAGCCTCCTGGGAGGTGGAACATGTTTTGTAAAAGGATCACCGTACTCAAGCACGAGCGCGTTTTGCTAACGAAAAATGGACATATCGATCGCATCCTGATGCCCGGCAGTTACAAGCTATTTCACGTGCCATGTACTCAACTCGAGATCGAGAAGTTCAGTGTGCTCGACCTCAAACTCGAAAGCAGGTGGGCGGAACAACTGCTTCGCGATCGTCCCCAGTTGGTTGCGCGGCACTTCACGGCGATTGAAACGAGCGAGGTCCAGGTAGCCATGGTGTACGCCGACGACCGGCTATTCTGCGTCATGCCACCCGCCAGCCGCCTGCTCTTCTGGCGTGGAGCGGCCCGCGTCACGGCGGAAATCGTCCAGGTTCTCCCGTACGCCTCGGCGGTCGAGGATGACTCGGACATATTTCGCAGCCTCGATCCCGTGTCGTCGATTGAGTCGTGTGACGAAGCCCCGGTCAGCGCTGAATAAGCGCTGGCCGAGGCAGGTTGAGTGATTGAGTGAGACCGTGCGAGACCACCCGCGTGGAATTCCACGCGCAAAGTGCCCCGTTCGGGATCGACTGACGCATATTCCTGAAGCAGCAGCAGAGCGCCTCGGGATCGAAAGCTCGAAAGCTCCCTGCTTGACGTCGTAACTTCTGAAACGAACTCGACGCGCATTCCGCGCCGTAAACAGTGGCTTCTACTATTCGGGATGTCCAAACAGCACTACAAGATCGTGAGTCATGACGGAATACCCGGGTGCGGACATTGTGGATGGGATCTGGGCATTCTTCAAGAACCGATTCCAATTGTCATTGGCTCGGCGCGAGGCGCCAAGTGAATGCAAGCGGACTTAGCGTGCCTGACCCTGCTTGGCTGCCTTCGTTCCCCAACTCTGATACACTTTTTCATCCGCTGGTCGGTTTAGGCCAGCAAGGAACCAACGTGAATATCGTTCAAAATCCACTTACGCTCGTGATGAACATAAAATCGGCTGACGACTACGCTCAGTTGAATGGTTTGCTGGCCAAGATTCAAAGCGCACCCCCGGATCAGAATCCAATTTGGGCCGCCCTGACGAAACTGAGGACGGTTCACTTTGCTCGCTTTGTGTTTCTGTCAAATAACACTCAGTTGGCCGTGATCACCACGTATGACGGATCGTTCGACAAGTACATCAACGACTTTATTGATGAAATCGGTGATGTCTTCAACGCCCTGCTCTCGCACATGAGCGGGGCGCCGCCGCTGCCGGTCCAGCAAAACCGCGACGCATTCCTCGCCTATGTGAAGGCGAATGACTTACGCTGCATTGATCCTTTTTACAGCGCCTATCCCCAAGCTCCCGTAGTGACCATCCTCGACGCCTTGAATCAGGACTGACGCATGGCGCCGCTGTGCGATGTGCAGGGTCTGATTCTGCGCAGCTATGGAATGGACTGCGCCGCCTTCTTCCTGCTCCGCGTGGAGACGGCAGCGGCGGCCAGGCGCTCGCTCGGCACATTGCCCATTACTCCCGCTACCCTCTGGGATCAAAAGCCGCCCTACTGCGTCAATGTGGGGCTGACCTTCGAGGGTTTGGCCGCGCTGGGCGTTGCCGCCGATTCGCTGAAGTCGTTCCCGGAGGAGTTCGCTACGGGAGCGTTCGCCCGCTGCGCGGAGGTCGGGCGATGTGGGCTCCTGTTCGCCGGAGAAGTGGGAGTACGGACTCGGGCAACCGGGTCTGCACGCACTCGTGCTGTTGTTCACCCAGGACGATGACATTCGCAACACCCAAGTGGCGGCACTCCGTCAGGCATTGCTGCATGAGGGAGGGTGGTCCGAGACCGCGCTGCTCCCGGGAGATGTGCTGCCGGGCAGCACGGCGCATTTCGGATATCGCGACGGATTCTCTCAGCCCACCATCGATTGCGGCTTGGGAAATCCGGTGCCCGACAAGCAACCCGTCGCGCCGCTGGGTGAGTTTCTGCTTGGCTATCCGAGCCAGTTCGAGCAGTTCACGTATCCGGTTCCGACTCCGCCGCAACTCGGGCAAAACGGCAGCTTCATGGTGCTGCGCATCCTGGAACAGGATTGTGCGGCTTTTGACGCGTTAATTAGTTCTGCGAAAGATCGCCACGGCATCGACGGAGAGCTTCTGGCAGCCAAGCTGGTAGGGCGTTGGCGAAATGGAACTCCCCTTTCTGTCTCGCCCGAATCCGACTCTTCGGCCCAGCCGCTGCAACTCGCGGAACTGAATCAATACGACTATGCGCCCACGCCGGATAACCTGTCCGCATACGACGACCGGCGAGGCTATCGGTGTCCGATCGGATCCCACATGCGGCGAGCCAATCCGCGCGCAGCGATGATTGCCGGCAATGGCGGATCGCGACATCGGATTGTGCGGCGAGGCGTCCCATACGGGCCGCCCTACGATCCCGCCAATCCGAATGACGGGATCAAGCGCGGACTCTTGGGCCTCTTCATCGGCGCGAGCATCAAAGACCAATTTGAGTTCCTGATGTCTGAATGGATCAACGGGAGCACATTTGCACCAGGCATTTACGGCACCACCGATCCGATCATTGGAAACTCCTCGCCGGCAGCAAACAAGTTCGTCATTCCCCTGGAGAACGCTAAGCCGATCGTGATTGATGATTTCCCGCGCTTGGTAACCACTCGCGGCTCCGCCTATACGTTTCTGCCGAGCATTACCGGCCTCCGTTATATTACCGAGCTTAGTTAGCGGTAACTGCACCGCGGTCCGCCACACTTAGATACACTTCCATTTCATGGCCATGCACGCACGGCTAATCTGCGTTTGTCGGTGAGCAAGGGCCATTCCTGTTTCTTTTCGATACGGGATCGATGAACGTCATTTCAACGGACCTCGCGAGAAGCTAGGGCTAAAAATGAGTGGACGCGCCACCGTGCAAGCGTTCGGCGGAGGTATCGCGTTCCGCTCACGCTGCATGACAACGGCGCGATCTCGACTCCGGCGCGGATCTTCGGAGAAGATGCCAATATACAGGTCGACTCTGGAAACGGCACATCTCTAGTCTTATACGCGCGCTTTGTACGCGAATACCGCCTGAACTCGAAGCTGGAGGCAATAACGGGATACGGTTATGGAGGAGTTACTCGCGCCATGGTGACGCGAGCGCCAGTCCTGAAGATTGGCGCCTTCGATATTCGGAATGCTGTGGTGCACCTCTCCATGGATACACACGGTATCGCAGAAGGCTCTGTCGACGGCAACATCGGAGGATCGATTCTGCGTGAGTTCACCTGTATCTACGATCTTCCACACGGTTGGCTCTATCTGGAACCGGACACCTGGTTTGGAAAGCCGGAATTAACCGACAACTCTGGCCTGGTTATAGATAGTCGTGGCAAAGCTGCAAGAGTGCTATTCGTTTATCCTGGTTCGCCTGCAGCCGAGGCTGGCATTGTGGCTGGGGACGAGTTGAAGGATTCGAACGAGCGCCAGTTAACGGGCGATGAGTGGCATGACTTGCTGGACGCAGTGCCCGGCTCGAACGTGTGTCTGACGGTGATTCACCAAGCGCGCGTAACACGGACGTGTTTCGTGCTGAAGTCCTATCTCTGATCACTTTGGCGCATGCACCCTCGATGAAACTGCAAGTTATGAATCACAGGCAAATGCGACATTACCGGACCGAAGTGCACTTGCGGGCAGTAATCCGGTCAACTTCTGGCGCGTCGTTACCGTCGAGTTGGCCACGCATTTGCGATGTGAGAAGAAGTTGTGGTACACAGAGCATTTAAACTAGACCAATGAATCGTCGCTCCAAGCGGACCGCTCGTGCCCATGAAAACGGCGACAATGCCACAACGCACGACCAGTCCAAGTGCGCTGTCTGCCGCGATCAAAAAGAATTCGTACTCCCCAAACACTTGCTAGATCAATCGAGTGCCGGGAATGTCGTCTTGTTTGCAGGCGCAGGTGTGAGCACGGAGTCGCGATCAGTCTTTCCGACCACCTTCTACGAGGACGTTCACCAAATGTTGGGGTTGGCTGACGACGAGAAGCCATCTTTCCCCAAGCTCATGACGCGCCTGTGCGAACAGCCAGACAGAAGGATAACGCTACTGGAGAAATTCCGGGCGCGCCTTTCCTACATACAATCGTTTCCCGAACTCCATCGGAAGGCCACTGGCTTCCACTCCGAATTAGCCACCGTTTATCAGATCGATACCTACGTCACAACCAATTGGGACGACTATTTCGAACAGGAGTGTGGTGCTACCTCGTTTGTAACAGCGTCAGACTTCGCCTTCTGGAACGCCAATGGTCGGAAGGTCTTCAAGCTCCACGGCTCCCTCAGCAATTTCGGTTCAGTGGTGGCCACCGAGAGCGATTATCGTAGGGCACACCAGCAACTTCAGCGAGGCGCGATTGGGGCGACTCTGAAAGTCTTGCTCGCTACGAAGACAATCCTCTACGTTGGCTACTCGTTTTCAGATCCCGACTTCATTGATATTCACCGATATATCTCTCGTGAGCTAGGCGAGGTTGCTCGAACATCTTACATCGTCTCGCTAGACAGCTCAGCGGAAGCACGATTCAGGGCACTCGGCCTAACGCCGATCTTCACTGATGCGTCGTATTTCACCAGTATCCTGAAGCAACATCTTGAGAGCGATGGACACCTTCTCCCGGACAGCAGGTTTGAGGCAATTCCCTCCGCGCTCAGCATGACATTGATTGCGCACGCCGAATTGGACCGGACATTCGACATGAACAGAAATCCTAACGTTGTGTACTGCGCCGTTTACCAGGACGGCCTTATCCATGCATTGGAGCGAGTGCTCGCACGAATGAACACGGGGGAGTATTCGCATACTTGTGGCACGGCGAGCTAACTGAAGAAGTACGAATCTATTCGCTCGCAACGGAAACGCGCAGGCGCTTATATCGATGTAGCTTACGTCGAGGGATACATGAACGGTCTCATCTACCTGATCGCTGATGATGATACGCGAACCCATCTTCCTCGGTATTTCGTCTACGGCGCGAAATCCCAACCAACTACCCTCGCCGAATACAGGAAAGCGCTCAAAGCCACTCCCGGGAACAGTAAAGTGGTAAGGTTTGCGGAGCGCACTGTAAGTGAAAAGCTTGGACGCGGCGACGTGCTTCATCACACACCGTTTCTCACATGGAATGTAGAAGGAATGTAGCGAGCTCAAATTGAGAGGCGGGATACCCGTTGCACTGAACTCGCGACGGCCTACCATCTGGGAGAACAAGAAAGACGCGCCACCCGCGATGCACGTGCGAAGCGTTCCGGCGCAGGCGGTTTATTTGAATGCGCGGTGACGGCGGGAAACGAGCACCAGACAACGTGACGTACGCACGCTCCAACCTCCTCCGATGCCGCGCATTTGTTTGCAAGTTAAAGAGAAAACAAGCTTCCTTAGGTCGGAGGCCGATTACTCCCCACAAACGGTAGATTCTTATCGGAAGCGCCTAACGAGAATGCGGATTGACACACCGGGTGAAGGGCGCTTTCGATAGGACCGTTTGAAGGAAGCCGCTGTTAATAACGCCTCTGGTCTATGGGCTTTGAAGCTTGTTTCTGTGGGTGAAAGAGTCGGTCGTTATGGTTGTTGAGGATGAGAAGGGTGCCATCGGTAGTCGTCGAAGCTCATCGGCGCCCAATCAAGTATATGGGGCGAGCAGCATGTGGTGGTTTAGGGGCAAGCCGGCGGAACGCCGAGGCGCACCCGCGGCATAGGTACTGCGGAAAGATTGCCGGTTGTCGCGTTGCATAGAAACTACGAGCTGTCATTGAACCCTGCCGGACTTGCGTGCACGCGCAAAGTCAGTGCGGTTAGCTGCTGGATCAGGATCATCGCGCCACCGCAGCGCGGACAGGTGAACAATCCCGAGACAACCGACGCTCCGTTTGCGTTATCCGGACGAAGGGCTCCAACCAGCGCACGGCAAACCGGTAGCAGAGTCCTACGCTTGGAAGCCGAGAGGAAGCCAAAGAAACGGATGCGCACGAAACTACGTGGCAGGACGTGCAGCAAGAATCTGCGCAGGAAATCGTCCGCACGGAGCGTCATTGTTTTTTGCTTATTGCCGTGCGCATAATCCTTCCAGCGGAACGTGACTTGATGGCCGTCAAAGGACACCAGACGGTGGTTTGAGATAGCCACTCGATGCGTGTATCGGGCCAGGTATTGCAGTACATGCTCTGGCCCACGGAATGGCTTCTTCGCGTAGACCACCCAGTCGGCGCGGTGCAGCGAGCGGACGAACGCGCGGAACAGTCGCGGATCCGCAAGCGCCTTCAGTTCGCCATGAAAGGATAGCTTGCCGGAACCAAATGATCGTCGCAGACCGGCGACGAACTTGCCTCGGAAGACTTTCCCGAGTACCTTCACGGGCAGAAAGAATCTCCCGCTTGGAGGAATCCAGCAAGACCGATCGAAAGCCATACCTCCCGCTGGAACAACGCAATGAACATGCGGGTGATGTTGTAGGTTCTGGCCCCAGGTATGCAAAACGCTTAGGAAGCCGATGTCGGCGCCCAGATGGAGCGGGTCTGCCGCAATCTGCAGCAGGGTTGCAGCGCTGGCGCGAAGCAACAAGCTATACAGGACGCGCTTGTTCTGATAAGCAAGCGCGGCAAGCTGGTGAGGCACTGTGAATACAACATGCGAATACGGCACCGGCAGCAGTTCGTTCGATCTCGCTGCGAGCCATCTGTTACGGGCGCTGGTCTGACATCGCGGACAGTGCCGGTTGCGACACGAGTTATAGGAGATGGCCTGGTGACCGCAGCGGGAGCAACCGTCGAGGTGACCGCCTAGAGCGGCAGTACGGCAGCGCTGGATCGCGAGCAGCACTCGGACCTGCGGCCAGGTTAGCCACGAACGATTGCGGACAATGAAGTCGTTTCCCAGTGCGCGGACGATATCGGCTAACTCAACCGTTGGCTGACTCATGGGGCAGCAGCTTTCGCGATCTTCGAGCGAGGCTGGAGTCGGCGAGTTGGAGCATGTCAAGCGGGCTTGCCGCCGAATGCAGGTGAATACGTGAAAGATGGAGATAGACCAGTGTGTGCCTCAAGTCGGCGTGGCCCAGCAGTTTCTGAATCGTGTATAGGTCCGTGCCGGCTTCAAGCAGGTGGGTTGCATAACTGTGTCTCAGGTGTGCGGTCAATAGACATCGTTACAGCACCGGAGCCAGGTGTATCGATAAACTAAGCGAGACCAAAACGGAAGATAGAGCTCTGCGGAGACGCAACTCGAGCGCCGATTTTGGGGCCGGGATGCGGCGGAGATCGGATCGATTTCCGCCGTCCTACATCCTGGCGCAAAAGCGAAAAATCTCGGGGGTATGGGGGCGGAGTCCCCATCTAAAAACGCTTCTTTCCGAGCCCCTGCTTGGCGGCCAACTGCAGGTCAATCCGGTAATCGGGATGGCGGATCCGCTCGACGGCTTCGTCGTAAAGAGCTTCGACGTCTTCAAACAGCGGGGTCAGCCGCGATTTCTCGTGCCAGACCTGCCAAGGTGTACGGCCATCCAACGAGCCATGCACTCGAAACTCGTTGTAATGCGATTGCCAATCATCTAACCGCTCCGACAGATCCTCGGCACGTAAATCCACCGTCGCGTAGAACTCCTCTAAATCGGTGCGTTGCGAACGTTCTACCTTGCCGTTGAGGTGAGGGGAAGCCGGCTTCAACGGGCGAAACTTGATGCCATATTCCATGAGCTTCTCCTGAAAAGCGTAGGCAAAGAATTCGCGGCCGCGATCGGTTTGTATTCGTTGGATCGGAAAGGGAAATTCCTCGATAACCTTTTCCAGGAACAGCAGCGAATTGGCCGCGCTTCGGCGCTTGTACAGTGCTAGCACCCGAATCCGGGTACAGTCGTCAATCGCGGTGTATTGATAAAGGCCCGGCGCAATCTTGCAGGTGTCCATCTGCACCCGCTCGCCAGGGATTTCCTTTGCGTACCGCTTGGAACCCTTTCTCGCGAGTGTCCTCACCAGGCGAGGACGAGGTTCCAAACTTCGAAAAACCTTCTCGATGGTTGGGCGAGAGAGCTCTAGGTCATAGCTTCGCTTCAACTCGCTTTGAATCCGGCGAGAGCCGAGACCGCGCTTCCGGAGCTCCGCTATCCATGCGCGTTCCTGCTCGGACACTTTGCTGGTCGGCGAACGGTGCGGTCGCCGACTCTTGCTCAGCAGGCCGTCAGGTCCGGCCGCACGATATCGCTCAACCCACTTCCGCAGCGTTGGTCGAGCGACGCCGCACTGCAGACAAACTTGTGCACAACTTTTTCCCTGTTCAACTAACTGTACCCATCGCAATCGCTTCCCGATCTCCGTACCCATTCGGTACAGGGTAACTGGAAATGATGTCTATTGACCACACAGCTAACTCATCTACCCTGGTTGCGCTCTCCGGAAACGCGCACGCGAAGCGTCTGCCGCTTTAGCGGCTTCGTTCGAACGCGCCTCCCTCCGGCTACCCATCCCAATCCCACCCGCCACCCGCCTGTTCCCACTGCCCTCAATGCCGCCGCCTAAATCCGGTGACAACTTTTTTCATCTTTCTTCCTTCTGAAATCAACACCTTCGAGCCTTCCCCACCGGCGCCTCGCGCGCGCACTCCTCAGACTCAAATCGCGCGACCAGGAAATCGCGTCATGCCCCTGATCCAGGAGAACCCATCATGCTTTGGAAAAAACTGTCAAACGGCCAGCTCGAAGCCAACCGCGAGAACGCGAAAAAATCGACCGGCCCGACCAGCGCCGCAGGCAAGGAAAAGGTATCCCAGAACCGCACCCTGCACGGCCTGACGGGCCGCTTCCAAGTCCTGCCCAACGAAAAGCAGGAGCGCTTTGAAGAACTCTTCAATCAGTTCATGCTCGACGAGAATCCCGTCGGCAGCGTCGAAACCGAACTGGTCCGCAAAATGGCCGAGCATACCTGGTGTGCCCGTCGCGCCTCCTGCCTCATCGAAGCCTGTTTCCTCGTCATCGCGCAAACGCCGGAGCAGTTAACCAACAATGAAGCCGAAATGCGTGTTCGCCCGGAGCTCGAACGCTATGAACGCTACCAAGCCCATCACGACCGCGCCTATGCCCGTGCTTCAGCCGAACTGATAAAGCGCAGAAACGAAAGACGAAAAGAGGAGATTGGCTTTGAATCGCAGAAGCGCGCCGAAGCTCAGGAGAAGCGCCGCGATGCAAAGGAAAATCGCGACATCGAACAGCACAAAGTCGCCTTTGCCGCCGCTCAAAAGACCCTCGAACTCAAAGAAATGAGACTCTTCAACGAAACGGCGAACGCAGCCAAGGCGGATGAAGGTCTTCGACGCGCCGCAAAATGAAAAAATCGCCGCCTGACAAACGCCTGAGCTTATCGCAGCGTATACAGATATCCCGCAATGTCGATTGCATCCTGATGCGTGACGCCCAGGTTCGGCATCACTGTGTGTTCATCCACCCCGGCGGATTCTCAATCCAGCGCACCATGTTCGGCGGCGTGTTTTGCAATACGCCGGCAACGTAGAATCGGCTGCCGATGCCCGAGAGCGGCGGCCCGACCTGCCGAAGCGCCCGAAACGCCCGGAATGATGTGGCATGAACCGCAACCATACCGCGCGATCGCGGCCAGCCCACGTGCGGCGTTGCCGCCCGTTGTCGCCTGCGCCATCTGTTCGCGCTTCGCGCGGCTCCGTTGCGCAGCTGCCGCAGATGGCGCAATCATCGCTGTTGCGGCAATCAAAATGTTATTTCGCACGGATGCTCTCCCAACAAACCCCCGTGTCGCCCCCCTTTCCAGCAGAGCGTCGCTCTCCTTCATCCATGCCGGCAAAAGCGACAACCCGCGCCACGATATAAACAAGGCTCGCCGGAACCCACATGATCAGCCCGCCGATCTGCTGGTCCTGCAACGGTGTAAGTCCCCAAGCCTGCGTCGTCTTGCTGTACGCCGGATACCAGAGCCGCGGCGCGAATGTCAGCAGTGCGCCCAGAATTCCGGTATGAATCGCGGTGGTGAAAATATAAAGCACGCCGCTTCCGTAAGCCCGCCGGCCATGCGCATAAAACAACGCCCACCAGAACAGCAGTGCCGACAAAAGAAGCTCAGATGCTGCGCCGTGTGGATCGAGATCATTGTTCACACGTCGCATCAAACAGAGGCGGCGCGTGCCAGATCCAGATCGCGACCGCGTGGATCCACCAAGCCGCAAAGGCGCCGTCAGCCACAACCAGGAACCGCGCACGGCTCGCTCTTCGACCAGCGCCCGAGCGTGCGCCGCCATTCGAACGGCAGCGCCCACAAGAATGTCACCAGCGGACGCGAGAAAACCAGCAGCGGCGCGGCGATCAACATCAGCATCTTCGTGCTGCACCATGTGGCGCCGAAAAAAGACTTCGCCAAGCGGATGCAGCGGCGAAATGAGCGCAACGACCAGACTGAGCCAACCCGCCCAGAAACAGATCCGCTGCAGGCGCGTCAGTCCCGACATGCCGCCGCGAACCGACCGCATACAGCACCGCAGCGACGACCAGCGGGATCACAACGCCTGGATCGAACTCCCAAGCGGTCCACAGATCGTCCGGCTGCAGCGGCTCGCCTGCATGCGCACGCGAGCACACGCGGAACAAGCACGCCAGCGCAGCAGGCGCGCCGAACCTCATTGGCAAGCTCCCAGCATGAATTCGGGAATGGTTTGCGCGATCACGATCATGAAGCATCCGACGCTCATCACCATTCCGCCGATCGCCATGAAATTGCCGCGCGGGATCGGCACCGCCTTCGGCGCTCGGCCCTGCTCGCCCGAGCGCTTTCCACTGCCGCCAGGCCAAGCAGTGCGCAAACCGCGCAAAGCAGCAGCGCCGCAATCGCCACGCCATAACAGCGCCGCTTTGCTCTGAAACGTGCACGCCCACGGCGCCAGCGCGAATCGCGCCTCAAAGCTGCACAGCCACACGATCGGGCCGCCCAGAACGCTGATCCACAATGCGAGATTCCTGTTCATTGCTGCGTCCCCACCAACACCGGCCCCCAATAGATCACGATGTAAATCGGAATCCAAATGGCCACCAGGAAGTACCAGACCACCGAATCGACATGCACGCCCAAGCGCTGCTTCGGCCCATAGCGGCCAATCAGCACAATCACAAGCAGAACCGCCGTGAACACCATGTCGGCGATGTAGTCGAAACGTGTGCAGTCCGAGGAACGCCCACACGTACGATCCCTGGATTCGGTCTTCCAATTGAAGTTCAGCGAGTGCCACTCGACAATGCGCATCGCTAGCGCGATGCCCGCCAGAACGAGATTCAGCACCAAGCCGCCGATCATCCCGGCGCGGCTGTTCTTCTTCGCCGCCTCGCTCGCCCAATAGGTGCCGAGGCAACTCAGAATCAGCGGAATCAGCGCAAGGCTGGGCAGCAGTACGATGCGGAAACTGATCGCCCGGTGGCGGCCACACGTCCATTCGCAGCCGCGTATAGAAATAGGCGGCGATCAGGATGCAGAACATCGTGCCTTCGATGAAGACGATCATGAACTGTCCCCACCAGAGCGGCGACTGACTCGAGATATCGTACGGCGTCAGACTGGAAACGTCGAGCGTGCGAACTTCAGTCATGCGTCGACTCCAGAGGCCGCTTCGGCCAGAACCATCCAATCAACGCGAGCCCGGAAATGATCGATGCCCCAAGTGATGTACCAGGCGTTGAACACCGATCCTGCGAACCCGATGGTCACGCAACACCGCGGTGATGAACGGCCAGATGCTCGGACCCGGGCAGCACGTATCGGTGATGCGGTTCGGCATCCATCAACGTCGTGACCAGCACCTCGCGCCGGTCATTTCGAAGTGCCAGTGACAAACGCGCGTTCTGCACGGGGAACCCACAGCGGATAACGGCTGGTCACCACCGGAAGATACTCGAAGTTGTAATTGGCGGGCGGCGAAGCCGCGGCCCATTCCAGGCTGTCGGCATCCCACGGATTGTTCCCCGCAACTGCGCCGTTCTTGCGGCTCCACAGCAACATTCGCGATGAACAGAATTCCGCCGATCGCAATGATGTACGCCCCGATCGTCGCGAGGAAGTTCGATCTGCTCCCAACCCATCTCCGGGCGAGTAAGTGTATACGCGCCGCGGCATACCCTTCAGTCCCAGAATGTGCATCGGGAAGAACGTCAGGTTGAATCCGATAAACAAAACCCAGAAATTCAGCTTCCCAAGCTGCTTCGTTCATCAGGCGCCCGGTCATCTTCGGGAACCAATGATAGAACGCTCCGAACAGCGGGAATAAAGCGCCGCCGATCAGAACGTAATGGAAGTGCGCCACGACGAAGTAAGTGTCGTGCACCTGCAAGTCAAGCGGAATCGGAGGCCAGCATCACGCCTGTCAGTCCGCCGAGCACAAAGATCGCGATGAATCCGTACACGAAGTGCAGCGCCGTGGTCAAGTCGCGGGCGGCCGGTCCACAAAGTCGCGATCCAGCAGAAGATCTGCACGCCGCTGGTGATCGCGATCATCATGCTCGAAGCCGTGAAAGTAGGCTTCGCCGATCTGCGGCAGCTCCGGTCGCGAACATGTGATGCACCCACAACCCGAATGCGATGAACCCGTTCGCGATCTGCGCCAGCACCATCGCGGTGTACCCGAACAGCTCGCCGCCGCGCGTGCGCCACCACAATTGCCGACACGAATCCCAGCGCCGGGATGAAGATGATGTAAACCTCCGGATGTCCGAAGAACCAGAAGATATGCTGATACAGCAGCGGATCGCCGCCTTCCGCCGGATTGACGAAGTGCGTTGCCACTGTCCGGTCCGAAAGCAGATACGAACTCGCCACGACAATCGCCGGCATCGCGAAGATCACCATGAACGACTGGATCAGCAGCGACCAGACATACAGCGGCATGCGGTTCAGAGACATGCCCGGCGCGCGCATCTTGAATATCGTCGCGATGATCTCGGTCGCAACGCACAGTGCGGACACTTCGGTGAACGTGATCATCTGCGCCCAGTAATCTGCGCGCTTGCCGGGCGTGAACTGCGGGCCTGAAAGCGGCGGATAAGCGAACCATCCCATATCGGGCGCGGCATTGGTGAACACGCCCCAGTAGAGGAAGAGTACGCCGAACAGATACATCCAGTAGCCGAATGCGTTCAGGCGCGGAAATGCGACATTCCGGGTCCCGCACATCAGCGGAATCAGGTAAATGGCCATGCCTTCCATCATTGGAACGGCAAACAGGAACATCATCGTCGTGCCGTGAGTCGTGAAGATCTGGTTGTATCTGTCCGGACTCAGAAAACCGTTGTTCGGCAGCGCATAGCTGCGTGCGCATCAGCAGCGCTTCCATGCCGCCCGCCAGCAGCATGATGAATGCCGTGACGATGTAACGCATCCCGATCGCCTGGTGCGTGGTGTACGAGAACCATCCGATGACGCCGCGCGGATGACGCCACGCTCTCTCGAGTTGCTCTACTTCCTCGGCGACGTTGGCGGTTTGCGGGATAGATGTCCTGGCGTGGCAGTCACTTGAGACTCTCCAGGTATTCGACCAGCGGCTGCAGGTCTGTCGAACTTCACTGCGATCGTCGCCATATGGTTGCCGGGCTTCGTGCTCTGCGGATCGAGTATCCAGCCGGCCAGATTGCCCTTCGTGTTCGGAACCGTATTCGCCGCAATGCCGCGCCGGCTGGCGAAATGCGTCAGGTCCGGAGCATTTTGGCCTGCCGCTGTCGTCCCGCGAATCTGGTGACAGAAGATGCAAGCGTTATTCATGAACACCTGCTGGCCTTTGATCTGCGCAGCCGTTCGCTGGCGTCGCTGCTGGCTGTAGTTGGGCTCGCATCCACGCATCGAATTTGTCTTCCGGCTCAGCGATGACCCAAATCGCCATGTGCGCGTGCTGCAGTCCGCAGAACTCCGCGCACTGCCCGCGGAACGCTCCGGGATGATCGGCTTCTATCCACTCGCTCGTGATGTGAGATGGGATCAAGTCGCGTTTGCCGTTCAGGTTCGGCACCCAGAAACTGTGGATGACATCGTTCGATGCCCGCGATCTGTACCGGGCGGCCGACCGGAATGTGTATTTCATTTGCCGTGACCATGTTCAGCGTCGGATCGCTGTTCATGTAGTGGATCTGCCACCACCACTGGTCGCCAGTCACTTGAATTGTTAGCGGGTTCTTTTTATTCTGCAGTTCGGAGTTGCCTTTGCCCGTCACGGAACTCGCAACAATCAGCACGAACAGAATCACGATTGTGGTGATCGTCGCCCCGGTGATCACGCGCCGCAGGTGCGATTCGGATTCGCGCGGGTCCTTCGTGAGCTGTTTCGAGCGCGTTGCTGATCGATGCCTTTATTCCGCCGCATCAGCGTCATGACCGTCAACACCATCACGATGATGAAGATGGTCCCGAGCAGCCAGAAGAACGACTCCATCAGCGTGTTGATTCTGCCGGACTGCGGACCGGCCGGGCTCAGCGCCGATTGGTCGTAGGTAGCGTAGCAGGAGGCAACGCGGCGATCGACAGCGCTGACGGATATCGTGCGGCTCTCATTTCGTTGGCCCGGAACCCGCTTAACGAGTGTTCTGCGGGTTCGGCTCAATCATGTCGGTGCGTGCCGCCGTCGCCGACCGCGGCTGCTCGCCGTTCATCGAGCGGACGAATGCAACTATCTGCCAGATCTGGTATTCGGGAATGCGTCCGCCCCACGACGGCATTCCATTCGGCCGCCCCTTCACGATCGTGTCGAACAGATTAGCCGGCTCACCGCCATAGATCCAATGCTGCTTGATAAGTGGTGGCCCGATGCCGCCGCCACCGTTTGAATGGCAGCCCGAGCAGTTGTACCAATTGAATAAGCGCTGCCCTTCGGAGATGTCGTATGCACTTCCGTTGTAGGGATTGTTGACCACCGGCTGCGGATTGACGGGACCGCCCGGACGAAGAGTATCTTCTTTCGCTGCGTCACCGTAGATGGCCAGTTGCGATGGCGATGGTCGAATGTCCCGGTGCTGCCGCTGACACGCCGTAAACAGCAGGCACGCGATTGAGAAAGCCATAGCGCGAGTTCGCATGATTCTCACCCGTTAGGGAACTTGAGGCACGCTATATCGGTTCAAGATCTCCTGCACCGCAGCGGACTGGGACTGAAGAATGCCGTCAAGTTGCACCTTCAACCGCTCATCGCCGGGGCGCACAGCCGCTGAGATGTCGTAAGTGAAAGGCACCCCCATGAACGAAGCCGGCGTGACGGGCTCGATCGACAACGGTACTTTCGATTGCTGTGCGAAGTATCCGGCGAGCGGTCCCCAAGCGATAGCAACATCGATTTCGCCATTCGCGACTGCGTCGATCAGCTTGCGCGCGGGGTTCTGTTCGCCGAACTGTCCGAACAATGAGAAGCCGGTAAGGTTCTGTGCTATGCCGCGATGGGCCAGTGCCATGGCCGGTGGCGCGAAATCGTCGCCCACAACATGAACCCCGACGCGTAAGCTCGCCAGTCGATCGTCAAGCAGTGAGCTGATACGCAAGTTGCGGTCTTGCCTTGAGACGAACACATAAGTCGACCGATAATACGGCTTCGTCGTGAGCACGTCCTCCATGCCGGCCGTGATTCCCATGACAACGTCGCATGCGCCGGCGCCGAGCGACTTTCTCGCAAACGACTTGCGCTCAGACCACCACGTGTATTCGACAGTGCTGTCGATTTTTCTGGCAATCAAGTCGGCTAGCTTGTTCTCGAAACCTTGCTCCTGCCGATTGGAAAACGGCAGGTTATTCGGGTCTGCGCAAACCCGTAACGCCGCTGCATTTGTCAGCGCCGGAACCGCCATCAAGCATGCGAGGCCGAGACTACGGAAGACTGAACACATAAAGCATTCCGCCCTTTGTCGTGTATTTGCCAAGATCCGCCATCGCGTTAGAAAACCCGAGCGCGCCGGTCCCGTCGACTGCATTCAACCCGCCGGACACGACAGCGCCGGACCATCCTCCGACGCCCGAGAGGATCGCAATGTACTGTTTCCCGTCCGGTCCCTTATATGCAACCGGCTGACCGATGATGCCGGACCCGGTCTTGAACTGCCACAAGGGATGTCCGTTGTGTGCATCGACAGCTTTAAACCAGCCGTCCATCGTCCCGTAGAACACCACGTCGCCCGCTGTTGCCAGCGCGCCGCTCCAGACCGGAAACATTTCGTTGATGCTCCAGACTGTTTTCGCCTGCACCGGATCCCACGCCGAAAAGACGCCGCGATTGCCACCCGGTCCCGCGTACATGCGCACGGTCATCCCGACAAACGGCGTGCCCGATATATAGTTCGCCTGCGTGGCTTGCGACTCATAGCAAAGATTGTTGTGCGGAATGTAGATGTAGCCCGTCTTGAGCGAGTACGCCGATGGCGTCCAGTCCTTCACTCCCGGAGGCGCGGGGCAAGCATCGCGAATGGTGTTGTAGCCTGTCTTCTTTGTCGGGTTCCACTTGATCAGGCCGGTCTTCGAATCCACGCCTTCACTCGTGTTCACGTACCCGAATGTTTGCGCCGACAGCACTTCACCGGAAGTCCTGTCGATCAGGTATAGATATCCGTTGCGGTCTGGATGTGCGAGAACCTTTCGTTGCCGGCCATTGATGTTCAGATCCAAAAGGATGTTCTCGTTGACCGCATCGTAATCGTGCAGATCATGCGGGCTGATTTGATAAGCCCAAATAGCTTCGCCGGTTTCCGGCCGGCGCGCGAAGAGACTCGAACCCCATTTGTTGTCGCCTGGCCGTTGCTCCGGATTCCACGGTCCAGGATTGGAAGTCCCGTAGTAAAAGAGATCCAGGCTTGGGTCATAGGAGATCCAACTCCAGGCCGCAACGCCGCCGATCTTCCATGTTTCACCGGGCCATGTCTTCATGCCTAAATCCGTGCCGCGGTCCTTCTCATAAAACGGCTTGAAGTTCGACCCGATCAGTACATCCTTGTCGGGACCGGCGCCATATGCGCGCCACTTGACCTTGCCGCTGTCCGCATCGAGACCTGCCAGCCACCCGCGAACGCCGAATTCTCCGCCGCTGTTCCCGACCAGGACGACACCCTTGGCTACTATCGGCGCCATCGTGATGGACTCGCCTGTGTTGATATCGCCAAGCTTCATCTTCCACACTTGCTTGCCCGTGCCGGCGTCAACTGCAACGGTCTGGACATCCAGAGTGTTGTATATGATCTTGCCGTTCCAGTAGGCGGCCCCGCGGTTCACCGTGTCGCAGCACGCAACACCCTGAGATGCCGGTGAGGGCTCGGGTTGAAACACCCATTTCATGGGCGCGCCCGGCTTCGTCAGATCTAAAGCGTACAAGTAGTTCGGATAAGGCGTGACAATATACATCGTGTTGTTCACGATGAGCGGCGCAGCCTCGTGTCCATGTGTAAGGCCGGTCGAGAAGGTCCAAGCCAGCTTGAGAGCGCCTACATTTCCGGTGTTGATCTGATCGAGATTACTGTAACGAGTACTTGCATAGTTCTTGGCGGCCATGGTCCATTGGCCGTCGTCGGGCTGATTCTGAATCTGTGCCGCAAGGGGCCAAACGATCGCAACGATTGCACAGGAACGACGCAACCGACGGGTGACTTCGCCCCGGCGGCCCAAGCAATCCTGTACCCGGTGTAAGTTCGACATTCAGGAAAGTACAAACTATAGAATGCACGTCGTAATTTGATGTTTCACCTACGGCTGGATTCCGGGATAAGACCCAGGCCACCGCGCGCCTTCATTTGCCGGCGGTCATCAATCCGAAGCTCTTTGCTGTGCTGCTGTCGTCTGCGGAATGCTTCACCACGGTTAAAGTGACTTGCGACGGGTATTTCTCGGAGTGGTGCACAGCATTGTGTGCAACAACGCCCTTCGCTTCGTCATAGTTATTCCCGCCGGTGTTCAGGTTGCGGTCGAATCGCGGGAAGTTACTGCTCGATATCTCGATCCGTACGCGATGGCCGGCGGCGAAGTAGTTACTTGTCGTCATCGGCTGAAAAGTGACTTTATATACTTTGCCCGACTGCATCCAAACTGGCGGTTTATCGTATCCGTCGCGGTATCGGACCCGCTGAATCGTCTCGTCCAGGTTGTAAGCCGTACCGTCGGGATAGACATCGATTAGCTTGACCGTGAAATCGGTGTCTTTCGCGTCGGAAGAGACATAGAGCGTCGCCTGAATAGGACCGCTTGCCTCCACACCTTCCTTAAACGGTTCCGACGTGTAGACAAGAATGTCTTTGCGCTCTTCCATCTTGCGCTGATCGAAAGCGCCGCCCGCTAAAGCGTTCCCTTCGCAGCATACGTTTCCTCCATGGGAGGGAACAGGGTCCATAGGATCATAAGTAAATGTATCCGGTTGGTCTGCTGCAAGCGATGCGTTCGCCAGTGCGCCATCGCCGTGCAGAGTATTTGCTTTGCCGCCGCTCGTGAAATAGAAGGTCATCGGCTCCGCGCCTTCCGGCGGCCAGCTTTCAGCGCTCTGCCACTTGTTCAACCCCATCGTGAAGTAACGCACGCGCGGCATTTTCTCCAGAATGTGATTGTCTTCGCCTTTCAGAAAGTGGTCGAACCATCCGTAAGTCAGCGCATCGTAATCCAGCCGCGCATCGCCCATCGCACGCTCGCCCACCACCGTGTTTTCTGTCGCGCGCTTATAAGAACAGTGCAGCGTAGGCGCAATCACCGCGTACTGCTCATTCGCAACTTCGGGCTTGGCCGTCTTCCGCACGAAATTGTAGGCCGCCAGATTAGGACCAACCGAAACGTCGTACCAGGACATGAACCAGAAACCGGGCACGTTGATCTTTTTATCGTCGTACCAGAGTCCGCCTTTGTACCACGCCGGATCGTTAGGAGCGCGCTTGATCATTGCGCCGCCTGTTGGAACGGGCATGTAGTCGGCAAAAATCCCGTGTGGGCCATCTACTGACTTGATAATGTCCATCTCCGGTAGATGCCAAAGCGCCTTCGACCAATCGACGGGCGGAAGCTGTTGCGAAAGGTCGAATTCCTTTGACACGCGCACAAGCTCGTCTTGTGTCGTGTCGCGTGAAAACATCGGCCGCACCTGGTTCTGTTCGCCATAGAGCCAATCGATGAACAGCATCTGCACCGCGCCGCCGCGATACCAGTTGCCTTGCTCGTAGTACGGCCCGACGCGTCCTACGCCCGCGCCAAAGCCCTGCGGGATCATCGCCGCCAGCGCCGGATTGCCTAACGCCGCAACTCCCAGTTGCCACTCAGCAGTCGATGAGCACCCGATGATGCCGACTTTGCCGTTCGACCAATCGAACGATGACATCCAGCTAAGCTCGTCGTAGCCATCCGTCAACGGCGCCCCAAGAATCTCGTAATTGCCTTCGGAGAAGAAATGCCCGCGCTCGTTCATCTCCACGTAGGCGTAACCGCGCTTGATGGCGTCCAACTCGCCGCTCATGTCGCGAGGCGCCCCCAGGCGCACATCCCAGTAATTGAAGTTATATGGGGTGCGGACGAACACAATCGGGTACTTCTTCGTCGTGTCCTTCGGACGATAGATATCGGCCGCCATGCGCTTGCCGTCGCGCATAGGCACCATCACCTTGCGATCAATGATTGCGATGCTTTCAAGCTCCTTCTCGATCGCGTTCCGCTTCTCTATCAACTTCGGGTCGGGCGCCTGGCGCTGCTGTGCTTCAGCAGTCCCAAAAGTAATCGCAAAAGTGAGTCCGAGCGTGCAGCACCATCTGAGCATTAGCTCAGGATGCCACACTCGGCGTGGGCTGCTGTGCTATTGAAGCGTCAGCTCGGCGAAGTTCGCGTTTTTGAGTTGCAGATTCAACGCGGCCCGTTGCTGGCCCTTCAGCGTATTCCAATGCGATTTCAATTCGGCAAAGCTCTGCAACCGCGCCGCGCATGCCGCTTGCTCCTGTTTGGTCGGCGCGACATCGGCCGTCTGCAGCTCATGCATCAAACGGTCGAGTTGTCCGCGGATGCTCGAGAAGGTCGCCGGTGCGCTGCCCCCTCCGAATCGATCGCCGCCGCCGCGTCCGAACCCGCTCCTTCCGGCAATCGCTTCCAACTTCTTGCTGTACTCATTCAGCGCGTCGGATGTCGAGCCGCTCGCCGCACGATCTCTAATCTGCTTCTGCAACGCACTGATCTGATCGATGGCGGCCGTAGACTCGGCTACGGCATCATAGAGCTGCTTAGATGCCCGGAACTGCGCTTCCAGATCTGCCGGCGGCGTCTTCACTCGCGGATCCATCGCCACCTTCATCGGCTGCGTCAATGTTTGTCCGTTCGCCGTGAGTCTGACTGTGTAACTGCCCGGCATCACCCATGGAGACGTGGCCGCGTTGGGCGTGTCGTGCGGCACTGCCTGGTCTGAATCAGGCCCCGGAGTTATGCCCGGAGCGGGCGAATAGTGCAAGTCCCAGATGAAGCGGTGTTCGCCCGCTTGGTCGGACAAAAGCTGCGGCGGACGCGCCCAGTAGAGCGGGTATGGATAGTTGGCCGGAAGTTCGGGAACGGGATCGGTGCTCGCATAACGGTGTACAAGTTTGCCGCCGCTGTCTAGAATCTCAAGCGTGACCGGTCCCGAAGTGTTCGGCCCCAGATAGTAATCGATAATCGCGCCGTCCGGCGGGTTCTTGCCGGCTGGCACTTCAGGCGGCCAGGGCGTCGGCGGATTCATATCGTTCCGGATGCGCATCGCTGTTTGGGGTTTGTACAAGAACGTGTTCACGGTGGCGATCTGTTGCGACATCTGACGAAGCGGCGTAATGTCGTCCAGCACCATGAAGCCGCGGCCGTGCGTTGCGACTACCACATCGTCGCCCTTGATTTGAAGATCGCGCACTGAACTTGCGGGCATGTTCAATCGCAGGCTCGACCAATGGTCGCCGTCGTCGAAAGAAACAAACACCTGAGTTTCTGTTCCGGCGAACAGCAGGCCCTTCTGCTTCGGATCTTCGCGAATCACATCCGTCGGCTCGTTATCGGGCAGCCCGTTATCGATCGCCGTCCAGGTCTTGCCGTTATCATGCGTTCGGAACAAATGAGGCCGCATGTCGTTCAGGCGCAGAGTGTTGATGGCTGCGTAAGCGGTCTGCATATCGAAGTGACTCGCATCCAGGATGGACACCTTCCACCAGGGCTGAAGATCCGGTGTCACGTTCTTCCAATTCTTCCCGCCGTCGCCGGTCACCCAGATCAATCCGTCATCGGTTCCGGCCCAAAGCTTGTCGACACTCAGCGGTGACGGCGCAATCGCGTAAACAACGCCACGCTGGCTTGGCTTGGCGCTGGGGTTGTCCGCGTATTTGCCGACGCTCGCCGGCACGTCCCAAGTCTTGCGAGTAAGATCGGGACTGATCTCCGCCCAACTCTCCCCGCCGTTGATTGTCTTAAAGACCGTGTTTGCTCCGAAGAATAGAACGTGCGGATTGGCGGCCGAGAACACCAGCGGCTGCGTGCGGACCACTCGAAAATCGCGCAGCGGCTTCGGCCCTACTTCCGCGATCTGCCCCGTGCGGCGGCTATAGCGAGTCACTTTGCCGCCGTAAACCAGGTCCGGGTCGATCGGGTCCGGCGCGGCCACGCCGTACTCTTCAATGCCCACCGGATGCCAGTCGTGGAAAGTGATCTCACCGTCGTTCCCGCGGCTCGCAACACAAGCCGATCCGCTATCCTGCTGTCCTCCGCAGGCACGCCACGGAAAAGCGTTATCCACCGTGACATGGAACATCTGCGCTGTGGGCTGGTTGTACCAGGTTGTCCAACTCACGCCGCCATTCAGTGAAACTACGGCACCCTGATCGCTGGTCAGCAGCAGAATGTTCGTGTCGTTCGGATTCACCCAGATGCTTTGGTAGTCGTCGCCACCCGGCGCCCCGCGTAACCCGAACCAAGTCTTGCCTGCGTCTTTGGATCGCCACGTGACGGTGCTGCAGATATAGATCACATCGGGGTTCTTCGGGTCGACAGTCGGCACGGGCAGATCGCCGCCGCCAATGCGCATCGTCGGCCGGGCATCCTCCGTTGTGCGCACCCAGTTCTCGCCGCCATCGTCGGAGCGATAGAGAGCAACGGCTCGGCCATCTCGGCCGGCCGCGATGGTGGCATAAACGCGATCCGAATTTGCCGCCGAAATGGTGACATCCACTTGCATGATGTCGTCGGGAAGCCCGTGCCCGCTCATCTGCTGCCAGTGATCGCCGCCGTCGGTCGATTTAAAGAGGCCACCCCCCGTGCCGTTCCACGCGCTGTTCTCCCAAGGCCCTTGGCGCGTTTCCCAAAGTCCGGCGTAGACCACATTCGGGTGATTCGGATCGATCACGACATCGGAACCGCCGACATTCGGGTCCTTATAGAGCACTTTCTGAAACGTCTGGCCACCGTCTGTGGAACGAAAGATCCCGCGCTCTTCATTCGGTCCGTAGGGATGCCCCAGCACCGCGACGAAAAGCCGGTTCGCATCGTGCGGATCAACCGCCAGAAAGGGAATCTGCTGCCCGTCGCGCAGCCCCAAGTGCGTCCAGGTTTTGCCGGCATCGGTTGATTTGTAGATGCCGTCGCCAACGGAGAGATCGGGGCGAATCAGCCCTTCGCCGCTGCCCACGTAGATAGTATTCGGATCTGAAGGCGCAACCGCAATTGCCCCAATCGAGCCAGTCGGCTGGTCATCGAACAGCGAATGCCAGGTCTGTCCCGCGTCGGTGGTCCTCCAAACGCCGCCATTTACGGCACCTATATAGAACGTGTACGGCTGACTGGGCACGCCCGCGAGTGCACGCGTGCGCCCGGCGCGATAAGGTCCAATCTCGCGCCACTTCATGTCGCCATATAGTTTGGAATCGATGCTTTGGCCGAATACGGCACACGAAAGCGCGGCTAAACCCGCACAAATTCGCCATGCTGACGCATGGGGGTGTAATCGTTTCATACACGCTTCTTTCAGTTTTGGATTTACAAAATCAATTATCTACGCAGGCCGGATACCCCATTCGAAAGGGTCTAGTTCGCTGAGAATAAGCTTCGAATCCGCATTAACGAATGCAGACCCTTTGATCTCGGGATACACAAGCCCGTCCCGCACTGTGAAAGATCCTTCAAACATGCTGCCGATCAGGCTTTCCTGTCGCCATATCTCGCCCTCACGCAGTTTTCCAGCCGCTTGCAGACATGCTAATTTTGCGCTGGTGCCGGTTCCGCAGGGCGACCGATCATAGCTTCGGCCAGGGCACAAAACGAAGTTCTTGCTGTGTGCGCCCGGAACTGTGGAGGGTCCATATATCTCGATATGATCGATCTCTTTTCCGTCCACGCCCGTGATGCCATTGTCGGTTAGCGCCCGGCGAATTCGCCATGCATAGTCGGACAGACGCTCCAGGTTTGTAATGGACAGATCAAAGGGCAAATCGTATGTCAGGAAAAACCAATTGCCTCCCCAGGCCACATCGCCTGTGACTTTGCCGAACCCCGCCACATCGACGCAGACGCCCGCAGCCGACCGATAGCTCGGGACGTTACGCACGGTGACTTCGTTGTTTCCGTGCAGCACCGCTTCCACAATCCCCACGGGAGTTTCTATGCGATGCGGCCCGGGCTTGATCTTGCCCAGGTATTCGAGCGTCACCGCGAGCCCGATGGTTCCGTGACCACACATCCCGAGATAGCCCACGTTGTTGAAGAAGATCACGCCGGCCGAACAGGTTGCATCTTCAGGCTCGCAAAGCAGCGCGCCGACAATGGCATCGGAACCGCGCGGTTCGTTCACGATCGCCGATCGCCAGCGATCGTAATCGCGCTTGAATTCCTCCAACTGCTCAGGCAGAGCAGCGCGACGCAAAGGCGGGCCGCCTTCGACGACAACGCGCGTGGGCTCGCCGCCCGTATGCGAATCGATTACGTGTATGGTTCGGGCTGGATTCGTATACATCAGGCTAACAACAGACGGCGTTTTGGCATTCTATTCACGTGGCCTCTCGTTCCTTCGACGCCGTCGTGATCGGCGCCGGAATTGTCGGCGCGGCCTGTGCACGGGAATTCGCAAAAGCGGGGATGCGCGTTGCTGTGTGCGAACAGAGCAATGTTGTCGGAGGCGGCGCAACGGCTGCGGGCATGGGGCATCTTGCCGTGATGGACGACTCCGACGCACAGTTCGCACTGACCAGCTATTCGCAGCAGTTGTGGCGCGAACTGTCGCAAGAACTTCCGTCCGACGCGGAGTACCTGCCCTGCGGCTCGCTCTGGGTCGCGGCGGATGAAGAAGAATTTCGCGAAGTGGAACGCAAATATCGCTTCTATTCGGCGCACGGCATTCGGGTGGAAATACTTGATGGGAAGCAAGTGGCTGAAGCGGAACCAAATCTTCGCGCAGGGTTAGCGGGCGCGCTGTCGATGCCGTCCGACAGTGTCTGTTATCCGCCTTGTGCGGCGCGCCATCTGCTCGAATCCGAGCGCGTCACGCTCTGTCTCGGCAACAGAGCTGTTCAGTTATCTGAAACGGGTGTGCGTCTGCAGGACGGGTCGGCAGTGTCGGCGGGATTAATGGTGGTAGCAACCGGGGCAGCCGCGGCCCAGTTACTTCCGGAATTGGAAGTGCGGTCCCGCAAAGGTCACCTCCTGATCACGGATCGTTACCCCGGCTTTCTGCGCCATCAATTGATCGAGCTCGGATATCTGAAGAGCGCACATTCCACGACTTCCGATTCCGTTGCATTCAACGCGCAACCCCGCATCACCGGGCAGATTCTGTTAGGCTCATCGCGTCAGTTCGGAGCGGAAGATCCGCACATCGATGAACACATTCTGCAACGGATGCTGAAGAGGGCGTTCGAATACATGCCCGCTCTCAAGCAGATGTCCGCAATTCGCACATGGACGGGTTTCCGGGCGGCCACGCCCGACAAGCTTCCGCTCATCGGCTTGTGTCCGGGATATCGAAACGTCTTTTTGGCAACCGGCCATGAAGGATTAGGCATCTCGACTTCGCTTGCCACGGCACGGCTCTTGAGCCATATAGTCGCAGGCACACCGTCGGACATTGCTCCGGAGCCGTACAGCCCGGATCGGAGCTACGCCGTGCATGGCTGACGCAATCACGCTCGAAGTGAATGGCCGTTCGCTGCGGGTCGCCGCTGGCACATCCGTCGCGGCAGCCGTTTTCGTTGCGGGCGAATGGGCCTTTCGCACTTCGGTGACAGGCGAACCGCGCGCGCCGCTATGCGGGATGGGCATCTGTTATGAATGCCGAGTCAGCATCGACGATGAGCCACACTGCCGTAGCTGCCAAATTTTGGTAAGGCCCGGCATGAGGATTCAGACGTCGTGATTCAGAAGGAATCGCCGGATGTCGCCGTTATCGGCGCCGGACCAGCAGGCATAGCCGCGGCTTTGCGGACGCAAGAGAGTGGCGCGCGTGGCATCGTTTTCGATGACAATTCGAGTCCGGGCGGTCAGATCTGGCGCGGCACTGAAACAAACCGCTGGTTGCGGCGGTTTCGTGCCATCGAGAAATGCGCAATTACTAACTGCCGTGTCATCGCGGCCCAGGCGAGCCCGCTTAAATTGCTGGTTGAGACGGCAAACGGCGCTCGCGAGATCTACCCGCGGAAGCTAATTATCGCTACCGGCGCGCGCGAGCTTTTTGTTCCTTTTCCCGGCTGGACACTGCCAGGAGTAATGGGAGTTGGTGGGCTCCAGGCTTTGGCGAAATCGGGATTGCCGGTGGCCGGCAAGAAAGTGGTGATCGCAGGGAGCGGGCCGCTTTTGCTGGCCGTTGCTTCGTATTTGCGAACGCACGGGGCAGACGTAAAGTGCATCGCAGAACAGACGCCGCGGCGGGCGCTCGTGCGCTTCGCACTGCGGCTCGTTCGCGAACCCGGCAAACTGGCCCAGGCGGCAAGCATGCAGTTCGATCTGCGCGGCATTCCCTACATTCAGGACTGCTGGATCGAGGAAGCGCGGGGAGATGGCCGTTTGCAGCAGGTGCGATTACGGCGGCCTGGGAAAACTTGGACTGAAGAATGCGACTACGCCGGCGTTGCATATGGACTGGTTCCGAATACAGAACTCGCCTCGCTACTCGGCTGTGATGTATCAAGCAAGGGCGTCACCGTGGATCACATGCAGCGAAGCTCGGTAGACGATGTCTTTTGCGCCGGCGAGTGTACGGGCATCGGTGGCGTAGATCTGTCGATCGTCGAAGGGGAGATCGCCGGTTACGCGGCGGCAGGGCAGCTAGATAGAGCAAGTTCTCTATCCGGCGCGCATTCGCGAGCGCGTCGATTCGCCGACTTGCTGAATCGGACATTTGCGTTGCGCAAGGAATTAAAAGCGCTTCCCCGCCCTGATACATTCGTTTGCCGGTGTGAAGACGTCATCTACGCGCGCCTGCAGCGCACGCGCTCATTTCGCGAAGCAAAACTGCACACGCGCTGCGGCATGGGACCTTGTCAGGGCCGAGTTTGTGGTCCAGCGGCCGAGTTTCTATTCGGATGGAGTGCTGAATCCATACGGCCACCAATATTCCCCGCCCGGCTCGGCACGTTGGCAGACGCAACACAAGAGAAACAGGAGATATCCACAGCTCAATGAACAACATGGTATGGCAAGGCGTAATCCCGGCGATCACAACGCCGTTCAACAAAGATCTATCGATCGACTTCGGCTTTCTCGCGGAGCACTGTCACTGGATGATCGAGAGCGGCTGCGAGGGTGTAGTTGCACTGGGCTCGCTCGGAGAAGGCGCAACGTTGACCAGAGAAGAAAAGAATCTGGTGCTCGAAACGTGTGTCAAAGCGATTGGCGATCGCGGCGTTGTGGTGGCCGGCATCTCGTCCTTAAGCACTGCCGAGGCAGCGTCGATTGCGCACTCCGCTGAATCCATCGGCTGCAACGGCGTCATGGTCCTGCCTCCGTACGTTTACATTGGCGACTGGCGTGAGATGAAAGCGCATGTCGGTTCCGTCTTAGGCGCCACCTCACTGTCCGCAATGCTCTACAACAACCCGATCGCGTATACGACGGATTTCCTCCCTAAGCATGTTCACGAATTGATGCAGGAAAACTCAACCCTGCATGCAGTGAAGGAGTCGAGTGCCGATGTGCGGCGTATCGCCGCGTTACGAGCTCTTGCCGGTGACCGGCTGAAGATCTTCGTCGGTGTCGATGACGTGATTGTTGAATCGGTTTACGCCGGGGCAGTTGGTTGGATCGCCGGGCTCGCAAACGCTTTCCCGGCGGAATCGGTCAGGCTTTTCGACCTTGCTGCCGAAGGCAAGCGTGACGAAGCGTTCGAGCTGTACAAGTGGTTCTTGCCCCTGCTGCGCCTGGATACCGGGCCCAAATTTGTGCAACTGATCAAACTTGTCCAGCAAGAGGTTGGGCGCGGAAGTCAGCGCGTCCGGCCGCCGCGCCTCGAACTCGCGGGTGACGAGTTAGATCATGTAAAGCAACTCATATCCGCATCTTTGAGCGAAAGGCGCTGATTTCCCGAAGTGCTACCAACCCAATATTTGCGCAAACACAAGCGGCGCAACGATTGACGCATCCGACTCGATCACAAATCGCGGCGTGTCGATAGACAGCTTCTCCCACGTAATTTTCTCGTTCGGAATTGCACCAGAGTAAGATCCGTAGCTGGTTGTGGAATCGCTGATCTGGCAGAAGTATCCCCACAGCGGTGTCGCCGTCCGCTCAAGATCCTGCCGCAGCATAGGAACCACGCAGATGGGAAAGTCACCCGCAATGCCGCCGCCGATTTGGAAGAAACCGATCGAGTTCTGCTTCGCGGTGCTGGTGTACCAGTCGGCCAACCAGATCATGTACTCGATGCCCGTGCGCACCGTGTGCACTTTCCCGACGTCGCCCGAAATGCAATGGCCCGCATACATGTTCCCCAGCGTGGAATCTTCCCAGCCAGGGACGAACATCGGCAAATTGCGTTCCATAGCAGCGTACAACCAACTGTCCTTCACGTCGATTTGGAAACTCTTCTCCAGGTCGGGATTTTTCAGGATGCGATAGAAAAATTCGTGCGGGAAATAGCGTTCCCCGTTCTTATCCGCCGCTGTCCACTCCTGAAGAATTACGCCTTCGATGCGCCGCATCGCTTCTTCTTCGGGGATGCAAGTATCGGTAACGCGATTCATGTGCCGGTCAAGCAGACCCTGCTCGTCTTCCGGCTTCAAGTCGCGCCAGTGCGGTACGCGCTCATAGAAATCGTGAGCGACTAGATTAAATACATCCTCTTCCAGATTCGCGCCCGTGCAGCAAACGGCGTGGATTTTTTCCTGCCGGATCATTTCAGCCAGCGATACGCCAAGCTCCGCCGTGCTCATGGCGCCCGCGAGAGTGAGCAGCATCTTACCGCCCTTGTTCAGATGCTCAATGAAGGCGTCTGTCGCTTCCACAAGCGTCGCAGCGTTGAAGTGGCGAAAGTGATGCCTGATGAAGCTCGAAACAGGTGCTTGACTCATTCCCAAGTTTCACGGTAACGCAAGCCGCGATACGTCAATCGAGTTCAAGCGGCAGGTAGATCAGGTGCCCCTCACGCTGCACCAAGAGGACGGCGGGCTGTCCGGCTTTCAGGCCGGCCACAGCTTTTCGAAGCTCATCCACATTCTCGATTAACTGCCGGTTGACCGAATAAATGACATCTCCGGTCTGAAGCGCAGGTCCGGAGAACTCCGCGCCGGACTTGCGGGCCACCACAACTACTCCCGACGGCCTGCGGAGTTCGGGCATAACCGCAAGCACAGGCTTAGTAATATCGAGACCCACGATGCCCAGTTCTGCTACGACATTCTTTAGGGGGTCGACCAGATCTGCGAGCGCGTCGAGTTCTTCGCCGGCTTGCTCTTCGGTGATGACAGGCAGATCGATCTTTTCCTCGCCCCGGTGAATGTGCAGAACGACCGTGCTGCCGGGAGATAGGCGATAGACCAGCGCATTCAGTTCACCCGTGGTGGACACCCGGTGTCCACCAACGGCGGTGATTATGTCATCCACTTTGATTCCGGCATGATCCGCCGCGCCTTCGGATTTCAGATCGGAAACCAGGACACCGTGGTCCGTCTCTAGATCGAGACCTTCGGCCATCTCCGGCGTGATCGTCTCCGCATACAGCCCAAGTTGCGCGCGGTGAACATGCCCTTTAGTTTTTAGCTGCTTGTAGATCTGCTGCGCCAGATTGCTGGGGATGGCGAACCCGATTCCCTCACTCCCGCCGGACTGCGTCAATATGAACGCGTTAATGCCCATGACGTGACCCTCAGCGTCGACGAGCGGACCACCACTGTTACCGGGATTAATCGGCGCGTCCGTTTGGATGTAGACCATTGGATCGTCTTGTTTGACCTGCCGCGCAATCGCGCTAACGACGCCGAGGCTGACGGAGTTATCAAGCCCGAGCGGATTGCCAAGGGCAAGCACGATCTGCCCCTGTTTGAGAGAGTCTGAGTCGCCAAACTCGAGATATGGCAGATTGGTGCGCGCGATCTTGATCACCGCGAGATCGCTTTGCCGATCCAATCCGACTAATGTTGCCGGCAGCGGCCGGTTCAGTGTGCGATCACCCTGCGCCTGCGCCTCCGCCTCGGTTCGGACGTTCAGTTGAACCTTGATGTTGTGGGATTTCTTCACGACATGAGCGTTCGTGAGAATGTATCCGTCGGGCGTGAGGATAATGCCGGAGCCACTGCTACTTTCCGCCGCCAGCAACTCGCCGCTGTTGTCGGTAGCCGCGGGTGTAACGTAGCTTCGAACAAAGATCTGGACGACTGCACGGCCGGAGCGCTGAGAAATCTCTTCGAAGGATCCACTAAGCTGCTTCAGGACATCCATCTTCTCTGGATTGGGAGTCGCAGGCGGCTTCTGCCCGAATGCGATCGCGGCGCATGAAGCGCCAAACAAAAACAAAGCGATTCTTCTAACGAGGTTTGTCATCCTTCTCCAATAGTTGGATGCAGCAATCGGTACCAAGCCAAACAATTGTTAAGCTCTAGGTTCTAACTGCCGTTGCAAGTTCGCATACGCATCAAGCACGGGTTCGCGAGCCGCGTGCAGCAGCCCACGCTCGCTGACGATGGCAGCGATCCTTCAGTTTCAACAAAACGGAGAGTGAAGCCAGGTGCGCTAGGCGCATCTGCACGTGTCGCAATAGGCATTCTTGGCAGTCGTCTGACTGGGCTTGTCCGCGAGCGCGTCATTGGCCACTACTTCGGAGTCGGCGTTATCGCCGACGCATTCCGCGCGTCCATTCGCATTCCAAACCTGCTCAGCAACCTCTTTGGAGAAGGTGTTCTCTCGGCCTCGTTCGTTACCGTCTACTCAAAATTGCTAGCTGCCGGAGAGGACGAGGAAGCGGAAGACCTAGCTGCCGCCGTTTTCGGTGTCTTAGGAGTTCTTTGCGCAGTTCTCGTCTTGATTGGCGTTTCATTCACGCCGTTTTTTATCGACCTGATTGCGCCAGGCTTCAAAGGCGAGACGCGCGCCCTCACAATCCACATTGTTCGCATCCTCTTCCCCGGCACCGGGGTGCTGGTTATGAGTGCCTGGTGCCTGGGTGTCTTGAATAGTCATCGACGTTTCTTGCTTTCTTATCTGGCGCCGGTAGCCAGCAACGTCACAATCCTAATCATTGTCATCTCGCTGGGACGGTCACGCCTGGACCGTTTGGTTATCTATGCGGCTTGGGCAACCGTCGCTGGAAGCGTGATGCAGTTCCTGGTCCAACTGCCGCGCGTCTTGCAACTGCTTCCTGGCTTCCGGCCGATGCTTGACTTCAGTTCGCCAAACATGCGGACAGTCATGCGGAATTTTGGGCCGATTTTTTTTAGCCGCGGCGTGGTGCAGATCAGCTCTTATGTGGATTCCATGATTGCGAGTTGGCTTCCGTCCGGGTCGGTAGCCGTGTTCGGGTACGGGCAGATTATTTCGGTCATGCCGGTCAGCTTATTCAGCATGTCCGTTTCCGCGGCGGAACTGCCGGCCCTGTCGAGCGCGATGGGAAGCGAAGAAGAAATCGCGGCATACCTGCGCAAGCGGCTGATGGCCGGCTTGCGGCGAATCGCATTTTTCATCGTGCCATCTGCCGTCGCATTTCTACTGCTCGGGGATGTGATCGCGGCAGGACTTTACCAGAGTGGGCGCTTCCATCATGCCGATGCGATTCTTGTGTGGTCGGTGATAGCGGGCTCGGCAGTGGGCCTGCTTGCCACGTCTTTGGGACGGCTGTACTCGTCGGCGTTTTATGCACTGCTGGACACGCGCACCCCCTTGCGTTTTGCCATTATCCGCGTTTGCCTCACAACAGGGCTCGGCTTTTTGTGCGCACTGTGGTTGCCGGGGTGGCTGGGAATCAATCCGCATTGGGGCGTCGCCGGATTGACGGCTTCGGCCGGCGTTGCGGGATGGCTAGAATTTTCGTTATTGCGGCACGCGCTTGGGAAGCGGATTGGACGGACACCATTGCCGCCAACATTCACCGCAACGCTATGGGCGGTAGCATTGGTAGCCGGACTCATGGGCTATCTGCTGAAATCTATACTCCCCACGACCGCGCACCCCGTCGTCACGGCAGTCATTGTTCTCTCCATCTATGGCGGAACCTATTTCGGCGGAACAGCGATGCTCCACGTTCCAGAATCGCGAGGGTTCATCCAGTCAGCAATGCGAAGGCTGCGGCTTGCTTAAGCCAGAGAGCCGGCCTGTATCAGTTGTTCGGCTTGCTTGAGAGCTTCGGGCGTAATCTGCTCGCCTGACAGCATGCGGCCGATTTCCCGGGCGCGTTCTTCGCGCGGCAGTTCGAGAACTTCGGTGGTCACGCGGCCTTTGCGCTCGCGTTTCGCGACGGCATAGTGGTGGTCCGCGAAGCCTGCTATCTGCGCCAGGTGAGTGACGCAGATAACCTGGTTCGAACGCGAAAGAGCTTTCAGGCGCTTTCCTACAGCGGCAGCAGCGGCGCCTCCGACACCAGCGTCGACTTCATCAAAGACCAGTGTTGGCGTACCGGCGTGTTCGTCGGCATCACCAAGAGCCGTTTTCAAGGCCAATGCGATGCGGGATAACTCACCGCCGGAAGCGATTTTTTCAAGCGGCTTCAGCTCTTCGCCGCTATTCGGTGAAACAAGAAACGCGATCTCGTCAACCCCGCTCGCGGACCACTGGCCTGGGCGGAGCGCGACTTGAAACTGGGTACCGGCCATGGCAAGCGCTTTCAGTTCCGTTTCTACTTGCTTGCTCAGTTTGGCAGCGGCTTGCGTGCGAAGGCGCGTGAGCTCGGCAGCTTTCTTTTCGTAGTGCGCCGCTACTTCAACACGCTGCTTTTCGAGCGCGGCACGATGCTCGTTTGCATTCTCGACTTCGTCGGCGCGCTTTGCGGCATCGGCATGAAACGCGAGAACTTCCTCCAAGGTTCGCCCATACTTGCGCTTCAGACGATCAATGGCAGCGAGGCGACTTTCGATATCTTCCAAGCGGGCGGGATCACCTTCGAGACGGCCGAGATAGTCGCGCAAGGCATAGGACGCTTCGCCAAGCAAGACAGAAGCTTGTTTCAAAGCTGCGGCGGTGTCGGTCATGTTGCCGTCAATGCGAACAAGTTCCTCGACACGCTTCATCGCGTGACCGAGTTGCGTTGTCGCGCTGTCCGGGGATTCGTATAGATCCGCAAATGCCGCCGAAGCGCTCTCCTGGAGGCGAGTAACGTTCTGCAGAACCTTGCGCTCCGATTCGAGTTCCGTGTCTTCGCCGAGCTTCGGCGCAACACTTTCAATCTCCTTGGCCTGAAACTTCCAGAGGTCCAGCAGCCGCAACTTCTCCTGCTCATCGCGGCTGAGATCGTCGAGCTTCCGACCGATGGCCCGCCACTCTGAGAAGAGGTTCGCAACAGCGGAACGCAACGGAGCGGCGCGGGCGTATTCATCCAAGATCTCGCGCTGGGCTTGGAGCGTGAACAACGACTGTTGCTCATTCTGTCCGTGGATATCGCCGAGGGCAGGAGCGAGTTGCCGCAAGAACGCGGTGGTAACTGGACGGTTCGCCACGAAAGCGCGAGACTTGCCGTTGACGCCGATCTCGCGTTCGACGATCAGTTCTTCTTCACCATCGCGATCAATGCCTGCCTCGGCAAGCAACGAGTCGAGAGTGTTACTTCGTGCGGCGGTGAAGATTCCAGACACACGAGCCTTGCTCTCACCGCTTCGGATCATTTCAGCGGAAGCGCGGGCGCCGAGAAGCAGAGCAAGCGAATCGACCACAATGGATTTGCCGCTGCCAGTTTCACCGGTGAGAACGTTGAGACCGTGCTGAAAGCGGATGCGCGCCTGTTCTACGACAGCGTAGTTTTCGACGAACAACTCGACCAGCATGGCTTCCCACAGGTTAGCGAAAAGGCCCGACTTTCTATAATGATTAGGAAGTAACCCGAAAGGACCACGCGGATATTGCCCTTCGTGTATCTCGCAGACTTATCTCTGTGGGACATCGTTCAAAACCTACGGCCAGTCCCGTTAGCAGTCATCGTAATTCTCATACTTTTCTCGCTGTTCTCATGGACAATCGTGTTCTCAAAGGGCAGCGTGTTCAGCCGTGCGCGGCGCGAGAACCGCAGCTTCCTGCGAGCGTTTCGAAAAGCAACCAGCCTGCAAGCGGTAGCGATGGCGAGCGAACAGTTTGAAGCGGCTCCTTTGGTTGCAGTATTCGATTTCGGGTACAGCGAGATTGAAAGACAGATCAAGCAACGCGGCACGTTGGTGAATAAGCCGGCGATTGAGCGTAGCCTGCAACTTGGCATCAGCGAGGAAGTGACGAAGCTGGAGCTGAACATGAACTGGCTAGCTACGGTGGCTTCCGTTTCTCCGTTCATCGGATTGTTCGGAACCGTTTGGGGAATCATCGACGCGTTCCAAGGATTAGGCAACGCCGGCAGCGCGAGCTTGCGGGCCGTTGCGCCCGGCATCTCCGAGGCGCTTGTGACGACGGCGATTGGACTTGCGGCGGCTATCCCGGCCGCGATCTTCTACAACCTGTTCGGAACGCGGATCAAGGAGATTGGCACGCGCATGGAAGACTTCGCGATCGAGTTTCAGAATCTGGCTGAGAGGGATTTCGGCGGCTAGCAAGTGGCATTCTCGTTCCAAGACGGCGGCAGACGCGGACGGCGATTCGGCGGTAATTACGCGATGTCGGAGATCAACGTCGTGCCGCTTGTCGACGTTGTTCTGGTCCTGCTGATCATCTTCATGATCACGGCGAACGTGATGGAGTTCGGGCTGGACATTCAGGTTCCACAAGTCCGGCGGGTGCAGAGTACGACGCAAGATCTGCCGGTAGTGAGCATTACCAAAAGCGGCGAACTACTGTTGAACGACCGGCCGGTAAACATCCATCTGCTCGCCGACTCGGTGCGCCAGCGATTTCACGGCGCGACGGCTGTCTATGTTCGGGCGGATAAGCAGACGCCCTGGGATGCGATTGCGCAAATCATCGCGGAACTCGGCGAGGCCAAGTTCGAGGTGAAGATGGTAACAGCGCCGGTCGACGAAGCGGCGCGGCAGAGACGCTAGCCATGCCCGAACCACTCGACATACTGGATCAACGAGATCCGCTGGGCGTGCCTTTCGTCGGGTCGCTGCTGGTACACGGCGGCGTGGTCGCGATTCTGTTCTTCGGCTGGTTCTGGCTGAACCGGCACAAGGACAATTTGGGCGACTTGAATCCCGCAGGCGGGCCGGCATACGCCGTGTCCGCGGTGCATAACATTCCGATTCCACGACACGAAGCGCCGCCCAACCCAGTTGCGAACGATACCGAATCTCAGGTTCCAACCGCACCGGCGAAGCAGACGGCCGAAAAAAAAGTTCCGGTACCGGACAAGAACGCTATCGAGATTCCCGACAGGATCAAGAAGCAAGCGCCCAAGCAAACGAAGCAACAGACCTACCAGCAGCCGAAACCGATGAACCAGGTCTACGCGCAGCAACAAGCCTTGTCGAACCCGATGTACGGCGGCCCGGCAGGTGGCGGACGGGTTGGAGTGGGGCCGAACACTCCGCTCGGAAACAACCGCCTGGGATGGTATGCGCAACTGATCCGTGACCGCATCGCGCAAAACTGGAACACCAACGGATTGACAGGCGCCGCCCAGCCGGAGCCGGCGATTGTAGGTTTCACGATCATGCGCGATGGCACGGTTCGCAATCCGCAGATTGTGCAATCGAGCGGAAACCCCATCATCGATAACACGGCATTGCGCGCTGTCTATCAATCGAATCCGCTGCCGGGACTGCCGGGGCAGATTACCGACAATTCGATTACGGCTCAATTCACTTTCAACTTACGCTGATGCGAACTTTCCTCATCGCCCTTGCACTTACCGCTGCTTGCGGTTTCAGTTGGCTACTGGGACAACAGATTTCGGGACAGATAGAAAAGAATCCCGGTAAGCCGCATGTCGCTGTCACCGAGTTTCGCGCGTCCGGCGCAGCCACGGCATACATCAGCGCGTTCAATGATACAGTGCGCGGAGACCTGGAAGGTTCTCCGCTTATCAACTTTGTTCCGCGCACGATGTACCCATTGCAGCCGCCGCAGCAACCGTCCGATTTGCTGCCCGGCGTTGCTCCGCCGAGCCGCGGTTCCATCACAATGAATCCGAAGCGGCTGACCGATTGGAGCCTGCCACCGGTTTCGGCCAACTTCCTTGGAATCGGCTACGGCGCGGAAGACCGGGGCATGTTCGTAGCGTTCGGATGGTTCTACACAACGTCGACGCAGATGCCGTCCTTGCAGCAGGCACAGATTTTCGGCAAGGTCTACACAGCGCCGATGACTCGCGAAGGCGCTGTGGATGCCGGGCACCGCTACGCGGCTGACATCCTATCCCAATTCGGGGGCAAGAGCCTGGTGGGAACGCGCATCGTGTTTGTGTCGGACCGCACCGGAGCGAAAGAGATCTGGGTGATGAACTGGGACGGCACAGACCAGCGGCAATTAACGAAATACCGGTCGATCAGTACCTTTCCTTCGGCTTCGCCCGACGGACACATCGTAGCCTTTACGACGTGGGCGCCGGGTTATCCATCCATTCAGATGTTTTCGATCGATTCAGGCCGCAAGCTGCCGTTCTACAATCAACACGCATCTATGAACGCCTTTGTTACGTTCACACCGGATTCGAAGCGCATCGTGTTTTCATCGACGCTCGGCGGGGGACCCGCACAGCTATACTCGGCAAACGTGGATGGCAGCGGATTAACACGACTTACCGCGTCCGGCTCTATCGAGGTGGAACCGAAGATCAACCCGAAGACGGGTGCGGACATGGTGGATGTTTCCGGGCGTACCGGCATGCCGCAGATTTATCATATGAGTCTGCAGGGAACCGATGTACAGCGGCTATCGGCGGGAACCGGCGAAGCGACGAACCCGGCGTGGAGCCCCGACGGCGATCACCTTGCGTTCGCGTGGACCAAGGGATTCGAGCCGGGAAATTACAACATTTTCGTGATGGACGTGGCAAACCAACAACTAACGCAACTGACTTCGAGCGAAGGCCGGAACGAAAATCCAAGTTTTGCGCCAGACGGCGCGCACATTGTGTATGCTTCAAAGCGCGGCCGGCAATCGCAGATCTGGGTGATGAACGCCGATGGGACGGGCAAGCACCCCCTGACGGAAGCGGGCAGCAACGAGAAGCCGGTTTGGGTAAATGCAGAGCAGTAAGCATTACAGTAAACAGTGACGATTAAGTGCAATCGTGTAAGTTCAAATCCTGTAAGTTCAAATCTGGGAGGATCAAGTTAGTTACCATGGCGCAACGTAGAGTTGTCCTGACCGCCGTGTCAGCCGTGCTGTTGGCTTTGGCAGCGGGGTGTCATAAGAAAACGCCACCACCCCCACCACCACCGCCCCCGCAGCCATCGTCGGCTCCGGCTGGGAATAAGCCGACCATCAACTTCTTCACCGCGGAGCCGTCCACGGTCAATTCAGGCCAACCATCGACGCTGCGGTGGAGCGTGACGGATGCGAACAACGTTTCCATTGAGGGCATCGGCTCGGTGAGTCCGAGCGGCGCCCGGGCCGTTTATCCGACGCAGACAACTACCTACCATCTCACCGCTAGCGGACCAGGGGGAACAACGGATGGAGACGCGACGGTCACGGTGAGCACGGCTCCGCCGCCGACGCCTCAGCCGCCGGCGCAGAACCAGATGTCAGCGGCCCAGATGCTGTCATCGCAGGTGCAGGATATTCATTTCGGTTATGACAGCAGCGACATCGACGGATCGAATCAAGCCATCCTTCAAAACGATGCGAATGTGCTGAGGCAGATCTTCTCGATGGACCCGAATTTCATCGTCAGGATAGAAGGCAACTGCGATGAACGCGGATCAGCCGAGTACAACGTCGGACTGGGCGACCGGCGCGCCTCAGCGGCGAAGGAAGCGCTGACGCAAATGGGAGTACCCGGCGATAAGCTGACGACCGTCAGTTACGGCAAGGAGCATCCGATGTGCACAGATGCCACCGAACAGTGCTACGCGCAGAACCGCCGCGATCATTTTGCGGCTGCGCAGTAAGCTGCGCATTTGCGGGATATTCACCTACACTGAAGACAAGTAATCCGTGGGGGCGGCTCAGTACCGTCCCCGCTTCCTGAGGAGTTCACCCAGATGAAATTGGTGCGCCTTGCCGTGCTTGCGCTCACGTTTTCAAGTTTCTCGTTCGGCGTCAACAAAGACCTGCTCGCGCTGCAACGCGCTATGGAGGACAGGTTGGACGTGCTGCAGAAGCAGCAAGACGATCTGAAGTCGAAGATCGACACGTTGGCCGGCATGCTTACGTCGATGCAGAGCGATACGCGGCGCACGGCCGACCAAATAGCCGGCATGCAGGACGTTCTGCGTAATACTGTGGCCAACTCACTTGGTCCCGTGAACAGCCTGGGCACCAAAGTGGAGGCGACTAACGAAGATGTTCGCGCGCTGCGCGATGCAATGGCTGATCTTGCTGCGCGGTTGGAACGCATGGATGCCAAAATCACGGACCTAAGCAACAAAATGCAGATCATGCAAAATCCGCCGCCGGCACCGGGATCAACGCCATCGGGTCCTCCTGGACAGATGGGTGCAGCGGCCGCCGGAGGCACAGGAACCAGCGGGACGGCACCGCCCAACGGGGTGAGCGCGGCGCAACTGTTTACAGATGCCCGGCGAGACCAGCAGACCGGGAACACGCCGTTGGCCGCACAAGAATATCAGCAGTACCTGACGTATTTCCCGAACACCGAGTATGCGGCCAGCGCACAATACTACCTGGGCGAAATCGCCTACAACCAAGGCGACTACAAAACGGCCGTACAGTCGTTCGATGCCGTGTTGGAGCGGTATCCGCAGAATCCGCGTACCAAAGATGCACGATACATGAAGGGCTTAGCGCTGGCTAAAGACGGGCAGAGGACGAAAGCGACGCAAGAACTGCGTGCCTTGATTCAGACTTATCCCGGTTCGGAGCAAGCGCGCAAGGCTCAGGCGGCGTTGGCGGACCGCAACCTATTCCCGTCGGCGAGTTCGGCGCGACGGCGGCCGGATTAATCGCGGATTGAGTTTCGTGTAAGTGCTTAGGCGGCGGTTTTCTCCTTTGCGGCAGGTTCGATCAGCTTCATGCGCTTCGCCGTGGCGGCGGTTTCATTGAAGAGGCGCATTTCTTTGAGTTCGAGAGTCTTTTGAGCGCTTGCAAAGGCGACTTTGTGTTGTTCGATCTCGCGGTTTTCCTTCGCGTCGCTACGCTTCTCCTGAGCGTCAGCGCGCTTCTGCGATTCAAAGCCAACTTCCTCTTTTCGTCTTTCGTTTCTGCGCTTTATCAGTTCGGCTGAAGCACGGGCATAAGCGCGGTCATGGTGGGCCTGATAGCGTTCGTAGCGTTCGAGCTCCGGGCGAACACGCACTTCGGCTTCGTTGTTGGTTAACTGCTCCGGCGTTTGCGCGATGACGAGAAAACAGGCTTCGATGAGGCAGGAGGCGCGGCGAGCGCACCAGGTATGCTCGGCCATCTTGCGGACGAGTTCGATTTCGACGCTGCCGACGGGATTCTCGTCGAGCATGAACTGGTTGAAGAGTTCTTCAAAGCGCTCCTGCTTTTCGTTGGGGAGGACCTGGAAGCGGCCCGTCAGGCCGTGCAGCGTTCGGTTCTGCGATACCTTCTCTTTGCCTGCGGCGCTGGTCGGGCCGGTTGATCTTTGAGCGTTGGCGCGGTTGGCTTCGAGCTGGCCGTTACTGAGCTTCTTCCAAAGCATAAGTGAGTTCTCCTTAAGCGGGCGTTTGCCTTTCGCGCCCGATTGCATTGTGGAATGCGGCGATGCGGAGGTGGGTGATGGAAAGAGGCTAACGCGTTAGAAAGAGAGCAGATAAAAAAAGAGCGGATTTTGGCAACGGTTTGTAGCGGCGAAGTCGTCCAAAGCGTGCTCGCAAGCGATCAATAGGCCGGCCGAACCGCAGCAGGGATCGTAGACGCTCATACCTGGATCTGGGTCCATGATTAGCGCCATAACACGCGCAACTTCCGGCGGTGTAAAAAACTCGCCTGCGGACTGGCCGCTGCCTTCGGCGAACTTGCGAATGAGGTACTGGTAGCTGCGGCCGATGATGTCGGCCTCGACGTCCTTGAGGCCGAGCCGCTTTTCGGTCAGCTTACGGATGACGGACCAGACGGCATCATTGGGGTCGGCGGGCTTGAGCGGCAGGTAGAAGCGGACGCTTCCTGCGCTCCGCGGATGCTGCACGCGGCGTTCCAGATCCAGTATTCCAGAGACTTGCCGGTTGCGTTGGCCGTAATTTCCCTCACGTTTCGATACTATGACGCATGATGCGTGGGCGCTAAGCTGTAGCGCACCATTTAGATGCACGGGCAAGCGCCGCAAACCAGGCGCTTCCGACGGCGTTCCTAGTCGATGAGATCACAATCGTCGCCGCGGTTTCGGGAGCGGCTTACGGATGGGTCAAATCTACTGTATTTGAGACCGTGGCGATTACGGCTTTGGTTCGCCGTTGGGCTTTTTGTTGTAGCGTTCAAACATCGCGGATGCGATGTCGGGGCTGGTCGGCCAGTGGTCGCGTAGTTGGCCCATGTGCGTTTGATAACGGTCCAGCCGGGCGGGGCCGGGCTGCACAACCTGTCCGGCTTCAAGAAAGAGCAAGCCTAGCTTGTCCGTTGGCATGTGCGAAACAAACGCTTCTGCGTCATCCAGTGCGGCGCGGAGCTTGCCTGTGACGATCGCCGCGTCAATTGGTTCTGCGCTGGCCAGCGCACGCCACTCGGCGGCGGGGTAGTGGGAGTTGCGCCGGATTTCGGCAATGAGTCCTTCGGGCGTGTAACCCGGTGACTTTTCAACGGCGGCCCAAACCAGGGCGCCAAGCGGCAGGATGGTCTCGTGAACGGTTACCACGTCAACGATGTCCCGCACCTCGCGGCGTCCGGCGGCGGCCATGACTTTGTTTGTGGCGAGGTCAACCGGATGCAGCACATAGCCAAAGATGGCGTCACGCACGACCGGGAAAAACCGGAACTCACTGTCAACAACCCATTCGAGATGCGTAGCGCCGAACGGCCCGGAGATTTCGGCGGTATAGATCGCCGGCAAGCGCCGGGTCCATCTCACGTTGTACCCTGCGGTTTGAAGCGTTTCTGCGTCGCTTTCGCCGGCCGATGCGACGCGCTCCTTACGGCTGTGAAAAACATCAATGTCACCGGAATATCGTGGCGCATCCCGGTTTAGGGCTGCGGCTCCGGCAACGTCGCTTTCCGGGTCGCGGCGCGCGGCGATAAGCAGGAGAATATCGGTCTGGATTTTAGAGAGCGGCACGGCATGCTTTCTCAATTTGCTCTGCCAGCTTCCGGGCTTCGCGGCCGCCTTCAATGCGCAAGGCGCGGGCTATCACAAGCGCATCTTCCGGGGCCGGTCTCTCAATCAAACGTTTATTCCAAAGTGCCTGCGCCCCGTACTCCGTAAAAGCACGGCGGTACAAGCTGGCAAAGTCTTCCGGTTCGGATGGCGTATCGTTCATAGCGTCCCGTTTTTAACATGATCGCGGAAATGGCGCAAATACAGCAAATTGGACCCTTTCCAGACCGCGCTAGTGTTTCTGGGTGTTGCAGCCGACTGGAACAAATGAGTGGCACCACGCGCCAAGATATGCTTTACTTCGATTCGCGGACCGGATCCTTGAAGACCTGGAAAATTCAAGCCGGCTCGCCGGGTCATTCTAGTACTTGCGTTTCGACTCTCTCCAGGCGACTAACCAGGCTAGCTTCCGGGATGACACCGCTCGGCACTACACTCGGTTTGTGGATGAAGTAGCGAGGCGTGACGAAGCTCCCGATACGCGGCTTGCCGTCTACGGAACCTTGGCGCCCGGCAGGGTCAACCATCACCAGATTTCGGCACTCGCCGGGACATGGCAGCGCGGGACGGTGCGGGGCAAGTTATTCTCTTCCGGATGGGGCGCTGCACTCGGCTTTCCTGGATTGATTTTGGATCCGCTTGGTCCGTTAGTGGACGTGGACCTCTTCGAGTCGGCGGAACTGCCGACGCATTGGAACCGCCTTGACGAGTTCGAAGGAAGCGGCTACCAGCGCGTGACGGCAATGGTGAACACCGAAGGAGGTGAACGGAGTGCCTGGATTTATGTCCTTGCTGAAGAAGCCATCGGGGAGCAGCGATAAGGGCCACCAAGATCGTCAAGCGTTCGGTAACTGCGGTGCTTGTGCGCGGGCGGCAAATTCCGACACCGCGCTCACAGCTTCGACTATATGTTTGGACATTATTATTTAACTGAATGCCATCTATATTGATCCAGTTGGATGAACCGCTCCTGCGATCTCTGAATAAGGTCGCACCCGCAGCCAAGCAGCAGCGTGCTGAATTCATCCGGCAGGCGGTCAAGGGCGCCATCCGGAAGCGCGAATATCAAGCCATTCGAGAAGCCTATCTGCGCCAGCCCGATTCGGCGGACTGTGCCGACGACTGGGTCAACGCCGGTGAGTGGAAGGCGTGAAACAGCATGAAATCTGGTGGGCGGAACTGCCCAAGGCCGCCGGACGCCGTCCCGTTCTTGCTGCTAAGCCGCGATGATGCTTATGCGGTTCTCAATAAGTTCGTCGCGGCCGAAATCACTGCGACGGTGCGCCATATTCCGATTGAAGTTCCCCTCGGGTCGATTGGAGGAATGGCCAAACCGCGCGTGGTGAACTGCGACAATTTGAGAACAATTCGAAGGTCCACCTGGTAAAGAAAATCGCGAAACTCTCCCCAAAGCGAGTGCACGAAGTGAAGCGGGCCATTGGCTACGCTTTGGCATGGGAAGAATTGATCGCTGCCTGCGAGTAGTATTCGTCACCACGGGCCCTGCACCAACGATGTCGTTTTTTTACTATCCGTAAGTTGCTGGAGCTACTACTGTCGTCGAGAGAGGCATCATGGCGATTGCAGGCAGTCAAACCAGCACCCAACCGAGACAAAGGCGCTTCGCCGATAAATGGTTCTTTACTGTTGTAGCTCTGGCTATGATTGCCCTGTGTTTGGCGGCGTTTCTGCCGTCCCTTGTGCATGGGAACGCACGGCGTGCACCTCTTTCCCCGCTCGCCATCGCTCATGGAATTGTGTTCTCTGCGTGGCTCCTTCTTTTTCTGGTGCAGAGCGTCCTTATCGGTACAAGACGTGTCGCCGTTCACCGCACGCTGGGATGGGCTGGTGCTCTTCTTATCGCTTTAACGCTTCCCTTAGCGTATGCGATAACCATCGAGATGATACGCCGCGGTTTCGATCTCAGCGGCGATCTGAGGATCGACCACGACGCGCGGCCCGAGTCGATCTTCGCCTTTAACGACTTACTTGTCTTTGGTGTACTTGCGGTTGCAGCGCTCGCATACAGGCGCAAGCCCGAAATTCACAAGCGCCTAATGCTTTTCGCAAACATAGTGCTAATGCCTGCACCGCTCGCACACTTGATCGGCCACACACCACGGCTGGCCGCGATGCCGCCGGGGATTGTCATGGTGCCCATCGCGCTGTTTGTCGTCGCCGCTGTAGCTAGAGATCTCTGGAGGACAAGGCGAGTTCACCCACTCACCTGGGTGCTAGCGATAATACAACTTGTTTCCGGGCCGCTCGAGGCAGGACTGATCGGTCCTAGCGCCGGATGGCGAAGCTTTGCAAGTTGGCTTGCTAATTAGTGCGTTCGGAGACTACGCGAAACTGCCACAATAAGCGGCAAGCACAATGCTTCGGAAGGAGTCAACTTATGCTGCAGACGCAGTTCCGCGGCCCCTCGCCCAGTCTAGAGCCATTCGTTCGTTTTTACACGCAGCGCGAAATCAGAATCGGCGAAGCGGTTGTGGTGCATCCGGTTCCGGCGCGCACCGGTCCAATGTTAGGCTTCTATTTCCGCGATTGTGTGACCGTTCAGTGCGGACCCCAAAAGATCCAGCGAACATCTCCCCAAGCGGTTCTGGTCGGGCTGCAGACTCATCGACGATTGGACATGCATTTAACGGGCAATTTGCAATCGTTTTACATCATGTTTCGCCCGGAAGGATTTCATCGCCTCTTCTCGATACCGATGGATGAGATTACAGATGGGGATTATGAGGCCCATTCCGTCTTAGGTTCGTTTATTCCGCAGGTCCGGGATCGTCTTGGCGAGTGCACCTCGTTCGATGAGCGCGTGTGTTTCGTGGAAAAGTTGCTTGCGCGGCGGGCGCTTCAGGCGCCTGGCTTCGATGGCATTTGTGCAGCGGCGAGTCGGATCTTGCAAGCCAGTGGCCGGGCCGCGATACCAATCCTGGCCGACGAAGCTGGGCTGAGCCTGCGCCAATTTGAACGCCGCTTCATCACACAAGTCGGTGTGCGGCCCAAACTCTTCATGCGAATGGCCCGCTTTGAAAGCGCTTTGGAGCGCAAGGCGCGTTTCGCAAGCGCCTCATGGACCGATGTAGCGCAGGAGTTTGGGTATTACGACCAGATGCACATGGTTCACGACTTTGGGGAATTTACGGGAGGAACGCCGAGCGAAACATTGGCGCATTTGGAAAGCCTGTTTGTCGAGCCACTCAGGGGCATTCGAGAGGGCCGCGCGTCTGCTATTGCCGCGAGTGATTGCCGGCTGATTCTCTGACCACCAAGTGACCTGTCCGGTGCGTGTCCAAAATACACTATTTTAGGTGGTGGGCAGCGTTTGAGCCCTAGAAACGACTCTGGTTTATCGACGCATAGCCTCAGGATTCTCACAGAGAAGCTCTTCGCCTGACATCATGTGACGGCAGGGTTCTCGCTCCTGTCCATACGGTCGGCCGTCCGTCCAGCAAACTGTAGCGGTGCGAGCACGACGAGATGCGGTGGATTCTGGGTAGGCATAGGGTACGCTACAGGCCCGATTTCATTAGCTTTCCGGTCGTTCCAAAATCTACCCTTCCGGGAAACGAGGGCGATTGTTGAGCATCGTGGAAAATGCTACATACTGACGGATGACAGACCGACAACAGCCACGGAATGGGCCGATTATCTGTGTAAGGTGCTGCGCCAGTTGTATACATTGGGGGCGCGGAAGCCAAATAAGGCGCCTGACCTTCAAAGGCAGTAGAAGAAGTGTGCGAACGGTTATGCCGCTTGGTTCCCTGCCACTGGCCAGCCTGATTGAAAGGTGTTGCGCGTCTGGATATCGGCAGATGATTGCGAGCATCGGCGATTCCGCGAACGTGAGTTCGATTGCTCTGCACGAGACCGTTAGTTTCCGCAAGGTGGGCGTGCTGGAAGAAACCGGTTACAAGTTCGGCCGTTGGATCGACACTGTGCTGATGCGGCGCGCGTCGCACCCTTGAATGGTCTCAAGTTTCTCGAGGCCGCAGAACAGGAGGCGGTCGCCTGAAACGGACTTCCCTCCCATCGAGCCAACCAGCACTCTCGCGCCCGGCACTCTCGCAAAGAATTGGTGAGGACCTGTGGAATCCAGATGAGTTACGCCATGGTAGATGGGCTCAGCTAGGTAGTCGGGGAAATGAACGAGACGGCGCGCGGTGGAACGGAGTTGCGATTGTGATACAGTGCCACACGCGTCAGGAGTAATCAAACCGGAGGTTGAGTGGCGGATTCACAGTTCAGTGCTTCACAGATGGCGTCCACGGACGAAAAGAATGCAAGGCTGGATCGGGGGCGCACGTGGTTGGTGCTATACCTCATGTTTTTTGGAACGGGGCTGCTGCTGGCGCTGGTGAATTTGTGGTCGGCGGCACCGCTGGCGACGCAGGAGGCGCGTCCTGCAAACGCTAGTGAGGTGGCAGCCGCGGTGGGAGCGGCAACGCCCGTAATCACGGCGGTTGAGCCGGGGACGGCTTACGTCGGCGGCACGGCGCCCATGCTGACCATTCAGGGACGCAACTTCGATAAGAAGGCGAAGGTGCTGCTGAACGCCAGTACGCGGGACGCGCAGTACGTGAGCGATACGGTTCTGCTAACGCCGTTGAATGCGACCGACTTGACTCAGGCGGCGACGCTGACTATCCGGGTGACGCAGGACAGCGGAACGTCGAATATGCAGCCGCTGCAGATCATGGAAAGGCAGTTCCAAACGATGGTCTTCCACTGGACGATGAACGATGAGATGCGTCTGCTGTTGCTTGTCATCTTCGCGGGCGCCCTGGGCGCTTATATCCATGCACTGCAGTCGCTGGTGGCTTACATCGGCAATCGAACCTATACCACAAGCTGGACCATGTTCTATATCACACGGCCGTTCCTGGGAACGGCTCTCGCGGTGGTTTTCTATGCCGTGATACGAGGAGGATTTCTGGTGGGTTCGCCCGCCGATGTGAAGTCGGTGAATGCATTTGGCGTGATCGCGCTCTCCGGCCTGGTCGGAATGTTTTCAGATAAGGCGACGCAGAAACTGGCGGACGTTTTCAACACCATGTTCAGGACGGACGACAAGCTGAAAGACCCGCTGTCCGGACTCAAGTTCATTACTGAGACCTTGCCCGATGCCATGGTGGGGCAACCCTACGCTTTTGTGCTGAAAGCGGATGGGGGCAAGGAGCCCTACACCTGGATCTTGCAAAATCCGCCGGACTGGTTACGCCTGGACGTGAACTCGGGCAAACTGACGGGGACGCCGCAGACCGCTGCCGCGAACGTGCAGATCAGCGTCTCGCTGAGAGATAGCACGCCCAAGACAATCGAGGAGAAGTTCAGCATGTCGGTGAAAGGGGCGAGTGCAGGTCAGTAGCGTTTAAGGACTGTGATGATGATTACAGAACAAGTTTGCTCGATGTTTAAGCGCTCCCAAACAGTACTGGAAATACTATAAATAGATCACTTGACTCAGGAAGACCTTAGTCCCGCTAAGATGAGTTAGGATCTTCTAAGGCTACTGGCCACGAGAGCAAACGACTGGATGAGGCTGCCACGCCATGCGCAAGTTTGGCTATCCGGATATCTTAAAGACCGTTTGCGAGCCGTCAGCCGTCCGCAGGCTAAGCGGGTATGGCTCATGTTTGCCGACCACTTCGAGCCTCTTTGGAATCGTGTAGACGAGCAAACCGCAGCGGCGCGCGTGGCGCGGTGGACACGGCGGTGGCCGCACATTGCGTCGATATTTCGGGATGCTGGCGGAAGAGCGCCGCGATACACATTCTTCTACCCGGAAGAGGAGTACCGTCCGCGTTTGCTTGCCGCGCTGGAGCCGTTAGTGGAAGACGGGGTCGCCGATGTCGAGATCCATTTGCATCACGACGGCGAGGGCGAGCAAGATTTCGTCGACCGAATGAGTTCCTTCATCTCGGTTTTGCGCAACAAGCATAACTTTTTGCGGACGGACGGCGGAAAACCGATTTTCGGGTTTATTCACGGGATGTGGGCGCTGGATAATTCCCGGCCGGACGGCCGTTTTTGCGGCCTCAACAACGAGATCACGCTGCTTCGCAAACTGGGATGCTATGGCGACTTCACGATGCCCTCCGGGGGTGCGCCCACACAGGCGCGCATGGTGAATACAATTTACTGGGCCAACGATGACCCCGGTAAGCCAAAGTCGTACGACACCGGTGTTCCTGTACGGCCCGGAGATAGTTCGAGCGGTGATCTACTAATGATTCCGGGTCCGTTTGGAATCCGCTGGAAAGAAAGATTCCTGCCACGGATTGAAGCGGGCGAACTGGCGTCGTACGATCCACCTACTTTAAGACGAGTGCAGGGCTGGCTTGGTTTAGCTCCCCGGATCGGACAGGACATATTTGTCAAACTTCATACGCACGGGGCGCAGGAGCAGCAATCCGCATTCCTGCTGGGAAAGGGGCTGGAACAGACGATCCGGTTAATGAGCAACGAGTGCGCAAGTGAGGGGTATGAGCTTTGGTTTGCCTCGGCGTGGGAGATGCGGCAGGCGCTAGAGGCGGCGCGCCGGAACCTCGATTTTTTGGAGTTAGTGGGCGCTAACAAGAATGCGAGCCGTACGAAGGCGGCGACGGGTGGGCATTAGGGTATAGTCGCGGTGGTGGCGGGATCGCCCGCGAGTGCAAGTTCGGGCTTGGATTCCGCGATCTCGGTTCGGATGTAAGCGAGTGCGACAACTTCGTTCAACCCAGACGAGAATTCCGCCGAGGTGATTTCGCCGGCAGGGTTAGACCCTGCGACCAGCTTGGTTCCGGGCGCCGGAGGAACGGCGGAGTGAATGCGAAGCGGAGTCAACACGCGGTGGACCTGGCCGCGCGAACGAACACGTTCGACAATCTCCTGTCCCAGGTAACAACCTTTATTCGTGTGGACGGCGCGCAGTTGCCCGGCCTCCTGAACCAGGTAGCGTTCTGAGATGTCGTCGCCGTAACGGGGAATGCCGTTTTCGATGCGCACAATGCGGGCCTGCGAAAGAGCCGCTTCGGGAATACCGAGATGGTGAAGCTGTTCGATGAGCGCGCCTTTCGATACCGTAGGGATGAAGATGCGCAACCCCACCGGGCCAGTGGCGGCGACGCGAGCGACGAAACCTTCGCCTGAAGTTTCGACTGCGTATCGTCCCCCCGGCACAGGCAGGTTCAGTCTGACCGCCACGTCGAGCGATTTCGGGCCTTCGATGCCGATACAGGCGTACTGCCCGGTTTCGTTTTCGAGCATAGCGTCGTCGGCAATGATGTACTTGTCGAGATGCTCGGCGAGTTTGGCGGCGGTTTCGGGCTCGGTGTCCAGGAACAGGCTTTCGCCCAAGTTGTAGATGTACGCGTCCGCCAGAATGCGGCCGACCGCGGTAAGGAAGAACGCATAGACGCCATGCTGCGGCGCGAGGTTCTGGACGTCGTTGGTCGACATAGCGTGGAGGAGACGGGCGCGGTCTTCTCCGGTGACGCGGATCTTGCCGCGCGCGGAGAGATCGATCCAAGCGGCAGTGGAACGAAGAGCGTCGTAAGCGGACATATGCCTAGAATCCGCGCTGAGTAAGCGAGCGCAGATACGCGGAGATGGCGATGACGATCAATCCGGATATGGTCATGCTCATCAGGCGACGCTTGCTTTTACCTGCGATGGCGACGTCGCCATAAGGCGATGTTCCCCAGAGGATTGCACTCGCCAGAATGTGCAGAACCAGGAGCATCTTAATGCCGAACCAGGCGTGATAGACGGGCGTGTGTTTGGGCCCGGTGAAGAAGTTGTACAAGCCGGAAGCCACGATAAGCGTGAGCAGTATCCACAGGATGGTTCGGAAGCGCATTTGCGAACCGGCAGCAGAGGACATGCGCGTGTCTTCGGGCAAAAAATTAAGCACTGGGACGAGCACCTGGCGCGCGTAAAACACGCCCCCGAGGAACAGCACAACGGAGCCGATGTGAACGAAGCGCGAGAGCCAGTGGAGAAAGAGAACCGGAATGTCGGTGGTCACTGTTACGAGTTTAAATTGCCGGTTAGCAGTTCCAGCACGTGGCGCTCAAGCGCCGGCGCGCAGGCGAACGCGTTCCCTTCATAGATGCTGTTTTTGCCGTTGAAGCCGGCAAACTTCCCGCCGGCCTCTTCGACCAGGAGTTTCAGAGGCGCGAGATCCCACGGCTGCGCGTTCGGTTCGATCCAGACATCCGCCTGACCCTGCGCGAGAAGCATGGCGTCGACAGCGCCGCCGAGGCAACGAACTGCCCAGAACTGTTGCACCCAGGGGATGACGCGATCGGCGAACGATTTTACGCCGACTTTATTGAACCCGTTAAAGGAGAGAACGGCCTGTTTGAGATCGCGCCGCTGTGAGACATGGATGGGCTTTTCGTTTGCGAACGCACCCATACCTTTGCCGGCGTGCAAAAGAAGAGATTGGCCGGGACTATAGGCAGCGGCTGCGACGATTTCGCCATTTTCTTCCAAGCCAATGAGGACGGACCAGAGCGGGATACCGCGGATGAAATCTTTCGTGCCGTCGATGGGATCGATGATCCATTTGCGGCCGTTGCGCGAAGGACGCGAGGTACCTTCTTCGCCAAGAATGCCGTCGTCGGGGAAAGTTTGAGAGATGCGGTCGACGATGAGTCTCTCGCAGGCTCGATCAGCAGCAGTGACGGGGGATTCGTCGGGCTTGATCTCGGCGGTGACGCCGTTGCGCTGGAAATCGAGAGCGAGGGAACCGGCTTCCTCCGCAGCCAGTTTGGCTAGCTGGACTTCTTGTTCAAAGGCCATGCCCAATTATGCAGGAGCATGGCCTTTGGCCGGGAGAAACGAACTTATCGGAGGGTCAGAGGCTTAGGCGCCGCCAGCCCGCTTGGCATCGAATTCACGCGGGGCGCCGCCGCCCATATTGCCACCTTCCATTGTCATTGAGAAATGAATGGTGTCGCCATCCACTTTCCCTTTGTAGTTGGAAGTCATTTGATTGCCGTTAATCTCACGGACGACTTTGAACGAGATGTTGTCGCCGTCGACATGGCCGTCGGCGATGTCGGTATCGCCAGCTCGGCCGCTGATTGTGCCGCTCAGCTTATCGCCGTCCTGCTTCAGGTTCATGTTGACGGTCATGGTGTTGCCGTTGCGGCCTTGCATTTCTGCGGTCCACTTGCCTGTTACGTCAGCGGCCCATAAGGCCAAAGTGGCCAAACAGCCGATCAATAATATGCGGATTGCTTTCATTGGTAAATGACTCCTTGGCTCCGGTGAGGAGGATGCCAAAGAGATCCTTCCGGCACGATGGAGGTTACCGGAGTTGACTGGAAGGACCTGTAAAAAGTTGTGGGTCTCTGACTAGGGCGACGCTAACGTGAAATGGATTACTCATTTTCGGGTTGACAGGGGGAGAGATGGAGAGTAGCCTGAAAATTCGTTCACATTTCTATACACCTGAGGGGATAAGTAGCTGGGTGCTACGCCCCTGACAAGAGTCGGATGAATCAGCACTTTTTCATTCTCGAACTTGCCCATGCGCATGACGGGCAAATTAAACGAATACAGGTCAGCTATAAGGCGATAGGTTACGTTTTCCTCAGTTTGGCAGCGCTATCCGTATTAGTTTTCGCCGGTTGCGGCAGTTATCTGAGAATGACGTGGAAGGTTTCGAATTACGAGCAGTTACGGGCCGATTTCGAACACTTGCGAACGCGCTACCAGGACCTACAGCGGGTTTCGGGGCAGCGTTCGGAACAGATGGTTTCGCTTGAAAGCCTGGCGAGCGAGGTAACGGTTGTTTACGGGCTGAACAGCCCGGCAAAAGGACGGGCGTTCGGAACGATTGAAGATGGTGAAGCCCTGACGCCCAACATGAAGGAATCGCTGGCAGAGTACAATTTTCTGACGACGGCGAGCTACAGCGGCATTTATCACCAATATGCGCACGCCTGGCAGGCGAACGCGCGTCCGTCGCTGTGGCCGGTGGAAGGGATCGTGCGCAGCGCGTTCGGCACACGAAGCGATCCGTTCTCAGGCGAAGGCGCGTTCCATACGGGCATCGATGTCGCGGCAAGCCGCGGGAACACCAGTGCATGTGACTGCGGACGGAGTGGTTTTGACGGAAGGTTGGGCCGGCGGTTACGGAAAGTTACTGATTGTCGACCATGGGAATGGACTCGAGACCTACTATGCGCACCTCTCCGATTTCCTTGTGGCGCCGGGGCAGGAAGTGACGCGCGGACAGGTGATTGCCTTGTCGGGCGGCACAGGAAGATCGACCGGGCCGCACGTGCACTATGAAGTGCGGCTGCACGGGACACCGCTGAATCCTTATACGTTTCTGCCGCACGCGCGGATTCATCCCACCCTGAGCAAGCCGGTTTCCAACGACCTGGGGCTGTAGTGCAACGGTAGGAACGAGACCAGCGTCCCCTCTGATGTAGTGAGTAAGCCCATCACGCGCCGCGCGATGCTGGCCGGCGTGCCGGGCATGCTGCTTGCGAACCTTTCCTCAGCGCAACAGCTTCGGCTCGGCAAGGCTAACAAGAAAATCAACAACCTGCCAAACGTGGGTGAGTTCGTGCATCTGGCCGACCCCATCACGGAAACAACCGTGGTGCGGCTGACGAGCGTGGGAAGCAACAGCTTTCTTCCGAGCGCGACGAACAAATTTGTTTCCGTGAAAGGTCGCTTTCTTACCTTGTCGTCCGACCGCAGCGGACATCTTGCACCCTACCGAGTGGACCTGCATAGCGGAACCGTAACGCAAATTGCCGATACTCAAGCTTTGGCGCCTTCGTCTTTGTGCCTCAACCAGCGGCGCAGCGCGGTGTACCTGATTGATGGCGGCAAATTGCAAGAGATCACGTTAAGCAAAGGAAAGTGGCGAACCATTGCAGAAGACGTGAGCGCCTTTTGTGAAGTGAATGCGGGTACGACGGCGGGAGATCCGAATTTCGCCGTTGTGCGGCGGGGACGGCTGGAGTTGTTGGCGGGGCGCAGCAGCCCTTTGGCGGAGGTCGTTGACAGCTTCTGTTTGACAAGGCCACTCGGCGAAGGATGCTTGTTCTCAAGACCGGTGGAGGCAGGCGAACGCGAGTATTGGTACACCGAATTCTCGGACGAAGCGACGCCGGTGTTGATGGCGAGAGGGAAGATCGCAAATCCGGTATGGACGGCAGATGGGCGGCTACTTTTCCTTCGTTTTGTGCCGAAGCACGGCGCCGTGATCAGTGAAATCCACGCCGTGAATCCAGATGGCGGGGGAGAGCGGTGCATCGCGAGCACAAGCCAGTTTGCGGCGTTTTCACCGAATGCGGATGCGTCGGTGTTTGTGGGTGCAAGTGGGAGCAAAGCGCAACCGACGGTACTTCTGATGCTGGCGGACACTCAACGCGAACTCACGTTGTGCGAGCATCGCGCGAGTCATCCGTCGGCGGTCTCGCCGGCTTTTTCTCCGGACAGCAAACGCGTTTACTTCCAGAGCGACCGTGAGGGAAAATCGGCTGTGTACTCGGTGAACGTGGAAGCGCTGGTAGAACCGACGTCGGTAGAGAACTCATAAACGCGAGTAGTCGAAGCACGTTCTTAGCGGCAGCGTGAAACCTCAGGCGAGGCAGTAACGTCCTCTCAAGCACTCGCTTGCTTTGGGAGGGTCGGAGTGTCTCTAACTTCCAACAGACGAGTATTTGTCTCGCAGTTCGCGTTATTCGCCTTTTGTAGCTTATGCTTTGCGAATGATCCGCAGGATCAGCACACGAGCGCAAAGGCAAACGAGCAAGAAAAAGTGTACGAAGTAGGCGGCGACGTGAAATCGCCGAAGCTAGTGCACTATGTCGAGCCCGACTTCTCGCCGAAGTCGAAAGAAGCGTATGTGGAGGGCACGGTTAAGATCTCGACCGTGGTCACCAAAGCCGGTGAAACGAGAGACATGCGAGTGACCAGCGGCCTGAACTCGGAAGAAGACCGGACGGCGGTAGAGGCGCTGAAACAGTGGAAGTTCGAGCCTGGTACGCGCAACGGCGAAGCGGTGAATGTGCGCGTGACGGTGGAGATCAGCTTTCATCTTCTGTAGGCGTGTCCGCGCCCGGCGGTGCCGGACGCAGGTAACGCGTAATCACCCACAGCGAAACAGCGAGCATGACGACGAAAAGGTATAAGCTGGCGGGCTCCGGAACTTCTGCAATGATTGCCGGCGGCGGTAAGTGCCGCGCAGATTCAAGGGGCACGAAGGGGCTGACGGGCGAAGCAGGAATGAGAGGCGATCCGGGCGAGTTTGGCGCGTAGCCAGGAACGACGGCCATCAGTGGAGGCACAACGGCCATAGGCGGCCAGACCTCACTGGGAGTGCCGGTCATGGGACCCGCGGGCGGCAGGAACGGGGCGACCGTGGGCAGATCGAATTCGAGTGCAGCCTCAGGCGGCAGATTCAGTTCCGGCGCGGGCGTCAGGCCCACCTTGCCTTCCGCGAGCAACCGGCGCGAAAACGCCGGCAGCGACAGCGATTTGAGGGGCGCGGCAAAGGCGGCCGACGCCGGCCGCACGTTCGACAGCCGATTGCCACAGCGCGTGCGGGCGAAGTGAATACCGTCGGTCAACAAGACTTCGCCTTTGGGGATGCGGAGCTTGCGGTTGGTCCACAGGACGTTGTTCTTGATGCGGTAGGAAACGTATTGGAAGCGATCGGCGGCAAGCGTGACGAGGCGCGCCGATTTGAGGTCGAAATCGGCGTAGTGGCCGCGCACCACTTTGTCTTTTTCCGTTGCGTAGCGCAGTTCGGCGGGGGAATAGGCACCGCCGGAAATGACGGAGTAAGGATAGTTGGGCCGAAGTGAACGCTCCGCAGAAGAGATTTTGCCACCCGGCAGAACGGCGGCGAGTTTCAGCGGCAGCGCGAAACCGACCACGGCGAAGATGCCGCGCAGCATCAAAGCGGCGGCGAACGCACACACCGCAATCACCAGCAACCGTTTCTTATCCATTGATGTGTTCTTTCGTAGGCGGCAACAGGCGGGATAACTGGGCGTTCAGCGTCTCCGAGCGCATTGGCCCTAAGCTACTTATCGAAAGCGGTTGAGCGGATTACAGGCGAATGCGCCTATACTTTCCATCAAATTAAATAACGCTGAGCAAAGCAGGCTGCACATCTAGTACGGTAGATCAATGACGTCAGCCACAATACACGCGGGACTGGCTGCGGACCGGTGCTTCGTCGACGGTCAACTGGAATCCCTGCTTGCCCGAGAGTTAGGGGCTATGCGCAGCGCGGTTCCAGAGGCGATGCGTTATGGCGTGCTCGGGCGGGCACAGCGAATCCGTCCGATTATTGCAATTCGGCTGTCGCGAGTGTTCGGAGTGCCGGTTGAATTGACTTTGCCCGCCGCGATGTCGGTCGAGTTGTTGCATTGCGCGTCGCTTATCGTGGACGATTTGCCTTGCATGGACGATTCTTGCTTGCGCAGGAATCAGCCGGCGGCGCACGTGAAGTATGGCGAGGCGACGGCTGTGCTGGCGGCCTTCGGATTAGTGGCGCTTGCCGCGAGACTGGTGGTTGAGCGCGATTGCGATTCGCGCTACCGGGAACGGGTATGCCAGTTCCAGGTTCGGCTGCTTCGAACGCTGGACTGCACAGGACTGATTGGCGGACAGGCGTTGGATCTGCAACTGACACGGCCGGCCCTGCCGGTTGCATTCGACATTTCGGAATTAAAGACGGTGCCGCTGTTCAGTCTTGCTGTAGCGGCGGGATCGTTGTTTGCCGACGTGGATTCGAACGAGCAGGCGCTCTTGAACTGCTTCGCCCGCGAGTTCGGACTGGCGTTTCAGATGACGGACGATTTGCTGGATGACGAGGGCGCGGACGTCGAGTTGCTCGAAGAGAAGTTGTCCACGCTGCGCGCGGCCATTGCGCCGTTTGGGGAATCGGCGTGCCACCTCGAGGAACTCGTCAATTACCTGGATGGCAGAGTTGCCGGCCGGCCATTCTAAGCGCCTTGCGGTTATCGGCAGCGGCTTCGGCGGACTTGCAGCGGCGATTCGGCTGCAAACGCGCGGCTTTGACGTTCACCTGTTTGAAGCATTAGGCAAACTTGGCGGACGAGCTTATGTGTACGAACAGGACGGGTTCAAGTTCGACGGTGGGCCCACGGTCATCACCGCGCCGTTTCTGATTGACGAACTATTCGAGGGCGCCGACCGAAGCACCAGCGATTATGTGAGACTTATGCCCGTCGATCCCTTCTACCGAATCGAATTTCCCGACGGCCGCTGGTTCGAATATGGAAGCGACGAGCGCGCAACCGAAGACCTGGTTGCAAACTTCTCGCCGGGCGACTTAGCAGGCTACAGGCGCATGGTGCAACACGCAAAGGCGATCTTCGAAAAAGGATTCGTCGAATTGTCCGACCGGCCGTTCCTCCGCTTCGCAGAAATGATTCGGATTGCACCGGATCTAATGCGGCTGCAATCGTACAAAACCGTGTACCAGTTCGCGGCGGGGTACATCAAAGATCCGATGCTGCGGCGGGTGTTCAGCTTTCATCCGTTATTGGTGGGCGGGAACCCGTTTCAAACCACATCGATCTACGCACTGATTCACTACCTGGAACGCCAGTGGGGCGTACACTACGCTATCGGCGGAACGGGCGCGATTATCTCAGCGATGGGACGGCTATTCTGCGAGTTAGGCGGCCGCATTCATCTGAGTACTCCGGTGAAGGAGATTCTGACTGAGAACGGGGCGGCAGTTGGGGTCGAGACCGCGGCCGGGAATCAGTTTAAGGCAGCGGCAGTGGTAAGCAACGCGGACGTGGCGAACACATATCGCAAAATGCTGCCGACCTCTGTTCGGAAAAAATACACCGACAGGAGAGTTGCGAAGATGCGCTACAGCATGTCGCTGTTTGTGATCTACTTCGGAACGAAGAAGCAGTATCCAGGCATCAGGCATCATACGATCATTCTGGGCGATCGATACCGGGAACTGCTGGACGATATCTTCAACAAAAAAATTCTGGCGAATGATTTTTCACTGTATCTGCATCGACCGACAGCGACCGACGCGTCGATGGCGCCGGCGGGTTGCGACAGCTTTTACGTGCTGGCGCCGGTGCCGAATCAACAGAGCGGAATCGATTGGACGAAGCAGGCAAAACCGTTCCGGGACGCGATCATGCAATTTCTGGATAAGCGGTATCTGCCGGGATTGCTCGACAATGTTGTGACTGAGCGCTGGCTGACGCCGCTCGATTTTGAGACAAGGCTGGATTCATTTCAAGGCTCGGCATTTTCGTTTGAGCCGATTTTTCGCCAGTCGGCGTGGTTTCGGCCGCACAACGAGTCGGAGGATGTGAAGAACTTGTTCTTTGTTGGCGCTGGGACGCATCCCGGGGCGGGTGTGCCGGGCGTGCTGTCGTCGGCGAAAATCGCGGAGCGGCTGATTTGCGAACGGCTACTGAATTAGAGCCGCTGTTCAAGCAGGCAGCGAGAGAGACTGCAAAGGGATCGAAAAGCTTCTACTTTGCGACCCGATTTTTTCCCGCGGAGTTGGCACGCGCCGCGCACTCGGTCTATTGGTTCTGCCGTTTCACCGACGATCTGGTTGACGACTGCGAAACGGTCGAGCAAGGCCGACGCGATCTGGAGAACTGGGAGAACGCTCTGCGCGATGGCATCCGTAGATCGGAATCGGAGCATCCAGTCCTGCAGCTTTTTCTGCATACGGCGCGAGAGCGCGAGATTCCGCTGGAGTATGCCTTTGAGCTGATAGAAGGCATGCGCATGGATTTGAACGGGACACGGTACGGCAACTTCGAAGAGCTCCGGCTGTTCTGTTACCGGGCGGCCTCTGTCGTGGGGTTGATGATGTGCAGCGTGATTGGCTTGACTCGCGAGGGCGATCGGGCGCAGGCGCGAAAGCACGCGACCGATTTGGGGATCGCCATGCAGTTGACGAACATACTGCGGGATATCGGAGAGGATTTGGAGCGAGGGCGCGTGTATCTGCCCACTGAAGAGATGGAGCGTTTCGGATACAGCGAGACCGCGTTACGCCAACACTCTCGGAACGCCGCATTTGCGAACCTGATGATGTACCAAGTGGAGCGCGCCCGCACTTACTACGCGGATGGCAATGCCGGCATTCGGATGCTGAATCCGGATGGACGGTTTGCGGTCAAGGTGGCCTCGGATGTTTATCGACAGATACTGGTGCGGATTGAAGAATCAAACTTCGACGTGTTCGAGCACAGGGCAGTTGTATCGCCCGCGCAGAAGTATTGGCTGACCATGCGCAACATGGCGTTTCCAATTGCGCGCTATTCCGCGAGCAAAGCCGCGTTCTGGAGAACTTAGTGGTTCTGCGCGAGCCATTGACACGCAGCATTCGCATATCTTCGCTTGCTGCGCTCACCGGCTTGCTGTCGCACTACATATTTTTCTATGCGTTCAAGACTCCGCTGTTAACGGATCAAGTTGCCGAATGGATCATGGCGAGGACGCCGTCCCGGTACACGGTGGCGATTCTCGAGCACATGGGAAGCTGGGCGAAGCCATCCGCAGAGACAGGGGCATTAGCGGCATTGGGAGTTTGCCTTTTGCTCGCGCGAATCGTCGGGAGTGGATGGCGAAAGCAGATGTATGGAGCTGCGGCGGTGGCGTGCGTTGGTATCGGAATGGCTTTCGCTTTGAGTTGGTTGAGCGGGTACTCGTCGGCTGAGGGAGGCCTGGCTTTCTGGATTCCGGCGTTAGCGATAGTAGCGTTTTGCCCCTACAGTGCCGAAGCGAGCAGCAACGTGGTTTTGCCGGAGCGCCGGGCTGCGATGGTGCGAGTTGCACGGGCGGGTCTTCCGTTCGTGATGACGAGCGGCGTTGTGGCAGTGGCGGCTGAGAGCTTCTTCCGTGAGCAGGCGTTTGCGAAGCGCGCCGTGCAACCAACGGATTTGTTCCCGTTTCGATTGCCGACCGATCGGGAGAGTTTTGGTGGCGGGCTGGTTCGCAAAGATGTGACGCCGGTAAGCGAGTTTTATGGCATGAGCAAGGATTCCGTCGATCCGCTGATCGATACGCGCATATGGCGGCTGGAAGTCACAGTAGAAGGCCACGTCATCCGTACATTTAGCTACGGCGAACTGCTCGGGATGCAGCGAGAGATTCGTTATGTGACGTTGCGATGCATTAGCAATACGTTGAAGTCGGATTTGATGGGAACGGCTGAATGGGCAGGGGTCCATCTATCGCAACTGGTGAAACGTGATGCTCTGCCGCAGGGCATTGTGGAAGTGGCGTTTATCGGTACGGAAGGACACGACGACAGCCTCAAACTCGATTACGCATACGGCAATGAGCCGCTGTTGGCGTTAGGGATGAACGGCAAAACGTTGAGTCGCACACATGGTTTCCCGGTCCGGCTGCTTGCGCCGCGTTATTACGGTTGCCGCAATGTGAAGTGGATCCGCGAGATCCGATTTGTGAGCAAGCCCTATTTCGGGACGTGGCAGCGGCTTGGGTATACAAACGAACCTGTCATTCACATTGCGTCACATATCGACCGGATGAGAAGGGATGGAACACTTGTAGAGTTCGGCGGAGTTTCTTTCGCCGGCAGCCGAGGCATTCGGGCTGTACGCGTGAGAGCGAACAGCGGACCATGGGAGCCTGCGCGCACAGAGCCTGCGCTTTCGCAGTTTACTTGGACACGCTGGGTAGCCCAGTTACCCGCACAGGAAGGCGCACGAATCGAGGTCAACGCGCAAGACGGGTGCGGCAGATGGCAGGAACTTGCCGCAAACGATCCATTTCCGAACGGACCGGCGGGACCCACGATTGCGATCGCTCGAGTATGACGGAGTTCGCCGTCATCGGGCTGAGCGCGGCGATTCTGCTCGTGCTGTGGAAGTCACGTTGGAACTACAATGCCCTGCCCGAGTTGCGGCCTGCACAGACGCGCGAGAGACCAGACGTCACAGTGGTGATCCCAGCGCGAAATGAGGCGCACCAGATTGAAAGAGCGGTAAAAAGTTTTCGAGGGTTGCCGGTGATCGTAGTGGACGATCACTCGACAGACAACACGGCCAGTGTTGCGATGGGTGGGGGAGCGAGAGTGATCAGTGCTCCGCCGCTTCATGAGGGTGCGAAGGGCAAGCCGAATGGGTGTCTTGCGGGCGCAACGCACGTACACAGCAGGTGGATCTTGTTTGTGGATGCGGACACCTGGTACGAGGAGTGTTTTGCCGCGTCGATTGTCGATTACGCGGTGCAGCAGAACTTGCAAGTCGTGACAGCATTTCTTGAACAACGGTGCGAGAGCTTTTTTGAGCACATGCTGCTGCCGTATGCGTTCGCATTGTATTTTTGCGGCGTGAGCGCGGCGAACGTGAATAACGCAGCTTCAGGGGAAGCGCTGGCGAACGGGCAGTGCCTGTTATTCGATCGTGTGGCATACGAATCCATCGGGGGTCATGCGAGCGTGATGGATAGCGTGATCGAAGATGTTGCGTTGGCAGCCGAGGCGAAACAGAAAGGCTTGCGGTTGAGAGTGGTGCGGGCAGAGAAGCTCGGGCATGTACGCATGTATGACGGCTTCGGTGCAATCTGGTCGGGATTTCAGAAGAACTCTTTTCGGTTCTTGACCGTTAATCCGGGGAGCGGCGTGCAGGTGATTCTCGCGTCCATCTTATTGACTTCGTGGCTGCCGGTTCTTATATGGGCAATTCGAGATACGGCCGGCCTGCGGCAAGCGTTGTTTACACCAGCGGTCGTGCTGTTGATTGCACCTGTGGTTGGGCTTTGGCCGTGGTATCGGGGCTGGCGTGTGTTGTTGGGATTCAGCGCAATTTATTTGTTTCAGTTAATCGCACTTAACGCAATGCTGAGCACGATTGCAGGACGGAAGGCGATTTGGAAAGACCGCCGTGTCTAGGGTCTTCAGCGATCGGCTAAGTTACCCGGTGCCGTGGCGGGTGGTCTTCGGATTGGGGCCGCACATAGCCAACGGCACGCGCACGTCGGTGGATGCATTCAGTGCCGGCATCTGCTCACTCATGAGGCCGGAGCCGGAGATTCACGGCCAGTGCAACCTGCCACACTCGGCTCGATTTGTGCTGGTAGCGAATCATTATCAACGCAAAGGCATGTGGATTCTGCATCCGGCTGCAGCGTTGACGCAAGCCATCCGCGTGCATTATGGACCGGGCGATCCGCCGGTGCGATGGGTTGTGACCGCGAATTGGCCGCCGATCCGCATTGGGCGTCTGAGTTTCGCTTCTCCGGGAGATATTCTGCTGCCTCGTGTGGCGGAAGCGCTCGCGTGTTATCCCGTTTCATTCGCAGGATCAAATCAGAGTTTCACAGCGCGAAGCTTGCGGCGATTGTTACGTGAAGCGCCGAAAAGCGACCGGCCGCTCGGCCTATTTCCCGAAGGCGTGGCGGGCACCGCCCGAGTATTATCAGAACCGCTGCCGGGTATCGCCAGGCTGCTCACTCATCTTGCAAGATCCGGTATGCCAGTGGTTCCAGCAGGTATTTCCGAATGCGGGAGGCTGGTGATCCGGTTCGGAGAACTTGTCACGGCTGAAGAACTGTTAGCGGCTGCCGATGCTGCGCGGCTCGCAATGAGTCGTGTTGCGAAACTGATTCATCGGCTCTAGTGAAGTGAGGCTCAACCTGTCCGGCATCCCCAAACGCCGGCGCAGCTACCGGTTATTCTCCGATTCCAACGAGTCAACGACTTCGCACAGAATAGGCTCCCATGGGCGAGCGCGGCAACAGCCTTTGTATGCGGTATGGCATCCGGAATGGCGTCCAGAAAGGGATGCCCGGGATGAACGCCATACACGCTGGGCCGTTTATTCGCGGTCGGCCGCTCTCGCAGTACACTAGTTTCACGCTCGACCGTTAACGTACACTAGAATGCCTTCTCCTGTTCAGGCCTGGGAAAAAACAGTCACCATCCCCACCTATCCGGCGCCGCCTGCCGACAAAAACCCTATGTTCTTGGACAAGCGTGTCTATCAGGGCAGCAGCGGGAAGGTGTATCCGAATCCTTTCACCGATCGCATCTCCGACGAAAAGCAAGATCAGGAGTACAGGGCCGTATTTCTTGAAAACGAATTTGTGCGCGTCATGATCTTGCCCGAGATCGGCGGGCGCATCCATATCGGCCAGGACAAGAGCAACGGCTATGACTTTTTCTATCGTCAGCACGTGATCAAGCCGGCTTTGGTTGGACTCCTTGGTCCCTGGATTTCCGGCGGCGTCGAATTTAATTGGCCTCAGCACCATCGCCCTTCAACCTTCATGCCCGTCGAACACTTCATTGAGGAAGTTGAGGACGGTAGCCGCATCGTCTGGCTGAGTGAACATGAGCCGATGAACCGAATGAAAGGCATGGTGGGTATTCGCCTCCAGCCTGGCAAATCCATTATCGAAGCCACTGCGCGGCTCTACAATCGCACGCCCTTCGTCCAGACGTTCCTTTGGTGGGCCAACGTTGGCGTTCCTGTTCATGACCAATATCAAGCCTTTTTTCCGCCCGATGTGGCATTTGTCGCCGATCACGCAAAGCGCGCCATGTCCTGGTATCCGATTGCACGAAACTCTTATTACGGAGTCGATTACTCGCAAGGCGTCGACATCTCCTGGTACAAGAACATTCCGGTTCCGACTTCATACATGGTGACGCAGTCGAACTTTGATTTCTTCGGCGGTTACGATCGTTCGAAGCAGGCCGGATTCGTTCATTACGCGGACCGGCACATTGCGCCGGGCAAAAAGCTTTGGACGTGGGGGAATGCCGATTTCGGCTATGCATGGGATCGCGAATTAACCGATTCAGACGGCCCCTACATCGAGTTAATGGCCGGCGTGTACACAGATAACCAGCCGGATTTCTCCTGGCTTCAACCGTACGAAACGAAAACCTTCAGCCAGTACTGGTATCCCATCCAGGAAATCGGCCCAGCCAAAAACGCAAACCGCTTACTCGCGGTGAATCTCGAACATACGGCAGGCAGTTGGAAAGTAGGCGTCTGCGCGACGGAGTCGGTATTTAACGCCAGAGTTATCCTCGCCGGCGGAAACCAGATCTTCTTAGAGCGGCAGGTGAGCTTGCTGCCGGGTAAGCCGTTGGTCGTACTCGTGTCTGTGCCGGGTGCTTCGGAATCCGAACTTCGTTTAGCCGTGTTCGATGAACGGGGAGTTGAGCTGATTCACTACGCCCCGCGGCCGGTCGAACGCAAAGATCTGCCAGAGCCTGCGAGTGAACCCGCAGCCCCGGCGGCAATTCGCACCACCGAAGAACTTTATCTGACCGGTTTGCATCTGGAACAGTATCGCCATGCAACGCGTCCTCCCGAACCGTATTGGCAGGAGGCGCTGGCGCGCGACCCCGAAGATGTGCGATGCAACAGCGCGTTAGGCATTTTGGCGCTGCGTCGGGGCAAATTGACGGAAGCCGCGGAGCACTTCGAAACAGCCATCAATCGCCTCACCAGGCGCAATCCGAATCCCTATGATGGCGAACCGTTTTATTATCTCGGAATTGCTCGTCGATTCGAACGAAGAACAGACTTAGCTTATGCTGCCTTCCACAAGGCCGTTTGGAATTACGCCTGGCGATCGGCGGGATACTACGAGCTGGCGGCAATCGATTGTGCTCGCGGGCCCTTCGAATCTGCGCTTGAACACATTAGTCGTTCTCTCAAGACGAATGGCGACAACTTAAAAGCGCGCAATCTGAGGACCGCCATTTTGCGCCATCAAGAGAAATTTGAAGAAGCGCGGCTTACCGCGTTCGAGACCCAAAAGCTTGATCCGCTGGATTTCTGGTCTCGAAACGAGTTGGCCCTTCTAAGTGATCTCGACCGGCGCGAACGCCTCATCGATAAACTATTCCAGACCATGCGGCACGATTCCCAGAACTGTCTCGACCTCGCGTTTGACTACGCGCATGCGGGTTTGTGGACCGATGCGGAAGACCTGATTGACAGGTTCCTGGCGCAGCCTGCAGCCCCGCAGCCCGCGCCGATGATGTTTTACTCACGCGCGTACTTTGCCCGGCAGCATCTCGATTCAGTCGCCGCTACCCGGTTCCACAAGAAAGGCGCCGCAGCTTCGCCCGACTACTGTTTCCCCGCCCGTCTGGAGGAAATGATCGTGCTCGAATCTGCTCTCCAGCACTTTCCAGACGACGCGCGGGCACATTATTACCTCGGCAATCTGCTTTATGACAAGCTCCGGCGCGAAGAGGCCATTCAACATTGGGAAGAAGCCTCCCGGTTAGATCCCGGCTTTTCTATCCCCTGGCGCAATCTTGGCATCGCTTATTACAATGTGCGCCGAAATCCAACGCAAGCCCTGTCCGCGTACCGTCATGCGTTCGCAGCCAACCCGTCGGATGCCCGTCTCCTCTACGAGTTCGATCAGCTAAAGAAACGAACCGGGACAGCCCCGGAAGAACGATTAGCCGAGCTCGAACGTTACCCCGAGCTGGTAAGCCAGCGCGACGATCTCACCATCGAACTCGTCACGCTATACAACCAAACCGGTCAAAGCGAACGGGCGCTTTCGATTCTTGCTTCCCGTCGCTTTCACCCCTGGGAAGGGGGCGAAGGCCTAACTTCCGGGCAATACGTGACCGCGCACATTCTGGTCGGGCGGAATGCCTTGAACGGTGGAGACGCGGCGACAGCGCTGCGCCACTTCGAAGACGCCCGCGTGTACCCGCACAATCTGGGAGAGGGCAAACACCTCTTGACACCCGAGACGGACCTTCAGTATTTCAGCGGCATCGCATTCTGGATGCTGAGGCGTCGGAAGGAGGCCGAAGCAAGCTGGAAATCCGCCGCCGCGGCTCCCCCCGGTATCAATTCGTTCGCATACTACAGCGCGCTTGCCCGCAGGCGGCTCGGAGATGAACAGGGGGCCACGAGAGATCTTCGAGCGCTATGTGACGCGGCTGAAAAACAGCTACATACGCAAATTAAGATCGACTATTTCGCGACCTCCCTTCCGAATCTTCTGCTGTTTGAAGATGATCTCCAAACCCGCAACGAAGTCGCGAGCCGGTTCATTCTGGCTCTGGCGCACGAGGGTTTGGGAAATGAGGATGCTGCACTGAAGGATCTGCGGAAAGTACTCGATCTCGACCCGAATCACCTCTGGGCGCGCGTGGAATTGAAAGATGTCATGGCCGGCACCGAGAAGCCGGCGCAACCATTATGAGCGCGGCGCGCGAGTTAACGGCAAAGGAAGAGGGCAGCGCCGTTTACGTCTATCTTGCGGCGGCGGTCGCGGCAACCGCGGGCCTGCTCTTCGGCTACGATATCGCCGTCATTAACGGCGCCATCATTTTCCTTCAGAGCCAATTCCACCTCACAGACGTGCAAACTGAAATTGCCACCAGCAGCCTGCTGTTTGGATGCATATTCGGTTCTGGCTTCGCCGGATGGCTTACGGATCGTCTTGGCAGGCGACGTGTGCTGATGCTTACGGGGTTGGGGTTTGCCTTATCGGCCGTGGGCGCGGCTATCCCGCAAACGTTATCGCAGTTCATCGCGGCCCGGTTTATTGGGGGTATCGCCATTGGCGCCGGTTCGGTGCTCGCACCGCTTTACATCGCGGAAGTCGCGCCGGCACGGAAGCGCGGACGCCTGGTCTCGCTGAACCAGATGGCCATCGTGTCCGGGATCCTGATTGCATATCTGGTGAATTGGGGATTGTCCTTTCTTGGACCTGACAGTTGGCGCTGGATGTTTGCCGCTGCCGCCGTGCCGTCGGCCGCTTTATTCGTCGCTCTGTTTTTTGTGCCGGAGAGTCCGCGATGGCTCGTCGAAAAAGCGCGAAGCGCTGAGGCTCTAGATGTTCTCACACGTGTCAACGGGCCGGTGATTGCTGCGCAAGAACTCAGGAGCATCGAGGAAACCGTAGCGCAGGAAACCGGCACGCTTCGAGAGTTGTTCGGGCACGCGTTCCGGCGTCCTTTGTGGATCGTGGTGTCGTTGGCGATTCTGCAGCAGATTACCGGCATCAACACGGTGCTGTTTTATGGGGCTCTCATTTTCAGAAAACAGGTCGGAAATGAGACGCAAAGCGCGGCCATATTCGCAAACGTTATCGTCGGCCTTGTCAATGCTCTCGCCACCATCGTCGCGCTTTGGCTGATAGACCGGGCGGGAAGGCGGCCGTTGCTCATGATCTCTTCCGGCGTGATGGCGTTCGCGCAAGCAGGATTGGGGATGGCGTTTCTGAGTCGAAGTCCGTCCGCCGCGCTCGTCCTTACCATGATGCTGTTTTGCGTCGCTGCGTTCGCAATCGGCCTCGGTCCCGGATTTTGGGTGCTGCTTTCTGAAGTATTTCCTACGCGAATCCGCGGACGAGCGATGTCCATCGCCACCTTGTGCCTGTGGTGCGCGAGCACGCTCCTTACCATGACGTTTTTGAGCCTGACGAAGGCCCTTTCACCCACCGGAGCATTTCTCATCTACGCGGGCTTCTGCGTCGTGACCTTCGCAATTGTTTGGCGCGCCGTACCTGAGACCAAGGGCCGCACGCTGGAAGATATCGAGCATTTATGGCTTCGACAAGCAAATTAACATTCGTCCGAGCCGGTCTCCTGCTTGCTGTGGCGGCATTCGCGTTCGGGCAGAGCAAGACCGTTCTCATTGACGGCAAGGCCACCGGTCGCCTGTTTGAGGGAATTGGCGCCGTTAGCGCGGGTGCCTCGTCTCGCTTGCTGATCGATTATCCGGAGCCTTACCGCAGCCAGGTCCTCGACTATTTATTTAAACCTCATTACGGCGCGTCGTTGCAGCATCTCAAAGTCGAAATCGGCGCCGACGTCAACTCGACCGACGGCTCGGAACCAAGCCACATGCGCACGCGGCAGGATGCTAGTTACGATCGCGGATACGAGTGGTGGTTGATGGATGAGGCCCATCGCCGGAATCCCGGCATCATGCTGGATTCACTGCCTTGGGGCGCGCCCGGCTGGATTGGGGGCGGGCATTTTTACTCGCCCGACATGACAGAGTATGTGGCCGATTTTATCCAGGGCGCACGGAGTGCGCATCGTCTGGACATCAAGTATACGGGCATTTGGAATGAAAAGCCGAATACCGATCTCTCGTTCGTAAAGCTTCTCTTCCGCACGTTAGAGCGGCGCAAGCTGAACGCAAAAGTGGTCTGTTGCGATCAGTACCCTTCGAAAGGGCAATGGAGCGTGGTGGATGCAATTCGGCAAGATCCCGATCTGAGCCACGACATCTACGCAGTCACCGTCCATTACCCGCGTAAAGATGGAAAGCTCACGACTCCCGCTTCGGCAAAACAGTTGCACCAGCCCTTGTGGTCGAGCGAGGACCAGCCCGACTCCAGCGCCAACGTGATTCTTTCGCGCGATTGGCGGATCGGCGGACGAAGCTTGGCAAAGCTTTACAACAGCAACTATCTCGAAGGAGGGTTTACTAAAACCGAAATCTGGAGTCCGGTCACTTCTTATTACGACATTCTGGCCGCGCCGAATTCGGGCCTTATGTATGCGAACACTCCATGGTCCGGCCACTACAATGTGCAAGGCGCCATCTGGGCAACAGCGCACACGACGCAATTCGCGGAGCCGGGCTGGCAGTACCTCAATTCCAGCTCTGGCCACATGCCTGATGCGGGAAGCTACGTGGCGCTCCGGTCGCCGAACGGAAAAGACTGGAGCGTAGTCGTCGAGACGATCGACGCCAAGCGGCCACAGCAGGTCACCTTTCAAATTGCCGGCGGTCTTTCGACTGGAATGATTCATATTTGGGAAACGAACACGCAACGGACCTTTGCGCATGTATCTGACCTGAAGACTAAAGATGGCCGCATCACGTTCGCGTTCGATCCCGACTCGCTCTATTCCCTCACGACCACCACCGGACAGGCAAAAGGCAATGTCGAACCGCCCGGCGATCGGCCATTCCCCATCCCATACCGCGAGGATTTCGAATCTACGGCCGTCGGTCACGCGCCGAAATTTCTTTCAGATCAGGATGGCGCCTTTGAAGTGCGCCCTTGCCAACAAAATCGGCAGGGGCGCTGTCTCGAACAGATGATCACGGAGAAACCGATCCCTTGGGGACCGCTGCCGGACCCGTGGACGCTGGCTGGAGACGTGAATTGGGCGGACTACAGCGTGGCCTCAGACGTGTTCCTACGCGGTCCCGGCGCCGTTACGCTGATCGGGCGGGTCGATTCAGCCGACGTCTTCCGCGAACAGAAGGCAATTTGGCCGAGCGGATATATCTTCAGTCTTGACGCGAGCGGCGGCTGGAAACTCATAAGCTCGCAATACAAAGCACAGCCGCGAACGATCGCGTCAGGCCGTGCCGGATTCGATCGGAACCGCTGGCATCGCATGGAACTGAGATTCAAATCGATGCAGATCACGGCAATGCTTGACGGAAAAGAATTGGCGAGCATCTCCGATGCCACGCACACGCGCGGAATGTTTGGCTTGGGTACCGCATGGAACACGGCCCAATTCGACAACCTGTCTGTCGGCAGATGAAGTTTCTGTAGCGTTAAGCCCGGGTCATAATCGTTGCAGGGCCGGCAGAAATAGATCTCTCTTTTGTAGACTGAAAAGCAAGTGATGCCCCCAGGAGGGCCAACGGAATCAACACTATGATGAAACGTGTTTTGGCGATTGCGGGTTCGGTAGCGGTATGTGCAACGGTTGCGATATCCCTTACATCGGGACAGAAGGCAAACGGCCAAGGTAGCGGCAACGCAGCGAAGGGGAAAGAAGCCTTCGAGCAGTGCGCCATCTGCCACAACGTCGACTCACCGGAAAAGAAGATGGGGCCGTCACTTCAGGGTTTGTTTAAGCGCAAGACGCTTACGAACGGGAAGCCGGTCAACAACGCCAATGTGCTGGCGCAGATTAACGCCGGCGGAAACGGAATGCCGGCGTACGCGGATATACTCAGCGCGGACGATAAAGCTAATCTGATCGCATATCTGCATACTCTTTAGGCTCGGCCCGACGCATCACGCATTCGGGCGTCGACGCGACGCCCTCTGCTAAATTTGTAGGTGTTCGCGCTTCATCGCGTCCCCATCGTCTAGCCCGGCCTAGGACACCGCCCTTTCACGGCGATAACAGGGGTTCGAATCCCCTTGGGGACGCCAACTCGGGCTTGTATCAAAAGTTAAAGCAGGGCAAAAGCGCCAAGATAATTCGGCGCTGAGCAATTCAGGCAGCTGCGGTGACGGCATTGCTTAGGGCGTTGCTGACGCTCTGCCAAATGTGTTTCACGTTGCCGCTGATGCCCGATAGAAGTGCGACGGCCACCAGCGCCACAAAGGCCAGCAAAAGCGAGTATTCGATCAAGTCCTGACCATCCTCCTCGCGCCAAAATTGCTTGGCTTTCTCGAGCGGTATCACAGTATTGATATCGGACGGCGATACTCTTTTCTTCAACCTTTTGTACCTATTGACCTGGATTTTCTGAACCTAAGCGTTCGAGAGGGAGGAAAACGCACTCCGATAGACTATCGACACTCTTTCATTAGGACTTCAGACCGTAAGAGCGCAAAGGGCGCGGATATGCGCCGCCAGGCAGCAAGCAACTCGCCAGATTTAGGGCGGCGCGATTGATACCGCGACCGTTTTGCGCGAGTTCCTTAATGCGCGTTCAGGCTTTCCTACTTCGGCGCAAGCGCCTGAACGTCTTGATTACGCAGATACTGGTCGGTTTTATTGATCCAATCTTCGCGCGGCGGCGTGAAGATATCGATATCGACGGTGTCTTCCAGCGCCACCGCGGTGTGCGGCACATTGGGTGGGATACAGAGATATTCACCGGGCCGGACCGTAATCTCCTGCCCGCCCACGGTAAAGTGCAGCGCACCGGACTGGATGTGCGTGATCTGTTCATTCACGTGGCTGTGCATGGGAACAACACAGCCCTTTCGAAGCAGTAGTTTCGCCACCATCACCTGGTCGCCGACAACAAACTGCCGCTCGATGAGGGGATTCACATTCTCAACTGGGATTTCGTCCCACTTGACATGCTTCACTCCGGCTTCGCTCATGTTCTTATCTCGCTCCGTTTCTCTATAAACCCTGATACATGCCGCCGTCGACTAGAATGGTTTGCCCAGTGATAAAAGAGGCCCGCTCAGAGGCGAGCCACACGATGGCATCCGCGACCTCTTCCGGTTTGCCGAGGCGCCCCGCGGGAATCTGATCGATCCACGCCTGTTCGATCTGCCGATCTGTCTTGCCCGTGGCCGCGGATGTGCGCTGAACCAACTCGACCAAGCGAGCCGTTGCGGTGTACCCGGGCGCGACGTTATTGACTGTGATTCCATCTTTCGCGAAGTCATTCGACAAGCTTCGGACCAGTCCCATGACTCCGGCGCGAATCGGCGTTCGAGAGCACGAGTTGCGGTTGAGGCTGTTTTACCGTTATCGAGGAGATGGTGATGATTCGACCCCAGCGCTGTTCTTGCATGAAGGGAAGGACTGCCTGGGCAAAATCGACGGCGCTGCGGAGATTCATCGCGAACGCATCATCCCACTCCGTTTGCGTCGTTTCAAGAAACTGTTTGGCGGGCGGCCCGCCTGCATTGGTGACGCAGACGTCGATGCGGCCCAATGCGGCATGCGTATTCCGTACAAAGCGGCCTATAGCAGTTTTGTCGCGCGCGTCGACAGATTCGGTGTAGACGCGGACCCCGAACTCGCGTTGCATCTCTTCCGCTGCCCGTTCGAGCGCATGCGCATTACGGGCGCATATAGAAAGGTGCGCTCCTTCAGCAGCGAATGCGGCCGCAGCAGCTCGTCCCAATCCCTGGCTGGCGCCGGAAACGATGCAACGCGGCCCTTAAGCCCGGTCTGCATTCGCGCCCATCGTAACATTCGAATCCGCAAGCCGCACGGGCCGTGCGCGAGCTGTACTCCTTCGCGTGAGCTAACCTTTTATTGCTAAAACTAATGAACTAAGGCTATCCTAGCTTTCATGTGTAAGCGAAACAATTCGCTGAACTAAGGAGAGATTAGTGTCGCATTTCCGCTATTTACTCGCGATTTCCGCATTCGTGCCGTTGAGCTTTGCTCAAATACCTGCTGCATCACAGATCACGTTCCAGGCGAAAGGGCAAGTTATCCGCCCAGAGTCCAATAATGAGCAGACTGGGGATCTTGGCGTCAATGCTCATACAAATCTGCAGCTTTTCGTGCCCGCGGCCGGGTTCCAGAATGCCGCGCAAGGCGGATGCGGTGGGACCGCCGTTTCTAGGGTATGGGTTCGAGACGCCCGCTTCGCTCGCGTGCGTGTATCAATTTGTGCCAGACACTAGCGGCAGTGGTTGCAACCCAAACGTCGTTCTTACAAACCCAAGCGGGGGCACAAAGGCCATCGCGATCGTTGATGCATTTGATAACCCGACGGCTCAAGCCGATCTCAATAAGTTCACGAAGCAATTTGGCTTGCCGCACGCAACAGTTCACGTGGTGTACGCGCAAGGCGCTCAACCAGCGCAAGATCCAACGGGAGGCTGGGAAATTGAAGAGTCGTTGGATGTGCAGTACGCGCACGCGATGGCTCCCAGTGCGGAGATCTATCTGGTGGAGGCTGCGGACAATTCGGACGTGAATCTTTTCGAGGCCGTGGGGCTGGCGAGTTACCTCGTGTCACGGAAAGGGGGCGGCGAGGTTTCGATCAGTTGGGGTGGATCGGAATTCGATGGCGAGACCGATTACGACTCCACCCTCAACTACCCGAACGTCGTGTACGTTGCCGCAGCCGGCGACTCTCCGGGCGTGATTTATCCGGCGACTTCGCCTTACGTTATCGCAGCGGGCGGAACGTCTCTTTCGCGCAGTCTGCAGACCGGGGGATTTTTTGCGGAAACGGTGTGGCAATCGACTGGCGGCGGATACAGTCTCTATGAACCGGCGCCGCCTTTCCAGCAGAGTTTGCTGCCAAAGAAAGCGCCACGTTCCGTACCCGACATCTCGTTCGATTCTAATCCCACCAGTGGCGTTTGGGTTTACGACTCAAACGCCGCAATCGGGACCAGTTGGTACATTGTGGGCGGCACCAGCGTGGCAGCTCCGTCCCTGGCCGGAATCATCAACACGGCGGGAGCCTTCGCAGCTTCGAGCGAGGCGGAAAACGCGATGATCTACGCAAACCTGGGGGACCACTCCACGCTCCGCGACATCACCTACGGAAACTGCGGGCCATACAACAGCATCTTCGCGACCACAGGTTACGACCAGTGCAGCGGGGTTGGCACTCCGCTGGGATACAAGGGGAAATAAAGGCTGACTTCGCCGACATCCTGGCTTACACAGCCAGGATGTTTCGAGGAAGCAGAACCGAAACGCAATCCGCCACGCCAAGCCCCAACCGAGAGCCCCTGCTCGATCGCTCGCGCTGGGAACCTGGGTTTCTAAGGTTGCGCTCACGGCAGGATCTCCTTCACTCGAAGTCTCCGGCCTTTTTAGATTAAGACACACTTGTCAGTTACTGGTCGCCTGGATCCCGGCCCTTGCAAATTAGCTAGGCGCTAGCCAGAATATAGATATGACCGTGAGCGTTACAGAAGCAAAGAACAAGCTGACTCAGCTTTTGACCGCGGTCGAGCAGGGCGAGCGCGTGACGATTGAACGTCATGGCCACGTAATCGCCGAACTCGTGAAGCCGTCCGCGAAGGTTCCAAAGTTCGGAACGCTGAAAGGCATCGTACACATGACGGCGGAACATTTTCACGAAGCAACTCGCCCCATGACAGACGAGGAAGTCGACGCCTTCGTCGAAGGGCGATATTAATCTGAGAGTTTTGTTCGACACGACCGCGCTGTATGTGGCTGCGGGTGTTCTGACGTGCCGTTGTGATTGCGACGGCGCTTGCGGAAGACATTTCCATCCTCGCCAGTGATCGCGAGTTTAAAAAGTACAAAGGATTGCGGGTGATCTGGTAACTTTAGCCCAGCGAGTTGGCTGACTTCCCGACTTCCGAGCCGCTCTAGATGCTCTGGGCTGTTGTGGCGCACGCACCCTGCGTGCCGCGTCGACAATTGCGTCGACGCAATCCTGGCTTACACAGCCAGGATGTCCGTCCAGTCCTTTCGAACGCTTGGCTTCAGAAGTTCATTCGCGTCTGCGTTGTTCGTTATCTGCATCTTCTCCGCATCCCACTCGAGCCTGGTATTCAAGCGAATTGCCAGCGCTCCCAGCGATATCCATTCAGTGAATGGCGCGGCCACGTTGAAGTTCGAGCAGGACGGCGCGCCGCCCTTGCAGGACCGTATCCAATCGCGATAATGTCCAGGCGAGCGGGTCAGCACCTCAGGCGGGAACTCGTATCCATGCATCTTTTCCACCGGGATCAGGCGCGTCCACTCCCCGTATGTGCCGGTTGTGATCATGCCCTTGTCGCCGACGAACAAACTACCGTTGGTGCCGCTTCGGATGAGGTCCATCCACTTCGCTTCCCTTTGCTCACGCGCATCCATCTGTCTGGGCGGAGAGGCTGGGCGAGGCGGCCGAGGCGGCAACTCAACGGGATTGAAGAACTGATTGGTGAAAACGCCTCCGATAATCTGGTGTTCCTTCGGCTGAATATCGGGATTCGGAGCGGCGGCACGGTTGCGTGGCAGGTCACCCAGGATCTCGCCTTGCGGGGCGCCGGGAAAGGTTGGCCGATCTTCTCGCATGGCATCGTACCAGAAGATTTTCACTGGCGGCATGCCGGGCCGGGCAGGAAAATCGAATCTAACTACCGATTTGGCGGGAAAGTACGTATCGCCACGGCCTTCCTGGCTCACGCATTCGACAGCAGTCGGCGCGCCTAGGCGCAAGGCCATGTTCGGCGCACCCAGGATGTGGCAAGCCATATCGCCCAACGCGCCGCAGCCGAACTCGAAAAATCCACGCCACACAAACGGCAAGTAGACGTCGCTATAAGCCGTTTTCGGAGCTATTCCCAACCACAGATCCCAATCGAGGTACGGCGGCACAGGTCCTGGCTGGGGCGCTTCCGTGATTCCTTGCGGCCAGGCGGGACGGTTCGTCCACGCATGCACTTCAGTGACGTTACCGATCTCGCCATTCCAGATCATCTCCGCGCATTGACGCGTGCCTTCATTCGAGTAACCCTGGTTGCCCATTTGTGTAGCAACCTTGCAGCGCTCGGCTGTTTTTTGCAGCTCACGGCATTCCCAGACGGTATGGGCCAGCGGTTTCTGTACGTAGACATGCTTGCCGTGCTCCATGGCGAAGATGGCGGCGGCGGCGTGCATGTGATCGGGAACAGTGACGATGACCGCGTCGATATTGCTGCCCTGCTTATCGAGCATGATCCGAAAGTCCTTATACTTCGGCACATTCGGGTACTGCTGAAACGTGCGTTCGGCGCGCTTGTCATCCACATCGCACAGCGCGACGATGTTTTCCGTTTCCGCGCAAGCGGCGATGTCGCTGGTTGCTTTGCCGCCGGCGCCGATGGACGCTATATTGAGCTTCTCATTGGGAGACTTGTACCCGAGCGCCTTCAACGACGCCTGGCTGCCAAATCCGCCTAAAGGCACCGCGCCCGCAAGCAAGCTGCCGAAGAAGAAATGCCGTCTGGTTGGGTGATCTGCCATGTTTTGCTCCTGCTGGAATCATATCCCCTGCGGCCTTCAGATTTACGAAGCCGAACTTTCTTGGGACCGCGTTCGTAGTATCTAGTTCGCGGTCCGATATGAGCAAACACGTACTTCGCCGGCTTCTGCACTCGCCATTGTTTACGGCGATCACGCTTCTAACGCTCGCGATCGGAATCGGGGCGAACACAGCAATCTTCAGCGTTGTCTACTCGATCCTCTTAAAGCCGCTTCCCTTCCCCGAGTCCGACCGGTTGGTGGGTCTCTGGCACACAGCGAAAGGCATCAACTTAGAGGAAGTGAACATCTGCCCCACGATGTATTTCACGTACCGTGAGCAAGCGCATAGCTTCACGGACCTGGGTGCGTATACCGATGGGTCTGTCAGCGTTACCCATATCGCCGAACCCGAACAGGTGACGAGCCTGTGGGTCTCAGACGGCGTTCTTCCCATACTCGGAGTCCGGCCTGCGCTTGGCCGGCTGTTCACCCGTAGCGACGACAAAGATGGTAGCCCGCGCACTGTGATATTGACTTACGATTACTGGCAGCACCGCTACGGCGGGTCACGCTCAGTAATCGGCAAGCAGATCTTTGCGGATGGGAACAATTACCAGATCGTCGGCATTCTAGACCGGCGCTTTCGGTTTAGAAGCCCGAAACTCGCGCTCATTTTCCCTCTTCAGTTCAATCGCAACAAAATCTTCCTGGGAAATTTCAGCTACAACGGGATTGCTCGGTTGAAGCCCGGTGTTACGGTTGCGCAAGCGAACGCCGATATCGCGCGCCTGATTCCGATTTGGCTGCGATCGTGGCCTGCTCCGCCCGGTTTCAGCGCCAGGATTTTCGAAGACGCAAAGATCGAGCCCAAAGTGCGGCCGTTTATGCGGGACGTTGTCGGCGATATTGGCAGCGTCCTGTGGCTGATTATGGGCACGCTTGCGCTGGTGCTTTTGATTGCCTGCGCAAACGTGGCAAATCTGCTGCTGGTGCGCGCGGAAGGACGGCAGCATGAACTGGCGATTCGTTCCGCATTGGGCGCGGGCTGGAGCGATACCGTGCGCGATTTTCTCACCGAGAGCATTGCGTTGGGTCTGGCCGGTGGCGCATTGGGGCTGTTGCTGGCGTATGGGGGCCTCAAGTTGCTTGTGCGGATGGCGCCCGATTATCTGCCGCGGCTTGATGAGATCGGAATCGATTGGCACGCGTTGCTGTTCACGATTTTGATATCGGTTGCTTGCGGCGTGCTGTTCGGAATTCTTCCGATAGTGAAGTATGGCGGTGTGCGGCCTTCAACTGGATTGCGCGACAGCAGCCGAGGTGCGACAGCGGGCGCGGGACGCCTGCGTACCCGCAACCTGCTGGTGGTCGTTCAAGTTGCTCTCGCGCTGGTTTTGTTGGTCAGTTCGGGCCTGATGATTCGCACGGTGTACGCGCTGAAGAGTGTGCCACCCGGCTTCGTCAATCCCAAAGAAGCATTAACTTTTAGCATTTTCATCCCGGAGACGCGAATCAAAGACGAGGCGCAAACCACCCGGACGCATCAAGAGATTCTCTCAAGAATCTCCGCCATTCCAGGAGTGCAGTCTGCCGGCATTGCGATCGGCATCACCATGAGCGGCAGAGAGAGCAATGATGTGCTTCTGGCCGAGGATCATGGCCTGAAACCCGGTCAGGTTCCACCGCTGAGACGGTACAAATTTATTGCGCCCGGGTATTTCCACACAATGGGGCGGCAGTTTGTCGCAGGACGCGATCTGACATGGACCGACGTCTATGGCTTCCGGCCTGTCGCCCTAATTTCCGAAAATTTCGCGCGCGAGTATTGGGGCAGCCCCGCGGCTGCGCTTGGGAAACGCGTGCGAGAAGGCGCCAAAGACGACTGGCGCGAGATCGTCGGCGTTGTAGCGGACGAGTACGACGACGGCGTGCAGAAGAAACCTCCAACGGTTGTTTACTGGCCGATACTCATGAAGCATTTCTGGGGCTCGGATGTGCTGGTGCAAAGATCGGCAGATTACGTCATCCGCAGCCCGCGTACCGGGTCGGCGTCGTTTCTCAACGACTTGCGGCATGCTGTCTGGTCTGCGTTTCCGGACGTTCCTTTAGCAGACGTTCGCACGCTAGACGATATGTATCGGAAATCCATGGTGCGCATTTCGTTCACTCTGGTATTGCTTGCCATCGCCGGCGCCATGGCTCTGGTGCTGGGCCTGGTGGGCATCTACGGCGTTGTCTCTTATTCGGTTTCGCAGCGCACGCGCGAGATCGGCATACGAATGGCTTTGGGGGCCCGGCAACATCAAGTCAGCGGCCTATTCTTGCGGCAAGGTTTTCTGTTGTCTTGCGTTGGCGTGGCTTTGGGGTTCTTTGCCGCAGTGGGGCTGACTCGATTTCTGCGTTCGCTGCTGTTTGGAGTGAGCGCCAGCGACGCCGGCACTTATATACTGACCATGACTTGTTTGATGGTAGCCGCCCTGATTGCTAGCTATCTGCCTGCTTTGCGCGCGACTAACGTGGATCCTGTGGACAGTCTGCGTTCTGAATAACTGCGGCGCCCGATATCGACATGACTCAACCAATTTTTTCTCAACCGCAGCCTTCTCCCGACCCCACCGGGTTTAAGAATCCGGTTACCGACCAGAAACTGCAGGAGATAAACAGTCTTGAGCCGGTGCCACAGCCTGCGAATGGCGCGGCGGAACCGATCCTTACGCTAGAGCAGGTTTACGGAGATGCCGGCGCGGCGAAGGTGGCAGCTATTCAGAATGCAGGGCAGATCGTGTTCCACTCGGTGGGCGATACGGGGAGCGCCAAAGGACCCGAAACGCAATCTCTCGTATCGGACAAAATGGTGAGCGATTTCGATGAAGCCGCTCCCGCTGATGTACCGGCGTTCTTGTTCCATCTGGGCGATGTTGTCTACTACTTCGGCGAATCCGGTTATTACTACGACCAGTTTTATGAACCGTATCGCAACTACGCCGCCCCCATTGTTGCCATCCCCGGCAATCACGATGGTGTTCTTTATCCGGACGATACCGCGCCCACTCTTTTCGGATTCTTGCGCAACTTCGTTACGCCCGCGGCCGCTCAATCGCCCGATTCCGGTGGATTACTGCGCACCACGATAACTCAGCCCGGCGTTTACTTCACGTTCGACGCTCCGTTCGTGCGAATTCTCGGTTTGTACAGCAATGTGCTCGAGGACCCGGGCGTCATCTCCGATGAAAACGGAATGAATACCGTGCTCGATCAGAGGCAGGTCGATTTTCTGAAGGCCGCGCTGGGCCGTGTGAAGAGCGAAAACTATCAGGGCGCCGTGATTATCGCCGTTCATCATCCGCCGTTCACGGGCGGATCGGAACACGGTGGAAGTCCGGCCATGCTTCAGGACATCGATGCGGCTTGCCAGGAGGCGGGAGTCTGGCCGCACGCGGTGTTCTCCGGACATTCGCACAATTATCAGCGCTACACGCGCATCGTGAATGCCTTTCAGACGCCTTACATCGTCGCGGGATGCGGAGGTCACGCGCCGCTTTCCGCCATGCGCGCGGCCTATCGCACACCGTACAAGGTCGACGACACACTCACGCTCGAGAGCTATGACGATACGGACTACGGCTACCTGCGCGTTGTCGTGAATGCAACGGCCATGCGCATCGAATTTCATCCGGAGCACGACGGCGGCGCGACTAAGACGCCCGACGACGTTGTGACGATTACGCTGGCGACGCGCACCGTCTCCTAAGAGCTTGCCGATTCTGAGCCGCGTGCGTCAGCAAGCGGTTTCCGGAGTTTTTTAACAATCTCCTAACCAAAACTATTGCTGTTCGGCGGCCGTGCCGTGATGACTGCCGAGTTCTTTCGCCGCTTCATCCAGCAGATCGGCTTCGTCCTGCAGCGCCTTTGCAACCAGCCCAATCTGCTGGTCCGCTTCCGTCCAGCGTTTCTGCTCGATGGCCTCGCGGACTCCGGGGATGGTCTTGACCCCGTAGCCTGTGTAGAATCCAGGCGCGTAGACCAAGTTTTGAAACCACGGCCGATTGGGAAGGCCTTGGGAGTTGGTCAACAGCCGTTCGGTTTTGATCAGCTTCAAGTTCAAATCCGCAGGCGCCTGATCACCCGCGGCTGCAAATGCTTTGTCATACGCTTCCGACGCGCGGGTCAGATCGTCGGCAGCATTATCGAGTGGCGCGAAATTCAGATAAGGAGGAATCGGCTGCTTCGATGGCGGCACGGTTTTCTTCTTCGGGTCGGCTCGTCGCCTGATACACGCCTTCGTCGATATTCGAATTCTGCTGCTTGATCTGCGTACGTTGATCCGAATCGAGTTTCTTGATCTCAGTTATATAGGTGTGAATCGTTTCCGCGAAGTTCGTGAACCGGAAAGGCAGTACGTCGGCGTCGGCAAGCCGCATCACCATGACGCCAGCGGTTTGTGCCAGAGCGCGGCCATACGCAAAATCCGTGTCCATGAAATGCGTGTACCAGTAGAAATCGTCGTAGATGGAGTGATACTGGCCGCCGCCCGTATCTTCGCCGCCGTAGCCGATGTCCAGACTCGCCACGCCAAGATGGTCCGTGAAAACCGTGTAATCCGACCCCGAGCCGAGCGCATGAATGCGAAGGTCGGGGCGGGACGTCAACTCCGTCCTTGTCTGCGCGTTCGCTCTCCCGATATCGGCGAGCCGGACACGCTTCCATACCGACATTTTCGTTTCCGGATCCTCAACATCTTTCATGACTCCGTTGACGAAATCCTCAAGTGAATGAGATCCGCCGGCGTGAAAGTATCCGCGCCCGTTCCCGTCGGAATTGATGTACACGACAGCATGCTGTTTCAGTTCGTCGGCGTGCGTTTCAGCCCATTCGGTGGAACCCAGCAGGCCAGGCTCTTCGCCGTCCCAGAAGCAATAGATAATTGTCCGATCGGGTTTCCAACCCTGCTTCATGAGCTCGGCAAAGCCGCGTGCTTCTTCCATCTCAGGGCTCGTGCCCGATATGGGATCGTCCGCGCCGTTCACCCAGGCGTCATGATGGTTCCCGCGGATAACCCATTCGTCCGGATATTTGGCGCCCGGGGATCTTTGCATGACCACATCGTAAAGCGGCTCGCGATTCCAATTGAACGCCAAGTGCAAGTGCGCCTTTGCGGGTCCCGGACCTACGTGGTACGCAATGGGAAGCGCGCCGCGCCATGCGGCGGGAACCAGTTCGCCCTCCAGATTTTTGAGGAAAGGCTCCGCGTCCTCGTAGGAGATCGGCATCACCGGGAATCTTCGTCAGCGTCTTGATCTCATTCAACGGCAGCTTCTTCGCGCCGGCAACTGCACCAATGCCCGGAGTAGCGGGATCACCCGGATACACCGGCATGTCCATCACGCTTCCGCGCTGCACGCCAAAGGGTGGGCGCATGGGACCTTTGGGATACACGTTGCCGTCGAAATAGCCGTCATCGCGCGGGTCGGAGTAGATGAGGCAGCCGATCGCACCATGTTCGGCGGCAACTTTCGGCTTGATGCCGCGCCATGTCGCTCCGTAACGGGCGAGCACAATAGCGCCACGCACCGAAACGCCCATGCGATCCAGTTCTTCGTAGTCGGCAGGGCTGCCGTAATTGACGTAAACCATCGGGCCGGTCACATCGCCATCGATTGAATACGCGTTGTAAGTGGGCAACTGCTCTTTCTTCTGGTCCGATGTGGGGTCCACCGGAAGCGAGGGTTCCTCTAGTTTCGCTTTGTATTTCACGGGTTCGAGCAGTTCGAGCGAGCGTTCTTTCGGAGTCGGAAACAGCGCATCGAATTGTTCGATCTTGGCGTCCAGACCCCAAGATTTCAGTTGAGCAACGATCCACTCGGCGTTGTCCTTGTCGTACGGCGACCCAACGTTGTGAGGCCGCGCGGACAGACGCCGCATGTTTTCTCGCAGTCGGTCTGGCTGAGGAATTTCTTTGAACTTCTGTTCCCACTGCATCTCGTTGGTGGAGTTCTGCTGTGAGTAGCCGCGGAGCGCGTGAGGCGAGTCGGCGGCTTGTGAGACGAGTGCAAATGCACCTAGTACGGCTAATGCCTGACGCATGAGGATTCCGCCATTGTAACTCCAGGCCCGTTACGCGATTCCGGCGGCATATTGAAGTGCCTTGCGTGCCAGCAATCGAGTAGAGTCCAGGGTCGGCAACGGCGAATTCGAATCGTTCATCAGCAAAGGAATCTCGGTGCATCCAAGAACCACAGCGTCGCACCCCTGCTGCTTGAAATTCGATATCACGTTTTGGAAGTACGAAACGGCGGCGGGCTTGAAGATGCCATAGACTAACTCGTCCATGATGATTCGGTCGATCTCGTCCCGTTCGCTGTCGTTTGGCCGAACATACGTCAACCCGCGCGAAGTCAGCTTTTCGGGATAGACTTCACTGTTTACTAGAAACTTCGTACCGGTGAGACCCAAACGCCTGAATCCGTGTTTGACCGCTTCGTCAGTGACCGCATCAGCGATATGCAGCCAGGGCAGCGGTGCTTCGCGCGCAATCAGCGGCAGCGCCTGGTGAATCGTGTTGTCCGGACAGATCAGAAAATCGACGCCGATGCTCGACAGCTTTTTTGCGGAAGACAGCATCAGCGCGCCGACGCCCTGCCAATCGCCGCCATAGATGCACTCCATGTACTTGGCGAGCGAATGCGTATGCATCGAGACTTCGGGATGATTGTGCGGCCCGAACAGCGATGCGCCTTCAACGCAGATGGTGCGATAGCAAAGAGCCGCGCCTTCAGCGGAACAGGCAACGATTCCAATATGACGTCGTTGCATCCCTAATTACTGGCTCGACATCTCTGGTTGCTTTTGTTCGCCCCAGATGTACTGACTGAACCACTCGTAGTTGTGCTCCATAACGGCGCGTTGCTGCTTGGGCCTATCTATGGGATGGCCGAATCCCTTGTAGAGGATCAGTTTGCAAGGAATGCCGCGGTCCTCGAGTGCGCGATATAGCTCGAACGAGTTTGGCGGAGGAACACGCTTGTCCTGATCGCCGTGCTGAATCAGAGTGGGCGTTTTTGCGTTCTTGATATACGTGATTGGCGAAGTCTTGCGGTAGATCTCGGGATCGTCCCAGGGCGTAGCTTTCAGATACTGCCGCGTAAATGGAGTGATGTCGGTGTTCGCGTAATAAGTCATCCAATCCGAGATACCGGCCGCCGACGGAAACCGCCTTGAACCGGTCACTGTACGTAGTAATGAACGCAGATATGTAGCCGCCCTGGCTCCAACCCATGGCGCCGACGCGATCCTTGTCCACCAATCCCTTTGCGATGAGCGAGTCTACGCCGGAGATGACGTCCTGATAATCGCCCATCCCAAGATTTCGGACATTCAAAGATCGGAACTTCTCGCCGTATCCGGCCGACCCGCGATAGTTCGGCTTCAAGATAAGCGCCCCTTTGGCTGCGAACATCTCAACGGGATATGTTCGGTCGGGGTTTAGCGCCGGGCGTATCGACGCCTGTGGGACCGCCATGTATTACAACGAGGAGCGGATACTTCCGGCTTGGGTCGTAATTTGCGGGCTTGATCAAGATGCCTTCGATGAGGGTGCCATCGATAGATTTCCAGCTCACGACTTCTTGTGACGCCAACTTGAAGGGTTTCCATTGCGACGAAAAGTCAGTCAGTTGTTTCGGTTCAAATGTGGCTATCGATGTAACGTACAGTTCCGCAAACCGATTTGGGCTTGCTGCGGTAAACGCGGCTCTCTCGCCGTCTTTGCTTATAGACACCGCCGAGATCTGAATGTGATTCGACCCGTTTATTTGCTGGACGCGGCCGCTCTGAATCCAGCCGAAACAGATCACCATCGGTTTTCTGCCGGGCAGTGAAATAGAGCCCGCGCGAGTTCCACAGAAGCAAATCCGGATCTTCGTCGAACGTTTTCGTCAGCACATGAGGCTGGGCCACCTTCCGCCGGAACGGTAGCAATGCGCGAGTTCGCATAGAAGAAGAATTCCTGGCCGTCAGCCGTAATGAACGCGACCTGTGTTCCGTCGGGAGACCAGACTGGATTGCGATCGGGCCCTTTTGTCGAGACAAGACGTTTCACCATTCGATCGCCTGTGTCAACAACGAAGATGTCCGAACTTCCTCCCGAGCTAAGCGCCGGGTCGCGCGCCGCACTGAAAGCGATCCGCTTACCGTCAGGGCGACCAGGCAAATTCGTCTACGCTAAATGTCTCTCCCGTCGTGAGTGCTTCGGGTTTAGGCCGTAGTTTGGGATCCGCGGATATCTCAGCGGGGACGTTTACAGACCCAAAGGTGCCGCATCGTGTAATCGGCTTCGAAGATCTCGAAATCACCATACTTGTCTCGCCGATCTTTCCTGGCCTTCGATTCGGGTCCGGTCGAAATGTACGCAATCTTCTGCCCGTCGGGAGACCAATGAAACGCCCCGGAAACTCCGTTCTCCTCGCTTGTCAGTTGTGCGGCCTCGCCTCCGGTGGGAGAAATGACATAGATCTGCGGTTTAACATCGCGTTCCGAAAGAAATGCGAGACGCCGCGAATCGGGAGACCAACTTGGATCGCGGTTATTTTTCTTTCCGCTGGTGAGTTGATACTGATCTCCCGTTGCGGTATTCACAATCCAGATCTGCTGAACGAATGCGTTCTCGTCCCAATTTGCCTGCTGCACGACAAACGCGGCGTATTTTCCATCGGGCGAAATTTCAACGCGTCCAAGCTGTTTCATGCTCAAGGACTGATCAATCGTGGGAGTTTGCCCAGGGATCTGCCCCTGCAACGGCCAAAGCGCCAAAAGTGCTGCCAGGCTGAGTCTCAGCATTTGGGCATTATAGGGCCATTCAGCGGTGTTCGTCAGACTTTGAGCGACTGTTGAACGGCGCGCAGCCATATTGCGACTGCCACGGCGCCGGGGTCCGGATATCCAATGGCTCGATCGCCTAGGTAAACTGCACGGCCGCGGCGCGGCAACAAAGTCGATGTCCGTTCAGCTCCGGTTTCGGCGGCACGTACGGCGAAATCAAAAGCTTCGGCGAGCTTCGTTCCGCGCTGCAGCCCGAGCCGGAATTCGGTTACAAAGGGCAGAAGCGCATCCAACATCGTCCGGTCGCCGGCTGTTGCGCCCCCAAGTTCGGCGATTGCACGGCAGCCACCAGACGCCGCGCGTGCCCACCGTTCCGAACTTTCTTTATCGGAATTCTGAAGCGATGCCGCAGCGCCCACCAGCATCGCTCCGTAAAAAGGACCGGAGGAACCGCCGACCACCTTCCGCAAGTCGGAGCCGACGGCACGCAATGTGGCGGCAGAGTCGGCGAGCGGATATTCCGATAATCGCGCCTTGACCGCAAGCGCGCCCCGCGCCAGATTCAGCCCCAGATCTCCGTCTCCAGATGCCCGATCAAGCTCGGTCAGGTGTGCTTCTGCGCCGATCAGTGCATCGCAGGCAGCAGTGATGCAATCGCGCAGAACTGAGTGTACCGTTCCGAAATCCGACTTCGCCCGCTCCAGCATTGACGGAGCTTCGATGACACGTTCCTCGATTGAGGTGACGGGCTTGGGCACCACGTTCGGCCATGCGGGCGCCGTGGTCGGCGCGTCCAGAAGCGCTAATCGATCGTCGTCTACCCGTAGAATCGAGAGCGACACACCAGCCGCATCCAGCGACGTGACAAAAGCGCCCGAGTACACCCGCTCAATTTGTAGTCCGCGGCTCAGCAAGGCTCGAACGGCATGACCGCCGAAGATCGCAAGCTCCATTGCGGTGGTGGCGCCAAGGTTGTTCACCAGCAGTGCGACTCTTTCGCCCGCCCGTAGGTGCGCCTCGGAAACAATCGATTGCACAAGTGTTTCGGCCAAATCGTTGGCCGGCTGCATCGGCATTCGACGGACGCCGGGTTCGCCGTGAATGCCCAAGCCGAGTTCCAGCTCATCCTCAGCCAGAATGTAACTTGGTTTTGCAACCGAAGGATTCGTACCTGCTGAAAGAGATAATCCAATTGTCGCGAGATCGGCGGCAGCGGAACGGGCCATTTCAGCGACTTGGCTGAGCGAACGTCCTTGCGCAGCGGCCGCTCCCGCAATCTTGTGAACCAGAATGGTACCGGCCAGACCGCGTGCTCCCGCGTCCGAATGCGATCCGCCCAGCGCAACGTCGTCCGCGACGGTAACCATCTCGACCGATAAATTTTCCGAACGCGCCATCTGCGCGGCAAGGCCAAAATTCAGCCGGTCGCCCGTGTAGTTCTTGACGATCAGCAAGACGCCCGCTGGGCCGGTTACTTGCCGGATGGCGGCGAAGACCGCGTCAGGGGTTGGCGAAGTGAAGACCTCGCCTGCTACGGCGGCGCTCAACATGCCGGCTCCCACATAGCCGGCGTGCGCGGGTTCGTGCCCGCTGCCGCCGCCCGACACGATAGAAACCACTTGGTCGCGAACCGATGCGATATCCGAACGAAACAAAACGTGATGCTCGGAAAGTAGAGCTAAGCCGGGGTGAAGAGCCACCAGCCCGTGGAGCATGTCGCGCACCACCTCTTTCGGAGCATTGATAAGCTTTTTCATCCGCGGCAAGGTTGGATACGTCTACCGGAATCGCATGCCGCGCAAAACACCATTGCCGCTTGCATGGCCGTCGTTTGCCGCGTATTGAATTTCAACCTGTCGTCCGTCTTCTGCTCCGCATGCGAATTCTGGAGTGCCGCCGCGAATGAGAATATGGGTCGGATCGGGAACGGCAACCTCTACCGCGCTTGATGGTCCTTGCACGCGGAAGCCGCTGATCTTTCCCGCATTGCATTCCACCGCTCGAATCCGCCCTTCGACAGACTGCAAGCGATCGCCAGGCTCAATGAAGGGGTTCCAGTCATCGCTTCCGTGTGGCTTTCGTGCCGAAATCAGTTGAGTCTTACCGTTGCTATCTCGCAAGACCTGCACCGTCAAGTCGGTTTCCGCCAAATACGCCAATCGCGATGCGGCGGCGCGCTCTTCTTCCGAGCTCGCATAACGTGCCGCTTCAGCCGGCGGCCTTCTTTGCCTCGTCTCTCTGGTCCATCTCCGTCAATGCCGATGCGAGTGCAGTCCAGTAACCATAAGCTCTTGCGGGGGCGATGCGCCTCATCGCCCGAAGCTGTTGCACGGCTGCATCATACTGTCCGGAGTTAGCCTCAAGCAGCCCCAATCTATAGTGGGCATCGTCGAAATCCGGCCTGAGCGCTATGGCTCTGAGTAACGCAGCGCGAATTTCATCCGCGGGAACCCTGGCCTCTTCGGCAAGGACAGCGTATTGATAGCACAATGCCGCATCGTCGATTCGTAGTTCCATCGCGAGTTTCCATTGCTCGCACGCGGCGTCACGCCGGCCCTGCCTGAGCGCAATGTTTCCGAGCGCCGCATGCACATTGGCGTTCTGGGGCCTTTCACGCGCAAGTTCGCGGTACGCTAATTCCGCATCGCCCAGTTTGCCGCAAGCGAGAAGCAGGTCGGCCGAGAACGCTTCGCGACTCGAACTCGGTCAGCGTCAAAGAAGCCAAGCGCTGTTTCACGCTCGGCACGCCGGGCAGCGGCACCGCGCTTCGTGGCATAGCCATCCATCTCTGCGCGTCCGCCAACATTTGGTCTAATCGCCTGCCGTAAACACGGGCAACCGTTTCAGGATCGGGGCTCCCGGACCCCAGCGCAGAAAGCAAGTCACTCAATCGCGGGGCATATTCGGGCGAAAAAATCAGCATGTCGGTAACCGCCCAGCTCTCGGCGTAGAACAGACTTGTTCGCGCCCTTTCCGATTGCATGGGCGATTTGGCCGAGAACAAAATTGTCAAAGGAACCCACGTGTTCTGGCGCAGTACGATCTCGCGGCCGGAGACATCGCCGCCGATCGAGCATTCCGTATCGCGGATGCGAACAGTCGAAAAGAACTCGGCAATCCCCTCCGCCAACCAGGGCGGAAGGCGTACGTCCAGCGATCGCAGTGCCAGATGAGCGTACTCGTGCGCCGCCATTCCAAAATCCTGGGGCCGCAGTTCCGGCAACACAAGATAATCGCGGGCTTCGCCGCTCAGGAAGTAAGCATCGGCGTTGGGATGCGGGCGAAACCCAACATATTCGGCGGCCGATGCAAAGCCGATCACGCGTACGGAACCGCGGCCGTCGAGGTCTCCGCCAAGTTTCGTTACGCCTGCCTGAATGAAGAAGGCGCGTAGCCGTTCGAGCCATTCCAACGCATTCCTGGCGTCCCTGTCACCCGAGTGTGAATAGACTTCAAAATGCTGGCTCTTGACTAACTTCCATTCGGTTTTCGGCGCTCCAGGCAGGCTCAGCGAAAACGCCGCCAGCATGAGCGTCGCGACAACAGCCTTCACGCCAAGACGATAACAGGTCCGCTATTGCGGCGTCAGCATCGCGAGCGCGGAACGCGGCAATTTCGCCACGATGTGCACTTCCGGGTCGACAACTTCCGCGACGTCGTATTTCATAGCGGTATCGAGCACAGCTCCAATCTCCGCGGGGTTGAGCTTATATTTCGCCTCAAGGTACTGAGACATTCCGGTGGTCGCGCGCTGCAGGGCCTGTTGCAAAGAGTTCCCGATGCCACTGAACATCACGTACTGTTCGTTCTCAAAACGCGGCATGTGCAAGTGCGCATCTCTTTCAATGTCGACGGTGAACTCCACATCCATCGAAGTCTCAAGCGCATCGCCTGCGAGTTCGCCATCGCCCTTGGGCAGCATGGCCATCTCCTATGTAGAGAAGAGCACCACGAACACTAACGGGCAGAATTACCGTTGTTCCTTCGACGAGCTGGTTGTAATCCATGTTGCCGCCCCAGTTGCCGAGGTAACCGGCGCGGAACGACTGTTTGGCCGAAGGCGCGACTCCAATGCAGCCCATCATGGGATGCAGCGTGACCTTATAGGCTTTGAGGCGATCAGTCGGATTTTTCAGCATTCCTGTTCCACCCGCGATATCCAGTTTCCATGTTGAGTCGAAGTGTTCGACCTTTGCCTCGTCGCGGAAATAATACGGATCGAGCGCATCTGCTGTCACCTGATCGCCGCTCATTGCCGAATCGCGATTCAGCCGCACACGCGTCAATTTCACGACGAGCGCATCTCCGGGCATTGCGCCCTCGACGTAGAAAGGTCCAGTGAGCGGGTTACCCCCCATCACGCGATGGGAGCCGTGCGAATCGCTTCCACCGGCATCAACGGTTTCAGTGTGGACAGTGTCGCCGGGGAAAACGTGGAGAACGGGTTCCGTCATGCCGGAAAACTCCCGATAAAAGAGCGTTGGTTTGAATTCGTGATGCGTCGGCGCGGAAGCGGGACGAGCCAAAGGGCGACTTGCCGACCATTTCACGCTAATCCCTTCCACTGACACCCTCGCCCTGCATGCCCGCGGGTGAAACAATTCCTTTCAAATTCCCACAATCGTTTCCGTCTTCCTTGCACTGGAATTGAACTGTGTCGCCCTGCAGAGTACCCGTCAATTGACTGCCGAGGAACTTGCCCTTGTACTGCCCATTTTCTAATGTGATCTGAACGCGTTGTGCGTCGACGAATTGACCACCTGTAGACGCTAAATTCCCAGGTTCCGGTGAGATCGGCAGCACCCAGAGACAATGCAGCGATAAAGAGGCAAAGCAGGCGCAAAAACATGAGCTTAGTCTTTCACGTTCGAGCTGATCTCGGACTGGCGCCGATCGACTACAGCGGCGTTAGACTATCTCGATGTGGTCATTCTTCGCTCTTGCGCTCACGGCGTACCTTCTGGGCAGTGCCGGCACCCCTGCTGAAGAAAGCCCGAACGCGGTTGTTCAACGGCTTTTCGACGACATGTCGACGCACGACGCGGACTCCGCGAGAAAACTCTTCACCCCTGATGCAATGCTTTACTCTGTCCGCGCGGATGGGACCGCGAGCGGCATGCCAACGGAGCAGTGGCTACAACGCTGGGCAGCTAGCAAGGACGTTTGGCTCGAGCGCACATGGAACCCCAAGTTGCTTCAGCACGGCTCCATCACGGTTTTCTGGGCGGACTACGATTTTCATCTCAACGGAAAATTTACTCACTGCGGAGTTGATTGCTTCATGCTTTTGAAGACTGCGGACGGATGGAAGATTGCGGCCATCACGGATACGCGCGAAACTACCGCCTGCTCCGCAGCCCGTTGGGCCCTCCTGCGAATGTGCTAAACACCGCTCACTGACTCTGCACGCAAATTTATAATCGAGGCGGCTTAGTACTAGTGGTTTGTGTCGCAGTAGTTTTCGATGTGACGGTTGTGCTCGAAGTCGTCGTTGTTCCCGAAGTTCCGGCTGAAGATGCGCCCGGGTGTGAAGCCGCCCAGTCCGCCTGCGTCGCGGCGTTTCCTACGACATTCTTCGATACGTCCTGCTTCACGTCAGCTTTCACTGCCTGGTCGGCTTGCTTAGCCGACTGGTGAGTACCGTCCCCGAGCTCTATAACCCTCACACTTACTCGCTTGGTACCGAATTTCTTACAGACGAGAGCGCTCGGGAGATAGATATCCAGTCGCCGTCCCACTATCTTGTCGCCCGTATCGGCCACTACATACTCGCCCGAATATCGGCCGGCATGCCTGATCTTGATGCGGGTTCCAATAGGCAAGACATCCGGGTCTGCTGCCACAACGTGCGGATGGACAATTTGCCCGGAAGCCGTAACCCCCTTTTGAGCGTAGGCAGTGGCGATGTAAGCGCCATTCAAATGTTGCGTCGGGGCTGCTGACAGCTCACAACCGGTAGCCACCAAGGCGATCGCAAATAACAGCCGTCCGAACATACTCATTAGACTTACCTGCTTGCGATTCGAAACAGCATTTCCGACTGGGGTAATTCAACTTACTAATTTGTAGTTTGTCCAGCCAACAAACCAAACGCTTGTTACTGGACCGATGACGTAGTACTCGTTTGGCCCGTGAGCTCCATTATCAGGAGCAAGACCGAGGTCTGGCCGACGAACAACCTGCGGGAAATGCGGCCAACCAATCACTTCCCGAACCTCCGCGACAAGGACAGTTTTCACAGGCAACTTGCGATTGGCGCCTCGGTGCGCCCGCATCGCCCATTCGGGTATAGTTATCAGTCCACCTGAGTAACAGTTATAGATTGGAATTCCGCATTAGCGCCCGAGTAGTGCTTGATCTGAATGCACAGGCGTGCTGAGTCATCCGTTCTGATCTGCGTTTCGAACACTCGGAAGTCATTGCTGATCGTATGCGGCTCAGTTTCCGCCATCGATCCACCGGAACTCTTTCCATGAACGAGCAATGAAATGGTAGCGCTTCCGGAACTTTGAATAGCAGCCCGGACACGGTACAACGTATTTACCGACAACACGGGAGGCAGTTCCACATACGTGTCATTGATCGAGCTGTTACTGATAACATCTTGGACGGCCGACCGTGTGCCGCCCTCCCCGATTTCCGTCGCTGCAATATGGCCGGGAAAGCCCGTCACTGTTAACTCTCCTGACGAGGGCAATTGAATCCGCCACGGATCTGGATTCAGCGGTACGGCAACGCCCCAGTGGAACAGATGATGCGTTTCGGCCACATGCCATGCCGCAATTTTCGGAGCGTTCTCACTCCAGTGATCGTCGACAAAGGGAGGAACACTGAAGTTCTCGGCAAAGCCGCCGGCCGTCACCGCAAGAAATGCGCATGCTTGAACATGCCCGGAGCGCGATCGTAACGCTTGTTCGACGCTAAGCGCCAGAAGAAAGAGCAACATGCATCCGGCGACGAAAAAATACTGCTCTTCTCTATACGGAATATTTCGGATAGAAGCGAACGCGTTCAGCAGATCTTTTCTCCCGACCAGCGGAAGCAAGATTGAGCCAATGCCCACCATCAGTGCCGTGCAAGCCTGAAGTCGTTTATGCCAATCCAGGCGAATCAACAACCACGCAAGCCAAATGAGCGTAGCTGCTATCGCAAATAGAAATGCGCTAAGCCCGACTCGCTTCGAAAGGAAATCAACGGCCGTTGGGCCGGTCAGGGACACCAGTACCACTTTGTAGATTGACGCCCTGACTGCGGCCTCTATCAAGTGCCCGACTTGCGCTGCCGTGTGCGGCACTTGAACACTGCCGCCCGGTCCGCGCAGGAACGAGTAAGTAAGTTGCGTCAATACTCCCGCAAGCACTGCGGCGGAGATGGATGGGTTTCGCCTGCGCGCCAGATTCCAAAGGCAGATAGGAACGGTCACAATCATGACCGGGTTCGTCAGCGCCGCCAACAGGCTAAAAGCGCTGAGAAGAGTGATGAGGAATAACGAATCTCGCTTCTCGGATTCTTTGGCGCGTCCCAGCAGCAGCAACGCCGCAATTGCGATGTACCACTGCGAGTTGCAGAGGTTGTCGACTAGAGATTGCGTGTATAAGGCGCCGGCCGCTGCAATGCCGGTCAGCGCACGAAGAGCATCCGACGCTATCGAATAGCGGTACCAGGGAAGGGCAAACAAGGAACAAGCGAGAGATGCGAGAGCGATAGCCGTCAAGTTGTAAACAAGCGGCGCATACGTCACTGGGAAGATAGCGGTAAGGGCAGCCACCAGCCGAGTGTTGACAATCAGGTACCCCTTGTACCCTTCGAACACCGGCGTGAGACCGCCACGCAGCAGTTCGTCGTGGAACAGCAGCGTTCCATCTTCCGCCCAGAACTGGGGGTGGAGGATCGAATCCGGTCTGCGAAGCATAAAGAGAATGGCTATAAAGAGCAACAGGACGGAGAACCGTATTCCCCAACCCAGCCGGCTCACACCCTGTTCCGTCTGCGGCACTGGAACCGCATCCAAAATGTCTTCTGTATCGGTTCTGCCTTCCAACCTTCTTACACACCTTCACTTCCCACAATCCCAACTTCTTGTTTTACAGAGTACACTTTAATCGGTTTGGAAGGACCTCCAAGCCGATTACCTGGCGCACTTTTTCCGGATTTCTGCTACGGACAGATTGTTTCACAGTATACCCTTCCATATTCATCACAAGGTTCCGTTAAGCGCTGCAGGTTGGTGGCTCGCCGAGCAAGCATTACGTCATTAAATCGTCCCGAGTAAAGACTGCTCTAGATATGACCTAGGCTATAATCGGAATTCTCTAAAATAGTATTCTTCCGGGTATTTTCGACTGACAAGACGAAGCGCTGAGTTCGATGTGTGCGTGGTTGGTGGAGCAGGGCACGTTGGATTACCCCTGTCCATCGTCTTTGCTCTCAAAGGTTTTCGGGTTCTTATATACGATATAAACTGCCAGGCACTCGAATCCATCCGCCGTGGCCAATTTCCGTTCATGGAACGGAGCGGTGAGCCGCTACTGCGCAAGGTTCTCGATCTCGGATTGTTATGCCTCACAACTGAGGCGGAAAGACTAGCTGGCGCGGCAAACATAATAACCGTAATCGGTACACCCGTCGACGAGTTCCTTAGTCCCAGCCTCAAGCCAATTATTGGCTGTATCGATACGTTGCTGCCGTACCTTTCCGACGATCAACTCCTGGTGCTGAGATCGACTGTGTACCCTGGTGTGACCGAGTCTGTTGCGAAATATCTCGCGGGCAAGGGAAAGCGAACGAAGGTTGCATTTTGTCCCGAACGCGTGGTACAGGGGAGCGCGATTGAGGAACTGCAGGCATTGCCCCAGATTGTGAGCGGTACGTCGCCCGAAGCGGAAGCAGCGGCCGCGGAATTGTTCAAGGTCATTGCCCCTGAAATCATTCGGCTCTCTCCCGTGGAGGCGGAGCTTGTAAAGCTTTTCAGCAACGCCTATCGCTACATACAGTTCGCGGTAACCAACCAGTTCTACCTGATTGCCAACTCGGCAGGCGTCGACTATTATCGCGTTCTTGAGGGGATGAAAAAGGGTTATCCCCGCAACGGGAACGTCCCCGGTGCCGGGTTCGCGGCTGGTCCGTGTTTATTCAAAGACACCATGCAGTTGGCGGCGTTCTACAGGAATCAGTTCAGCATCGGCCACGCCGCTATGCTCGTCAACGAAGGTTTGCCCATGTTTGTCGTGGATAGCCTTTCCAGTCGCTACAGGCTGGAGGACAGCACCGTAGGTCTCCTCGGCATGGCGTTCAAGGCGGACAACGACGATGCGCGCTCTTCTCTCAGCTATAAGCTGAAAAAGCTGCTCACATTTCGCGCTAAGGCGGTATTGACAACAGATCCATATGTCACAACCGACCCGTGTCTCCTCCCGCTCGAAGATGTGATCTCAGCCAGCGATATCCTCGTTGTTGCCGCGCCGCACTCGGTTTACCGTGACCTGGACTTGTCGGGCAAAATCGTGTTCGACATCTGGAATTTTTGGCGCGGTACTGGTCAACGCGCGGACGGGGCTAGCGCATGAAAGCCATCGTATCCCCGCATTGTCGAATCCGGCATCCGGAATCTTTCGTGATTGGCGAGGATTCCATCATCGACGATTACTGCTACTTCTCCACCAAAGTCCAAGTTGGAAGATTCACGCATATTGCGTCAGGCTGCAGCATCGCGGGAGGACGGGAAAGGCAATTTCGAATTGGAGATTTCTCCAGCCTCTCGTCCGGCGTCAAAGTATGGTGCGCCAGCGACGACTTCGTCAACGACGTGGTCGCCATCATCCCGGACGGCCTGCCTCAGGTCAAAACCAACTTTATTATTGGCGACGTGACGTTTAACAATTACACTGCCGCCGGTGCGAATTCAGTAGTGATGCCGGCGAATAACATACCCGAAGGCACGGTAATTGGCGCACTGAGCTTTGTGCCTGCCGGATTTGAATTTCAATCTTGGAGCGTTTATGCCGGCGCGCCCGTTAGGTTCATCCGCAAACGGAACCGTGGTGCTGTGATGGACCAAGTGAGACAGCTTGAGTCCGTGTTAGTCGGGCGAGGCAATGATGTCGACTGACACGGTTCCCTGGTGGGTACCGGAAATCGGACCTAGAGAATACGAACTGGTCAAAGGCGTATTAGACAGCAATTATCTGAACGACGGCGAGGTGACGGAGCGTTTTGAGCGCAAAATTGCTGAACTGTTAGGCGTCAAATACGTTGTCGCAGTCACCAGTGGAACTGCTGCTATCGCCCTCGCTCTCGCAGGTTTGGGCATCGGAGCGGGGGATGAAGTGATCGTTCCCGACCTGACCTTCATTGCGACGGCGAACGCAGTCACTTTGACGGGCGCCACGCCTGTGCTGGTTGATATAGACCCTGCCACGTTGACAGTAGATATGGAAGCCGTTGCCGCCGCCGTTACACCCCGCACGAGAGCTATCGTCCCCGTGCACGTGAGTGGCAGGGCCGCGGCAATAGATGCGCTGCTCGAACTTAGCCGTCGCTCAGGCATTTACATCGTGGAGGATGCTGCGGAGGCTTTCATGTCCCGTTATGGCAGCGGCTATCTCGGAACTTTGGGCCACGCTGGCTGCCTTTCCTTTTCTCCGAACAAGACCATCACTACCGGGCAGGGCGGTGCCGTCCTGACTAATGATGACAGGCTGCATGTCCGCCTGAGAGAGCTCAAGGACCAGGGTCGGCCGGTTCGCGGTACAGGCGGCGATGACGTCCACGCCTCAGTCGGATACAATTTCAAATTAACTAACTTACAGGCGGCCGTCGGGCTAGCCCAGCTCGAGTATCTTGGGGCCAGGCTGAATAGGATGAGAAGTATTTTCACCTTCTACGCAACACAGCTGCGTGGGCTCGCAGGCTTGCATTTGCCCGGTTTTCAGCTTCATCGCGGAGAATCCCCCCAATGGACCGATGCAATAGTCCAGCGCCGCGACGAGCTTGACCGGTATCTGCTGGACCACGGCGTTCATTGCCGCAGGTTTTGGTTTCCGCTCCATACGCAGGCTCCCTATCGCCGGCCTGACGAGAAATTCCCCAACAGCACTGCGGTGGCTCCGCAGGCAATATGGTTTCCTTCAGCTTTCACGCTTTCCGACGCGGACCTGAGCACAACGTGCCATCACGTTCGGAGTTTCTTTCGTGAATGCAATGTGACCGGCCGCATCGAGAAGACAGCTTGAACGACAAACACGAATCCCAAACCGAGATCTCAATCTTGTTGCCTGTTCGCAATGAGGGAATCAACCTGAAAATAATGTTGAAAATCCTCCGGGCAGTGCTGGAGGTGCCTCACGAAATACTCGTCATTTGCGACGATCGGACAGACACCAGCATCCACGTGGTGCGCCACATGCAGGAATTGTATTCGAACCTGCGTCTTGTCTTCAATGACTACGGTCGCGGCGTTACCAATGCTATTCACGCGGGAGTGGATGCTGCATGCGGGACGTATATTCTCATATTCGCCGCGGATGAGGTCGGTCCTGTGATGGCGATCGAAGACATGCTTGAGCTCATGCGCGAAGGAACGGAATTCGTAAGTTGCACTCGTTATTCGCACGGCGGCCGCCGGCTGGGAGGCTCTTGGATCGGACAGATACTTTCGCGGACTGCGAACCGCCTTTTCCACTCTTTCTCCGGATGCGTATTGACCGACGCGACGACCGGGATCAAAATGATGCGCCGGTCCGTTTATTATCAGTTGCACCTGGTCTCTCGTCCGGTCGGATGGGCGGTAGCTTTCGAGATGAGTATAAAGGCGCAACTTGCCGGTCTGAGGTTGGGCGAAGTTCCTATCATTTCAGTGGACCGCCTTTATGGCGGCGAATCGACGTTTCGCCTGGGACCCTGGACCATTGAATATCTTCGCTGGTTCTTTTGGGGCGCCCGGCACTTGCGGCTGCGTTCCAACACGAAGCGGCCTACGGTCGCTATCCGCGCTACGGCTGGGGTGCCCCTGGCAGCGCAGGTGAAACGTTCGTGAGTGAGTCCTATCTCGTCACTGGCGGTTCAGGATTTCTCGGAAGCGCATTGGTCCGCCGCCTTGTCCGAGAGGGCAAGAGGGTTCGTGTTCTGGACAATAACCTGCGCGGGCATCTGGGACGCCTTGAAGAGGTTAGAAACGACGTCGAATTCCTGGAAGGCGATATCAGGGATCCGGAAACCGTAGCCAGAGCGGTTCAGTACATGGATGTCGTCTGCCACCTCGCATTCGTTAACGGCACAGAGTACTTCTACACCGTGCCGGAACTCGTGCTTGAGGTGGGAGTGAAGGGCATTTTAAACGTCGTAGATGGGTGCCTGAAGCATGGTGTAAAGCAGTTGGTCTTGGCCTCGAGCTCCGAGGTCTACCAGGAGCCTGACGTCATTCCCACCGATGAGTCGGTTTCGATGTGCATCCCCGACCCGCTTAACCCTCGATACTCTTACGCTGCGGGCAAGTTGATCAGCGAGATCATCGCCCTTAACTACGGACGGAGGCATTTCGAACGAGTCACCGTCTTTCGGCCTCACAACGTCTATGGCCCGGATATGGGTTGGGAACACGTGATTCCGCAGTTTGTTAGCCGTATCAAGCAGGCGTGCGAATCTGCTGAAGGCCCCATTGAATTGCGGATTCAGGGCGACGGGAGACAAACGAGAGCGTTCGTGTTCGTGGACGACTTTATTGACGCAATTATGCTGCTGCTTCGAGACGGTGAGCATCTCGGTATTTATCACATCGGCAGCATGGAAGAGGTCAGCATTGAGACGGTTGCTCATCTGATCGGCGAGTACTTCGACCGGCACATTGTCCTGAAGAACGGCGAACCAGCTTTAGGGGGCACTGCGCGGCGGTGCCCCGATACACGGAAAATCGCGGCGTTGGGATACCGTCCGAAATGGCGCTTGCGGGATGGAATTCATGTAACGGCCAAGTGGTATGCGGAAAATCAGCACAAGGCTCCGCGAAATCATTCCAAACAAGAGGATCCCAGGTGGCAACTCACGCACGCTTAGCGGCGGGCACAAGTGGTAGCGTCGTAGTAGATGCGTGTCAAGTATGCGGTTCGACGCAGCTTGAGTCGGTGCTCTTCCTCGGTTACCTTCCCCCCGTCAACCAGTTCCATCCAATCGGCCAGCGGCCGGCGCAGCAACCGGCCTACCCGGCAGAATGGCTCTATTGTAGTAACTGCCACTTACTGCAACTCGGCCTTATAGTCGATCCGAAGATCTTATTTCCGCCGGAGTATCCCTATACAAGCGGAACTACGAAGATTTTGAGGGACAATTTCGCCGAGATGTATCGGGAGGCTATCTCGATGCTTCCCCTCGGAAAAAACGATTTGGTCGTAGACATAGGCTCGAACGACGGCACATTACTATCCAATTTTCGAGATGGTGGCCATCGAGTGCACGGCATAGAGCCGAGCCAAGTCGGGAACATCGCCAACGAGCGTGGTATACCCACTTCCATATCGTTTTTCGGCGATGAGATAGCAAGGAGAATCCGCGCGGAAGAAGGTGAGGCGACTGTTGTTACAGCCGCCAATGTATTTGCTCATATCGAAGATATTCACGCCGTTATAGAAGCGATGCTGACGATGCTGAGTGCCTCGGGAATTTTCATCTCCGAGTCGCACTACGTGATGAGTCTTCTGGAAACGCTCCAATACGACACCATCTACCACGAGCACCTGCGCTATTACTCGCTTCATAGCCTGCAATATCTTCTGAATATGCACGGCTTAGAGATAATTCACGCGAAACGGATCCCAACGCACGGTGGATCCATACGCGTGTATGCCGCGAGAAAAGGTACGCATAAAAGACTCCCCTCCGTCGATGAAATCTTATCGCAGGAGCAGGCGTCTGGCGTGAACGCCGGACGGCTTGCGGAGTTCAAGCATCAAGTTGTGAATTCGAAATTGAAACTCTACAGCTTACTCTCCGATATTTATGAAAACGGCGAACGCGTTTACGGAATTGGGGCGCCTTCCCGGGCCAGCACGCTGATCAACTACGTTGGCCTCGATGACGGCATCTTAAGTTGCGTGCTGGAGATCGAAGGGTCCTTGAAAATAGGAAAGTATATGCCGGGAACGCTCATTCCAGTACTCGACGAAAGCCGCCTTTTTGCCGATCAACCTGACTATGTGCTGCTGCTTTCCTGGCACATTGCCGAGGAGTTGATTCCGAAGATAACCGGCAAAGGATTCCGCGGCAAATACATTGTGCCTTTACCGGAACCACGCATTATAGAGGGGGGACTGGGCTGATTCTCTGGCCTTTTTTGTTTCGATCACTATTCGGGCGGCAGGCGCGTTCTATGACTGTGAATACCCCAGAATACTGAGAGCATCAGACGCGACCCCCCTTCCGTAGTTCGAACTGATCGAGAAGCACGTTCGACTCACTCCTACAGGTCCTTCTGCAGAGTTCCACTCTCCTGGCTCGCGCTGCACTTATCGGGGTCCGGCATAAGTTTGCGGAACATCCTTTCGGACGTATGCCTTCAGCTTGCCTTTGATGTTATCCGAAAGTCATACTGTTTTGTTACCCTTCGATTTCAGCTATGAAAAACCTCGCGTGGGCCGTTTGGCTTGTTCCCTGCGCATTGTCGGCCAGTGCGCCTGTTGCGCCGCTGCCCTCATTCAGTGATCCGGCGCTCTCGCCCGACAAGTCGGAAATTGCCTTCGTATCCGGAGGCGATATCTGGACCGTGCCCGCGCGCGGCGGTGAAGCGCGCTTGTTGGTGTCGCATCCAGCCACAGAGTCTCGCCCCTTGTACTCGCCGGACGGAACCAAGTTGGCGTTCGTGTCTACGCGCACCGGAAATGGCGATGTCTATGTTCTTACTTTTGCCACGGGTCGGCTCAAACGCCTGACTTACAGCGACGCGCCCGAATCGCTCGATGCCTGGTCTCGCGACGGCAAATGGGTTTACTTCAGCTCGAACGAAAATGACATCGGCGGCGCGCAGGATGTGTTTCGCGTCAGTGTGGAAGGAGGCACTCCGCTTGAAGTCACTCGAGATCGTTTCTTCAGCGAGTATCGTGGTGCGCCGTCGCCGGACGGCGGCACACTCGCATTCGTCGCGAAGGGAAATCCGGGGCAGTGGTGGCGTCACGGCCACAGTCATCTCGATGAGACAGAAATCTGGGTGCGAGACATAGGAGCAGCCGCAAATTACCGGCGTATTGTCGAAGAGGATGCCAGGCAAGGCTGGCCCATGTGGGCAGCCGACGGACACTCCATCTTCTATACGTCCGATCGCACTGGTGCCGAGAACGTTTTTCGGCAATCGCTCGATGCAAAGGAGCAGTGCAAGCAGATCAGTCATTTCCGCGATGGCCGGCTACTCTGGCCCTCTATCAGCTACGACGGGAGCGAGATCGTATTTGAGCGTGGCTTCGGCATCTGGCGTCTGAACACGAAGAGCGGCGAAGCATCGCAAGTTGCGATCACGCTTCGCGGCGCGCCGGCGACTCCGGAAGTCACGCACCTGCAGCTCACTCAGTTTTCCGATCTGTCGCTTTCTCCGGATGGCAAGAAGATCGCGGTCATCGCGCACGGCGAAGTGTTTGCTGCGTCGGCTGCGGACGGCGGAGAAGCCATTCGAATTACTCGAACAGCCAGCCCCGAGTCTAGCCTTCGCTGGTCGCCCGACAGCACGCATATCGTTTACATCTCCGCCCGCAACGGGCACGAACAGATCTTTGAGTACGACGTCGCAAAGAACGTTGAGACGCGGCTAACAACTGCCGGCCAGGACGATGCAATGCCCGAGTTTTCGCCTGATGGCAAAATCTTGGCCTTCGTGCGCAACGAGCACGAGCTACGGACGCTGAATCTCGAAGGCAAGAAAGAACAGGCTCTCGCGTCTGGCTTCATGGCGTTCCCGGCGCTGGCTTGGTCACCCGACGGCGAGTTCATCGCATACACAACGGTGGGAGCAAAGTCATTCCGAAATGTGAACGTCGTGAGCGCTTTGGGAGGACAGCCGCAGCCCGTAAGCTTTCTTGCAAACGGTCAGACGGCGCGACGCATCTGCTGGTCGCCTGATGGCGAGTATCTGCTGTTCGACACTGCACAGCGCAGTGAACCCTCCCAGATGGCGCGAGTCGATCTGATCCTCCATCTGCCAAAGTTTCGCGAAGATCAGTTCCGTGACCTCTTTCGCAGTACACAACCAGATCACACGCCCAGCAGAGAGACGGAACAACCAGCCATCGAAAGGACGCCTGCCGCAGCGCCGTCCCCAAGCTCCGACACCGTCTCCAGCATCGAACACGAAAAGAAAACCGGTACGAAGACACAGCCGGTCAGAATCGTCTTCGACAGCATTCGGGAGCGTCTCACGTTCCTGCCGCTTGGATTCGATTCGGCACAGCCGGTGATCAGCCCCGACGGCAAAACACTAGTGTTCCTGGCAACTACAGGAAATGAGAGCAACCTATACGTTTACTCGCTTGATGAATTAGCTCAGGGGCCGCGGTCGCCGCGCCAACTCACATCCACCGCAACACCAAAAAGTCATTACCAGTTCACCCCCGATTCGAAACAGCTCTTCTATCTCGACGGCGGCAAAGTCAATTCCATGCCTGTCGATACACACATCGCCAAAGCAATCAACGTAACTGCCACGATGGATATCGACTTTGACGCTGAGAAGATGGCCGCCTTCGAAGAAGGATGGGCTCTACTCAATCGCCGTTTCTGGGACCCTGACTTCAACGGCAAGAACTGGTCCGAGATTCGCGACAACTATCTGCCCTACGTTGGAGGAAGCCGCACTCCGGATGAGATGCGCCGAGTCATGAGCTTGATGATCGGCGAGCTGAATTCCTCCCACTCGGGAATCAGCGCGGCGCCGCGAACCCCGGCTACTCAGCCCAATCCTTTCTCTCCAGCGGTAACGCCCGTCGGCCGATTAGGACTTCGGTTCGAGCGAGAGCCATTCGAATCAGGAAAGGGACTGATCATCCGGGAAGTTGTGCCGCTCGGTCCGGCAGCTTTAGAAGGCAGCATCAAAATTGGTGAAAGACTCGTGGCCATTGACGGCGAGCGGATTGGTCCGCAAACTAGCTTGGATGAGCTTCTCGAAAACAAGGTGGATCGGCATGTAGTTCTTCAAGTCGCCGCTGCAGACAGCGACTCGGCTACTCGCGATGCCATAGTGAGGCCGGTATCGCTCGCCGTTCAGAAGGGATTGTTATACCGGTCATGGGTGGAAGCCAACCGCGCATACGTCGAACGCATAAGTGGCGGAAAGCTCGGATACGTTCACATTCTCGATATGTCTTCGGAATCGCTGCAACAGCTCTACATTGATCTCGACGTGCAGAATCAAACCAAGCAGGGGGTCGTCATCGATATCCGCGACAATAACGGTGGCTTTGTCAATCAGCATGCCATCGATGTTCTTGCGCGCAAGAACTACCTCACCATGACTCAGCGTGGCGGAAGTCCATCGCCGGCGAGGTCGATGCTCGGCCAGCGCGCGTTGGGATTGCCAACGATTCTCGTGACGAATCAGGGATCGCTGTCGGATGCTGAAGATTTCACCGAAGGTTATAGAAGCCTCAAGCTGGGAAAGGTGGTCGGCGAACCCACCGCGGGTTGGATTGTTTATACCAGCAACACGCCTCTGATTGATGGATCCGTGATTCGTGTTCCAGGCATTCGCGTGCAGGCGGCCGATGGCCAAACCATGGAGATGCATCCGCGCCCAGTGGACGTGCTCGTAAGCCGATCGGCCGGCGAAGCGAGCAGCGGAAAAGACAGCCAGCTTGACCGCGCAGTTAAAGAACTGCTCGTGGAACTTCCGGCGCAACATTAAATGCGTATCGTCCTCGGAATCACCGGCGCATCGGGCGCAATCTTCGGGATCCGTGCGCTTGAGGCGCTAAACAAACTCTCAATCGAGACTCATCTGATTCTCAGCCGGTGGGCGCGAACAACCATCACCACGGAAACCAGTTACTCCATCGAAAAAGTCGAGTCGCTCGCGACCGCGACATACCATCACGACAACCAGGCGGCAGCGGTTTCAAGCGGGTCGTTCAAAACGGACGGCATGATTATTGCCCCGTGCAGCATGAAGACGCTCGCGGCCATTCGAGTAGGCTACGCGGAAGGCCTCATTTGCCGTGCCGCCGACGTCATCCTCAAAGAACGCCGTAAGTTCGTGCTGCTTGCGCGCGAAAGCCCGTTCAACGAAATTCATCTGGAGAACATGCTGGCGCTGACTCGTATGGGAGCCGTCATATTCCCGCCGGTCCCTGCGTTCTACAACAATCCGAAAACGCTCGATGATGTCATTCATCACATCGTGGGGCGAATGCTCGATCAGTTCGGGCTGGATATGCCGGAGATGTCTCGCTGGGACGGCTTCTGATTAGACGGTTGAGATCTCGACGATCTCAAAACCTCTTTGCTGCGCATCGGCGCGAAAAGCCTCTGTGTAATCGCCCTCGATCCGCGCGACTTGCCGTCCCAAACGATTACTGCCGTTACCGATCCGATCTTCGCTGCCTCGTCGAGTATCGCGCTATTTGCAGAAATATAAAGGTCGTCCTGATTTGACTCGATAACCAGCAAATCGCCTGACGCAGTAACTTCACCAATACTCTTCCTGTAAATCGAGTTCCCAATCGCCGGGTCGATCGGTGACTGAGCTCTTGAGAAACTGCTCGGGATCGTTGGGACAGAACGACTCGGCGTCGGATACCCAGCGTGCCGGCTTCCTCTAACGCCAGTAAGTCTGCGCCGCAGGCTGCAGAGCTGACTAGAGCGGCTGGCTTTCGCTCCACAAATAACTTGTGTAGCGCCTCGCGGACGCGCAGCGATATTTTCCAATGGAAACTTGGTTGCGTCAATTCGCCGTCCCGCGAGTGCAATTACCTCTTGCACAACTGCGGTAATTGTTTCTTCAAAGCCTCAAGCTTCGGCAAGTCGTTATAGACGATATAAGGCTGATCTGGGTGATTGTCGAGATAGTGTTGATGATACGCTTCGGCGGCATAGAAACCTTTAAGCGGCACTACCTCGCGTCACGATCTTGTGCGAGAACACGTGAGCATTGTCCAACTGCTGTATGTAAGCGTCCGCAACCTTCTTCTGCTCGTCATTTGTATAGAAAACTGGCCGAGCGATACTGCGTACCGGAATCGGGCCCTTGACGATTCAGCTCGGTTGGATTGTGGGCGACGGCGAAGTAGACCTTCAGAATCTCGCCGTAAGTAATCTGATTGGGATCGTAGGTTATCTGGACGGATTCTGCATGACCGGTACGTCCGGTACTGACTGTTTCGTATTGCGCAGTCGACTTTTCGCCGCCTGCGAACCCGGAAACCACCTTCTTTACGCCTTTGACACGTTCAAAGACTCCCTCCACGCCCCAGAAACAACCGCCTGCCAAAACAGCAGTCTGCGGCCCTGTTTCGGAACCAGCCGGGACGTCTACCGCCGGATCGGGGAATGCCGCTTTATTGCCCGCGAACAGCAAACTGGCGGACAGCAGAGCGGCAGAAGCAAGGGTGAAAGGTCGAATTTGCATAGGAGGAAGTCCTATAAGAGTAGATTCATTCACTTCCATTCAGGATTCTTTCCCAAGCTGACCAGGTTTGCAAGTAGCCGATACGCGCCGGGAACACCCGCGGGAAGCTGGCGGTACAGCGCGAAAGCATCGTAAACGTAAAAGCCCTTTCCGTATCGGGCGAGTAACAAGCCGCCGTTTTGCGCTTCCTGGCCTGGATCATGTGTTTCGATTAGAGCTTGGTAGTGCGTATCCCACTTGCTCATGAATCCGTGGCCGCGTTCTTCCTCCCAACCGGAGAAATCGGCTGGACTAATCTTGTTGGGCCAGGCGAACACCGGCGAGTTCGGCTGCAAGAAATTGACCTGCGATCCTTCATCCACGACCTTCTGGGGATTCGATCCGAGGGTGAATGGATAGGGGCCGTAATCGCGGTCGAAGTTCTGCAAGTTGTACTGCACGATGAGAACGCCGCCGTTGTTCACATAGTTCAAAAGGCGATTGTTAGCCGCGCGCACCTCAGGACGGACGGCGTAAGCGCGAACGCCCAGGATGATGGCATCGAAGCCACTGAGATCGCCACTTTCAATGTCGACACCCGAGATCGAGGTGACGTGCAGGCCCAACTGTTCAAGAGCGCGCGGTACATCATCGCCAGTACCGGGAATGAAGCCGATACGCAACTGCGGGGCTGTCTTCACGTCGACTCCAACGGCGTTGTAGGCGGCAGGCCGATACAGCGGATAGGGACGGATACCGGGGTAGCCGGTCAGGTGATAGCCTTCCGCAAAGTGCTGTCCGTTGTATTCGGCGACAGCACGAATCTCATACGATTTTGGCTGGATCGAATGGGGTGTGACTTCGAAGTTAACTGTCTCGTTCTCGCCGTCACGTGCAAACGAGAAGTCATGCTCTGCCGGTATCGACCCCCAGCCAGTCGGCAATTGCAATCGGAGAATTCCCTTTGCCGGACCCTTCACGTTTGTGTGAAGCGTGCAGGAGAAAGTGAACGAGTTCGAGTTCAGGGGAACTGCTCCAGCGGCGGGAGAAACCGAAACTGAGATGGCAGGCGCCATCAGGAGCGGATCTTCGACAATGCCGATGCCCTCGAGCCGTTGATTAGCTTGGACGGCTTTCTGGATCGTGATCTCCGCGCCGCGGTAGGTCAGCTTCGCCGTCGCGTACAGCGGATATGGGCCGAATGAAAGATTACGAAAGCGCTCGTCGGTCAGGTCGTAATAGGCCTGCTCCAGATTCGGTCGAGTGAAATACGGGCGCGTGATGGTTGCGTCTGCGGGAGCTTTGATCGCAAACCGGGGCCGGATATCTTTCTGAGGTTCGAGAGCTTCGGGAATCTTGCTATCCAGCGCGATGCTCCACTCCTTACCGTCGGATGGGGTGATCTCGATGTCCTTGATGGCGACCGCTTCTGTGCCGTCGTTCAACAGATGAGCTTGAACAGGGAAACTCTGGCCGGGTGTTGCGATGGTGAAGGTGGTTGCGGTTTGCGAGAACACGGACAATGGGCCGCCCGCTTCGCGTTCTGGGACAACCACCGCGTCGAAGCTTAGACCAAGGGCAACGACGAGCGCGCGTTCGAACTGCTTCTCTTTTACGCCAAGTTCGAAGGCAACGTTACTCTTTGCCCGGTTCGGCTAAGCTGCTTAGATTCACTTGCCGCAGAAGCTCACGCGTGAGGTTCAGACCGTAAGCGAGCATGGGTGCGACCGTAGACGGTTTATCGGGCCGATAGCTGCTGTACGTTTCGTCCGCGCACTTCGAGATTCGGTCCAACCCGGCCTTCAGGAAAGCCGTGTCGCCGGTTGCAAGACTGGCGATTCCGGTCAGCGAAACATCGATGCCTTCGTACATCGACGTCTCCTTGTCAGGTACGGAAACCTGTGAAGCATAGCGGTGATACTCATTCGTGGTTAGCGTGGGTTGCGGAATCGTGCCACCGCCGTTCTGGCTTTTCTGATAGCCCCAACCTTCGCGGCCCATTTGCAGGAACGTATAACCCGCTGCCGGATCCATCGCTCCTTCGGCAACACCAATGTTGGCGGGCGGTTTTTCGTTTGACCACTTCTCGCTGATGTAGTCGAAAAAGCGAATCGGCACGTATTGATCGGTTGCGTAATCGTAGATCGTTTTGTCCTTCGTCGGCTGGAAGAACGGAACACGCGCATATACTTTCAGCGGCTGCCAGGGCCGCAGACCTTCGCGAATCTGCTCCGGAAAACGGCGCGGATCGCCGGCCGCAACAAAGGCTTCCTGCGCCATTTGTCCAGACACCTGATGATTGCCATGCCCGTCTGTCGGAGCACCGATAAAGACTGACGTGATCACAAGCGGACGAGTCATGCGCACGACTCGGACTACATCAGAGAGCGTCCGCTCGTAGCCCCATTTTTCGAGCGCTTCTTCGCGCGTTTTCGAAAAGCCGTAATCGATGGCACGGCCCCAGTACTGATTGACGCCGTAATAGCGATCGGAGGCCAGCAACTCTTCTGTGCGGAGCAGTCCCATCGCGTCGTACATATCCATTGACATCGCGTTCTGGCCGCCTTCGCCACGGGTAAGCGTGAGAAGCGCGGCGCGCGCTCCCAACCCGCGGGTCTGGTACGTAAGCAGGCCGCCGTCTTCGTCGTCCGGATGCGCGGTAATCATCAACATGCTCGCGCGGGTCCGAAGCGCGGCGAGCATACGCGAAAGGCCGGGCGCGCCACGATCCAAGTTGATATGCATGGCATTCGGATCGACTTGCGCCAGTTGAACGGCTGAATCCGTCGCGGCTGCCCAGAGAACTCCGGCAAGTCCGCAGAGCGCGGCAGAGACAAAGGATGCCTTTGCCGCCATAAATAACCTACTCCGTATGTTCAAAGCATTATTATCCTAGACTGCTGCAAGTCGTTGCTTAATCAGCATTAATTATGAAGGTCATTCGCAAGACGTATCTCAGGACGCAGGTGGCGCGTCAATACGATTAGACCGCCAGACACGAGCGGCCACCAGAGAGGTCACAGCAAGATGCGAACCAAGCCTATAGTTTCCACTCTTCTGGGAGGAATTGTCGCTGTCGTTTTCACAGCAACTCCCAGTTTGGCTCAGGATCCGAACCAGTATCCGCAGCAGCCGTATCCACAACAACAACCGCAGCAGCAACAAAATCCGCAACAGCAGTATCCGCCGGCTCAGCAGTATCCGCAGCAGAATCCGCAGGGGCAGTATCCGCCCCAAGGCCAATATCCACCCCAAGGGCAGTATCCGCCGCAAGGACAATACCCGCCCCAAGGCCAATATCCACCTCAGGGTCAGTATCCGCCGCCGGGCTATGGTCAGCAAGGGCCGTACGGACAGCCGCCTTTGATGCCGCCGCAGCAGTTGGATCAACTCGTCTCGCGCATTGCCCTTTATCCCGATGGACTATTGGCGCAGATCCTGACGGCCGCTACGTTCGGCAACCAGATCCCCGACGCGGCGAACTGGGCGAGCCAGCATTCCTATCTACATGGGGATCAACTCGCCGGGGCGATTCAGTCGGACCAATTGCCGTTTGACCCGAGCGTATTGGCGCTGATTCCGTTCCCGCAGGTGCTGCAGATGATGGCGTCCGATATGGCGTGGACACAACAGCTCGGGAACGCTACCTTGTCACAGCGCAACGACGTGATGGACGCAGTACAGCGCGAGCGCCAAAAAGCCTACGAGTACGGCTACCTTCGCAGCAACCAATACGACCAAGTCACGATGGCAGGCCCGGGCGACATTGAGATTGCACCCGTGACGCCGGGCTACTACTACGTTCCGACGTACGACCCTTACCTCGTGTACGCGCGTCCACGTCCCGGGTTCTTTGTCGGTGGCGCAATCCGTTTCGGACCGGGGATTACGGTCGGGGCTTTCGCGCCCTTCGGGTGGGGAACGGTCGGGTTCGGTTGGCGCGAGCACGCCATCCTAGTGGGCGGCCGTCCCTGGGCACGCACCTGGGTGAACCGCGGCGTATATGTGCATCCTGGTTACGCCTACCGCGCACCGGTTGGGCCTCGTGTTGAGCATCACGATTTTCATCACGACGATCGCGGGCACGAACGCCACGACCACTAAGTAGCAGCTAGAGCGGCAGTATCTCTTCGCGCGTCGTATCGAAGTCGATACGACGCCGCTGCTCGTAAGAGATGTTGCCCAGATGTGAAGCCTGAGCAGACCGGTGACCGATCTGAACGTCCCCGTTCGGAAGCCGCCGGTCTTTCACGCATTGGACGAAGTTGTTGACATGACTCTGCGTCAGCGAGTCAGACGTCCCTTCGATGACTTCGGCCTTCACCACTTCCGCGGGTTGCTTCGCGTGAAGCGGATAGTACTCGTAACGCGAGCGGTCGATCCATAGCCGTCCATTCGTTCCGCACATCTCGATCGCCTCGCCGGTAATGCCGGGCGCGAGCGTCGCTTCGAAAGTCGCGGTGAACTCCTTCGGCCCCGGATATTGCAGCAACACATTAATAGTGTCGGGCGCGGTGCGGCCGTCTCTATAGTAGTAGACACCACCGGCGGCTGAGGCTGAGAACGGGATGTCCTTGCCCATAAACATGTGCACGACATCGATCCAATGCGTGAACAGATCGGTCACCTGGCCGCCGCCGAAATCCAGATAGGCGCGCCAATTGTAATACTGCTGCGGATCCCAATCGCGCCATTTCACTGGGCCGAGATAGTGAGCCCAATCGAGATCGGCCGGCTTCGTTTGTAACTCAGGCGGTGCTTTGCGCAGATGCCAGCTATTGCCATACCACCAAGTCCGGGCGAGCGTGATGTCGCCGATCTCTCCTGAATCGAAGTACTTCTCTTTCGCTTGCAGATAGTGTTTTCCGGAACGCTGCTGCATACCGACCTGGCACACGCGGTTGTTCTCACGCGCAGCTTTGACGATGACCGGGCCTTCCTCCGGAACGCGCGTCAGCGGCTTTTCGACGTAGACGTCTTTCCCCGCATTGAGCGCGTCGACAGCAATAGCGCAGTGCCAGTGGTCGGGCGTCGCGATCAGGACGGCATCAATATCAGACCTGGCGAGCACCTGACGATGATCGGAGAAGGGCGCTGCACCGGGCGCCTTCTGCTGTGCCGCCGCAACGCGCTGCCCCCAGATATCGCAGACCGCAACGACCTGAACGGCCGGGTTGTTCTGAAAGTTGCCCATCACGGAAGTGCCGCGGCCACCGGCGCCGATGAGGCCCAAGTTGATTCGGCCGTTCGCTCCCAGTACGCGAGAGTAGGAACTTGCCGCGACGGCAATGGCCCCGCTGGTTGCAATCCGCGAGGTGTTCTTCAGAAAATCGCGCCGGTTATTCGAATCCATGTTGTGGATTATAAGCCGCATGACGCCTTCGTCTTTTCCGAAACGGAGATGCGGAACGTATCATCGAAGCAAAGGATTGGAGAGCCATGAAAGCTAGTTACACGATTGACCCAGCACACTCGAGCGTACAGTTCAGTGTTCGGCACATGATGATCTCGAACGTCAAGGGCGCATTCACCGGCGTGAAGGGCACGGTGATGTACGACCCCGACGTTCCCGATACAGGTTCGGTGGAGGCGGAGATCGATGTGGACACGATCAGCACCCATGACGCCCAGCGCGACGGTCACCTGAAAGGCGCCGAGTTTCTCGACGCGGCGCAGTTTCCGTCGATCATTTTCCGAAGCACGCGACTGCAAGGCACAGGAGACAACCTCAAAGTCTTCGGCGACCTGACGATCCACGGCGTCACAAAGCAAGTGGTCTTAAATGTCGAAGAGATCACGCCCGAGGGCAAAGACCCCTGGGGCAACACTCGCATAGGCGCTTCAGCGAAGACAACGGTGAAGCGCAGCGACTACGGACTATCCTGGAACTCAGCGCTCGAGACGGGCGGTTTTCTGATCGGTGACGACCTGAAGCTCGATTTCGAAGTCGAGTTGATCAAGCAGGCCGCTTAGAGCGGCGGTAGTTCATGCGGCTTTCGCTGCCCGCGATTTCTTCAACGGGGTGAGCAGCGAGAGCACAATCTGTTCATAAGCGTAGTTGCTCTTGCTGTCGCGGTACTTTTCGGCGAAGTCATGCAGAGTGCCCGCAGAGAAAGAATCCATAACAGCGGGATGGATGTAGTACTTCTTGCAAGTGGCGGGCTTGTTGCCAAGTTTGCCCGCCACTTCTTTCACAACGTCGATCAGTATGGATTTAGTGGCGGGGCTGTCGGCCTTTTCCATCACTCGCGCGAGCAAACAGCTTGCGGCGAGACAGGTGCCACCCCAGGTCCGGAAATCTTTGGCGGTGAAATCGCCGCCGCTGATTTCTCGCAGGTAGTCGTTGACGTCACCGGATTCGATGACGGCCGGCTGGCCGTCCGGATCGATGTATTCAAAGAGAGAACTGCCGGGCAGATCGCGACAGCGACGAATGATGCGGGCGAGGCGCGGATCGGTGACCGTGATCTCGTGATGTTGAGCGCTCTTGCCGCGGAACTTGAATTTCAGCGTGTCGCCAAGAACCTGAACGTGCTGGTTGCGCAGAGTGGTGAGGCCGAACGAGCCGTTCTCCTCGACGTACTCTTCGTTGCCGACGCGAATGTAGGTGGTCTCAAGCAGCTTAACGATAGCGGCAAGCAGTTTTCTTTTCGGCAGACCCGATAAGGCGAGATCGCGTCCCATGACGCGGCGCATACGGGGAAGCACTTTGCCGAAGGCGCGCATGCGATCGAACTTCACCATGTCACGCACCTGGCGGTACTTGGGGTGATAGCGATACTGCTTGCGTCCCTTCGCGTCACGGCCCACGGCCTGAATATGCGTGTTGCCTTTCGGGCTGATCCAAACCGATGTCCATGCGGGCGGGATGACAAGCGAGTGTATCCGCTTTAAGGTGTCTTCATCGCGAATGGGCTTGCCGTGCTCGTCCACATACATGAAGCCGTGACCGGCGCGGCGGCGGCTAATACCTCGTCCCGAGGGGATAAGGTAACGTAGTCCGGCCTCTTCGGCGGACTTGACCTCATCGAGCACGATGGGTTGCGCTTGGGTCGGTATCGACATGCATTTATCTGATGCAGTTAGCAATCGAAACACTACCGCTCGCGTGACGTCAGACGTCGGGAAGGCGGTCAGACAACAGCCAAGATGGCGAAAGCGGTGCTCTTCGACATAGACGGGACGATTCTGAATTCGGTAGACCTGCATGCGCAGGCCTGGCAAGAGGCGTTCCAGCACTTCGGCCACGATTTTCCGTTCGAAAAGGTGCGGAGCCAGATTGGGAAGGGCGGCGACCAGCTTTTGCCGGTGTTCCTGGACAAGAAAGAGATTGAAGAGCGAGGGAAGGAGATCGAGAAGTACCGGGGCGATCTCTTCAAGCGCAAATATTTGCCGGACGTGAAGCCGTTTCCGTACGTGCGCGAGCTGTTTCTGAAAGTGAAAGCCAGCGGGCAGCAACTGGGGCTTGCATCTTCGGCCAAAGGGGATGAGCTGAAGATCTATGAGCGGATTGCGCATATAGAGGACCTGGTGGAAGTGGAGACGTCTTCGGCGGATGCGAAGCGGTCGAAGCCACACCCCGACATTTTCGAAGCGGCGCTGGAGCGGTTGGGCGACGGAGTGCGGCGTGAGGACGTCATTGTAGTGGGAGACAGTCCGCACGATGCGGAGGCGGCAAAGCGAGCGGGTTTGCGGTCCGTGGGAGTGCGGTGCGGCGGCTTCCCGGAAGAAGATTTGCGCAAGGCCGGGTGCATGGCGATTTACGATGGGCCGGAAGACCTGTTGAAACACTATGACGAGACACCGCTAGCGCTTGACGGGCGCGATTCGGGACCGAAGAGCACGGGCACATAAGTTCAGGCGGCTTTTTTCTCTCCTTCGGAGGGCAGGAAGGCGTTCATTTTGCCGGCTGCGGCCGCAGTTTTGAGGAAGACATTCAGTTCCGCGGCTTCGAGACGCTTTTGGGCGGCTGCAAAGGCCACTTTGTGCTGCTCGACCTGACGATTTTCCTTGGCGTCGCGCCGCTTCTCCTGAGCTTCAGCGCGCTTCTGCGATTCAAAGCCGATTTCCGCTTTTCTTCTTTCATTTCTGCGCTTTATCAGCTCGGCTGACGCGCGGGCATAGGCACGGTCATGGTGAGCTTGGTAGCGTTCGTAGCGTTCGAGCTCGGGACGAACGCGCATTTCAGCTTCGCTGTTCGCCAACTGTTCAGGCGTTTGCGCGATTACGAGGAAACAGGCTTCGAGGAGGCAGGAGGCGCGACGGGCGCACCAGGTGTGCTCGGCCATTTTGCGAACGAGTTCGATTTCGACGCTACCGACCGGCTGTTCATCCTGAATGAACTGGTTGAAGAGTTCTTCGAAGCGTTCCTGCTTTTCGTTGGGGAGAACCTGAAAGCGGCCAGTCAGGCCATGCAGCGTCCGGTTCTGGGCGACCTTTTCCTTGCCAGCGGGCGAGGTCGGGCCGGTCGATTTTTGTGCGTTGGCGCGATTGGCGGCGAGTTGGCCGTTCGATAATTTTTTCCAAAGCATGAGTGAGTCCTCCTGGTACGTTCGCCTTGCGGTGCCTGACATCGAGTTCGCAACGCGCGCGTGGTGCTGTCGGGCTTTCGCGCCCGATTGAATTGTGGAGGGAGGAATTGAGCGGCCGGCATGTGCCGGGTGATGCGGAGGCTGTTATAGGAGCAAAAAAAATTTCGAATTGTTGTGAACGGCTTTGGTGGAGGTGGTGAACCTGGGCAACGACGCCGTTGGCAAGGCTGCTATAGTCTCGCACCGGAGGCCGCTCTACGGGAGAGTCTCGCCAATAAAGTCTTTACCCGTCCGTGCCGTCTTGATTCTGCTGGTGTCCATACCCGGACTGTTGCTGGCGGAAGGTTTTTTCGCTTTCACGAGCATTAGGACTAGTCGAACACGACAGTCTTATTCTCGTAACAGAGAATACGGCGCTCGAGATGCCACGCGACGGCGCGAGATAAGACAGACCGTTCGATATCGCGCCCTTTCTTGACAAGATCTTCCACCTGATCGCGGTGTGAAATGCGGACCACGTCCTGTTCAATGATCGGACCGTCATCCAACGCTGCCGTTACGTAGTGACTGGTTGCGCCTATCAGTTTGACTCCTCGCTCAAACGCGGCGTGATAAGGTCGTGCGCCCATAAACGCCGGGAGAAAAGAGTGGTGTACGTTGATGATACGCATTGGATACTCTTCGACGAATTCAGACGAGAGAACCTGCATATAGCGCGCCAGCACGATAAGATCAATGGGCTCAGCCGACAAAAGACGGCGCTGTTCGCTTTCGGCTTCGCGTTTTGTATCCGGGGTCACTGGTATGTGTCGGAACGTTACGCCGTAAAACCGCGCCAACGCTTCTGCATCGGAGTGATTGCTAATGATGAGCGGGATGGAACAGTGGAGTTCCCCGGCCTGCTGCCGGTGGAGGATATCTGCCAGGCAATGAAGATGCTGGGATACGAAGACAGCTACAAGAGGAAGGTCTGACGTCATTTTCAGCTGCCATTCCATTTGCAGTTCCGCAGCCATGGTTTGAAATTCGGCTCGAAACTCATTCAGCTGAAATCCTTCTAGCGACCATTCGACACGCATAAAAAACAGGCCGACCTCGTGGTCTTGATGTTGATCGGCGTGCGTGATGTTCGCGCCGTAACGGTAAAGGAGACTTGCGACGGCCGCCACCAAGCCCTTGCGGTCTGGACAGTTGATCAGGAGAACAGCCGAATTCTTCATCTTTGAGAATCAGCTTAGCCTGAGCGTGGTTTTCACCGAGGGCTTACCGACAACAGTGGTCCGCTTTTGTTTTCGGTTTGCGTACCTCCGACACACACGTTTCGAGCATCAGTTTGAACGGAATCAGCCCTAAGATAATTGCTGATTCTGATACAGGCGGACCGCTCCGCCGTACCTGGACTATATTCTTGGTATGCCGCTTACCCCAGCATCGATGCCAAACGACCTCATCACGCTTCAGAACGGGGGCGCTGGCGCTGTTTTGAATCGGCAACGCTATACGGAGTTTGAAGCGGTGCAAGGGGAGCCGACGTACTCGCAGAGTAAACCGCAGGACGCGACGCGTGAGGCATTCGCCGCGTTGAAAATCGCCGCTAAGCGCGCGTCATCGGGAACCCGGCAGCAGATATATCTCGGCGATCCCGCAATAGAGGTGCTTTACGGTCGTTCCAACAAGAAGAAGGACGAGCAGGATTGCGATGTTGTGGGGTACGTCCTTCAGGGTGGTTCCTACGGCTATTTTCTCGGCGAAGCCAAGGGCACGGATATCATCAAAGCCAAAAGCCAGCTAGATGCCGCCATGGAGCGGATTAGGGCTAAAACGGTCGACCCCGGCCCAGTACTCGGAGCCGTGCTGGTAACAAATCGGCTTCGCTATTTTGAGTGGCACTTAGTTCGTAAGCAGTGGGTCGCTTATGTCAACAATGCCGAAGAGCCGCATATTACTTCCCGTTTACAGCAGAACGTGAAAAACGCCAAGCCGACTTTGCAACAAGATCGAGTTTATTTGCTCGATGGATCGGAAGACGGACTGCCCGTCTGGAACATCGTAAAGGGGCCACAGCCATTTACGATCTATACTCACGACCGACGGCCTGGCACTGAACGAGGAATTTTTCGGCCGCTTGGTTTTGGTGCAGGCACTATTGAGGTTCATTATGTCAGTTGAGTGCGTGAGCCCTGGCTAGTTTAAATCGCTTGGCGAGTAGAGCGTGTCCGAGACGGATGGCACCTCGGCTTGCCCGAACGCCTACTCGCGAATTGTCAGACAAGGTGAAAAACGATTACCGGATTACTGTACGGCTATCCGGCGAACTGCGCCAGCGGTTAAAAGATGCTGCTATCGAAGTGGCGCACGGCAGTCCGAAATCGTTCGAAAAGCAATCGAGCAGCAGTTCGCGGCCGAAGACGACGAAATCACTGGCCTACGAGCGCGCAAAAAAGGCCGGACTGATCGGAGTGGTGCATGGTGCTTGCCGGGACCTCAGGACGAATCCAAAACACTTGGATGGCTTTGGCGACTGGTGAGCGGCGGCGTATTCCCGGATCAGCTCGATTATGGTGCGCTCCGCCCGGCGCGGAAGAAAGATCCGGGTGATCCCATGAATGTCGCTGCGCGTAGTCAGTCCTGGGCAATCACGACGCCGAGACTGCTGTAGACTCGCACGTGAGGTCGCTCTACGAGGGAGAGCCTCGCTAATGAAGTCTTTACCCATCCGCGCGGTCTTGATTCTGCTGGTGTCCATAGCCGGACTCTTGGTGGCGCTGGTAGGGGCAATCTATGCGCTCGGGCTTTTCATCGAAAGCATTGCTGTATCTGCAACTCCAAACCCTGTTTCTGTACGCATCGCCTTGAGCTGCGTTTTTGTCGTTTTCGCGCTTGCTTTATACACGGCGAAGAACTCTCGTTTGCAGTTTCTGTACGGGCTCCTGGAGATAGCGGTCGGTCTGGTTGCCAACTGGAGGTCGCTCGACAGTTGGTTCCAGCCAGTTGGAGGCCAAAGTCTGCCCGATGTGATGTGGGCACGATTGCTGCTGATCGGTGCGGGAACGTACGCAATCGGAAGGGGGCATCTCGAATGCCGTGGAGGGCTTTGCAAAATTCTTCCCGAAGCTGTGGCCTTTATTGAAGACGAACTTGCGCCCATCGAAGATTCACGCCACGTATGTCGAGGGGTATCGAACGGCGAGAGTCAATGTCCCGACGGAAAAGCTACAGTTTCATATCTGGCTGCTTGAGAGCGATCTCGGAAAATGCGAGAAGAAGTTGACGGAACGGCTTTCGAAAGGAAAAGACACTACCCTTGTTCGGAGAGAGATTGAGTTATTGCAAGAGGAGTTAAGCGCGACAAAGGAGCGATTTCAAAGAGAGGTTATGGGGCGGGAGGACGAGGGAGGAAAGTCGGAACCGGGGTGAAGTGGCGAAGTTAATTGCGGGGAGTTCCACTTCAGGTTAGAACCGCCAGCAACAGGACGATCTGGGGTGCGCAGCGCGGTGACCCGGTTGAGCGCTGCGGATCAGCCGCTTACAGCCTGGCGATTAGCAAATAAGCCATATTGCTGCATCAGGAATTGGCCGCGACCGCCGTGCAGGTCATGCCATTCATGATCGTGGTTCAGATAAAAATATATCGGCACGCCAGGATAGTAAGTCTTCAGAAAGGCGTTGCAGTCAAAGCAAGGCATACGTTCCGTGAAAATGGCGTGCACTTGAGTCAGACCGCTAAGCACATCGCGGCGAGTTCGAAGGCGTTCTCCTACGAGGGGCTCCGAATGGAAACCGACATTCGCGAGTCGATTGGATCGCTTGCCAGGTGAGTCAACTTTGTTGACTTCCTTGATTGTGACGTTATGGTCCGCAACGTACTCGGAAGCGCCATCGCGCACGAGAACCCAGACGCTCACGTTATGGCTGGAGAAAGCCGATGGCGCCATTAAATCGAACTCTCGCCTTCGTTCAAGCGCTTTCAGGGGAACTTGGGCGTCACAGACAGGCGCATCTCTCGGCGAGCTTAAGGGCCGGGCTGGTTTGGGCGGCTCCATATCGAGCGGCGATAAACGGTTAGATTATATACCGTACATGGACCGCTTTTAAGTTCGACGGCTTTCAAGTCTGTTGCGCCAGGATCCGGGAGAATCGCCGTGGGATAAGCCAACGTGCTGTTCGTCATCCGTTTAACTCAGTAAGCGGGTATTCATGTCATCACGTACATTGCTGGTAACATTTTCTACATCCGATGTTCGATCTGAGCCCGAGCGATCCGATCATCAAGACGTATCTGGCGGACATTCAGCATCTTGAAGCGCAGCAGGTTAATCATGAACTCGGCCTAAAAGGGCCCTTCCAGAACCTGCTGGACAAAGCCGCTAAGAAGCGCGGCTGGACCTTGGTACCGGAGCTTTCCACATCGTCGGGTGGCCGGCGCATTGTGCCTGACGGCACGGTGCGCGACGAGTTTCGGTTGCCGCGCGGATGGTGGGAAGCCAAGGACACGTCGGACAAGCTGCAAGCCGAAATCCGGAAGAAGCTTAAAGCGGGCTACCCGAGCCGCAATACGGTTTTCGAAGATACCCGCACCGCAATCCTGTACCAAGACCGCGCGGAAGCCGGCGAGTTCGCGCTTCGCGAACCCGTCAAGATCGCCGACCTCCTCAATCGCTTTTTCACTCACGACGAAGCCGACGAGCGCGAATTCAAGCGGGCGATGGAAGAGTTCAAGAGCCGCATCCCCGACCTGGCTCAAGCCCTCTACGAGCACATCCGAGAAGCGCACAAGAAAACACCGGCCTTCAATAAGGCCTTTGCGGATTTCGTCGCGCTCTGCCGCCGGTCTCTGAATCCCGAACTATCGGAGCACCTGGTAGACGAGATGCTGATTCAGCATCTCCTTACGGAGCGGCTGATGCGGAATCTGTTTCAGAATCCCGACTTCACCCACCGCAACGTCATCGCCGCCCAGATCCAGAACGTCATCGACAAGCTTGCGTCTTCGAGCTTTTCGACCTCGGAATTTTTGAAAAAGCTGGACCCTTATTACCGAGCTATCGAACGCGAAGGGGCTAACCTCCGGCATTTCACCGAGAAGCAGGATTTTCTGAATTCTGTGTACGAACAGTTCTTTCAGCGATTCTCGCCGGATGTCGCCGACACACATGGAATCGTGTACACACCGCGCGAGATCGTCGATTTTATGTGCAACTCAGTCGAGGATGCACTGAAAGAACACTTCGGCTACACACTCTCCTCGCCTGAAGTGGTCATTCTCGATCCGTGCACCGGTACCGGCAACTTCATCGTTAATCTCATTGAGCGAATACCCGGCAAGGCCTTGGCAGACGCCTATCACAATCGTCTGTTCGCGAACGAGGTGATGCTGCTGCCCTACTATGTCGCCAGCCTCAACATCAAACACGCCTATTACGAGCGCATGCGCACGTATGAGCCGTTCGAAGGGCTCTGCTTCGTCGACACGCTCGACATGCAGGAGAAGGGGCAACTAGGAATGTTTACCCCGGCCAACACCGACCGCGTCGAGCGTGAAAAACACGCGGCTATAACTGTCATCATCGGCAACCCTCCGTACAACGTCGGGCAAAAGAGTGAAAACGACAACAACAGGAATCGCAAGTACAAGTGGATAGACGGGCGAATTCGGGATACCTACGCTCGCGATTCAAAGGCAACAAATAAGAACTCATTATCCGACATGTACGTGAAGTTTTTCCGTTGGGCGACAGATCGCCTCGGCGAGCGAGAAGGAATCGTGTGCTTTGTCTCCAATAACAGCTTTGTGGATCAGCATTCGTTCGACGGCATGCGCAAGCACTTAGCGCAAGATTTCGAGCAGATCTTTCATCTCGATTTGCATGGCAACGTGCGACGTAATCCGAAGTTGTCCGGAACAACGCACAACGTATTCGGGATTCAGGTAGGCGTGGGCATCACTCTAGCGATCAAGAAGACGGGCATCAAGCGAGCTATGGAGTACCTCCGGGTGCCTGAAATGTGGCGCAGACGTGAAAAGCTCGAATTTCTGTCGATCGGTCAGATCAATTGGCAGCCCATTACGCCAGATGCGAAGCACGCTTGGGTCGTCCCTGAGCACTCGGACGAGTACGACAGCTTTATCTCACTTGCGAAAATCTTCAGTTTGTATACGGTAGGCGTCAAAACGAATCGGGACGACGTAGTCTACGACTGGAACCGCGAGAAACTTGCCGCACGCATGCGGTTGTTCATAGCCGACTACAACGCGGAGGTCCATAGGCACAAATCTGACCCAAATGCGGACTGGCCGGATCATCTGAAATGGAGTCGCGATTTGAAGCAAGACGCGCTTCGCGGCCGATTAGCCGAGTTCTCGCAGTCAAAGATCCATGCGTCGCTGTACCGGCCGTTCACAAAAAAATGGCTGTTCTTCGACCGAATTCTGAATGAGGAAGTCTACCAATGGCCGAAAATTTCTGGGCGAGTGATCTGCATAACGACCCACAGCCAAGTGCCATTCTCATGCCAGGTTACGGACACGACGCCCAACGAAGCGCCCGGCGGCCGTCAGGGACAATGCTTTCCTCTGTCGCACATCTACACGACAGCGGTCCAACAATTCCGCAGCCACTACGAAGACGACACAATCGCAAAAGAGGACGTCTTCCACTACATCTATGCCATCCTGCATCACCCCGGTTATCGTGAGCGCTACGCCGAAAATCTGAAACGCGAACTCCCGCGAATTCCGTTCGCACCCGATTTTCGGGCGTTGGCAATCGCCGGCAAAGAACTCGCGCGTCTGCATATCGACTACGAATCTCTGGAACCGTGGCCGCTTGAATACGTCGAGCAGCGGGACGTACCCTTTTCCGAACGCGTCGAGAAGATGAAGCTGAATAAGGACCGCACATCGCTGAAAGTGAACGACTCGTTGACGCTCTCGCAAATACCCGCCGAGACGTTCGACTATAAGCTCGGATCCAAATCAGCGCTCGAGTGGATCATCGATCAGTATCAGATTAAAGGCGAGTCAGATCCGAACCGTGAAGGCGATCCCAGCTACATCGTTCGGTTAGTAGGACAGGTCGTCCGCGTCAGCATCGAAGCGGTTCGCATTGTCAATGCTCTCCCGAAGCTTCTGGTTGGGCGGAACGTGTAAGTGTGACTGCGGAGATGAGCGATGGACTACTTTGACGTCGCTGTTTTCACGCCAGCTTGCCGGGTGATATAAATCCTGATATCGTTACTTGATCCCGCTGTGGCATCAACTGGTATCCGCTGCCGTGTCCGGGATTGTGTGCGAATATGTCAACTTTTTGCCGAAGCTGCGGATCGCCTCTGGCGGCCAATACCTCGTTTTGTCCCAACTGCGGCAACCGCGCTGGGAATCCTCCGAATCCCGTCGCTCCGTCGCCGGTTTCCAGCTATGCCGCTCCCGCCGCTCCGGCGGCAAAAGGAAGCTCGGCCCTAAAAATAGTCCTCGTTGTGGTCTGCGTACTGGCCGTTGTTGGTGCTTCTATCGTGGGCGGAATGCTTTACCTGGCACACCGCGTCAAGCAAGCCATAGTTCAGAAGGCGGAGGAAAACGGTGTGGACCTGCATTCCCTCGGAAACACCTCCTCCGGCTATAGCGCCGGCCGGCATAAGTTGCCCCCGGTTTGCGGACTGCTGACAAAGGATGAAGTTTCTCATTTGATCGGCGAGCCCATTGAACGTCTTGAGATAAAGGATGCTTCGTGCCTTTACTATGGGCCTGCCGGCCTGAGCGCTCAATTGGCGCAGCAAAAAGCATCAAGCACTTTTAAGCGTGCGCAAAGTCCCGGTTCAGACGTCAACGCAAGCGAAGCCGCTACAGCCATGGATCAGTTGGTCAACAACATGGCCGCTCAGGCAGGCCAAACCGGAGACGGCAGCGATCTGCCATTACTCATGTTGAGCCTGGATGCCGATGGTAAAGGCCAGATGACGGCCGTTATGGCAAGTAAAGCCATTTTCAACGGCATAGGCCAGAGCGCTCACGGGAAATTGCCTATTGGATCCGATGTTCCCGGTCTGGCAGACAAGGCCGTCTTCCTGCCGAAACTTGGCCTGAATGTGCTGCAGGGCGGCACATTCCTTCGGATCATCCCCGGCCCTTTTCCCGATTCGGACGCGAAAACAATTGCCGTTGCCCGGGCCATCCTGCCCAAAATCTAATTTAAGAATCTGGCCGCATTTCACATCACTATGACTAAGCGCCTTCTTGTTCTTTTCCTGTTTAGCCTGACTTTTGGAATCGTCACTCCAGCAGCCGACGTTCCGGGCTCTAAGGATCCCGCCGGTATGAAGCGCTATGAAGGAAGCGAAATCATCGGCTATCGGGAACCGAAATTCGATGAATTCCTGCTCCCGCTTGGACCTCCTACCGAGGTGACCACGCCCAAGTATGCGAAGAGCCTGAAAATTGAGGGCCTGGTGAGTTTTTATACCTACCTTGCGCCTGCGGGGCGGACGGGCACGGAACTATTTCGCAACTACAAGCAGGAATTTCAAAGACTCGGTCTCGTCACGCTTTACGAAAAAGCAGCAGGCGATAGAGGATGGTTCGGGCCTGGATTCTCGCAGACTGCAAAGGACAGCGACATAGGAGATATTTTGGCTTACAACGAAAGCCAGGAACGCGTTCTGGTGGCTAAGTCGAAAGATGCGACACCGATTTACTACTACGCTTTTGTCACTGTCTTTCGAGACGGGAATATGCCCGACCGGCTTCGGGCGAGCGTGACGAAGGATCGTGCCATTTTGCAGTTAGTTGTCGTTACGCCCGAGAAGATGGAAGAAAAAATGACTCTTGTGAACGCGGACGAGATGTCGAAAGCAATCGTGGACAGCGGCAAGGTGGCCTTATACGGCATTTACTTCGATAACGACAAGGACTCATTGCGCCCCGATTCACGGCCTACACTGCAGGAAATTGCCAAACTTCTGACCGGTAACCCGAAGTTGAAAATACAAGTTGTGGGGCATACCGACAACCAGGGAACGCCCGACTACAATCTCGATCTCAGCCGCCGCCGCGCGGCAAATGTGGTTCGAGCGTTGACTTCCAGCTTTGGCGTCGCCGCGAGCCGCCTCTCTTCTTTCGGATGCGGCCCCTATTCGCCCGTCGCATCGAACGACTCAGACGACGGAAAGGCTAAGAACCGGCGAGTGGAACTCGTCAAGTGGTAAAGCGGGCGCCCCGAGTCCGGGCGGTCGTCCCCTAGCGGTCGTCGCTGTTGCGATGCCTGGAAGGCCACGGCTCGCCCGCGTGTACGCATGATTCTTGAAGGAACAGCGCGTCAGTCGGCGCGCCGCCGGGTTGGCTAGAGCGCGCATCCGATATCCGCACGCTAGGGTTCAGCGGCAGGGGGGTATCTCTGTCCTTCACGTGAATGCGCCGAAAGTGGGGGATGCTGCGCCCGCATTGTTCGAGCAACCATCGCTCTGGCCTACGCCAGCGTCTCCGGAGGAGGCGGCCGTTCAGGTGATGGCGAAAGTGGCGCGGGGCAGTCCGCCGGCAAGAAGCAGCCAGCGACTTATATGACCGTCCGTTGCTGAAACATATCGGCAATTGGAGCGGACTATTCAAGCGCGAGCTGAGAAGCGTCGAGTTTCCGTCTGACAGCACAGTAGCAGGCAGCCATTACCAGATTGATGCGCAGGTGACGGCGAATGCGCGCGTCCTAAGCTACCAGACGCCTTTGCCGCGGCAAGTTCGCCTAGCGGGCAGCTGGATATGGTTCGGCACAGTACACGTTCCTTCGGACTGATTCTGGACGGCGGAGAGGAGATTCGCGGCATTCTGATTGAGGGGACATCCGAGGTGCTGCGGGGGTATTTTGGCAAGGACATAACGGTCCTGGGGAAGGCCATCTACCGGCCGTCCGGCACGCTGCTGCGCGTTGACGCATCGGAGATCTTGCCCGTAGTTGAGGGTGGTGTCGCGTCATTCTTCGGATCTTGGCCGGGCGAGGAAACCGACCGGGAACTGCTTCAAGCTCTCGAGGAAGTCCGTAGTTGCGTCAGGGCTGTTTGCTCGATACGAGCGTTCTGCTTGCACTCCTTCGCGGCAAGACTCTCCGGGTACATCAGGAGTTTCTGAAGTTTCTGCGGCGCATTGATCGCGAATTTGCCGATGGCAGGGTATTACGCATCGTCATGGACAGCGATGGGACTCATGGAACCGCCGAGGTCAAAAGCTGGCTGAGCAAACATCGCCGCTTTGTAATACACTATGGGCCAACAAGCTGCAGCTGGTTGAACCTGATTGAACGCTGGTTCGCCGAACTCACCAACAAACGCATTCGCCGCGATTCCTTCTTCAGCGTCGCTGATCTCATCGCTGCGATCAACGAGTTCCTTGCCGCCTGGAACGTGAATCCGAAACCGTTCGTTTGGACTGCGACGGTCGATGCTATCGTCGCCAAACTCTCCCGTTGCCGTCAAACCCTCGAACAGATCCAGCCCGGTTGCACCATCCCGAAACGTCGCAAAGGTTTGTCCAGTTAATTCGTGGACACTACACTAGACAGATCGCTGCGTATGCGTGATCGCATTCTCACGTTCGACAAACGGCTTTATTGAATGCTAGAACCGCCACACACCCGTGGCGCGGACGATTTTGATAATTCAATTCCCGGGTCGCCGATTTAGTTCCGGTCAAATACGCTCGTGTACACCGCACCGGACTTGGCAGCCTTGGTAACAATTGTCAACGTTTTCTCATCGTCGGATAGACGGTACTCACTTGTGCTTTCCGGTTTTCCATTGAGCAAGTTGACGACCTCAAGGGTATGAGGATTGATCCGTTTGGCTATTGTCGTGGAGGCTCTTACCGCTTCCGGGTCCTGTGCTTGGTCGTCATATTGTTTACCATCCAGTTTGACGTGAAACGGCCTCTTTTGCGATGGCGAAGAAAACACCAGGCCGTTAGTTTCGAATGGTTCGATGGTCATTTGACTACCGGATTGCGATATTTCATCTTCGGTGCTGGATATGGATTTCCATTCACCCAATAGGCCCGTTCCAGACGCAGTTCTCACATAACTTGTTGTCTGCACATCGCGAGATTTATCCGCTCCGGTATAAATGTCATGTAGCTGGAGAGTCTTATCATCGGCTGAGATCGTATAAGTCCGCTGCAACGTGCCATGATCGTTTCGGAACCATCTCCCACCTATGATCATTAATCTTCTTGAGCGAGACGGTTCCGCCAAATGGCGACGGTCTAAGAGTGCCATCGGCTTGCATGTTCACCGTTTCGCCGGTGCTACCCGTCACGGCGAACCGATTATTACCCAAGTCCTTCACGCTATAGGTAATCGTTGGATGAGGACTTTTCTTGCTATTCCATGTCCAGTGTCCGATGAAGGGATCAGTAGCTGACCATAAGTGGCATCCCGCCACGAGTGCGCTACAGACGAACAATCGTTTCAACATAACCCTCCGAAAAAGATTAGATAATTATATAACTCAACCCTGTCGCTAAAAGCGACGACGGGAGGATCGGACAGCGAGCTTATCTCGGATGCATCTTGAGCGCATAGTCGCCGCATTCGCTCTCCCTGAAAAACTCTGTTGACGTTACCGCATAGTAACGTTACTATACAGTCACGTAAGGAGACAGCTTACCTATGACAACAATCGACGATTTGACACTGGACACGACGCAAAGCATTGACATCAAGGCCGACATTGGAGATGTCTTTCGCAGCGTGCTGCACCGGCTCGGTGACGGTTTTGCCAACCCTCAAGGTGAATCGCTGCATATGACGATGGAGCAGTGGCCGGGCGGCCGGTGGTTCCGCGATCGTGGCAATGGCATCGGCCACCTTTGGGGACACGTGCAGGTGATCAAGCCGCCAGTGCTGCTGGAGTTGAGCGGCCCTCTGTTCATGTCGTACCCGGCACTGAACCATATCGAAGTGAAGCTCGAACAGCGGCCGGGAGGAACGCATGTGGAGTTCCGTCACCGCGCCATCGGCTTGATCGATCGGGCGCATAAGCAGGGCGTGACGGGCGGCTGGAAGAACGTGCTGGACAGAGTTGCCGAGGATTGCTCCACGCACGCCGATTCGCAACGGAGCTGATGTGGCCGCCGACGAGCTGGACGGCGTGTGGAAGGCGCTGTCCGACGGCACAAGGCGGTCGATTCTCGATCTGTTGCGGAAAGGTCCCCAAACGACGACCGGGATCGTGGAGGCTTTTCCGCATCTAAGCCGCTTCGGAGTGATGAAGCATATTGAGGTGCTGCGTGAGGCCGATTTGATTCATACGCGCGAAGAACGGAGGCAGCGGATCAACTCATTGAACGTGGTACCGATTCGACAAATCTATGAGCGCTGGGTGGGCCGCTTCGAAGAGTTGTGGGCGAGCCACTTGCTGCGCATCAAAGAAGACGCGGAGACGCGGAGGGAAGACGCGGAGGCAAAAACGACGGGAACTCGCGCCGCCGCGGCACAAACGAAGAGGCGCCCGAAAGCGGGCTGACCGCGGAAAGGGAAATAAGATGGCAACAAGCAAAGAGAGAGATAAGGAACACGAAAAAGGGGATCTCGCGATGAACATACCAACGATCGTGCCGCAGCAGGAATGGGAGGCTGCGCGCAAGCAGCTACTAGTGAAGGAGAAGGCCTTAACGCGCTCCCGCGACGCGCTGGCGGCCGAACGCCGGCGGATGCCGTGGCTGGCTGTGGATAAGAAATACGAGTTCGAGGGACCCAAAGGCAAAGTAAGCCTGCTTGATTTGTTCGAGGGGCGCCGTCAGTTGATCGTGTACCGCGCCTTCTTCGAGCCCGGTGTGTTCGGCTGGCCCGAGCACGCCTGCCGCGGCTGCTCGCTGGGCGCCGATCAGGTGGCGCACCTGGCTCATCTGAACGCGCGCGACACAACCCTCGCTTATGCCTCACGCGCGCCGCAGGCGGACATCGCGCGTCTGAAGGCGGGGATGGGCTGGGAGATGCCCTGGTACACCATCACCGACGGCTTCGACGTGGACTTCGGCGTCGACGAATGGCACGGCCACAATGTGTTCTTCCGTGACGGCGAGCGCGTGTTCCGCACATACTTCATCAACAACCGCGGCGACGAGGCGATGGGGAGCACCTGGAACTACCTCGACATCACGCCGCTCGGCCGTCAGGAGACTTGGGAGGACTCGCCGGAGGGTTACCCGCAGACTCCGCCGTACAAATGGTGGAACTGGCACGACAACTACGACGCCGAAGCCGCGCCCGATCGGAAGTGGGTCGAGGTGTCCAACGCTGGAGAAGCGGCCTTCCGACAGCGCGATAAGCAAACATAATAAGTGTGTGCCGCTAACTCGGCCCGAAAGTTAAGGAACCGATCATGAATATCTCTTTCGAAAAACAAAGTTGCGCTGGTTACGGGCGCGGCCTCGGGTCTTGGTTTGGCTACGGCCAGAGCGTTTGCTGAATCGGGCGCTTCGGTCGTGTTGGCCGACCAAAACGAAAAGGCTGCGCAGGCCGCTGCTGAGGAATTGAAGGCGCGAGGACACAAGGCGCTCGCGGTCCGTTGCGATGTGTCAAACGACACCGATGTAGAGGCCGCAGACCAGACACGCGAGGATTATGACAAGGTCATAGGCGTGAATCTGCGCGGCGTATGGAGTTGCATGAAGTACGAACTTCAGGTGATGCGGAAGCAACGCAGCGGCGCCATCGTCAACTGTTCTTCCTTGGGTGGCCTCATCGGCGGCCCGGAGCGAGGCATCTACCACGCGGCCAAACACGATGTTATCGGACTCACGAAGAGCGCTGCTACGGAGTACGCCAAGCGCGGCATTCGCATCAACGATGTTTGTCCCGGCACGATCCAAACACCCATGTCCGACCAGATGGTTGCGGCCGGTCAAGGCGAGGTGTTAAGGAAACGCCCGGCAACGCACGCGCGATGGCTTGGCGATTTCCTCTCTGCATTGACCAAGCATCGCTTGGCTGCCAGGCTCTCAAGGAGATGGAAACGCGCATCCCAATGGGACGTGTAGGCCGCCCGGAAGAGATTGCCGCTGCCGTTCTGTGGCTTTGCAGCGACGCCGCAAGCTATGTCACGGGCCAGTCCATTTCAGTGGATGGCGGTTTCGTCATGAGATAACGAACGACTTCGGCGGCCGGGCCTGCGCCAGCGAGTCCGCCACGACCCAGGCGACGCCGATGACGGCGAGATTTATGGCGCCCTCGGTCCAGTTCATGTGGCTGGAGGGATCGGCGAGGAGCATCGGCACGTGCACCAGCAGGGCGAAGAACGCGAGCATGGCGGTCAGCAAGATTGCGGCGAGGCGGGCCTGCACGCCCGTCAGCATCGCAACGCCCGCTGCGATGAAGCCAACCCCCGTCGCATAAGCCCAGAACGTCTTGCGCGGGCGGCAGCCATTTGGGGACCAATGGGGCGGTGAGGTTCATATAGACAAAATGCGCGCCGCCGAATAACAGCGCACACACCCCGAACGCCAGTTGGCCCAGGCGCGTGAGGCGCGCGGCGACGGCCGCATCGATGCTTGGCGAAAGTGGCGTAGACGATCAGCCCGCCCGCTGCGATCGAGAGCTGCTCGGCGATGCCGCTGTAGACGACGAACTCGGAGTAGTGGGTGAGCAGCAGGCGGCCGTTCATCAGGACGACGACAATGACCGTGTAGTAGGCGGTGAGCGCCGCGGCGCCCCAGGCCGTGGTTCGACGCCACTCGACGGCGCCGGCTGCGATGAGCATGAACGAGCCGGCGGCATAAGCTAGCGCGGTGCGGCCGGGAAAGTTCTTGGGCACTGGCTGCCCCAGGACGAAGTCCCCCCACGCCAGGCAGATCACCGCCAGCGCCATCACGCCCAGGCCGTAGACGCGCCGGCCGAAGTTCATCGTCGTCTTTTCCGCAGTCATAATTTTCCACCCTTAACTTGAGTGCGCGGCCGGCATTCGGCCAGTGCGGCAGTACGAGATCATGGATCGTTTACAGCGTGCCTTTTCCATTGAACATTACGCAGAACGGATATGCGGTTCTGTTTGTCATAGTGCTGGCGGAGGCTTTGGGTCTTCCCGTACCCGCGGCTTTGGCTCTGCTCATTGCCGGTGGAAGCAGCGCGAAAGGCCCGTTGCACCTGGGCGTGGTTCTGTTGACATCTGTGTCGGCACTCCTTCTCGGCGACTCTTTGCTGTTTCTGCTTGGGCCGCTACACAGGATGGTGGCTGCTCGGCATTTTATGCAAGCTTTCGCTGAATCCGGACTCATGCATTCTGCGCTCGGCCAACTCGTTTCGCGGCACGGACGAACCCTGCTGGTATTAGCGAAATTCGTGCCGGGAATCAACAGCCTGGCTCCTCCGCTAGCGGGCAGCATGAATATGCGCTTTGCCCAATTTTTTCCGTTCGATGTTGGGGGAGCGCTGCTCTACGCCGTTGTCTGGGTCGGGACGGGATTTCTGTTCAGCGACTTTATCGCTTCGCTCACTAATGGATACAAGGTGGGCAGCCGTATTCTCCCGTGGGTTCTCGCGTTTGCAATTGCGGGCTATTTCGGTTACAAGATATTTCGTTTGCTGCAGGCCGGACCGCTCAGTTACGTGCCGCGTGTTTCAGCGTCTGAAGTCGCGCGCCGGTTCTATTCGGATTTACACAACGATCTGGCAGTGTTTGACGTGCGCAGCCACGGTTACTACAGTGAGAAAGCTTCCCGCATTAAAGGCTCGATTCGACTGGAGCCGAACACGATTCTTGAGCAGATTGACAGCTTACCGAAAGACAAGGAACTGATCCTTTATTGCACGTGCCTGCGCGAGGCGACCAGTCTTCGCGTGGCGCGCATCTTGCATCAACACGGATTCAGAGCGTCGGTGATCAAAGGAGGTCTGCGCGCATGGAAGAGAGGCGGTTATGCGCTCGAGACCGTTCCGGCCGAAGACATCGTTCTGCTCCCGACGTTCTAGAGCAGGAGTGGCGAGACTGATAGGCGAGAGAGCGCGCCGCGGGATGTTGCCCGTTCTCCTATCGGGGTTTGGAGTGACAAACAGCAACAAGAGCGGCTGGGTAAACTGCTGATGAACCGCAATCGACAGCACCGTCCGCGTTAGTTGATCGAAACTCTCTACCGCACTCCTGTTTCCAATGAAGCGAGGAGATCAGATGAGGCTAAAAGACAAGGTCGCGATTGTTACGGGCGCCGCGACCGGTATCGGACAGGGAATCGCAACACGGTTTGCAAAGGAAGGTGCGGCGGTAGTTGTCGATTACGTCGGCAAACCGGATGCTCCGAACAAGACCGAAGAGGCGATCAAGGCCGCAGGCGGAAAAAGCATCGCCATCGCAGCGAATGTTGCGGATCCGGGTCAGGTACAGAACCTGATCGATAGTGCCGTACGCGAGTTCGGAAAAATTGACATTGTTGTCAACAACGCGGGCATTGAGCGGAAGTACGCATTTGTGGATTATCCACTCGATGAGGCGCGCAAGATCCTTGAAGTGAACCTGCTGGGGCCTTTCCTGGTAGCGCAAACTGCGGCCAAACAGATGATCAAACAAGGAAACGGAGGGCGAATCATAAATATTTCGTCCGTGCACGAAGATTTACCCATGCCGACGAACTCCGCTTACTGCGCTTCCAAAGGTGGGCTGCGGATGCTCGCGCGTACGATTGCCGTCGAACTCGCGAAGTACAACATCACGGTAAACAACATCGGGCCGGGAGCGATCTACACCCCGATTGATGCCGATATTGAGGCGAAACCCGAACAGGAAAAAGCATTGATGGGCGAGATTCCGCTGAACCGTTGGGGGCAGCCGTCGGACGTGGCTGGTCTCGCGGTTTACCTTGCGTCGGATGAGGCAGGATACGTGACCGGTTCTACTTACTTCATTGACGGCGGAATGCTGCGGCAGTCGGGAAGTTACTAACTGAGGACGCAGCCATGAAACGATTGACGAAGATTGCGCTCGCTGGAGCGGCCAGCGCCGCTGCCTGGGCGGTCATGCGATCTATCGCACGAACGGCGGAAGCCCAAAGAAACGACGGAATCGCCGCCGGTAAACGTATTGTGATTTTGGGTGCGGGATTCGGAGGCATGGCCGCTGCGTCCGAGCTTGCGCGGTTGCTTCCCCAGGCCGGCAACGGAGACATTGTCGTCATCGATGAAGACAACTTCCTGCTGTTCACCCCTATGTTGACCGAGGCCGCGGGCGGCGAAATCGACCCGCGCCACATCGTGGTGGGCATTCGCGAGTTCTCTAAACGCATACAGTTCGTCCAAGGGCGCATCGAGCATTTGGATTTAGCCTCACGCAAGGTGACCGTCACCGTAGGAGAATCGAACCTCGATCCAGGCCGGGAAGACGTTTCAGCAGACTATCTTGTGCTTGCTGTGGGGTCGGTAACGAACTTTCATCACGTGCCGGGAGCGGAAGAGCACTCAATACAGGTGAAGCGGGTGGGTGACGCGGATGCAATCTGCAAGCGAGTGCTGGCGAGCGTCAACCGGGCACGCATTGAGAACGATGCATCGAAGCGTAAGGCGCTGCTCACATTCGTGGTAGCGGGCGGCGGATATACCGGGGTGGAAACAATCGCGGCCATTAACGATCTTGTACGAAGGAGCGGCGTGGAGCGCGGCATTGCGCCGGACGACGTGCGGACAGTACTGGTCAATCCGGGCGATCGCCTCCTGACAGAGACGTCAGCCGAACTTGCGGAGTACGCGACAGAGAAGTTGAAACAGCACGGCGTGGAAGTGCTGATGAAGAGCACGGTGAAATCCGTTTCGGCCCATGGCGTTGAGCTTGATTCGGGCGAACGTATCTCGTGCTGCACGGTCATATGGGCTGCCGGTGTAAAGCCGAATCCGATTGTCGAACCATTGCCGTGCGAGAAGAGCAAGCACGGCGCCGTAAAGGTTAATGCCTACTGCCAAATCACTGGTGCTGCCGGCGTGTGGGCGTTGGGAGATTGTGCGGCCATACCGAAGCCGAACGGGTCGGGAACCTACGCGCCCACCGCACAGAATGCGACACGGCAAGGAGCTTTGGTCGCGAAAAATATTATCTCCGGGTTGCGCGGAGAAGCCCTGCAGCCGTTTTCGTTCAAGCCGCTCGGCGAACTGGCGCTGGTGGGCAGACATTCCGGCGTGGCTCGAATTTTTGGGCAGAATATCCATGGAATCGTGGCCTGGGCGTTGTGGCGCATTATTTACCTGAGCAAGATTCCTGGTCTCGCGCCTAAGTCGAGAGTTGCGGCTGACTGGATTCTCGACGTCTTTTTCGGCAGAGCGCCGGTTGAACTTGATGGCGAGCGAACACCTGTCGCCAGCGCTCAGTCAAAAGCCGCAGGCGGACAGGCGTGAATTGAATTCCTGGCTTGAGCAGGCGAAATACATAATCGAAGCGATTGCGCGGTGTGTGGAGTTTGCGGCAGCAATCATCATTGCTGTCGCGGCACTTGAGGCAATGGTTAAAGGGGCCCGGATATTCGTTCAACGCAACAAGCCTGCCAGCGCCAAAAACGAAGTGCGGCTGACACTTGGACGCTGGCTCGCCGTAGCGCTTGAATTTGAACTTGCGGCGGATATTCTAAACACCGCCGTGACACCGAGTTGGAGCGACATTGAAAAGCTGGCCGCCATTGCGGCGCTTCGAACGGCTCTGAACTATTTCTTGGAACGCGAGATTCGCGAGGAAGCGAGCCCGGAACAGCGCACGGCGGAACGTGTGATTCGGCGTAGTGAGGAGGCGTAACGGGGAAGAAGGGCACGGGACGCGCCCCTCCAGCAGAAAAAATTAGATGCTCAAATTGGGTATTGCTACAACGGGGCGGCAGCCAAGCTTAAGCAGACTCGCAAGTACAATGCTCTCTTATTGTGGGATGTAATCCGGGCGAATTCCATCTCGGGCAGATTAGCCAAACCAGGTATGCGCACTTTTACTCGGGCAACACTTTCCTCACGCAACGCTTAGTTCATAATTGCGGTTCTCCCAGCGATTCTCGCCGGGCCAGAAGAAAGTAAATTGCACTTTTGTGCCGGGTTTCAAATCGCCAGTGTTTAAGCGGGCCCAATGTACTCCGAGATGAGGGTCTTCTGTAACCGTTTCTTCGACGGTGTGCCATTCGTCCGGGCTCCAATGCACCTTAGCCGGGGCCCATACATCGAGACGGAGATCTTTGCCTCGGGGAATTCGCGTTCTTTGCTGTAGAAATGTCCAGATGACGAACGGCGAAGTTTTCTTTTGCTTCTGATATCGTTCGACCGTCTGCGGCGGTGTGTCCCACACCCGGTCCTCTCTCAACGATCGAAGAAGCTTCACGTATTCCGCGTGAGCCCAGACCAACGGCATGCCGGAGCCAGTGGGGTGTCCGTTGTAAAGTTGGTGGCCAGGAATGTCATCGGAGTCCCAGACTTGTTCCGGAATGAGCCCGCATGGGCTTGTCTGCGCTTCGATCGCTTGCATCAACTGCTCGGCATTTTGCGGATTGCCGGAGGCAATCTCATAATGCGCGCGCTCGCCGGTAAGAAGAGGCCATCCGCGGCCCACCCCCTGATTGTCGAAAGGCTGGCCGTTCTTTTGTTCGCCATATCCGTCGTGGGTATAGCGATGCCATACCGGCCCGTTCGAGAGTTGAGTCTTCAAAGTCGCGTCGATTACCCGCACTGTATTCGCGATGCGAGGGTCGCCGGCAGAACGCAGCCCAAAGCGGACCAATCCGAGTGCGTCCGGACTGACTATATCCGACGCCCCGAATTGATAGTTCCCCGCAAGGTTCTTGATTTGTACGGACACATCCTGAACGGAGCCGGCGTGTAATACGTCGGGCGGCGTCACTCGGACATAGTATCCGTCCACTCCGTGGGCGCGCGCCAAATCCGATCCGGAAACATACGTCAGCTCATCGATCGCATCGTTCCACGCGTCTGCCGTCTCACGCAGGAACTCTGCCGTTTTTTTATGGGTCTTTATTTCGAAAAAATCCGCCGCCGCGAGCAAGGCCGCAACTTCCACGGCCATGGTGTACGGGGAGTAGCCTGAATTCTCTTCCCAGCGGTCCTGCTGAGTCACAGGGCCATTCTTCACCAGAAATTCAGCCGATTTGTGAATCATGGGCCAGGGATTTGCAGTCGACAGCTCGCCCGACCGCTGCAGCGCGTCGGCAAGCAGAATGGAGAAACTGGTGCCGTCCATCTGAGTCGCGGTCCACATTGGTGTTCCGTCGAGCCACATGTTCTGGGTCCAATTGCCATCTTTTTCTTGCGTGCATTTGAGGTAGAAGAGAGTTGCCCGCGCGCTCTCAGCATCGCCGCAGGCGAGTTTCGCCATGGCGGCTTGAATCATGTCGCGCGGCCAAAGGACGTGATAACCGCCGATATCCTTATCCCCGCGTGCGAATCCCCACGGAATGGACAGGCTTGCAATAACAGCGCCCGGAAAACGTTTTGATTCGTGAGTCTGGAGCACAGCGGTGCTCACGCGATACAGGTCTAAATCGTTTTTCTTGGGGCCGCCGAGGTCCAGGAAAGTGTTCTGCTTAGCGTGCCAACCATTCACGTAGCGTGTTCGAATCTGATCGAAATCCTGGACCAGACCGGCGCGGGCCTGCTGTCCCGCTTCGCCCGGGCCTCCGCCAAATCCCACAGCTACAATGAACTCTCCTCCGCAGTCCTGCCAGTTAATCTCCGCCGTCAGGGCCACGTTGCCGTCCTGTGCCTCCGTGTAGGACCAGGCCATGCGCCTGTGACTTTTGATGTCTGTAAAGCCATCGCTTACGCCAACGAAACCGCAACTTGCCGTCTGGAATGCAGCGGATGTTGTCAGCGCGAGCACAGTCTCTTCTCGACGCGCAAATAGCATCGGCGTATCTTTATACTGGCCGGTCCAGGCCTCGTTGTGCGCGCCGCTGTCGCCCAGGTGCGGATCCAAGAATACGTACAGGCGAAGGTTGTGGTGATCGGCCGCAGGGCGAAACCGAACGCTGAGCAGGAGCGTATCCCGCTCAGGATCGGCAATCACCTCTTTGTCCAGTTCGTAAAAGCCTTTTTTGCACCGCGATGCGATAGAAAAGCCGGGTACGTGGGGAGCGATGGACCGAATGGTATGGTCGGCGTCATTCTGCTCGTCGGAAAAAAAGTCATCGCCTGCGATGAGGAATCGCAAGCTTCGGGTATTGGCCTGATCGATGGTTGGGAAGTAGATTTCATTAATGGTCCCGCTCGAAATAGTGAACCAAATGCGGCTCTGTGCCGATATTGCCGTGCCTACGGCCGACTTTGCTCCCGAACTCCAAAGTGGCTTGGCGCCTGGGTGCCCGGGAGCGATGGACTGCCTTGCAGGCCGCGTGGTGTCGTGCTTTTCGATATCTTGTGTCATTTGGAAACTCTCGGTGCAGGCAAGAAAGGCTCAGAGTGAAGCAGATCTGAGCGAATCGCCGGCGTAACAAGAAGTCGCACGCCGGAAGATGCCATCCACGCTCAATTTGCTGGACTACGGCGTGTCGCCTACCGTTACCTCCGCAAATGCAGGTTCTGATTTCGCTTTGGCCACCGATTCAACTATGCGTTTAGGCACAGCGCTTCATTACTCCCGAAGCTGCGAACTGAATGGCGAGTCACGCTCGTGTGTCTTCACGTAACCTTTTCTGCGTCGGTCGGTATTGACGAGCGAGGAGAGTGTGTCCGTTATGGTTCTCTATCGTTTCACGCCGTTGCGCTCCGCCGCCGCCGTCGCGTTCATTTGTGGCGCCGCACTCGCCTCGTTCGGCGCGCAACAAGTATCCTCCGGACAATCGGAAGTCGATCAATTCCGGAAGCTTGAACCTGCGCTGACGTTCTTACGCGCCCGCAACGCGCGGGACTATGCGATCACTACTCCAAACGGTATCGACGAGGGAGCCTACGTCAAAATCGGCGGCCTGGAGCAATGGATCACGATTCGCGGCGAAGACCGCAAAAACCCAGTGCTGCTGTTGTTGCATGGAGGCCCCGGGGATGCAACCAATCCTTGGGGGTACGCAGGTTTTCGCAGTTGGCTGAAATATTTTACAGTCGTCCAGTGGGACCAACGGGGCGCAGGAAGAACGTTGGGGCGAAACGGACCGGCGGCCGCCACCACCATCACAATCGAGCGGATGACGCAGGATGGCATCGAGCTTACGGAACTGTTGTTGCGGCGATTGCAGAAAGACAAAATCGTCCTCCTCGGGCATTCCTGGGGCTCCACCCTGGGCGTTTTCATGGCGAAGGCGCGGCCTGAGCTGTTCTACGCATTCGTGGGTACCGGCCAGGTCGCCGATTCTTCGCGAAACTACACTGTCGCTTACGCAGCCCTTCTTGAGAAGGCATCCCGCGAGGGAAATTCCCGGGCTCTGCAAGAACTCAACGAAATAGGGCCCCCGCCCTATAAAGACTGGAAGGGCCGCGCCGTCCAACGGAAATGGTCGAATCTGTTTGAAGGAGCGGACGTATTCATTAACTCCACAGTGGGCTTCGCGCTCGCCGCTCCCGGATATTCGGTGGGCGATATCAACGACTGGTTGGAAGGACAGATTGTGAGCGCTGAGCACCTGTTCGCCCAGATTTCCGCGCTCGACCCAAAGGTTCTGGCAGGTGAGTTCGCGGTACCCGTGTTCGTCATCCAGGGCGCCGAGGATTTCACGACACCGACGAGTCTGGCCAAAGCCTACGTGGATTCACTGCATGCTCCTCGCAAAGCTTTCGTCACGATTGACGGCGCAGGTCACTTTGCCGTGTTCACAAAACAGGACGCGTTCCTGAAGGAGTTGAAGGTGCTCGTGCTCCCGCTGGTCCACTAAACACTTTTGTCTGCGGCTTGCCGCACTATCGGAGGCAGGCTCATCATCTCATAAGCACGGTACCTTGGTATGAGAAGTAAGTTGGAAGATGCCCTTTGAGCCGGTGCCCAGCGAGAAGTTTCCTCGCCGCGCCCTTCTAATTGCGCCGTTCGCGTTTGCCGGCCTGACGGCGTTGTGCTATCGGCGAGAGCGAAAAATAGCCGATCCCATGCAAGGCGGCAGCGGTCCTGAAGTCGAGTTGGCGCTTTTTTCCCGGAATGGCAAGTGCGAAGCGGTTCGCGAAATTCGGAAACTGATTCGTGCGGACAAGGACTGGCGAAAAGAACTGACGGCGGAGGCATACGCAATCACTCGCCGGAAGGCAACCGAGTTCGCCTTCGCGAATCGATACTGGAACAACGAACAGGCGGGCCTGTATCGTTGTGTCTGTTGTGGAAACGCACTCTTCCGGTCGCAGGACAAATTCGATTCGGGAACAGGTTGGCCGAGCTTTTCAGCGCCCATTGCGAAAGCGAATATTCAGGCTGAAGCCGATTCGAGTCTCTCGTTCGGGCGTGTAGAGATTCTGTGCCGGAAGTGTGACGCACATCTGGGACATGTCTTTAACGACGGACCGCCGCCTTACGGATTGCGCTACTGTGTGAATTCCGGGGCTCTGCGGTTCATCAAGTACGTCTAGCGTCGGCGATCCTTTCGTGTTTTCTGCAAATGGCAACTAAACGGTTGCATTTATAGCCGTGCGTCTTTATAGTGGAGATGCAACCTGGAGGTTGCATTTACGACAGATCGGATCGAAAAGCGCATTGAGATATCCGCGCCGCTGGCGCGCGTTTGGGAAGCCCTGACGGACTCTCGTCAATTTGGTGAGTGGTTTCGTGTGAAGATGGACGGCCCGTTCGTTGCGGGAGAGCGTGTCGGCGGACAAATCACGTATCCCGGTTATGAACACCTCAGACTGGAAATGCTGGTGCAGGCCATTCAGCCTCCTTCCTACTTCTCCTACACCTGGCATCCATATGCAGTGGACCCGAAGATGGACTACTCGCAGGAAACCCCTACCCTTGTGGAGTTTCGGCTAGAAGATACACCGCGGGGCACATTACTGGTCGTGACGGAGTCGGGATTCGACAAGCTTCCGAAGGAGCGTTACGGGGATGCCTTCCGCATGAACAGCCACGGTTGGGAGCAGCAGGCAGCGAATATTCAGACGTATGTCGGCAAAGGGTCGTAGTGGTCTGGCGGCAAAGGCTACGGTATTTGCCGCGCTGGGAGACGAGACTCGGCTATCTTTGCTGGCGAAGCTTGGCAGGGGAAAGCGCTACTCTATCGCTGAACTTACGGAGGGAACAAAGCTGACCCGGCAGGCAGTGACGAAACACTTACGCGTTCTGGAACAAGTGCGGGTTGTACATGCCAGGCGCACCGGCCGAGAGAACCTGTTTGAGCTGGATCTACAACCCATTCACGAACTGGCTGAATTTCTCGATTCTGTCTCGAAGCAGTGGGACGTAGCGCTCGCAAGACTGAAAGTCTTCGTGGAAAGCGATTAAGCCAGTTCTGACTCCGTGAACCCTATGGCTTTGCTCATTGCATGCTCACCGCAAAGCTTCTCTTCACTATTGACGGAGGGCTATTTGAGGAAATGTTGGCGGCCTTCGGGGGGAGTTCATGGCGAAATCTCCGTAGACCCACACGTGGGCAGAGTCGTAGAGCGCCGTAAGCGGCTGCTTCGTTCTGCCATTCTGTCCCACGGCCGGAGGTCGGAATCGAGTTCACAAAATGCGAGGTCGTCTGCACCTTCCGTCCCGCAAATGCTCAGCCTTAACCAGTACGGCCGCTATAATCGCCTGATCGAAGGGCTTCAGGTCCAGATTCATCGCAGACAGTAGGTATCAGGCGAAAAGAGATCGATGTAGTACGCCATCTAAAATTTCCGCTTTCAGTTTCTCAGGCGCCTTACGGCACGAGCCGCGGCATGGGCCGGCTGAGCCTAATCGTCAACCGGTTTGCCCGTGTGTCCAATTAGGCCCTGTGCTCAGCCATCGGACCTGCGGTGCCGGACGAACAGGCGCTTTGTCTGCGACTTGGCTAACTTTGCATGAATCCCAGAGATGAAGGCTGAAACTCATTTTGCCGGAGAGTATGATGCACATCGTTAACAAACGGGATCTGCCGTTTATTGGAAGCTCTTACCAATTCGTCGGCGCCGATCAGGATGTTGCCATCTCGATGTTTCTCGTCGAAGCGCAGCCCGGAAATGGTGCGCCACTGCATCGGCACGATTACGACGAAATCATCGTGATTCAAGAGGGCCATTCACGGCTTGCGGCCGGCGAGATGATTCGCGAAGCCGTTGCGGGCGACATCGTCCTTATCAAGGCCGGAACGCCGCACGGCTTTGTGAACGCCGGGGAAAGCGTGTTGAAGCAACTGGACATACACTTGAGCCCGCAATTTCGGCAAGAGAATCTAAAGCCGACTGAAATGTCGCGAAAAGCGGGACTGCCCTAACGTTTCATTGCTGCCACGCGCCGACGCCGCGAATCCGAACGAGATTTGTTTTTGCGTGCGGGATAAGGGGATGGGGTTAAGATGCCCGTTCGAGTGGCGATGCTCCGGTGCTCCTCCTTGCGGCGAATTACTCCGGACGAATGCCGAACGCCTGGTACAGCTCCGACGCGCGATAGCAGTCCCCATTCTTAACAACAAGGTCCACATGGCGGATGTCGCTGATGTTGGTGGTCGGATCGCCGTTTACGAGTACCATGTCGGCATATTTTCCCGGCGATATAGAGCCGAAATCGTGGTCTTTGTGCATGACCCGGGCGGCTTCCAGGGTAGCCATACGAAGAATCTCGGGAGGCGAAATTCCCGCTTCGTTATAGATCTCGAGCTCGCGATCCAAGGCATAGCCGCTTCCGGCATCCGTTCCTGCAACGATTTGCACTCCGCTGTCATATAGCTTCTTCACCATCCGCACCATATTGGCGTAGCCGGCGCGGTACTGTTTGTCGACAGCGGGATCTGTCGCATCCAGAGCCTCGCCGGCTGTCTTCGACCCGCGCTGGACCTGCACAGGGAGCCGGTCGAACATCTTCTCATCAATCCTGGCGATGTGCCCGGGCCTGTCGAGATACGTGCCCTCCCAGACACCCATTGTGGGATCGACGACCGTGTGATGCTGCTTCAGCAGCGCAATAAAATCATTTACCTGCTGCGAATTCAAATCGAGATCGCCGCCTCGTTTACCCGGCTCGATAAAACGCGCCGGAGTGCGCGTCTCTTTAACGTCGGGCATGAAGTTGAGAAAGATGAAATTCATGTGCTGAATCTCATCGGCTCCATCGCGCACGAACTGCTCCGCGGTCATCCCCGACGGCACGTGACCGCTCACGCGCAATCCGCGTGTGTGCGCTTCCTGGATAATGACGGGCACCAGTTCCGGCTTTACCGAGCTGTAGATTTTGATTTGCACGTAACCGAGATCGGCATAGCGGTCCACCCGCTGCTTGGCCTCCTCAGGCGTCGCAGCAAGAACTTTGATGGGGCCTTCGAACGGACCGGGGCCGTCGATAAGGCCCGCCGGAACGACACGCGGACCCACCTGTCTGCCCGCTTCGATCTCTTGCCGGAGTTTTGTCAACTCCTCAATGGAATTTCCGAGATCGCGGATAGTGGTGATCCCTGTCGCTACATCCAGAAAAGCGTTTTCGGCGTACAGGTGCTGATGCATGTCCCACAAGCCGGGCAGAAGCGTCTTGCCGTGGCCATCTATGATTTCTGCCGTTGGAGAGCTAGCTTTTTCGTGATCCGGCTCAACGCTCAAGATCCGATTGTTGCGAACCGTAACGCGCTGGTGCGGCAGCAGCGTTGCATTTTCAGAGTCGAACAGCGAGACATCAGTGATAATCAGGTCACCCGCGGGCTTGTGAGTCAGCGTCTTCGCCAATTCGGCGGCTCTGCCGATTTCCACCACCCGCTGTGACTCGCGCAACAGCGGGATCACACTTTCGAAGCCCTGCTGGATGACGGCGGACGGTCCACCTATACTCGCAAAAAATTGGCGGTTCTCATCGAGCCATACGTAATTTGGCGTATAGGCTAATCCGTCGATCGCGAATAGTGTCGCAACCCGTTTCTGCCCGTTGGCCGCTACAGGAATCGCCTGCATTTTCCTGATCGTTGCCTCGCCGCTGGGAAGGACGGGAAGCTTACCGCCGTTCTTCTCGTTCAACAGAGCGCGGGCAAGAATGGCCTGCGATTCCGGACCGCCGTTGAGATCGATGTAAAACTTGGCGCTCGCATTAGCTTGCGTTTCATTCTCGGCTTGATTCTTCCAGACGGCTTGGCCCGACACCAGCGAAAATTTCTCGTCAATCGGCGTCTTCATGTAGTCAACGCCTTTGGTTTCTTCCGCTCGGATCAGGCCATTTTCGCCCAGATGAAAAGTTGTGTACGTCTTTGGGCCGCGGCCGCGATCGTTGAACTGGAAGAACTCGTGAACGGCGCCATCGGACGAGGTCCACACGGCATCCTGTCCGGTAGGAGTTTTGTCCAGAATCACCATCCGGAGAACAACATCTTTGGGGATGTCGGGCGGCAGCTGCGGCAGAGGAGATACTTGCTGTTGCGCGGCGAGCGTCGCGGGCAAAAAGAGCACCCCGAAACCGAGGATAGAGAGAGCAAGCGAACAGTTCCTCGTTCGGCTTAGCCCACGGCTGAGACTCCACAACTGAAATTCGCGGTATCGAGTGGTTATATCCGGGCTCATAGATGTTCGGTGGTCCTCAGCGGCTTGGAGTGTTTATGGTTGCCCGAGCGTTTGTTGGACGACCAAGTCTAGCAACATTTCGCGTATCCGGTGCCCTATTTCGACTCGAACAGGCCGGAGATGCTAGTCAAGGGATATCCGACACTCGTCAGGCCGCAGCTCAAAAAAGTTTTCCTTGCTTGATCCGCTTTGTTCTAAACACACGTATCAGCGGTCGAGTGGCAAGAACATACTCGAAAGGATAAAAGATGAAAAAGTTTTCTACATTAGCAGTCGCGGTTCTGCTGGGATGTTCGGCTTCGCTGTTTGGCGCCCAGGACCCCATGGTTGGGGGCAGCGCGATGTCGCCCCAAAAGAACATAGTTCAAAATGCCATGAACTCGAATGATCACACCACTCTGGTGGCGGCGGTCAAGGCCGCCGGGTTAGTCGACACGTTGGAAGGCACCGGCCCGTTCACGGTATTTGCTCCTACCAATGAAGCTTTCGCTCAACTGCCCGCGGGTACTGTGGATACATTGCTGCAGCCCGACAACAAGCAAAAGCTGGTCAGCATTCTCACCTACCATGTCGTTCCCGGCAGGCTAGATGCCAACAAGTTGAAAAAAGAAATTAAAGCCGGCGGCGGAACCGCCACATTGAAGACCGTAAATGGTGAACCGCTCACAGCGATGATGGACGGCAACGATATCGTTCTGAAAGACGCGAAGGGTGGAATGGCCCATATCACCATCGCGAACGTGTACCAGTCGAATGGCGTTATCCACGTCATCGACGCTGTCTTGATGCCGTAACTCTGCTGCCCCTCCCCGGTACGAGCGACCCTCCTCAAAGCCGCTCGTACCGGGCTTTTTTTGCGGCTAGCTCATACTGAAGGAGGTGAACTCCCGACGATCGGCATGTCTGCAGAGTCTTCCCTAGAGCAAGACCGGCGGCTGGTTCAACGTCTGAAGCAGCGAGATCGGAACGCGGTGATGGAGCTTTACGACCGCTACGGCCGGCTCGTATTTTCGATCATCCTGCGCGCTGTGAACGACAGCGGTATTGCCGAGGACATCACGCAAGAAACGTTCCTTCGAGTTTGGAACAGGATCGGCTCGTTCGACGAGGCAAAAGGAAATTTCCAAGGTTGGCTGGTGACGGTTGCGCGCAACCGGGCTTTCGATCATCTGAGGTCGATGCGGAACACGCCCGCCATTTCGCCGGTCAGTCTGACAGACCTGGAGCACAGCGGATTGTGTGCTGTCGAATCCAGTCACTCCGATCAGGTTGTCTCCGCGGAAGCAGTGCGGCAGGCGCTTGGCAAATTAACCAGTGAGCAGCGCGAGGTGATCGAACTGACTCACTTTGAGGGAATGACCCAGACCGAGATCGCAGGGAAGCTAAACAAGCCGCTTGGGACCGTTAAAGGCTTGGCGCGAAGTGCTTTAAAGAGCCTTCGGTCGGCCGTTGTATCTATATCTTCCGCTTCGATAGAGGTTGCCCGGAATGAGGTTGCCCCATCACGGCAGGTGCGAAATGACCTGTGAAGAGTTTAGCGAAGAACTGGAGCTTTATACGCTCGGCGCCCTGGAGAGCAGCGAGGCATATGCGCTGACAGAGCATCTCGCGACGGGGTGCGTGTCATGCCGGGAGTCGCTTCGGCGAGCGCTGGAGCAGAACGCTCTGATCTCGCAAAGTGTTCCGTTGGTGCAGCCGCCGCCGCGATTGCGCGAAAGAATCCGAAGTTCCATCGCACCAAGCCCACGCTCTATTACAAACCAAAACCGGTATGTCTGGGCTCTCGCGGCAGCCGCGCTCCTGTTGATTGCAGCCGGACTTTCGACACTTGCGGCATTTCGCTCCAAACTAGCGGAGACGCGGGCAGTATTGGAGCTCGCGCAGTTACGTTCGAATGGACAAGAACGGTTGGACACGCTGGGTCAGATTATTGCGGCGACAGGAACCAGAGTCGTTTCCTTCGACGAGCCAAAAATTGAACAATTGCATGGCGCAGTTTACGTTCATCAAAAGTTGGGTATCGCATTAATAGTCGATCGTCTTCCTTCAGCGCCCGCTGGGTGGAAGTACGAGAGCTGGCTGGTGCCGAAGATGGGTGCGCCCGAACCGGTTGAGTCGTTCCATCCCGACAGTGCGGGCCGCGCTGTCTCTCTTGTTGCGGGTCCTGTGCCGGTGGGCGATTTAGCGGCCGTGGCGGTCAGCATGGAGCCGCAGAATTCGCATCCCACAAAGCCCACGAAGTTAGTTTTCGCCACAAAGATCTGACGAACCTGCGTGCGCTTTAACCCAAGCTTGTCTCGATGTGGTAGTGGGGGATAAGATTGCTATTCAACATAGGATTCGATCAAGAACGAACTCTTGGCCGGCCGAGGTTTATTTCAGTCCGGAAATCACAGACAGCCACGCGAGAGTCCGATATGACTCTCGCCACCGCCCTGTTGACGCGGTTGCTACATTCCCAAACGCCGCAATGAACTTGCGCATCGAAACGCTATACCCGTCCGATAACCGAGTTCTCACTCACATCTATGGATTCGATGGAAATCTTCGCGCGCGTACCGAAAATTATATCCGCGCTTCAGAATACTCCAAGACCATATTTGACTCAAACGGTAACCCCGTGGAGTCCACGATCGATAACGTACTACCGAGCAAGCAAGTAAACGTCGGCTAAGCTATGCGTGTTGAATTCAGTCCCAACGCTTTGAGATAACCGCCGTTAACGTCGCATTGCGGAAGCGGTATTGCGGAAAGCAGGCCGTTCAATGCTGCGCGAGAGACTTCAATGGAAGGGCGCGCAGCGATCCGTTTCTCCGCATGGCTAGTTCCGGACGGCATAGCGCCCAGCTTCACGACGTCGTCCCAACTGGCGGGTTTCTTCACCGAGACAACACAGGAGGACTTGACCATCTTCTTGTAGGGCCAGAAGCACCACCCGACATTGTTTTGTTCGAGGACGCCACGGAATTGTGCGATCCACTCGTCCGTGTTCTCGCCGGATTCGCCCAGCCAGATGGGAACGCGATACCGATCGCGAAACGAAAGGTAAGGCTGGATGGACTGCCGATTGGGAGTCATCCAGTACTTATGCAGTTGATAGAGAAGGTTGTCGTCGAATGGAGGGCCAAACACGTCGAAGTTGGTATCCCATTGCGCGCCCCCGAGAATGATTACATGATTGCGATCCACCTCACGAATGGCTTGCGTTAGCCGTTTGTAGATGGGTTCCAAACGAGTGTTGTATTTCTGGAGTTGCGGAAAGTGCGGGATGGGTTCATTCAGGAGATCGTAACCGAGCACGATGGGCTCATCCCGATACTGCTTCGCAATGCGAACCCAAACATCGGTGAGCTGCTGCTGACTTTCCGCGCTCTCATACAGCCAGGGATAGCCGTAGCTGTCATCGATGTTTGTGCCCGTTTGACCACCGGGAGCACAGTGCATGTCCAGAATGACCCAAACCCGTTCAGTCCGGCACGCTTCGAGGATGGGGCCCAGCAGATCGAAGCCGTTGCCACCCGCGGCGAAAAACTTCCAGTGCATGGGAATGCGCACTGAGTTGAAGCCGGAGCGCCGGATGAAGTTGATGTCGGCCGGAGTTATGTAGGCTCTGCGGTAAGCGGTCCAGAAGGCGGCGGCTTCCGTGGGGCCGATAAGCTCACAAAAGAAATCTTCGATTTCCCGAGGCGACTGTGGCCCATTCTCGAAGAGAAACATATAGCCTTCGGGTTCAAGCCAATTGCCAAGGTTTATGCCACGCAATAGCAGCGGCTCGCCATTGGGCGTTACTAGCTCTTCACCTTTTGCGCGGACGAAGCGGGTTTGCGCCGACACAACGCGAGGAACGGAAGCTGCCACGGCGAGTGCGAGTGCATGACGGCGCGAAATTCGCATGAAGTGTCTTGCCGTATGCTATCGCGGTCCCGCTCACTTAAGTTTCAGACGAGGTTAGCCGGCGCGGGCGCCATTCGGTACGGGCGATTCGGGGGTCGCCAAAACCGGAACCAGGCCATCGGCGTATCCGATATCGAATAACATGCCTTCAGATACGACGCCGCACATTTTACGCGGCGGCAAGTTCAGGACAAACAGCGCCTGCTTGCCCTCGATCTCGGCAGGATTAGCGCGCTCCTGTTTCAATCCCGCCACAATGGTACGGCTATGATCTCCGAAGTTCACGCGCAACTGAACAAGTTTGTTCGAGCCGGCGACATCGGACACTGCTTCAATGGCGCCGACGCGAACGTCAACTTGCTCCAAGAGTTTCGGATCGATCGACGATTTCACAGGCGCAGGAGTCATGCGGCCAGTGTGGCACGGCAGCCAAGCTGATTGTGAGCACCAAGTGCCTCTAACATAAGAGGATGCGAACGCATCACTTAGCTCAAATCAATGTTGCGCGTCTGATAGCTCCGCTGGACGATCCGAGGATCGCAGAGTTCGTAGCGCAGTTGGAACCGGTAAATAAGCTGGCCGACAGCAGTTCCGGTTTTATTTGGCGCTTGCAGTCCGAGCAAGGGAACGCAACGGATCTTGCCTACAACGACGATCCATTCCTGATCGTCAACATGTCCGTTTGGGAATCCATTGAGGCGCTGAAGGCGTTCACTTACAAATCCCAACACATACATGTTTTTCGCAACAGAAAAAAATGGTTCGAGAGGATGGGCCTTCCTCACTATTGCCTATGGTGGGTTCCCATTGGTCATCATCCAAGCATCGCGGAAGGCCGAACCAAGCTGGAGCATTACCAGCGCTACGGGTCGACGCCGGAAGCATTTTGGTTTATGGAATGGTATCCAGCGCCGGCGGCGGAATCGGTCTTCGCTTAGCGCGTTAATGCGGCTTAGCGTTAGCCGGCATGGATGAAGGGCGGTGCAGCTACTGCAGCCGCGCCGCCACTCCGTCAGGACCTACAGTTTGCGCGACTTGAGATCCGCCTCATCCACATATTCGGCATCGGTAGTTTCAGTAACATCGCGGCGAAGAGATCCGGGAGCACCTCGCAGCTCTGAGTAAATGCCTTCCGACTGAACAGTGTGCGTACTCACGCCCTTCTCGCCGGCGGACGAGATGTCATCCGCGCCGGCATTCTTCAAGATATCTTTTGCCTTCCCGACCCAATCGGAATTATCGCAATGGGCTGAGAGCAGGATACCGCCATCTTTCAGATGCCCTTCGTAGCGCTTCGCCTCGTACTCGGGAATACCCATCCCTACCAAGGCGCCCACCACGCCGCCGACTGCGCCTCCCGTGCCAAGACCCGCGAGGGCGCCCATAATGGGGCCAGCCGCGATGAACGGCCCAATTCCAGGAATTGCCAACGCGCCGAGGCCGGCGAGAAGCCCTAGAGTTCCCCCGATTGCCCCGCCGGTTACGACACCGGTTGTTGTACCTTCAGGAGCCTTCGTGTTTTTCTCAGCCGCGAAATCCTTAGTGGTTTTCTGGTCGGGAGCCAGAACGGATACATCATCGCTCCGGAAACCTTCCGCTATCAACCTGTCAACCGCCTGTTCGGCCTTTCCCATCGTGGTAAAAAGCCCGAATACCGCTGTGTTCTTGCCTGCCATATGTTTTCCTCCTTGTTATTGCTTCGTTATTTCTTCGAATCACCCTTCACAGTGATCTCGTTCGTGACGTTACCCGCCCCAGCCACTTCCGTCGCTTTGGCTTCGATCGCCTGCTTTTCTTCCTCGGTGTGGACGGGACCTTTGAGCGTCACCTTGCCGTGTTCCGAGATTATTTTGATGTTGTGCGCGTAGGTGGACAGTGACTTATCCGAGACGACCGATCGGCGGATTTTCCGCATGATGTCCGTATCGGAAGTGTTTGCCTTGGCTTGATCGGCGGTCGGCTCCGACGCGTTCCGATCGCGCTTATTTACTTTGGAATTGTCAGATTGCGGCTGCGTGGTTTGGTCCTGCGCGAAAACGGGCCGGACATACATAGAGCTGGATAGCACCAAGCCGGCGGCAACAACGATCTTGTGTTTAAACCCCATCGATTCTTCCTCCGCATGTCAGACGCGCGGAAGAGGATAACTATGACAAAAGTAACTGACGCCGCGGGACGGGCGTATTAGGGTGCTAGCGCCACCGCTTCCTATTTCATAAGCGCCAACGACTTACAGCCAAGGGCGAGCTACCGCGTAAGGGAAAATGTGCCCTCAGCCGTGATTGGGCCAGGTCAGTTTCTTGCGAGCGTTGTGAAGCAGGCCCAGCAGACCTGACGGCACCCACACGACGGCAGGTATGCCGACCGGGATCGCCGTGAGCAGACCGACGATCCCGGCTTTGATCATGGCCGAATCGTGATCGTCGCCGTACCACTTCATCTGTGCCTTATAAGTGATGCGTCCGAGTACGACCCCGGCTGCCATGGCAAGCGGGATCAGGACCGGCAGGGCGATTCCCATGCTCGCTGCGGCGGTGCCGAACAGCATTAGATCCACGACGAACGCGAGAAAGGCGATGCGAGGATCGAGTCCAAACATCTGATCGAGCCCCTTTGACGCGGGATGAGGGTGGGGATCGGAATAGGGAGCTTGATGCTGGTAGGGACTGCTGCCTTGGTATTGTGCCATTGGCTTGTTGTCTCGGGCGCAGGAAGGGCAAAAGCGGGTCGCTTCCAGGGTGACTACGCCGCAATCGGGGCAGGCGGGCATTGATGCTTCTCCTGCAGTCGAACTGCTGTTGGCGGTTCGCTGCCTGTCTAAATTCTATACCGTTCTTTCGTGACCGCGATCGAGCTGAAGGTAAGGTTCGCTTACCTCTCCCAAAAAGGCTTCATTGCGTGGCTGGATTTGTCATTTGCCCCAACGCTCGCCGGTCGACCGCGATTTTCTCGAGGTGCACTTTTCCTTCGGCTTCCGCGGCGAGAACACGCCACCGCACGAATCAAAGCTCGTGCCGACGATCGCCTCACCGGCACCCCGTTACGATTGGCTCAGATCCAGCCCGAGTGGAGCCGGAGGACCAAAAGGAGTTTGCGGCCCTACGCAACAGCAATCTCAACGCGAACTTGCCGGAATGCCCGAATTGTTGTTCAAGGTGAATACGTGTTAGCGGGTATTTGGCAGCGATTGTAAAAACTTGAGACTTTCTTCAAGGGCGCGTTGTTGGACGTGTAATTCTGACCCAAAACCGGAATGCCAGTGCGCGTCCGGCTCAGCCCGAAACCAGGTAAGCTGGCGTTTCGCATATTGCCTCGTCTTGGCCTGACACTCCTGAACGGCGTCGTCCAGGGACGCGGTTCCGGAAATAGCCTTCAGAGCCTGTTTGTAGCCGAGCGACTGCAATGGCTTTGAATCGCTTTTGTATCCAGCGGCCAATAGCCGTCGCGTTTCTTCAATCAGGCCATTCTCGAAGAGCCAACATGTCCTTTCATCCAGGCGTGAATAGAGCAGTCTGCGATCGGGCATTAAGCCTAGCTTCAATGTCCGCACCCCAGCAAACGAATCGCGTGGTGCAGCCTGCGCGTCGCTGGCAGGCTTTCCACTCAGCAGCAGGATTTCGATTGCCCGGATCAGCTTGGGTGTGTCGTTTGCATGAATGCGGGCCGCTGCGGCGGGATCATAGCGGCCCAGAAAGCGGTGCAAACTGCCGGCGCGCCGCTCGGCGAGTTTCTGCAACCGATCTCTAAGTTTCGAGTCACGTGCCGGGGCCGGCGAAAGACCGTCCAGCAAAGCACGAAGATAAAAGCCTGTTCCTCCAGCGACGACCGGGAATCGGCCGCGCTCCTGTATACCTTCTATTACTTGACGTGCAATGCGGGCGTAGGCTCCGGCTGTGAGTTCCTCAGTTGGACCAACAATGTCGAGCAGGTGATGAGGAATGCCTCGCCTCTCTTCGACAGGTGTTTTTGCCGACCCGATATCCAGGCCCCTATATACCTGGATGGAGTCGCAGTTCACAATTTCGCCGCCTAACTCCGCGGCCAGCTTCAGGGCTAAAGTGCTTTTCCCTGAACCGGTTGGCCCGATCACGGCCAGAATGGGGGCGGCCCGGACGGACGTCATCATGGTTGACGGAACGGAACTCCGATCGGCCGCATCTCGGGTTCTGAAGCCGGAGTTATCGGTATACTAAGGGCAATAACTCTCCAAGAGTTAGTACCCAAGAGCACCATCCGAAGCGGTCGAATGTCCCATTCCCAATCTAAATTTTTGCGCACCCTTGGTGCAGTCGTCGTGCTGCCGTTCAGTCTCGCGTGTCCGTTGGTGTGCGCGGGCCAGACGCCGGGTCAAGGTTCGAATGCGAAGCCCGCTCTTCCCCCTGTGATTAAAGAGCCGCATTCAGTCAAGGCGGAAGCTTATTATCACTTCTCGTTGGGGCATCTGTACGAAGATCTTGCTGCCGCGAATGGAAATCGTTCAGATTACCTGAACAAGGCTATCGAGAACTTCCGCCTGGCGATGAAGGAAGACCCCGGTGGAGCTTCTTTCCTGGTGGAAGACATTGCCGAGTTGTATCGGGCCGCAGGCCGCACGCGCGAAGCCGTTGAAGAGGCGCAGGACGCGCTAAAGGCCAACCCTGACGATCTCAACGCCCGCCGCGTTCTTGCACATATATATACGCAGCAGATTGGCGACTCCAACGCGAATCGAATTGACGAGAACATGGTTCGCCGGGCCGTTGAGCAGTACAAGATCATTACGGACAAAGACCCGAAGGATATCGACAGCCTGGTGATGCTGGGTCGCCTCGATCGCATTCTCGAGAATTCGGTGGATGCGGAAGCGGCGTTCAAGAAGGCGATCGCGATCGATCCGGAGAACGAAGACGCTGTTACAGGGCTCGCGAGTGTGTACTCGGACCGCGGCGATGCCCGCTCGGCCTCGGAACTCCTAGAGAAGCTGACGAAAAAGAATCCCTCACCGCGAGCCTATCTGAGCCTGGCGACCAACTACGAGCAGGTCAAGGAATACTCTTTGGCTGCGGACGCGATGAGGAAAGCGCTCGCGCTTGATCCCACGCATATCGAGTGGAACGGGCAGTTGGCTCAGTATCTTGCATTGGCTGGACGATATGACGAAGCTCTGCAGACGTACCAGGACTTGGCTAAGTTGAGTCCGCAGGATGCCGCGCCTTATCTCGGCATGGCTGAAATCTACATGCAGCAGGGCAAGTTTGACTTGGCGCACCAGGTATTGAACAAGGCCAAAGACATCGACCCGGACAACATCGACGCCAAGTATAACGAAGTGCAGTTGCTTGAGAAGGAAGGGAAGACGCCTCAGGCGATCGCTGGATTGAACGACCTGCTTGAGTCGACCTCGCGCCGGACCTACGATGCAGCACAGCGTGACGTGCGCGCGCGAATGGTTGAGAAACTCGGCCAACTATACGAGGAAAACAAGGACTATGACAAGGCCGCGACCGCATTCCGGCAGATGGCGGCCATAGATCCCGACAAGGCGGCGCGCTCCGAAGCTCTGGTGGTCGACACTTATCGCATTGCCAAGAACTATCCCAAGGCGGACCAGGAGAGCGAAGCCGCCGCAAAGAAGTATCCGAACTGACCGTACGCTGCGTGAGGTCCGGGCTCAGTTACTCACCGACGAGGGTAAGACAGACCAGGCCGTCGCCGAACTAAGGGCGTTGCTTGACGGAAAGAACGATCGCGAGACCTATCTCTCTATCGAAGACGTTTACCAGAAAGCAAAGAATTATGGCGAGGCCTCGAAGGCTCTCGATCAAGCGGAAAAGCTCTCTGCATCGAACGACGAAAAGGGAGCTGTCTACTTTCAACGTGGTGCTTTGCTGGAACGGCAGAAGAAACTCGATCAGGCTGAGAAGGCTTTCCGGCAAGTATTGGATACGGCGAATCCGAAAGACCCAATTTATGCTTCCACGCTGAATTATCTCGGCTATATGTTGGCGGACCAGAACATGCGGCTCAGCGAAGCGGAGGATCTGATCAAGCGCGCGCTTGACATCGAGCCGAACAACTACGCATTCCTGGACAGCATGGGATGGGTAAATTTTCGCTTGAACCGGCTGGACGACGCAGAGCGCGCTCTCACGCATTCGATTCAGATTGAGGCGAAGGACCCCACCATCCATGACCATCTCGGCGACGTTTACTTCAAAGAGGGCAAGTTGAGAGAGGCTATCGCGCAGTGGCAATCGTCGCTGCAGGAAGTCAACTCCGGCAACGCATCCGAGATGGACCCGGATGACGTCGCGAAGGTTCAGAAGAAGTTGGATAACGCGCGGGTCAAACTGGCGAAGGAACAAGCGCCCAAGCAGTAAAGCTTATATCTTCAGCAGGGCTCGCAGGCGCTTTGTCTGGATGCGGCTCACCGGGATCTCGGTTTGCTTCTTGTCATCCATCTTGAGTTGAAAGCTGGATTTGAACCAGGGAATCACCTCTTTGATCCGGTTGATGTTCACCAGGAATGACCGGTGCACGCGCCAGAATAGATCCGGGTCCAGGTTCGACTGCAACTCTTCTATCGTTCGATAGTTCGAGTGGCCTTCGAACTGGCTTGTGACGACGGTGATTAATCCGTCATCTATGGTCGCGTAGATCATGTCCTGCGTATCGACGATGAGATTCCGATTGCTACTCCTGACTAGCAGCTTGGTTCGCTGGATTGCGTGTACGGGTGGCGCTTGTTTGGCCGGTTCCGTTGATGACTGAGGGGCGTCCAGGGCACGTTTCGCGCGGGCAACTGTTTCATTGAGCCGGTCCTTTTCAACCGGCTTTAGCAGATAATCCAGCGCTTCAAGCCGGAAAGCCTCTATGGCGTAGTGGTCGAACGCCGTTGTCAGGACGAAGTACGGTAGCGGTCCACCTGTTTCGCGCAAACGCTGTATAACACCAAGTCCATCCAGTCCTGGCATTTGCACGTCTAAGAAAACCAGGTCGGGCTCGGATTCCTGAATACGGTCAATGGCTTCCAGACCGTTAGCCGCGGTTTGGAGCAGATCTATCCCTGGTATGTCTTTGAGAAGGTAGGACAGTTCCTCGCGGGCCAACAGTTCGTCGTCCGCCACGAGAGTCATGACGGTCCCTGGAGCACCGTGCGACATCGGATGTTAGTATAACGCGTAGGGTCGAACCGATCGACGCCGGCCGCCGAGTATTGCGCCTTCCTGCGCGGCAGCTCACGTTTCTGGAGTAGGTTTCAAATTGTTAAGCAAGGGAAACGCTACGATTGCGCCCGCAAATGGAAGGCTCGGCATTTTGATTCCGGGCATGGGCGCGGTAACGTCAACGTTCGTCGCGGGCGTTGAGGCGGTGAAACAAGGTTTAGGTGATCCCATTGGTTCGCTTACGCAGTTGGGGACGATACGTCTTGGCAAACGGACTGAGGGCCGGACGCCGCGAATTAAAGACTTTGTACCACTCGCCCCGCTCGAATGCCTGTCGTTCGGAGCTTGGGACATTTATGAGGACAACGCCTACGAGGCGGCGGCCCGAGCCAAGGTGCTAGAACCCACCCTCTTGGACAAGTTGAAAGGGCCGCTCTCAGCTACTCAGCCGATGAAGGCTGTATTTGATCGGGACTATGTGCGGCGGATCGATGGTCCGAATGTCAAGCGGGGCGGCAGCAAGATGGAACTCGCGCAAGCCCTCATGGAGGATATCCGCAACTTCAAAGCGGGGAATGGCTGCTCGCGCCTAGTCATGATCTGGTGCGGTTCCACGGAAGTTTTCCACAAGCCGGCTGCCGTTCATCAATCCCTAGAAGCGTTCGAGGAGGGCCTGCGCAGGAGTGATGCGGACATTGCTCCCAGTCAGATCTTGGACTTAGTACTTTTCTTGGATCTGGCCCAACGGGCGGGGATGAAAGGTATTCAGGAATGGTTGTCGTTCTATTTCAAAGGGCCAATGACTGCGCCGGGATTGTATCCCGAGCACGATATCTTCATCCAATTGATGAAGCTTAAGAATACTCTTCGCTGGATGCAGGGTGAGGAGTTGATTACTCACCTCGGTTTAGAGTATTACGACTAAGACGGGGCCGGGCTTTGCGCCGTCATATATAACATGCCCCAAGCGGTCAATGGCGGTTTCCGAAGCGCAAAAAAAAAAGCCGCGAAGGCGGCGGCTAATAGCTCGTCCAAACGCATTCTGGTAATTGGCGGTACCCAGTTTATTGGGCGGCAGTTAGTAACAGAGCTGTTACACATGGGTCACGATGTTTCGATCCTCCACCGCAGGTCCAACCATCCATTCGGGAAACGCGTTCACAACCTCGTCGCCGACAGGAACGACCCTGTAAGTGTCCGCAGGGCTCTTGGAGCAATGCGGTTTGACGCGGTTTACGACAACGTTTATGACTGGGAGCACGGCACGACGGCGGCTCAAGTAGAGGCGACGGCCCAGATTTTCGATGGCAAAGTGAGCCGCTACGTCTTCATGTCTAGCGTGGCCGCATACGGCGACGGGCTGAACCACCATGAAGGCGATGCCCTCGCCCCCGACGATCATCCGAATGCATACTCCCGAAACAAGGCAATGAGCGAACGGGCTCTCTTTCGAATGCATCAGCGGACAGGACTACCGGTGGTGACACTACGGCCCCCGTTTGTCTATGGTCCAGGTAATCCGTATTACCGGGAAGCCTTCTTCTGGGACCGCTTCCGAGCTGGAAGGGCGGTCATCCTGCCCAGCGAAGGTCACCGGCTGATGCAATTTATTTTCGTGAAAGACCTGGTCGAACTCGCCATCAAGGCTCTCGAATTGCGTAACGCTGCCGGGCACGCGTTCAATACGGCAAACCCGCGAGCGATTACGCAGCACGAACTGGTGCTTTGTCTCGCTAGGGTGGCTGGGGTGAAAGAGCCGAACATCGTGTCGGTGCCTCGTGAGCTGATCCATCGAGCGGGCGGCCAAGCCCTCGGCGATAAGCTCTACTTTGGCTACTACTTCGACGTGCCCGCCATTACTCAAATCGTCACTAAGGCGCAACGTATGCTTGCCTTCAGGCCTACTGAATTTGAAATTGGGCTTAAGGCTACTTACCGGCATTTTCTGAAGGAGCGCGGCTTCCCTAAGCCGGATTATGCGTTCGAAGACGAACTGCTGAACCGATTTTCACGGACGGTGCCGGCGCCGCGTTCCGCCTAGTATTAAATTCTTACCATGTCTGTTACTTGGGCCACTCGCACGTAATCCAACTAGGCATGAAGAAGATATTCCTCTCGATGATAGTGTTTGCTGCCGCCCTGCCGCTTTGCGCCCAGGTTGGACAGGATCTCAAGAATGCCGGTAAGGACACCGGCGACGCCGCCAAGACCGGGCGCGAAGAAGACCGGGACCGCGATTAAGAAAGGCGCCACCACCTCTACCCACGCCGTCAAAAAGGGTACGCACAAGACAGCGAATGCCGTGGCCGACAAAACTCAGGACACGAGCACCCACTAGTAAGCGCCTCCAGGCCATACAAACTGAGGTTGGGGGATATACTCTTGATGTTGTCTCCCAAAGGATCACCTGCGGCGGTCGTCGTTCGCCGCGAGACCGCCATCTCCCATGCCTCAATTTGATCTGGTAGTGATTGGTTCCGGACCCGCGGGACAGCGTGCAGCCATTCAAGGCGCGAAAGGCGGGAAACGGGTAGCGCTGATAGAGCGGCGTGAAGTCATCGGCGGTGTCTGTATCAACACCGGCACGATTCCGAGCAAGACGATGCGCGAAGCGGTCTTGCACTTTTCCGGCTACAACTATCAAAACATCTACGGCGTTAGCTACCGCGTGAAAGAGAAGATCACGATGGCCGATCTTGCCTTTCGCGTGCAGCACGTCATCAAGACCGAGATCGATGTCACACAGGCTCAACTTTCCCGCAATGGAATCGAAGTCCTGACCGGTGTTGCGAGCTTCAAAGATGCTTCAACCATCTCAATAACGAACTCGCGCGGAACGGTAGACATTGCGGCCGGCAAGATCGTGATTGCGACGGGCACCAAGCCGGCTTCATCTTCCAAAGTCCCCATCAATTCCAGGACCATCATCAACAGCGATCAGATTTTGGACATGCCAAGCGTGCCCAGAACGCTCATCGTGGTCGGCGGCGGCGTCATAGGCGTTGAATATACATGCATGTTCGCCACGCTGGGTGTTCGCGTCACGCTGATCGAGAAGCGGCCCCGACTGCTCGAGTTCGCGGACCAGGAAATTGTGGAAGCGCTTTCTTATCACCTCCGCGATCATCGAGTCACCATGCGCCTGAACGAGGAAGTTTCGAGCGTAGAGGAAACTTCGGATGGCGCCGGTGTTGTCGCGAACCTTGAGAGCAAGAAGAAGGTCACTGGCGATTCTCTGCTGTACTGCGTGGGCCGGCAAGGCAATGTGGATGAGTTAAACCTGGAAGCTGCGGGATTGAGTGCCGACCCGCGCGGCCGCATCGCTGTGAATGAGTTCTACCAGACCACCAACCCGAACGTTTACGCAGTTGGCGACGTGATTGGCTTCCCGAGCCTCGCCTCAGTGTCGATGGAGCAGGGCCGTATTGCCGCCGCACACGCGTTCGGAAAGCCAGTGCAGGTCAACCCGAACTATTTTCCGTTCGGCATCTATACCATCCCGGAGATCTCGTTCATCGGCAAGACTGAAGAGCAGCTTACGGACGAAGACGTGCCTTATGAGGTGGGTGTAGCGTATTATCGTGAGATTGCGCGCGGACAGATCCGCGGCGACACGACGGGACGACTGAAGCTGGTATTCCATCGTGAAACTCTGGAATTGTTGGGTGTTCATATTATTGGCGAGGGAGCTTCGGAATTGCTGCACATTGGTCAGGCCGTCCTGATCCTGAAGGGCAAGGTCGACTACTTCGTGGATACGGTCTTCAATTACCCAACTTTGGCGGAATGCTACAAGGCCGCTGCATTCAACGGGCTGAATAAGTTGTCTCGAGTTTGATACGGATTCTCACAAATGGCACTTGGCATTGGCATTCTCGTTACGGAGAGGTTGTCCTGCGCTGCTGTGGAGGACACAACTGTCGTCGGTGAAGTGCGCGTCGACCCGCAAGATCCCACCATTAAAGATTCCTTACAGGGCGTACCGGCAGAGCAGATCATCGAGCGCATAGCCGATCAGGTGAAGCAGCTGCAGTTGCCGTGAACCACCTTCGTACATCGGGCTCGGCATGCCAGGCATTGTGCGCAATGGCTATGTTCAGGATTCGCCAAATTTAGTTCAATTCAAGGGGCTGAACATGCAGGCGCTGGTGGCCGAGCAGTTCAAGTCTCTCTGGAATACGAATCTACATGTGGCCATTTTTAACGATGCCGATGTGATGGCGGCGGGCCTGGCCGCTAAGCGCGGCCATCTGGATCGTTTGATTCGAGTTTGGACGCTCGGAACAGGCATTGGATACGGCCGTTACCCGTTTCAAGACGGTGTTTGGGAGGCTGGTCATTCAATCGTGACGCTTGATCCAAAGGAGCGTTACTGCGGCTGCGGCGGCACGGGACACTTGGAAGGCATTATGGGGCATCGCGCCATGCGCCTTCGCTTCATGGACATGGAGCCGGATGAAATCTTTGAGAACGCGAAAGAAGGCGAAACCCGCTGCGTCGATTTTATGAAGCTCTGGCATCGTGCCCTGGCCGCGGGGACAGCCACTAGCATTCATCTGGACGGGCCCGGCAAGTTCTTCATCACCGGCCCGAACTCGCGCTACTTGAACCTCGGCCTGCTGAAGGAATACCTGAACGAGATGGTGAAGCTGAGCCCGCTGCAGAGTTATTCGGTTGAAGTCGTGTCCGGGCGGCGAATCCGTTGCGACGATTGGCGCAGCAGTGAACGCAGCGCAAGCTGCCGGGCTCGTTTAGTCACTGACGCTGCCGCGGCGAGTGAGCGCATAAACAGCACACTACTAAGGTAAAAATTCGGGCCGGCTGTAACCTTGTCTGCTCCCGAACTAGCCTTTTCTTTTCATCGCCGATGACCAGGAGAAAACAACAGATGCCGTTTCGGCTTCCCTCCGGCCGCTGCCGACTTGCAATTCGGGTCGCAGTTGCCGGTTGCTTCGCTATCGCTGGGCTTGTTTGGGCACAGGTTGCTCTGAGGCCTCCGCAGCCAAAGATCAACATGTCGACAGACCCGTTGCTGCGGCCCTTTGAGTTTCGTTCAATCGGACCTGCCGTCATGATGGGCCGTTTAGACGATATACAAGGGTCCGAGAAAGACCCGATGTTGCTGTATATAGGGTTCGCAACGGGCGGATTGTGGAAGTCGACCGATGCCGGAAATCACTGGCACTCGTTGTTCGACCAGATGCAGAACGAGTCTATTGGCGCGATTGGCATTGCTCCGTCGGACCCGAATGTGGTTTACGTCGGAACGGGCGAAGCGAATAACCGCCAGAGTTCCTCCATCGGCGATGGCGTTTGGGGAACAACGGACGGCGGCAAGACCTGGAATCATTTGGGCCTGGAAGATACGCAGTCCATCAACCGGATTGCGGTAGACCCGAGAAACCCCAAGGTGGTGTTCGTGGCGGCGGTCGGCCATTTGTTCGGGCCGAATAAAGAGCGCGGACTGTATCGCTCCACCGATGGCGGGAAGACTTGGAAGAACCTGAAGTACATAAACGAAAACACCGGGTTCAATGACGTTGCGATCGATCCGTCAAATCCGCGCATCATCTACGCCTCGTCGTTCATGCGCAGGCGCACCTGGTGGGGATACAACGGCGGCGGAACAGATAGCGCGTTATGGAAGTCGACCGATGGCGGCGAGAACTGGGCTGAAGTTGGACGGGCCGGGTTGGCCCAAGCCGAAGGACGGAATGTATGGCCGCATTGCAGTGACCATCTTCCGCGCGAATCCGCGAATCATCTACGCGCAGGTGGAAGCGGGAGCGAGCGCGGGCACCGGAAGCGGCACAACGGCCCAAGGCGGACCAGCGCCGGCGAATGCACGTGGTGGCCCGCAGAGCGAGTCCAGCACTACGACTCCGCCGCTGCCGCTGGCTGGCCAGCAGAGCCGACTGCCGCCGGGGCCGCAGGCTGGTGCAGCCGGGGCACAGGCTCAGGGTGGTAATCGCACTGCTCCGCCTCCGCCGAACCCGAACGGAAGCGGCGTTTTCCGATCAGACGATGGCGGAAAGACCTGGACGTTCATGAGCAATCAGAACCAGAGGCCTACTTACTTCAGCCAGATTCGCGTAGATCCGATGAATGACAAGAAGCTGTTTGTCGGCGGTACGCCCGCTCAGATGTCACTGGACGGCGGCAAGACCTGGAGAGGCCTGACGGGTTCGCACACGGACTACCACGCCTTCTGGATCAACCCGAAAGATCCGCGCATCGTCGCGGTAGGGCACGACGGCGGCCTGGATATCAGCAACGACGGCGGATTTAGCTGGGATTATCACAATGACATTGCCGTCGGTCAGTTCTATCAGGTCTCCGCCGATTCGCGGCATCCGTACTACGTATGCGGCGGCTTGCAGGATAACAATGCGTGGTGCGGACCGAGTGCGCTGCGTTCTACAACCGGCGCGGCGAATACCGATTGGTATACAGTCGCGGGCGGCGATGGATTCTATACGCGGCAGGACCCCTCCGACTGGAGCATTATCTACGCAGAATCGCAAGATGGCAACATGAGCCGTCACGAGTTGCGCACCGCGACACAGAAACTGATTCGCCCGACGGTGGCAACGCCTCCGGCGACACCTGGGCCGGCGGCGATCGGTAATGAAAACCCGACGCCTGCCAATCCGGAGACGCGCAACCCCACAGCGGGATCGGCGCCGGCCGAAGCGGCTCAAGCAGGAGCGCCTCCGCACGCCGGCGCTCAACAGGGCGGAAAGGAAGCAGCGCGCGAGCCTGGGCGGGGACAACGCGGAGCGGCGGCAGCAGAGGCTCCCGCCGAGAACGCAGAAACTGGAGGATTCTTCGGACGCGGCACGCCGAACGTGGCGAACGCACCCGAGAAGGTGGATCCGTTCCGGTTCTATTGGAACGCACCGTTTGAAATTTCCTCTCACAATCCAGCCGTACTGTACATGGCTGCCCAGTTCTTCTTCAAGTCGACGGATCGCGGCGATAGCTGGACGATGAACACGATGGACTTGACGAAGCATCTGAATCGCTGGTCGCCGGAGATGGCCATTATGGGCCGTCCGGGGAATGAGCCCATGGTTGCCAAGCACGATGGATATTCATCGAGTTCGCTCGCGACGCAGGTGCGTGAGTCTCCGTCGAAACCCGGCGTCATCTGGATCGGGACTGATGACGGCAATTTGCACATCAGTCAGGATGGCGGCGAGACATTCACGAATGTCTACGCCAATATTCCGAACGCGCCTAAAGGGTATGTGCAGATCTCGCGCATTGAGCCTTCCCACTTCGATCCCGCAACTGCCTATGTCGCGCTTGACGCACATCGGCTGGACGACTGGGCGCCGTACCTGTACAAGACGACGGATTATGGCAAGACCTGGACGAACGTGACCTGCAACTTGCCGCCGAAGGGCAATATCAACGCTCTACGCGAAGATTTGGTGAATCCGGACCTGCTGTTTGTAGGCACGGAGTTCGGGCTGTTCGTGTCGCTGGATGGCGCGAAGAGCTGGAAGCCGTTCATGAACAACATGCCGAGCGTGCGCGTGGACGATATTTTGATTCATCCCCGCGAGCACGACCTGATTGTTGCCACCCATGGCCGGTCGATCTGGATTATGGACGATATCGGTCCGCTGGAGCACCTGCAGCAGACCGAGGGAAAGAATGTGACGCTGTTCGAGCCGCGTCCGGCCGTCCTCTGGAAGAACGATATTCAAGCTCAGCGGCACGTGGCGACTCAAGACTTCATCGGACGAAACCCGTCGGGTGGCACGGCGATTTCTATCCTGGCGAATTCAGATCAGGGTAAGACCAAAGTAGAGTTCCTGCAGGCGAATAAAGTCGTCAGCACGATGGACGTGGAGATCAAGGCTGGGTTGAATCGCTTCCAATGGAACATGCGCGGACCAGTGCCGCCGGGAGCTGCGAACCGTCAACGCGGCGGAGCGGGCGGCGGTGAAGGACGCAACGGTCCCCCTCCGGAGATGGTGCCCGACGATCCGAATACACCGCCGATGACGCAGGAGCAGATGGCTGCGGCCAGAGCGGCGCGCGCGGCCGAAGTTCCGTTTGTGGCAGCCGGCGGATTTGGCGGCGGCGGTGGTGGTGGCGGGTTCGGCGGCGGAACTCCGCAAGGCCCGCTGCTTGCTCCCGGCGTTTACATGATTCGAGTGACGGTGGGCGGCCAGACGCTGAAATCTTCTGTCGACTTGCTCGAAGACGTTTGGCTAAACACGGATAAATAGCCGTGCTAGATTCGAAACAGACGTGATCAATCGGGCCGTGGCGCAGCCTGGCTAGCGCGCTTGCTTGGGGTGCAAGAGGTCCCGGGTTCAAATCCCGGCGGCCCGACCAGTTAACTCAGAATCAACTGCTTTACTAATCAACGGCTCAATCCAAACAATGCTTCGCGGCGAATCGTTTCTGTTTGACCGCGACCTTCAGGCTATATAACAAGAACGTGAATGGGCAGTAGCCGGTTCGGCCGCAGAAGTACTCATCGCGCACTGCTTTGTGCGGGGCCGCCAAGGCAGAAGTCCGCGCATGGCGGAAATTGTGGCACGCACAGCAATGCCCGGGAGTTATTGCCTGCCTTCTAGCTCTGCGATGCGCTTTTCGAGAGCCCGAACGGTACGAAGGAGTTCGGGAAGACGGGTGAAAGCGGCAGTGGCGCGCAACCAATCTTTGGAATCGAAGGCGGGTGAGCCGCTGACGATGGCGCCCGCGGGAACATCGTGGCCGATTCCCGCCTGGGCCCAAACGATCGCGTTCTTATGAACGGTCAAGTGACCGGATGAGCCCGTTTGCCCGGCCAGGATGACGTCTTCTTCGAGCACGGTGCTGCCGGCGAGTCCCGTTTGGCCGCAGATGATGTTGTCCTCACCGATGACGCAGGCGTGACCAATCTGGCAGAGACTGTCGATCTTGGCTCCCCGCTTCACGCGCGTTTCGCCGAGTGCGGCCCTGATCGATTGAAGTCAGGGTCTGTACCTCGACATCATCCTCAATGACAGTTATGCCCGATTGAGGAATCTTATGCTGCCGTCCATCGTTGCCTTTTGCGAAGCCGAAGCCATCGGCCCCGATGACCACGCCGTTGTGCAGTGTAACGCGATTGCCGATGCGGCAGTATTCACGAACGGACACATGCGAGTGGGCAGTGAAATCGTCGCCGATGGTGCAGCCGGGGTAAATGACGGCGTGCGGGTGCAGAACCGCGTTGGCACCAATGCTAGTGCTGTCTCCTATGACGACGTACGCACCGATACAGGCATTTGCTCCCACAGTTGCGGTCTCAGCGACAACGGCGGTGGGATGAATGCCGGGAGCAGGTTTCGGCGGCTGATAGAAGAGCGCGAGTGTGCGAGCGAAATCGTAATACGGATTGCGCGAAAGTAGCGTTGCGGCTTGAATGTTTGCGAGCCGGTTCGGCTGCGATGATGGCCGATGCTCGAGTCGATTTCACCTTCGGCGCATACTTGGGATTTGCGAGAAAGGTGATTTCGCCGGGGCCGGCGGTCTCAATGGTTGCTACGCCATTGATCTCAAGATTTGGATCACCGGCGACCTGGGCATCGAGCAAGGACGCCAAATGACCGAGCGTGTAGGTGGCCATATAAACGAACTACGTCTCAGCAACGACCGGGTTGCGCAATTCTCCAATGGCAGGAATTTTGACCACGACTTCGTCGCCCGGGTGTAAGAAACGGGGCGGCTTTCGGACAAAGCCAACGCCAGCGGGCGTTCCAGTAGAGACGATGTCGCCGGGCTCGAGTGTGAACACGCTTGAAAGAAACGCAATCAGGTCGGGAATTTTGAATATTAACTCGCGTGTGTTCGAATCCTGCAGAACTTCGCCGTTGATCTCAATGGAAATGTCGAGTTCGTGAGGATCGGCTATTTCGTCGGCAGTGACAATCCACGGTCCCATGGGCGCGAACGTGTCGAAGCTCTTGCCCATGAGCCATTGCGAAGTAGCGCGCTGATAATCGCGGCCCGTGACATCGTTCACGATTGTGTAACCGAACACGTGATTGCGCCAATCGGCGGCTGCGATATGCCGGCCGCCTTTGCCAATAACAAAAGCGAACTCCGCTTCGTAATCGGGCGCTTTGGAAACGCGCGGAAGGACGATGTTGTCGCCGGGCCCGATGACCGAAGTTGCGAATTTGTTGAAGATGGTGGGGACGGTTGGGATCTGCGCGCCGGTTTCGGCGGCGTGGTCGCGATAGTTCAGTCCGACACAGATGAGCTTGCGAGGACGAGGAATGGGCGCGCACAGCCTCACATCGGCAAGCTTATGACCGGTGGATGCGGCACCGCGATTTACTAATCCGGAAGCCCTGTTCAGAGCATCAGAACCGGCTTCGATGAATTGCTAAAAGAGAGCCATAGCCGGACGACGATAGATCGACGACCGTATCGTTGCCCGACATCAGGCCGGGCTTCATTTGGCCGCCGACTTTAAAGGTGACAAAGCGCATGCTTGCCATCTTATGACGCAGCGGGGGCGAGGTTATCGCGTGGTGACTTTTGCGTGCTCACCCAGGGAGGACGGATCTTTCGTGATGTAGGCTTTCGTTAGATTGAAGGCGCGGCCGATTGCGGTAGGAGCTGAATCCCAATATTCGGCGCGATCGATGCTTACTTTCAAGAGACCTAACTGTGGATCATCGATGCCATCCGAAAAGAAGACCTTCAACACGGGCGTCCAAAGCTCCTTCATCTTTTCGCGATCGTTCGACTAACGACGCAGTGCCGGACATGGCAACAAATTTGCTCTTTTCGGTATCGGCGAAAGTCACGCCGACTTGGCGATGGGATTCGACCTCCCAGGCTTTGGGCGATTCGTTACGCGTGAAAAACCAGAGGTCACCGTCGAACTCGACGGATTGTGTCGCCATGGGGCGGCTGTGCAAAGCGCCGTTCTCTTCGATGGTTGTGAGCATGGCGAACTTGATGCTCTTAATCATCTCTGCAACTTTTTTCATTTCACTTTCGTGATCTTCTGCCATTCGTGTCCTCACTGGTGGGACTAGCGATAGAAGTGGCATGTTTCAGTTAGCGCTAATCGACATGGTTTTCGAGTGTGCCGATACCGTCCATGTCAATCCGAATGATGTCGCCGTTCTGTGAGGGTAAATGAATCCGGTGGGACGATGCCTGTTCCGGTCAGCAAAAAACAGCCGTGCGGGAACGAATTTTCGCGGAAAAGGTATTCGGCGAGTACCTTTAGGTTCGCGCTTGAGCTGCGCCAGAGTTGTTTCATCGCGGAAAACAGTTTGGCCTGAACGAGTAATTTCGAGTGCAATGCGCGTTTCGGGCTTTGGCAAACCATCTTGCACGAGTATGCAGGGTCCTAACGCGCACGAGCGATCGTAGACCTTCGCTTGGGGAAGGTAGAGCGGATTCTCGCCTTCAATATCGCGAGAGCTCATGTCGTTCCCGATAGTGTAGCCGATGATCTTGCCGGAAGGCGATAGAAGAAGCGTAAACTCGGGCTCCGGAACGTTCCATTTGGAGTCTTTGCGAATATGCACGGAAGCGCCGGGTCCGACCACTTTGTGGGCTGATGCTTTGAAGAACAGTTCCGGACGTTCGGCGTGATAGACGCGGTCGTAGAAAGTACCGCCCCCGGCTGTTTGCGATTCCTCCATGCGGGCGGTGCGGCTGCGATAGTAGGTGACACCGGCGGCCCAGACTTCCTGCTGTGCGATGGGCGCGAGCAATTCATCGTTCGCGGGCGGCTGATGGGGGGTTCCCGAGGCCACAAAATTTTGGAGATAATCGGACAGATCGTCACGACTTGTCAATGCGGTCCAATCGTGGTCCGGCAACAACCGCCAGCCGTTATCCGAGACAGCGAAGATGCCATTGCGCGTGCGATAGAGTTTCACAGGATCAGTGTATAGACAGCTAACGGTTCACCAACTCCCATATCGAGCGAGATGGTGGGCGTCGTGTTCGGAGACGAAGTACAGATGGCCGGTGAGCCTCATGCGTCTTCGCGGGTGTGACGAGGACGCGTACCCGATAATGAGGCATCGAGAGGCATCAAGACCGGCGACGCCGGGGAGCAGTTCAAGAGCGAACGCAGATTCGAATTTACGTTGAACCAGGTGTGGACGATTAATGCTGTTTGATCGGGCCCTTAACGACATCGCCAACTTTCACGGCCTGCGTGCCTTGATAGGAAGCGATAGAAAAGGCGTTGTCGACGGTGACGATTACCGCTGCGCCAATCAAGGTGTCGTCACGAGTGAGAACGCGGCCAGTGGCAGGATCGCGGATTTCTTTGCCGGGCCGCCATACCTCGACATGATCGCCTTGTTTGACACCGTTGAGACCTCCCACATTCAAAACGAGCCGACCCGAATCACTCGCATCAGCAACGAGGCCGTTTATGACGACCGCGTGAACAGGGACTTGCGGCAAGCTCTTCTCTAACTCAACCGCCAGTTGGGAGACAGCCTTGTCCATGGCTTCACTCAGCAGCGAATCATGCAACTCACCCTTGCCGGCCATGAAGTTGACCATCTCTGAGTAGTCCAATTTCTGCGACCGGTCTACCAGTCCCTCACCTTCGGACACGGAGAGCACTTCGGCCGTGTCGGGGCTAACGACGCGGACATTAATTTCAACGTGCGCTTTCAAATCTTGCTTAATCTTCGGAGAGGAGGCTCCGAAACCCATCACGCCAGGTCTACCGCGGCTGGTGGTGGTTTTGTCTTCGCAGTCATACTTCGTTACGCTGCCCAGCACGATGGCATCGACGCCGAGTATCTGACCCAGTTTGGCGGCCGTCCGGGGATCGGTGCGATCACTGTTGGTTAGATTCTGTTCCGCAATAACCTTCTTGACAGCATCACGTTCAATGACTGTCACAGCGCCACTCTGGACGACCCGCGTGATTAGCAGGTCTGCTGCCGCTTTACCAGTGTCGGGCACGTTGGCTTGTAAGAACGGATAAGGGGTGGCCGACCTAGCCGCGTTATCGAAGTCGAAGACGGCGACGCGCCGCTTCACGGAGGTGCCAAGCTGGTCAGCTGGAGCGTTGGATTGAAGCAAGACGCCCGAAAGAAGCCCGCACGCCAGCACTTGTCCCAAACGGAGGATGTGCATCGAAAACATTACATTTTTCAGCGTATTACATGCAGGGCACCGCGGGCTAGTGGCGAGAATCAGCCCTTGATGACAACCCATGGCCGCAAGCGCGCCACTTTCTTTGCAAGGCCCGCGGCGGCGTTGTGGGTAATAGCGAAGGGAGTGGACAATCGGATTCACTGCGGACGCGGAACGATGTTGACGCTGAGCAGGTTGGCCGACGCTGGGCCGTTCCCGAGGAGGCGAAATTTCGGAGATAATCAGACAGATCGTCACGAGTTGTCAATGCGGCCCAATCGTTGTCCGGCAACAACCGCCAGCCGTTATCGGAGACAGCGAAGATGCGATTGCGCGTGCGATAGAGTTTCACAGGATCAGTGTATAGAGGAGGTGCAATTGTGAGAACGAAATGCATTCTGTTATTCGCCATGGCGCTGCCGGTTGCGGTAAGTGCGTATGGACAAAGTGGAACGACAGCGGCGCCGGTACCCCCTGCCGCTACCGCGAGTCGAACGGGTCAGTTTGGTATGGGCTTCGCGGGCCCGAGCTCGATGTTGAACGTGGTGGCCACCAAGGGCGCACCCTATTCCGCGGAGCAGGTGTCTGAGAACAGTCAGACACTGTTTAATGGCACTCACATCAATCGGAAGCCGCAGACGGAGAAGACCTATCGCGATTCAGAGGGCCGAGTGCGGACGGAGAGGTCGATGTTTGTTCCGCCTACAGGGTCGTTCGACGGGCCTATTATCATCGAGATTGTCGATCCGATAGGAGGGTACAAATACACGCTGGATACACAGAATCATGTTGCGCATCGAGTGAAGCTGACGGTAAGAACCACGCCGAATGGCGCGCCGACGGGATATCGCCCAGAGCGCCTAATATCAAGCCGAGAACCTGGACGAGCAATGGGCGGACGATAACAGTGGAGCCCTTGGGAACGCAGGTGATGGAGGGCGTGGAAGTCGTGGGCTCAAGGACCACAACCGTTGTCGATACCGGCACGGAGGGGAATGATGCTCCTATTACGATGACGAATGAGAACTGGTTCGCACCACAACTTGGGCGGAGTGTACTGATGAAGATGTCGGACCCGCGGAACGGCGATTCAACGACACGTCTGACGAATATTGTGCTCGGCGAGCCGGACCCCAGCCTGTTCGAGGTGCCCGCGGATTATCAGATGGTGGATGAGACCGGGCCCTACCAGATCAAATTCGACTACACGTTGCCGGCGAAGCAGTAAGCTGAGGTCCGCCACATTGAAGCAGCCCGTCATAATACTCGGTGTTCCGGAATGCTACGTGCGTTAAAGCGGTTGCATCTTTGGTGGTACGGTACGGCGAAGGGCCGTCGTTTTCGCGAACGGTTGCACTGATCTGCCTTGCGGGGACGGTCGCGGCGGCGTATTGGCACAAGAAGGCCATGGAGCAAGCTGCGACGGCGGCTGACTTATTCTCGTTGATTCTGACCTGCTCACTGGGTGGTATAGCGATCATCGTGATACTCCGCCGATTGCTGCTATTCAGCTTCTGGCCATGGCGCAAGTTTCACCCCGGCGCGCCATTAGCGGCGGAGCACTTGATTGAACTGCCGCCAGAACCCGGCCGCACTTCACCATACCGCTTTCAGCTTGCGGATTCAGTACATGATCTTGAGGCTTATGTCTCTGAATCTGAATACTTCTTGGGTGAATCCAACCCTGACCTTGACAGAGCTGAGCGGCGCAGGCTCTATGAGCGATGGCATGAGTTAAGTCCGAAGTCGTTTCTGTTTCTCAAGCGGGTTGATCGAGGTTCTTCGGTGGCGTTGAGCATTATTTTGCCCTTGAGTGCAAGAGGTTATCAGAGTCTTTACGGCTATACGCGACCTAAGAAGAAGGTCATCGACTTCGATGCGGATGAGATCGCCAAACGAGGGCCTTACCGATACCTGCTTGTGGATACGTTCATCATCTGCATTGCTTTGGAAGGACACTGGCGTTCGATCGAGCTCCGGCAAGCCTTTGCTGGGACTGCCTAGTCCGCACCCAGTGACCATCATTGCCGAAACGGAGAAGCAGTCACTGGTTAAAGACCTTCTGGCCATTGGATTCGCGAAAAAGGGCGAATCGGCGATCGGGTGTCCGTTGTACGAATTTGGATACCCGCATGTCACCGGGGATACCGCAAAGGATAATCTCTTGACCGCGCTGGTTCAGCGAATTTGGGAAGTACGGCGGTGGAAGTTAGAGATGAACGCGCAGACGCGGTAGAGCTTCGATCACCGAAAGATAATAGCGAGAGTGGTCTGGCACGTCCTATTAGTAGCTTTCGCTCAATACGCGAGTGCAGACGGCAAGGGTCGCAAATAGAAAAAACAGCGGATCGTTGCTCCAGAACACAAACGCTGTAAGAAGGCACAACAGAGCCAATTGGGACCTAGGGTCCAGTGACCAATTGAACATACTGGGTGGTGTGCTCCCATCTTGTCAAATCTCAAATCAGCGAATTAAAATCAGCGCACCACAAAGACTTTGTGACCGCTTATTTCTTATCGGGCGGAGGATTAACGGCTTGAGCGAATTTGTAGACAGCTTCGGGGATCGCGCCGTAATCGGCGGTGAGGATGTCCGCAACGATCCCCGTCGCGGCTGAGGCTATGCTTGCCACTTTCTCGATGTCGTTCAGATGTTCAAGCGCAGCATTGGCTTGTTGGGTAACGCTGACAATTTGAGGCACATCGGCCTGGATGGTGGCCAGAGTGTTCTGAATGGCATCGCCCGCAAATTGATCGTGACAGTCGTATAGTTGCTCGATTTCCTCTTCGAGATCTGAACGCTGCCGATCTGAAAGCTCGTCATAGTGAGCATTGCGGAAGGCATCGACTTTGGCAGCGAGGGCGGTGAAGAGATCGGCGAGTTGTTGAGCTTGGTCGCAGGTGTCCGGCATGTGGGGTTCTCCTGTCAATTGCTTTTTTGCGCCGCGGGCGCCAAACTATTCAGCTTGGAAGTGTACGGCTGAAGGGCCAAGCTGGTTTCTTTTGCATTCATATGCTTCGAAGCCTCCAGCAGTTTCTGGTCTCCCTCTCGAATGGTCTGCAGAGCTTCCACATAAGATGCAGCCGCTGCGCGACGCCGGGCGATTTCAGCAAGGTCGTCGGAATAGGCACGGTTTAGAAGCAGGACCATGGCTGGCTGGCTTGTGTTGCCTACTGTTTGATAACGCGCGGTGAGCGTCTGCTGCTCCTCATCAAGGAACACTTCGTAATTCTTTATGACGGCTTCGAAGCCTGTCGTCACGCTTGCGACTTGCGGGCTCGCGCGGTTCAGATATTCGAGCAGGCGACTGCGTTGGTAGTGAGCGGTAAAGATCTCGGTCACAAAGGTTGCAAGCTGGCCGGCGGAGTCGATTTGCGTGGAACTCAATTCGGCGGCGCCGGCTGCGTTTTCGGCTGCGGTTAAGCCGGCCGCGCTTACAGACGACGTATTGAAGGACGCAAGTTGCTGAATCGCACGAAAATAAGCGGCGAGGACATCGGAAACTTGCGTGAGTCCTTGCGCCTGCTTTGTAAAGCGAGCGCAAGCCGCGGTGACCGATTCGAGCGGCGGGGGAGCGTCTTTCGACCCGGGCGGCACAAAAAGCGGACGGATAGATAAGCTTGGCCGGGCAGTCTCTCTTCGAACGCAGGAGTCGTGAATGTCGGCAAAGAGCGGCGGCCCAGCGGCGAGCGCGCTCTGCGCTGCCTGTGCAAATGCACCAATGGCTTGGGGCGATGCGCAACCAAAGAGGCCGGCGAACAGAGAACAAACTGCGGCAAACAACACGCTGTTGACAGTACGGGACCGCACGTTGCACCCGTAGTACTTCGCAGGAGAAACGCACAGGGGATTGTGAGCTTCTAATTTCATGAGGTAGGAGGAACCTTAAAAGACATGAAGAAATTTTTTATCACGTTATCTCTATCCGCAGCACTAGCGATGTCATTCGCGAGTTATGCGGCGCCTTTTGACGATCATGATCATCATGGAAGAGACGACTACTATGATCGTGGGCACAAAGACTGGCACCACTGGGATGAGCACGAGGACCGGGCGTGGCGAATTTATTGGCAACAGCGTCATCACGCTTACATCGACTGGGCACGTGCGAACGCCTCTCAACGCAATGCATATTGGGGATGGCGCCACGACCATCCGGATAGCGTCTTAAACATCAACATTCACTGAGATGCTCTTCGAATCCAGCCTTGAGCTTGGAGTAAGTCTCATCGAGGGATTCGGGAATGATGCGCGTATCTGCCACGCTGGTCATGAAATTGGCGTCACCGGCCCAGCGTGGCAGCAAGTGCATATGAATATGTTCCGCGATGCCGGCGCCGGCGGCGCGGCCGAGATTCATACCTAGATTTAAGCCGTCCGGCTTATAGATCGTTTCCAGAATTCTTTCCGCCCGCCGTGTAAGCGTTGTCATTTCATATACCGTTTCTTCCGTGGCTTCATTCAACCGGGAGACATGCGAGTAGGGGGCGATCATCAGGTGACCGCTCGTATAGGGATAGCGGTTCAAGATCACGAAACTGTCTTGGCCGCGATGAACGACCAAATGTTCCTTGTCATTATTGCTTGCGGCCGCATCGCAGAAGATGCAACGATGACCTTCTCTGGCTGCTTTCATATAGGTGGAGCGCCAAGGCGTCCACAAGTGAGTCATAGGAAGGTCAGGAGTTGGAGCCGCTCGGGGACTTCGATTCAGCCGCCAGATGGATGGCGTGCTCTTCGGCCTGGTGGCCGTCGGCTTGCGGCACGTGATTCACTAAATCGCGCAGTTCTTTGCTCGGCTTGAAATAAGGGATGCGCTTGGACGGGACCTCAACTCGGGATCCTGTTTTCGGGTTGCGTCCAACACGGGGCTGCCGCTGGCGTGTGCGGAAACTGCCGAATCCGCGGATTTCAATCTTTTCGCCTTTATGCAGGCTATTCACGATGCTGTCGAAGATGGTTTCCACGATTGTTTCCGAGTCTTTACGGGTCATCTCGACAACGCGGGAAACTTCCTCAATCAACTCAGCCTTCGTCATTTTGCCTGTTTCCTTGATGACTCTTATTGTCCTGTGACTTATGCTGTTTCATCGCGTTGCCAACGCTGGATGTGGCCACAGCTGCCTGACGCTTATAGTCTTGCAAACGATTCTGTTCACCCTCTTCTGAAATAGCGCGACGGCTGAGGCCGATGCGTTTCTGGGCCTCGTTCAGCTTGATGATTTTGAAATCGAATTCCTGGCCCACGGGCAGAACGGGCTCTTCGGTTCCTTCTTTGGCTGCGGCGCGCCGGCCGGATTCCGGGGCAGCTTCACTGCGATGGCATAGCCCCTCTACGCCTGGGTTCAGCTCAACGAAGACTCCGAATGCAACGCCCCGAGAGACGCGGCCGCGAACGATATCGCCAACCTTGTGACTCTTGAAGAAGGTCTCCCACGCATCGGGCTGGAGCTGCTTCATGCCGAGCGAAAGCCGGCGGTTTTGCGCATCGATGCTGAGGATGACGGCCTGTACCTGCTGGCCTTTCTTGACGATTTCGGAGGGGTGCTTTACATGCGCGGTCCATGACATGTCGGAGACGTGAACAAGACCGTCGACACCTTCCTCTATCTCGATGAATGCGCCGAAATCGGCTAGTTTTCGCACGCGTCCTTCGACGACAGAACCGATGCTATATCGGTCGGAAACTGTGGTCCAGGGATCTGCTTCGAGTTGTTTGATGCCAAGCGAGATTCTGCGTTCACGAGCGCGAATATCGAGAACGACAGCTTCGACCTGATCGCCCACTTTGACGACTTTTCCCGGGTGCTTCATACGCCGGCTCCAAGTCATTTCAGAGATATGGATCAAGCCTTCGACACCTGGCTCGATTTCGACGAAGGCGCCGTAATCGGTGATGCTGACAATTCGGCCGACGACGCGGCTTTGCCGCGGATAGCGCGTCTCAATCTCGACCCAGGGATCGGGACGCATCTGCTTCAGGCCGAGCGAAATCCGTTCCTTGTCACGATCGAACTTCAGGACTTTGACAGTAACCTGATCGCCTACTTTGACAACATCCGACGCATGCGAGACGTTCCCATAGCTGAGATCGCTGACATGCAGCAGCCCGTCAATGCCGCCCAGGTCAACGAATGCTCCATACTCGGTCAAATTCTTTATGGTGCCGGAGATCTCCGCGCCTTCAGCGATGGTGGCAAGTGCGTCGGCTTTGCGCTTCGCCGTCTCTTCCTCCAGGATGAGGCGATGGGAGACGACGGCGGTACCGCGACGGCGGTTTAGCTTGAGAATGCGAACGGGCAGCTCGCGGCCGAGGTATATGTCGAGATTATGGATGGGCCGCAGTTCGATTTGGGAGCTTGGGAGAAATGCGTCGATGCCGATGTCTACATGCAAGCCGCCTTTGATCTTGGCTGTGACTCGAGCAGTGAGCGTTGCGGTATCGGCAGCAGCCTTTTCCATCCGATCCCAGATTTGCAGGCGGTGAGCGCGCTCATAAGAAAGAAGAATGTAACCTTCGACCGGCTCGCCGGTGCGGTCGAACATTACTTCGATTACGTCGCCGCGCTTTACCGCGGGTTTGCCCTCAACGAGAGGAAACTGCGAGGCGGGGACGAGCCCTTCAATCTTCCTGCCTATGTCAACGATGACTTCCTTGTCGGAGACGCTGAGAACATGGCCGTGCAGCACTTCTCGAGTGTCGGCTGCGAAATGGCTGCTGTAGTTGTCAAGGAAGGCTTCGTAGTCGCTACTGTCGACAATTGCGGGAGCGTCAAGGGAGTCTTCGAAAGGTGCGGGCATCACGTCACAACTTATTGATACTTCAGTACTTCAGAACTATAGCGGAGGCTGTCGGCAGAAGTCAACAGAGGCATTTAGCGACCGGATTTGAAGTCGGGCGCCGAACAGTAGCAGTACCTATGGCGCGCCAAGAACGCGATTGAGCGATATACTGAGAATGTTATCCGTCCTCAAGTGGCGGAAGGAGAACCCACAATGGAAGGCTTATTCCAGCCTACTCACCTACTAGTCATTCTGGTGATCGCGCTGTTTATCTTTGGACCGAAGAAACTGCCTGAACTGGGGCAAGGGCTGGGAAAGGGCATTCGATCATTCCGCGACAGCATGCGTACGGCGAATACAGACGATGCCGAGAAGGCGGACAGAACAGTCAAGACCGACGAGCAGAGCAAGTAGTTCTTCCACCTCTCTTACCGCAATATATCTTCTCTCTTTTCAGGATTTTCCGACCCGCCTGCGTGCACGGGATGTCCCTGCGGGTATGCGTGCCATCATTTCTGAGAGCGCGTAAATTGTGTCCGCTGCACGACAGCTGGAAAACGTTTCTACCTTTCGCCTCCTATCTAGAAAATTTTTCCTTCCTTTAGCTTGTATCGCCTGGTATCGAATGCAGTGTCTTTCACCAGCATTCCGGTGGGAAATGGCTGATTCCGCGCACATTGCAATCATTTATGCCGCTATAGCCAAGGCCGCGCATGGCGGTGGCAGCAAAACTGCCTAACTGTACGCCGTTGGTGATATCACTGACGCAAAGGTGATCCAAAAGAGGTCGCCAGAATAAAAAAGATAGTTGAGGAGCGGTGGAGCTTAAATGACAACAGAAGAGTACGGCAAAGCCTATCAACGCGGTTTCAATTTGACAGTTCGCTTTTTAGTATCACGCGGACTTTCGTATGACGCGGCACTGGACACAGCGCAAGCTGCCTGGGCAAAAGGGTGGGAACGCCGCGAGCAGTTACGTGATCCTAATCTGGTTCTGACCTGGACAAACAGTATCGCCCTTAACATTCATCGCACGTTCTTACGCCGGGAGCCTCAAACGCAGACGCTGCCGGAACTACAAGCGCCGCCAAAGATGAATGTAGCCGCTATCGACGTTAAGCGCATCCTTAACGACTGCAAACCAAACGATAGAGTGGTGCTCGAGGGCCACTACATTGAAGGCTACAAAGTACAAGAAATTGCCAGCCAACACGGGTGGTCAGAAACGGCCGTGCGCATCCGTTTGCTACGCGCGCGCCGCAGCGTAGAACGTCGGCTCAGCCGACCGAAGCACGCACGCCTTCGTAATTTGGCGGAAAAGACCAAGAAAGCGCTAGCTGGCGCACTCGAAGCTCCGGCATTGGAGCCTAAAGTCGCGTAAATAACTGTAGCCATTAATGTAGGTGGGCTGGAGCCGACGGAGCCACAGCCCGGCACCTATTCGCCGCTCGGCGGAGCGGATTGTTGCAAGTTACACGTCTGAACCTTGACGGTCTGTAGTGTACGTATCGAGCGGTCCAGCCCGCCTGTTTGCGGACGCGTTCACAACGGACACTGACTCGGAAGTTTTCCACTTACGTCCGGCATTTTTACAAGGTCCACCTCGCCTGACCGCCGATGAGGAGAACGTAAGTAGCCGTGAATTCAGGTACCGGGACGGCGCAACTTTCGGCCTCTCACGTGCATCGTGAGAAGCGACGGGGTCAACAAATATGAGTGAGGGCAGGACGACTGCAACAGCTATACCGGTGCGGGTAGAGCCGAAGTTTTCGACTTCGGGTCTTCTTCAGGCGTCCGGCAAGTTGTTGCGGACTGTGCGCGGTCTGGGCAGGCTGATACAGCCCAACAATTCGGCGCTCTGTTATCGGCGCTGATGGGTCCGGCGGTCTTTTCGGTTTACGCATTTGCGGTCTGGGAGTCTGGCGGACAACTTGGGATGGACAGACACTTTCGTGTTCCATAATGGTCCTCTTTCAAATTGGCTGATCTGGCTAGGATTCGCTATTCTGATCAACGTCGCGGCGAGCGTGTTGCGGCGGCACACCCAAACTGGAAGACGTTCGTTAAATCAGTATTCCGGGCGTACGATCGGGCGACCTCGGGAATTGACGGAGAAATTCGGCTGTTTCTGATATTCTCTAAATCAGGAACACCCCGCCACCGATGTCATTCAGTTCGCGTCCATACGTGAATCGATATGTGCCGTCAAATCGTTTCCCGACAGGGCTGAAATGGCTGCTGATCTCGAACTGCGCCATATTTCTGACGCTGGTTCGTACTGCAGAACACACCACGATTCGGTAGATCGATCTTTTCCGCCTGATTCCGGAACAGGTCGTCAGCAGCTTGCGGCTGTGGCAGCTTGTGACCTACATGTTTGTGCATACGGGCATGTGGAACCTTTTGTGGAACATGCTAGCGCTCTGGATGTTTGGGGCGGAACTGGAGAGGCTATGGGGCACGCCGCAAGTTTTTGCGCTTCTACTTGGTTTGTGGCGTTTGCGCCGCTTTGACGGTGATCGCGTGCGCTTATCTGTTTCACGCGCGAGATCTTGCAACCGATGGGTCCGTCGGGCGCCGTCTTGGGTATCTTAGCCGGTTATGCGGTGATGTTCCCGGACCAAACGATTCTGTTCGGCTTTCTGATACCGATGAAGTCGAAGTATTTCGTCTTGATCATTGCGGCCGTTGTCCTTCTGCAGGCGTATACGTCGGTGCATGAGCAGGGACAAGGGATCGCCGTTGTAGCGCAATTGGGCGGAATGTTGACCGGGCTATCTGCTGCTCAGGGGCAAGCGCTTGCGCGTGCAGGTGCGGCAGCCTGTGGTGGCGACCTATCGAAACTGGAGATTGCGCCGCGCTAAAAGGAAATTTGAAGTTTACTTGAAGAAGCAGGAATCGAAGACCGATCGCTGGGTTCACTAAGCCGACAACCGGCCCCGCAAGAGTATACATATGAAGCACCGCAGTATCTCCGCCGTCGCGGCCACCTTGGCCATGGCATTCATGTCTTTTGCACCTCGTCCCCTGAGCGCGCAGGAAAACCCGCAAAGCCAGAGCAGCGAGCCGGTGGCGAAGCCAAAGAAGCCGCCGACAGACACAACGCCGCCACCCGAACAGGCACCAATTCCATCGGAGTACAAGAAATCGAAGACGCCGCCCGCCGATACCCCCACGTTCAAATCGAATGCGACGACAGTAAGTGTCGACGTCTCCGTCCTGGACGATCACAATCACTTTATCCCCGGAATTGGCCGCGACAAGTTTCGCGTACTCGAAGACGGGGTACCGCAGCAGATATCCCAGTTCGGACTGGGGGATGCGCCCATCACGATTTGCATGCTGATCGAGTTCAGCGGACGATTCCAGCAATTCTGGAGTGGCGGTTGGTACGAGACGCTGCAGGCTTCGTATGGATTTCTGTCCACGCTGAAGCCGGATGATAATGTCGCAGTCGTTGAATACGACATGCGATCGACGATTTTGTCGGACTTTTCACCGGACAAGCGAAGAGCGGAGCAAGCGTTGGGGGAATTGCGCATTCCAGGATTCAGCGAGTCTAATGTTTTCGATGCACTGACAGATATGGCGGACCGAATGTCGGGCATTGAAGGCCGAAAGGCGATATTGCTGATTGGCACGGGACTCGACACCTTCAGTAGAATCACCTTCGATAAGGCTCGCAGGTCTCTGCAGGAATCGGGCGTGCCGATATATACCGTGAGTATTCTTCAGGTTGCACGCATGATGGCTGAAGCGCGAGGGATGAGCGGACCCGCGGATTTGACTTATCTGCAGGCCGACAACGAAATGAAAACGTTTTCGAAAGAAACCGGTGGGCTTTCGTTTTTCCCGCGCTTTCTCGGCGAGTATCCGGAAGTTTTTCATCAGATTGAATTCGCTCTTCGCAATCAGTATTCGCTGGCTTACCACCCGACAAACACTTCGAAGGACGGTAAATTCCGGCGAATCAAGGTGGAACTTGTAAATCCAGACAGCAATGAGCCCCTTCGAGTCACCAACGAGAAGGGTAAGCCCATCAAGTATCAGGTCATCGCGAAAGCCGGCTACAAGGCGCCACAAGAAGTCGAATAGCGAAGAGACGCAACACTGTTCTTGGCTGTCAAGCACGCAATGTCGCTTTGTTTGAGTTTGATAGCGACGCATTGACAGTTCGGTTACCGTCTGTTACTTTCTGTGGGTCTCAATGCCAATAGCCACGTCGCAGCGCGTTCCTCACACAGCTTCGATCTTGCTTGTGGACGATAATTCAGACGGCATGCTTGCGCGCCGTTCCGTTTTACAAGAATTGGGGTACTCAGTGGTGACAGCCCACTGCGGTACGGACGCGCTGAAAGCCGCGACCGAAATTGCTTTCGATCTTGTTATTACCGATTACAAGATGAATCCGATGGACGGCTTGGAGCTGATTTCACAACTGCGCGCACAAAAGTTCGAGAAACCCATCATCCTGCTCACTGGATTCGCGGAGAGTTTAGGCCTGAAGCCGGAGAACACGGGAGCCACGGCCGTGATTCAAAAAAGTTCCAACGAGGTGGAAAACCTGGTTAGACACACCAAACGCCTGTTGCAGCCGCCGCGTAAACCAGTGCGTTCACAGGAACCACGTCCAACCGCACCACGCAGCAATACCGGTAACAGCTAACGCGCGAGTTCCTTCTATAGTGGGGAACATGAGCTTGCGACGCCGCTGGCGTACGTCTATTCTCGTTGCGATACTTCCGGCGGTGATTGCGGCTGCCGCGACCCAACATGGCGCGAAAGCTTCGCGAGGCGCGGGACTTCCGCGGGCGGCGATTCCCTGCTCCGCTCCTTATCGCTCCACGATCGCATTGCGCAGTTGATCGTGGTTCGAGGATACGGAGACTATCCACAATCGGACGATGCCGAGTACCGCCGGTTCGAAAAGTGGATTCGGAAGATCGTGTCGGCGGGTTCATTGTCGCCGGCCATATTCGCGACAGAAATGTCATCGCCGCACAACCTTTCGAGCTTGCAGCTTTCGTGAACCACATGCAGCGAGAAGCAAGAGTGCCGCTTTCTGGTTGCCTCCGATTTCGAACGAGGCGCTTCGATGCGAGTAGCGGAAACCGCGCGTTTTCCGTATCAGATGGCTTTCGGCGCAGCTCGCGATTTGGCTGCAACGCGTGAGCTTGGCGCAGCAACTGCTCGCGAAGCGCGTGCAATGGGGATCAATTGGGTGTTCGCTCCGGATGCGGATGTAAACAACAATCCAGACAATCCGATCATCAATGTCCGCTCGTTCGGCGAAGATCCGCAGGCGGTAGCGCAAAATGTCTCCGCATTTATCGATGGCGCACACGAGGATGCTTCGAATTACGTGCTGGTCACCGCGAAGCATTTCCCCGGTCATGGAGACACGGCGAGGATAGCCATATCCAGTTGGCCAAACTTGATCAACCGAAGGAGCGGATTGAGTCTCTGGAACTGGCGCCTTTTCGAGCGGCAATTGGGCAGGGAGTGGATGCCGTTATGACCGCACATATGGCTGTGCCGGCGTTTGAGCCAAGCGCGCTACCGGCCACAGTTTCCGAACACGTGCTCACCGGATTGCTGAAGGATGAACTTGGGTTCAAAGGGCTGATTGTTACGGACGCAATGGACATGCAGGGCATCGCCTCACTATTCACCCAAGGCGACGCAGCCGTGCGGGCAATCGAGGCGGGCGCCGATGTGTTGCTGATGCCATCAGAACCAGAAGCGTGTATTCGCGCGCTCGAATCGGCCGTGCGAAGCGGGAGGATTCCGGTAGCCCGAATCAACGCAAGCGCCGCGAAGGTGATGGCGGCCAAGAAGCGACTGCAGTTGACTAAACACAAGTTGGTGGATTTGGACAAGCTGAGCGACCGCATCAAAGAACCAAAGCTTGACGCATTGGCAACCCGCGTGGCCGAGCAAGCATTCACGCTGGTGAAAGACGATGCTCACCTATTTCCAATTAGCGAAGGCGGAGCATGTCTGGTCATCGTGCAGGAGAACGAGTTCTCCCAACGTGGGGCAACACTAGTGCGCGATTTAAGCCGGCAACTGCCAGATCTGAAAATGTATGTCGCAGACGCTAGCGATGGACGAAAACATTCTAAAAGGAATCGCGGCGGATGCTGTGCAATGCAAGCAAGTGTACGTTGCCGCTGTTTGTCACAGTGGCTGCTTACCGGGGAAGTGTCGGCCTGCAAGGCTCACTCGGTTCTTTCCTGAACGCACTCATCGCCCAACCGGCGCCAGTGGCACTCATCTCGTTGGGTAATCCGTATCTTGTACGCGATTTTCCGAAGGTTGCCGCCTATGCGGCCACTTTCAGCAGTGCAGAGACATCGGAGACAGCCGCCGCCCGAGCCATTCTGGGCGAGACATCGATTTCGGGCAAGCTGCCCGTTTCGATTCCCGGAGTTGCGAAGCGTGGGGATGGTCTTGATGTACCAGCCAAAAGCGCGGCAGCATCTAACAGGTCGCGATGATACACATTACCTGGTTGGGACACGCCACCTTCGAACTCCGTTTTGCGACAGGAGAAGTTCTCGTTCTAGATCCGTGGATCGAGGGCAATCCAAAGCATCCTGCTAATCACAAGATTGAACGAGTAGACGCGATTGCGATCACGCACTCGCACTTCGATCACATCAACGACGTGCTGCCGCTCGCGAAAAAGTTCGAGCCGAAGGTGATCGCGATTTTCGAAACGGCAGCTTGGCTGGAGAAGAAAGGCGCGAAGAACACTATCGGGATCAACAAAGGCGGAACAGTCGACCTGCGATTTGTGAAGCTTTCGATGACACATGCGCTCCACAGTTGCTCGATCAAAGATGGAGACGATGTGCTCTACGGCGGAGAGGCAGCGGGCTACGTATTGACGCTCACCGACGGCCGCCGGGCTTACTTCGCCGGCGATACCGCGTTGTTTGGCGACATGGCACTGATCAAAGCAGCTGTACAATCCACAACTGGCGTTCTTGCCGATCGGTGACCACTTCACGATGGGCCCGCACGAAGCGGCTCACGCGGCACGGATGCTGGGCGTTAAGCAAGTGATTCCGATGCACTACGGAACCTTTCCGGCACTGACAGGGACGCCTGAGCAGCTACAGCAATATGCCCATAAAGATGGAATCGAAATAAGAACCTTAGAGCCTGGCCGGACGGTTGAGTGGTAGCGGAACCGGACGCTAATATCTCTGAACGATCACTTCGCGAAATCCAGTTTTCCTGAGCGCATCGCGAGTGGTATTGAGATCACCGGCATCGCGAACAGGGCCGATCAGCACGCGATAAACTTTGGAATTGCCCGGCTTCGGTACGGCATGCGCACGGAAGCCTTTCGCGTGCAAAACATCGGCGACGGCAAGCGCTTCGTCGCGGCCGACTGCGGCGACTTGCAGGTACTGCTCGCCTGCCTGGGGGACGAAGCTGGAGGAGGATCTCGGCGCGGGCTCTGCGGTAGCCGCCGATTGCGGCTGGGGTGAAGCAATTACTGGCTGATTTCTTCTCTGTTTCGGAGTGCCAAGGGGTGGCTCCGGTTGAGCGGCAGGAGGCTCGGTTGCGTCGGTCGGGGAAGGACTGGCGCCGTTCTGCGTGTCGGCCGGGAAATCGTGTGCGTCTCACCACCCGATCCAGCGGCCGTGCCGTTCCCAGAGCCAGATGAAGCTGTTTCTGAAGCGTTCGACGACGCAACCCTGGACGGCGTCGCTTTGCCGACCATATATCCTCCGTAAAAGGCGACCCCAAGCAGGATGGCAACGACGAAGAAGATACCGAGCAGTTGCTTGTTGCCTAACAAAATTTCCGACTCGGTTTCGCTGGTTCGCAACATTTCTAATTGAAATTGTACTGGAGTTTTGGGCTTCGAAGAAGAAAGATCGACGCGCTACTCTACGTATTAGTCATGAGCATTACCACCCGATTGCTTCGCGGGGCGGCGGCCGTTGCCGTTGCCTCGTTAGCCGCCTACTATTCTGGCGGGCGATCAGGCCAGAAAGCCATTGTCCATGCGGCTGGAGTTTCCTCCGGACAGATCAATACCATCCCCGGGATGCCACCGGTAAAGGACCCCAAGAATCTCTATTCCGAGGCCGGAGCGGGTATGCTGTGCCCCTCAGTTAAGAACTTCCCGCCTCGTGTGTACGTACCGAACTCGAAGGGCGACACCATCGACATTATCGATCCGAGTACGTACAAGATCATCGGGCACTTTGCGTTGCCGAGGCATTCGCGGGGCCTGCTAGAGCCGCAGCATGTGGTTCCGTCATGGGACCTGAAGAAGTTGTGGGTTGCGCAAGATTTGGGCGACCAGCTTACGCTTATAGATCCGCAAACAGGACGCGAAGGCGAAACTATACACGTCGACGATCCGTACAACATGTACTACACGCCTGACGGAAAATTCGCGATTGTTATGGCAGAGCGCGAGAAGCGGATGGACTTCCGCGATGCGCAAACCATGAAAGTCATTAATCGCGTTCCGGTGGATTGCAAAGGCGTGAACCACGCCGATTTTTCAATTGACGGGAAATACATGATCGCGACGTGCGAATTTTCGAGTGAGCTCATCAAGGTAGACGTGGCGGGCCAAAAGGTGCTTGCGCACATGCCATTAAGTCCCGCCGGCATGCCCCAGGACTGCCGCATTTCGCCGGATGGAAAGATCTTCTATGTCGCGAATATGGTGGCCAATGGCGTACACGTAATCGACGGAGACAACTTTAAGCAGATCGGATTCATTCCAACCGGGAAAGGCACTCACGGGCTCTATTTCAGCCGCGATGCCAGGCAGTTGTACATCTCCAACCGGGGGGAGGGCTCCGTTTCCGTGATGGACGTTCCGAGCAGAAAGATTTTGGCGAAGTGGGTGATCCCCGGCCACGGAAGCCCTGATATGGGGGGAGTTTCGGCCGACGGAAAATCGCTCTGGCTGAGTGGCCGCTATGACAACGAGGTCTACGTCTTCGACACGAGCAATGGAAGTTTGCGGGCGCGCATCAAGGTAGGCGCCCAACCGCACGGCCTCTGTGTTTATCCGCAGCCCGGCCGCTATTCATTGGGCCATACCGGCAATATGCGCTGACCACGAAGTAGAGCAGAACAGTGTCGGAAGCAGTTCCTGAACCATGGCTCCGCGGCACGTTGAATGACGTAGATCCGCTTGTGCAGCCGGTGTTTTTCTCGTTCGCGCAAGTGCGTGAGGATTTAGCCAAGCATCTCGCGGGAATGCCCGCCGACCAGGTTTGGCGCAGGATGGGCGGTGCGTCGGCCGGTTTTCACCTGAAAGCATTTGGCGGGCAGCGTGGACCGGTTGACAACGTATCTGCTGGACTCCGAGCTGACTCAAGAGCAATTGGAATCGCTGACGCATGAGCGGCAAGGACAAGAGAGCGCAAACGAGTTGCTGATCTATCATTCATCGAGCTCTTGCGGAATCGGAGCAGCGGTTACGACGTTTAGAGCCAGATCGGATCTATGAGCGCCGAACAGTAGGCCGCAACCGGCTGCCTACAACAGTGATTGGGTTGTTAGTGCATCTTTGCGAACATACGCAGCGACATCTGGGCCAGGCGATTACGACGGCTAAGGCCGTACGGGAAACCGGTTGATGGCCGGCTTTATTCGGCTCCTACGATCAAATCACAATTATCGGTTCACATGGCTGGGCCAGATTGTTAGTGAAGCGGGCGACCACTTCAATAACATCGCCGTCCTGAGTCTCGCGATTGAGAAGACGCACAGTGGCGGTGTGATTGCGGCGTTGATGCTTTCGCGCGCCATCCCTGCTGTACTGGCTGGTCCTTTGGCAGGCGTTCTGCTTGACCGCTTCGATCGCCGGCGGATTATGATTTCGAGCGATCTGACGCGCGGGTTCATTGCGCTCGGGTTCATTCTGGCGATCAGTCAGAACCAGATCTGGCTCTTGTATCTTCTAAGCGCTCTGCTGATGGTGGCGTCACCGTTCTTCACGAGCGGACGCTCGGCCATATTGCCGTCGATTGCATCGGATGAGGAATTGCATACGGCAAACTCGCTTACTCAGACAACGGGTTGGATCACGCTGGCGGTGGGCGCTTACTTTGGCGGCACTACCGTGGCGCGCTTCGGATATCAGCTCGCGTTCATCTTCAACTCGCTTTCTTTCTTCTTTTCCGCATTCTGCATTGCGAATTTGCGCTCCGTTCACGGACACTTTCGAGCGAACGCGCGCACTCTGGACGAGACCCAAGTCGCGCGGCCCTGGCACGAGTATCGCGAGGGATTAGCGTATATGGCACGAACGCCATTGATACTAGGCATTGCGTGCATAGCCGTGGGTTGGGCCAGCGGCGGCGGAGCAGCCCAAGTGCTGTTCACCTTATTCAGCGAGTTGGTGTTCAAACGCGGGGCCGCGGGGCTGGGACAACTATGGGGTATCGCCGGTGTTGGCCTACTGATTGGCGGAATTGTAGGCAACTACCTGGGAAAGAAGATTCGGTTCGAGAGTTACAAGCGGACCGTTTTCTTCTGCTACCTGCTGCATGGGGGCGCTTACATCGTGTTCAGCCAAATGCGGAACTGGGCATGGGCGTTGGTGTTTATGGGTGTTTCTCGCGCGGCTGTGGCGGTGAGTTCGGTATTGAACTGGTCGAACCTGCTGCGGCATGTTGAAGACCGCTTCCGTGGCCGCGTATTCTCGACCATCGAAACGATGAGTTGGTCGACGATGATGTTGTCCATGCTCGGGGCGGGCACTGCATCTCAATGGTTCAGTGTGCGGGCGATTGGCGCGGCATCGGGCCTCCTCAGTTCTTCTACCGCGATTTTCTGGGGCTGGGCGAATTGGACGGGTAAATTACCCGAGCCCGTACTTGCGGAGGAGGACGAAGCGGTTGAGATCCACGGCGACCCCGTAGCGTAGAAGTTAGAGTTCGTTAGAGTTCGCTGATGGTGCTGATCTTGATGGTGTCGCCTTCCAGATCTCCCGAAATGACGACCTTCAGGCTGTCTTTGTTAGGCGAATCGCGCAACAGTTCGAGCACGCGCCCGTTGTCCTGTGGATCGATTTTGTAAAACTGCTTTCCATCGCTGATCAGGCCATAAGCTGAGCGTTGGTAATTGTTGACCAGCGAACAGCTCCGCTTCTGCTTCAGCGTCTTCTCGCGGCCATAACGCACCATCTCCTTGGTGCAGTTCCAATCGGTAATCAACACCTTGAACCTTGACGGTATGCGCCATTCCTGTGGCGAGAACGGCCAGCGATGCTAAAGTCAAAAGCTTCGTCATGAATATCCTATTTGGCAGGGCAGCTATACAGTTCAACGCCTTAATAGACGCTACGAATGAGTGTGGAGCAGCAAAATAATTAGGAACTTTACTATTTCGTCCGAATCAAAGCATTGTGCCCGAAGACCGCCGCGAAGTGTTCTATCACGAGAGAGTGAGGAAGTCGGGTCCCCGGTACGAAGGCTTCGACCTGCAATCCACGCAGATGGCGTTGGATCTTCTATACACATACGATGTCTTCCACCAATTGTCGGCACGTTATATGGCAGACTACGGACTTTCGAAGTCGAGTCTTAACATTTTAATGCTGCTGCGAGACGGGCCTGGCCAGGGAATGCAACTGCACGATTTGGGCGAGTTGCTTTTGGTAAGCAGGGCGAATATCACCGGCGTGATCGATTCGCTACAGGAAAAAGGCTGGGTCACGCGAAGTGGTGGATGCGAATGACCGGCGCGTCCGGTATGCACAGATTACGGGTAAAGCGGAAGCATTGCTGGACAACTTCATGCCGGTTCATTACCGGCATATCCGCACACTACTGCAAGACTTGAGCCTGGAGGAGAAGGAGACGCTCTCTGTGCTTCTTAGAAAAGCGCGGCGCAGCATGATGAGAGCATAGCGAGCATAGCGCGGTGTGCAAAGCTCCGCTTTGCGTGAGGAATAGAGTTCATGGCAGACGAACAGCAAAAAGATGAACAAGGGCAGCAGCAACAAGGCGGTGAGGCCCAGAACCAGTCGCAGGACAGTGAACAGCGCAAACCGCCTAACAAGCGCCGCAAGCGCACAATCCGGTTCGTCTTGCTGGCTCTTCTCATTCTTGCGATCGTCATCGGCATTCCGATTTACGCGTATTACTCCGTTCGCGAATCGACTGACGATGCGCAGGTAGACGGGCATCTGGTGCCAGTGAGCTCGCGAATTTCAGGCACTATCGTAGAGGTGCTGGTCAATGACAACCAGGAAGTGCGGGCAGGACAGGAACTGATAAAGTTGGACCCTGCGGATTACAAAGTTGCCTTCGATCAAGCGCAGGCGCAACTAGCGACGTCAGAGGCGACGACCTCTGAATCGCAGGAAAACGTACCAATCACAACGATCAACACCACCAGTCAGGTGAGCACCAGTGCCAGTCAGGTAGAAGAGGCACAGGCGGCGGTAAACTCGGCGCAAGAGGGCGTTCGCGCAGCGCAGGCGAAAGTAGGCTCAGCGAACGCAACGCTGCAACAGAGACAAGCAAACTACGTGAAGGCGCAAAAAGACTTGGCTCGACTTGCACGACTTGGTGCAGAAAGACGAGATTTCCCACCAGGAGTATGACGCGGCAGTAGCTAGCGCCGAGGCAAACGGCGCGCAAGTGGAATCGGCGAAGGCGGACGTGGTGACGGCGCAACGCAATTATGATCAGGCGTCGCCGAATTAGGCGAGGCCAAAGCGCGACTTGCGACTGCACAGGTTCAAAGGCGACAGAGCGAGCAGGTGCGTTCGCGGCAACAAGCGGTAGCCGAAGCGCGTTTCAAGCAGTCGCAGGCGCAGGTGAAACAGAGTCAGGCTAGTGTGGAAGCAGCACAGCTTAATCTCCAGTACACCTTAATCAAAGCTCCCGTGGATGGCGTAGTCAGCCGCAAGAGCGCCGAGCCAGGAATGCAGCTCTCTCCTGGACAACAGATCATGTCGCTGGTGCCGCTCGATGATGTTTGGGTTACCGCAAACTTCAAAGAAACCCAACTGAAGAAGATGAAAGTGGGCCAGAAAGTGGAAATCGATGTGGACACTTACGGCAGCAGCCGCAAGTATCGCGGACACATCGACAGCATCGCAGCGGCGTCGGGTGCGAAGTTTAGCCTATTGCCGCCTGAAAACGCGACGGGCAATTACGTCAAAGTAGTACAGCGAGTTCCGGTGAAGATCATTCTCGAGCCTGGCGAAGATCGAGACCATTCTCTCCGGCCAGGCATGTCCGTAACGCCGACAGTTCTCTTGGATTCTGGAACGAATAACGCTCAATAGCGTTTATGGCAACGGCTACCGCCAATCGCGGACACGCAGTCTCCTGTCGAAGCGCGAGAGCTCGGGTTCCGCGCCGAGTCAGGCGCAATGGCGACCGCGGTTCAATCCTTGGCTGATTGCGCTTACGGTTACGCTGGCAAGCTTCATGGAGGTGCTGGATACGAGCATCGCCAATGTAGCCTTACCCCACATTGCCGGAAGCGTCTCTGCGAGTGAGGACGAGGCCACCTGGGTTCTCACTTCTTACCTTGTTTCAAACGCAATCATCCTGCCACTCAGCGGCTGGTTTTCGCTACTCATCGGCCGCAAACATTTCTACATGGCGTGCGTGGCTGTGTTTACGCTCAGTTCGTTCCTGTGTGGAATCGCTCCTACGCTTGGGCTTCTCGTGCTGTTCCGTGTTGTACAGGGAATTGGGGGTGGAGGGTTGCAGCCGAGCGAGCAGGCCATACTGGCCGATACCTTTTCGCCCAAACAGCGCGGAATGGCGTTCGCGATTTATGGCATTGCCGTCGTTACGGCGCCGGCGATCGGGCCGACACTCGGCGGATGGATCACGGACAACTTTTCCTGGCGCTGGATATTCTTCATAAACATTCCCGTCGGTATTTTGTCGCTGTTCCTGACCAACTTCATGCTCGACGATCCGCCCTATTTCGAAAAAGAGCGCGCGGTGCGAAAGAAGAAAGGCCTGCGGGTGGATTACTGGGGCATCATTTTCATCGCATTAGGATTGGGGTTTCTGCAAATTGTCCTCGATAAGGGCGAGCGTGAAGACTGGCTGGCCTCGAACTTCATTCGAATGTGCTGTGCTGATTTCAGCGGCCGGACTGATTCTTGCCATCTACTGGGAACTTCGGGAGAAAGACCCTGTGGTAGACCTTAGCTTGCTTAAGAACCGGAACTTCGGGATCGCAGCGTTTCTGATGTTTATGGTCGGCGTCATCTTGCTCGGAAGTACGGTGCTGATCCCGCAGTATCTGCAGCTAGTCATGGGCTATTCCGCGACTGAAGCAGGCATGGCGATCTCGCCTGGTGGTCTGCTCGTGATGGTTCTGCTGCCGTTCGTGGGACTTCTGCTGGGAAAGGTGGAAGCGCGTTGGCTGATCGGCATTGGGCTGGCGATCACCTCCGTTGCGCTGCTCCATATGAGCACCTTTAGCACCGACATCGATTATCGCTACGCTGCGCTGGCGCGCTGTTACCAAGCTGCGGGGCTTGCGTTTCTTTTTGTTCCTATCAACACCGCCGCTTATGCGTTTGTGCCACAGGGAAAGAATAACGCCGCCTCGGGGCTGATCAATCTGGCGCGCAATATTGGCGGCAGCGTCGGCATTTCCTTAGTCACAACGATTCTGGATCGACGCGCACAGTTCCACCAGACACGCCTGTCGGAGAATACGACTCCTCTGAATCCGCTGTTCAATCAAGCGGTCAGATCTGCCCAGAACGTGTTCAGTCTTCACGGCAATGCCCGGGGTGGGGATGGACCCTACGCGATGTTGATGCGGACAGTTCAGAGACAGTCGGAAACGCTGTCGTACGTCGATTGCTTTTGGCTTTTAGGGGTGGCGTTTGGCTGTATGGTGCCGCTTGTCTTCCTGATGAAAAAGACGAAGCCGGGACGTCCGGCTGCTGCCCATTGAGCTATCATCCGACGTTAATTGGTAGCGGACTGAGTGGCCAACTCTGTCTTCGGCTGCACGCGTCTTTTCGAGACTGATCGGCAGGCTGAAATAGAAAGTGGAACCGGCCCCCTCAGCAGATTCAGCCCAGATTCTGCCGCCGTGACGCTCTAAAATCCGCCTTGCGATTGAGAGCCCCATGCCCGTACCCGAGATGTCGCGCGGATGCAGCCGCTGAAACAAGCCGAAGATGCGTTCCGCAAACTGCTGGTTGAATCCGCGGCCATTATCAGACACCGAGAAAATCCAGCCGGCATGTTCACGGTGAGCGCGGATGCTTATGCGCGGTGGCTCTTCGCTGCGATACTTGATCGCATTCGATATCAGGTTCTGAAACACCTGCGCAAACTGAATTTCGTCGACAACAAGCGAAGGCAAGTTTTCAATCTCAATCTGCGCGCCGCTCTCGCGGATGGAAGCTTGTAAACTGATTTCGGCTTCACGCAACAGATCATTGAACGAGACAGGAACGGTGGCCTGTCCGGCCTTTCGGAGACGGCCAAGAGCAAGCAGGCCGTTGATAAGATCCGTCATCCTGCTGGCGGAATTGACGATATACCCAATGAACTCGTCTGCATCACCGTCGAGCCGGCCTTTATAGCGAGCTTCCAGCAATTGCGTGAAGCTGGTGATGGTGCGTAAAGGCTCCTGAAGGTCGTGACTCGCTACATACGCGAACTGCTGTAGCTCTTCATTGGCCCGCATCAGGTCTTGCGTGCGCTCCTGAATACGACTCTCGAGTTCGGCGTTGACACGCTTCAATTCGGTGCTGGCGACATAGCGGTCATATAAAAACGAGAGGAGCGCGTTGTAAAGCCAGAACATGACAGCGATCAGGATCAAAGTTCCGATGATGAAGATAAGGAAGGCCCAGCGCGCCAGAGTGCGCTGATCTTCCAGGTAGCGTGCCTGATCGTCCGAGAATTGATGCTGCAACTCAGATATATGCCGGCGAATTTCCTGCATTCTCGTTTCAGAACCGTCGTTCTTCATGGTCTCCAGAGCGACAGCGAATCCGTCGGAGTGCTGCTTCTCCAAGACGTTCTTGGCGGCCGCGAATCTCTGCCGCACGAGTGCGGCAGCAGCACGAACCGCCTCGCGAACGGGCCGCGGGCGGTCCTTAGCGGCACGATCACAAGCTTCGACCCTGGTGGAAAGAGTTGCCTCGGCTTGTTGCAGGGGATATAGGTAGCGGTCATCGCCGGTGAGCAAAAAGCCGCGCTCTCCTGCCTGGGCATCATTCGCAAGAGCGTTCAACTGTTCGGCGCACGAGAGCAGATTATGCGTCTGCATCAGACTGACATCCGTGTGTTCCGTCAGAAGCGTGGTTGTAAAGAAGATCAGGCTGAAAGCTAGAGGCAGGCAAAAGAGAATGCCCAAGCGGCGGCGGGTTCTTGGATCTGCGGGACTAGCCGTGAACATCTTGTCGTAAAGCGCAGCAGATAAGTGCGCCTATATATCTTTTGCAGCATAGCAGCGGCGGCTATGCCACGGCGGCGTGCACGACGGGCGCAGTCTGGCCGGCAGTGCCGGTGCTAATCAAATGCAAGCGTTCGAGCAGAGCGGATTCGAACTGGATGTAGGGGGAGACAGGCAGCAGGCCTGGGTCGCAAGCTGTTCAGATGCGACGCAGCTTCGACGGATCTGCCCTCAGCGAGCATCTGGAGCACTTTCGTCCGATTTAGCAGGTGCGGCGAAAGAGCCTTTACGTCAATCGTTTCCAACTTGTTCAGGGAGGCCGTGCAGTCGCGGCGGTAAATGAGATCGAAGCAGGCGGATTCGGCAAGCGCGGTATTAGAGAGACGCAGACGCGGATTCTGCGCCACAAGGGCGTTCATACGGAGATCCCAAAGGTCGGCCACCGCGAGATTGCCGGAATCAAGAGCCCAGAGGTAGACATTCAGAGCAGTGAAGAGCATCAGATCCGGCGTGCCGGTCGCGTTCATCATCCGCGTAACCAAATTGGCTGGATATGAGCGCGGCCGAACGCCCAATGTCTGCAAACGCGTGATCAGGTGATACAGCCTGATCTGCTCGGCTTCGGCGCCGTTGTTGAGGATGGTCAGGAGCAGGCGGGCGTCGTTGCGTACGGGAGCAAGAGCAGAATTTGGAATGACGCCAAGAACGCTGATGAAGAGGTTGATCTGAGCGGTAAACCTGAGAAATCCACACAGCAGCGGGTCCGCTCCGAACAAGCTTGTACCGAATGCGGCGACAAATAACAGGGCCAAGCTCGCGATAGGCCCTGAGGCGACCACAATGAGCATCCGTTGACGCCAGGCATAGTCGTTGCTAGGCAGGCGGAGACCGAGCCGGAGAACCAGGAACGGCAGTACTGCAGCTTCCAATGGCCGTGCAGGCGAGTTGTTTGCAAGCGGACCGATTGCGACGCGTGAAACGTGGAAGCCGAAGAGTAGCGAGGGAATCAGGTGACCAATCTCATGCACCATAACGGAAACAACAAGGGCGGCCAAGAGTAGCGCTGCGCTCGGCACGAGATCAAGGTGGCTTGTTGCAAACACGTCCTGCAGCCATGGCGGGCCCGCGATCTGAACAATAAGCCCAGCGCCCAGTGCGACCACTAGCAGCTTAAGCAGGAATGCTTGCTGAGAGTTTGGCTTACCGCCGGCGGTTGCCTGGGACGCGAAGCTGTGTGCGGCAGCGGCGCTCATGCCTGCAGTATGGGCGCAAGTGAAGCCGCAAGAACAGACCGAGAGGTACTTTCGGCATTACCGCCAGTACGGGGTATTCCAGTGCAAAGTTAAACTGAACGTAAGTACCGGCCGCGCACCATTAGCAGGCATTCTCCGGCGCATCATAACAACATGGCAATCCAGACGCTTTTCGGCTCGGTACCTACAGAACCCAATCTGCTCGACCGGCTAAAAGCGGGTATAGAAAAGACGCGCACCGGTTTGGTGGATCGCATTGAAGACGTTCTTTCGGGGAAGAAAGAAATCGATGCCGATCTTCTGGAAGAGCTCGAGTACACGCTGATTACCGCTGACATCGGGGTTCGAACAACGGACGACATCTTAGAGCGCATCCGGCAACAGGTAGCGCGCAAGTCGACGAGCGATGCCGCAGAGATCAAGAACCTGATTCGCGAACAATTGTTCGAGGTTCTGCGTACGTCGGAAACTCCGATACGGGTAGTGACAACACCGCCGGCAGTGGTGATGGTAGTCGGCGTAAACGGCGCCGGCAAGACGACGACCATCGGCAAACTCGCTCACAGATTTCTGGGAGAAGGCCGGAAAGTGCTTCTTTGCGCAGCGGATACGTTCCGCGCCGCGGCGACTGAACAACTTGAGGTGTGGGCGCAGCGCGCCAACGTCGAAATGATCAAGCAGAAGACGGGGGCAGACCCAAGCGCTGTGGTGTTCGATGCCCTTCAAGCGGCCAAGGCGCGCGGCGTCGATTACGTGATCGTAGATACAGCCGGCCGGCTGCATACAAAAGAAAACCTGATGGCTGAGCTTGAAAAGATGCGGCGAACATGCCAACGCGTTGTGCCAGGCTCGCCGCATGAAGTCTGGCTGGTGCTGGACGCCACGACGGGCCAGAACGGTTTGGAGCAGGCTCGGAAGTTCACGGAATCTGCCGGCGTCACTGGAATCGTCCTGACGAAGCTCGATGGGACCGCGAAAGGCGGCGTCATAGTGGCGATTGCCCGCGAACTGAATTTGCCGATTCGGTTTATCGGCGTGGGTGAGAAGATCGGCGATCTACTTCCGTTTGAGCCCGAAAACTTCATTGAATCGCTTTTCGGATAACCCGAAGCCGTGACGCAATCCTTCATGGACGAGGCGCTTCGGCTTGCGGAAGCGTCACGAGGTTTAACAAGTCCTAACCCTACGGTGGGCGCGGTTGTGGTGCGGAACGGGGAAGTAATTGGCCGTGGATCGCATACCTGGGCCGGCGTACATCACGCGGAGATTCTGGCTCTGCGTGAAGCAGGCGAGGCGGCACGCGGTGCAACGCTGTATGTGACTTTAGAGCCCTGTTCGCATCATGGACGAACAGCGACCGTGCGTCGAAGCGGTCATCCAGGCCGGCATTGCGCGGGTAGTTGCGGCGATGGAAGACCCCAATCCGCTGGTCAGCGGCAAACGGATTCGAGCGGCTGCGTCAATCGGGTATCGAGGTGATCCTTGATGAGACGTACGCGAATTTCGGCCGCGCGCCTGAATGAGGCGTTCGCTGCATTTCATGAAAACCGGGTTGCCGTTGGTAACCGTGAAAGCGGCGCTGACGCTAGATGGGAAGATCGCCGCGCCGCAGGACAACGTAGGCTGGATCACGAGCGAGATCGCCAGAGCCGACGTGCAGCAGGTCAGGCATTATTCCGATGCCATTTTGACTGGCATCGGGACCGTGATCGAAGACGATTGCCTGCTGACCGATCGCTCCGGGCACGAGCGAAGCCGGCCATTGTTGCGCGTGGTATTGGACTCGCAGTTGCGGATTCCGTTGGATTCAAAGATGGTCACAAGCGCGAACGGCGATGTTCTTGTAGTTGGAACGTCGGCGGCGCCGGCGAAGCGAATGGAGGCGCTACAGCAAGCGGGCATTCAGGTGTTCATTGCCGATGGACCCGGCGGCCGCGCGGATCCCCGTCAGGTGCTTGATTACCTGGCGGAACGGAGATATCTCTCGCTCATGGTGGAAGCAGGCAGCAAGGTGAATTGGACCATGCTCGATTCGAATCTGGCAGACAAGGTGCTCTTCTACTATGCTCCGAAGATATTGGGCGGCTTGAAAAGCTTGCCCGTCGCGGGAGGACCGGGGAGAATGAGGCGTTCGGACGCCATGCTGCTGGACCGGTTGACCATCCATTCAATCTCGACGAATGAATTCGCAGTAGAAGCATATGTCGTGAAGGAGTAGATGTTCACCGGAATCGTCGAAGAACTTGGAGTAGTGCGCACGCTTGAGCACGGCGCGACAGGAGCGCGATTGACGGTAGGCTGTACGCGCATCCTTGCGGATGCAACTTTGGGCGCGAGCATCGCCGTCAACGGAACCTGCGTAACTGCCGTCGAATTAGCCGAAGACCGTTTCTCGGCAGATCTGGCGCCAGAGACTTTGAGCCGCACGAATCTTGGCAGCTTGCGCCAGGGTTCACTTGTCAATCTGGAACGCCCATTGCGCGCGAATGCACGGCTCGACGGTCATTTCGTGCTCGGGCACGTGGATGCGACGGCGAACATTGTTTCTCTGGACCCATTGGGCGAGGATAATTGGTGGCTGCGAATCTCAGTGCCGGATGGGTTGACGCGCTACATCGTGGAAAAGGGCTCACTCGCGGTAGATGGCATCAGCTTAACCGTTGCTGCCATTGACGGGACGAACGTATGCTTCACGATTATTCCGCACACCTATGAGCACACGGCACTGAAGGGATATGCGCCGGGGGCACAGGTGAATGTGGAAGTGGATGTTCTGGCGAAGCACCTGGAAAAGCTAGTGCAGCAGCGGAAATCATAACCGCTTTGAATGCTAGCCTGATCAAGTGCGGCTTGTATTATTTCTAGCAGCGGGCGTTGCTCTCGCCCAATCAACGGCGCCCACCGCAAGGGACGAAGCCGAAACCGTCGACCAGAGCCACTTCGACAACGGCCAGAGCGTCAAGACCGGCTACGGCAGCGCCTGCCTTGACAACCGATGAGCAGAAAACAATTTATGCGCTTGGGCTATCGATCTATCGTTCCATCAAGCCGTTTGAGTTATCACCCGCGGAGTTAGCAATTGTTCAGCGAGCCTTGGCGGATGCGGCCGCAGGTAAGCCCGCAGTCGATTTGAACCAGTGGGAACCGAAGATTCAACCACTGGGACAAGCACGCGAGAAAGACGCGTCAGCGGCCTATTTGGCGAAGGCAGCCGCAGCGCCGGGCGCCATGAAAACGGCCTCGGGCTTGATATATCGAGATTTAACACCAGGGACAGGTCCCTCGCCTAAGCCGACCGACACTGTGAAAGTGAACTATCGTGGCACATTGGACGACGGTACCGAGTTCGACAGCTCTTACAGCCGGAACGAACCGGCAGAATTTCCATTGAACCGCGTTGTGCCGTGCTGGACGGAGGGGTTGCAGCGCATGAAAGTCGGCGGTAAAGCGGAATTGGTGTGCCCGGCCAGCCTCGCGTATGGCGAACAAGGCCGCCCGGGTATACCTCCGGGCGCAGCGCTGACGTTCCAGGTGGAACTCTTGGGTATCAATAGCGGCGCTCCTCCGCCGCCACCGCAGCCTCCAGCAAACTAAGCCAGCATTCCTCTGAGCGCAAGCCCTCTTGCGACCGAAGTGAATTCGTCGCCGGTTCGAATTTTTTCAGAGCCAAAACGGGTTTCGAAGATACTGCGCACTGCGGGGACGAACGATGAGCCGCCTGTGAGGAACACTCTGTCGACTCGATCGGGATGTACGCCCGTTTTCGACAGCAGAGCGGTGACGTGTTGATCGATTGCATGCAGTTCATCGGCAATCCAGTTCTCAAAGTGCGCGCGCGTGACCTCCGCCTGTATGTCAATTTCGCCATGCGAAAAGCGAAACACGGATCGGTCGGCGTGGGACAAAGCGACTTTGACGCGCTGCACGGCCTGATGCAACTGATACCCGAGGTCGTGTTGCACCAGATAGAGCAGCGCGTGCAGTTTCTCCGAATCCAGAGCCTGTGCGCCGACGCTTTTTAGCATGGAGATCGTTTCGGCGGAGCGCAGGAAGGAGAGGTGATGCCAGCGCTCCAGCTTGAAGTAAACCCAGTTCGGAACCGGAAGCAATTTCCCGCCGGACTTCAACAAAGTGCCGGCTCCGAGTGCCGGTGACACCAAGCGGCGTACGATGCGCGCATCGAACGCGTCGCCCGCAAGCGCCAAACCTTCGTTTCCGAGAACGCGACTCTGTGCCGCTTCCTTGTCGCGCACGGCCGGTCCGACGCGAAGCAGGGAGAAATCGCTGGTTCCACCGCCGAAGTCGCCGATCAGGATGAGTTCATCGCGATCGAGCGTGGACTCGTAGTGGTATGCGGCGGCGACGGGCTCATATTCAAACACGACTTCGCTGAAGCCGGCGTCGTTCAGCGCTTGCGTGAGACGCTCGATTGCGTAGTCGTCGTCCGCAGCCGAGTCGGCGCCCACAAAACGAACGGGCGGCCTACAACGGCACTGTCGATCGTTGTGTCGAGATCCGCTTCCGCTTGCGCACGAAGATCGCGAAGCATATTTGCGACGAGTTGTTCGAGTTTGAACCGCCTTCCGAAGATTTCGGTAGTCTGCAGGCTTCGGCTCGACAGAAACGACTTCAGCGACTGTACGAGCCGCCCTTTGTCCTCAGCATCCAGGTAATGTTCGATCCCTCGCGGACCGGCCCAGGATTTAATCGTCGTGCGGTGGCCTTCACGCAGCCGTTCCAAGTAAAGAAGTGATCGGAATGATTCCGTCGCCGACCCTCGATATGGAAACCGCGCAACACGGACGCGTTTATCAGGATCGATTACGGCAATCGAGCTATTCGTAGTACCGAAATCAAGTCCGACGCTGCGGACAGGCTTTGACAAGGGGAACTCACTGCTTCAGTTCTTCACGAATCTCGGCAGCAGCCTTGCGCGCTTCTTCTACTGCGCCGATGGGAAAACTGATAGCACCGACTTTGGGATGCCCACCGCCTCCGTATCGTTCACATATGGAAGCCAGATTATGGCGTAGCGGTTCACGAACCCATGGATTCGAACCAACGGACACCTTGGTGCGAAAACTAGACGTCGAAACAGAAACCGTATAAGCGGAATCCGGAAACAGGTAGTAGGGGATGAATTTGTTGTAGCCGTCGATGCCGTCGCTCACCAGATCGAAGTAGATGACGCCTCTTTCACACGAACCGGCGTTGCGGATGATGTCGATATTCCGCATATGTTTCTCATGCAGCCGGTTGTATTCGGTTTGAATCTCGGGATGGCAGATGATCTGCTGCAGCCGTTCGCGCTGCATGAGTCGAATGATCTCCTGGACGAGTTTGGGCCCCTTGCAACCTTCGATTACCAGCGTTAGCTTCATAGCCGGTTCGTTCATTTCAACCGCGGCTTCGGCGCTCTCGTAAAGAGCACCGTCCACGATGTCGGCCCAACTCACAAGTTCTTCGAGGTCCGGTGCTTCGAAACCGTAATCGCGCTTGACGACAGTAGCAATGAACTTCGTGCAGGAACGATAACTCGGGTCCAACAGCTTGCGAGGCGAATGCTGCTTTCGGAAGTGCTCCGCATCCTCAGGGCTCAGGAATGCGCTCTGGTGATGGTCGAACCACCAGGTAACGTTCGGGTTGGTGGCGTACTTGAAATCGACAATAGCGTTGACGTCACCATCGAAAAGGCTGTCTTCGAACAACTGGTCGGCGCGATGCGCTAAGCCGGTGTAGTAAAAATCCGCCTCGGGATGGAATTTCTCTCGCAAAAATCGCGTGATAAAAGCTGCTGATGCCGCCCCATCAAAGCAGTGATCATGATAGAGAACTCGCGCCTTCATCTAAAAGGTATGTGCCCCGAAAACCTTTTAGATTGCCTGACCTAGCGCGGAAAAGCAAGCAATTGCGATAATTAGTTTGTAAGCCTCACGTTTTTTGAACGCAACGCGGTAGCTTTATGGCCGTGTTTGGCCCGCCGGTTTGGATCCGGCTACGGGGCTCGTGCAGAAGACGTATCGTTGAATTACCCCCATTTTAAGATGCTGAAGACCAAAGAAGAACGCCAGTCGGACCTGAATCCGCAGGAAACCTCAGAGTGGGTTGAAGCGCTGGAACAGGTCCTAGATGAGGAAGGGCCCGACCGCGTTTCCTATCTGATTCAAAAATTGCTTGAGCGGGCCTCCGGAGCGGGTGTGGTCACGCAAGGCACTCTGAACACGCCGTATGTGAACACGATTCCCGTACACGAAGAAGTACCCTACCCGGGTGACCGCGCTCTGGAGCGGCGCATCAAAAGTCTTATTCGCTGGAACGCGGCCGCCATGGTGGTACGCGCGAATAAGTACGATCCGAACATCGGCGGACACATATCCACCTATGCATCGCTCGCCACAGTCAGCGAAGTTGCGTTCAACCACTTTTTCCGCGGCAGTATCGACGGGCAGCCCGGAGACTTGGTTTACTATCAAGGCCATGCGTCGCCTGGCGTGTATGCGCGTGCGTTCCTCGAAGGCCGCCTTTCTGAACAGAGCTTGCTGAATTTTCGGCACGAACTGCGCGAGCAGCCGGGCTTGTCTTCTTACCCGCATCCCTGGCTGATGCCGGATTTCTGGCAGTTTCCGACGGTATCGATGGGCCTAGGCCCGATCAATGCCATTTACAACGCTCGCTTTCTGCGCTATCTGGAAAACCGCGAGATCCTTCCCCGAACAGACCGGAAAGTGTGCGCTTTTTGCGGCGACGGTGAGATGGACGAACCAGAGTCCACGGGAGCGCTGCATATTGCGTCGCGCGAGAAAGCTCGACAACCTGATCTTCATCATCAATTGCAATCTCCAACGGTTGGATGGCCCGGTTCGCGGCAACAGCAGCGTGATTCAGGAACTGGAGCGCGTTTATCGCGGCGCCGGCTGGAACGTAATCAAGGTGGTCTGGGGCGGCGATTGGGACGAATTGTTCGCACGCGACACAAGCGGTCTCCTGCTCAAGCGCATGGAAGAGTGCGTTGACGGCGAATACCAGAACTTCAAGGCGCGGGGCGGCGCTTACACCAGAAAAGAATTTTTCGGTAAGTATCCCGAACTGTTGAAGCTGGTGGAAGACAAGACCGACGAGCAGATTGCGCGATTCCGCCGCGGTGGCCACGATCCCGTTAAGGTCTACAACGGCTTTCAGGCGAGCTTATGAGCACCAAGGTCAGCCCAGCGTTATCTTGTTCAAGACCGTGAAAGGCTATGGCTTGGGCGAGGCCGGCGAAGGCAAGAACATCACTCATCAACAGAAAAAATTGAATGAGGATGAGTTGTTCTACTTAGCTAATCGCTTCGATCTTGAGCTGTCGAAAGAAGCGATACACGCTATTTCTTTCGTCCGGCCAGGCGATGATAGCCCCGAAATCCGATACCTGAAACAACGCCGGGAAGAACTGGGTGGATATCTGCCCAAGCGCGCGCCGAAAAAGATCGAGTTGCAGGCGCCGGCACTCGAAAGCTTCCATGAGTCGCTGGGCGGATCGCGCGGCCGCGAGGCTTCTACAACCAGCGCGTTTGTCTCAGTGCTGAAAGCATTGATCAAGCTTCCGGAGATCGGCAAGTACATTGTGCCGATCATCCCCGACGAGGCACGCACGTTCGGTATGGAATCGATGTTCCGCGAACGTGGCATCTATGCCGCGAACGGCCAGCTCTATAAACCCGTCGACAGCGACGTTCTTATGTATTACAAGGAGACGCAGAACGGGCAGATTCTGGAGGAGGGAATCACGGAAGCCGGCGCGATGGCGTCCTTCACCGCGGCGGGAACAGCTTACGCGAACGTGGGCGTCCCGACCATTCCTTTCTTCATTTATTACTCAATGTTTGGGTTCCAGCGCGTGGGCGACCTTATCTGGGCGTTTGGCGATGCGCGCGGCAAGGGCTTTCTTGTGGGCGGAACAGCAGGCCGGACGACGCTGCTCGGCGAGGGCCTGCAGCACGACGACGGACATAGTCATGTCCTGTCGAGCGTAGTGCCGACGTGTAAAAGCTACGACCCGGCGTACGCATACGAGATAGCGGTGATTGTACGGGAAGGTATCTGCCGGATGTACGAGAACAACGAAGATCACTTCTATTATCTGACCGTCTGCAACGAAAATTACGTACAGCCTCCGATGCCGCAGGTCGACAATCTGCAAGAAGGCATCTTGCGCGGTATGTATCCATACAAGAGATCCGAACATGGCCCTGCGCAGGTGACCTTATTTGGCAGCGGGCCGATTCTGAATGAGGCTCTGAAGGCGCAAAAGATGCTTGCTGAGCAATACGGCGTGAGGCGCGGATGTCTGGAGTGTAACAAGCTATACCGAGTTGCGCCGTGATGCCTTGCACGCCGATCGCTGGAACAGACTCCATCCTGGCGAACCGACGCGCAAGCCGTACCTGGTTCAAGTGCTAGGCAATATAGATATGCCGATTGTCGCCGCGACGGACTACATGAAGATTGTTGCGGACCAAATATCGCCATGGCTGCCCGGCAGACTTACAGCGCTAGGCACCGACGGTTTCGGGCGCAGTGAGAATCGCGAACACCTCCGTCGATTTTTTGAGGTGGATGCGGCGAGCATCACCGCCGCAGCACTTTCGCGCCTGGCATCCTGGCAACGCTTCGATGTACAACGTGCGAAGCAGGCCGTCAACGAGCTAGGCCTCAATCCGAACGCCATTGATCCATCGATCGCCTAGAGACAGCTCGCGGCCTGTCGTTGGAGAGAATCACAATAACTTAGTATCTAGTTACTAGCTCGTTCTTGAAACCGGAGGCGGCCTCTCGCGCATCCGATTACTTGTGAGTGCAGATGTTAGTGCTCAGGGGCGCTAACCACTACGGATCTGCACCGCAAGTAACTAGTGAGGAGATAGATGTCTAAGTTGTTCAACAGGATACTTCCTTTAGCTTTGGTACTGGGCGTGGGTGCCACGCTCGCAAGCGCTCAGTCCATCGATGTTTTCTTTGGCGCCGGAACTGCGACGGATAGCTCAAGCAATCAGGCTATCGACACGTTTGGCACGGGCAATCCGTTCACCACGCCGAGGCTCGGCGGAACGTTTGGCAAGGCAGGAGCAGACGTTATGTTCAAGCCATGGATTGGCGTCGGCGCCGAGACGGATTGGCGTTTTACGCAGGCCGCTTACGCGGGCCTGAATTATCGTCCGTTGTTTTATGACTTCAATGCCATCTTCATGCCGACTGCGCATAAGTACAAACGCGTGGTACCGGAGTTTCAGGTTGGCATCGGTGGAACCAAATTGTCGTTCTATGAGAATGCTTCCTACTGCGATGCCTTCGCCGGCTGCTCGAGCAGCAATGCCTTCGTGGAGAGCTCAAGCCACTTCCAGACGCACCTGGAAGCCGGTATTCGCTTCTATGCAACGCAACACTTGTTTGTGCGTCCCCAGATCGACGCACATTACGTAAACAATTTCTTCCAGTTCGGAAGCAACTGGGTGCCGGAATACGGAGCCACTTTGGGTTGGAGCTTCGGCGAGCGGTAAGAATCTTTTCTTCCCTTAAAAGGCTCCGGCGCTTCGGCTCCGGGGCCTTTTTTGTTTGTACGGGAGCAGACGGCGCACCACGGACCCCGTGGGACAATCGAGTGCAAGACGTAGGCATGGCACGCGCGCGCCCATTGCGGATCGTGATTCCTGGAGGAACCGGGCAGGTTGGAACGATACTCGCGCGGCATTTCTGCGAACAGGGCCATTTCGTTACTGTGATTGCGCGGCATCCCGTTGAAGTAGAGTGGAAAGCCTTAACATGGAACGGCCAAGATCTAGGACCATGGACGTCCGCGATTGAAAACGCCGACGTTGTGATCAACCTGGCCGGTCGAAGCGTCAACTGCCGCTACACGGCCGCGAATCGCAGGGAAATCAAGAATTCGCGCGTGTTCAGCACGGCGGCGATTGGCCATGCCATAGCCCAGGCGAAATCGCCGCCTCGAGTTTGGCTGAACGCGAGCACTGCCACCATCTATCGGCATGCCATGGATCGTGCAATGGACGAGAGCAACGGCGAGATCGGTGGAAACGAGCCAGGCGCGCCGGCCAAGTGGCGCTTTAGCATTGATGTGGCAAGCAGTTGGGAGCGAGCTTTCTTCGATGCCAAAACGCCGGCTACCAGGAAAGTGGCGCTCAGAAGCGCTATGACTATGAGTCCGGACCCCAATGGCGTGTTCGATCACCTGCTGCGCCTGGTACGGTGGGGACTCGGGGGTGCTTCGGGCCCCGGCGATCAGTATATTTCCTGGATCCACGATGTGGATTTTGTTCGAGCGATTGAACTTCTAATAACGCGCGAAGACCTGGAAGGTATCGTCAACGTCGCGTCGCCCAACCCGGTGAGTAACCGCGAATTTATGTGCTGCTTGCGGCGAGCTTATTGCACCAGCTACGTAGGATTGCCTGCGCCGAAATGGGTTTTAGGAATCGGCGCCGTGTTCATGCGAACAGAAACAGAATTGATTTTGAAAAGCCGGAGAGTGGTTCCGACGAAACTCCTCGACGCGGGGTTCGACTTCCACTTTCCGAACTGGCGCAGTGCCTGTCAGGACCTGATCGCTCGGTGGCGGGAAATCACCGGCGAGGAAGACAAGCCCTGTAAGTGATGCGCACCGCCGGCACATCGCATGCGCCAATGGCCAAGCGGTTTCCCAAGCTTGGTTATATAGAATCGTAGCGGGAGATACGAGATTCCAATGGCTAGTGCAGGCGCGGGTCTTGAGGGCGTAGTCGCGACTTCGTCTAAGATCTGCTACATCGACGGCGACCGGGGCATATTGAGCTATTACGGCTACAACGTCAACACGTTAGCCGAAAACGCGACATTCGAAGAGGTAATTTACCTGCTTTGGCATGGCCGCCTGCCGAAATCCGATGAACTGCACAGCTTGAGGTCGTCCCTTGTTGCAGAACGGGAATTACCCCAGGAAGTAATCTCTTTCCTGAAAGGCGTGCCTAAGGGAGCACCGCCTATGGATGTGCTTCGCACGGCTATTTCCATGTTGAGCCTTTATGACGAGACTGCGCGCGACAACTCCATCGAGGCCAGCCAGCAAAAGGCGACCAAGCTGATGTCTCGAGTCGCGACTATCGTGACCAGTTTCGACAACTTTCGCAACGGCCGGCAAACTATTAGCGGCAACGTTCACCTTGGTTACGCTGCGAACTTTCTCTATACGTTGACAGGCAAAAAGCCGGACGACGTGATGGAACGCGTGTTTGACGTCGCATTGATTCTTCACGCTGATCATGAGTTGAACGCTTCCACCTTCGCTGCGCGCGTGACCGCAGCCACGCTGTCCGATATTTACTCAGCCGTTACGTCGGCGATTGGAGCGCTGAAAGGACCCTTGCACGGCGGAGCCAATGAGGATGTTATTAAGATGCTTCTCGCGACTAAGTCGCCCGAGGACGCGGTTGAAAAGGTAACAAACGACCTCAACGACAAAAAGAAGATCTCCGGCTTTGGCCATCGCGTCTACAAAGTTCTCGACCCGCGTGCGATACACCTGAAAAAGATGAGTGAAGAGTTAGGTAAGCGCACTGGCCACGGCGAACTCTTCGAGAAATCGTCCCGCGTGGAGAGAACCGTTCACGACATGAAAGGGCTGAACGCAAACGTCGATTTCTATTCTGCATCGACTTATTATTCCCTTGGCATTCCGGTCGATTTATTCACACCGATCTTCGCCGTGAGCCGCATGTCCGGGTGGACGGCCCACATTCTCGAGCAGTACAGAAACAATCGCCTGATTCGCCCTCGCGCCGACTATACGGGACTTCCAGACGGACAAGAATGGGTGCCGCTCGATCGGCGCTAGCCAACGGGCGCCCAAGCATGCACGATCTACAGTTCTTTCGCAACAACCTCGATCTGACTCGAGACCGTCTTGCGGCGCGCAACTATTCGCTGGATGTAAATGCGTTCCGTGAGTTGGACAACAAGCGGCGGCAGTGTGTCACGGAAGCCGAGCAACTGAAGTCCGAACGCAATCGGGCAACTGCGGAAATCGGCGGGCTGCGGAAGCAGGGCGTGGATACAGCGGAGCGACAGCAAACGGTGCGCGCAATGGGAGAACGCATCGCTGAGTTGGACCGTCGCGTGGAGCAGCTTGATGCTGACTTCCATTACTTCCTTTCCCGTGTTCCTAACGTGGCGCATGAGAGCGTGCCGGTGGGGAAAGATGAGGAAGCGAACCAGGAAGTACGCCGATGGGGAACGCCGCGAGAGTTTTCTTTCACCCCGAAGCCGCATTGGGAGCTTGGGCCCGAACTCGGGATCTTAGATACGGAGCGCGCAGCCAAGGTGACCGGCGCTCGTTTTGCGGTCTATTGGGGAATGGGCGCAAGATTAGAACGGGCGCTCATCAACTTCATGCTGGACGTGCATACGCGCGAGCACGGGTATCGGGAAGTCCTTCCACCTTTCCTGGTGAATTCCAACAGCTTGTTCGGAACCGGACAACTGCCGAAGTTCGAACAGGACCTATTCCAAATCAAGGAAACCGACCTCTGGCTCATCCCGACCGCGGAGGTGCCGGTTACTAATCTGTTCCGGGACGAGGTGCTCAGTACAGAGAAGCTACCGATTTCGCTCTGTGCCTACACACCATGCTTCCGGAGCGAGGCTGGTTCGTACGGAAGAGATGTGCGGGGCATCATTCGTCAGCATCAATTCCAGAAAGTGGAACTGGTGAAGTTCGCTCGCCCCGAGAATAGCTATGAACAGCACGAGAAGCTGACCAGGGACGCGGAGCGAATTCTAGAAAAGCTGGAGCTCCCATATAGGCGGGTTGTACTGAGCACGGGCGACACGGGTTTCAGTTCAGCCAAGACGTTCGATATTGAGGTGTGGCTGCCGGGACAGAACGGATTCAAGGAGATCTCGTCATGCTCAAATTTCGAGGCTTTCCAGGCCCGTCGAGCGCAAATTCGACATCGTAGTGGAACGACAAAAGCGGAATTCGTTCACACGCTAAACGGCAGTGGATTGGCCGTGGGGCGAACCTGGGTTGCGATTCTCGAGAATTTTCAGGAGAGCGACGGGAGTGTTCGCATTCCGGCAGCCCTGCAGCCGTTTATCGGCACGGATGTCATTCAGGCGCAAACCATGGTTTGACAGCGCGCAAAGTGCGGTCACAACTTTCTGCTTTTTTCGTGTGAATTTCCTAAGTTTCACGCTTTCAGCGCTTTAGACCCGAATCTGACGGGCTGCCTGCCCAAGCCCAATGACTTGATGGATGCCGATGACGTGCTTCACTGAAGTCGCCCGGCAGGAAGCCGGACAAATGTGAGGCTAAATGCTGCAACCCCGGCGAACATTCATCAGACAGGCAATCCTTTCGGTACTCGTGGCAGTTTCCGCGCTTGCGCAAACTAGCACGCTCTCTCAGATTCAAGATACAGTTACAACCCCTTCAGGCAGTCCCTTCAACGGAATGGTTGTGATCACCTGGACAGGAACGGCAAGCACATCCGGTACCGCTCCGTTCAATACGACGGTGAAGATCGCAAACGGAGTTTTGTCCGTGCTGCTTGCGCCGTCTACAAACATCACTCCGGTCGCATATTATCAGGCTGTCTATAACAGCAGCGACGGGCTGACTACATGGACGGAAACTTGGGCAGTACCGCCCAGCGCTACTCCATTGACACTGAACCAGGTGCGCGTAACGAGCACCGGCACTGGATCGGGCAGTTCGGGTGGTTCTGGAAATGGAGGTACAATCAGCGGTCAGGTACAAATCAACCAAGTGATCGGATTGCCCTCCGATCTGGATGCAATCAATTCGTCGCTGCTCGATTTCAATAATCTGGCGCAAGGACTCAACGCGTTAATCGCTGGACTGAGCAATACCGTGACGAGTCTTAGTAACCAGGTCGGATCGATTACCTCAGGTTCCACGAATGCAAACTTCGTGGACGGGGAAATTCCCGGAGGCACATTGAACGGCACGAACACGGTCTTTACATTGGCGAACACGCCCGCTATCTCGACAGACGTGACACTCTACCGAAACGGTGTTCTGCAAATGAACGGCACAGACTTCACAATGTCGGGCTCGACTATTACGTTCGCAAGCAGCGAGGCGCCACAGAGTGCTGACGAGTTAGTGGCGTATTATCGGATTTCGGGAACCGGACCGGCTGCTACCTTCGTTGATGGCGAGTCGCCATCCGGCTCCATCGACGGCACGAATCTCACCTTCTCGTTGGCAAATACCCCGAATCCCACGGCGAGCGTTAAACTGTTCAAGAACGGGGCGCTTTTGGAACAGGGCGTCGACTACACGCTTTCGGGCCAAACGATTACGTTCGCGAGTACGCAGGCAACGCCATCGGCTGGCGACGGATTAGTAGCATATTACCGTATCACGTCCCAGACCCCAGGTATTTCTGTAAGTCAGGACGTATCTGTTCCTGCACAAGCGGGTCACTCAAATCGGCAGCAGTAACAATCCGCGGCGGGAGTAAGATCTGCTTCGGCGTATCTTCCCCGCGCGCCGCTTTCGCCGCTTCGGAGATAGCAGTTTCGCCCATTTTGAAAGGATTCTGGATAACAAGCGAATCCACGGTGCCCGACTTGAGCTGATCTATCAGCGTAGGACTCGAATCAAAACCTACGATCTTCACCTTGGACCCGCGTTCGCGAACCGCCTGTGCCGCGCCCGTGGTGCCGGACTCATTGGAACAGAAGATGCCGTCGAGATTAGGATGAGCTGTCAGCATGTTCTCCGCCACTGTGAGCGACTGGGCAATACTGGCCATTCCGAACCGCTCATCCACAATTTCGATGTTCGGGAACTTCTTCTGTATTTCATGGCGAAAGCCGTCCTCGCGAGCCGTTGTAGATGCTCCGCCTGGCGTAGTCTTGATAACTACAACATGGCCCTTTCCGCCCAGGATCTTCCCAATCCGATCTGCACCTATTTCCCCGCCCTGGTAGTTGTTTGTCGCAACGAACGTCACATAATTTCCTCCGTCGATGCCGGAATCGTAGATGACGACCGGTATGTGCGCTCTTGCCGCTCGATTCAAGACAATTTTGAAGGCCGAACGGTCTGAGGGCGCAACCGCAATAGCGTCTACCTGGCGATTGATCATCGTCTCCATAATCTGCATCTCGCCGGCGATGTCGGTTTCGTTTGGGGGGCCGTCCCATAGCAGCCTTACATGGGTCTCCTGCGCGCCCTTGGCTGCACCCGCATGAACACTTTGCCAGAAGATATCGGCGCTCGCCTTGGGAATAACGGCAATGCTTGTTCGATGCGCGCGATTGCAGCTTTGTCCGAAGAGCGCTAGAGCAATCAGAAACCCAGCTATAACTGAAACTCGCAGCGCACCACGCTGTCTCATAATCTGTAGATTGAAAGCTGATACCAGCACGCAGGTAAATACTTAGCTTAGCGAGAGGTGATGGATGCAACTTGGCCTGGTAGGTCTAGGGCGAATGGGCGCAAACATGGTCCGCCGGTTACAAAATGGCGGCCATAAGTGCACAGTCTTCGATTTGAACGCGGATAGCGTGAAGAAGCTGGTCGGCGAAGGCGCGGGAGGCGCCGGCTCATTAGAGGATCTGGTCCACAAGCTACCGAAGCCGCGCGCAGTCTGGATCATGGTGCCCTCCGGCAAGGCAACGGAATCGACTGTAATGTCGCTGGCCACCGCCATGGAACCGGGTGACACGATCATTGACGGCGGGAATAGTTTCTATAAGGATGACATCCGTCGAGCTGCCGAATTGAAAACTCGGGGTATCCACTACATGGATGCCGGCACTAGCGGGGGTGTTTGGGGGGTGGAGCGCGGCTACTGCCTTATGATCGGGGCCGATCCTGAACCGTTCAAGCAGCTTGAACCCATTTTTCAAGACGCTGGCGCCCGGGCTGGGAAACATTGAAAGAACGCCCGGCTTCGACAAGCTGGGCGGCACTGCCGAGAACGGCTACATGCGCACCGGGCCGCCCGGATCAGGTCATTTCGTCAAGATGGTGCATAACGGCATCGAATATGGCGTAATGCAGGCTTATGCCGAAGGGTTCGACCTGATGGTGCATAAGAATTCCGAAGACCTGCCGGAAAACGAGAGATTCGATCTGAATGTGGCCGAAATCGCCGAACTGTGGCGTCGAGGCAGCGTCATCGGATCGTGGCTGCTTGATTTGACGTCAATGGCTCTAGCTGAAAACCCATCGCTATCCAATTTCACCGGCATCGTTCAAGACTCCGGCGAAGGCCGCTGGACGATCAATGCAGCTGTGGAAGAGGCTGTTCCGGTAGAAGTCTTGGCGTCCGCGTTATTTACCCGTTTCCGTTCCCGCAAGGAGCACACGTTCGCAGAGAAGGTTCTTTCGGCTATGCGTTCGAAATTCGGCGGTCACGTGGAGCTTCCATCCGGCGGCTGAAGCCGCTCACTCCAGTTCGGGTCCGCTTGGTGTGATTCTTACTTTCATTACGTGCGTGGCGAGGATGTCGCGTCCAAGGAAAGAAACCTGGACCACCTCGCCATGCTGGGTGGCCTCGCGCTGGTATTGATCAAAAACGAAATTTCCCAGCGAATAGTAGATTCGTCCCGTCTTGTAATTTTCGCTCGGCTCAACGACATGCGGATGATGTCCGATCACCAAGCGTCGCACCGCAATCGATGGCTCTATGTGCGAACGTGATCTGCGCACCGATGGCTTCGGCATGTATTCAACGCCATTGTGCATTGAGACGATCACCACGTCGGAACGCTGACGTAGTGACATGACGTCGCTGCAGACGCGATTGGGTCGGCCATCGCAATTCTAGGGTCCATATCGCGCCAATTCCCGTTCGACTGATCGAACGTGTAACCGAGAAACCCGAAACGGACACCGTGCCGTGACAGTACGACGCCTCTCGTGTGTTGCCGCTTCCGATTCGCTGCTTCCGACAGGCTCGATTCCGTTCGATCGCAACCAACAGAAGGTGTACTCCACCCCGTGAGGTCCACAATCACGCGCGTGGTTGTTGGCTGTTGACGCGACCGAAACGCCGGCCAACTTCAATCCCGCTACTGTTTCCGGCGGAGCATGAAAGACAAGTCCAGTTTCGTAGTACCGTCCCTTGTCCGAAAACGGCGACTCGAGATTTACGAAAGTGATATCGGAAGCAGCAAGCAGGGGCGCAATTTTGCGAAACGGCATCGCCGGATCTTTTGCGGCGAAAATAGCACGGCGCACGGCCCGCGAGAACATGACATCGCCCGCAAATATCAACCGATTGTAAGGTGACTGCGCGGTCGGTCATTCGGGGCCTCTTTCTGCGCCAAAGGCAGAGTGCTCAGGAGCTTCGCAGCCCATCAGGACAAAAAAGAAGCATATAGCAAACCGAAGCTTCACTCAAAGCTGGGCAGCAGCAGCGTCGTCAAGAAACCAAGTGGCGTGTGAATCGCGGCTGGCTATTTGGCAGGGATAAAGCATGGGATTCTCCGCTCCGGTCAACACTTCACGAATGGCGGGAGCTTTGTCGGCGCCGGCAACTCTGCAGAACAGTTCGTTTCGCTGCCCGCAAGACGCCCGGAAGAAGCGTAACACGATCCATTTTGACCTTTTCGACCCAAACATGCGCCGCAATGCCGGTTGTATTTTCAATCAATGGCTCGCCGGGGAAGAGACTGGCCGTGTGACCTTCGCTGCCCATCCCACGATGAAGCACGTCAAAGATGGGAAGCATATCTTCCCCTAGAACAAAAAATTGCTTGATGTCCTCGACGTATCGCTCCGCCGCTGCGTCAGGCGCAACTTCGCCGTGAATGCGATGCACGTTTGCTTCAGATATCTTCGCAGGCAGTCAGCAGCGTTTCATTCGCTAATCGGTAGTTGCTTTGTGAATCGGTTGGCGGCACGCACCGTTCATCGACCCAGAAGATGTGTACGCGCGACCAATCGAATTTTGCGGCGGCCATCCTCGCGAACAGCAGCTTCGGAGTATTGCCCCCTGAGATAGCCAGCGTTGCGCGCGCCTGTGATCTCAGATCATTCGCAAGCGCATCTAATATGTATTCGCCGCAGGAGTCAGCGGCTTCTTCCGGCGACGCATAGGTCCTCAGGTGCGGGCTATCGCCGCTCATTCAACAGTTCCTTCGCTCTTGCAATCGCAGCTTCATAAGCAGGGTCGTGACCAACAATCGCAAGCTCTTCGGTCATCAGCGTTTGGTCCGAAGGCTCTTCAAAGCTATAGCTGCGCTGCCGCCCATTCGTGCTGTGCAAGCTCATGCAATCGATGCCGGTTCTTTCAAACACAATCTCTTCGGAATCGGCGCGCAACGTAACGCGGTGAAGCCCCGGACCGAATCCCTCCTCCCGCACAAAGGACACCTGCGCCCTATACGGCGCCGAAAACCAAGCGGCCGCGTACAGCGCTTCTGATTCCAGCTTGTCGCCGGTATGCGCAATCTCTATGTTGTGGAAACGGGAGTATGGATTGTCCCGCGACGGGTTGTCGAAAATTTGGGCGATTGGTTCGCGCCAGCGCGTAAGCCGTGTCCACTCGAGATCCGCCACCGTTCGGCCTCTTGCAGCCAGATCTGCAACGATGCCCAATGCTGCCTCTGCCGCGAGCCCGTGGGTGTCTACCACCACCTTGGTTGACAAATCGATGATCGCTTGCAAACCGGCCTTCTCATCGGCGCTCGCATCCCGACTGAGAGCGCTTGCGTGGCGGCACCAGAAGATGACGGGCAGATCGGCCGCAGTGAGCCCAACCAGAGTCGGCCCGACATTGGGCCAGCTTTCCGGACGCGCGACGATCTCGATCTGTTCACAACAGATCTGCTGCGCTTTACCGAAAGGTTTCCAGCATTGTGCGAGCACCCGCGCTTCCAAGTCGCGTTCTGCCGTTTGGGAAACCGTCAGAACAATCCCGCGGCTTGGATGTTCGCGCATCAGCTCCGCAATCGTTTGCGATGCTGAAAAACCACCGTCTGACTCGTCTGTTGCAACGATTAGAGTCATGGCGCAGGCGCGCAGCACCGTCGGTTTGCCGAGTTGCTTCTCCTCCTGCCCGAGCGAAGTCCACAGCTTACCCAGGCCCTTCAGAATCTGCTCAGGCTGCGCAGGAAAAATTGTCGCAGAACTCATGGAATCCTCCAGTGATGACCGTTTTGCGCCAGCATGTCGTCGGACGCTTTTGGCCCCCACGATCCAGCGGCATAGTTCGGGAAGTAGAACTTGCTGTTACCCCAAACCTCAAGAATGGGCTGGACGATCTGCCAGCTTGCGTCCACCATATCCTGCCTCGTGTAAAGAGTGGGGTCGCCGATCATGGCATCGAGCAACAACGTCTCGTAAGCCGTTGGAGATCGCTCGCCGAAACTCGACCCGTAATTGAAGTCCATCGAGACCGGCCGCACGCGCATACCGCTGCCCGGGCTCTTCGATAAAAATCGGAGGGAAATCCCCTCCTCGGGTTGGATTCGCAGCACCAAAAGGTTCGGGCGAACCTCTCGAAGCCCTGTTTTTGTCTCCTGCTGAAAGAGCCCAAGTGGCGGGGCCTTGAATTGAATCGCAATGTCGGTCACACGCTTGGGCATCCGCTTCCCGGTTCTGATGTAGACCGGCGTCCCCGCCCAGCGCCAATTATCGATAAAGAACGTGACTGCGGCATACGTATCGGTCTGCGCGTCAGGATTGACGCTTGGCTCCTGCCGGAAACCAGCCACCTGTTGGCCACCGACAAGCGCGGGGCCATACTGTCCCGCCACAGCGTATTGCGGCACGTCCTCGTGCTTCATAATGCGCACAGCACGAAGCAGTTTGGCGCGCTCGTCGCGAACATTTGTCGCATCGAATATTGTGGGCGGCTCCATCATGACCGTCGCCATCACTTGGCTCAGGTGATTCTGAATCATGTCTCTGAGCGCCCCCGCTTCCTGGTAATAGCCGCCTCGGCCCTCCACCCCAATCGATTCAGCCGCCGTGATCTGGATATTGTCTACATAACGGCGGTTCCAAAGCGGCTCGAAGATCCCATTTCCGAAGCGAAACGCCAAGATGTTTTGTACAGTTTCTTTACCCAGGTAATGGTCAATCCGATAGATGGCGGATTCGTCGAAGACCTTATGAATTTCCTCGTTCAGCTTGCGCGCACTGGAAAGATCGTGCCCGAACGGCTTTTCGATAATGACGCGTCGCCAACCATTGCCTTTGTTGAGCTGATGCGCGCCGAGTTCCAGAATCGCCTCAGCGTAATGACTCGGCTGTGTTGAAAGATAGAACAGGACGTTCCCGGCCGTCTGATGCGATTTCTCCACTTCATCCAGTTTGTTGCGTATGTCGTCGTAGGAACTCGGAGTGTTCAGGTCACCGGCAACATAGAAGAGGCATTGCGCGAAAGACCGCCAGACGTCCTCATCGAACGGAGCATCCTCCAGGAACTTCGATACGGACTCCTTCATCCTTTCCCGGAATTGATCGTCCGACATAGGCGTACGCGAGCTGCCCATAACGGCAAAGTTGGGCGAGATGCGGCGCTCGTAGAACAGCCGGTACAGCGAAGGCAGTAACTTGCGTTTCGATAGGTCGCCGCTGGCGCCGAAGATGACAATGGCACAGGGCGGAACTCTCCTTTCGAAGCGCAGCGGATCCTGCAAGGGGTTCACTTCGGGTGCGGCCTGAACGAGAACGCTCATAAACACTAATGATGATACGGCGACGCAAACGTGACAACGAGAAGTCGATAGTGGAGAATTGGACTGAGAGCTGCATGACCAACAACAGAAAGATTGTCGCCGTTCTGAATGACCTCATGTTCACGGTTAAGATCCAGGAGGCGGCGAAGCGGGCGGGTTTGGAGACAGTATTCGTTAAATCTCAGCAGCACGCGCTCGATCAGGCAAAGGAGAATCCCGCAGTAATCATCCTTGACCTGAATTATGCCGAGGCTGCTCCGCTTGAGACAATTGAAAAACTTAAAGCCGATCACAACAGCAGCAAAGTATGCCTGTTGGGGTACGTATCACATGTCCAGGCAGATCTGAAGCATGCTGCGCAGGAGAAGGGCTGTGACACTGTGATTGCGCGATCGGCCTTCTCCCAAAACCTGCCCCGAATCCTAAGCCGTTACGCCGCCTGATGCCGCTCGTCTTGCCGAAATATTCAATTGGCGTCGGTGACCGCTTCGCTCGTCAGGCCAAAGCGCAGTTGCAGGCCTGCATACTCGCCGCCCAGCATGGCGTTGAAGTGGTTCCGGTCTGGAATAAGTCGAATCGCGAACACACCATCATTGGTTCAGACCCGAGCACCACACGCGCTGCCGCCGACCAAGCCGTTACCGCTTTGCGATGGGCTAAGCCTTATTTCGTTGATGCGGATCACATCAACCTGAACACTGTTGATCGTTTCATGCAGCCCTGCGACTTCTTCACCATCGACGTTGCAGACCTGATCGGAAAGCCTGCAGAGCAATCTTCCGTACGGTCGTTTGCAGACAAACATGCGGACCTAATCGGAGAACTTAGCATTCCGGCGCTCGAAACGCTCGTTAAGAATCGAGCGCGAGTTCATCATCCAGGTGGCAAATAAATTCCTGGCTGCGGTTCAGGAGGCTGGCCGAATTTACCGCCACATCGAGAACTCGAAAGGCGACGACAACTTCGTTGCGGAGATCTCAATGGATGAGACCGATTCGCCTCAAATCCCGGCGGAGTTGCTGATAATCTTGGCTGCAATCGCGGACGAAGGCATCCCGATACAGACAATCGCGCCAAAATTTACGGGCCGGTTCAACAAGGGTGTGGACTACGTCGGCGATCTCAGCAAATTCGCACAGGAGTTCTCGGACGACATGGCAGTTATCTCCTACGCGATCGGGAAGTACGGCCTACCTGACAATTTGAAGCTGAGCGTGCATTCGGGAAGCGACAAGTTCTCCATCTACAAGCCCATTCGCGCTGCAATCGAGAAGTTCGATGCCGGTGTTCATTTGAAAACCGCGGGTACCACTTGGCTCGAAGAGCTGATCGGCCTTGCCGAAGCCGGCGGCCCTGGGCTTGAGCTTGCGAAGGAGATCTATTCGCAAGCTTACTCGCATCGCGAAGAACTGTGCGCGCCATATGCGGCTGTGATAGACATCGATTCCGCGAAGCTGCCCTCCCCGCAAGAAGTAAATCGTTGGTCATCCGAACAGTTCGTTTCAGCTATCCGGCACAACGATAAATGCGCCCAATATAACAGCAGCATTCGGCAGTTGCTGCATGTTGGATTCAAGGTGGCCGCCAAGTTGGGTGACCGTTATCTCAGGCTGTTAGAACAGATGGAGGATACGGTGGCGAAAAACGTCACCACGAACCTTTTTGATCGTCACATCAAGCCGCTGTTTTTGGGAGCGTAATGAATGCCAACGAATCTTTTCGACCTGACGGGCCGGGTCGCCGTGGTAATGGGCGGAACATCAGGAATCGGCCGCGCCATTGCACGCGGACTCGCAGAAGCTGGCGCGGACGTTGTAGCCAGCGGACGCCGGGAAGAAAAAGTCCACGAAGTCGCAGCCGAGATCGAGAAGATCGGTCGCAAGAGTCTGCGTCACACAGTAGATGCCGCAAACCGGCAGTCCATCGACGCGTTTCGCGATAGTGTCCTCGCCGAGTTTGGCCGAGTCGATATCCTTGTTAACTCCGCGGGACAAACCTTCCGTAAACCGACCGTAGACATCACGGAGCCGGAATGGGATAACGTGATTGACGTAAACCTGACCGGAACACTGCGTTCCTGTCAGAGCTTCTACGAACCCCTTCTGGCAAGTGGGCACGGACGTGTCGTCAACATTGCCTCCCTGACCTCCTTTGTGAGCTTTCTCGAAGTCACGGCCTATGCGGCGTCCAAAGCAGGGGTTCTTGGGCTTGACGCGCAGTCTCGCCGTCGAGTGGGCGCCGAAAGGCATCCTGGTGAATGCTATTGCGCCGGGCGTCTTCCGCACCGACCTGAATGCAGCCTTCCTGGACGGAACGGAACGTGGCCGCGAACTGTTGCTGCGGACGCCCATGAAGCGTTTCGGAAATATACCTGAACTGGTAGGTACCGCAATCTTTCTTTCCTCCGACTGGCGCAAGCTTCATCACGGGCCAGTGCATTGCAGTCGATGGCGGATTCCTTGCCTCGGGCGTAAATCAGTAGAGAAGTCAGAACCCGCTTGTGCACTTCGCACTTGCGGGCGCGTCGGCAACAGCAGATGCATGATGAATAGCGCAATCAGATAAGTGCTGCCGCAGATGACAAAAATCGGCGCATAAGCGCCGTGCGAATAGTCGAGCCACTTGCCGACCGCAGGCTGCACCAGCATGCCGCCGATTGCACCACCTAGCCCACCCAGCCCAACTACCGATCCGACGGCCGCGCGGGAAAATTGTCCGATACAATCGTATACAGATTCGCCGACCAACCTTGATGCGCGGCAGTTGCCAAGCTAATAAGCCCGACAGTAAACCAGAGGCGACCGGCTACCTCGGGCACGAAGATGACGGCGGCGACTGCAATTGCGCAAACCAGCATTGCGATTTGCGCGCGCTTTGCGCACCGATGTGCCTCGTTTCAATCAGCGAAGAGGACAGCCAGCCGCCGGCAACAGATCCTACCCCCGAAGCCGCGTAAACAACAACCAGCGGCACGCCGATATGTGCAAGGTCGATGTGATAAGCACGATGCAGGAAGCTCGGCAGCCAAAACAAGTAGAACCACCACACCGGATCAGTTAAGAATTTCCCAACCAGGAACGCCCAGGCTGCCCGGTCATGCAGGACCTCGCGGTAAGACACCGTGTCTGTCGAGGTGCCTTCTTGATCGGAGCGAATCAACGCTAGTTCTGAAGCGGAAAGCCGCCGATGCTTTTCCGGTTCGCGATAAACCAGTGTCCACAGAATCACAAAGGTGAAGCTCAGCGATCCGGTAAATAGGAACGCGGCTCTCCACCCGAACCGTGCGTATATGACGGGAACAAGCAGCGGAGCGAGTAGCGCACCCAAATTCGAGCCGCCGTTGAAGATGCCCGTGGCGAAAGCCCTTTCTTGTCTCGGAAACCAGTCGGCAACCGCCTTGATGCAAGCGGGAAAATTCGCCGCCTCCCCAAGCCCGAGTCCCAGGCGCGCAATCGCAAACTGCACGCCGCTGTTCGCAAGCGAGTGGGCCAGCGACGAGATACTCCACAGCAGCGTCGAAGCTGCATAACCGATGCGCAGCCCGATCCAATCGATCAGCCTCCCTGCAAGCGGCATCATGATCGCGTATCCAAGTTGGAACACGGCACTGATAGTGCCGTACTCGGTATCGCTCCAATGCAGGTCTTTCGCGATCGTCGGCTCTAGTATGCCGAGCACCGCGCGGTCCATATAGTTGACCGTTGTGGCATAGAGCAGGAGTCCGCAGATGTACCATCTGAAGTTGCGGATGGTGCGTGTTTCGCGACTGACTTGTTGATTAGGCGGCGCTGTGGCGCTCATGTCCGCCTCTAGGGTCGACCCAGCGCTCAAAATTCGTCCGGAACAGCCGATTGATGCCCTTTCGAATTTCTTCGCCGGCCACTGGGCGCCCGTCCTCGACAAGCAGCTTGTACGCGTTCGCCAGAATCGGCGTCATCGTCCGCCGTGTGTTCTTCCACTTGTAGATGACCTGCTCCAACACACGTGCGTCCGAATGTTGCGGAATGAAACTGAACCCAAGCATCTCAATGCGCTCGCGAGTTATTTCTTCAACAATGGATGGCTGGTTCAAGAACCACCAGCAGCCGAACGGAAGCAAGTTGCGAAACTTCCTCGCGTAGACGCAAAGCTCATGCTGGTTCTCGCGGCTCAGAACGCTGATCAAAAAACGGTTATCCGGAAATTCAACGCAAATTCTTTCCACTGCGCGTAAATCCGCAATGCCAACCGCATCGCCGGCCAGCTTGATCGCGGGGTTCACCTGGTAGCGGACGCCGATCATCAGTGAGAGCGGAATGTTGAACTCGCGGCAAGACGGGATAACCGCTTCTTTCAGCAATTTTGCTCGGGCGCTCTCTTCCGGATACCGAAAGGCGTCCGGCAGCGAACACGCCATGTACACGGGTTTCATGCGCGCGTGCCAGTCGCTCAGGAACCGCCGCACTTCAGAGACCGTGCCCGCGCCAAGATCTTCTTGCACGCGATAACCCTGGCCGGCCAAAACCTGCCAGTGCTGGCTCCATTTATTGAGAATGCGATCAAGCCGCAGCACGGCATGAAATTGCCGGTCTGGCTGGGCGCCTTTCTGCCAGAGCGGCGCCTCTTCCGGATCGAGCGGATCGTTCGTCATCACAACGTCGCTAATGCCCGCCAATTCGAACACGTGCCGAATGTGCGGCTCAACTTGCTGCGAACGAAAATACTCCCGCGCTTGCTTCAAATTCGCCGCATCGGTATCGAGACCAAGCGAGGAAAGAACCGAAATGACTCCGCGCGTAGATTCAGAAACTGGTGCGTTCTCCACAAACAGCGTTCGCCAAATCAGGTCGGCCTGCTGCTCCTTATTCATCGCCCAGTACTCGGCGGGAGTTACGGGCGAAAAACGGAACAACTCCGCTTCCAGATAGTGGTACGTGAGCAGTTCATCGATTCCCCACAGACCTAGCCGCCCGAGTGAAGGCATGAAAAGGTGCGTGTGTACGTCGACAAACGGAATGCGCTGCAATTCCTCCTGAACAACTTGGTTCAGTTGCGCCTCGGTAATGGGCGAAGTAAAATCTGTAGCCGCCTTGGGCGCTTCAGTAATGGTTGACATATGCGCTTACCCCAACGCTAGTGACAGGGTATCGAATCATAGATGAAGAAAAGGCCGACTGTGCATTCAGGGAAGTTGAACCAAACTTTTCTCAGTGCGTCAACAGCTCTCGCTTAGGACCTGTACCTCCGATAAGTGTCATAGGCATCACCGTTCCGCTATGCGCCGCTACATGATCCGTGTTTCTCGAGACGAGCAGCACGAGGGCAAAACGACGGCCGGAACCATCGTCGAGCCCGTGAACGTCGACATGTCCTTCTATACGGACTCGGCTGACGAGGCGGAGAAAAGACTGCAACGGGAGGTGACTAACGGCAAACTGGCGAAAGGCCGCGTCTATCAAATCTGTCCCTCCATGGGCGGCTTTGAACCGATCCGCAGTTGCGCCATTGCGCTAGATGGCTCGGCACGCCGGGTTTTTCTCGACCTGGTGGATGGCGTTTATAGTGCCTGCAGGCGCATCCGAACACCGGTCGCCAGTTCTTAGGTCGCACCCCCGTTGTCACCGTCGCGCATGTCAAGCCGTCTATCGGTGAAGGGGAAATCGATCTTTGCCCAGAACTGTAGTCGCTATCACCGGTGCATCCAGCGGCATCGGCGCAACGTTCGCACGCAAACTTGCGGCTGAACATGACCTGATTTTGATCGCCCGCCGCAGGGACAAGCTTCAGCAGCTTGCAGATGAACTGCAAGCGCAGTACGGAACATCATCCGACGTGATCGAGGCCGATCTGGTCAAAGAAGAAGACCTGGAACGTGTCGCGGAGCGAATCGCTACGCATCCCGCACTGGTCTTGCTAATCAATAATGCCGGATTTGGCGCCAAAGGCCTTTTCTGGCAATCTCCCCTCCGCGTCCAAGAAAAGATGCACAAGCTGCACGTCATGGCGGTTGTGAGATTGACGCACGCCGCGCTCCGCAATATGGTGCCGCGCGACGCCGGCGGCATCGTCAACGTCGCTTCCGTGTCGGCATTTGTTCGGAATGCCGGCAGCGTCAGCTACGGCGCCACAAAGAGCTGGATGACCTCGTTCACCGAAGGGCTCTACCTGGAATTGCGCGCAGTGGGTTCGAACGTTATCGTGCAGGCTCTCTGCCCAGGTTTCACGTACTCGGAATTCCACGACAAGCTATCCGTCGACCGCCGTCAACTGGCAGGGTCCAAATACTGGCTAAGTGCCGATGAGGTAGTCGACGCGTCCATTGAAGGGCTGCGCCGGCGCAAACTCTTTGTCATACCCGGATGGCGTTACCGTCTGATCACGGCGTTCCTGACGAAAATCCCCACCCCAGTTCGTTTGTTGGTCGAGAGCGCCGCCACACGGAGAAGACAGCGCGCCATGGGCATTGAGGCGCCAGGACCGAAACAGCTCTCAAACGAAGAACGCGATTCAGAAATATAGACCTTGTAAGTCCGATCACGCCGCCGCCGGCCTGAGAATTACCTTCATCAGATTTGCCTCGCGCGAGTGCAATCGCTCAAACCACTGCGCTCCTTCCTCGAGCGGGGCAACAACGCTTATCAGCGGTTTCAAATCGATCTGGCCGCGCGAAAGCATCTCGATGCAGCGCGGATATTCGCCCGCCGAAGCAGCCGACCCTTGCAGCCGTATCTGCCGGGTCACGACTACTTGCAGCGGAATCTCGACCGTGGGCGCAAGATTGCCGATCAGCACAACCGTTCCGCCCTTCCTGACACTTTCGATCGCCGTCTTAACAGTCGGTGTACTGCCAACCGCCTCCAGCGCGACATCCACGCCTTGTGCGTTTGTTAGCCGCTGCATTTCGGCCACGGCGTCCGCCGCTTTCGCATTGATGGTCTCCGCCGCACCAAAATCGCGGGCAAGCTTCGAGGCGCGCATCGTCGATATCCACCACATAGATGGTGCTGCACCCGGCCACCTTTAGCGCTTGCAGGGTTAGTAGTCCGATCATTCCGGCGCCCACCACCAGCGCCGTTTCGGCCCTCTCAATATCAGCTAGCCCGACCGCATGCACCGCAACCGCAAGCGGCTCAATCATCGCAGCTTCCGTGAACGGCAGGTTTTCAGGTAGCCTGTGGACGATTCGCTCCGGAACTGCGACAAACTGCGCGAAGGCGCCGGCGCGCCGGTAATCGCCGGTAGACACCCCAAGCACTTCCCTTCGATCGCACAAATTGATCTGACCGCGGCGGCAATATTCACATTCACCGCAATATATGGTCGAATCCGGTGCGATTCGGTCACCTTCGCGGACGCCGGTTACCTCCGGCCCCAGCGCAACGATCGTTCCTGAAGCCTCGTGCCCCATCACGACGGGCGGAATGCGCCGTCCCGACGTACCGTCGTAACCGTGAACGTCGCTGCCACAGATCCCGCACGCCTCAACCCGAACCAGCACTTCTCCCGGTCCGGGACGAGGCATGGGTACTTCGACTACCTCCAGCCGGTTGTACTCGGAAAGCAGCAGAGCTCTCATGCTCGCATCGTACCGCTCACTTCGAAGCTGTACTGCCGTCGCCAATGCGAGCTCTCAAATCACATGCGAGCTCTCAAATCGGCCAGTAATCGATCTACCTGGTCCGATTTCTCCAGCGCCGCCAAACGTTGTTCTGCGCTCGGCTCGCCTGCGATCAGGTGCCCGTGTCCCAGCGCATCCGCTTCCGATACCTTTGATTGCAAGCGATCGAACTCGGCATCTCTGCCAAACTCGTTCATGTTCGCTGTTCCTGCACGGACCGCCAGACGCGACCGTCGATGCTGTGCAATCAAGACCTCGCTCTTCGCTTTCGTCTCCGTCATCTTCTGTTCCAGGCGGTGCAGCGCGTCTCGGAGTAGTTGCACCTGGTAAGCCTGATCCTCAATCTGCTGCGCGAAGTTCTTCGCTGCCTCCTCATATGTGAGTGATCGCTCCAGCGCAATGCGAGCCAGATCTTCTTCGTTCTTCGCAACAGCCAACTCCGCTTTGCGCAGCCAATCTTTTTGCGCATCCACGCTCTCCCGCTGTTTTTTCTCAAGCAGATGTTGATCGGCAATCGCAATTGCCACTTGTGTCTTCACCTGCATGAATTGGTTTTGCATGTCCAGAAGAAACTGCCTCAGCAGTTTCTCCGGATCTTCCGCTTTATCCACGAGATCATTCAAGTTCGCCTTGATGAGGGTCGTGACTCGATCTAGTAGTGCCATAGCTTCTCCTTTAGTGCTTTCCGTTCGTTCCGCTCACGCTTTGATCGGTAGACGAGCGGTCGTTAATGCTCTTCACTTTGCCCAATAAATCGGACATCTGCATGCCCGACAATGTCTCGAATAGCGCCGGTATTTGTGCGGCGATCTTCGTCATGTCACCAGTTACTTATGCAAGCCGGTCGCGCCGTTTTCGCCTGTAGAGATGATGGTGATCTTGTCGACGTTCGCAAGCGGGGCCGCCATGGCGCGCACCACTTCAGGAAGGCCAGTGATGAGTTTGTCGACAACGGCCGCCTGGTTCCACTGCTGGTAAGCCTCGGCTTTCACGTTCATCGCTTTGGCTTCGGCTTCGCCTTTCTTCAGGATGATGTCGGCATCGGCTTCACCTTGCAGACGTGTCGCCGCTGATGCGCCTTCCGCCTCAATTGTCATCTTGTGCCGCGACGCTTCTGCCAGCGTTTCAATCCGCCGGCGCTCCACTTCGGCATTCTTCAGGACCGTTGCGATCAGTTCCTTTTCATGCCGCAGGATCTCGGCTTCCTGCACCTTGATCTCTTGCTCTTTTTCGACTTGGCGCACCTTAACGGCCTCGGCGACCACCTGCTGCTGCATCATGTTCGCTTGGATGTCGTACGCTTTGTCGGCTTGTGCCTGCTGGCGCTTGATCGTTTCGACGTACTGCGCTCTTCTAATTTCCAGGTCGCGTTGCGCTTCCGCCTGGGCCGCCATGGAAAGCGCTTCCGCAAGCACCCTTTCCTGGTCCGCCTGCGCTTTGGCGACTGCCGATGCCCGAAGTGCTTCGGCGCGCCGGATGGCGGTATCGCGCTCAGCCTCTGCAGACGCAACGTCGGCATCGCGTTTGATTCTTGCGATATCCGGACGGCCCATGTTCGTGATGTATTCGTTCTTGTCACGAACTTCTTTGATGGTGAATGAAATCAACTTCCAAGCCCATCTTGCTCATGTCGTCCGCGCATGTCCCGCGCATACGGTCGCCGACCATCTCGGGCTCCTTCACAATCTGCTCCACCGAAAGCTGGCCGATGATGCCGCGCAGATGGCCTTCCATTACCAGCCGGATCAAGCCTTCACGCGCTTGGTCTGTCTTCGTCAGAAACTGCTCGGCGGCGGTTTGAATCGATTCCGGATCGCTTTTCACTTTGATCTGCGCCACCGCTTCCACTGTCACCGCAACACCCTGTTTTGTGTACAGATCTTGCTGCGGCGCCACGTCGAAGGACATCAACTGAAGCGAGAGCTGCCGGAAATTTTCGACCATTGGGAAAATCACCGTGCCGCGCCCTTTCACGATGCGCGTGCCGCGCAACCCATAGACGATTAGAGCCTCATGCGGCCCCGCCTTGCGGTATAGCGTCGCCATTGCCATCATCAATGCGAGCAGTGTCAGTACCACCACCGCCGCGATATACACCACTTCACTGGACATCGTTGTTCTCCTTTTGCAATGTTTCCGAGCGCCGAGCCGCCTGCGTCGGCTGGGTCATTGCTTCCCATGTGCGTACATACGCAATTCCTTTTTCGAAGCGCGTGACAATCACTTCTTCGTCGCGCCGGATCTCAATCCCGTCCTCGCTCCGCGCATAAAGCGGCCTTCGCGCACCATCGCGCACATAGATCACTTCACCCACGCCGCCGCGCGCGAATCGTGCTCGATACGCGCCCTAAGATGCCGATCATGTCGTAATCGGCCGGATCCAGTGGCCTGTTCACGCGCCTGCAGAAACCGCAGGAAAGTGGCGAGTATCCAAGCACCGAAAAGTCCAAGCGCAACGGCGATCAGTAGATTGAGCCAAAAGATCAAACCCGAATGCCGGGTGAGCAGATACCCCACCCCGCCAAACCAGGTGAGATAGACGGCAACGCAGCTCGGATTCGCCATCGCCCCGAGCCAGCCGATACTGCCCGATTCAGACGCAGAACCCCTGCCGAACTTCACCGGCCCGTGCTGCGCATGGCCATGCCCACGTGCGCATGCCCTATATGGCCGTGGCCAACGTGGGCCGACCCCGAATGTCCTAGGTGAAAACCGCCGAGCAGAAGCGTTGCCAAGCTCCACAGCGCTCCCACGGCTAAAGCACAGCAGGTAGATATCACTCCAAGTCATGGCGACCTCCCTCTTTCGCAATCAAAACGTCCGCCAAGCGCTCCACAAGCCCCGGCGTCTCCAAAATTGCTCCCAGCAGCAAAACGCATTTCCGGGTATCGTCATGCCGAGCCATTTTCAAAAGCGACTCGGAGAGCAGCGCATCGGCGCGAAAACGCTCCGCACCCTGGATCAGCCAAAGATCCAATTTGTCCTCCTGCTGGCGCAAGTCGGTCATCAGTTCCGTCTGGAACCCCTCCGGATCATCGACCAGGTATCCCGGATGTACCTTGAAAAACTTGGCCAGCAACAGTCGGCTCGTGTTCGTCAGGTGCTTGCGATGGCCCCCTTCGAGCTGGGAAAGATACGGTTGGCTGAGCGAGCGGTTCAGCTCTGTCTGGATAGCATTTACCACTTCCTTCTGCGTCATTTCCCGCTCCAGGCCGCGCAGTTGGCCTTCCACTGTCCGGAGGTATCGAAGCTTCTCAGCGACCGTCATATAACAATCTGCTAATTATTTATCACGGATTGCAATATACGTCAATACCCTTAATTTCGGCTCTCGGGCAGCAGGTGTTGGCTGTCCAGCTTGGAGTTTCGGTCAAAGCCTTGTAACCTAACAAGTTGCCGGAGCGCCTAGCAGGAAAAGGCCAGACAATACCGGCGTGAATAGCCGGTATGCTTGTCGAGCGGGAAACGATTGAAAAGGCGCGGGTGGGTGACGCCGCCGCGTTTAATGAAGTCGTGCTCGCGTACCGAAAAAGAATTCTCGGTACCGTCTCGCGGTTAATTGGGCGTCCAGAAGACGTCGAAGATGTAGCGCAGGAGGTTTTTGTCCGGCTGTATTACTCGCTGGATCAACTGAGGACACCGGAGGTGTTCGAGCCTTGGCTATATCGCTTGACTGTCAATGCGTCATACGATTACCTGCGCCGTGCAAAGCGTCGCAGCGAGTCGCGGATGGCGGACCTGAGCGAACAACAGGTCATGATGGCGGATTCGCTCGCGGGCGGTCGGCAGGAAGATGAGGATAGGCAGAAAAGTCAAATACGCGAATTTATGGACGCTCTGTTTCGCCACGTATCTGAAGAAGATCGGCTGTTGCTGACATTGAAAGAAGTAGAAGGGCTTTCGCTCAAAGAGTTAGAGAAAGTTTACGGGGTGAACGAAAACGCGTTAAAGGTAAGGCTGTTTCGTGCGCGACAGCGAGTGCTGAAGGCCTACAAAGCAGCGGTTGCAGACGGTAGCTTTTGAGGTGGCGTGCGGATTGCTATGGCGTGTGGATTGCTAAGGAGATGTGCAGATGACGAACGATGATTCCGGGCTGAATACTCTCTTCGAGAGGTATCGGTCGGCTTGCCCGGACGTGGATCCGAGCGCAAATTTCATGCCGGCTCTCTGGCAGAAAATCGAAGCACGTCACAGTTTCCGGTTTGTCTTCGAGCAATGGGCGAAGCCGCTCATGGCTGGTTCGGCCGCCTTAGTGCTGCTTCTTCTTGTCTTGAACTTTGTTTCCGGCCCACACGCACGCTTGGCGGCCCCCAGCTACGTAGACGCGCTCGTAGCGGAACACAGCGCGGAACGCACTTATTACACAGAATCGATTCGCGACGCCACTTTACCGTCGGATGAACATCAGGCGCACTAGCGTTAACTCGAGCAATAGGCCGGTATGAAGCGGAACCAATGGATTGCACTCATCGTCGCAGCGCTCTTATTCTGTTCGGGAGCCGCCGTGGGTGTACTCGGCAACCGTTTGTACGAAGGGCGTGTTGTCGTCGCAAAGAATGCCGAAGATTTCCGGCAGCGCTATGTGTCTGAGATGCGGACAAAGCTGAAGCTGACCGCAGCCCAAGTCGATCGGCTCCAGGACATACTCGACGACACGAAGGCGAAGGTAAAAGCAGTTCGCGATTCTTATCACCCGCAAATGGTCAAGATTAAGCAAGAACAGATCAACCGGGTGAAATCAATCCTGAATTCCGATCAGATCAACGTATACAGCCGCCTTGTAGCCGATCATGAGCGCCGTGCACGGGAACAGGACGAACGTGAGCGGCAGCAAGACCAGCGGCGCGCCGCCCAGCGCCATGACGCGGCACAGTAGCACTTCCTCACCTGCTTCGGGCAATTTCACAACAACGGTCGTGGCTTTGCGCGGCGATGATTCCTAGCAGAACGATTAATAACGCGTAAACGTCTTCCGGCGGCCGCTAACGTCACCGTTCGAAGATCCTGGGTCGGATGCGCCGTCCACCAACTCCAGACATGCGCCATAGTCGCGCGCTCGAATCCGCTTCCGTACATCGGCAACAACTTCGCCACGTAGGTCACCACGGTCACCCATGTCGTCAGAACAACTGCCGCGATCGCAGCCAGTCGGCCCAAAACAGCGGTGTACGCCAACCCTCGCATCATAATCACCCACAAGAAGCAGATAACTCCCTGCCAATACCAAGGTTCGGCGAACAGAGATGCGCCGCCCGTGTGTACGTAGGTCGCGCAGGTCTGATAAATAAGTCCCACAATGAAAAGGGCACATGCGGCTAAGCACCACCATTCGGGGCGGGTGATACGGCGGAAACGTACGAAGTACAAGCCAATCCCGATTCCTGCCAGCATCAGCTCCGCATTGAGCGTCGCCTTTGAAAATGACAGAAAAGACCAATTGCCCGTCCACAACGACCAGTGCAGAAATGCAACCGTACTGCTCGCCCACGGAATTTTGGTTACGGCGGAAAGGACTTGGGCGATTCCAATACCCGCCACAGCTTGCTGCGTGCCGGTGAAGCTTCCGTACAGCCGATAATTGTGCATGTACCAGGGCCCGGCGATGACCAGAGGCACCAAGGCTGCAACAATTGTGAGCAACTTCCGCCGATTGAAGAGCTGCACTCCCGCATACGCGAAAAACACCGGCACGAACGGCCAGAAAATATGCCTTCGTCAAAAGGCCGAGTGCGAGGATCACGCCTAAAATCAAGCAAGTCTTTCGGGCGGTTGCTCCTCAGCGATACAGCAAGCGACGTGAGAAACAGGACTGTGAGCGGAACAGCGAGGCTGTCGTTTCCTATATGCGCCACAGTCGCCCATAGCATCTGTGATCCGAACATGCAGGCTCCCGCCCCAAGCGCAAACGGTTCCGCCATGCGCAGCACATCGCAGACGCGGCGCAGCCCGAACCAGACTAGCCATGCAGACGCGATTGCAACGGTAAGTCGCAAAACCAGCACGCGCAGACGCAATCGAACACCGGAAACGCGCGATCAATCGGCGCCACAAGCATATACAGCAAGGGCGCTTGCTGGGCCTCATAATTCTGCAGATCGGAATCGCGCACGTCGCAGCGACGGATCAATGCTCGCGAGCCTCGCGAACCGCTCCGCTCTTTGTTCGGGACTGAGCCTGAACCACTCTTCAAAAGACAGAGTTCCGGGAAGCGTCGTACTGAGCATCCTCGTTAGAGGAACATCATTCATTGATTGCCGAATCTCGGCAGAGACTGTCGCATGACCCAGAACTGGAAAGCGGCTGTGAACGGACAGGCTCTGGACGTAGGCGTAGTGGAAGGGTTCATCGAAACCCCTCCCACAGTGGCAGGAAACAAGAGTAGAGCGCAGCGTTGACGATCGCGAAAACCAGTAGCAAAGGCCAGCCGCGAAGCCGGATCATGTTCCGCTGCCGGCAATCGAACGCCGCGCACGGCTCAGATCAGGCACTGTTCGGTATGATCGCCGCATTGTGCAGAACAGGTTGTAGCGGATGATGTACCACACGGCCGCGAATGCGTCAGTTACCCCGATTTTCTTGCCCTGCTGGTATGTGCGGCCGTAATAACTGATCGGGACCTCATAGATAGCGCAGCCGAGCTTGGCCAGCTTCGCTGTAACCTCCAGCTCGAACCCGAAGCCGTTCGAGTTCAAGATCATGGCGCGTATGATGTCGCCGCGAAACGCCTTGTAGCCCGTTTCCACGTCGCTCAAATTGATATTTGTAAGCAGATTTGAGAGGAGCGTGATCAGTTGGTTTGCAAGATAGTGGTAGTAATAGAGAACTCGAGCCGCCTTGCGCACCAGGAATCTAGAGCCGTAAACCACATCCGCGACACCCCGCAGAATGGGATCGATCAAATCCGGTATCTCGTCGGAATCGTACTCGGTATCGGCGTCTTGTATGACAACAATGTCGCCGCGAGTAGATCGCGATACCGGCAATAACCGCTCGCGATTTCCTCGATTCACATCCAATCGCAAGAGGCGAACTTGCGCGATTCGCGCGCCAGCATGGCCGCAATTTCGGCAGTACTGTCGGTTGAAGCGTCATCGACGATGATGATTTCGAGTAGATCAGGCAGTCGCAGTAGCTTGTCGACAACTGCACGCAGCGTCGCTTCTTCGTTATAAGCCGGGACAATGATGGATAGCTGCTGTGGAGGCGGCGAAGAGGCCAACAATACTCAATCGTATGACAGCCAGGGCGCTACTCGCTTGTTACGATGCTGCCGATGCGGAAGCGGCTGAGTGACGTTCCGGCAGGGACGTGTTGCACTCGTTCGTCGTACTTGCCGAAAATCATCTTCCCGGCCGTGGTCTGCAGCACGCTCGTGACGGTAATATCCACTGTCTTCGAGATCAGACGGCGCGCGTTGTCAACCACCACCATAGTGCCGTCATCCAGGTACGCCACACCCTGGTTGTATTCCTTGCCCTCTTTCAGAATGAACACCCGCATAGTCTCGCCCGGCAAGACCACCGGCTTGAGGGCATTTGCCAGTTCGTTGATATTCAGCACCTCAACGCCCTGTACCTGCGCGAGCTTGTTCAGATTGAAATCGTTCGTCATGATCTTCGCGTGCTCGGCCTTCGCGAGTTCAATCAGCTTTAGGTCAACTTCGCGGACGGCAGGAAAATCGGCGCTTGAGACGTGAATTTCCATTCCGGGCATTTTCTGCAATCGTTGGACGATGTCCAGCCCGCGCCTACCCCGGTTGCGCTTGGCTGAATCGGCCGAGTCGGCCACAAGCTGCAACTCGTGCAAGACGAACTGCGGAATCACAAGCAATCCGTCGAGGAAACCGGATTCGGCGATATCGGCAATGCGCCCATCGATCAGCACGCTCGTATCGAGAATCGTTTGTGCAGATCGCACCTTCGCGCCATCGCCGAATATTGCTAGCGCTGAAAGATCCAGCAGGTTCGATTTTTCAATACCGGCCAGCATCCCGATGAACGCTGTAGTCAGCGGGACGGCAAGACGAAGGAACTGCGCGCTATTGGGATTCGAAGCAGACGGGTTGACGCAGCACTACGCACAACAGACCAGCGATGCCGCCCAGCACTGCGCCGAAGCAGGCGCCCAGAAGAGAGGGAAGCGAAGCCCGCCGGACGCGAAGCTCGATCAGATTGGCCAGCAGACTCAATCCCGAATCCGGCAAAAACAGCCGTTGTTGTTGAAAGGCCGAACGGCCTAAGGAAAGCTGCGAGCGTCGCTATGAGCACAACAAAGCAGACGCGAAGGTAGAGACTGTTCCAATTCGGGCGGACTCAAGCGGTACACACCTCCCAAGGAGTGTCCGGCGATTCGCTGCCAGCGCAGCCAGAATCACCGGGTACCTAGGATTAATTTACTATGTGACGCCGTGAAGTATTGCAGATATTTTGGGACGGCCCAGAGGAAACTCCGTCCGGGAAAAAAGAGGTTTGAAATGGCGTAGATCGTAGCGAGCTTAGGTGGGTAGCAGCGAACTTAAGAGGTTATAGCGCCTTGGCAAGTTCTTCGGCAAACGCGCTTGGACGGCCCTTGCGGGTTGCTCGTTCTTCGATTGTTGCTGGTGGTCGCGCCCTTGCGATTCTGACTTGCTACTGCAGAAGTCGCACCCGCGGAGACCGGACGTCTGTTATTGCGCTCGGCAGGAGCGGACGGGTTTAGCTGACGCTCTTTGCCGGACTTAGGTGGCTGTGCGGGATTAGCGCGGAGAAGGCGGTCTTCGAGAGGGGCGCGATCGAATCGGCGGATGATTGAATTCATCTCTTCCTGATTGGGAGACTCGATGAAAGCGAAACCCTTCGACTCTTGTGTTTCGGGATTGCGAATGACCTTGATATCGTCGGCGACTAGACTTTCCGACGAGAGCCAGGACCTGATATCATCCTTGGTCACCCACGTAGGGAGATTTCCGAGGAAAACGGTAAAGCTCATTTAATTATTAGTGTTGTGCTCCGTGAGGGAAGTTAAGCGGCCAAGCCTCGCTGGGAGTGGTGCTTCTCTCGAGGCCATTAGCATACTAACATAGGCTGCGCAAACAGGTAAACAGCGAAAATGCGGTAATTCATTGCTGCGCAACAAGTAAGTCAACTGCTCGTTTGATGCACGAAAACGCAAAATTGATGACGCGAATTTCAGCCTCCCGTTCGATTGCCCTCGAGACTCTGGAACGCGTTGCCGATGGCGCCTACGCTTCCGACACTTTGCGCCTCCTCAGCCGAGCCACTCACAACTCGCGATGCCGGATTGGCCTCTCAGATTGTGTTTGGCTGCCTGCGTTTTCAGGCTCAGCTCGACTTTCTTATCGAGGCCTACTCGGGCCGGAAAACGACGAAGATCGACGCCCCGGTGCTTCTCGCACTGCGGACAGGGATCTTCCAATTACGCTACCTTGATCGGATCCCGCCTCATGCAGCAGTTCATGACGCAGTTGATTGGATCAAGCGGCGCGCCCGTTCAGCGGCGGGTTTTGTCAATGCCGTTCTGAGGAAAGTGGACCGGAGCCCGGTAGAGTGGCCCGATTTGGCTACCGAGTTGTCGATTCCCAAGTGGTTGCTGGATCGCTGGACGGCACATTTCGGCAGCGGCGAAGCTAACCAGATCGCGTCGGCTGCCTTGCGCGAACCGCTGCCCTACATACGCGTCCCGCCCGGTACAAAGCCACCCGCAGATGTCGAAATCGAACCAACAAACGTTGCCGGCGCGTACCGCGTATTGTCCACGCCGCCCCGGCAACTTCGGCTTCACGACATCAGCTCACAAGCCATCGTACCTCTGCTCAACGTGCAACCGGACAGCACGTTTCTCGACCTCTGCGCCGCGCCTGGGAATAAGACTGTGCAAGCGCTCGAAGCGATCGCCGGCGTTGGCTGTTGCATGCGACGCGAGTTTCACTCGCATTCTGGACATCCCGCCGCTCTGTTCCCGGGTCGTGCTCGACGCAAGCGCGCCTTTACCGTTCGATTCCACCTTCGATCGCGTCTTCATCGATGCCCCCTGTTCCGGCACCGGAACTCTTGCGCGGAACCCGGAAATCAAGTGGCGCGTCAGAAGCGAAGATATTGCGCGGTTCGGCGCGAAGCAGACTCAAATCGCTACTCAGGGCATCCGATGCCTCTCGCCCGGGGGGCGACTCGTGTACGCAACCTGTTCGCTCGAAGCCGAAGAAAATGAAAATGTCGTGCGCCAGATTTTGGCCGCGCACCCCGGTTTGCAATTCGAACGCGAACTCTGGCGCTTGCCCGGACGTGACAAGGGAGATGGCTTCTACGCCGCCGTTTTCCACAAACCGCAACCGTAGTACCAGGTACCCCATTACCCTGTTTCGGCGGGGAAGTAGACGTGTTACGATCAAGAAGTTTCCTAGGGCAAAAAGCTTGCAGGTACTAAGCGGGGAGCTACAAATCTGCGTGGCCGCGTGACCGCGCCTAGCCTTTGGAAGGTCATTTTCGAGTAGTGTTGGTGCCTCATATCGTTCCCTCCATTTTCGCGGCAGATTTCGCGCGTTTGGGCGACGATGTCCGAAAGGTGGAGGCAGTCGGCGTTCAGATGATCCATGTCGACATCATGGACGGTCATTTCGTGCCCAACTTCACAATGGGGACACCAGTAACAGAATCGCTGCGCCGGCATTTTCCGAAGATGAAGCTCGATCATCACCTGATGATTGAAGACCCCGACACCTACGCTCCCATTTTCATAGAGGCTGGCGCAAGCTGCGTCAGCGTTCATTACGAGGTGTGCCGCAACCTCGACCGCACGTTGCACATGATTCGTGATTACGGTGCGTTGGCTGGCGTTGTTATCAACCCGGCAACTCCGGTCTTTGTTCTTGAAGACGTGCTCGCCATCGTCGATTACGTATTAGTCATGAGTGTGAATCCGGGCTATGGCGGCCAAAAGTTTATCCCAAATTCGCTGAACAAAGTACGGCAGCTTATGCCGCCTTCGTTCAGAGCGCGGCCTGAATTTCGCTATCGAGATCGATGGCGGCATCGGGTCCGAAAACATTGCAGACGTGGCTCGGGCTGGAGTCGATTGGTTCGTCGCCGGCTCGTCTGTGTTTCATTCGAGTGACGCCGGCCAGGCCGTCCTTGCCATGCAACGGACGGCCGAAGAGGCCCTGACAATCAAGGTTTAACGACATGTTCTTACTTTCATTCTCCAAGCGCGCTTTGCTGGCCGCGTTGTCGCTTGCGCTTCTCGCTTCGTGCATCCACAAGAAGTACGAAACGCCGATCGCCAAGAACACGCAGCAGCCTGACAAGGTCCTGTTCGATCAAGCTGTGAAGGACATTGAGCACGGCCGCTATGAGGTGGCGCGCATCTCGCTTCAGACGCTGATGAGCACCTATGAATCCAGCGAATACATGGCAAAGGCGAAGTTGGCCGTCGCCGATAGCTGGTACCGGGAGGGCGGCGCGAATGGCCTTGCGCAAGCCGAAGCCGAGTACAAGGACTTCATACTCTTTTACCCGAACATGGAAGAGTCGGCGGAAGCGCAGAATCGTGTCTGCCAGATCCACTACAAGCAGATGGAGAAAGAGCGATCGCGATTGGAGCCAAGGTCTGCGCGCCGAAGAAGAGTGCCGGACACTGCTGGTCCAATTTCCCAACAGCAAGTTCGCACCGCAAACTGCGCAATTACTCCGTAATATCCAGGAAAGCCTCGCCGATCACGAATTCGTCGTTGGCAACTTCTACTGGAAACGCGAGATGAATCCCGCCGCCGCCAATCGTTTGACGGCTGTAGTTGACCAATATCCTTTGTATAGCAACGCTGGGGAGTCGCTGTACGAAGCCGGAGACGCTTATTCCAAAATGGGCCCGCGCTTTCGCAAGCAGGCGGGTGAAGAGTTCGCAAAAGTTGTTAGGGAATACCCGCTAAGCAGCCGCGCCGACGACGCAAAGAGGCGTTTAGAGGATCTGGAAATGCCGGTGCCGCAGGCAGACCGCGCTGCATATGATCGCGAAAAATACGAACTGGCGAACTACAAAAAGCCAGGCATGGTGTCCCGTTCCACTGGATGGCTGCACGGCGGCCCCGATGTGGCCCACGCGGCAAAATCCGGCGCCCCGACGATGACCGATCCTAAGCCGACCATTCCGGTCAGCGTGCCCGTCGTTAATACGGTAGAGGCGTCGACCGCAAACGGGAGCGGGTCTGGTACGACTGACGTGCGAGCGACTCGCCTGTCCGACACAACAGCGCGCTTGACAAACAGCCGGATGCGCGCACTGCCGGCGGAAGCACGCAAAGCGCCTCCGCTCAGCAGGAAGCGCAAGGACCCCTGCCGACGAATCGCGACAAGGACTTAAAGAAGTTACGCGAACAGCAGGCCAAGCGGCAAGCCAAGCTCGATAAGAAAAACAAGAAAAAGGCGCAGGATCAACAAGCCGCTCAATCGCAACAGAATCAGGGCAGTGCCACGCAAGGCGCGCAGACTCCGCTAGGTACGCCCGCGGCTACTGACACCTGCGGCAGCAAACGCGACGCAGCCGACCAAACAACCTCCTCCCGGCCAGAATCCACCACCGAGTCAATGAGCCGTATTCTGCTGGCGGACGACAGTCCGCAGGCACTACGGCTCGCCGAACAAATCCTCACCGGGCAGGGCCTGGAAGTGGTCAGTGTGACAGATGGAGCAGTGGCTTTGCGCCGCTTGCCCGATGTCAATCCCGATCTCCTCATTACCGACCTGTATCTGCCTACCAAGAGCGGCTTCGATCTAGCTCGCTTCCTGAAATCTCAAGCGCAATATCGCCACATCCCTGTGATCTTCGCCGCCGCACCCGCGGATGAATTTGAAGAGCAGGACGCGCGTAATGCCGGAGCGGACGTCATACTGCGCAAGCCGTTCGAGGCCTCTGCGCTGCTCAATGCCGTCCAGCAGCTTCTGCAAAAAAACGCATCTAGCCCGGCCAATGGGCAACCGGACGCCTCAGTGCCTCTGGATCGCGGGATGATCCGTGCCGCTGTCACGCTTGCACTCGATAGTGCTATGCCGCGCTCATCGACGAACTCACTGAACGCGTCATCCTTGCCTTGTCTCATAAAGCCTGACTTCAAAAAAAAGGCAATCGTCTTTCGTCCGCACTGTCGATTTCTTCGAACGTGATCCGTCGTAATCGCAGGAGGCAAACAATATGCAATATCTGCTGTTGATTTACGAAGATGAAACTCGGTGGGCTGACCTGAGTTCGCCCCACCTGCAGGCGGAATTAGGCGAGTACAAGGCTTTCGGGCAAGAGTTCGCCGGGGCTATTAAGGGCGGCAACGCACTCCAGCGCACTGCCACCGCTAAATCCGTGCGTGTGAGGGACGGCAAGTCCATGGTCACCGATGGGCCCTTCGCCGAAACAAAGGAGCAGCTTGGCGGGTATTATCTGATCGAAGCGGATAGTCCGGATCAAGCCACAGCTATCGCGGCGAAACTGCCCAGTGCGCGCTCCGGCATTATCGAGGTACGGCCCATTATGAAATTCTCGTAGGATCGAGGAGATTAAGGGAGAACCAAAATGACAAACACTACCTTGATGTGTCAAGAACTCACGTCGCCCGAGATCGAAGAGGGGCGTCGATACCTCGAGCAGGCCCGCGACTCCGCAATTTCGGCCACCGCATGGGCTGTCCCAGGAACAGTGGAATTACCGGCCCGCTTCGGGCGGCTGGTCAATCGCTGGAATTCTCGAGCATGTAGTCATGGTTCACGAAGTGATATTGGAGCGAACTGGCCAGGTACTAGCGGAATCCACAGACGGTCCCAGCTCGGATGCCGCAGTTGTGGAAACGATAATCAGGACGAAGTTCCCGGACCGCACTCGCAAGTTCCCGGCGCCTGAGTTTTTGCAGCCCACGGGCCGGTGGACGCCTTCGGATTCGGTAAACCGGCTTTCCACAGCGACACTACGGCTGATCGAGCGCCTGCAATCCGCGTCCGGACTGCGCCGGCATTGCTTACCGGCGCCCCCACTGAACGCAACGACCAACGGCGAGCACAAATCGATGGACGGCTATCACTGGATTCTTACCGCTGCCGCGCACACCGACCGGCACACGGCACAGATCCTGGAAGTCAAGGCGGATCCCGGTTTCCCGGCTGGTTGACGAAATGCGCTACATGATGTTGATCTACACCCGCGAGGTGGACGGCGGCCCGCTCCCTGAAGAAGGGGAGCGGGTTATGGCCGGTCACCGCGAAGTCATGCAGGACGCCGCGCGCAAAGGCATTCTCATCGGCGCCGAGCCGTTGTCCCCCACGTCAACCGCCACGACGGTGCGTATGGAACATGGCAATCCGTTAATCACTGACGGGCCGTTCGCCGAAACCAAGGAACAACTGGCGGGGTATTACATCCTGGACTGCGAAAACCTGGACGAAGCCATCGAATGGGCCGCACGAATTCCGACCGCGTGCAAGGGACGTGAGGGCTGCATTGAGATCCGTCCTATGCCCGGTCTGCCTCGCGATGGCTGACGTCAGGTCACTGGCGGAAACGGTATTCCGGGAGCAATCGGGGCGAATCATCGCCAGCTTGATCCGCATCTCCGGATCCTTCGATCGCGCGGAGGAGGCAATGCAGGAGGCCTTCGCCGCTGCGCTGGTCTCTTGGCCTGAACACGGCGTACCCGCCAATCCGGCAGCATGGGTGACCACTGCCGCGCATCGCAAGCTGATCGATGCTGGCCGGAGAGACCGGACGCGCCGTGAAAAACAGGGTTCGCTACGTTACGAGATCGAGTCCGCTCTCGTCCCCCGCCGCTGAGGTCGACCAGGAAGATATGCCCTTCACCGACGATCGGCTCCGATTGATATTCACCTGCTGCCATCCCGCGCTGAGCCGCGAGGCGCAGGTCGCACTGACCCTGCGCACGCTCGGCGGTTTGACGACTCCCGAGATCGCCAGGGCGTTCTTGCTGCCTGAAGCTACGCTGGCGCAGCGGCTCGTGCGGGCCAAACGAAAGATACAGGAAGCTCGAATCCCCTACGAGGTGCCATCTCCCGAACGCCTGCAGGAGCGGCTGTCGGCAGTACAGGCAGTCGATCTATCTTGATCTTCAATGAGGGTACGCCGCAAGTTCTGGCGAAAGCCTGGTACGCGAAGACCTATGTTTCGAAGCAATCCGGCTCGGGCGCGTTCTCTGCGAACTGATCGAGCGCGATGCCGAGAATCACGGCCTCCTGGCACTCATGCTTCTCCAGAATTCGCGCCGCGCGGCCAGGCTCGCGGGAGGCGCTCTCGTCACGCTCGAGGAACAGGACCGCTCGTTATGGGATCGAAACTCGATTGACGAGGGGCTGGATCTGCTCGAAAGATCTCTGCGCATGCGGCAACCCGGACCGTATCAAATTCAGGCGGCCATCGCGGCTCTGCACGCCCAGGCTCGAACGCCCAGCGAAACAGATTGGGCGCAGATCGCCGCCCTTTACGAAACGCTCCTTCGATGGAACCCCTCGCCGGTGATTGCTTTAAACCATGCAGCCGCCAGTCGCCATGAGCGCCGGCCCGGAGGAAGGGCTCAAAGAGATGGCTGAACTTTCCACCTCGCTCGACGGCTACCACCTGTTTCACGCCGCGCGCGCCGACCTTCTGCGGCGTCTGAACCGCCGTTCTGACGCGATCGATGCCTATCGGCGTGCTGCCGAGTTGGCGATGAACCCCGTCGAACGGGAATTTCTCGATCGCCGGCTCCGCGAATTGCTGTAGCCATTTCGCTCACATCATTGTTCAGCCGCTCATTTGCGATTCTGATATAGACTGCCCGCGCCTGCACGGGCTAACTGACTTTCATGCCTGACAACACTTTTGATATTGCCTCGAAAATCGATCTCAACGAGGTCTTGAATGCCGTCCAGCAAACCTCCAAGGAGGTACAGACCCGCTACGATCTCAAGGACAGTAAATCGTCCGTAGAGCTGAACGAAAAGGACCACAAGATTCTGCTGGCGAGTTCGGATGAATACAAGCTCAAAGCTGTCACCGAAATTCTGGGACAGAAACTCGTAAAGCGCAACGTCCCGCTGAAAGGCCTGCAGTACGGAAGCATCATTCCGTCGTCCGCCGGCAGCGTCAAACAGGAAATCACCCTGCAGCAGGGCATTCCCACGGACAAAGCCAAAGAGATCGTCAAGCTCATCAAGGACAGCAAGCTGAAAGTGCAGGCAAGTATTCAAGCCGATGTCGTGCGTGTCACCGGCAAGGACCGCGACACGCTGCAACAGGTGATTGCGCTGCTTCGCGGCAAAGACTTCGGCATCGACGTGCAATTTACGAACTACCGCACGAACTGATGCCTCGCCGCATAGAAAGCCTGTTCCTTGCCGGTCCGCAAGGCAGGCTGGAAGCGCTGCTCGAAGAACCCGAAAACGATCTGCCGGTAGAAGCCGCCGTCGTGTGCCACCCGCATCCGCAATTCGGCGGAACCATGCATAACAAGGTGGTGTACCGGCTTGCTCGCGGCCTGCGCAAGACTGGCTGCGTAGTCCTGCGCTTTAATTACCGGGGCGTGAATCGCAGCCAGGGTGAGTATGCGGGCGGCCTCGGCGAAACCGAAGATGCTCGCGTCGCATTGCGTGAACTCGAAAGCCGCTATCCGGATCTGCCCTTGATGGCTGCCGGATTTTCGTTCGGTTCACGCGTGGCGCTACGCCTCGCTTCAACAGAAAGCTCCATTCGAGCGTGTACTCGCAGTCGGTTTTCCCACTCGTATCGATGAAAAGGAGTTCGTTTATCGCGTTACTGTGCCGCGCTATTTCGTGCAAAGCACAAATGACGAATTTGGGCCACGCGCAGCTTTGGAAGCCGTCTTCGAAACTCTACCCGAACCCAAAGAACTGCATTGGATTCCGGCCGAAGATCACTTCTTTAAAGACAACCTGGACGGTTTTGAGAGTGACAGTCGAGGAAATCGGCTGGAAACGGCCCTAGCCAACAGAGCCGCGCGCGTCAGCAAGCGAAGTCACTAGGCCTGTTTAAGCGACCGTTTACAATTCGCGCCGCGCGCTGGCTAATTAAGTCCGCCACTTTGCTCAAAAGTTCGGGCAGATCTTCCGGTTCGATGAACATGGGCCGCTGCGTGTCTGGCGCCGAATTCTGATACGTCGTAAAAATGGCTGTGGCTGGCTTGTAGTGCATCAGGCGCGCGTGCGCCAGTACACTTTAAACCCGCTTCCGGCGATTCCATCTCCAAGTCGCTGAGAACAAGCTCATATTGGCGCTCATCCAGCTTGCCGACAGCTTCCGCCGCCGATGCCGCCGCATCCACGAAATACCCTCCTGCCTCAAGAACGGTTTTCAGCGTGAGACGAGACGCGATGTCATTGTCCACGACAAGAACTCGTGCGAGTTCCAGCTCTTTTCCAGGCGGTTTTCGCAGGCTCGACGACATCGCTTAGGCTTTGCCCGAGTTCAGTGTAAACGAAAACCCGCAAAATCCCTATAGTCTTTTTTCTAATCAGCGAATCTTGGAATACCCTGTCAAAAATGCGATCTACCTGGCTGAGCTTGCCGGTCTACGGAAAAATTTGATCTCGCTGATCTTTTGTAAGTCGCTCTTGCACTGCGGGATCCGACTCTACCGCGGCTTCGGAAATCCCCGTCCGAGTCCCAAGCCTGCATCGCGTGGGACTGGACCAGCCTGTAAGCCTCTTCACGCGACATTCCCGGACGCCGCCAAGTCCAGCAGCAATTGACCGGAGAAAATCAGCCCTTTTGTCGATTCTAAATTGTGGCGCATTCGCTCCACATTCACGCGAAGTCCCGAAATTAGCCACTCCGTTTTCGCGAGCAAATAATCGATGAGAATCGTCGAATCCGGCAAAATCACTCGCTCCACCGAAGAATGCGAGATATCCCGTTCATGCCATAGCGCTACATTTTCAAAGCCTGCCTGCGCGTTCGAACGCACCACGCGCGCCAGGCCGCAGATCTGCTCGCACACAATAGGGTTTCGTTTATGAGGCATCGCCGACGACCCTTTTTGCCCCGCGGCGAACGGTTCTTCCGCTTCACGAACTTCCGTCCGCTGCAGATGGCGTATCTCGAGCGCAATCTTGTCCAGGCTCGATGCAATCCCCGCCAGCGTCGCCAAATAATTCGCATGCAGGTCGCGCGAGATCACCTGCGATGTAATCGGCGCAGCGCGCAGCCCAAGCCGATCACAGATCTTCTCCTCTGCTTCGGGGCCAATATGTGCAAACGTACCCACCGCGCCCGACAATTTGCCGACTCGGATTTCCTCCGCCGCGGCAGCAAACCGGCGCCGCTGCCGCTGCAACTCATCCCACCAGATCGCCAGCTTCAGCCCAAACGTAATCGGCTCGGCGTGAATCCCGTGTGTGCGTCCAATTTGCAGGGTGTTCTTGTGCTCGAACGCACGCGCTTTCAATGCTTCGCTGAGCTTATTCAGGCCGCGCGCAATAATCGCCGACGCTTCCTGAATCTGCAAAGCCTGCGCCGTATCGACAACGTCGTTTGAGGTCAGCCCGTAGTGCAACCAGCGCGCAGCTTCGCCATGCCCGTGCGCCTTCATCGATTCGGCGACCGCGGTCGTAAACGCGATTACGTCGTGACGGACTTCGCTTTCAATCTCCTGAATCCGGTCCAGATCGAATTGGGCGTAAGCGCGCAGCGCATCCACTGCCGATTGAGGAACTTCGCCCGTTTCCGCAAGCGCTTCCGATGCCGCGAGTTCCACCTTCAGCCAGCATTCATATTTATGCTGGTCGCTCCAAATTGCGCCCATCTCCGGGCGCGTATAGCGTGCAATCATGCCAAGCAACCATTTTCAGCTACAGGTTACGGGCCGTTTGGGGGTGTTGTGCGCGCTAATAACAAAAAACTTGAGATTGCAAACCGGGCTCAGCTACAAAAAGGCGGGTAAACAGCGGGTTGCCGATGGCCTTCTGCGCCAGGTTTCGAACCAGCTCCGGATGATTGTTGTGCTCGCTGATGTGCCCCAGAATCACAGTTGAAACCGTGGAATCGAGGTCCTTCGCGATGAAATCGGCGGCTACCTCATTCGAGAGATGCCCGCGCCGGCTCATGACGCGCTGTTTGACCGACCAGGGGTACGGGCCGACTCGCAGCATCTCAAGATCGTGATTCGACTCGAGTATTACTAAATCGCTGCCCCTCAAATGCACGCGTAGTGAATCCGTGACGTAGCCGAGATCTGTGGCAATCGCCACTTTCACGCCGCACGCACATAAAGTAAATCCCACCGGATCCATAGCGTCGTGCGGAATCGTAAAGCTCGTCACGTCGAAATCGCCGATCGTGAAGCCGCAACCGGCCTGGAAAACCTCGAGCGTCGGCGCGCACTCCCCCCAATCGATACATCGCGAAGTGCCGTGAGAAAGATAAACCGGGATCGGCCGCTTGGCGCCTTTCACCACCGCTGTAAGCCCGCTCGTGTGGTCGCAGTGCTCGTGCGTGATCAGGACCGCATCCAGCCCCGCGATGTCTTCCCCAATCGCAGCCAGCCGCTTGCCGATTTCACGGCGGCTCAGCCCGGCGTCAATCAGTATCCGGGTGCGATCGGTCGCAATGAACGCCGAATTGCCTGCGCTGCTGGACGCGAGGATGCAAACCTTAACGATCGTTCCTTCTCCGCTCGCCTATTCTTATCGGTTATATCAAACATCTCCCCCAAATCCGAACATTTCCACAAAGAAATGTTTTCCACAGACGTGCAACAGCGAAAACGACAGAACGCACTAGAATAAAGGTCTGACCGATGAAAGCGCGCGTGTACGTTTCCATGAAGCCGACGGTTCTCGACCCCCAGGGACAAACCATCTGCACAGCCCTCAATGGGCTCGGTCATAAGAAAATCGCGGCCGTGAGGCAAGGTAAATACTTCGATATCAGCCTCGCGGAGGGCACGACGCACCAGCAGGCGGCCCAGGATCTGGATGAGATTGCGCGTGACGTCCTCTCAAACGGCGTAATTGAGGACTACCGGGTTGAGATTTTAGACTGAAGATCGTCCTCTCTTATATATGTGTGGAATTGTTGGCTATGTAGGCGCGCGCCAGGCGGTGCCGGTGATCGTCGACGGCCTGCGGCGTCTTGAGTACCGCGGCTATGATTCGGCGGGTGTGGCCGTGCTGTCGGACAAGAACTGCCTGGAAGTGCGCCGCGCCCCCGGCAAGCTTCGCAATCTGGAAGAGGCCATCAAAGCCAAGCCGCTTTCAGGCATCTACGGCATTGGCCATACCCGTTGGGCTACGCACGGCCGCCCGACGGAAGAGAACGCGCACCCGCATCGCGATTGCAAGGGCGAAATCGTCGTCGTTCACAACGGCATCGTCGAGAACTATCTCAAGCTGAAAAAACAGCTTACGGCCGAAGGCCATACCTTCAAAACCGAAACCGATACCGAGATCATCGCTCATTTGGTTGAGAAGTATCTGGACGGCAACCTGGAAGACGCAGTCCGTAAGGCGCTGAAAGAAATCACTGGCGTCTTCGCCATTAGCGTGATATCCAGCACCGATCCGAACAAGATCGTTGCCGCCCGCTCCGGGCCGCCGGTTGTCATCGGCTTGGGACAGGACGAGTTTTTCGTCGCCTCCGATGTTCCGGCCATCCTGAACCACACCCGCGACATGTTCTTCCTGAACGACGGCGACATCGCGGTGTTGACGCCTCGAAGGTGTCAAGCTGACCGACTTTGACGGCAAAACCGTCCGCCGGCAGGTCTCGCGCATCCTTTGGGACCCGGTCATGGCCGAAAAAGGCGGCTTCAAGCATTTCATGCTCAAGGAAATCTTTGAGCAGCCGCGGGCCGTGAAAGACACGATGGTTGGGCGTGTCGGCCAGGAAACCGGCCACGTCTTCCTCGACGAAGTCGACATTTCGGAAAAGGATTTCCGGGAGTTCCAGCAAATCAAGATCGTCGCTTGCGGCACAAGCTGGCACGCCGGCCTGGCCGGCAAAATCATGATCGAGCGGCTCGCCCGTCTGCCCGTTGAAGTCGATTACGGCAGTGAGTTCCGCTATCGCGATCCCATTATTCCGCCCAAGACGCTCACCGTCGTCATCTCACAGTCCGGCGAAACCGCCGACACCTTAGCCGCGCTTCGCGAAGCCAAACAAAAAGGATCGAAGACACTCGCCATCTGCAACGTCGTGGGTTCCATGATCACGCGCGAAGCCACCGGCACGCTGCTGACCCATGCGGGTCCGGAGATCGGCGTCGCCTCCACCAAGGCCTTCACCTCTCAATTGACCGCGCTGCTGATTCTCGGCATGCACATGGGGCAAGTCCGCGGCACGCTCAACCCCGAATCGAGCGAGAAGCTCGTGCAGGAAATGTCGCAAATTCCCGGCAAGCTCGAACAGGTGCTGGCCAACTCCGCTATTTACGAAGAGCTCGCTCGAAGCCTGTTCCGCGCCCAGGACTTTCTCTATCTTGGCCGCGGCATTCACTTCCCCATCGCGCTTGAAGGCGCTCTGAAGTTGAAAGAGATTTCCTACATTCATGCCGAAGGCTATCCCGCCGGCGAAATGAAGCACGGGCCGAATGCTTTGATCGACGAGAATCTTCCCGTCGTTGTGCTCGCAACGCGGGACCCCGAATCCGATGAGAGCCAGGTCCACTACGAAAAAACTCTGTCCAACATTCAGGAAGTGAAAGCTCGTAGCGGTGTCGTCGTCGCCGTCGCCTGCGAAGGGGACGATGAGGTGGCCAAGATGGCAAGCCATCTGATCAAGATTCCAACTTCGCGCGAAATGCTGCTTCCACTGCTTGAGATGATCCCCTTGCAACTGCTCGCGTATCACATCGCCGTGCGCCGTGGCTGCGATGTCGATCAGCCGCGCAACCTCGCCAAGAGCGTCACGGTCGAGTAGCTGTTTGCGGATCGTTCATACGGCCATCACGGTTGCAACCCGCGGGAAAGGGCTGTACCCGTTCACGAAGTCCGTTCAGGACTGGATCAGCAAACAGAACATTTCAGACGCGCTGCTGACCGCCTTCATCCAGCACACATCGTGCTCGCTAGTGATTCAGGAGAATGCAGATCCGGACGTTACACTTGATCTGCGGGACTTTTTCGAACGGTTGGTGCCCGAAGAGGAGCAAGGTTACCGCCACACGGCGGAGGGACCGGACGACATGACCTCGCACATCCGGTCCGCACTCACCCAAACCAGCCTTTCTATTCCCTTGATTTCGGGCCGACTGTCCCTAGGCACGTGGCAGGGGCTGTATGTTTTTGAGCATCGCGCGCACCCGCATCAGAGGCGAGTGGTGCTACAGCTTATCGGCGAGTAGCATCCACCCGCTCGCGGCAAGCGTCGCCGGATTGAGCGCTCAGCCGACCTACTGCACCATGCGCTTCTGCTTGCGCAGAATGGCAGGGGTGTCGTAGTCGTCTACCGGCGGCATCTCTTCAGCTACCGGCTCCGGTTCCGGTTCGGGTTCGGAATGCTGAACAAAGATGGACGGTTCGGGCGGCAACTGTGGCATCGGATGAGGTTCGATAACGGGCGTCGGTGCCGGCTCGGGCGTCGTCCCAACCGTAAAAGGGAAGTGCGGATTGCGGCGGTCAATCTCAGGAAGCGTGTCGCGCTGGAAACCGGTAGCGATCACGGTAATCTTCACATCGGAGCCCATTCGTTCGTCGAGCACGATACCGAAATTGATCTGGACATCGTTGTTCTCGGTCGCATTCCGAATCAGGCTGCACGCTTCGTTGACGTCATGCAACCCCAGTTGGCTCGAAGCGGTAATGTTGATCAGCACGCCACGGGCGCCTAGTACGCCGCCTTCTTCCATAAGCGGGCTATTGATGGCGCGGCGGGCCGCTTCAACCGGCGCATTCTGTCCGGACGCGATCGCGGTGCCCATCATTGCGTAGCCCATACCGGCCATGATGGTGCGGATATCGGAAAAATCGCGATTGATCAGGCCGGGCGTGAGGATGATATCGGCAATGCCCTGTACGGCTTGACGAAGAACGTCATCGGCAAGCCGGAAGGATTCGAAAAAGCTGGTTCCCTTGGGAGCCAGCGACAATAGCTTCTCGTTCGGAATGCTGATGAGCGTGTCACAGCTTCCGCCCATCTCGGCCATTCCGCGCTCCGCCTGCTTCATCCGCCGCGGCCCCTCAAAGGCGAACGGCTTTGTAATCACCGCCACAGTAAGGGCGTTCAGTTCCTTGGCCAGAGAAGCCACAACGGGAGCGGCACCCGTACCAGTGCCGCCTCCGAGACCCGCCGTGACAAACACCATATCGGCACCTTCCAGGATTTCTATAATGGCTTCCGTGTCCTCCAGAGCCGCCTGCCGGCCCACAGATGGGTCCGCTCCGGCGCCCAAGCCGCTGGTCAGCTTCTTGCCGATGGCCAGTTTGTTGGCCACCGGCGAAACGGCAGAGCGCCTGCTTATCCGTGTTCAGGATGAAAAACTCAACGCCTTTCACCCCGTCCTGCATCATCCGGGCGACCGCATTAGAGCCGCCCCCGCCTACGCCGACCACCTTGATTTTGGTGCCCAGCTCAGCTTCATCTTCAATCAGAAACTTTAAATCGTTCGCCATCTGCGCCTCGTCCATGTCGAATAGATTCCCTATCTCAAAACCAAACCGGCTAATCCCGTCGATGCGCGTTTCCATTCGCGCTTCAGACGGAGTCGTCCACTGTACATCGCAAGTCCGGCCGCCGTCGTCCACACCGGGGTATCCAGTTCCTGCGGCCACTTGTCGATTCCGATCGCGAGTCCATTACGCGCCTGGCAATTCAGGATTCGCTCCGCCAGTCGCACATGCCGGGCAGCAGCGCGCCTCCACCGGTCAAAACCGCGCCTTCCAAAAGCGACTTCTCCATACCGACCCGCAGCACCTCGGCGTATATGCGATCGAAGATTTCTTCTACGCGAGCTTCCAGATATTTCGTTCAATTGCCGCCGCGATGCTTCGCGCATCCCGCGGCCTTCCGCCGAAGGAATCTCAATCAAGCTGGTTTCCGCAACCTGGCTGTCGTTCAGGTGGCCGTATTCGCGTTTGAGACTTTCGGCATCCTCGTAGTTCACTTTGAGCAGCCACGAAACATCTCGCGTCAAGTGATCCCCGCCCACCGGAAGCGCGGTCGCAAGCAGGAGCGCATCGCCGTCATACACGGCTACATGAGTCGATTGCGCGCCGATATCGATCGCCACCAATCCGCGTGCCCGATCTTCCGGCAACACGGACGCATATGCAGCCGCAATGCCTTCGAAGATGGATTCATCCACTGCCAGGTGCGCCTGATGCACCGCCGCAATCAGGGCCTGGTGGTCCTGAATGGAAGCGGTCACAACGTGAACATTGGCTTCGAGCCGCGCACACAGGATTCCCTTTGGGTTCCGATACCCGGCGCGCCCATCGAGCGTGAAATCCTGTGGACAGATCTGCAGAACCTGGCGATCGTCTTCCAGGCGCACTCGAGCGCCGAGTTCCACGGCATAGCGCAGATCGTCCGGCTCAATCTCCCGGCGTCTGCCGAATTCATACAGTCCCCGGCTGTTTATGCCCGCGACAGACCCGCCCACGCCGATCACGACCGATTCCGGCGACACCTGCGCGCGCAATTCCGCCTCGTGCAGCGCAAAGCGGATGCTGTGCGCCAGCGCCTCCTGATCGGATAATCGTGACCGGTGCCACGCTTGGACCGGCGCGACGCCATAACCCAGGAACTTGAGCGTATCCTCTTCAAGCGCGCAGATAACCGCGCGCGTAGTAGTAGCGCCGAGGTCCAGCCCCACGGCAAGCTTGGTTTTATTGGCCACGCTTGTCTCCTCCTACTGCTGTAATTACTCCATCGACACGCAGATCGAGGGTGGTTGCATCCGGCCGCTTTGCCTTGATTTCGGGGTAGCTAGCCACGAAATTCTGCAAGCGATCCGCGTAATTGTCATCGCCTAAGAGCAACGTGACAACGCTGTTGTCCACATGCTCTTCGACCGTTAAATTGTTCGGATCGGCAACATTCACCTCCGAGATCTGCTCCGCCAGACGACCCAACGTCTTTCAGCATTCCCATCACGCGCCGCACGCGCGCCCGCCGGTCGAAGATCGGTTCGTCTTCGCGAATCCCGGCGATCACCGGAAGCGTGAACTTCGCCGCCACGCGAGGCCGCAAGATGTAGCCGTCGTGGTCGATCAAGGCGAATCTTGACATCCCGTCGCGCGCATTGGCCCGCAGATGCACGAATGCAACGGGAACACGCTCCGTGACACGTGCACCTTCACCGTTTTCGGCCAAATCTTCGAGACCGTTGCGTCCGCAACCCAATCGATCTCCAGAAGTTGCTGCCGCCGCTTTTGTAGCGGAAGAAGGTAAAGGCTGCGGCCGAAGTCCTCCGCGAAAACATGACGGATTTGGGAAGCCGACGCATAGTGTATGCCCTCCACGATAAGATCCGGGCTTTGCCCCGGGTATTCGTCCGCCTCCGCAAGGCGAAAGCGGCTATCCTTGATCAAGAAATCTTCAAGCTGATGCCAGGCGAACAGGAAGCCGACCATCAGAATCACTCCGGTCACCAGCCAGAACGCAAAGCGTTTCCAGTCAATGCCCGCAATCAGCCCCGGCTCTTGTTCCGCAGCCGCTGCTCTCACGCAGCCTCCCGCAGTCTGTCCAAAATTTTCTCGGCCGCTTGCGATACGTTGCCCGCCCCGAGTGTAATGATCAGATCGCCCGGTTCGGCGGAGCGGGCGATCGCATCCACGCCCTCATCGATACTGCCGGCATAATGCGCGGAGCGGTGCCCGAAGGAACGGATCTTGTCGAGAAGAGAGCTTGATGACACGCCTTGCAGCTCCGGTTCCGACGCAGCATAGATATCAAGCAGGTAAAGATCGTCCGCCTGATGAAATGCCGTTCCAAATTCATCCAGCAGATGCTTCGTGCGCGAGAATCGGTGCGGCTGAAACAACACGTGAATCCGCTTGTAGGGCGACAGACGCGCCGCAGCGAGCGTTGCCTTCACTTCCGTCGGGTGATGACCGTAGTCGTCGATCACGGTGATGCCGCGCTCGACACCTCGAATCGTAAAGCGGCGATCAACGCCCGTAAAGGCGGCGAGCCCCTCGCTGAATCTGCGCAGTCGGCACTTCCAATTCAAGTCGCGACGCCGATAGCCGCAGTCGCATTTAGAACGTTGTGCAGCCCGGGCACCGCAAGATGGAATTTGCCCAGTTCTCGCCGTCTGATGCCGGACCGAGAACTCGCTGCCCGTCGAAGACAGGACCACATCCAGAATCTCGAGATCTACTTGCGCGGAGCGGCCGTAAGTAATCGTCGCTTCGCTCGATGTTCGGAAAGATCTGCTGAATGTTTGGATCTTCCATGCACACCACCGCTGCGCCATAGAACGGAACCTTGTTGACGAAATCCGTGAACGCCGTCTGAATCTCTTCGAGCGATGCGTAGTGGTCCAGATGCTCGCGATCGATGTTGGTGACGACCGCCACGATAGGCGCAAGTTTCAGGAATGAACCGTCGCTCTCGTCCGACTCGACCACGATAATCGCGCTCTTGCCAACTCGCGCATTCGAACCCTGCAGGCCCGCGACGCGGCCGCCGACAACAACGGTCGGATCCATCTCCGCCGCGTTCAGAATCGAAGCGACCATTGAGGTTGTGGTCGTCTTGCCATGACTGCCCGCGATAGCAATGCCAAACTTCAAGCGCATTAACTCCGCCAGCAACTCACCGCGCGGAATCACGGGAATTTGTGAACGCCGCGCTTCCGCAACCTCCGGATTTGCCGCGTCGAGCGCAGACGTCACAACCACTGCCTTCGCGCCGGTAACGTTTTCCGCGTGATGGCCGACCTGAATGGTCGCGCCAAGCCGTTCCAGCCGCTGCGTGATGGGGCTTGCCTTCAGATCCGATCCCGAAACCTGATATCCGAGAGTGAGCAGGACTTCCGCGATACCGCTCATCCCAATGCCCCCGATTCCCACGAAGTGTACGTGTTGGGGCTTAAAAAACATTTGTTAATCGTATTGTTCCGGCTTTCCTGGAACGTGTCAACGCAGAAAAGCTCGATTCGGGCATTTGAGGCAACATTTTTCATCGTGCCCGGCTTCGCGCCGCCTCTTCCATCACCTCAGCAGCGCGTTCAGCCGCTCCGGGACGGGCGAACTGTTTCACGCGTTCGCGCATGCGCGCCAGGTCACCCGCGTTCTCGCGCAGCTGTCTGGACTTCCTGAAACAGCCGCTCGCCGTTCATGTCCGCATCGAGTGATCATGCGCGCGGCTTCGGCATCTCGAAGCACTTCCGCGTTTCGCCTCTGGTGATCGTCAGCGGCGAACGGGAATGGAACCAGAATAGAAGGCATTCCGGCGGCAGCAATCTCATTCACGGACCCGGCGCCCGAACGCGCAACCACCAGATCGGCCTGCTTGAAAGGCATTTGCCATGTCGCTGATGAAGGGAACGATCTCGCCTTCGAGGCCCGAATCGGCAAACTCCTTGGCCAGCGATTCGTGCTCCGCAGTCCCGGTTTGATGAAGAATGCGGACATCGGAGGCGGATGCGCGGAACAACGGCCAACTCTCACGCGACGCGCGGTTCAGAGTGCGTGAGCCGCGGCTGCCGCCAGTTATCAAGATCGTGAACTTCCCCGCATGCTTACGGTTGACCGAAAAAAACTCGGGGCGGACTGGCACGCCCGTGACTTCGGACCTCTCTTCCGGAAACCAGCGCCGCGTCGATTCGAATCCCAACAATGCTCGATGTACGCGCTTTGCCGTTGCACGGTTTGCGACACCTGGAACGGCGTTCGGTTCCATGACGATCAACGGCATCTTTTTCAAGATGGCTGCGATCATCACCGGGCCGGCGACAAAGCCGCCCATGCTGAACACGGCCGCGGGTTGAAATCGCTGCAAGATTCTGGATGCCATCGCGATGCTCAACGGAAGTTGGGTAGCTGTTTGCAATTGCTTGCGCAATCCCACTCGATTCAGTTGGCCAACCCGGATGTACTCCATATCGAACCCGGCTTCAGAAACGATCCGCGACTCCATGCCTCGCTCTGTCCCGATGAACAATAACCGGTGCCCGCGCGCAGACAGAACTCGCGCGACCGCGACAGCCGGGAAGACGTGGCCGCCTGTCCCGCCGCCGGTTAGAACAAACGAATACGGCATGCACAACTAGGCGGCTTGCTCGCTTACGCTCAGCAGCATGCCCATCAGCAGCAAAGTGCTCAACAACGAACTCCCGCCGTAGCTGATGAACGGCAACGGGATTCCCTTGTTTGGCAACAACCCCAGAACGACGCTGATATTGATCAGAGCCTGAACCACAACGCTGACAGTCACGGACAGCGCAAGATAGCGGCCGAATGAATCCGTCGCGCGAACGTAGGTTCGCATGCCGCGCCAAAGCACCACTAGGAAGCCCGCGATCACCAGGACAGAGCCGAAGAGCCCCGTCTCTTCGCCGACGATCGCGTAGATAAAATCGTTCTGCGCTTCCGGCAAGTAGAGCATCTTCTGTCTGCTCTCCATCAAACCTGCGCCAACGGCGCCCCCTGAACCGATCGCGATCTTGGCCTGCCTTTGCTGATAACCGGGGTCGCTGGTTGAGGTCGTCTGCTTCGCATGCTGCAGCAGCCAGCCTTTCGGATCGACTTTGGCAAGCAGCATGTGATCTTTGTCGATGAATTCGAGCACGCGCGCCAGCCGGTACGGCTTCATCGCAATGAACCCGAGAGCAAGCACCAGGCCCAGGATGCCGCAGACCGCGAGATGGCGATACTCGACGCCCGCGACAAAAATAACCGCGATCGTGGTCAGAACGAGCACGACCGCGGTGCCCAGGTCGGCAACTGCCACCGCCAAAGCGACAACGGAAATCGAGACGGCGATGGGACCGAGAGTATGCCTGTCGTTCACGGCGTCCAGCCGGCGGCACAGGAAAAAAGACAAGAACAGCGCCAGCGCAGGTTTTGCAAGCTCCGACGGCTGCAATGAGAATGGGCCGGCTTTCAACCAGCGGTGACTGCCGGAATCGAGAAAGTAGACCGCAACCAGCAGCAGCAGCACGACGCCCAGTCCTGCAAACGCATAGCGCGGATCGTTCCACGTGCGGTAATCGCGCTTCATGCAGTAGAGCAGGATGCTCACCGACACCGCCGCCCAGCCGAGCTGACGAACAAGAAAGAACGTGCTCGAGAAATGGTACTTCAGCTCCGCGATCATCGACGACGCGCTATAGACCATCACCAGGCCGAAGCAGACCAGCGCTATTACCGTCAGAAAAAGAATCCAGTCAGTCTTGAGCCGCTGGGCCATTTAAAACAATCCTTGCACTATTTGTTTGAACTCTCTGCCGCGTTCTTCGTAATTGTGAAACTGATCGAAGCTCGCGCAGGCGGGCGCAAGCAGAACCGTATCGCCCGGTTGAGCATGCCCATGCGCATACGAGGCCGCGTTGGCGAGCGTTCCACAATCCACGGTCGTTACGGCGGAATCCAAGGCTTTCTTGATGAGCGGCGCAGCGGCATAGGGATACGGCGGTCCGGCGCCGATCAGCAGCGCCGCTTTCGCTCGCTCATGCAAAGGCGCGGCCAGCGGAGAGTAATCGCTGCCCTTGTCTTTACCGCCGAGGATGATCCAGAGACCGCCGGGAAAGGCGTCGATTGCCTTCAACGTCGCGTCGACGTTCGTTGCTTTCGAATCGTTGAAGTAGTCGACTCCGTTCAGCTTGCGCACGAACTCAATCCGATGTTCGACACCGGGGAAGGTCTGAACCGCCTCGCCGATGGACGATAAAGAAGCCCCTGCCAAATGTGAGGCGGCAGCCGCGCACATCACGTTTTCAACGTTGTGCAGGCCACGCAGGCGAATCTGCGAGCGAGTCATAAACAATTCGCCATCCCACGAGATCTGCTCGCCGCGCAATCGAATGCCGCTTGGAACATCGTCACGCAAACTGAACCAGTAAACGCGTGCTTTGGTTTTCGAAGCGTAGCTGCGGCATACCGCGTCGTCGTAGTTCAATACCGCGAAGTCGTCTGCCGTTTGCGTTTCAAACAGGCGGCCTTTCGCGGCCGCATAGTTTTCGAAGGTGTGATGACGGTCGAGATGATCGGGCGTGACATTCAGGCAAGCGCCGATTTTCGCGCGGAACTGCGAGATGGTCTCGAGTTGGAAACTGGATAGCTCGAGCACGTTCCACCGATCGTCCTGAGACGAATCGACCAACGACGTTACGGCGGTTCCGATGTTGCCGCCGACCTGACAAGCGATTCCGCATTCCTTCAAAATATGTCCGGTCAGGGCTGTGGCCGTGGTCTTTCCGTTGGAGCCGGTGATGCCGATGATAGGGCCTTTCAGAAACAACCCGGCGAGTTCCACTTCACCGATGACTGGAATGCCGCGTTCACGGGCGGCGGCGATAAGCGGCAGATCGTACGGCACGCCGGGAGAAATGACGATCAACTCCGGCGCGCTCGAAATCAAATTCTCTTCGGACTGGAAAAGAACGTCCGAGCTTGTTGGCTCGGCGTCCATCAATATCACGTGTGCACCGCGTGAACGCAAAAGCGCGGCCGCGGCAAGGCCGGAACGCTGTGCTCCGATAACTGTGATGCGTTTGGCCTGCATTACCGCAACTTCAACGTGGTCAAGGCGAACAGCGCCATGATCAGACCGGCGATCCAGAAACGCACAATGACCTTCGATTCCGGCCAGCCGAGCGCTTCAAAATGATGGTGAATGGGCGCCATCTTGAAGATGCGTTTGCCCCCGCGAAATTTGTAGCTGCCGACCTGAAGGATCACCGACAACGCCTCAATTACATAAATGCCGCCAATGAAGGCGAGCAAAATCTCCTGCTTGATCAGCACCGCGACGATACCCAAACCGCCGCCCAGCGCCATCGAGCCGACGTCGCCCATGAAGACCTGCGCCGGATGGCAGTTGTACCAAAGAAAGCCGAGGCTCGCGCCCACCATCGTGCCGCAGAAGACGGTCAGTTCCTGCGAATTCGGCAAGTGGGCGAGATCGAGATACGTCGAAAATGCCGTGTTGCTCGATACATATGTCAGCACCGTCATCGCGCCTGAGGCGATAATCATCAACCCGATCGCGAGACCATCTAAGCCGTCCGTCAGGTTCACGGCATTCGAAGAGCCCACCATGATGAACACGATGAATAAATAAAACGGAACGAAGGCAAGCGGATACGTCCAGAAATTCTTAGTCCAGATCTCGATCAGCAGATCCGGCTTGTACTGCTTGAAGAACGGAAAGTTGACCGCCGTCGAATACCTCTGGTGCGCATGCAACAGCAGAAGAAGAAAGCCGATGAGCATGGCGACGAAGATCTGATACCAGAACTTCTGCCGCGCGGTGAGGCCCAGGTTGCGCTTCTTCGCGATCTTGGAATAATCGTCAATAAAGCCGATCAAGCCGAACCCGAGCAAGCCGAGCAGAGCCAGCCAGACGTATTGATTACTGAGGTCCGCCCAAAGGAGCGTCGGGACCACGATTGCGGCAATGATCAGCAGGCCGCCCATTGTCGGCGTTCCGGCCTTCTTCTGATGTGACAGCGGGCCTTCGTCGCGGATGTGCTGCCCAAAAGAAAGATCGCGGAGCTTGCGAATCATCCAAGGGCCGCACAGGAGCGAGATAGCCAGAGCCGACAAGCTCGCGAGCGCTACGCGCGTGGTGATGTACTGAAACACGCGGAACGCGGGAATGTAGCGGTGCAGCACCTGAAACAGCAGCCAATAGAGCATGTTTTATGGTTTCACGCGTTCTTGTGACGCTGCCCGTATCCGAAGGATCGGAGAACGCGGCGCGCCACTTCGCGGTCGTCGAACGGAATCGGGCCATCGCGCAAAACCTGGTAAGTTTCATGCCCTTTGCCGGCCAGAATGACGATATCGCCCGGGCCGGCCGTTTCTATGGCCGCGCGAATCGCGCGCTCGCGATCGGGCTCCACTTTGTGTGGAGTGTCGAAGCGGCTGAGGCCCACCATGGCGTCGTTCATGATCGCGAGCGGATCTTCACTGCGCGGATTGTCTGAAGTGAGAACCACGTAATCGCTCAGTTCGCCCGCGGCCATGCCCATCAGCGGGCGCTTGGAGCGGTCGCGGTCACCGCCGCAGCCAAATAACGTAATCACGCGCTTCGCCTTCATGCCGCGCGCCACCGAAATCACGTTGCGCAACGCGTCGTCGGTGTGCGCATAATCGACAACCACCATGAAGGGTTGACCTTCTTCAACGCGTTCAAATCTCCCCGGAACACTTTGCAAGTTCGATAATCCTTTCTGAATTTGTTCGTCGCTTAATCCAAGCGTGAAGGCGGACGCGCACGCAAGCAGAATGTTGTACACGTTGATGTGACCGGCTAGCGGCGAGTGTACCTGCAGTTTGCGTTCAGCCGACGCAATCCTGAAGCGCAAACCGGCGAAGCTCAGGCTCGATATCTTCCGCCCGAAACCACACCTGGTTGAACCGGCTCTCGTGTACCGGCGGTTCCCGATGGATTCCGTACCAGAAGACCTGCGTCTCCGCAGCAGTTCGGACGTTTCGGATGGATTCGTCGTCGGCATTCAGCACCGCGAACCGGGGGGAGGACCGGTTCGCGGCGTAAACAACAACTGCTTGGCGGCGAAATATGCTTCCATCGTGTGGTGATAATCCAGATGGTCGCGAGTGAAGTTTGTGTAGCCCGCAGTGTGAAACTGCATGGCGAAGATACGGCCCAAATCGAGCGCGTGCGAAGACGCTTCGAGCGTCGCGTGCGTTCCGCCCATCTGTTCGAGTTCCGAGAACATGCGGAACAGGTCGAGGGATTCGGGCGTCGTGTTGACGGCGGGCAGGACTCGGCCGCCGAGATGGTACTCGATGGTGCCGACCAGCGCCGTCGTCTTCCCGGCGCTGCGCAACATCGAATCGATCAGCATGGAGCTGGTGGTCTTCCCGTTGGTGCCCGTCACGGCCGTCAGCGCGAGACGCCGATCGGGATGGTTGAAGAAGTTTCCGGAAGCGGTGGCGAGTGCCTGGCGGCCATGCGCGACCTGAATCCATGGCCCGGCAAATCCGCCGGGAGCGGGACGATCGCTAAGAACGGCAAGCGCACCCTTCTGAAGCGCGGCGGCCGCGTACTGGACACCGTCGGTTTTCGCACCGGCGAAGGCGAAGAACAGAAAGCCGGGCTCTACTTTGCGGCTGTCGTAAGCGAGTCCGCGCACCTCGTCTCCCTGCAAACCGGAAGGAACATCGGAGACAAGAGGAATTCCATCCAGAATGCGGGCGAGTTGCATCACCTGGCAAACCTCACCTGGATGTGTTCGCCGGGAAGCAACGGCACACCCGGCGCGGGCGATTGAGCACGCGCCAAACCGTTGCCGAAGATGTCGATGTCGAGGCCATTGGATGTCGCCTGCTGCATCACGTCCTTGATAGTCTTGCCGACGAAGTTCGGCACTTTGGGAGCATTTGGATCGTCGTCGACCGCCGGCAGCGGCTGCTTGCATTTCTCCTTCCGTCGGAGGATCGAGCGATGCGATGCCGGCGTCGTCGAGGTCGGGTTCGGAAGGTTCTTTCGCTTTCGCCTGTTTGGCGAGCAGCTCTTCCACTTCTTCCGGCACGTCACGCGGAATGCTGAAGTGGCGCAGGGCTGTAGCCATGACGGCTTCAAACACCGGACCGGCGGCAGATGCGCCGAATCCAGCTTCGCCCGTGGTTCCTGAAATGGTGACAACGACTACAAGCTTGGGATTCGTGCTCGGCGCCAATCCCATGAACGAGGCGTTGTACTTGTGCGTGTAGACGCGGTGCGCAAAATCAAAGATCTGAGCGGTGCCGGTTTTGCCTGCCAGCGAATAACCAATCACGTGCAAGCGTTGCGCGGTGCCGCCCGGCTGAACGACCCGGCGCATCAGTGAGCGCATGGTCATCACTGTTTGCGGTTGGAGCACCTGAACGGGAGTGGCCGGACGCGTATATTCTTTCTCGCCGCCGGGCGCCTGCTTCCAGGCGACGATATGCGGATGGACCAGGAATCCGCCGTTCGCGATGACGCTGCCCAGTTGCGCCAATTGCAAAGACGTGACGCTAATCTCGTGGCCCATGGGAATCGAGCCCATGCTGTTTGGCGTCCAGCGCTTGAATGGGCGCACCATTCCTCGCGCTTCGGCGGGAAGCTCGATGCCGGTGCGCTGCCCGAAACCAAGGCGCCGGATGTATCGATACATATTGCCGGGGCCAACAACCATGCCTATGCGAACGGCTCCGATGTTGCTGGACTTGGCGAGAACGTCGGCCAAATTCAGGGTGCCGTGGCGCTCGGCGTCATGAATGACGCGGCCGTACTGCGGGAACGAACCGTTTGAGCAATCGAACAGGCTCATGGGCGTCAAGCTGGTGGTTTCGAGCGCAGTCGATACGGTAACCACTTTAAAGACGGAACCCGGCTCGAACGGAGATACAACGGCGAGATCCTCCCGGCCGGCGCCTTTTTGCCCGGCGTGCAAGTGCTCGTTGAGGTCGTAAGAGGGATAGTTCGCGAGAGCGAGTACCTCGCCTGTATACGGATCCATAGCAACGACGCTGCCGTGATCGGCATGGTTCTTGACCACGGATTCCTGGAGCGTTTGCTCGGCAACGTGCTGGGTCTGGCTATCGATGGTGAGTGCGACGGCTTTGCCCGGCACGGCGGATGCCGCCACTTCGGATTCGTAGGCATGGCCGCGAACATCGACTTTGACGCGTTCCCAACCAGGTTGGCCGGCGAGGTCTTTGTTGAGCTTGGCTTCGACACCGGCAGCACCGCGGCCATCGCCGCCCACATTTCCAATCACGTGGGCAGCCAGCGATCCGTCGGGATAATCGCGTACACTGCCCTGACGGATGTCGAGCCACTCAAGATTCAGGTCACGGAGTTCCTGCGCCTTCTGCTCCGGTACATGCGCAGCGACAACAAAGTAGCCCGGGTGTTTTGAGTTCAGCGCGGCGTCAAGATCGTCCCGCAGCTTGCGGGTGTCGAGACCCAAGACGCTGCCGACGAGGCCGGCGGCGGTTTCAATGTTCGTGATGCGCAGGGGATTGACGACTGCGATCAGCGAGGGCGAACTGATGGCGAGATACGCGCCGTTACGATCGAGAATGGGACCGCGAACGGCTTCGATGACCTTGCGCTTGTCCTGCTGGACTTCAGCGGCCCGGACATACCTGGCGTGCTGGAACACTTGCAAATCGACAAGGCGAAAAACGGCAATGAGGGCCCATCCCAAAAGGATGAGCCCTGTAATTAGCAGCCTTTCAATGGACTTTGCGGACGGCCGGAACGAGGCGTTATCCATCGGAACTCACCATTGAGCCCAATCGCTTAACCGCTCCGTTACCGTTGCGGCTCTGCTGGGTTTCACGGGTCCTCGAAGCGGATCAACGACAGTTAGCGGGCGGCAGTTCCGTCGGGCACGGCCGGCATGTTGTTGCGTGCTTCCGCCGACTTCGATTTGCCGTCGAGGAACTGCACTTGTTCGGGAACCGGATCAACCATCTTCAACAGGTTGGCGATCTTTTCGAGACGGTCATAGCTGAGCAGACCGGCTTCAGTCGCTTCGAGCTGAGTACGCTGTTGCTTCAACTGCTCCTGCTCAGATGGAGCTTCTCCATCGTGAAGCCGGCCAGCGTGTTGTATGCAATCGGGACGAGACCGGCAATGACGAGCATAGCGGCCGTGAACCCGGCGAGCACGCTGTGACTGCGAGCGCGACGCGCACTCACGTCAACGGCACGCTCGACTGTGCTGTTATCGATGCGTTTGACAAACAGATAAACATCTTCATTAGCGATGGGGCGCAGGCGAGGAGACTCGGTGCGAGCCCAAACGGCGGGAGGCGCGTCGACCAGGTCTGCGACTCCGACGAAACGATTTACAAATGTTGCAAGTGACGCCATGTGATTTCCTTCTAAACTTTTTCAACAGCCCGTAACTTCGCACTGCGCGATGCCGGATTCTCAACTACTTCTTCGTGCGTTGGCTTCACAACGTGTTTCGTAAGGATCTTTGTCCCCCCGGTTTTTGCCAACGCCTGAAACGCCCGTTTCACTATTCGATCTTCAAGAGACATGAAGGTGAGCACCACAAATCGTCCACCTGTCTTCAGCCGCTTTGGAACTTCTTCGAGCAACTGCTCTAACTCGCCTAACTCGCCGTTCACTTTCAAACGCAGCGCCATGAAGGTCTGCGTCGCGGGGTGAATTCTCCCCGTCCGCGGCACGGCTTCTTCCACGACCCGAGCCAAACGACCCGTGGTGAGAATGGGCCGCGCGCGAACGATTGCTCTGGAGATTCTTCGCGACCTCCTTTCTTCGCCGAGCTCATAGAGCAAGTCGGCAAGCGCCCCTTCGGGCATTTCGTTTACAAGATCGGCCGCAGTCAGCTCCTGGCTTCGATCCATCCTCATGTCAAGAGGACCATCCGACATCAAGGAGAAGCCGCGCTCACCCGTATTCAACTGGTAGCGACTCACTCCCAGGTCGGCCAGAACACCGTCCACTTCTGTAATCCCGTTATGCGCAAGAGCTTCAGGCAGCTTCGAAAAAGCGCCGTGAAACCAGCGGATGCTATCGGCGAAAGCTAACGTGTTCGCCTGAGCCTGCCGGATTGACTCCTTATCGCGATCGCAGGCGAGCACAATGCCCGCCGTCAACTGCGCCGCGATGGCTCGCGTATGACCGCCCAATCCAACGGTCATATCGACATAAGTTCCAGTTGGCCGAATCGCGAGATACTCGAGCGATTCGCGCAACAGAACCGAATAGTGCCCGGCGGGCGTTTCCGCTGCTTCCATACATACGGCTTAACGCATCCCCTTCTTCTCGAGGGCGCCGACCTTTCCGGCCAGATTCTCTTTCGCCTTTGCGAGCCGTTCCGCGTACATCTTGCTGCCGAACACTTCAATGCGCTGCTTGTAGAAGAGCAGCTGAACGTCGTCCTTTTCCAACTCCAAATCCCGCCGCAGGGTAGTGGGTATCAGCACGCGTCCCTGCGCATCCATCTCCACGTCTTCTCCGTAGTGGTTCGCGACGAAAGCGACGTCCGAACGTGTATCGGCGTCATCACCAGCTTCCTGCAGCATCTTTTCCGTATCGCGCCAGACGGAAATCGGGTAAATTAGAGCTGTTTGCAGGTTGAGCGTCGTGACGAACACTTTGCGTTCCCCAATCGACTCCAAGTACTGGGCCATGGCCGCCGGGAGCTTCAGACGACCTTTTTCGTCGACACGACCGCTGAGAGTCCCGCGTGGGGCCTCGATGGGGGCCGACGAATTTGACTGATCCTCCACTCCGATTCACCACTTCCGACCACTTCCAATCACTTCAGACCACTGGATTGATGTTCTCATCGGCCACTTTGGATTGCAAGAGATTTCTTTTCGGAATTTGTCTGTAAGTTGTTGCCTTCGCCTTTGTTACGCCTCAGAGTTCCCTCAGACTTGTAGCCAAAAACCGAGGGCCGCTTGCTGACGCGCGCGGTTCTGTTGGGTCACGAAGGGCCGCTTGCTGACGCGCGCGGTTCTGTTGGGCCACGAAGGGCTAAAGGTGTATTCCGCAAGGACCAATAAAAAAGCTGGCCCAAGGCAGAGCCGTGGACCAGCGAGTTGTAAGGAGCGGTGTGCTTCGAGTAGATTTAGTCGGGGTCACCGCCAGCGATAACGCTTTCAGCGGATTCGGCGCTGCCGGCGCTTGCACTCCACACGCTCCGCGCACCCCAGATGCACCGGAAGGCATCCGTGGCGCTAGCGCTCCAGATGGATCGCGCACCCCAGACGCATTGGGCACCCCAGACAGACTGGCTGCTTGACACGGTGTCCGAACTCCAGATGGATTGTGCTCCCCAAACCGATTGGGCTCCCCAGACCGACTGTGTGCCGGTGAGACTGAAGTCCCAAACCGATTGCATGGTTCCAATCGTTGATGTGCAAAGGTCGGTACCCGCCAGCGGGCCCGAAACGGAGCAGATACCCACATAGTTGCCGCTGGCCATCACCTGCCCCGATTCCGAATCCAAGTAAGCAACCGGCGAGAGGGCGACCGTATTGGCTGGAGCTGCATTGATGTTTTGGAGCGCAGCGTTCAGATCGAGGTAACCAGCGCCGACGGTGAAGATATCGTATTGCGTGCTGGTGTACTGAGTGGGATCGTTTTGCATTTGTTGCAACTGAGTTTGCATTTTAGAGGTAGGCGTTTGCAGTGCAGCGACTTGCGCCTGTAGAGTCAGGATGTTCTGCTGCAGAGTTTGCTGACTGGCCTGTGCAGTTGCGAGAGTCTGGGGGGCACTGGATGCGGCTGCATTGGCCTGACTCATCTGGCTCTGCGTGTTCTGCACGTTGTTGTTGGCGGTTGTGAACTGCTTTTGCGCATTATTCACGCCGGCTTGCGCCTGATTCGCTGCGTTCTGCGCGTTGTTTGCCGCCTGTTGGGCGGCTTGCTGCGCTGCCTGTGCCGAGGCGAGGTTTGCCTGCGCTTGTGCGGTCGGCTTGGCGGGAGCCGGCGGATGTGCGGCCGCTTGAGCCTGGGTCAGCGTGCTGTTGGCAGCAGCGAGATTTTGATTAGCTGCGGCGAGGGCAGACTGAGCAGGCGCGAGGTTTGCCTGTGCGCTTGCGAGTTGAGCTGTCGCCGTGGTCACCGCCGCGACCGCCGCATTGAAATTCGCGATAGCCGTCTGGGCCTGGTTAGCGGTCTGCGTAACTTGCTGCTGGGCTTGCGTTACTTGATTGGCGAGCGAATTCACCTGTCCTTCCGCCTGTTGCAGTTCCTGCTGGGCTTGCTGCAGTTGCGCATTGGTTCCGTATGACTGCGAGGCCAAAGAGTAATAAGCATCGCTATAAGTGTAGAAATTCTTGGTTGCCGTGAGCATCAGGACCGCTTTCACCTGATCGGGCGTAAGATTCGGATTGGCAGCCAACAGGTCCGCTACCGCTCCGCTGACAACGCCTGTAGCCATGCTGGTTCCGTTCAGGATGAGGTAGTTGCTTGGGCCGCTATTTGGCTGGTAGACAAGAGAATTCACAATATCTGTCGGATAGTTCTGCGCCAGGTATCCCTTCTGGTCAAGAAGGGACGAGATATGGTTGCCGGGAGCTACGATGTCCGGCTTGACAATGTGATCAACAGCCGTCGGGCCTTTTGAAGTGTAAGTGGTGATGACGTCATCATTGCGGAACGGTGTCAACTTGGCATTCATTGCGCCGACGGTGATGACGTAAGGATCGTTACCCGGAGCGTTTACAGTTCCGTAGCCGTTTTCACCGTAGGTATTGTCACGGCCATCGTTACCTGACGCAACGACCACCACGATACCCGCGTTCCAGGCGGCTTCGGCTGCCTGGCAAAGAGGGTCGTCGGCGAAGCTTTCGTAAACGGGCCGGCCGAGCGACATATTGATCACACGGATGTTGAAATAACTCTTCAGGTTGATCGCTTCCTCAATGGCCGCGATCACTGCACTATCGGAGCCGCTGCCACTTGAATCGAGCACCTGAAAATCAATCAGGTTAGCATTCGGGGCAGTACCCTTAAATGTTGTCAAAAAGTTCGCTCCGCTCGAAAGGAAGCCATTCCCGGCAATGATTCCGGCGACGTGCGTGCCGTGACCGTAGCCGTCGCTAGTCACGTACCGCTGGGGGTTGATGGTTCCGTTCGGATTGGTTGCCGGTACCAGGAAGTTCTCCCGGAAAACGACTCGTGAATGCAGAAGATCGGTTTGGCCTTGGGCATTCCCGAGATCCTGAATGGTGCTGTTGATGCCGCTGTCAATGACGGCCACGCCGATGCCCGAGCCTGTATAGCCTTGTGCCCAAACGAGAGTGGCATTGATCGTCTTGGCACTGATATCCAGATGGCTCCTCAGCTTGTGGTCGACCGATACGTGCACGACATCGGGATCGTTGGCGAGCGTTGAAACCGCACTCGCGGGCATAGTATATGCCGCAGCCGGTACATGCGCGAAATGAACCTTGTCTTTCGCACCGACGCTGTGAGCGCGACTGAAATGAGCGTCGGTCGGGTGCACACGGTACTGGACAATAACGTCCACATTAGAAGCGGGATCGAGTTGTGCGAGTTCGGGCGCCAGTTTGGGATGATTTTGCGCCCAAGCGGCTGAGGCGAACGCGATTATTAAGAACGACGGAAGTAAGAAGCGCATGATGTTCACTTTTCTGGGTTGTCGCCCGTACCGTAATCCATGCCGGACGTGCGACGTAAATTTTTTCCTTCAAACGCGCACAACGCCCAGCAAACCGGGCTGTGCGCCTTCAAACGCGCACAACGCCCAGCAAACCGGGCTGTGCACCTTCAAACGCGCACAACGCCCAGCAAACCGGGCTGTGCGCTTACGTACAAAGACCGTATCGGCGAACCGCAGCGGTTTCTATGCCTATTCCGTTCGTGATAGAAGGCACACGTGTGGCGCCAGAATGTGCGACTTACTCGGCGGGACGGCCGTTCGGTGTTACATAGTGGGGTGAAGATTTTCGTTCAGGCCGCTATTAGGACCGCTTCGGGCTTCGGCGCGTTGTTTTTGCCAACAATATAGCGTTCAAACTTACTTTCAGCGCGAGCAACGGCGTAACGATGCAGCTCGACAGTGCGCGATTCTTTGGCATCTTTGCGTTTCTCCGATTCGAACCCAATTTCCTGCTTTCTCTTTTCAGATCTGAGCTTTAGGAGATCCGCAAGCGCTTGGCGGAAGGCTCGTTCATGCTGCGCCTGGTAGCGGAGGTAGGTTGTGACGCGACCTTCCGCGCCGGGAGCGAAGGGTCCGGCATGCATGGCCATGGATTGGATGGTGATGGCGCGTTGAGCGAGCCAGTAGTGCTGGGCCATTTTGCCCACGAGCAATTTTTCTGTGGTGGTTTCCGGCTGATGCTCGTCCCAAAGCGCTTGCTCGAGACGTGCGAAGTCGGCTTCCGACTCCCAATCGAGCAGAACGTGAACCATGGTGTGGCCGGCGAGGCCGTGACGAAAGTTGTTGAGCTTGGAATGATTTTTGCCTTCTTCGGTGCGCGGCCCCGAACTCGATTGGGCATTTTCGCGATTTGCGTTCAGTTGTTTTTCAGTTAGCTTCTTGCCGAACATAAGTGGATTCCTCCCTGGAAAAGAAAAAAGCCGCTGGCAGCACGGCGGCTGAGCGGCGTTTGGGAACTCTAAACTACTTTTACTTCCAGGATTACGCTAGGGGACCAAGCGATTTCCTCTAGCTGGTTGAAAACACAACAGAAAAAAGTGTGACTGCAAAAGGTTTGATCGAGGATGTCCGGATTTCCGTTGAAAGTAGGCGACTCAAGATCGTCATGCGGCAGCTCCGCTGGCAGCGCAATCGTTCTGCCGGATACGGAGTTGGTAAGCCTTTTCCAATGCGGTTACGAGCTTAGGAAGTGCTTCGTAACCGCGGATGCGGTTCCAGCGGGATTCGGCATACAAGAGCGCCGATCCCACCCACCGCAATCGATGATCGCTGCCCTGCCAGCGTTTCACCTGGCGGCAGATTCGCTCCACTACCGAGAAACTCGATTCAATGCTGTTGGTACTGCTCAGTGAGGATCTCAGTCTCCGATCCAGGTCCAACTCGATTACTGTCAGGGTGTCTTCTAACCCCTCAGCCAAGCTGGCAGCGGCACTGGGGTTGGTTTGCATCAGCTCATCATGCAGTTGAACAAGAGCTGACGGGCGTCGCTGGCGTGCTTCATGCAGTACGCCGCTCGCATGCGAAACTTCACCCCGTGTTGCTGTGCTTCGGCGAGGTGTTCAGCCACATTGCGCAGTTTGTGCACCTGACAGCGCTGAATGAAAGCGGCCTCTCCACAGTAGCGACGCACGACCGAATTCAAAGCCCGGCCTCCATCCAGAAGGTACAAGCGGGGCACCGAAAAGTTGACGCCGCGGTCCGTCAGTTGTTCAAACAGTCCCGTCACAACCGGGGAGTTCTCCGTTGCACCCTGACGCACGCCTAGCACGATTTTGTGGCCGAGCGCATCAATGCCGATGGCCGCTACCAGATGCGCTCCCTTGAAAATCGTCCCGTCCACCACAATGGCAACCAGTGGAATACCAGCCAGTGAGCGGCTCATCAAATGTTCGAGCTTACGCCGGCTGGCAGCAATGAAATGCTCACTCACCGTACTCTTTTCTAACCCGTAAGCCTCCACAAACTGCTGCACCACCTCTTTGTAGTTGCGCATCGAGAGGCCGTGCATGATCTTGGCCCACACGGTCTCCTCCGTTAATGACGCCTGCTGAAACAGCTCATAGCTGCCCAGGCGAAGTTCATTACCATCCGGTGTCCGCACGCGTGGGCGCCGGATGGGAACCCGTTGGCCATCTACAATGCAGTACCCACGCTCGCTTCCCCAGCGATAGGCCTTGCGTTCCGGGCGCGGTTGCCAGGCCGGTCCGGCCAGCTGCTCAACTTCCGTTTCCATCACGGTCTCGATAAATAGCTGGCCCACTCGTCGCAATAGCTCTCCCAGGCTGTTCTGTGTCAGTCGAACAATGTCGCTGCTCGGAAAGCTAAGCTGTACCGGTTCTCCATTGCTCTCGGCCCAGCGCTTGAATCCCTCTATCGCTAGCTGTGCTTCTTGTTTCTCTGTTACTGTGTCTTTCAAAGCGACTCTCCTTTTTCTTTCACAAATTGCCCAGAGCTTATCAGCTCTGGGCGAGAGTCGCCTCACTTTCTACAATCTTCCGGACATCCTCTGTTTGATCGGCTATTCGGGCCACGATTACAGGCCGTGGAACGGACAGACCATTGTCAACTGCCCGAAACGACCTTGAGATTGTTGGTGACGCTGAAGACACCCGGCACGGCATTCGCCCGAATATTGATGAGATCCTTGTCGCTCTGATTGTTCACGATGCCTTCGAGCGTGACGTGGCCGTTGTCGACGATGATGTGAATGCTGGGGAGGGCCATGTGGCCGTAGCGATCGCCGATGGCCGGATCACCATAGATCGCCCGGAATTCGGCGCGGCGAATCTGATTATCCATGGGTGAGAGCGGCAGAACCTGAATCTGGTTGTCGACCTGAGTGACACCCTCGATGTGTTTGACGACGTTGCCTGCATCGGACTTGAGAGTGGGATTGGTAACCTGACCGAGCAGAGCAACGGTGGAACCGTCGACGCGGAACGCCAAGTCGTCAAAGACGGTGTAGTACGGCAGCATCACTAATTGGTGACGGACTTCCTGCATCAGGCGGCTCTCGCTGTTGTTGCCGCGAACGAAGGCGTCGTTATGATCCTTCTGTTGCGGCCAAGCGGCTGGGGTCAACAGGGCACCGGCAAGCAGTACACGTAAAAATAGGGGTTTTCTCATACACTTCTTTACTCCCTACCTGTTAAGACGAGCGAGGGAGGCAAGCGTTTCCGAACCGGCATTACGGAGAGCCGCGGACGGCCGGGTTAGGTGGAGCGAGGCGCTTCTTCCATGGCGACCATGGCTTTGCCGGTAGACAAAGTCTTCTTCTTACAGCGAACGACCTGACCGGGTTGGAACTGCCAGGTTTCAGTTTGCGGCATTTCTTCGATGATGCGGTAATAGTCGTGGCCGAGAGGCTCGGCGCGTACGGAACGCATGACGTTCAAGCCTTCGCCGAGGAGGCTGACGTAAATCATGGCTTCCTTGCCGGACTGAGAAACAATGGGCGCGGGACCGGGCTTGAGCGGTTCGACGTCGGGCACGGGAGCTGAAACCGGCGGCTCAGGATCGTAGGAGAACATCCTGGTTGCGGTTGCCATTTGCGCTGGGGCGGGTGCGGGCTGCGGCTCAGGTTCCGGCCGGCGGACGGGTTCGGGAGCGCGATATGGGGGTGCTTCGATGGTTTCGGGCACGATGGGCTGACGTACAGGCTCGGGTGGCGGCTGATAGACCAGAGCGGGTCTAGAGACCGGGGCGGGGGCCGGCGGTGCGGCGGCGGCGCGGGCCTGGTAGACAGGCGCGGGGGCTTCAGTGACGGCACCCAAGGCACGCGGAACTTGGATGGGGGCGGCCTTGCGGGCGTTCATGCGCATGAGATCGATAATCCAGAAGATGGCAATGGCGAAGCCGCAAACGATGGGCATGTATTCCGTTGCCCATTGCCCGTTCGCCAGATGCACCTCACCGTGGTTGGACATCAGTTGCAGAATCGCACCGGCAGCGACGGCTGTGCAGAGGCCGCACGCGCCCGAAAACGCCAGGCTCTGAAAGGGATTGCGGTATCCTTCCTGATCGAAAGAGAGCAAAACAAACAGAAGCACCAGACCGCCGATGCTGCCGAGCCAGACGAGCGGCCCCGATATTTGAGCGAGAGCGAGCGCGGCGGCCAAGGCGGCCAAGACCAGTGTTATGGAGTCGATCTGCGATTTCTGCATCAATTCCCAAGATAGCGTTCGGAAAGGGCGCGGCATTTAGCAGGCCGCAGCAAGCTCAAATACCCGGGGGAGGGCTACCGGCAGATGGAAGTTTCGAGAACGTAGGCGATCGGCTAAGCGGCCGAAGCGACAAGACACTCGTAGAGTTCTTCGGTACGAATGGGCTTGGTGATGTAACCGTCCATGCCGGCTTCGAGACACTGCTCACGATAGCCTTTCATGGCGTGCGCGGTAACGGCAATGATGCGGACGCGATTGCCACGCGCTTTTTCGAGCTCGCGAATGGCGGCGGTGGCTTCAAAACCGTCCATGACCGGCATCTGTACATCCATCAGCACGAGATCGAAGGTGCCCTTGTCGAGAGCTTTAACGGCTTCGAGGCCGTTTTCTACAATGACGACGGTATGGCCGCGGCGTTCGAGCAGCCGCAGAGTGAGGCGTTGATTAACGACACTGTCTTCGGCGAGGAGAATGCGCAGCGGTTTTTCGCGTAACGTGTGACGCGTGACCAAGGTTGGTTCGGCGCCGGGGGCGGGTTCCCTGCCCAACACAGACAGAAGGCAAGCCAGAAGCTCCGACCGCTTCACCGGCTTGCTGAGATAGCCCGCGATGCCGGCCTGGCGGCAGCGAGCAGCATCGCCGCGTTGACCCGCACCACTGAGGAGAATGATTTTCGGCTGCGGGGAAGGGAGTTGGCGGACACGCCTGGCGAACTCGAAGCCATCAATGCCGGACAGATCGGCATCGATAACGATGACGGCGTGCGGTTGTCCGGCTATGAGAGCTTGCCTATAGATCTGCAGGCCCTGTTCGCCATTCATGGCTGAAGTGACCTTGAGATCCCATGCGTCCAGTGTCTCGCTGAGAATGCGGCACGCCGCCTGGTTGTCGTCGAGGACAAGCACGGGCAGGCCGGAGATATCGAGAAAACGCGGCACGCTGCGGTGGACGCTCGCTTCGGTGAGGCCCAACTTGGCCGTGAAATGGAACGTGCTGCCCTTGCCTAGCTCGCTTTCGACCCAGATGCGGCCACCGAAGAGGTCAACGATGCGCGAAGAGATGGTAAGGCCGAGTCCCGTTCCGCCGTAGCGGCGGGTGATGGTTCCATCGGCTTGCGTAAACGGCTCGAAGATGCGTTTCTGTATATCGGGCGCAATGCCGATTCCCGTATCGGAAACGGACACGCGAACGACGACATGATCGACCGCAAAACGTTCGACGTGAACGGCTACGACGACCTCGCCAGAAGTGGTGAATTTGATGGCATTACCGATCAAGTTCGTGATTACCTGGCGCAGACGCCCGACGTCACCGAAAAGCTGCTCGGGCACGGAAAGGCCAATGTGACACACCAGTTCCAGGTTCTTCTTCTGCGCCGCCACTGCGAGGACTTTGATGGCATCGGAGAGCGCGTCCTCCAGGTTGAACAAGATTGGATCGAGCGATAATTTCCCGGCTTCGATTTTGGAAAAATCCAAGATGTCGTTGATGAGAGTCATCAGGCCGTCGGCAGAGCTGCGGACAAGCTTCAGACACTCGCGCTGATCCTCATTGAGATCCGTATCGAGCACCAGCCCAGTCATGCCGATGATGGCATTCATAGGCGTGCGAATCTCATGACTGATGTTGGCGATAAAAGCGCTCTTCGCGACATTGGCGGCTTCGGCGCTTTCCTTCGCGGAAGTGAGCTGAAGGTTCGCGTATTTAACGGCCTCTTCGAGGCGCGTCCGTTCCGTGACATCGAGCACGGTGATAATGCGTGCCGCGCGGTCGGAAAAGGCGATGTCCTGGGCGGAGATCTGAACCAAAAGCTCCTGGCCATTCTTCTTGCTGTGCAGTTCCGGGCCCCCGTTTACGGGACACATTTTCTCGGCGGGACAAATCCGATCGAGCGTAAGTTCCGAGAACTCCTCACGCGAGTAGCCGTAGTGATTCACCGCCGCTTCGTTTACGGTCAAGAACCGGAAGGTTTCCGCGTCGTAGACCAGCGCAGGCAACGGGTTAGCATCGAAGAGCCGGCGATAGCGGGTTTCCGCATCGGCAAAGCGCCGGGCAGAGTTGAAGATGCGGCGATTTTCCCAGGAAAGCAGGACGGCCAGCGCGACGAAACCGATGAGGCAAAAGGCAGTTTGATAAGTGGCTACCGCGGGGGACGCGGGCTCAGCAGAGAACCAGCGCAGCCAAGCGAGCCAGCCAGCAGACGCGGCAGCACAGAGCAACAGAATAGCGATGCAGGCGCGCTCAACGCGATCAAACTTCATACTTTCGATGGGCTGTAACTTGACATATCGGCACTTTCGGCCAAGAGATTGAGGCCAGGGGACATTCCGGAAAGCCAATTTTCAGTTGCCGAGCTGTAAGAATGCTTTTGAGCCGGCGACTATCTTAATATGGGCCCTCAAAAGGTGGGTCCGCGCTTACAGGCGAATCCATGTTGGCGGGAGTTTTACCGGAAGAGCAATACGAAGGAATAGCCGTCACGTACGGTGCTGCCCTAAGCCGCCTGGCCCGGGCGTACGAGGCGGATGCGGAAATCTGCCGCGATCTGCTCCAAGACATACATGTCGCGTTGTGGCGCAGTCTTAGGCACTTCGACGGCCGATGTTCACTTCGGACCTGGGTCTATCGAGTCGCCCACAACGTTGGGGCGTCACACGTGCTGCGGCACCGGCGGGCGAGAGCGAGCCGCATGGTGAGCCTGGATGACTTGGAAGTTGTCGCAGACAATTACGATGCCGAAGCCGCCGCGGACCGGCGCCAAGCTTTAGAGCGGCTGATGGAGCTGATCCGGCAATTGGATCCAATCGACCGCCAGATCATCTTGTGCTACCTGGAGGACTTGGACGCGGCGTCGATTGCGGAAGTCACGGGCATATCTCGCGGCAATGTTTCGACAAAGGTGCACCGGATCAAGCATATTTTGGCGCGCCGATTTTTGGAAGGAGTAAAGGAATGAAGAATGACGAGACCGAGGACGACGTGAGGGCAGCGTGGAGAAGCCAAAATGAGCAGACGCTTATCATGCCGCGGGAGGAACTGCAAAGGAAGGTGCGCCGGCTGGAAGCAAAGATAGCGTGGAGAAACGCGGGCGAGTATGGTGCGGCAGCGCTGATCGCAGCCGCCAACATCTATTACTTCCTGTACTTCGACTCAGCTCTTCTGCGCATTGGATCCGCTCTGATCGTGGCCGGCGTTGCTTACACGGTTTGGCAACTGCATAGAAACGGTTCGGCCATTGCGCTTCCGCCTGACGCGGTGGCCGGCACGTCACTGGATTTCCTCATGATGCAGTTGAAGCGTCAGCGCGATCTTCTTCGGAGGATCTGGAGTTGGTATTTGTTGCCTTTGTTTCCCGGTCTGATTGTGTTTCTTCTGGGCCTCGCGAGGCTTCGCTCCCCGAGCGGGGCGACACCTGCGTTGTCCGAATCGAGCATTGTTCACACGGCAGCGGCATGCGTAGTGGGATTCGCGCTGATCGCGTGGTTGAACAGTGCCGCAGCCCGGAAGCTGGAACGTGAAATCCAATGCCTGGGCGATTTGCGAAAAAGTTGAGGGCACGTGAACGGGGCGTGGAGCCGGAGGGTTGGCCGTACGCGGCACAGCGGGGCGGGTAGAATAACGTCCGTATGAAAGAACCGACGCTGATCGAGCGGGCGACGCGAGTCACGGCCGTGGGCAATAAGCCGAAGCTGATCGACGAGTATGTGGGGCGGGTGAACTCCGGTACAGAGGCGGTGAGTGTGGCACACATGCGTAGCCCTGAAGGTTGGGAAGAGCCGGGGCAGACGCCGGAGTTCGATGAGTTTACGGTGGTTGTGAAGGGCCTGCTGCGGGTGGAACATCGGGGCGGGCAGGTGGACGTGCGCGCGGGTCAGGCCGTGGTAGCGCATAAGGGCGAATGGGTGCGCTACAGCACGCCCGAGGCGGCCGGCGCCGAGTATATTGCGGTGTGTTTGCCGGCGTTTTCGGTGGACACGGTGCATCGCGATGGCTAGGCGCGAGCGGGACGATACCCGATGTTATATTTGATGAAGGCGGCGTTCACCGCTGTCCATCCACACGAACCGGCTGAAAGCAGCCGGGTAACCGGAACGGGCGCGTAGCTCAATTGGCAGAGCAAGTGACTCTTAATCACTAGGTTGAAGGTTCGATTCCCTCCGCGCTCACCAAGACTAGCTCTCTAGGGTCATAAGTGGGGCTTGCCTGAAGAGCAACTGACAAAGAGCACATTACCCGGTCCGGAGACTGTCGCACTTGAAGTCAGGTATCGCTCCTGCTCTTGCGTTCGCATGTTGAAAACCTCCGCGCCCGTTCTCTTCCTAGAGATATCATTTCAACGAGCTATGCCTCGGAGTTTTTGCACAAAGAACGGGAGCTTGTGCTTTACGGCCTTGTTGCTTCATTAGCCGGCGTTATCATGGCCCGACAAGTTCAAGAAGAGTTTTATAGAGTGGGCGGTGACGTGAGCGCACCCGTGTCGATTCAAAAAGTCGAACTCACATACACGAAACGCGCAAGAAAAGAAAAGATAACAGGAACAGTGATCCTCGCTGGTGTAGTGACCGCGAATGGGACGCCCCGCAATCTTCAGGTGGTAAAGGGATTGACGATGGATGGTCTAAATGCCGAAGCTGTCAAAGCGGTGTCCGGCTGGCGGTTCAAGCTCGCAGAAAAAGCGGGGGCTCCTGTTTCGGTGAGAGCCGAATTCGCGGTTAATTTTCGCCTGTGTTGTCGGTGGAAGCACGTTTCATTGGCGGAACGGATAAGCGCACGCGCTTATGATCCGTTGGGTCAGTCTGAATGCCCGATCGGCAGAGCGTGACAGGTAGTCTTCCGCGCTTTAATTGTCAGAAGGCAGCCATTCGCTACTTCAGTTTCAAACCGCTTGATTACTTTGTGAATTACGTGCACGAGTTCGGGTGCACGCAGTCCCTCGATACGTACGCGGATCACGGAAGGCCTTTTCGCGCCGGAGACCGCCAACATCGCGTGAAAGTCCGCATCAAGCGTGACTATGGTTGCGTTTCTTGCGAGCGCCCACGCGAGAATCTCATCATCGGAGGCCCTCGACATTCCGATCTCGCCGGACGTGCGTACATTCGTGTCCGATGTCGCGGAAGAGGGGTGCGGCGTCTCGCGGAACTCCCTGGTCCAGTACCAGACGCAAAATGATGGCCACCGTTATGCGGCATCGCTGTCCGTAGCCATGTCTTCCAGGTTGGCCGCGGCAAATGCCAGAGCTTGGCGAACGTCATCCGGATGTAGTTCGGGATAGTTTCGAAAAAGGTCGTCCCGATTTGGATAGAGAGCCACGGCCTCCACTATTCGCCGAACGGTCAGTCTCATTCCGCGGATGCACGGTTGTCCGTTCATCTGGTTCGGGTTCCAGGTTACGCGGTCGAAGTCTCGCACACTTTTATTCTGAAGCATTCCGGCGTGGCTCGTGTTTTCAAAGCTGCTACCGGCGGCAAGCATCTCGTTCCGGTTGCATGACCTCCGTGACCGCGACTGGGCCGCTATCATGGTTAGCGATGGAGGAACTCGTCTTTGAGGTACTGCAGGAAACGGATGGCGGTTTCTGCGCTGAATGCCTCACCGAGAACATTTTCACGAAGGCGATTCCTGGGAAGAACTACCCCGCAATGTCCGCAAAGCAGTAAATGCGTTCTATTTCGATACAACCGCACCCAGTAGTCTGCATCTTGCCCGCGACGAAGTAATGTCGGTTGGGTGAGAATTCCGCGCGAGATGGTAATCGCGCAGTGCCGTACTGTTACCGCGTAATCCATCGGCGACAATAGCACCCATGCCGTCGAGCGTGGCATTCTGTTCATGCTTTCTCATCATTGTGAAGGCACGGAGGCACGCTCATGAAAGCGCTTCTTACGCTAGTTCTCTTTCTCGCTTTTGCGATGCGCGGCGCGCATTGTCAAACGGCCATGCCAGGGAAGATCTGCGATTCCAATGGCGATAGACGCCTGGCTGGGGAGACATCTCAAATAAGTCTGTTCGCCCCCTTGTGTGGCAACGGCGGCTCCGCGGGCTTTCAGAATATGCGGCCTTTCGGATATCAATACATCTTCGATACGAAGAAGTCTCGCCGGCAGGGCGCCGTCGATTACATCATGAGGCATTATCGATGGCGACCGGCTGTCGCGGTGAACGCAAGATGCGTTCGCTCACTTTCATGCGGTAGCCTCTATGAACAGTCGCTTCGGCGACCGGCTATCGATTCGCCGAGATAGGCATATTCAATCCGCGGCGATGCTTGCTCGACCGTCTGGGTTGTAGCCATTTGCTGGTAATTGGAGTCAACGGTTCGGAGGTTTTATGGCCGAAGAGAAAAAGTGCGCACATCCGTCGTGCCAATGCCAAGCAAGGGAGGGCAGCAAATATTGCAGCCCGTATTGCGAAACGGCTGGATCTACGCTTGAGATTCAGTGCAATTGCGGACACCCCGCGTGTTCCACCCAAACCGCGACACCGGTTCGCTGAAGCAGCCTTGCGCGGGCTCGATAAACGTCTGCGGGTGGTCGTTATTTTTCAGATAGCGGGCGTGTTGGCGCGTTTGGCGGCTCAAGTCCCCGCGTCGCCCGCTCAGCCCGGCGATGCCTCGGAAGCCACGTTGCCCTATCGCGAACGTGAGTTTTATATGCCGTATGGACTCGCCCCTCCTGTCGGATTAGATGTCCTGGAAGTTCGGGCGGAGGCGCCCGGCAGGCATCCGCTTGCCCTGCTCACGCATGGAACAGCAGCAACTCCCGCGGAACGCGCGCAGGTAACGCCCTGGAGGTTGCTGCCGCAAGCGCTCTGGTTTGCGCGCCGCGGCTATGTGGTCCTGGTGGTCGTGCGGCGCGGGTATGGCCGCTCGGGAGGAGAAATAGACGACCGGCGGGGCGGCTGCGGCAATCAAGGCAGCTTCAGGGACGCTGCCGAGGCAGGCGTAGACGACTTGCACGCGGCGGCGCGCTATGCGGCCACGCTTGCGAACGTCGATACCACCGAGATCGTCAGCGCCGGTGTATCGAAGGCGGTTTTCTTCAGGCTGCTTTGTCCGCGCGTCCAATGGCCGGCCTTAAGGCGACGATCAGCTTCGCGGGCGGCCGAGGCGGCGACGGCAAGGGTCACAACTGCAACCTTGATGGCCTTGTTAGCGCGTTTCGAGGTTTCGGAAAGCACAACCAAATCCCAATGCTCTGGATATATGCCGAAAACGACCATTGGTTTCCGCCCGACATGGCTAGGCGATTCGATGAAGCATTCAGGAAGGGCGGCGGAAACAACGAGTTTGTCATGATGCCGGCGGACGGCGAAGATGGGCATCATCTTTTTGGTCACGTGGCGAAATGGTCTTCTGTTGTCGAGGAATATCTGAGTAAGCAAAACCTGCTTCCGTTGCACAGTGAGGTGCTGCCGCCACCAACGCTTCCTAACGTTTCGGCTCCCAGCGGGCTGCCCGATGCCGGAGTTGCCGCGTTTCATCAATTCTTGACGAATGGACCCTTCAAGGCGTTTGCCACGAACGGTGCAGCCGCATGGGGCTTCTCGACCGGCCAATTCACGCAAGAGATTGCGGATCGCGATGCGATTGAGAGTTGCGAACGGAAGTTAAGCGGACGGGGCACTTGCGGGGTAGTGCAGCGCGGCCCACATTGAGGCGACACCTGCACAGCGGCGCTTGAGCGTGGCCCGGCGGCCCCCGGCTACGACTCTTAAGTCAAGGCATCGCTCCAGGAACACAAACCGCGCGTCGGTTACGCCTTCCCGTTTTTGACCGGACGATATTCCCGCTTTACTGCGAGCACCAGCACCGGCTTCGGCGCGGTTGGCGAATTCGAGTCACCCCGTTGCCTTTCAAGATGGTCCAAATTAGGACTGCTAGAGTTGCTGCGCAGTGCGCCTGCTTCGCCTATATCTGACAAGCAGGAGTGATGCGATCCCCACCCCAAGCAGGAGGGCGGAGGCGGGCTCGGGAGTTGGCGCCGCGCCGGAGAGCAGCCCGGCTGCCGGGTCGTAGTTGCTCACGACGGAAGTGCTGCCGTTTCGAGGCTGACGCGAGACTACCTCACCCAAGTTTCCATCGAACCCGTATTCGGTGCCGTTCACGTTCACGAACGCGTTGAGCGGCGTGAGTGTTGGCGCAACGGGCGTGGCCTGTCCCGTAGTGGTGTTGATCTGATAGAGAGCGTCCGCAAGCACTACTCCGACTACTGGGTTAGGGCTGTTTGGATCGATGGTGACGAAATCCTCGTTGGCATACAACTGACCTCCTGCCGCGAAGAGGCTCTCATCCGCGCCGGTCCACGTTCCATTCGAAGTTGGGAGGCCCGGCACGAAGTTAACGGGAGTCAATCCAGTTAAGCCAATCTTGGTTGCTTTTCCCGTAACTGAATTCACGCTGTACAGATTGCCGGCAAAATCGGTAGCGTACAGAGCTCCGTTGAGAGCGCCAAGCGTCACTGCGGAATTCGGCCCGCACGCGGAGACACCCGGAATGGAACAGTCGCCTAGCGTGGGCGTAGCGCTGACAGCGGTTTCAATACCTGTGGCAGGGTTTATGGAGTTCAGAATGCCGTCAAAGCCCAATGTGAGGATCGATCCATTCGTTTGGGGGACCAGTCCCGTGCCCTGATCGGACAGGCCGGCGCCGACCTGCCGAAACGTTCCAGTCGAGAGATCAAGCGTACCGAACGCCGCGCCGTTTTGATTTGAGCTCTCGATATAAGCGAAGGAGTCGGCGCCGGCGGGAATGGCTATCGCGAACAGCGCAAGCGAGATGATGAACGTCTTCCGAGTTATGCATATGGCGATATACTGCCTCAATCCCGGGCGGAACGCGCTGAGAAAACTATGAGAAAGCTCTGAGGATGGTTAACTCATTGCGAGAAAAGCGCGTATACGAGTTCGGCAACTTCCGGCTGGACACATGCGAGCGCGTTCTTACGCGCGCCGGAGACCCGGTTTCGATCGCTCCGAAAGCTTTGGAAGTGTTGATCGCGCTGGTTGAGGATCGAGGCCACATCGTCGAAAAACAAGATCTCATGCGGCAGGTTTGGCCCGACACGTTTGTAGAAGAGAATAATCTCGCATTTAACATTTCCGTTTTACGTAAGCTTCTGGGGGACACTAGTACGGCGCCGTGTTATATCGAGACGGTTCCGAAACGTGGATATCGCTTTATCGCCGAGGCGATTGAAGTCGTTTCAAGCGGGTTGCCGGAGATCCGAGCTTCGGAGCTAACCTCGACTCCCGAGCAGGCGAACGGTATCCCGGTGCAGGCGCCGGAGCGGGTGGCCAGGACGGCCAAACTTTTGCGGCGGCGATTTGTTCTCGCGGCCGCGCTCTTTGCTGCTGCGGCAATTGCCTTTCTCACATTTCGTTTAAAGCCGACACGGAAACTCACTGATAAGGACATCATCGTCCTTGCCGATTTCGCGAACAAGACGGGAGACCCGGTCTTCGATGGAACACTGCGGCAAGGACTGACCATACAGCTCGAGCAGTCGCCGTTCATTAGCGTGGCCTCCGAAGAGCACATTCGGCATACACTGCGGCTGATGAGTCAACCAGCCGACGCACCGCTGACGCCCGAACTGGCGCGTGAAGTCTGCGAGCGGAACGGAAGCACCGCTGTCCTGGAAGGCTCGATTGCAAGCCTTGGAAGCCAGTATGTATTGGCCCTACACGCAAAGAACTGCGCAAGTGGGGATGTGATCGACGATGAGCAAGTGCAAGTAACAAGAAAGGAGGACGTCCTGAATGCAGTAACTCAGTTAGCCCGCAGATTCAGATCGCGGATGGGCGAGTCACTTCCGAGTCTGGAACGGCACGACACTCCTCTCATCGAAGCGACGACACCGTCGCTCGAGGCTTTAAAGGCATACAGCGCCTCGATAAGGGTTGGATATGCCCGTGGCTGCGCGGCCTCCGTGCCGTTCGGGAGGCGCGCGGTTGAACTCGATCCGCAATTCGCGATGGCGCACTCTCATTTGGGGCGCTGCTATGCAAATCTCGGGGAGTCTGTGCTTGCCGACGAGAGCATTGAGAAGGCCTATGAATTGAAGAATCGCGCCGGCGATCGCGAAAGATTTTATATCAGGAGTAATTATGAGCGGCAGGTGCTTGGAAATCTGGCAAAGGCGCAGGAGACCGCCGAGTTGTGGGCGCAAACTTATCCTCGCGATCCGATCTCTCATGGAACATTGTCGGGGCTAACTTACCAAGGTTCCGGCAAATATGAACAAGCGATAGAAGAAGCAAACAAAACCATTGCGCTCGATCCGGACATCGCGCCCGCTTACGTCAATCTTGGCTTCGCCAACTGCTATCTCGGCCGTGTTAAGCAAGCGGAACGCGCTTTACAGATGGCTTCCGAGCGCAACCTGGACACGCCCGACCTTTTGCTGCTCCGATACTACATCGCCTTTCTGAATGGCGATGAAGCGGGAATGCAACAGGCAGCGGCTCGGGCCGCAGGCCGAGCTGGAGCGGAAGACTCCATGTCTCATTCGCAGTCTCTTTTCCTGGCTCGTTCGGGACGGATAAAACGAGCGGGCGAGATGTCAAGCCGTGCCGTGGAGTTAGCCCGGCAAGCAGGCCAGCGAGAAAGAGCCGCTACATACGAAAGCGGAAGCGCAGTATGGAATGCGTTATTTGGGAATAATTCCGCGGCGAAGCGGAGCGCGACCGAAGCACTTGCGCTTTCAAACGGCCGGGATGTGGAATACGCGCTGCTTTCGCACTGGCGTTGCGGGAGATTGTCTCCGCTCGCAGGCGCTCGCGAACGATCTCGACAGAACGCTTTCCGGAAGACACGTTTGTCAGGTTCACTTATTTGCCGGTTCTGCGTGGCCTTTCGGCCCTGAAACAAGGCGATCCATCGAAAGCGATCGAAGCAGCTGCGAGCCGCCGGTCCCGACGAGCTGGCAGAACCCGGAGTCAATCTTTTCGCCTTCTTCGGGGGTCTCTATCCGGCCTTCGTGCGTGGGGAAGCCTATCTGGCACTGCGCCAGTATGGCGCGGCCGCTTTCGAATTCGACAAACTTCTCAGCCATCCCGGGGTTGTTTTGGCGGATCCAGCAGGCGCTGTTGCGCGTCTTCAAATGGCCCGCGCGGTTGCGCTCGCGGGAGATAACGGCAAGGCGAAGACGGCGTATGAGGACTTTCTCACGCTTTGGAAAAATGCCGATCCCAACGTTGCGATTTTAAAGGAAGCCAAGGCGGAATATCGAAAAGTACAGTAATTAGTGAGTAGACGGACGAACAGAGCCGATCACCGCGACTGCCGCTAGTGCTTGATTAGCCCGTTCAGGATGGAATTCATCGGATTCTGCTGTTGCTTGTTCTTTTGGTTCGGCTGCCCCCGTTGCGCCGCCTAGAACGGATCCGAGCACTCCGGTTGCGAGTTTCGAAGGGTCGTTACTTGTGGGCAGAAGATGGCTCATCTTCATTTTTGCGATGGCCTGAACATCGGGAGTGAACACAGGATGAGCCATGCTGCCGGTCACCAACACCGGTACAACAAGCTCACCCTGGTTGTTGGCCAGAGCTGTATTCAGGAAGCCACCGACGCCGGCGCCGCCGACCATTTTGCTGGTGGCGTTGGCAAGAACAGCATTGACATGCATATCGATAGCTTCGCTGACGAGGTTGAGCGATCCGGTCGCCGCGAGCGAACCTTCCGGCATGGTGGCGACCAAGTTGTTCGTTGCCGCAATGCCATGATTCACGTTGAAAGTCCCGGCAAATTTCTGAAGAGTCGTTTCGTAAGCGGACTGCGCCGGGGCACTATTGAGAAATTTGCCGACGCGCGATAGCTCATTGAGAATGTTCACGTGTTTCAACTGGCCGTTGGTCACCCCGAAGGTCAGGGTCCCGTTCAACGTGCCCGCAAGATTGCTGGCCGAATCAAGCGCGAAGCTCAAATCCCCATTGGCGGCCAGGCTTCCATACAAAGTATCTTTGAGAGAACTGACTGCCGACAACAGAGCATTGCTGTCGACGCCCGTCATAGCCGCCTTCATGGAACAAAGTGGATGCGCGGGTTTCGTATCGATTGTGAGCGTTCCATTTGCCTGACCACCGAAAAGTCCCAAGCTGAGGGGCGCTAATTCGACAACGCCGTTCTTCATGCTGCACTTTGCTTGAACATTATGCAGAGCGATATCTTGCGCCTGAATCGTGCTCGACGATAGCGTGCCCTGTATCTCGGGAGCACTCAGCGTGCCGGTTGCGGTCAGGTCGGCGCTGAGCGATCCTTTCACCTGACCGTTCGCGCTCGAAGCGACCCCGAAGAGGCTGGCCAACTGCGACAGTTCGGTAATTGAGGCGTTATTTGTTTGCACCCTCGCGTTCAAGGTGGCCGGTGTTACGCCGAAGTTGAACATGCCCGATACGGATACCGCCGTCGGACCCACCTTTATTGAAGCTGAGGAGATGTCGATTTGATCTGTCGCGGGATTGAGGCTGAGAAGGTATTGCGCGTCGATTGGATAATTGACCTTCGATCCGCGAACGACAGCGTCGCTCAGCGTCAAATTGCCCTTGCACGTGATCGCGCCATTGGCCGACGCGATGTTTGCATTGCCCGACATGCTTGCATCGGTATTGGCCGGGATAGCACCGGCATCGAGACTGTTCAACGCTGCCAGCGAGACTTCTTGAAGCGATAGATTGCCGTTGATTGCTGTGGGCTCCGTGCTGCCGGCCATGAGCGGACCCACCGTCCCCCGAAACGCCAACAGTTCCTTGCCTTTGCCCGGGCAAATGAACGTCAGCCACCACATCGAACGGTTTTCCTGGCGCGAATCCCTTCACGTTGAGATCGATGTGGTTGTAAACGCGGCGTGGAGTTTTGCTGTGCTCATCGGTGACCGCAACCTGCCCGTTGACGATGTTCAACTCATTCAGAGTTAAATTGGCTCCGCCTCCTGAGGACGATTTGCCGCCGGTCGCGGACTCAGTTCCCAGGTTCGAGAAGTTCCATGTGCCTGCCGCATTTCGAATCAGTTCGATCTGCGGATCTTCGAGAGTCAGGTCCTTTATTTGCGCCTTACCGCCAAGAAGCGAAAAGAGCCCCGCACTGACATTGACTTCCTTAGCGGTCGCGAAGGGTGCTGCGGAGGGAAAAGCCGAGGACTCTGCAATCGAAAGTCCGTCCACTCGTATTCTCAAGGGCAGCAGCCGCAGGTGCAACTCGCCCAAGGTAACCGGCCGACCCAGCTTTTGCTGCAACTCAGCCTGAATTTGCGGGCGATACTTGTTCACGTTCAGAAGAGAGGCGATGCCAATCACCACGATCAGGATCACAACCACGACGATGGAAAGAACAATCCAGATACGGCGCATCAATTTCAGTATCCGCCTGTTGTGCCGCTACAGACTGGCCCTCTTTGAGGTAGAACCAACCCGTATTGGGAGCAGTCTCGAGGCTACGCCTGCTACCGGCGCAGATCGAGCAGCACCACGTCCGAATGCTCCTGCACTCGTTGAAGAACAGCTTCACGGCCGTCCGACGCCAGGTCGAAATCGCGAATGTCGAAATCGGCAGGAAGTTTGGTTAGCTGCCGTTCCGCGCCGGTAGCCAGATCGAGCGCCCAGAGATCCTTATGCTGAATGTCGCCACGCAGGAACACCAGATCCCGTCCTCCGGGCAGGAACTTGAGGTGTCGAGCCCCGCGAGTCAGCCTGAGGTTCGGCAGCAAGTACTGAGCCCCTTCCGCCGTTACGGCCTTGACTGAAAAGGTGGTACCTATATCGGGTCCCGAGTAGAGAACGAAGCGACCGTCGGGCGACCACGTGGGATCGATCGAATACTCTCGGACGAAAGACGCCGGGGACCGACCGTCCACGGCTATACGGAAAAGCTGTGACACTCCGTTCACGTCCAACGCCGAAACGATCCATTGGCCGTCGGGCGCCCACGCCGGGGATCCCTGCAGTGCCAGCGAATGTGACACGATTCGCGGTTGCATGCCGTCAGCCTGCATCACGTATAGAAGGGTTTGACTGTGTCGCCGAACCGAGAATGCGATGCGCCGTCCGTCGGGCGAGATTGCCGGGCCGCCAAAGATTCTGGCTCCGTCACCACTCCACAGCTTTGTGCTATTTCCGTTGGCGAACTTCCAAATACTTTCGTTGTCGCCGGTTGCCGAAATGTACAGAAGATAATCCGGCCCAAGCCGTGGGGAGAACCCGGTGGTAGTGGTCAGCGGAATTCGATCGGCCGCAGATATTTCGCCGGGTGAACCTCCAATCCGCAAGCGCCAGAGCGTTGTTTTCGGAATCGCGCGCGTGACGGCCAGGCGCCGACCGTCGGCGCTGCCCGCCAGTGACGTGTAAACGTCAGGGCCAGATGTCAGGCGGTGAGGAATGCGGCGCTCGATATCGATGCTGTGCAGCCACGGTCCCGAACCGTCGGGGTCGCTCGCGAGGTACAACAGCGTTCGCCGGTCGAATAGGACCGGATGAGTTACGCGCCCATTGTGGAATGTGATGCGTTCAGCAGTTCCGCCGCTGGAAGGAACGCGCCAGATATCCAATTTGTCGGGGAGAGAGCCCTGGACGAAGTAGATGAATGCTGCGTCAGACGCCCATAAGGGGAAGTGAGCGTGAATTCCCGGTGGTGCAGTGAATATGGGCCGGGCAGCCAATTCCACGCTGCCGCTTGAGACGAACAACGGGTCTGCGGGCGCCGGCGTGTGATATGCAAGGCGAGAGCCATCGGGCGACCAATCGAACTCGGATACGCCGGGGAGATACGGGCTCGGCTGTCCTCCGAGCGTCGGCACCGCCCAGACGCCGATATCGCTGCCGGTTGAACTGTGTTGCCGGCGAGCCCAAAAAGTAACCAAAGAACCATCGGGCGAGAATCCCAAATTACGGACCAATGGATTCACCAGTCCCGAGGCGCTCCCGTGAGTTAAGTTGTGGAACTGTCCCGAACCGACCTGCGTAATCCAGACGTCTATCTGTCCGTCGCGGTCCGACAGAAAGGCAACGAAATGGCCATCGCGCGACACTGCCGCGGCCTGCTCCACTCCGTCGAAGCCGGTAAGGACCTCGAATCGCGCGGCAGCCACGGGATTTCGCCAAAAATACTCGGTCTTTTGAAACCAGACGCTTGCCGCGGGAGATTGCCGCGGCGGACGCCCTAAGGCAAGCTCGACCCTAAGGCAAGCCTCGACCCGTTTCGATTGCTCGATACTGGCGGACGCGCCACCTGTTCCTCGGCAATGGGCTGGGATGAATCCGGCGCAACGCCATTATTCCCATCGTCGTGCGCCGCTCGGGAATTTCGAGTACGCGCCCATTCGTCCAGATCCGTACGGAAGGCGTAAACGGATCCGACCCTGTCATGCAGGTGCCGGTGAACGGGCATGCCCTCCCGCTTTTCCCAGCGCTGCACCGTCGTTACGTCGCGGTTGAGGTATGCCGCAATTTCCTTCCATGAATCCAGCCGGTCTTCGGGCGGCCTTGCCGGCGGTGGTGCGTCATGGAGTGATTCGTGCATCGCGCTGCTCCGAGGCGTGAGTAGCCGATTGTAACTTAAGGGACCGAGGCACGGCAAAGCGCGGTATTCGACGGCAAATCACGGAAAGCGGGCGATTCCGCGCCTTGCCCTTTGACTGAATGCGTTGCCCTGTCCGATTCTGTCGGCACGCGTCCCGAAGACGTGAAATTGAAATTTGGAGATATTTCATGAAGAACAAAGCCTTCCCGTGGGCGATCCGCATCGTGGCGCTACTGTCGCTGGCGGCAGGTACGGGTGCACTGGCCCAACTGCGAACTCAACAAAGTTTCGTGGAGTGATCAACGACTTCACTCCTGCTTCGACTGTTTCCCCCGGTGGACCCTGGGAGGTTCGAGGCGATTGGTCGTTGGTGATACGAGGCAGATACGGCAGGAGCGATTGCAAGGCCGATTTTTCGGCGGCTCTGACCATGGAGCGCTCCGATCTGGGTGTAGTGCAGAACGGCGGCGGGGACTTGGACAATCCCATGGGGCGCATGCAGCACACGCACCACATCACTTTGACCGATGGCGAGGTTACCTCTATTCCAGGCGGAATTCAAGTGACGGGCTTGGCCACGGTTACGGCCAACGGAGCTTTTCCCCCGCCGTTTGGATCGACTCCTCCTACGTTGACTATTGAGATCACGGGAGGCACGGGGGAGAACAGCATCACCTTCTCGAACATCACGTTGCAATTCGGGCTTCCCGCGGCTGGACATTTCGGAACGCAGCCGTTGCATGGTGTCGTGCGCAGTTCGAAGTAGCCTGGCCCGGCACTGCACATGCATGAGCTTCCATCCCCTTCTCAATGGACACAGAAATTTCTCGACAAAGAACGGATATTGAACATGAACCAACAACGCAATTTTGATCGCGTCACTGAGATGTATTCAACGATCACTGGCGGCGGATTTTCGAAGCGCCGGCGGGTTTCGCTTGGCATCGTACTATTGGCAGCCGCTCTCTCATTCGGCACGGCCGTTCGCGGCGATGTTATCTACAACGAGAGTGTTTCCGGGGATCTTTCAAACTCCGGTCTTGCGCCCACCGTTTTGACCGTTTCCCTGGGATCGAACGAATTATTCGGAACAACCGGCAATATCACCGCTGTCGATCGAGACTACTTCACATTTGCGGTTCCTGCCGGCCTGGAGCTGTCGTCGATCGTGCTCTTGCCGGGAACGCAATCGCTCGGACCGCTCGGCGAATCGTTTTTCGGAGTTCAAGCGGGCCCACAGGTGACAGTGAGCACAAGCGCGTCCAACGCCACCGGGCTTCTGGGCTGGGTGCATTACAACGCAGGAGATGTCGGTACGGATCTCCTGCCCCTGATGGGCTCGGCTGGACTGGGGTCCACTGGCTTTACCCCTCCGCTCCCGTCGGGGGCTTACTCGTTCTGGGTTCAGGAGGCAAGCGTCGGAACTGTGCCCTATGGTTTCGATTTCGCGATTACAGCGACTCCGGAACCGGGCTCCTGGGCGATGCTTCTGACCGGACTAGCTCTGCTTGGAACACGCGCCACGCGCAGAGGACGTTGAAGATCGGTGCTCCGAAAAAGGGAATGCGGAACTATAACAGTTTCATTCGCTAACTCCGTTTTATATAACCTTGTAATGGAGGAAGTAGAAATGAAGAATGTTTTTTCAGTAGTTTGCTGCGTTGCCCTATGCTGCCTTCCAGCGCTGGGGCAGAAAAAAGCGACCAAAGGCGGCGAAATGGCCATGACTGACCAACAGTTTGTGGATTTCGCCGCACAGACGGACATGACCGAAGCCAACCTAGGTCAGTTGGCGAGCTCTCAAGCGTCTGCCCAGGGCGTGAAAGATTACGCCCAGATGCTTGTCACCGATCATACGAACGACTACAAGCAATTAGGCATGGTCGCTCAGAAAGCAAACCTCGTGGAGCCCAAAGGACTCGATGCGGCGCACGACAAGATGGTTGCTCCGTTTCAAAAGATGAACGGGGCCGCTTTCGATCATCATTACATTCAAGAGATGATCGCGGGACACACCAAGGCGATCGCGGTCTACAAGAAGGAAGCCGCAAATGCGCAGAGTCCCGACCTACAGACCTATGCGAATGAGACTCTGCCCACACTTCAGAAGCATCTTGACGCTGCGAAGGATCTCGCCAAGCCCTCGAAGAAGTAGGGCAACCGATACTGTTCAGCCGTCGAAGTACGAACGAGCTGCTGAGTTTGGGTGTGACGCCGAACGTCGCTTAGCGAAACGGCCGGCGTCACAGAACCAGTGGTGTGTTTAAGTTACAGCCCTCACACGCGAGAAGCGTCATTTGCGGGTACGTGCGTTTCGCCGGCAACACTCATTATTTGGCGGATATCCTGTACCGGCGCCCTTCCATGCCTAATACGTTGTTCACCTCGGGTGCGGTCAGATACCGAAGGGGCGCTGAACGGTCGACATAGCGCAGGATCTCGGCATAGCCATCGAGCACCGCATACTCCGCCGCAGTGATGTTGCCGTTAATCAAAACCCCGCAGTGTTCTACGACGACAAACGGGCGCGTCCCATCCATCCGATCGAGTTGCGTCATTAGGCTTCCAATCGGTGTCTGGGGGCATGTATGAACGGCGGCTTGGCGCCAAGGAAGATGGCCTGACAAGGATAGAGAACACCTCCCCTGAAGATCCGCCGAGAGACCGCGTCTGTACCGAGTGTGTGGATTCCCGCCAAATCAGGTAGCCGAAAGCACGAGTGATCTCCGACATTTCGCAAGATGCTTAGATGCGGCTCCGCCGCCGCTCGGGGCTGAATGGAAAGGCGGCGCTCTACTTCGGAGAGCACATGTTCGGTGGCATCGCAATTGTCGCCGCTAACGACCAGGCCGTGGTTTCCAAGAATGAAAATCTCAGGATGCGGTGTTGCGGAGCTAGCCTTTTGAACTGCCAGAGCGAGAGGTAGTCCGGAGGGAACGTATGGGATCCATTTCCAACGCAGGCCGAAGAGCCTTTCGGCAAGCCGCGCCCGAGCGTCGGCGCGAACAGCCCATCCAAGAGTGCTGACGGAGTGGACGTGGATTACGCATTGTTGCGGAAGCACGGCGTGCATGAACGTCTCGATCGAAGGCCGCAGCCGCCTCGAGCATAAGTCTTCATCGCATTCGGGAAGTGGCCACCTCGTTCCAAACACCGCAGGCATTCGGCTAAACGAACCGGCACCAGAATCTCTTCTTTATCCGCGTTCGCGAGCCACTTACCAGAAGCTTTGATCCAAAGAGTCCCATTGAGTTTGATCGACGTGTTTCCTCCGCTGGCCTGAACCAGTAAAGGATCGCGGCCGATGCGCGCAGAGAGGTCCAGCAATCGCTTTATCGGGGAGGGATCACGCCGCATGGCGCGCGTGGTTACGAGGCTGTAGTTCATTGGGCTGATTTGTCCTCGGGCAAGATCGCTCATCCTCAATCCCCGCTCCGTCCTTACTGCAATATTCGAAATTGCTCTTCTCTTGCCGTCGCTAGCTCTGCCGCTTTCGATCGCGCGCGGCCGATTCGTGTAGAGGCCTTGAAAATCGCACCAACGGGTACAAGCCGCCCAGCTTATGTGCCGCGATGGCAGCGAGGCCCATCGAAGCAACGCAGCCACAGGATCGGCAATCCGGGTTGCCGCCAAACTGACAGGGCAAGATGGCGGTTTTTAAATCGGCGGAGATTGTCCTTGTGGTAAGGGCGAACACACATTCCGCGGGGCTCGCCGGAGGCGATACGAACTGGCGGATCAGGCCTTCCGCCATGTCCAGTTTTCGGTACCGCTTTCGGAGCTGGAACATGTCGGAGATTGCCTGCTCACGTTCACTCGGAGTGAGCATCTCCGGCAAATCGTCGCCAATCTGTGGAGTAAATAAACTAAACCAAACTTTCTTGACCTCCGGTTTAGGGGTCCAGAAGGTCAGGAACTCGTTTAGATACCCCGACTTCTTCATCATTTGACCGGTTACAGTGCAGTGAATTGTGATCTGGCGGCCGGCGGT
>CAWJUL010000002.1:0-124482 GCA_963846045.1 Terriglobia bacterium | reverse complement strand
ATCGGTGATTGTCACTTTTGCGTTATTAACGGCAGACCCAGAGGGGTCGGTGACTGTTCCTTGAATACTGCCGAAAATCTGCTGAGCGTTCAAGCCTACTGCCGTTGTAACGAGCAGAGAGGCTGAAAGACAAAGGGAGTAGAGGAGCCCCCGTCTTACGTTGACCATGCTTTCTCCTTGGAAGCTAAACATTTGCATTCAATTAGGCGCTTGGCCGCAACCGGCTTATACCCACAACTCACACCTTCGAGTAGTGTAATGCAAATGCAGCGAAGTTGTGCCACAAAAATGTAGATTTTAGTACGATTGCTGCCCGAAGGGGTGCAATGGTGTTATCCCGACGTGAGAAAAGTTCACTGACACGCAAAGTATATGATTTTTAGAAGCTTAATGCGCTGATATCTGAAAATCGAAACGTCCGAGCGCGGCCCGATGGCTGTAGAATCCCAACAGAACCGCGCGCGTCAGCAAGCGCAATCACACTCCCTTTTTCGCCAACTTGGCGCTACTTCGGCAACCGAAGCGTCAGGCTTTGAGGCACCAACGTCAGGTACTCCCGAATGACGTGGACGCTTTGCTCATGCCTTCCGAGAGTCTCATACAGGTCAGAGAGCGCTTTATAGGGTCGATAGTTGAACGCATCGAGTTGGATGGCGCGGGAGAAATCCGAGATGGCTGACGGATAATCTGCGGCAGCTTGCTGCGCAACGCCCAAGTCGAGCCAATACTCGGAATCGCCGGGCTTCGCTTCCGTTGCAGCCTGAAAGAACGCAATGGCCTGCTTGCCGCGATTCGTGCCGAGCAACATATATCCGAGCGCCGCTGAGACCTCGGCATCTGGAGCTTGCGGCTCTCTCGAGAGGATATTGAACGCCTGATGAAACTCAGGCCCGGATTTATCTTGGCGGGCTATATGAAAATATGCGAGCCCAAGATTCCGTTGCGCGATCTCGGCTGGAACCGGCTGCCAGGCGGCAAGCAGACGTCCGGCGGCAGCACGGGTCACCGGCTCAGGCCTTTTCAGAATGCGGTGGTCGGTGACTGCGGCATGAGCGACATCGGTGGCGGAGAGGCGAGGCATGTGGCAGGCGACGCAATCGTCCGTGCCGGACGGATGGACAGATGCAATCTGCCCCGCAGCATGACACCCGCTACAGATCTGTTTCATCTGCGCTTTGCGGTCGGTTACTTCTCCATGAGGATCATGGCAGGTGCCGCACCACAGTTTGCCCGCGCTGAGCCGCGCACAGGCGCTGACGGCGAGTTGCTCCGCATGGCTGACCGCTGCCAGGGAAGACAGACTGCCGTCGGGCGCGCGGAACACGTAGTGGCTCTCGACCGATTCCAACGATGTACCGGGCTTGAAATCGCTCCACGCGCTGCCGGGGTTGAGAACTGCCGTTGCGCCTTCCAGATGGCATTGCTCGCACACGCTATTGCGTTCGCGAATGGCTAGTTTGGCGGGATTCACGATAGTGCCCGGTACCGGATTTTTGAGATGCTTTTCCGGCGGGCCGTGACACCGCTCGCAGGAAATGGGAGTGAGCGCTACCGATGTGGGCCGCTGTTCGAACGAGCCGGCGTGGCAGGTCATGCACTCGGTTCGAATGGGGCGCGTGAAGTCGAGTAAGGGCTCGTTTTGATAGCCCGGGGAGACATCCCAGCCGTTCTTGGCGTTATAGAAGGAAGCCGGCGATTGGAACAAATGCCCGTTCAGATTGATGATGAAGCTACGGCCGACAATCCCATGACCGACCGAATAGGCAACCGGGTAGTCGGCTACCAGTCCGTGTTCTTGCACCTTATGGCGCATCGCGCCATTGCCATCGAAATATGCCGTGATGACCGATCCAGACGCCTTGTGGATGAAGGAACCGGGAGGCACATCGATTTGCGTCGAGAGCGATTGCCCCATGGCAGTCTCGCTGAAGCGGCGTACTTCAGAAGGATGGCAGCGCAGGCACGGCTGGCCGGCCTGCTGAGCGAAAGCGATGGCCGCGGCGCCGATAAGAAAAGCAACTACCGAAGCGCGACACATCCACCGCAACGCTCATTATACTTTCCAGAGTATGTTGTGGCTGTTCTTTGCACTGCTGGTAATCGCTGGGACACCAAGCCAGGTGCATCAACGCGGCGTGGCTCTCTACAAGCAGCAGAAATACGCCGAAGCGGTGCAGGCGCTGCAAGAGGCAGCGAGAACAGAAGACCCCAAATCCGTTGAATATAAGGAATCGGCGCTGCTGATCGGGCAGAGTTATTTCATGCTGTCGCAGGCTGCCAAGGCCATTCCGTGGCTTGAGAAGGTGCCCGCCGTGAACGAAGCCAATTACATGCTCGGTTACGCATATATTATGGCGAACCAGCTCGACCGCTCGGAAGCGGCTTTCGCGCGGCTATTTGATTTGATCGATAGTGGATACTCGCGCATAGCCGTGTTTCATGGGTCTTCGGTCACATCATTGAGGAAAATATATCGAAACCTTATTATGCCTCGTAAGTAATTGAAAGTGCGGCACTTGTTACTTCTCGGCCATTGCTGTGGACTGAGCAATGGCACACATCGAAGTTGACATCGTGCTCAACTCCGAGTAGCAGCAAAGCTGCACGAAGAAGAGGGAATGACATGTCTTTCAAGCTAGCAACAAAAAAATCGGTCGAGTTCGTTGTCAGAATTTTCCGCATGAAAGTGAGCCGACGCATAAAGGCCAGCGATGCGCCGATTCCACATAAACCAATTCGGAAATGACGGTATCGGAGATTCTTTCAACCAACGTCCGCAACACCTGCGCACATGAGAGGAACACCCTCGCCTTCGCACCTAGACTGTGTGGGCGTAGCGCATGGGTGCCTATCTTGAATCTAAGCTATGGATATTGTGTATCGGCTTCGAAGTCGCGCTCGCTATCACCCTTTATAGACGTAAACTGGCTGGCCGCTATCCCTGCTTATTTGCTTTGACGCTCGTCAACACGGCCAGAGATCTGTTCCTAACCTTGATGTCAGATGTCGCAAGCGAGAGCTATCCGAAACTTTGGGTGTTGACACTTCCTGGTGTGATGTTCGTGCAAGTTGCGGCTGTCACGGAGGCCCACAAAAGGTTCACTGAGAGATACCAGGGCCTCGAAACGTTTGCTTCGTACTTACTGCGTGGATCTATAGCACTTCTGGTTGTGATTAGCTGCGCTTCTGCCGCGTATTCTTTCCATACGTTTACGGAGTCAGCGCTTCAGGCCATTCTTTTCACCTATCGCTATATCGCCTTCGTATTAGCAGGACTTTTAGTCCTTTGTCGCCTGGTTTTCTGGCGACTTCCAAAGCCCGAAAAACGACCGGCAAGAAATGCCCGGGTACACGTTTGGATTTTGGTAGCGTATTTCGGTGTTTATTGTCTCAGCTATTCGTTAACTAACCTGCTTGGGGCAGGCGAGGCAACCATAACTATAATCAACGTCTTCATGATGGCGAGTCTGTGTTGCACTTATGCACTTTGGGCATTTCTCCTCACTCCTTCGGGCGAGACATCTGTCCCCTGGCCTATGCTGGACCGCGAACTCGCGCTGTTGATTAATCGACAGGGTGAGGATGCGATCAGGCGCAGCCAGAAATTAGCGGCGTGCTTTCAGATGAACGCTCAAGAAAGTACAGAAGATAAAAGGCCTCTTTTCTCGAAGAGGACGCATTGACTCACGACGAATCGTGCACGCGATCTAAACTCTCGATTGGCGCTGTTGACAATCCTAGCGCCCTCGATGGTGTCACGCGCAGGCGTGAGGAATTACTGTTGAGGACATTGCGGGCACTTTCGGAGGTTTTTCCGGCGGGCTCGTTTCCTTTTCACGATCTCGATGAATATTGGGCCTTCCGCCGATCACTTGAGGAACTTGATTTACAACTACGGACACGATCGGGTTTTCTAACAGCCAAAAAAATAAACCTCGAAGGAGGGCGACTTCTGCTTCAGGCCATTCACTTCCTTGACGTTGATCTTTGCTTATCCCGAAAGCAGAAGCTGGCGAGCATGGCCCTGAGTCGTGATTGGAGCGCATTACCTTCTCATATTTGGGAAGGACTCATAGTGTGGAAGTTGCGACTTTCCCTGCGGCTGCAAACTGTTCGGTTGCGAATGGGAATGCGCCCGAAGGAATACATCTGCGATTCGAAAGCATTCCGGCGATTTTGCAGGATGTCCCGGGCCGCGGGGTCGGACAATCTGCCGAGCTATTCGGATATAAGCTCCAAGTTGGAAAAGTCCGGCATGACGGTCGCAAACACCGCCAGAAAAACGGTAATTAATACCGGTTCACTCGCCCTTAATGAGGCCCTCGGAGTCGGGGGATTGCCATGTGGGAGAATTATCGAAATCTTTGGTGGTGCAAGCACTGGTAAAACCACGTTGGCTTTAGCAGCAGCCGGCTGCGCGCAACAGTGCGGGGGCGCTGTCGCGTATATAGACGCCGAGCACAAGCTTGACCTGGGTTGGGGGCAAGCTAATGGCCTAAACGGGACTCAAGGCTTATTCCTACAAGGAACAAACGCACAGGCCGTTATAAGCTCAGTGTTTGAGCTAACTCGGTCGGGTCGATTTGCTCTCGTGGTTGTGGATAGCCTGTCGGCATTGGTGCCTGATGAGGATAATCATGACGATTTCGGCCCGCGTAGTTATCGCGCCGAAGTCGACCAACTACTCGCTCAAGCGCTGCCTCGGATTGCCGCGGCCGCAGCCAAAACAAACACGTGTGTTCTGTTGCTGAACCAGCTTCGGACGAATGATGCCCTATTCGGGCGGGACAAGATATCGGCGGGAGGAGATATAGTCGATCACTATTCCTCAATCCGATTAGAGCTCCGCCGAACGATGGCCCACAAGGACGGTGAAAAAGTAGTTGGCTTTGGGGTAAAGGCAGTGGTTCTCAAGAATTGTGTTGCTCCACCGTTCCGCGCAGCCGAATTGACCATCAACTTTGAACGCGGGCTGATTTCGGGGCAGAATGGATGGTCTGAACCGCCTCGGTCGAGGGTGTCCACAGTTTAGTTGAAGGTTGAGGGCGGCGGGTGGCGGCCGTTTCGATAGAATCGGTTCGGCAAAAACAACCGTTAGAAAGGACACCCACCGCTAGAAAGGACACCCACCGCCGTGAAGAAACCGTATCAGATGGTGAGTCGGGATGAGCAGAACGCAGCCGCGACCCTGGAAAGATTTGCACAGAGCAACGGGCAACTGATGCTGCCGCTGGTGGAACTGATCACGCACTCGCGCACCGCCGTCGACGAGGTGCTGCAGCAGATCGGACGCCAGACCGTGGAACTGATCTGGAACTGAGCGCACAAGAGATAGCCGGGCCGCGAACACCGGCAAGCCGAGCGGGGACGTCCGCTGGCACTGCGCACAACAGGACCGTGTGCAACTGGCCGATCGGCAATTGCAAGTGAAACGGCCGCGTCTACGGCATAAGCAAGAGGGCGAAGTGAAAGTGCCGGCTTATGAAGCGTTACAACAGAATCCCACGACCGCCGAACGCAGAATGCCAGCGCTGTTGCGCGGTGTGTCGAAACCTCAATATGCAGAAGTGTTACCCGCGATGGCCGGCAGTGTCGGCGTGTCGCATAGCGCGGTCAGCCGGGAGGTCATCGAGGGCAGCGCCGAGCAGTTGCGGCAACTGGCGGAGCGGCGCTGGGACAAGGTGGAGCTATTGGCCATCTACGTCGATGGGCAGCGTTTCGGCGAGCACCACGTCATTAGCACAGTGGGCGTGGACGGCGAGGCCACAAGCACATCCTGGGCATCGAGCCCGGGGCGACCGAAAATGCGGCCGCGGTTAAAAATCTGTCGCGCGGTCCGGGACTGCCAACATCGCCGCTATCTATTCGTGATCGATGGAGGTGAAAAGCAAATCCAATCGGCCACACAGTGGCCGGCGACGGCGCATATCAGCGACCCCTTTTAGGCCAGAACCGAAGATAGTTTTGACCCATTTTGAACCTGAAAATCAGAACGGCGCGCCGCAAGCGATGAGCCAAGTCTGTAAACTTCAATGGTTTACATGGTGGGCGGTGCAGGGATCGAACCCGCAACAAGCAAGGCCCTTTATCCATCGCGTTTTCGGATTCTGCCGGTTCTACCGTTTCCGCAACATCTACGCGATCAGGTTTTCACAGGCTTCGTGGTCGCCAATCCAGAACCACAGAAAACCGTAGGGCCTTTTGAGTGCGAGGGCGCGATAGTTCAGCGTCCGCGGGCGGCATAAAGTTCGTGGCCGCGCCGGTCGCCGATTTTCTTGAATCGCAAGCAGCCATGCTGCGGGTTGGCTTTCACCAAGGAAAACTGCTTATCGGCGCTGCTGCGGATGTGCAGCGGAAGCGCGTGATAGTGCTGCCAGAAACCGAAGTGGCGCTATGCTCATCAAGCCGCGTTTCTAAAGCGGCTGAATACGACCGTTTTTCTCATCCTCCAAGGCGCGGTTAATCGCCTTGTCGAGACGGCCTGCGGCGAAATATCTCAAGCACCGCTTCCTTTGCCGGCGCGGCTCGGTACCGACCAAGCTCATTATACTTTCAGTTATGTTGTGGCTGTTCTTTGCGTTGATTGTTACCGCCGGGACGCCGAGCCCGGTGCATCAGCGCGGCGTGGATCTCTACAAGCAACAGAAATACGCCGAAGCGGTGCAGGCGCTGGAAGAGGCGGCGAAAACGGAAGATCCGAAATCCGTTGAATATAAGGAATCGGCGCTGCTGATCGGGCAGAGTTATTTCATGCTGTCGCAGGCTGCCAAGGCCATTCCGTGGCTTGAGAAGGTGCCCGCCGTGAACGAAGCCAACTACATGCTCGGTTACGCATATATTATGGCGAACCAGCTCGACCGCTCGGAAGCGGCTTTCGCGCGGCTATTTAACTTGAAGCCCGATAGCGCGCAAGGACATCTTCTCGCCGCTCAGATGATGCTCAAAAAGGAGTATGCGGTACAGGCACTGCAGGAAGTCAACAAGGCACTGGCGCTCGATTCGAAGCTGCCGCAAGCGCACTTTCTGCTGGGAGAGATGCACATCTATCGGGGCCAACTGGCGGACGGAATCGCGGAGATGAAAGCGGAAATTGCTATCGACCCGAATTTTTCGATGGCCTGGTACCGCTTGGGCGACGCTTATACGCGGCAAGAAGCATGGGATGCCGCGATCCCAAACTTACAGCGCGCCGTCTGGCTGAACCCCGACTATAGCGGGCCGTATATCTTGCTGGGCAAATGTTACATGAAGCAAAGCAATCTGCCGAATGCGGAGGGTATCTTGCGGCGGGCTTTGACGATGGACCCGAAGAATCAGTCGGCCACCTACCTGTTGGGACAGACGCTTATGCTGGAAGGGAAAAAAGAGGAAGGACAAGCAGTTCTGCAGCGGTTCAAAGAGTCCCAACAAGCGCAATCGCCTAATTAGGCTTTTGGGCCAGTGCGGCGCGGGCGCGCTCCAGATTCGCTCGGGCAGCCTGTGATCGGGGTTGATGGCGAGCGCGCGCTGGTAGGCTTGCACAGCGCCCGAAAGATCGCCCGAGAAGGCCAGCAGAGTGCCGAGATTCGCTTGCACATCGGCGTTGCCGGGATCAAGCCGGGCGGCTTCGCGAAAGCGCGCAAGCGCGTCGGGATAGCGGCGCAGCTTGAAATAGACGGTCCCGAGAGCGGCCTGCGCGCCGGCGTCTTCCGGCTTGGCGGCCAAGAACGTTTGATATTCGTCGGCGGCTTCGGTGAGTTCACCTTCGGCAGCGAGCGCATGCGCGAGGTTGTAGCGAGCGTTCACATACGTGGGTTCGGCAACAAGGGCAGCACGAAATTCAGCGATGGCCCCGGCGATGTCGTCCTTCGGTGAGAAGAGCCGAGCCCATGCTGTTGTGCGCGGTAGCGTTTCGGGGCTCGATGCGTAAGGCGTCGCGATAGAGCGGGATAGCATCATCGACGTTGCCGCGTGACTGTAGCAGCGCCGCGAGATTGTAATAGGCGAGAAAGTCGCCCGGATACTTCTCAAGCCGGCGGCGCATGACCGCTTCCTGGAGAGCGAACCTGGGGTCCTCTTTGTCCGCCGTCGAGCTTACCGGCAGAACTTGCAACCAGACGTGACCCATTTCGTCGGTGCTGAGATCGCCGGCTTTGACGCGCTTCGGAGGATTGGCCGGATTGCGCGGGTTCTTCGTTGTGTTGTCGTACGTGATGCGCATGGCAACTTTTGTGCCTTTGGGCAGAAAGACCGGCCGGCGATATTCATACACGGCTTGCCAATTGATGTCCCAATCGGGGATGCGGATGAGCCATTTTCGAGTGCCGTCCGGCAAAGTAGCCCAAGCTTCGATGGTCTTGCCGAGATAGTGAGCGTGCGGATAGATGGCGAGCACGTTCACATCCTCCGGTAAACGCAGTTCGTCGGTAACGGCGAAAGTGCAACTGCTGGGAGGAATGTCGATAGCCCCGTCATGCTCGAGTTGAATGAGCATGGGAAATCGCGTGGGCGGCCGCGGACTGAAGTAGATACCGATTTCGGCTTGGATGGACTCGGTTTTGCCGGTAGATTGCAGGTGCAGATTAAGGATGAGATCGGTGCCGGGGTCGAGACGCCAACTCATATCGTCGGGTTCGGGGCGCAACACTGTGCCGGGCTTCCAGAACAGGAAGTGCGAATCGGGATCGAAGTCGTTGGCCGCGGCTTCGGTGGTTACGTCCATGCCGGGAAAACCGGGACGGCCGTCTTCGCTTTCGCGGCTGCGAAGGGACTGAGTGCGGTCGAGCACGATGTTGGCGTGATGAACGACACGCGTGTTATCCAAACGGAGTTCTAGCGCACGCACATACTTCGTTTCTTTCAGCCCCGTGGGGATGATGAAGTTCCGGAAAACATCCTTTCCGCTGGAAGACATCACAAACGGCTTCGGCATGCGGAGGATAAGGTCGGGCGGCCCAAGCTGCCATTCGCTGCTGTAACTAGGGGGCGCCGGCAGATCCCGCGAATCGCCTTGCGGCCCGCCCAACTGAACCCAATTCGCGATCAGGCGGATCTGAGACTCGGACAGCCGCCGATTGCCGACGAAGTCGCCGTACCCGGGTTGCGGCGGCCAAGGCGGCATGAAGCGGCGTGCGGTGACATCAACAATCTGGCGCGCATGCTTGTGTACATCGGTGTAGGACATCAACGGGAACGGGCCGATACCGCCCTCATGATGGCAAGGGGCGCAATGTTGGTAAACGATCGGCGCGATGTCGCGGTTGAAGGTGACGTTCATAGCGTTGGCGACGGCGGAAGCGCAGAGAACGGCGATCGCGATAAAACGGAACATCAACTTCGGGCTGGATACTTCAGTGTAGAGGGTCGCGCTTGCTCACACGCGCTACTTACAGAACCACGACCGTTAGGGAGTGTTGTCCCACACAGTCTTCAACAAGTCCTAGCGCTCGAGCAGCGCCTCCCCAATGATCTGCTCCACACGATCCTTCTGGAGAGTGGTGCTTATGAATAACTCCTGGCGAGCGCCGGCGCTCAGAGCGATGGCCTTCCAGCCGTTCGTCGTCGGAACTGTGACGTGAATCGCCGGGGGTCCCTTGGCGTCGCGAACTGGACGAATAACGCCCGGGATGATGGAGCGAATTTCGTTATTGGAATTGAGAATGCGTTCGAGGACAGGCCGCAGACCGTCGATAATGCTGTGCTCGATCTTAAGCTTGCCTTGCGAAGCGCGCAACTTCATGGATGAACCTTCATTGTGACGTGTGCGGCGGGAAGCGGCGGTTGTGGAGGTAGGATCGACGGTAGTGACGGATTTAGAGCGCGAGCGCTATTCGCGGCAAATTTTCTTTGCGCCGATCGGTGAACAAGGGCAGGAAAAGATCGGCGCGGCGAAAATTTGTATTGTGGGCTGCGGAGCGCTGGGAAGCTTTCAGGCCGAAAGTCTTGCGCGGGCGGGCGTCGGGCGATTGCGATTGATCGATCGCGATTACGTGGACCTCAGCAACTTGCAGCGACAGTTGCTCTATGACGAAGAAGACGCGCAGGAAGAGCGGCCGAAAGCTCTTGCGGCGGCGAGGCGCTTGGAGCGAATTAATACTCGTGTCAAGACGGAACCGCTGATTGCCGATTTGACGCCTTCTAACGCCGAAGAATTGTTGGGCGATTGCGATTTGATTCTGGACGGCACAGATAACTTTGAGACTCGTTACTTAGTGAATGATGTTTGCGTGAAGCACGGCGTCCCGTGGGTGTACGGAGCGGCATTGGGAAGTTACGGGATCACGATGCCGATTTGGCCCGAGCGAGGGCCGTGTTTTGCCTGTCTGTATCCGGAACCACCGGCTGGAATGCAGCCGACGTGTGATGTGAATGGCGTACTCGCCGCGGCGACGGCGAGTGTGGCGGCTTTGCAAGTTGCGATGGCATTGCGGCTGATCGTAAGCTGGCCTAATTTCGAATGCTATGTGCACACGATGGACGTGTGGACGGGGGCGGGACAACGTGTGCGGGCGGGTGATCGCGATCCGAATTGCAGTACGTGCGCGCGGCGGGAGTTTCGATTCCTGGAGGGCCGGCGTCGAGTGCCGGTGAGCTTGTGCGGACGAAACGCCGTCCAGTTGCATGAGAGCGTGCGGCCGCTGGACCTGCAGGAATTAGCCGGGCGTCTGCGCATGTTTGGGGATGTGCGGGTGAATGAGTTTGCGGTGCGGATGAACACGCCGGATTATCAGCTCACGTTTTTTCCCGACGGGCGAGCGATCGTGAAGGGAACAACCGACGTGGGAGTGGCGCGCAGCTTGTATGCGCGGTTAGTTGGAAGCTAGCGGAACATGCGAGTATAGAAAGAGTTTGGGCGGTTAGCTCAGCCGGTTAGAGCGCCTGCCTTACAAGCAGGAGGTCGCAGGTTCGATCCCTGCACCGCCCACCACCCTAAGCCCATAATTTTCAGTGACTTGTGCATGTGAGTCATCTTACCCCTTATGTGCAACAGTGTGCAAAAGATGCGCAAAAATCCGGCAACGATTCTGTGCGGGGAGCTGCGTACTCGCCTCGAAACTCTTTTCTTGCCGCTTCTGCACGTTCAAATCTGCCCTCACCAACTAAAGAGTTCGAAATCGGCTAAATTCGGACACGACCTCTGAAAAAAATATTCATCGCGTCTCTATGAACACTTCCGGACTATCGCGGGTAATCGGCACATCCAGTTCAGCGAATTGCCGACTTTACGTCAAGTTGAATTCTCCCCTGGTAAACGCTGGCTCCGGGGCAGAAGGGCCTTATTGCGGCTTTCATTTGCGCCAGATATTTGCGAATGAAGGTGCCATCCTCTGCAGGCGGATGAAAGGGCGCGGACGAGCTGCCCCGGTGTGACCGGAGCCACACTTTGAGGTTCAATTTGCAACAGACTTTTGCAACATCGGATAGCCTGACTTTATCTAGCTTTTCGTGGTCGTCGCAAAACTTACCCGTTGTGGGACAATCATCCTGCTGAATCGACTGGTATTTCGGGAAAGCCGAATGCGTAGCGATTCCTGGGGCTATATAAGGAACAGACTGCAGCAATAAAAAAGGCCGCGTCTCCGGAGGAAAGCGGCCCGTGTATGACAACGTGCTTCAGCAACCGGTAGGGTTGATGTTTCCGTCCTGGATTGAGACCAGCCTGATCTGCTCCAAGTACGCGATCAGAGTGGCTGCTTTAGTCTTGATTTCGCGCGGAGAGGGTCCATCATTCTTTCCTTGCTGGTAGATGGCAAGGCCGAGCGTCGGCACTTCTCTTCCCTGAATGCCGCCCCGGCGAACAATGATGCGGTAAGCGAGATAAGCTTCGGCCCGCAACTCAAAATCCTCTTTTACGTGGCTTTTGACCTTGGTGGACCACCGGGAGTAATCGCGGGGAATGGGCTGCTCCCTTTCGTCAGAGAGGAGGCTCGCCCCGAAGAGCATGTTAAGAAAACACTCCGTTGTGCGATCCCAATCCGTTACGCGGGTTTTTCCTTCCGCCGCTTTGGACGCGATCTGCGAGACTTCGGACCACAGCTGTCCTCCATCTTTATCGGTCGGGTTTTCAGCGAGTACCTGACGTACGGCCGCGAATAGAAAAGGCCGGGCGCTGGCGGGAGAACCGATTTCCTCTTCTCTCAGGAAGAACTCCATCTGGCCGGGTGCTGTTTCACGGTAATTCAGTTTCCGGGGATGGGGTTTTTCATCGCTGGCCGGCGATGCTTCCTGTTTCTTATCGGTGGCGGATCGCACCGGATGTTCTTCGGCTGCGGCCAAGGCAGCGTGAGAATCAGCTATCGGTGTGGGCGTTTGTTGGCGGGGGGCGGCGGGCTGCAGCGTCGGACCGACGGGCGAGGCATGTAGTTTTTCTTCTTCGATCCAGATGTACTCGTATCCCGAGCGCCCTTCGTAAATATCACGGCGCAGCCATCCCTCGCGCAGTCCAATCTCCACGATGGTGGAGACCAGCGTACGCGAGGTGAAATCAAACTGGTTCTTCTTAGCCCGACCGTCCCGAAGAACCATTTGCGGGCGGAGCGAGTTTTGATGCAGCGGGTGCGCGGAGGACGTGTGACCGCCTTCGCGCAGAACCCTCTTGGCAAGGGCAACTGCTTCTTCGATGGAAAGGCCTTCCGGGCGGCCAGACGAGAGGCTGGGGCGCGGGGGCGGGTAATAAGGTCGGTTATTGGAGAGTGGGGCCGGAACCCTCGCAGGGCTCCGACCCACATTCTTCTCAATCGAACGCATTGGGTGCCCGACAACGCAGCACTCAGGTCCGTTCAGGCTCGAAACTGCAGCGAGAACGTACCCTTCCAAACTGACAACATGGATTGTGCTGCCGCTTGCGCCGTTTTGCGACATGTGTTGAACAATCGCTTTGACTCGGGCGGGAAGTTCCAGACCGGGTTCGGCCTGATGGACTTTTTCCGTTGCAAGCAGTTGTTTTTGGTCTTCACGGGCCACCCATTCCATAACGATCGGATTAAAGGCAGCTGAATATTCGCGAATATCAGTAATGACTTGAGCGACGTCTTCATATCGCTTCGTCAGGTCTATCAAGAATGCATGTTGTGGCATCCTGGCTCCTTGCTACTGACCTCGGTCAGTATAGCGGTTTTAGGGTTTCCGGTTTGCCGCTCTGAGCACCAGATCCGCGATGGTGTAAAGCTCTAAAGGTTCGGGCCACATCGGGCCGTTGGCCAAGAGATGCCGGACCACCATGAAAAGGATCAATGTGCCGAGAAGCAGCGTTTCTGTGCGCGTACTCGCGAGATGCATCACCTACTCCTCCGCCGCGCTTAGCGGCGGGTTGTGGCGGAAGCACCGAATACACTGCAGTCGGAAAGGCCGAAAACGGAACATCCGGACATAAAGCCGGAACGGAAAACGGAACAACTGAAATCGGAAAACCGAAGACGGAAAGTTTCGGAAGTTACAGAAATACGAAAGAGGCGGAAAATTCGGAAGGGCGGAAATTCGGAATACGGAAAACAGAAACGTTACGGTCAAGGAGGAGACCATAACGATCTGTTGACATAATAGATGGCCACCCGAGGAAAGTCAATACCCGCTGGGGCCGAAAAGCAACGACGCTCTCGCCCCGAGAACGAGATGACAGTTCTGTTGGTCTTGCCCGTGGTCAAAAAGGACGCTTCTGCAGCGCCGTTCACGTACTTGTCCGTAAAACGCGCGTTGCGCCAATTGACTCGGCATTAGGTACTCCCGACGGTCATTATCAGCAACGCCGACTTTACGTCAACCTGGACTGTAGACATGAGGGGCATCTATACGGAGCTATCGCATCACCGGGTGAACACATCTAAGGTCGACCGACCAGGCGCTAGTTGCGAGTGTTGCGCATCTCCGATTCACAGCCAATCGAGAACCTGCTGGGTCCAGGGTCGCACAACCACCGTTATATACTCTCGATCGAGTGACTGTGAGGCGTAGATGAGCGTACCTGAAATCGCAAGCCGCGACATTGAAGCGGCAATTGCTGAGATCGAAAAAGACGGTGTTCCCAAAGCCCGGCGGTCGACAAAATTCTGCTTAAGTTTGAGGGGACGTCATTATCCGCCAAAATACGTTCTAGCGCTTGCTGTCCGGCATGCGACCGGGAAAGCTTTGACGCCCCCTGATCACTCGGGAGGCACTGAAACGAATTCTCGGTTGGCTAAGCTTGGCTTGGAAGTCATGAATTGCGACTGCGGCGGACTGCATGGGCATCACTGAGCGGCCAGAGAATGCAGTTAAATGATCGCTCGAATTGTTCTTGACGGGCCCCCCCTTCACCACTTTCTTCGTGGGAAACGGTTATTCGTCGCTGCCGAGCGTGTTCTGCTTCAGACCTTCGCCAATTGGCCAGATGACTTCGTAGCAAAATTCGTGGTTACACCGGGCGGATTCCTTGATATACCGGTGCCCGCAGAGCTGTTTGGCTCCACCGGCTGGTCTTCAGCTGAGTCTGGCATTCGGCGAGCGGAACAGGTCGCCAAAGAAGCCTTACATATGGTGCTAACACCTCGGGTCTTAAAGGCAGCGCACGAAAAGACGCAAGCGGTAACTATCGGAGTCGATCTTAAGGCAAAAGAGGATTCGAGACATGCCGAACTTGTTGCCTTTGTCAGAATGAAAGACGGTGTGATCTTGCGGTGGACCGGCAAGTCTTACCCCACAGGTTTTCAGGAGAACACTCTTGTTCATCAGGTGGACCTTGGATCGCACTGCCTGCGTTTCGGTGCGGAGCGGGTCCTGATACTGGGCTGTCACGACTTAAATATGTTCAGCCCAAGAGGATACGCGAACCAGAATCCCGATGGCAAGCGCCGCGCACGCTGCGAAAGAATGCATCGCATCGTCAATAAGTTCAGGCCGACAGCTATCTTGCAACATCCACACACGACAGACAGCGACCGGATATGGCGGCTTCCTTGGTCAGCGCTGACAAAACTCTCCGAAGCCTCGCTTGATGACTGGGCCTCTGCTATCTGCTTTTACCGCAAGGGAGGACCAAGACGCAAGCTCGCCGAAGTGCTCGCTGCAACTAGATCCACTAGTAAAGGCGGCTTGGAATTTGTATTCCGGACGAAGGCTCATGCAGTATCGGGACCGCGGGTGCTCAGACTGCGTGGATAGTAAGAAGATCCATGAGTCCACGCTCGACATGTCACGGAACGCACTCGCTTAGGGTAGAGGCATTTCCGATTACTTGAAGGAGAAGTTAGACCTTCCAGAAGCTGGCAAATTAGAGCTGTCCTCGCCCGCCTATTGATACAGTCCGCTAATGATCAATGTCAGCTACGCCGACGTTACGGCCAAGTGGGTTGCCCTATACGTGGCCGCGATTATGATCTTTCAGCGCTCGCAGTAAAATGCGCGCCAATTCTGCTCGCAATTGTTGGAGGCCTTCTGAGCAGAGTAATGTCGTTCTCACACCGCTACAAGGCGAATATTAGGATCTCGGCTAGCCAAATATACGACTGGGTGGATCACAGCGAACTTAGATCCGACCGAAGCGGCCTAAAGGACTCATAGTTCTCAGTAAAATACAACGCATGGCCAAACCGAAGGTCTTCATCGGATCATCATCGGAACGCCTGGCGATTGCACGAGCCATCAAGCAGGGACTTCGTCGCGAGGCGGACGCTGCGGTGTGGGACGAAGGCGTTTTCTCAGCTGGTAACAGCACGCTCGACGATTTGTTGCGGGCGCTCGACGGGTATGATTTCGGAGTGTTTGTGTTTGGGGCGGATGACCTCAGTACGATCAGGCATGAGCAGAAGCCATCAGTCCGGGACAATGTCGTTTTTGAACTCGGACTGTTCATGGGAAGGTTGGGCAAGGCACGTACAGTTTGGGTCCTGCCGTCCGGCCGGAGCATCCCACACATTCCGACCGACCTGACCGGGATTAAATATCTGCAGTTTGATACGCAAATGGAAAACCGCGAGGCCGCTGCGGGTTACGTGTGCAACGATATCCGAACAATGATCGAGGAGCAGGATTGCGTCTCGACAACCGAGTCGACGAGGTTGAGCAACCGCGGATTCTGTGCGCTTCCTCCAAGCAATGGTCAGCGTTCGGATTTCAGAAGGACATCGACCTGCTCACAAAGAAGTTCAGGCACGTTGTAACTACGAGCAGTCTCACGTTCGAGGGTTTGAACGATTACTTAACCGACGAAACCTGGGATATTGTGCACCTGGTCGGATTCGTTCACATTGAGACCGGCGATTTCTGCTTCAGTGACATAGATCTTAAGACAAAGGAAGTCGGGTTGAAACCTATTAAGATGGCGGCTCGAGGACTTGCAAGACTAATAGAGCTGGCCAAAGTACGGCTTGTAGTCCTTGCGACTTGTGAGTCGCTGGCCCTCGCGGCGCAGTTGGCACGAGTGACGAATGTTGTGGCCGCTGCAGCATACATCAGTGATGAGCAAGTTGTCACATGGGGTGATTTGTTCTATGGCCTGCTTGCGAAAGGTAAGCCCCTAAGCCAGGCTTTCGATATCGCCAAAGAAGCCAGCGATGCTCCCCTTGTGCTCGTCACACGTAGAGACTTTCGAATTGCGCCGCCGACCCCGCAGTAAAACGACCGTGAAATTGACAATTCAACGGGAGTCTGAGAGGCAATTTGATCCGTCAACCTACGTGTAGCCGACTTCCCGTCAACTTGAATTTCAGCAGCGCTGACCTAAATCGGCAAGCAATGGAGAAAGAAACCGCAAATGGGTACAAAAAGGTAGCGATTACCTCTCGTGTATGCTAATTTACGTTCGACTGCCGTTGCAGGCAGAAAAAACATGGCCCGACTCCGAATCTTCGTATCATCGACCTGCTACGATCTCAGCGTTCTTCGTTCCGAACTGCGCCCGTTCATCACGGATATGGGTACGAACCTGTGATGAGCGACTATTCGGACATTCTGTATGATCCGCGTGCGCACACACATGACAGCTGCCTAAAAGAGATCCCGGCTTGTGACATGGTCGTATTGATCATCGGATCGCGCTTCGGGGGCACGGCTGTGCCTTCCGCCCTGAGTAGCTTAGATATCGAGTTTCTTCGAAATCTATCTACGAAACCCGCTATCTTCGAGGCGAAGGAAAAACTCTCCGTCACTCAGCTGGAGGTGCTCAAAGCGATAGAACAGTCCATTCCGGTATACGCATTCGTTGACGAGAAAGTGCTTCACGACCATCAGGTTTACGAAAAGAACAAAGACAAGAAAGACGTCATCGACGCTATCGACTTTCCATCGATTCAGAAGAAAGAAACGGCACGGTACGTGTTCGAGTTCATAAATTTTCTAAGCCATCGAGTCACGAACAACAGTATTACTCCGTTCGCCCGTTTAGACGACATACGAGCACACCTAGCAACACAGTGGTCCCAACTATTTCAGAGGCTATTAGCCGAGGATAGGCGAAGAAGCCATGAAGAGAGAAGGTACCGCGACTTCTCCGAGAGACTTGATGATCTAAAAGCTGTCGTCCTAGCATCGCTAGCAACCCCAGATCTTCGCGATGCAGCCAAGGGAGCAATACAGTTTCGCAGATTGATCAGTTTTGTTTCTGCGCTGCGCTTTGTCAACCATCGTAAGCTCCTCCTGTCGAAGGTTAGCTGGGACGATTTATTGAAAGAAGCGAGAATCATCGATTTCAAAGTCCTGGATGACGAGCGAGGATATCCTCACAACACTTTGCTGATTCTCTCAGACGGCACCTTTTATCGATGGCGTTACCCAGAGAGAGCGCTTGATGATCTTCGAATCGACTGGAGCAGCTTTTCGACCCTTGAGCCACATGCCCGGGAAGCAATCGTAGACGCGCTTCTTGGGGATCGGGATGCTCGGCGATTTGCCCCGATGCTTTACTACGATCGTAGGACAGTCGACGAGTACCTCTCGGAACGAGCACGGTCTCCGCAACCGGATGTAGATGCTGAATCCGATCAAGACCACCCAGTCGTCGCTCCTTCGCTCGTGGTAGGTGTCGAACCGGCCGAATCCTCGTCAGCCGCGACAGCGTGAGCTCCTAAACCAACGGATGGGCAGCTTCTCACCTCAGACCCATTCTCACTAACCACTTGACCGCGAAACGCGCTTCTCGCGGATGTGGCCTCTCGGCGCGGGTAGATATGTGTGACGGCGAAGTTTTTACGTATCCGATTGCGGCACGCCCGCACGCCCCGGTGAGACGTTCGCGCTTCCGGGCGCTCATAGGCGCTCCTCGCCGACCGAACACTCAGTTCATTTTCTTGGACGTTTGCTCAGGCAACAACCCGCGAACAGCTAGTAACGATCGAACGATGCGGGTCGCTTCCTCGATCTCCTCGATACTTGCGCGTTCGCAAAATCGCTCGAATTTCGTTCGCAGCTTGTTCACGATCTCCTCGCGTTCCCCAGCATTGGCAAACGGGTCGTCTAAGAACGACTCTGGAATTCTATTCTCTGGCTTCTTAGCTGACACCCATTACCCTCTCTGTATTGCGGCCTGAATTTGAACGGCCGTGAATCTCTGCTTCACTCTCTGCGATGATCGCACTCAGCGCACCGCGGCGGGACCGAGAAATTTGGTCTGACACTTTAGCGCTTTCTCCGCGCCGGACGACGTGCATTTGAGGTAGCGAAAAGGGCATCCAGGTTCTCGACTGCCGCTCTAACCGCCTCTGGTATTTCCTGGACATAGACATCGAGTGTAGTAGTGGCGCGGGAGTGCCGCAGGTGCGCTTGCACGTCTTTGATACTTCCGTGTTTGCTTAGGTGCGTCGCACAAGTTCGGCGACATGCTCGAAAATCTATGCCCTGAATCCCAGTTTCTTGAGCGATCCGATCCAGGGCGGGCCGCAGGACATCCGCCCTGTAGTTATCAAGTCTATGTACATCGCCGTCGGTATTTGGAAAGACAAATTCTTCGGCCGACTTCGGCCTTCTATAGCGTCGCCATTTTTCTAAACCTGCCCGAAGCGATGCGGGCAGGGCGACGAAGCCGCGAGACTTCTCCGTTTTCAGCGTCCCGTAGACCTTTCCGTCGACCGTCGCCTCGTCCAAGCGAAGAGAAAAGCCCTGGATGTCGTTCCAGCGCAGGGCGAATAGTTCCCCCGGCCGCAATCCGAGCACCAAGCTCATTCGCAGGACAAGCTGCTCTCGAAACGGTAGCTTTGAGAGAACGATGGGAATCTCGTCAAGTGTGAGGAACCGCTTGTTCTCCGGCCTGGTCTCCGGCATTACTAACTTCTTCGCCGGATTCTTGGCAATAAAATCTTGATCGACAGCTTCTTCGAGGACTGCCCGCGTCCAAACAACGAACTTTGAAACCACGCTGCGTGAGTAAGACTCTGCGAGCCGATTTGCCAACATCTGCAGCCCGAATCGTTCGATCTCCGGCAACGCTTCGTTCTCTAGCAACCCGAACGCAATAGCGCTCGACGTTGTCGATCTGGGTCTGCCGAGATGATACTTTCCACTTCTGCTCGTACAGCGGCAGAAACCGCTCGCGCCAGAACTGACCGAAGGTCATCTGACTCGGTTGCTCAACCGGCTTCGCTTCAGAACGTCGGATGATGATCTGCCGCAGGGCATCTTCGGCCTGCTTGCGTGTCATCTCACTTCGAAACCCGAGTATCAGTGCTCGATGTCTTCGCAGTTCACTGCCGTCGGATTGCAACTCATATACACAAAAGTGGCCCTTCCACTTCTTGCGCGTTTTGCCCACCACTTCAAGCCAGCCATTCTGTCCGCGTTCCCGGCCGCGTTTCGCCGTGGGGAAAGCGAACGATGGTGAACTCGATTTAGAACCGTTCGCCATTAACGCTCAGGCCACCGCCGGACCAGCAGTCCCGGATGAAAGCTCTGACGTCGACGGGGCGGAAGCGAAGAAGCTTTCCAACCTTCACGGCGGGAATGCGTGGGGATTTTCGTGTCGCGTGATCCCTGACCCAGGCCGAGGACACTCCAAGCCACTTCGCAACGTCTCCTGGGGCTAGCAGCGGAACGAACTCGTCTTCGCTTACCGCAATTGTTTCTTCTGGCCGCTTCATCACGTCCAAGATCCTCCTCACCAACTAAAGAGTCGAAAAGGGATCTTTTTCGGGCAGCGCCCCGCAAAGAAATTCGTTTACGCAAAAATCGCATTACTCACAAGTTGTTTGAACCGCTCGGAAAATCCACGACAGTATTGGGGCGCTTCGTTCTCAATAGGAAGCGCTTGGAAGTGGTCTCGACGGTTTGGGGGCATCGCTCACGACACTTTTGGGGCGCTCTTCCTTATTCGCTCCTGTAGAGCTTTCCTGTAAAGGAAAACACCTGTAGTCGGAACGCCACACTGTGAATGGTGAGATTTTCCTGTCGAGGCTAGAAAGATTGACAGCTAGTGCCCGAAATTCCGAGTTTTCGGACTCGTGTTATTGAGTGCCAGTTTTTTCGGCTTACCGGGATTTGCGCGGACTTCTCGCCAAACTCGCGATTCCAGTGTTCTTATCTGCAGCCCTCGCGCAACCTCGCGAGGCTGCTCCAGCAAACCCACCTCCTGAAACGATAGTTGAGGCCAAGCACTGCCTTGAGTATGCACTCTATCTGGCGGAACTGTACAAGTGGACTGATGCAGCACCGGATTTTCGGGCAGCTGAGGCCGGGTTCAGCAAGGCCGGCGATCGCCGCAATGCACTTTACGCTCATCTGGGTCTACTTCGGGCGACGATCGAGCAGCGCAACCTGCCACGCACATCCGCTGAACTCGCAACGAAACTCGACACCGATGCGCTACTTCGATCGGACAAACAGCTGCGCATGTTTTGCTTCATAGTGAAGGGGGATATCGATCAAGAGATTGACTCGCGGGAAGCAAGACGCGATTGGGAGCAGGTCAAGACGCTAGCAGGCGAGCTAGGAAATGAGCGTTGGCAGAATCGAGCCCTTGCTCAGACTGGAATAGAGGCCTTTTATGATCGAGATCTCGAGACGGCCAGCAAGAATGTCGCAACCGCTGTCGCAATCGCGACAAGGATCCACGATGTTGGCGCTCAGATCCGATATACGACTGTTCTCGGGAAGGCGCTAATTGAGGCGAAGATGTACGAGCAAGCAATGCCCTACTTCGGAAACGCGCTTGCTCTTGCGAAACAAACGCCCAACGTTGGATATCCGTTTCTCACTTACGAGGCCCAGGTGGAAGCGCTTATCGGACTGAAGCGGTACTACGAAGCACAGCAAGTTGTGGATGAATTGCTTAAGCAAAGCAAATGGAAGCACAGAACCGGACCACAAGCTGAAATTCTGCCCATTGCCGCACAGATCGCGCTCGCACGGGGCAACATTCAGCTCGCAATCGACGATCTCCAGCGAAGCATCGCCATTTGCAGAGCGGAAGGATATCAGCAGGTAGAAGCACAACCAGAAGCCATGCTCTCAGGCATATTCCGAGAGCGCGGAGATCTACGTCGGGCCGAATACTTTGCCGGCGAGGCTGCCGCAACGAGTCAAGCGAGCGGCGATAGGTGGGCGCTGCCAGAGCGGCTCCGCACCCTTGCGCAACTTCAGGTACTTCAAGGTGAGTACGCTAAGGCGGATCAAACATACCAGAAGGCAAGTGCTTTCGTAGATAGTGGATTGGCAAACGCGCCAAGCGTGCTGGAAAAAACCGCATTGATCAAAGCCTCAGGAGACCTTTTTCCAGAGCACTTTGCGCTGGTGGCTTCCCACCTTAACGACTCGGCTAAAGCTTACGCCATTATCGAGCAGGTTAGAGGCCGTGTAACTACCGACCTACTCATGTCAGGCTCGGCGAATTCGCAGAAAGCTAAAGGAATTGAACGCTCTATTGCGGCTCTGCAACTTCAAATGATGACCGCGAGAACAGCCGCGGACGTCAATAAGCTTCGAAAGGAAATCTTCTCGACCGAGGAGTTGCGATGGGTCGCACCTGACGTTAGCATCCTGAAACGTACAGGACAGCAAACAGTACCCATTGAACGCGTGCAGCAGGCGCTTGACCCACCGACGGCGATCTTAGAATACGTTGTCACCGAGCCGCAATCTTACTGCTTAGTTGTGACTCATGCGGGCCACCGCATCGCACCGCTAGCTGCCGGGTCTCAACTTGGTCGATTGGTCGACAACTATCGAACAGCGGTGAGAGCAAAGCTCCCTGCTCATGAGGAAGCGCGGGCTCTATGTAACGCTTTGCTGAAGCCGATCGCTGAGAGTGTCACGAAACGAGATCTCGTTATAGTTCCCGACAGAAAGCTCCGTTTGCTCCCTTTTGATGCATTGACGACACGACGCTCTGCACCAGTGAAATGTGTCGTCAAACACCCCCGAGCGGTTGACGATACAGAGGACAAACGGCTTCACGCCCGAGTGATTGATCGAGGTGGGACACGGCCGAAGCGCGCCACCGTGACAACCACCGCGTCAGGCCGGTTGTACGCCTGCAGAATTAGGCGGTTGAAGCTGCCGGCAAGCTAGCCGCAAGGCTCCTACCCCAACCAACAAACCCCGGTCACAGTTTTTCAAAAATATTCTTCGCCTGAATTCAACAGCTTGCGCTCGCCACTCCGGATTCCCCCCACCAACACCCCGCATACTCGTGCGCAAGGAGACTTCCCGGCATGTTCACATCGCTCCGCAAGCTCGCCGCCAATCGCGAGAACGCGCAAAAGTCCACCGGCCCGACCAGCGCCGAAGGCAAAGAAAAGGTATCGCAGAATCGCACCACGCATGGCCTGCTAGGCCAGTTTCGTGTTCTTACGGGCGAGCATCAAGACCGCTTCGACGCTCTTCTCGACCAACTCATCGAAGACGAGAATCCCGTTGGCATCGCCGAAATCGAACTCGTCAAGAAAATGGCCGAGAGCATGTGGCTCGCGCAACGCGCGCGCCGCTACCAGGAAGCCTGTTTCGTCGTGAAGCCACAAACCGGTGACCAACTCGCCGGCAATCAGGCTGAAATCGCCGTGCGTCCCGAACTCGAACGTTACCTCCGCTATCAAGCTCATCACGATCGCGCCTACGCCCGCGCCTCCGCCGAGCTTCTAAAACGCCGAAAAGAAAGACGCTTAGGCGAAGTTGGCTTTGAATCGCAGCAGCGCGCGGAAGCTCAGGAAAAGCGCCGCGACGCCAAGGAAAATCGCGACGTCGAGCAACATAAGGTCGCCTTTGCCAGTGCTCAAAAGACGCTCGAACTCAAAGAAATGCGCCTCTTCAAGGAAACGGCAGCTACGGCAAAGCGCATGAACCTCGTCGAAGCGCCCGCCAAGGAGAAAACAGCCGCCTGAACACTCAAGCGATGCTTGGTCAATACAGAGAGGGAAACTTTTTGCGCAAATACTTCTTGACTTACCAATTGATTCAGCCGTAAAATCGCTCCAATCTACACTGCCGCTGAGTCGCGGTGCAATTGGGCGTTCGAGTAAGAACGGGGAAGCGGAACGGCTGCACGTATCCAGCGTGCAGATGAGACGCTTGTAGCGCGCCTTTTTGGGTCCGGTTGTTTTTGGCCCGGCACCTCAGTTCCCCCAACCCTTGAATCAAGCAGGACTTAGAAGTGTATTAATACGGCCTCCACTCGTTGGCTGCCGACAATACATTACATGTCATTGGTGAAGGACAAGGACCAAATGAAGCTCTCGAGACAGGTATACTTCGCGCTTTTTGCCATCGGTACGTTGCTGCCCCTGTGCAGCTTCGACGCCGCCGCTCAGTCGGCAACCTCCGGCACGGTAGAAGGTCAAGTGACCGACCAACAAGGCGCCGCCGTAGCAGGCGCGGACGTTAAGCTGACAGACCGGGCAACCAACACTGACCTGACGACTAAGTCGAACAGCGACGGACGTTACCTATTCGTCAACGTCGAACCAGCGAGCTACGACGTGACGTTCACCATGTCCGGGTTTTCTACCCGCAAAGTGGCCAAACAAGACGTTTTAGTGGGTGAGGTCCTGAACGTCAATGCGGTTCTTGAAGTTGGGCAAGTCAGCAGTGTTATTGAAGTTACTACCGCGCCAGGGGCTGAGTTGCAGACCGTCAACGCGACTGTCGGCACAACGGTTTCCGGTGCGTCGTTGACCTACCTTCCAATCTTCGGGTCGGATTCTTCGAGCCTCGCATTGATCCAGCCGGGCGTTACTCCTGACGGCGCCGTCGCCGGAGCTATGTACGATCAGAACACGTTCCAACTCGATGGCGGCAATAATTCCAACGATATGGACGGCAGCATGAGGGATTATACCGGCAGTTACGGACACAACTCGTTTGCCGGCGCTGGCAATCCTCCCAGCGGCGTGCTGCCCACGCCGCCCGACACGGTGGAAGAGTTCAAGGTAAGCACGGCTGGTCAGACCGCCGACTTTAATGGATCGAGCGGCGCTGAGGTGCAAATGATTACAAAGCGCGGCACCAATGACTTTCACGGTACCGCTTACTGGTATTACCACTCCTCGGACATTGGCGGTGCTAACACCTGGGACAACAATCATACCCCGAGCGGAAACCTGGGTTACACGCCGATACCAATCGCTCACGACAATAGATATGGCGGTACAGTAGGCGGCCCCGTGCTGCCGAAGTTGCTGGGCGGCCGGACCTACTTCTTCTTCGGCTATGAGGGCTTCAATTCCCCCCAAAGCCAGATCGTCAATAGGCAGGTTCCTACCGACACGCTCCGCGCCGGCGTCATTCAGATCAACGAAGGCGGGGCTTGGGTTCCGTATAACCTCAACCCGTATCCAGTAACGGTAGGCGGGACCACCTATCAGCCCGCTGCCTGCAATGCAGGCGCCTGCGATCCCCGCGGGATCGGTATGAATGCCGTCGTGCAAAGGCTCTGGAATACGTATGAGCCCCAGCCGAATAACTTCAACGTAGGCGACGCACACAACATTGAGGGATTCCAGGGACAGGTTTCACTGCCGACGACATCGAAATTCCTGGTCGGCCGTGTCGATCACGACTTCGGCGACAAATGGCGCTTCTTCGCAAGCTATCGGTACTATGCGCTTAGCACCCTGACCACAAATCAGATCGATATCGGCGGAGCTTTGCCCGGTGACCAACTAGGCGTACCCGCTTCTCGTGCTCCGCGTCCGCAGAAGCCCGATTTCCTGGTAGGCGGCTTGACCACGACCATCAACCCCACCACTACGAACGATTTTCGTATTAACTACACCCGAATTTGGTGGCAATGGGCCACCTCGGCCGCACCGCCCCAACTGCCGGGCTTAGGCGGGGCGCTCGAGATTGGCGGTGAGACCGCAAATGCGCTCATTCCGTACAACGTCAACAACCAGAACACGCGGCAACGCTTTTGGGACGGCCACGACACAATGTTCAAGGACGATGTGAGCAAAATCTGGGGAAATCACATTGTGCAGTTTGGCGGCAATTTTCAGAGGAACTGGGACTACCATCTGCGCAACGATAACGGCCAGGGCATAAACACCTCGCCCGTATATCAGATCGGCAATCAGGTGGCGGGGACGGCGTTTACCAGCGACACGCAACCCGCTGGCCTGCCGGCCAATCAGGTAGGTAATTGGAATAAATACTATTCGTACGTGCTCGGCATTGTCGACCAGCCGCAGCAGTTGTTCACTCGCACCGGCGCGCAGCTAAACCTGAACCCCGTGGGAACGCCGATGTTCGACAAGGACACGATCGATTTTTATAACGTGTACCTCACCGATTCCTGGCATATCAAACCGACGGTGACGTTGACATATGGTCTCGGTTACCAGATTGAGATGCCGCCGGTGGAGCAGAACGGCAAGCAAGTTGAACTGGTCGACAGTTCCGGCCATCCCATCGGCTTCAGCAATTACTTCGATACCAAAGCCGCTATGGCGCTGCAAGGCCAGGTCTACAACCCGACGCTCGGGTTTGCAACCATCGGAAATGTTGTGGGTTCGAGCCATAAGTATCCGTTCAATCCGTTCTACGGCGGGTTGAGTCCGCGCGTCGCCGTTGCCTGGAATCCGACATACGCGGACGGCATTCTTGGGAAGCTATTCGGCAACGGCAAAACCGTTATTCGGGCAGGATACGGACAGATTTACAGCCGCCTCAATGGTGTAGGCCTGGTGCTGCTTCCCCTGCTGGGTGTCGGTCTCGGGCAGCCCGCGGCTTGCGTCGGTGCTTCCACCGCGGGCCAATGTTTAGGCACAGGCGGCGTTACTCCGGCAACGGCGTTTCGCATCGGAACCGACGGGCTGGTCGCACCCATCCCGGTTCCTTCGCAGACCCTTCCACAACCCTATTTCCCCGGCGCGAACGGGACGGGGGCGGCAGGCGCAGTATCGGTACTCGATCCGAACTTCCGGCCGGCAGCGACCTATAACTATAACTTCAGTATTCAGCGTGAACTCACAAGCAAGGTAATCTTCGAAACCGGCTATATCGGGCGTCAAATCACGCACGAATTCCAGCAGCGCGATCTGAACGCTGTGCCGACCATGCTGACGTTGAATGGCCAAAGCTTCGCATCGGCATTTGCCGCTACTTATTTCGCGGTGGCAGCGGGTGGGACACCGGCGCCGCAGCCGTGGTTCGAGTCTGCTTTGGGAGGCGCAAACTCCGCTTTCTGCGCGGGACACTCGAGTTGCACTGCCGCAGTGGTTGCGAATCCCAGCATGAACAGTTTCATTTCCCTAACCCAGGTGTTCCAACTTTGGTCGGCTCTGAGCAACGCCAAATCCTGGACCTTGGGACGTACACTTCCGAGCAGCATCGGTGCGGGATTTCCGTCCGGCCAGGCGGTCGCCATCAATGCGGACGACAGTTCCGGTTACGGCAACTACAACGCGCTTTACACGACGTTTACTATGCGAGACTGGCACCGCGTCACCACAACGTCAAACTTCACCTGGGGGCGCGCGCTGGGCACCGGCAGTGAGTCGCAGGCGACATCCGGGTACACCACGCTGAACCCGTACAACGTCCGGCAATCGATGTACGGCCCACAGTTCTTCGACTACAAATTTATCTATACCCAAAGCTTCCTGTATTCCGAGCCGTTCTTCAGGGGCAACAAAGGCCTGCTTGCATATGCGCTCGGCGGGTGGAGGTTTGGCGCAATCATGACAGCTCGCAGCGGGGCGCCTCTCCCGATCGCGACAATCAGCGGGGATGCGTTCTCCGAATCCTTCGGCGAGGGCCAGAACTCCGCCGTCGTTAACGCCGGTAGCGTATTCGGATCCGATGGAGCGGTGCTCGCCGGCACATATACAGGCGGCAATGCCGCTCGCTACAACGTGAATATACCGAACAGCGCATCCGGCGCGGGCGTGAACAGCAATGTCGCAAACGGCGGAAATAGTCTCAACATGTTCTCGAACCCTTCAGCCATCTACAACGAATTTCGGCCTTGCATTCTCGGCTATGACACAAGCTGCGGAGGCAACGGTCAGATTCGGGGATTGCCGAGTTGGAACCTGGATGCTAACATCGCGAAGGATTTCCGGCTTCTTCACGAACGCGTCTTCGCCACACTGTCGTTCCAGTTCACGAACCTCTTCAATCACGTGGCCCTCGCCGATCCTTATCTGGACTTGAGCGATCCAGCCGATTTTGGAGTTCTCGGCAGCAATAACATCAATGGCGGCCAGTTGAATAATCCGCGCCAGATTACTTTCAATTTACGATTGAGATTCTAACGATGGTTTAACTCCGATCGGGTTGGCCTCAACCAAATAGTTGGCCATGAGGCCTAATTCACTGCCCGAAGACAGCCGATGAACTGCTTGAGGGCGGCTAGCCCCTGCTAAACTCGGGTTTTGGCCGCGGTTCGCTGGCGCAAAGACCAGATTCATCATGTCAGCAGACCTCGACAAAACTCCGGAAACGGTAAGCCCGGCTGCTCCGGCAGTCGACACTGTGGACGGTGTGGCGGGCGCGCGAAGTTGGGATCCTAAACGGCCATTCAGTTGGTGGCAGAGCGAGCGAGGCACAAACGCCGGTTCAGCTCCAGGCCGCCGACGGGCTCGCCATCCGCTTCCATCTGTCGGAGTTGAGAGACCGGCCAAAGTTGCGCAGTCGCCTCTTGTTCCGCGCACCATCACCACGGTTTCAGCGCCTGCGGCATCTATCGCCGATCCTTTCCTTGATGCCCCCAACGAGAAGTTTAGTGTTTACGCCACGCTTGCTTTTCTGTTCCTGCGGTTCAGTTTCCTTCACGACTTCATTACCGTCCATATCGGTTTCAACTCCTACCTGGTGACAGCGACGGGGCTGCTCGCTTACGTCGGCCTGCTGAGGTCGGAAACGTGGCGGTCGGCAGCAAAATCCAAGCTTTTCTGGGCTTGGGTCATTTTCACTGGGCTCCTCATTGTGGACGTGCCGCTCAGTTCGTGGCCAGGAGGATCGTTCGCTGTCGTTGAGCCATTTGTAAAAGATAACTTTATATGCCTGCCTCTGTTGGCCGGCCTCTTCTACAATTGGCCGCGGCTGCGGCTTCTGTTTTTGACTTTGGCGTGGGCGGGTGTCGCCGTCACCGCGATCACCTTTGTGAACGGCGGATACGATGCAAACGGAAGACTAACGCTGTTTTTTACGTCCACGGTAGGCAACCCGAACGATCTGGCAGCACACTTGATCTATGTGTCGATTTTCATGCTCATCGCAGCTTTCTCGCTTGAGCAGAACATGGTGTTTCGTTTGATATTTCTGGGAACAACGGGGGCAGCTCTGCTTCAAATTCTCCGCACTGGCTCGCGTGGCGCTTTGATAGGAATTCTGGTCGGCGTTGCGGTGGGATTCCTTTGCGGAAGCATGAAGTTCCGGTTCACGTTGTTGTTCCTTGCCCCAGTCGCTGCCGCAGTATTGCTCGCCGTTATGCCGCAGAGTACGTTAGAACGCCTGAGCTCCTTTACCGGCACCGGCACCGATGAGGCACAGCAGTCTTACTCCGCAAGGCGGTATCTGCTACAGCGAAGTATCGATCTCACCATTGAACATCCGCTTTTTGGTGTTGGGCCCGGTCAGTTCAGCAGTAGCGAAGGAGCGGAAGCCGCGGCCGAAGGCCACCATCACGCACACTGGCAAGAGACTCACAACACTTTCACCGAAGTTTCCAGTGAAGTAGGCATTCCGGCTCTGATGTGCGTGCTCTATGCGGTAGGAGGAAGCTTCCTTCTATTCTGGCGGTTGACAAAGCAAGCCAAGCGGAACACGAACCTGCGGCGGTTTGCTTTGCCCGCTTACTTGTTAGTGACGGGGACGGCGGCCATCTGCGCCACGATCTTCTTCGTCAATTTTGGCTATAAGCTCTACCTGATCGTTCTCACCGGCGTCGGGATAGGTATAGCGCGAGGCATTGGGAGTATGGTGTCCGCCGACATACCATCGAATACCAGTCGCCGCTAAACGGTCGATTGCTGTTCGAACCACATATTCAGTAGCATCAAGCGCCACAAGTGAATGTTGCCTTTCCCGGTGCTCAACGCACTTTCAACAATCTGTCTGAGTGAATCCTGCTGAAGCCACTTTTCGCGGACCAGAACGGTACCGTCCAGCAGAGCTTGCAGGCGCGGCCGCCAGCGTCCTGTAATCCATCGCTCCACCGGCATTTGAAACCCGCGTTTCGGCCTCGAGGCGATCTCTGGACCGACCCGGCGGCGGACCAACTCTCGTGGGATACTCTTCAACTCACGGCCGCGCAGCCGAAGAGAGTAGTCGAGCGATGAAGCAAGCTCCCAGATTCCTTGATCGAGGAACGGCGAGCGGGCCTCAATCGCGTAATACATGGTTGCGCCATCGACTTTCGTGAGGAATTCGCTTACAAATTCAGTGTGCTTGTTGTAATCGAGCACATCGGAAAGCAGCCTGCGAGCAGACGTAAAGGAAGCCGGAATCTGCCGCTGCGGGATTATAGGCTCATCTAACCGGGAACCAAGAAGCCCATGTCTTTCGTAGTACGGCAATCCGTCGTGAACGCGGGTTAAGTTTCCAAGCCCGCCCATGGCGTAGTCCAGGAAGTGCTTTGGCCGCCGAAGAAAGGGAAGCCTCTGGAATCCGGGTCTGACGACTTTCCACACGGCTGGCGAAAAACCGGGTAGGCGGTTCGCAACGCCTTGCGCGGCCAGCGAGTTCAGGTGGACTGGATAGCCCAGGAATGCTTCGTCGCCCCCGTCGCCGGTCAGCATCACCGTTGCAAACGGCTTAATCGCCTTCGAGAGCTGAAGCATACCCAGCGCGGAATATGAGGCGAAGGGCTCGCTGAATGCGCGAATCTCAGTCTCGAGCAGATCGGCGTCGATTTCGTCAAGCGTGATGCGTTCGTGCGGTATGCCGATTTTATTCGCCGTTTGCGACGCCATAGCGGCTTCGTCTTCAGGCTCACCAGGCAGGCCGATCGTATATGTGCGGACATTGGCGCCCAGCTTAGAAAGCGCCCAGCAGACGAGAGTCGAATCTATCCCGCCGCTTAACAAAGCACTTACCGGAACGTCCGCGATGAGACGCAAGCGGACGGCTTCGAGCAATCGCGATTCGGTTTCAGCAATGGCGTCTTCAAAAGTCGTTTTCTTTGAACTAGGCTCTGGCTCACTCCAATACACGAACGAGTCCATACGGCCGTCCACGAACTCGACAATAGTTGCCGGCGGAATCTTGCGAACGCCTTCGAAGATGCAATTATCTTCTGTTACAAAGCCAAATTCGAGATAGTCAAGGACCGCCTTAGCCTGGACAACTCCGCCAAAGCCTGAGTTCTTGAGAGCGCCGGGGGTGGATGCAAAGCCGAGGCGCGACCCCCGCAGCGAATAGCACAGAGGCTTAATTCCAAGCCTGTCCCGGACCAGAGTCAGTTTCTTTTGGCGGTCATCCCAAATGGCGAACGCAAACATCCCACGAAACCGCTTGACGGCCTCGCGCATTCCCCACTGTTGATAGCCTCGAAGGATGACTTCGGTGTCGCAGTTGGAATGGAATACATGACCGGACTGCTCGAGTTCCGCACGCAATGCCGGAAAGTTATAGATGCAGCCGTTGAAGACCAGCCCTATCTGGCCATCGTCCGACATCATCGGCTGGTGGCCGGCCGAACTCAGATCGATAATTGAGAGCCGCCGATGTGCCAGCGTCGCACTGTGCCAGGAATAACGGCCTTCATCATCGGGTCCGCGGCGCGCCAAGCTCTGAAGCATGGCGCTTATCTGTTTGCATCGCGGCTCTCCGGAGCCAAATTCGACAATTCCAGCTATGCCACACATAGATGCCTAGTTAGCCTGCGGCGACATCATTCGGCGGGGCAGGAAGTCTAAGCTGTACCAAGTCACCACAGTTTCGATAACGCGCTGATAAAGTTCTTGCTCTCCGCCGGCCGCTACGGCGAACTGCCGTCCTGCGGCAGCCGTTGTGGTTCTCAGATTGTCATCTTCCCAAACGCAATGTATGGCTTTAGCAAGCGCAGCAGGGTCCTCCGGCGGAACGGAGATGATTTCACCGTGCGCGAACACGTCGGAGAGGCCGGGGCCTTCAGACCCGATTACACATTTGCCCAGGTACATCGCGTTCAGGTAAGTGCTGCATCCACTTGCAGCGATGCTTTGCTTGAGGACAGGCACTACCACCGTCTTAGCTCCTCGAATGATTTGCAGCATCCGGCCCATACTGCCGTCATCGTCAAGAATCTGCACATTTGCAGGTAAATTGGTCAAGTTGCGCGAGAAGCGCGCCCCATGATCTCTCAAGGCGCGCAGATCTGGCCGAGGGATTGCAGCGGGATAGGAGAGCTGCTCGACAGCTGCGAAGAATGTGTCGAAGTCGCGGAGCGTTCGGCCGAAACAAAGGATGTAATCGCCGTCCGAAACCGGCTGTGGCTCGAATTCCTTAAGAAGATTAACTTTGAACGCAACAAATGCACTCCGTTCGGGCCCGATCCCGAAGACCGACCGGTAAGCGCTCACATCCTTAAAATAATGGATAAAGAGATCTACGCGTCTTAGAATCAAGCGCTTGAGGGGAAGCGCGACATGGTTAATCAAAGAGCTTGGGCGTCGAAGAACGAGATCTAGAGCGACTAGCGGCAGTGCTTTCCTTGCGAATGAAAGGCGGCCTGCTAGTTCGAAAGTGAGAGCCGGGTCACAATTTACTAATGCAACGGCCGCATTGGATCGTTTGGCCTCGCCGACATACTCGTTCACGGTGCTTACGAATCGGCTCTCGCCCCTTGTTCCGCTCGAAGTCTGCCATCGTGAGGGGAACCTTTCGATATTCGTCAGAATGACCACCGAGTTCGGGTTCTCAAACTAAGAATACCTTTCTTATCGGCCAGAAAGCGTTCAGAAAGTAGAGCCGGACACCTATGTAGAGACTCGATCGCCAAGCCGATACAAATGAAGACGGCTCTTCATCACTTGGCGCAACAGAGATTTTCTGGGAAAGCAAAATACGCGACACGCGATGCTACTTTAACTCCATGTTCAAGTCGTACCGGTTTCACGCACTCTCGGGCCATTGGACTGCGCGCACAGCACGTTCTTTGCTCCGCGCGTATTACACATTCAGCATTCCGGCCCCGAAACTTATCACGAAACCGTTGTTGTTCGGGATTCTCGTCATCAGAAACGCCTACTATTTTGTCGCCCGCGTGTTCGTCTACGAGCCTTTGTTCAAAGCCTATTGTGCCGAATATGGCAAACATCTGCATACGGGAGTTTCACTTCATTGGGTGCAGGGAGCGGGCCGTCTTGTAGTCGGTGATGACGTGCGAATCGACGGAAAATGTAATTTCTTCTTTGCGGCTCGGTACACGGAAAGTCCGACGCTGACCATCGGAGATAACACAGGCATCGGAAACGGATGCTCGTTCGTTGTCGGACGAAGCATTGCAATCGGGCGACACTGCCGTTTCGGGTCGGGAATTCAGCTATTCGACACGCCAGGGCACCCTACGGATCCCGTGGCGCGGATGGATGGCAAGCCGGCGCGCGCTGAGGATGTTCGTCCGATAGTCATTGGAGACAACGTCTGGATTGGGAGCAGTTCGATCATCTATCCCGGCGTGGTGATAGGCGAAGATAGTGTAGTGGCGATGGGCTCCGTTGTCGTGAGCAACGTACCCGCGAAAGCGATCGTGGCCGGCAATCCGGCGCGCCAGATCGGAAAAGTCGAAGCGGTTCAACCGGCAGTATAGTGTGGACCGTGACGCTTTCCAAAAATTCGGAGGAATTAATGGCTGAAATGACCGATGTCGACCTGAAATCGATCTTACAGATCATTGAAAGGGTCGGCGGATTAAACAATCTCTCTTCTGATGCCGATTTCTATGATGGGGGGCTGACGTCCGTGCTAGCACTCCCGCTGTTACTAGATCTTGAGAGCGAGTTCAGCGTGAGCATACCGGACGAGCGATTTCTGGCTGCAAGAACCGCAAAGGCTCTTGAACAAATGATTATCGAACTAAGGAACCAATAGGTGGAATGTCGGAATTTTGCATAGAGTTACAGAACACGCCACATGAGATGGCGCGTGAGGAGATCCGGAAGCAGGTCGCCTTTCTATCCAAGAACATACAGAATGTGCATTTCGCCGATGATGGTAAGCGGATCTACTTCGATGCACCGGACCAGGCTGAACCAATACAAGATTCAGTAGTCAAACTGGCAAATCGCATAGAGCGCTCGCTTCGGAATGTTGAGCGTAAGGTCATTTTTCGCTCAGCCGCCGCGGATAAGCCAACGTTTGCGGTTCCGGATATGAGCGGAATCCACTTTCTCGGCCGGGGACAAGTAGCACTGTCGGACATCCCGCTCGGCCTGTACAGGTATTTCGATCGCGTTTTCGAAGAGTTTGGACGTGAGTGGAATGTGAAGCCGGTTCTTACACCCACGCTGATACCCAGCAACACGCTTTCACGGTGTGACTACTTCCGCTCGTTCCCTCAGAGTCTCACGTTCGCCGGTCACCTGAAAGAAGACACCGAAGTGGTTGACCAATTCCGAGCGCGGCACGCTACAGCGGATGACTTGGATGACAAGACTTTGGCCGACATGGAAACCCCCGAGGCTTGTCTTTCGCCCGCGGTTTGCTACCACGTTTATCATCTGCAGGAGAATAGGACCATTCCCGCCGACGGACTTGCATTTGGGATCTGTGGTCGATGTTTTCGTTACGAATCGACGAACCTTTCCGACCTGCGGCGGCTTTGGGATTTCACGATGCGGGAAGTTGTTTTCCTAGGTGACCGCGAAGGAGTACTGGAAAAACGCGAGCGTTCGATTGAAATGATGTCCGAGTTCTTGGACAGGCACAAATTGGCGGGTGAGATCCGCACCGCGAGTGACCCTTTCTTTATCTCCCCGGATGCAGTCTCCAAAACCTACTTCCAATTGAGTTCTGAATCCAAGTTTGAAGTTTCGTTGATGTTACCGGGTGATGAACGGACGGCCGTCGGTAGCCACAATTATCACTCCGATTTTTTCGGGCGTGCGTTTAACACGGATGTGGCTGGCGCCGGCGCCATGCACAGCGTGTGTTGGGCGTTCGGTATTGAACGCTGGGTGCACGCGTTCTTACATCAGCACGGATCGGACTCATCGCGGTGGCCGGAACCTGTTAGGCGCGCCTCCGAGTTCGTTTAAATTGAGTTCGTCGAGAAGCTTGGAGCTTGTTAACGGAGCAGACCATGCGGCCGCAGCCAGCGAACTGCTCAACGCCGCTTGGCCGGCCCCGGCAATCGAGTATACGCCTGCATACCTGAAATGGCAGCTGACATTTCCGGCGCCGTGGCCACTGCCTGCAGTAGCTACGTATGAAAACAACGCCATGACCGGCTTCGCCGGAACTACAGCTCGCCGCCTGCGACAAGGATCCGAGTTGATGTGGGCATTGGTTGTGTCCTTTGTGGCTGTTAAGCCGGGCCATCAAGGAATGGGAATCGCAGGAGCGCTATATGACGCTCTGCTCGGACAAGTCCGTAGCCTCGATGCTCCCATCGTGACATTCGCCGTACCGGAGTCAATCGGCGAACGCGTGCTGCAGCGAGCTTATGTCCGGGCGGGTCTGAAAATCCGCTCATTTGGAGCCTACGCATCCTATATGGCCGCAATTTCTCCCATTCCAAAGGGCATCGAGTGGGAAGCATTTACGGCTGATCCGGCCCCAATTCTGACCAACTTCGCCGCAATTACGGATGCTGAGCCGTTGACGGTATGGAATGCTCCCGACCGATTGCAACTAGTGCACTACTCGAACGGATCCGCGCAATCGGAAATTTATTGCCATCCGTCGGGCTGGAAATGAACCTTGCGGTGGTGCTTTCTTGATTGAATCCGCGGTTCGAACGACCCAGGGCTTACAAACGGTGATGACCGTAGACTCGGTTTTTCTCGGTCCAGCAGATGCCTCTGCGCTTCCGGTTCTTTTTGCCGAAGCAAAGGCGTGCGCAAACACTCCTCCGAATGGCACGATTTCCGCCCCGAATCTGGCGGCGTTCAGCGATTCAGATTTGAAAGCGGCTCGGATTCGCAAGGTCGCTGCCGGCTTTCACGGTTATTTGTGCGGTCGGACCCTGCCTTTCGGCGCCGCTCGCGCCACTACACTCGAAATCGTTTAAGAGGACAAGAGCGGCAGAAGCGCGCGTGCCGCCGTCGCGGCGGTAGCCATTTTTGTTTCCTCCTGCAGCGGCGCTCCTCCGCCACTCCACTTGCTTCAAACCAAAGCCAATCGCCTTCATCAGGCACTCCCGGGCACGAGTTTTGCAAGTCGGTGACAGATTTCGTGAAAAATTTACTTGGCAGAGTTTTCATAGGTTTACGCGAATTCCGGCGCGTCCGATGCACGCCCGAGTCGCAAGATCAAAGCGAAAAGGAGCAGGAATGCTATTTCGCATTGGTGAGCGCGCTCGAGGGAGCAACGTCTCATCGAAATTCATATCACAAACTCAAAACGCGCCAGACAGGCGGTTCCACAACTCGAATTGGTTGACGGTTGCCATACATGCAATGGTGGTTGCCTCGATACTGACACCGGCGTTCAGCCAGACCACGATTAATCTGGCAACGCAGTCTCGCAACGCTGATTTTTCCTCGTTTCCGTTTACACGCACTGTGAGCGTGGGTTCCACGCTGCCATCGATTTGCTCGACCGGACAACTCTTCTTCAAGAGCGCAGCACCATCCGGATCCAATCTTTTCGGTTGCACCGCTCAGAACCTTTGGTCAGTTCTCGGCGGAAACCCGTATAGCGTTTCGTCGCCTCTTACTTCGAACGGGAACGTCCTCAGCATTTCCCAGGCGACTGGCTCGGCTGACGGCTATCTTGCTCATAGCGATTGGGCAGCCTTCTCAAGCAAACAACCGGCGGGCGCCTACATAACTGGTCTAACGGGAGACTTGACCGCTACCGGGCCTGGGTCGGCAGTCGCAACACTCGCAACGGTTAACAACGGCTCGGGCCAGTGCGGCGATGCTACGCACATCTGCCAGATCACGACTAATCCGAAGGGACTGGTAACTGCTCAAACAGCCGTAGCTCTTTCGACTAGTGGCGGCGGTTCTTCCACCGGAAATGCCACTTCCATTCAGGGCGTGTCTGTCTCCTCAGCGGCCCCGGCTAACTCTCAAGTCTTGCAATACCAATCTTCCTCGAACAGCTATGTGCCGGCGACCCTCTCAGGATCAGGCTCCGGACAGTGCACGACAGTTTCCTCCCAGTTGAACGACTTCGTTCCGAGTTACAGCGCGACTGGCGGCGGTACGGTCACGATTAATCCGACTGCCTCGTCTTCTGCACCCACAATTGTCCAAAACGGCAGTAACTTTTACCGAGGAACGATGCCGGCGTCATTCTTTGCGGTGTCTGGAACGAACACCGAATTGGCCTATGTATATGTCGACTCGACGGGAAACTTAGACGTGGGAGCCGCAACAACGGCGATCAGTTGCACCGCTTGTAATTATGTCAATGGCGTCACGAGCTTCCCGGGCGGCTCAAAGCCTCTCTTCTCATGGCCTATCAACGGAGGCAAGTTAGCTAGCTCTGGTGCTGCAGATTGGCGCGCGTTCTTGACTGCTCCGTTTGGATCGCTGCAATTCACTTCACTTTCCGATGGTGCGGCCGTAGGCTGGAACGCCAGCAACAACCCGTATGCGAATGCAACCCTGACGCTCAATCACACGACAGCGACAAGGACATTGAATGTCTCGAATCTTGTAATAGGGGGAGTTTACACACTGCTTCTAACGCAGGATTCGACCGGCGGCGCGGCGTTGTCTTTCGGTACCGGGTGCGCTTGGAAAGTGGGCGGCGGTGGGTCGGGGGCTATCACACTATCGAGCACGGCCAACGCTACCGATGTCTTGGCCTTTATGTACGACGGGAAATCTTGCTATGTTAACTTTCGCCAAAATTACAACTAGTCTCCTGATATTCTGCTCTGCCACGTTTTCCCAAACCGGCTTTTGGCAGATAATGGCAACACCGGTCACAACCGCGCACATTCCGTTCTACCGTACAATCACGATTGATCACACAAAGTGCGGATCAACAGACTCAAACAACTTCCCTGTTCTAGTTGCTGGAACATATAGCTTTTTAGCTACGGCGGCGAACGGCGGTCACGTTCAAAACGCCAGCGGCTACGATGTCGTCTTCACATTGGATCAAGCTGGAACACAGCGACTCAAGTGGGAGATCGAAAGTTACAACCCAGTAACGGGCAGTGTAGTTTATTGGGTCAATCTTCCGACCGTATCTCACACCACCAACACAGTCTTTTATATGTTTTATGGAGATGGAACGATCACCTCAGATCAGTCAAATAAAGGTGGCACCTGGGACAGCTATTACGCCGCAGTCTACCACTCGAATTCGTTGCTAAACGCGGCACCACAGATTGCGGATAGCACGTCACACGGACTTGGAATTACCACGGTCGGAAGTGAATCGGTTGTTACCGGAAAGATAGGCTCAGCCGTTCGGTTCGCGAATGCGAATCAGTACGGAAGCTCAACCGGATATACATCTGCGAACTCCGGGGTGGGCAGCATTGCTAACACGATCTCAGGTTGGGTTTACTTCAACACCTTCTTCTCTTACGACCCGGGCGCAACCACGTTCCTGGGCACTGGCAGCGCGACTTATCCTTACAATGTTAACTCGTTTGAGATAAACAATAGCCAACGAATCGTGTATGTGACCGCCAACGGAAGCACCGGCGGCTCGGCGGTTACCACCGGCCAGAGCGGATCGCTTTCGCTAAATACTTGGTATTACATCGTTGGAACTTATGACGGTTCGACCCTTTCCCTGTATTTGAACGGTACCCTCGTTAGCTCTGTCACGCGCTTAGGATCTCCCGGAGACGCTCCCATCGGATTCGTCGGAGTAACGGGGCTCGGGAATTCCCGCGTTTCCGATTTGTCCCTCGATGAAGTGAGATTTTCCAGCGTCGCACGTTCCGCGAGCTGGATTACCGCGGAGTACAACAACGAGAATTCTCCGTCGACATTTTATTCGGTAGGCCCTGAGATAGCGGGCCACTAAGACGGCTAAACATATGACGAAACTGATTTTTTCATTCTTTCTGATCGTTTTAACTGCGTTCGGCGCCTCCGAGGCGCTCGTCATCAAGAACGGTGCGGGCGTGTCCGTTCCTGGGCGGCCGAATACCGCAGCCTATACTGCTTCCACGAATTTTCGATTCGTACTCAGAATTCACAATTGCACAAGCGCCGGCAGCTATTTGATAGGTGGTGACGTCAACTTCAACATAGGCACCGACTGCAATTCGATCTACTACGCAAGCGGAAATGATGGTTCTGCGGAAGCGGCCGCCGCGTTTCCAAGTGGAGCGACCGATGTCGTTGCACAGGTACAACGCATCAATGGGGGCCAACAAATTTGTGTCGAGGTCTGGCGTACCGATACTGGCGCTTACAACGTGTCGTGCACAAATCCGGGTTCCCCGGGTGGCGCCATCAATGTGCAGGGGCAGAACCTGTTTATTGGCGGAATCTACTCTAACACTCTCGCTACAGATATCGATTACGTCCGGTGGTATTCGACAACAGTTCCACTCGGCACTATTCCCTCCCCGAATGCTGGCGGCGATTTGGGCGACTGGGAACTGGATGGAAGCGGTAACGATTCGAGCGGCAATGGCCTGACACTCAGCGCAGCGCAGAACGGATATATCAGCACTCCCCTTTATGCGCCAATCGTAGCGTTTGCAAACGCCGGCAATTGCTTCCTTAACAATGCAGCACCGTCCCCCAAGTACTGCGTCTATTCGAACCCAACAGTTTCACCTGTTACGACATCTTACTCGCCGAACTCGGGCGATACGGTCAGTTATGCCTGGAGCCAAGTTGATGGGCCCTCGACAGGCGTCATTGTCAACGGCAACACGCCAAATCCGACGATCTCCGGCCTGAACGTATTCGGGCAATACGACTTCCAAGTAGCTGTTAAGGATACCGAAGGGAACACAACATCCGGGACTCTCACCTTTGGCGTTGTGTCCGTGAACAGTTCAAACACTTGTTTGGTCAGCGATGTACCAGTCGGTTTGCAGTACCTGGTAGGTCCGCTGACTCCCTGGGGCTCATCTTGCGATCCATGGCCCTGGTACGACGTGGCCGAGGTTGCCAACGCGAACGTGCTGATGGCTACTTATGCGGCTCCTGTTTCGGGCCGGACGGCAATGCCCGGCACGATAACTGTTAATCCAACGCAGCACAATCCGACTATCACGGGTAGCGGCACGCATTTCACTACAGACTGTGCTGGGCTAAGTTACGCGCCAAACGCGCCTAGCTGTAACGGCGCTCTCGCTTGGCTTTGGTGGAACGCTGAAGGCGGAACCGGAAACGGGCGGTATGTTGTGTATTTGTCTGTTACTGACAACACACACGCAACAGTGAGCAACATGTATAACTACGGAGCCCCGGCACCTTATGCGGGAATGCATTATTCAATAGCAAACCCGGCGGAGGTCCAGATCCCATTTTCTAATGCTCAGAACGGCGCTGGCGGATCTTACAGTTGGGATTACTATGACAACGTAATCGCCTTTTACCGCCTGTACTACAGAACCGGAATAACGGCTTACCTAACCTATGCGCGTCAGTTGGCAGACGACTGGTGGCTGTATGCCCTTGATCACGGCTATGCTTCATCACCATCTTTTCCGCGCTTGCTGGGTATTCCGGGGATGATGGCTAGAGCGATAGACGGGCATCCCGAAAGGTGGGCTGGAATCGAGAACGAAGTGCCCGCATACTCTTGGAGTCCGCCTTCTCCTGCGGGCAACCTGGACTTCAGAGAGACGGGGTACGGGACGAGTTTCTTGGCTTTGGAAACTGCGCTTGATCCTAATGTCACAGGAAGTCCGAGCAATCAGCAGGCGTATTGCAACTCGCTTTCCTCATCGATCAATAATTTCTGGTCCTCGGTGCTTTCATTTGGCTACAAGACTCTGTCGTACTCCGTGAATCAGAGCTATCCGACATATGGCTATGAAGTAGAACCATGGCAGCTACCAATTACTGCCACTGGTTTCCGCGATGCGTACAGGGCAGCGTCCGGCGTATGCAACGATACGGCGACCGCAAGCGCAGCTATGAACGATCTGATTCAAACAGTCACTTACGTCTACCAATACGGTGCAGTGGGTTATCGATCGATTCCGGCTGCAAACGGCGGCGGAATCGGCCGGCCTTCACTCGCGTACATGATCGGCACGCCGGCAACGGGTGAAACCGCGCACCAACCTTGCGCGACCGGTTGGGGAGGGTTGTCCCCTTGCACCAACGGTACAGTCAGCATCGCCAATGGCGGCCTTACGGTCACTGGCGTCGGAACAAACTTCACCAGCATGTTCGGTTGTAATGGAACCGATTACATCGGAATTGTCTCTGAGGTGCAAGCGGCCGGCTATGGCGGCGTGCATTTGGTCGTTTCTTGCCAGAGCGACACGCAGTTGACAGTCGCGAGTACCGATCCAGGTGTTGCGGCTGTCAGCGGCAGTTACTGGCAGGAATCGCCGGCGGATGCATCTACCGATTGTGCGCCCTCAATGAGTGCGTATTGCTACGAAACATACAACCCGGATCAATCGACCGACGCAGCGGGGATTTACGGCTGGGTTTATCAGGCGACAAATAATGGTCAGTACAAACTTTGGGGCGACGATATGTTTTCGGCCGCATACGGCGGACCAGCAGGCGGCCCCGGCACTTTGGGATCTCCTTCAGGACCCATGTCGGCAGCATACTCAAACAATAATTATGGAGCGCCGCAGCCGATAACGGACGCGTACGGCTACATCAGCGCGCTACCAAGCTGTAACTACTCTTCGCCGCCATGCGGTGGAGTGAATTACGAGCCGCTGCAGACTCCGGTGCACTGGGGCAAAGACTTCGGCATCGGATCCGGTTGGGCCGGGGCGATGGACAACTATCTCGCCTATCGGCTGATGGGCTCCCAGCAGTGCGGATCGAGTCAACCTTCGATTCCACCAGCAACGCCACCGCAACCAGCACTGCGTCCTCGGGCTAAGCCATAGCCATAGGATAGGTGTAGCGACAGGATGGGGCTTCGGCCCCTCCCTCGCGAACATCTCCTATCGAAATGAGCTGGCTCCGACTTCTTGCCTGTTTTCTTATATGGGTATCCGGCGTTACCGCAGCCGAGGGTCTCGCCGTTACGGCAGGCGCGGGCGCCACAGCTAATTTGCCGGATTTCACGCCATTCGACTCTCTTGCGTCGTATCAATTCGTCGTTCGGATGCACCACTGTACGTCTGGCGGCAGATATCTAATCGGCGGCAATCCGTTCAACTTATCAACAGACTGCCACAGCGTTACATTTTCAAGCGATGCCGACCGATCGAAGCAAATCGGCTTGGCGTTCCCGCCGGGCACTGAGGATGTTGTTATCCGGGTACAACGGATTGCTGCAGTTCACGAGCTTACCCTTGAAGCTTGGCGAGTGGACAACGGGGACTATCGGGCTGATGAAGCACCGGTGGAAAATGATCACTGGAGCGATAAGCCGGTAAGCATTGCCGGACAGCAACTGCTAATCGGGGGTGTTTGGGCTCCGTTGAGCGCCACGATCGATTACGTTCGATTCTTCTCGAAAACAAGCGCGATTGGCACACCGCCATCTCCTGGTCCCGGCGGAGACCTTGGCGATTGGGAACTCGATGGCAACGGCAAGGACTTGAGCCATCATCACCTGAACCTTACATTCGCGAAGCCGCCGCAGTTTGTGTCCACGCCGGAGTATGGGCCAAACGTCGCGTTTGTGCATACCAAGAACTGTTTCTTCTCTGCTTCCTCGAGCCCAAACTTTTGTGTTGCAATCGCCGGCCAACCCCTGCATCTGGAATCCGAAGCTCACTCGCCCAACATGGAGGAAAATCTGCGCTATACGTGGGCCCAAGTCGACGGGCCGGCATCTGCAGCCATCGCCAATAAAGCGTCTCCCTCGGCAACGATAACGGATCTGACTAAATTCGGGCAGTACAGTTTTCGGTTGACTGTCGCGGACAGTAAAGGACGGCAAGCCTCGTCTACGATTACCTTGGGCGTAGTTACCGTTAGAGAGGACAATCGTTGTCTAGTCGCGGACGTAGCAGAGAAGCTTGAGTTCTTAGTGGGCCCGCTGACGCCATGGGGATCATCGTGCGATCCCTGGCCCTGGTATGACTTGGCCGAAGTCGGCAATGCGAATGTCCTCATGAAGAGTTTCTCCTTGCCTCTCTCAGCGAAGCGGAGAGCTAATCCAGGCACTATCGCCGTCAATACCAAGGTGAACCCGCCACAGATAACCGGAAGCGGGACGCATTTCACTTCGGACTGCGCCAACATGGCCGACGCGCCGAAAGCACCAAGCTGTGACGGTGCGCTGATTTGGGTTTGGTGGGATGCGGAAGGCAAGAAGTCGACAGGCCGTTTCGTCGATGCTTTGGTGGTGCAAGACGACACGCACGCGAGGCTTACCGACTATTACTACCTTCCTCCTTCTCCTTACGAAGGTTTGCACTACTCGGTTGCGAATCCGGCTGACATTCAGATTCCTTATTCGATTGCGCAGAACGGTATCGGCGGGTCTTACAGTTGGGATTATTATGACAACGTCATAGCGTTTTATCGTCTTTATTACCGAACGGGAATCACTGCATATTTAGACCACGCACGTGCGCTCGCGGATGCCTGGTGGGTGTATTCACTCGATCACGGTTATAACAGCTCGCCGGCTTTCCCTCGCTTACTAGGTATGGCAGGTATGATGGCAAGCGCATTAGATGGCCACCCTGAGCGCTGGCCCGGTATCGAGCGGAAGGTGGGCACCGGTCCAATAGGCACACCGCCCGCCGGTATGACGGACATGCGCGAGGCTGGCTACGCAACCGATTTTGCATCTCTGGTAACCGTGCTGGACCCCAACGTAACAGGAACCTCGTCCTTGCAAGCGAAGTATTGCGGATGGGTCGGCAACTCGATAGGAACTTTCTGGGAGAGTGTGCTGCGAACGGGGTACGGCCAGAATCTATACGAGATCAATCAAACTTATCCCACCTATGGGCTGGCCGTCGAACCTTGGCAATTGGCGATTACAGCGAGTGGTTTTCGCGATGCATTTCGAGCGGCGAATACAGTGTGTCACGACGCGAAGGCCGCATCGAAGTCACTCGCATTTCTGGAGCGTACTGTCGATTTCATCTACAAATATGGCAGCGGCGGCGATCGCCAAATTCCGTCGGCGAATGGCGGCGGCCATGGCCGCACAGGCGTGTTCTACATGGTGGGTGCGGAGGCGAGTGGTGAGAGTGTCCATCAGCCGTGCTCAAAAGGGTGGGGCGGTCCTTCCCCGTGCACCAATGGAAGCGTCGCGGGAGCTGCTGGATCGACTACCGTCCGCGGCACCGGGACTCACTTCAAGACCACATTTGCATGTAACGGAACGGATTTCATCGGCGTTGTCGATGAGGTGGTCGTGCATCGAGTCACTGGCTGTTCCAGCGATACGGAGTTGACAGTTGAAAGCCACAGTCCACTCACGAAGGCCATCTCTGGAAGCCCCTATCAGGAGTCTCCGGCTGACTCGTCACACAACTGCGCTCCAGCCCTAAGTCAATGGTGTTTCGGGGGCGCAAGTGCAGACGATGCGACAGGAGTACCGGCGATCATCGGCTGGTTCTATACGCAGACCGGCAAAGCACAATACAAACAATGGGGGGACGACTTATTTTCCGCGGCTTATGGCGGTCCCGCTGGAGGTCCTGGGACCAACGGCGCACCGGCAGGACCCCGCGCCAGCGGACAAACAACGAGCCCTTATGGATACCTCAGTGCGCTGCCGCCTTGCAACGCCTCGGCTCCGCCATGTGGCGGTGTAACAAATCCAGGTTCAGTACCAGTTCATTGGGGTAAAGATTTTGGCATCGGGTCTGGTTGGGTAGGTGCGGCTGACAATTACCTCGCCTACCGGCTCTTTGGAACAACGGCCAAGCCCGAGTCTACGGCCAAAGCCGTCCAGTAGCGGTTCCGATCGCGGTCTGCAATCGCAATAGTGCTCGACTCTGTTCCGCTACAGGCCAGCGGCATATATTGAGTGGGTCGGCAACGCCCGGCCGATTGAACCCGCCGTAATAGGAGAAAGCGGCACTGTACCCCGTTTCCGCTGCCGCTTCCGCCGTTTCGCGCGTAAAGCTGGATGGCAAGCCCACCGGGTAAGCGAGCGCATCAATTCTCGCATTCAATTCTCGCTGGATGATATCGCGCGAAAGCTGTAGCTCGTGTTTCTGACGTTCACGCGATATCTGCGAAAGCACCGGATGCGAATGCGTGTGCGATCCAAACGTCATTCCATTCGCCTGCATTTCGCGAGCTTCCTCCCAACTCAGGAAACAGCGCTCCGCACTGCTATCCGGTCGAGCGACGCCGCAAGCTGCCGCGAGATTCGCGAGAAATTTTTGTGGGTCGTCCATGTATGGCCGTTTAAAAAGGTCCAACACTTGATCGATGGTCCGATTTCGGTTCAGCGCATTCAAGTGAAACGTTGCGGTCTCCGGATAATCGAGCCGGATGCTTTCGTTGCGCGTTTTCTTAACGAGGAACGCAATAACGTCCCACCACGGGAGATCGCCGGTCCCAATAAACGCGGTGGGCAGGAAAAAAGTGGCTGTCGCTTTATGCGTTCGCAGAACGGGAAACGCTTGCGTGTAGTTATCGCGATAGCCGTCGTCGAATGTAATTAGAACGGCGGCCGATCGCAATTTCGTGCCGCTTTTCACGATGCTCAACGCTTCCTCTAGGCAGACGATGGGAAAGTGGCGTTTCAGATATTGAATTTGCCAGTCGAATTCTTCTGTAGTCGCCGAGAACGTTCCTGAATCATATGGAGTTTCAGCAGCGTTTCCGATCCGGTGGTAGTTCAGGATCATGAGGACCCGCTGCTTCGGCGTCCACTCCAACAACCGTGTAAAGCCGCTGCTTTGAGACGCGCGGGCGAGCATTTCCCGCTTTCCCATCATCATGTGACGCGGCGGCGTTTTGGAATTACCCGGCGAATGTAAGGCCCGAATGCGGTTTTGAAGACCTGAATAAGCGTGCCGAGCGCTACTCGCCAGTCGCGTAAATCCAGATCATAGAAGTGCAACGGCGGACGGTAAGAACGGAGTAACTCGCGTAATGGCAATAAACCGGCTTTCTGATAACCGCGGAACGCGGCGAAATCGCGCTGAAGGCAGATATGGCGGAAATTCTTTTGGCTCGGGCCAACAGGAATCACCTCCATTCCGATCAGATCCAAGTAATGCAACCACCCGATGTCAACACCAGCATAGGGAGCAGCATCCGCCGTGACGCTATAGCGCGGGTTCACTTCGATTAACTTGATTCTGCCGTCACGCGAATCGCGCTTGACCTCTATCTCGCAAATTCCTGAGTACCCAACGCTTTGCAGGAAATGATCGCACGCTGAGTCGGTTTCGACCTCCGTCGTGGGCTCAACCACGCTCGCGGAACCAAAATAGATGGGGTCGGTGCGGACCTCGCGCACGATGCAATTGCCCAGCCGCTTCCCGCTCCGCGCATAGCAACTTAGGTACACGAACTTAGCCGTGTCCGGTCCCTCGATGATCTCCTGCACTACCAGTTCGGAAGTAACTGACTGCACAGACTCGTAGGAATGGCGAAGCTCCTCCCGGGATAGTGCCGTCGCAAGTTTCTTGTTCAATAGCGGGTGCCCATGCGGTAACTTCTCCCATTCCCGGCAGTGCAGCGGCTTCATTATGCACGGATAGTTAACTGTATTGCTGAACTCGTCCAAGTCGCGAGATGACGTAATGAGCTGGCTACGTGGAATTGTCAGGCCGTGCTGGGACGCGAGTTCGTACTGACGCCGCTTTGTCGCTAACACGCCTTGAATACGTGTTGCAGCCGCGTTGAAGATGAATCGCTCTTGAAGGTCGTCCGCGTGCTCGGCTATAGCGCTGACAAACTGATCCGCTGAAGCAATGAGGACAGGCTTCTGACCTATGTTGTCGGCCAAGCCGAGCATAAACGACAGCCACGCCTTGGGGTCAACGTCCGGGTTGGGACAAAGAAGTGTTTTACCGTAAACGCTCTTGAATGCAGGTTGTGAAGCGGAGGCATCGAAGCACCAGACTCTTAGGCCACGCCGAAGCAGATTGCGCATGAGCACTACGCCGGTGTGATAAGCACCCGCAACGACGACGGGGGGCCAGCCGGGCTCCGCTTTTTCAGGATTAATTGGGGCTTTCTGAAGAGTGTTGGCCGCTTCTTGCGTGGCAGCGTGCATGTTCGGCGCACTCCTCAGCGCAGTTGTAAGTGGGTTGCGCAAGGATCGGCCTCGCGCCATGTATGCGGCATATAGAAGGCGCCGCGGACGTGCAGCGTCGGCTCCACGTGAATGGAGGTACAACCGCTCTGCCATTCCACTTGTAACCGTGTGTCGATCTCTTCGATGGTCGCGTCAATCTGATACACGCCAGGCTGAAGGCCAAGTTCGGCACACGAAAACTCGACCAATCCCTGCCCGACTTGCATGTCAATGGGAGGGCCAGTGAGGGCCGTGGTCCATTGGGCACCGAGCGTACCGTCGCTGGTATAGAAAAACAGAGAAACGGCGCCTCTTGGCACCGGCCGCTGGACTGTGTAGGCGACCCGCGCGCTCACCGATTGACCGGTGCTCATTGTGCTGGTACGTTCCCCCGACGCATCATGAAAGCTCACGTTGGTTATATTGGCCGCTCGGCGGTCTTCCGACACGCGAGATTGCTCGTGGAACGTTGCGGTTTCCACGTATTGACGAATGACCTCGTCGGGCGCTCCGTCGGCTCGGATCTCACCCCGTTCCAGCAAAATTACTCTTTCGCACAAGGTGCGGACGGCGGATAGGTCGTGAGAGATAAAGACCAGCGTGGTCCCTTGTTCGTGAAGTTCGCCGATGCGCTGCTTGCATTTCTCCTGAAAGGCCACATCGCCGACAGCCAAGACTTCGTCCAAAAGCAAAATATCGGGATTGATATGGGCGGCGATCGAAAACCCGAGACGCACCAGCATTCCCGAGGAGTAGCGTTTTGACGGGCTATCGATGAAGCGCCGCATATCGGCAAACTCGATGATGGCCTCTAATTTTTCGCTGATCTCACGACGGCTCATACCGAGCAGTGAGCCACTGAGATAGATATTCTCGCGGCCAGTCAGTTCGGGATGGAAGCCGGACCCGACTTCCAGAAGCGCAGCCAGGCGTCCGTTGATGGTAATTTCACCTCTGCTGGGAGTCGTGATATTCGAGAGCAGCTTTAGGACAGTGCTCTTCCCTGCTCCGTTGTGGCCGATGATGCCGAGTGACTCCCCCCGCCGCACGGCGAAGCTGACATCGCGCACAGCCCAGAACTGCATCTTCTTTGTCCTGAGCCGCGCGCTTGACAACGTTCGATTCCGCTTTGGCATCGGACTCAGTGCGAATCTGATACCACTTCGATACGGACTTAAACTCCAGATCGATCATAAGGTGCCTGAGAGCTGTTAGATGATATCCGCCATCGTCGCTTCCCGATGCTTGAAGTACAGATATCCAAGCGGCAGAAGGACAGCGGCGAACAACGCGGAAACCACTAAACTGGTCCCGTCGGGACCCCAACCTTGAACGAGCACGCGGCGGAAGTTTTCAACAACACCGACCATCGGATTCCAGACATACCAGGCGCGAAAACGCTGCGGCACGTTGCTGAGCGAATACACCACGGGAGAACCGAATGTCCAGAGTTGGAACAGAAGCGGCAACGCGAGACCAACATCTCGAAATCGAACCTGCAGCGCGCTTAGCAAGAGCGAGAAGCCAGCCACCAAACACATTTCAATGAGAAGAATAGGGATGATGAAAAGCGCCGTGATGCCGACGTGCACGTGATACCACGCCATGACCACCGCCAGAATGACCCCTGCGATGAGCAGATCGACAACTCCAGCGAGAACGTAGCTGAATGGCAGAATCTCGCGCGGGAAATACAGCTTCGTGATGATGTTGGTGTGACTCACGAAACCTGTTGCCGAGGTCGAGACTGCAGTTTGGAAGAAATTCCACGGCAAAATGCCGGCCAGCACGAACACCGGATACTGAGAACCTCCCGTTGGCACTTTTGTGAACAGCGAGAAGACAATCGTATAGACCAGCATGAGCGCGAGCGGCTGGATGACCGCCCACATCCATCCCAATGCCGACTGCTTGTAGCGGATATTGATGCGATGAATGGTAAGCGTGTAGAGCAGGTCGCGATATGCGAACAGCTCAGAGATCCCGCGGAAAACGATTCCAGGGCGAATAGCGTACGGGCCGGATGACTTTCTGCCGTCGCGGAGCAGCCATAACCGCAGCTTGCAAGGCCGATGCCTGTTGTTCTTCAACGTGCATGAAAGACTAGTCTTTAGTTTGGCACGGGCTTACGCCTGCCTATTTTCTCTTCGGCATACGCCCTCGACGGCTTGAACTAAAGCGAGAACTTTCAGCTATTTGCGGACAAGTTAAATAAAGTGAATATTTTGTTTGTCTCGCCGCGACAGTGCTGGCCAACTGTTACCGGCGCGAAATTACGGGAATATTATCTGGCGCGTGCGCTTGGCGACGCAGAATGACTTGACACATGTTTCTTTTGCCGCCGCTCCCACCGCGATGAGCGCTTCAGAGTTGCCGTTCTGCACGCGCTTGCTGTCGGTGCCGAAACCGCGCGCCTATCGCCCGGACAGGATTGTCCGCGGTTTAATCGGCCGTTGGCCGCTGCCGGTGCTGAACTACACTTCCGGCCAGATGAAGAGAACACTGGCTCAAGAGCAGGACCGAAAAAGTTTCGATTTGATTCATCTGGACAGCATCCATTTAGCGGCGTATATGCCAGGATTACGGCGGAAAACATCGGCGCCGGTCGTGATTGACTGGCACAACGTCGAATCCGAACTGATGGCTCGCTTCGCGGACAACCTGCGGCCATCGGCGCGCAAACTGTACGCGAGCCGAACGGCAAACAAATTGGCAGCAATTGAAAAGCAGGTGCTGGAACAAGCGGCAGGGCACATTGCTTGCAGTGAACGAGACGCCGAACAGCTTCGCACAATGGCGCCGCAAGCACGCGTTGCCGTCATAGGGAACGGAGTGGATGTTGCATCGTTCGCAAACAATCCAGCCGGAGTGGCTGAGCGATTTCGCCTCGTATTCGTTGGATCCATGGATTATCACGCGAACGTGGAAGCGGCTTGCTTATTTGCACGTGACAGTTGGCCGGGAATTCGGAAATCCTTTCCGGGTTGGAGGCTCACGCTGGTCGGCTCGAATCCGGCTGCAGAGGTACAAGCATTAGCTGAGGAGAACAGTATCGAAGTAACCGGGACGGTTCCCGATGTCCGTCCTTACTACTCTGAAGCGTTCGCGGCGATTGTTCCGCTTCGTACCGGCGGCGGAACCCGCCTGAAGATCCTTGAGGCAATGGCGGCAGGCATTCCGGTGTTGTCGACCTCGCTCGGGGCTGAAGGCTTGGACGTGAGTGACGGGACTAACATCTTGATCTGTAACTCCAACGAGAATTGGCAAGTGTCGCTAGCGTCGCTTGCCGGGGATCGCGAACTCTGGGACCGAATGGCCCATGGCGGCCGGGCACTGGTTCAAGAGCGATATGACTGGCGCATTCTCGGCGACCTGCTGGTACGCACTTACGAACAGTGGTTTGCGCGCGCCGCATGAAACGTATCCGGCTGCTCGCGATCATTGAAGCGAATACAATTACCGGTCCGGCGAAAAATCTTTTGAATTTCGGCGAGATGGCGCGCCAGGCGAACGAAACCAGATCGATTGATCTGTCGATCGTTGTGTTTCAACGTCCCGGCGCATCTGACCTGTTCGTGAATAAGGCTCGCGCCCTGTCCATTCCCGTGTACACGATTCCGGAGGCAGGCCGATTCGATCGTTCCGTTCTAGCGCGAATGCGTTCCCTGGCGGTGGAACTGCAGCCGCATTTGGTTCAGACGCATGCAGTGAAGTCACACCTGCTTCTACGAATTTCGGGACTGCACAAGAGCGTGCCATGGATTGCTTTTCACCACGGCTATACCTGGACGGACGTAACCATGCGGCTTTATAATCAACTCGACCGCTGGTCCTTGAGGGCCGCCGAGCGCATCGTTACGGTGAGTGTGCCATTTCGGCAACAGTTGGCGAGGCTCGGTGTGAACCCTGCGCGCGTTGAGGTGGTGCACAACGCCATCGATCCGAATTGGGCATCAGCCTACCGGACTGCAAGCGCGAGATCGGCGCTGCGAACTGAGTTGAACATTCCCGCGAATCGAAAGATCGTCCTCATCGTAGGCCGACTATCGCTCGAGAAAGATCATCGGACGCTGCTACAGGCCATACATCGCGTTAATTCTAAGTTAAGCGCTGGAGGCGCTTCGCCGGCGCATCTGGTGATTGTGGGTGAAGGCCCCGAGCGAAGCCGCATTGAGCAAACCATCCGTGAACTCGAACTTGCGCAGTTCGTGACCATGGTTGGGCAGGCACCCTCCGCCGAGCCGTATTACGGCATCGCGGACATCTCGGTTTTATCGTCGCGAACGGAAGGATCGCCCAATGCGCTGCTCGAGAGCATGGCTGCCAAAGTGCCGGCCGTCGCAACCCCGGTGGGAGGAGTGCCGGAAATTGTTAGCGACGGCGAGACCGCATTGCTCGTAAAAACCGGAGACGCAGCCGGTATGGCGGAGGCCATCGGTTCGTTGATCTCTAATCCAGAACTGGCCGGCAGAATCAGCGAGGCGGCCCATCAGTCGATTCTCACGCGCTTTACTCCTGAAGGCAGATTCAGCCGGCTGGTTGATATTTATGACTCGACTTTAGTGCGGCACGCCGGCTAAGTAGGCCGGCCATGCCTGCCGTGCCGCGTTCGCGAACTTCTCCAGTTGGGAGTAGTCATCTGTCCAGGTCGTGTACATCACTCCCTGTACGCCGGCAATTCCTTTGGCCTGCTGGATCTCAGATGTTGCCTGTACGGCGGCGTCGCCGCGATCGTAAAAGCCCGCGATGATCTGGTCGTGGCGAGTTGGCTGGCGGCTGTCCGACCCCGAAAACCAGGCCAGCGATTCATGCAGACGGTCCAGGTTCCAATTCATGATCGTCACGTTCGAGGGCAACCCTTTCCATGATCCCGCCAGGTCGCCTTCGACGTAGAAATAATCGTTGACCGCATTGTGATACGGATCGAACATGTCGCTCCAGGTATACAGTGGGGCTTCGGGCATGATGGACTGAAAAGTTCGGATCGTTTCTCCGACGTTCCATGCAAGCAGTTGTCCAGCGCTCATGTTCTTTGCCCGGCACTCAGCGCAAGAGTTCATTTGCCGGATCTCGTCATACTGCATCATGATGCCGCCCCCGCGAGGCAGTACTTTTCGGATCGACTTTGCATCATCCTTCAACCACGCCAAAACAGCGTGATCGCTGAGACACATCGCCACCGTATTCACGCGGGGTATAGGGAAAACCGCGTAGTAGTCCATCGCAATCACGGCGTTGTCCGGCAGGTTGCTCGAGCGGGGCAGCTTTACTACTGGCGGCGTGTGATAGCTGTCGTAAAAAGGATGCGTATCGGACATGCGAGGATCGCTCACGAAATCGATTTGCGACCGTTCCTTCACTGTGGTTGAAGCGTGCGAGGGATCGTAAGCGCGGAAGGGCGCTCGATTATTCCGCATCACATACACAAGGGCGGTCTCTTCCAGGTAAACATCGTCGAACCAGATTGTCCCCGACGATCCACCCCAGACGCCGAAATAGAGAGACGCCTCTGTCGCATCACGGCTGTTGAACGTGTATTCGACGTTCGTCCATTCCTGGGAGCCGCCGGCTGGGAGACTCGCCTGGAATATCGTCTTCGGTATGCTGAAGACATTCAGCGGCCCGTTGCTTGTGAGGACTTCGGTCTGAGCGAACCCGCCAAAACCTGAGGTCTTGAAAGAAAGTCCGATATGGTACTGCCGCCAAGGCTTTAGAGTAATTTTCTGGCGGAACCGCGCGTTTCCCCCCGAAGCGTTCACTACGCCCGAGTATCTGCCCCTGCGCACGACGTTCGCATCTATTTGAGCAGCGGCATCGCCCAAGTCAAACCATCCTTTGTGGCCCGCTTCAAAATCGCCGTTGTCGAGCCCAGGGAAGCTGTTAACGAACACCAAGCGCCTGTTCTGCCGGTCGACTCGGAATTGCGAACCAGTAACCCTGTCCGCCTCCGCCCAATCGGGATGAAGGGCGAAAGCGAATGGCGCCGCCGTCGCAAGCACCTTCAGATGTTTCGAAGAGGCATATTTGATGACGTCCTGCAACCGGAACAGGTCGTCAGCCGAACCATTCGGGTCACTTAACGAATCGAAGATTCCGTCCCACAGGATGAGCCCGCTGTACCCGGCCGAGGCAGCGCGCTCGATAGTAGCTTTCGTGGCCGCTACGGATTTGCGGATTTGACGAATCCGTATGTTGCAGGTACCAGAGCTGAATATCGCGGCGGGTGGCTAACTCTGAGCTCAACGGCAGCGCTAGCGCGAGGAATACGATGATTCTCGACAAAACCATTCGGGTGTTTGCAGATTACCAGCAATTGTTAGCGGGATAGCAGGCGCGTATAGATCTGCTCGATCCGGGCAATCGCGGACTCAATCGAAAACTCGTTTCGAGCGCGGGCTGCCGCAGCGGCAGCTAGACGATTGCGCAGACTGCCATCGGCGAGCACGACGCTGAGTTTGTCAGTCAGATCGGTGACGTCACCCGGACTTGAATAAGAGTCCGCTTACGCCGGGTTCGATCAACTCCGGGATGCCTCCGACGCTCGACCCGATTACGCAACAACCGCACGCCATAGCTTCTAAAAGAGCATTGGGAAAACTCTCCGAACGAGAGCACATCACGAACACATCAATGGAGCGCATCCAGGGCGCTACATTTGCCTGGGCGGGCTCGAACCGGCAATCACGCTCGATTCCAGTTCGTCATCGTTGCTGGCGCAATTGACTCTCCATCTCGCCACTACCCACGATCAGAACTCTCACACCCGGAAATCTCTCTCTCACGCGAGCGAATGCAGCAAGAAGCAAATCCAAGCGCTTCTCCTCACGAATCGCGCATACGGCGCCGACGACGAGAGTCGAATCTTTTTCAATGGCAGGAGAAACTTGGGGATTGAAGATGCTGGTTTCAACGCCATTATGCGACACGCTTATTCGTGAGGGCGACAGCTTTTCCGTTTCGACCAGCTCCTTTCGTACGGCGTCGGAGTTAACGATGACGGCATCGGCGAATCGTAAGCTCAATCGATGGAGCGTCCAAAGCTGCCGCTGGATTGTGTCCAAGAACCAGAGCTGGGTCGCTATGGCCGGACGTAGACCACTGGCTCGGGCGGCCGCAATTCCAAAGATGTTGCTTGGGACATCGAAAGTGTGTAATCAGCCGCACCCGATTCGCCTGCGTATAGCGGCGGAATGCGGACACGCCTCGCAGGAATGAAGGAGAACGGAAGGAGGTAACAGGGAACCTGACAATCGGGATACCAGCATTACGCAGTTCGTCGCCACGCATGCCCTGATCGCGCAAACACCCCACATGCGGCTGAAAACGCGAACGGTCGAGCTTCATCGCGACCTTGGTGAGATCTCGTTCAGAACCGCCAATGCCCAACTCACGCGCCATCAGGAGCACTGGCCAAGGCGGCTGACCCGTTGCAGTCAACGTCTAACCATAGCACTCACCGGCTATGGTTGCGTTTGCATCAGAGCCGCTGTGATTGGATAGATCTGATGCGCAATCGAATCCTCCGTTGGACATGCACGGCCGCCGTCGCTCAAATCGCTGCAGGCATGGGGTATTGCGCCGATCTGGGGCCGTTAACCGAATTTCGCGAGGCCAAGCGCGGGTCTACAGATCGTTTCGCCCGCCATTCCGAGAATGCCTTGGACAGTCGCAGGGGAATATGGGGCGCTGCTGGGGCGTGGCAACGGCAAGTTCGAAGCCTGGCTTTGGCCGAATAAGATTCTCAGTAACTTCAGCATACGTGCAGAACTTGCGGACTATCCGGTACCGATCGACGTCAATGCGTCTAGCTGCTGAAATTAGGGTGACCCCGGGAGAAACTGTCGTGACCTACTCGCACGCGGCGTTCACGATTCGACAGCATATGTTTGCTGCTCGAGGCGGAAACAATCCCGCCACGGGCGTTGCAGTGTTTTTTGAAGTAGAGGCTGTTCGGCCGCTGGAGATCACCTTCTCCTTCACGCCGGAGATGCTGCACATGTGGCCTGCACCCAATTTCGGAAGGCCGAATGGGGAATGGGTCCCACAAGGCAAGCAGGGCGCCTACGTTCTGCACACCGACGATCCGGATTTTTCCGCGATCGTGGCTATGCCCAACACCAGAGCCGGGCATCATGGCGCCTTACCAAGAGCGTCCGCAGACCTATCCGCTTGGAGTTGAAGCTTAACTACGACCCACAGCGCGACAAGCGAATGGTTTACCCGCTCGTGCTATCAATGCTGTCGAGCAAGGGCGCGTATGACCAAGCGGCTGCGATTGAAGCCGCCATCCCGCAGCTATATTCACAAACGCAGGATTACTATACAGAACTTCTTTGCGCACCGTACGATCGCGGAAACACCGAGTTCACGAGTGAACGAGGCTCTGATGTGGGCGGAAGTGGCCGTTGATCAGATGCAAGTGAAATACAAGAACGAGATTGGAATGGTGGCCGGGTACTACGAATCGGGTGATTCGGCGCGACCCGGTTACGCCTGGTTCTTTGGCCGTGACACAATCTGGACCACCTACGCAATCAACAGCTATGGCGATTTCGCCCTAACTCGGCGTGCTCTCGACTTTCTGATTCAGAGACAGAGGGCAGACGGCAAGATCATGCACGAGTTTTCGCAAACGGCATATGCGCTCGATTGGAAGTCCACGCCATACTTCTATGCTTCCGCCGACGCAACTCCCTTGCTGATCATGGCAATGCGCGATTACGTCCAGGCGAGCGGCGATATTGGTTATCTGCAAACCAATTGGCAAGCCATTCTGAAAGCTTACGAATTCACAAGAGCCCACGAATCGAAGAATGGGATCTATGACAACAGCCAGGGTACTGGGTGGGTGGAATCGTGGCCTCAAGGTATGCCGCATCAGGAGGTCTACCTGGCTGCGCTGGACCAGCAGTCCGCAGACGCGATTGCAACGCTTGCCGGTCTCATGTCTGATACCAAGCTGGCTGCAACAGCGAAGAAAAAGGCCGGCCAGATTCGGGACACAATTGAATCGGAGTTCTACAATCAAGGCGACAAAATTCTACTCATTTGCCGAAAAAGCAGACGGAACCTTGGATGACACGGCAACCATCTACCCGGCGGTTGCCTGGTGGGATGGAACGCTGAGCTTAAGAACGCCGGATCGATGCTGAGCCGGTGGGCCTCGCAGGAGTTTTCGACCGACTGGGGCACACGCGACATAAGTGAACGCACTCAATTCTATGACCCGATCAGCTACCATCAAGGCTCCGTTTGGCCGCTTTTCACGGGATGGGTTTCGCTTGCTGAATATCGAACTGGGCATCCTCTTTCCGGACTTGCGCATCTGATGCAAAACGCGGATCTCACATGGGCGCAGGACTTGGGGTCCGTGACCGAATTGCTATCCGGTGAGTTCTATCAGCCACTCGGAAGAAGCAGTTCGCATCAGATGTGGTCCTCCGCCATGGTCATTGCACCGATGCTAAGAGGTCTGTTCGGGGTCACCTGCGAAGCGCCCAGCAAAACCATCCATGTAAATCCGCATCTCCCAGCGGAATGGGATCATGCGCGACTACGAAATGTGGCGCTGGGACCCATAGCGGTAGATCTCGATTTTGAGCGCACTCGCGGCGGCAAGCTGACGGTGAGAGCCGTGACGCCGAGTCGCCACAAACCTTCTGTTTGGCTGCGGAGATTGGGACGAGTTGCAAGCCGACCATGTCATCGACACACACCCTGGTCATCTCAGAAGCAGCAGTTGTTCTCGGTATTCCTACAAGTCTTCCCGAACAAGGGTCCGAAACACAGCAGCTCAAAGTTGTCGACGAGAAATATTCAGCACATCAAGCGGAATTTCGCTTCGAGGCGCAGGGACATTCAACGTTTGATTTGCCTGTAAGGCTGAACCGTCCCTCATGTGACGGTCGCAGGCGGAGAGATCGGCGACGGCAAATTGCACCTGCAGTTCCCCGACGGCAACGGCTATCAAGGCAAGACCGTAACGTTCAATTGGTAAAGATCATGAGACTGATAAGACAGACAAAGCCGTTCAGTGCCCGGCGGCCATCGAGATTCTTGCTTAGTGGTGGCGCTTCTGCTCGGAGTCGTTAGGGTGCTCCGAACTGATTGCGCAAGCGCCCGCGCCGGCAACGCAAACGCCTTCGATCCTCGAGTACATAAAGCAAACCTGGAAGGTGTTGACGAGATCGAACAAGAATCTTGCGACGGCGGCGGTGGATCCGAAGTTTCAGCCCGCAGCAAACGGGCGCTGGCCGGTTTACATCTCGCGCACGGAAGATGTCAAGGCTGTTGCGGAGAAACTGCGGCGCGAAATGCCGAGCGCCGGATTCTCGACCATTGAGATACTGCCTCTGCCAGAGAATCTGCAAAATCTGAAAACGCAAGGTCTGCTCTATCTGCCTGACCCGTATGTAGTGCCCGGCGGACGATTCAACGAGATGTATGGTTGGGACAGCTATTTCATTCAGGTGGGACTGCTGCGAGATAAGGAACTCGCGCTGGCGAAGGACATGGCAGATAACTTCCTGTACGAGATCGACAACTATGGGAAGGTTCTTAATGCAAATCGCACCTATTACCTCACCAGATCTCAGCCTCCCTTCCTCACCCAGATGGTGCTTGGCGTTTACAACCAGACCCACGATCGCAAATATCTGGAAAACGCTCTCCCTGACATTGAGAATTACTACAAGTTCTGGAATACAGAGCCTCATCTCACACCGGAAACCGGGCTGGCACGTTATTGGGACATAGGTGAAGGGCCGGCGCCGGAGTCGGTATCGGCGGAGCGCGATGCGCAAGGGCTGACCCACTATGACCTCGTAAAACAATATTTCAAGACCCACAAGATCACCGCTTATGACGTGAGCGAATACTATAACCGCGCGACCGATCAGCTTACGCCGCTGTTCTACAAAGGCGATCGGTCAATGCGCGAATCGGGATTCGATCCCTCAGACCGCTTCGGCCCGTTCAACATCGACATCATTCACTACGACCCGGTTTGTCTGAACTCATTGCTTTACATCATGGAGATGCAGACTGCGGAGATCCTGGATATACTCGGGCGAAACGGAGACGCAACCACCTGGCGCAAACGGGCACAGGAACGCGGAGATCGGGTGAACCGATTGATGTGGGACCCCAAGGACGGCCTTTACTACGACTATGATTTCGTCCATAAACGGGTGCGCCATTACCCTTTCCTAACAACCTTTTATCCGCTGTGGGCTGGTCTTGCTTCGAAACAACAGGCTGAACGGCTGGAAAAGAATCTGCCCCTTTTTGAAAAGATGGGCGGCCTGCAGACCAGCACGCACGTCAGCGGGAACCAATGGGACGCGCCGTTTGGATGGGCGCCGATTGAAATGATCGCCATTGAGGGACTGCGCCGGTATGGCTACGCGAGTGACGCTGAGCGAATCTCATTGAAATTTCTATCGCTTGTCCGGCATGAGTTCTTGCGGCAAGGTTACATTGTCGAGAAGTACGACGTTGTCAACGAAGGGTCCGACGTGGCATCCCAAATTCACTTTGGCTATAGCGCAAATCAGGCCGGCTTTGGCTGGACGAATGCCGCGTTCGTTCAGCTTTACGACGAGCTTACGCCCGAAGACAAAAAGAAGGTCTTGGGCGGAGGGGTTAGCGATGCGTCCCGTCTGCGTTTGCCGGAACTTCCGGCTCACCTGCATTGATCGTCTTTTCGCGAACCGCGATTTCGACGCGCTCGCGCTTGATGTCCAGCCGGTAGTGAGCGTAAAGATTCATGTACGTGTTGGCCACCCAGACCAGCGCAAAAAGCGAGATAAGGTAACCGCGCCAATCGTCATACAAAAGCTTGAAACGCGTAATGAACAGGAAGACGACTGTGACGTAGTGGCTGAAGCAGTACTCACAGGTGAACAAATAAAAGAACTTGCGTTCCACCAAACGCCGGCAGCTTTCACTTCGGCTCTTGCAAAATTCGCGAGGTTCTCGAAAGACTTCTTCATGCGTCACTGTCCAAACGACAGAAGCAATCGGTATCGCAAGAATGAATAAATAGGCTACTTGCAGGCCAAGGCTCATTGTGTGTTTGCGCCTCGCAGGCCCCGGTAGGTATTGCCAAGTGCGATTTGCAGTATATTTCGCATCATTATGTAGATGCCGAAGTAGGGCGCATGTAGATGCGAAGTAAGACGCAAATCTACATAGCTGGTTTTCTGACTTGGATAGCCGGCTTTGTAGATGCCGTCGGTTTCTTGGCTGTTGGGCAGATCTATACCGCGAATATGAGCGGCAACAGCGTAGCAATCGGCATACGCGCGTGGCAGCAGGATTGGGTCGAAACCCTGCGGCGCGCATGGCCGATTGCCTTCTATGTCTTGGGTCTGTTAATCGCGCGCGTTTGGCTTGAAATCGCGGGGCGGGAACGCGTCAAATCGGCGGCTTGCGTTGCTTTTTCCATAGAAGTCGTCGTACTAACGCCGGTCTGTTTTGCCCATTCCATACCGCACTCCCAACTGGCTTCAACTCTCTCGTTTGTCTTGATCGCTCTGCTGGCATTCGCGATGGGAGTTCAAAATGCCGCGCTGACACACTTCAGCACCTTGACTCTGCACACCGGCTTTGTCACAGGCACTTTGTTGACAATGGCCGAGCGGTTCACGAAATACCTGACGTGGGCTTACGATCGGTTTCGGCACGGCCGCGAAAGCATTTCGGTTGTACTTCACAATTCGAGAAGTCAGGCGGAATTACGCACCGCCTTGCTGCTAGCCTCGTTGTGGATGTTGTACGTGGCCGGCGCTTTCTGCGGCGCCGCCGGGCAGACGTTCTTCGGCCTGATATGTCTTCTGATTCCCATGGCCGCATTGGCGATCATAGGAATTTACGACCTGCGGCGGCCGCTAGCGGCCAAGGACGAGAACGAACAAATGCGGATTTCTCAGGAGAATAGCGGACTATGAGTATGCATGTGGCGTCAACCGGCGCCAAACCCGCCGGCCCATGCGCAATGGTGATCTTTGGCGCCGGCGGAGATTTGACCAAGCGCCTGGTCGTTCCCTCTTTGTACAACCTTGCTTGCGCAGATCTCTTGCCCGAGCAGTTCGCAATTGTCGGGTTCGATCTAGCCGACATGCCGGCTGAGCAATGGCACGAGTCGCTGAAACAGATGACGGAAAAGTTCGTCGAGGGCGGCGGCCACCCGGAAGAGTTCAAACCAGAGACATGGGACTGGCTCACCAAGCGGATGCGTTATATCCGCGGCGACCTTAACGATCCAGCCAGTTATCAAAAACTCTCCGAACTGTTGCAAGACGTCGACCAGCAGCAGCAGACCGGCGGGAATTATTTGTTCTATCTTGCGGTGGCCGACCGCTTCTTCGCGCCGGTTGTGGAACACTTGGGCGAAAGCAAATTGGCTCAGGAGGCAAATGGCCAGTGGCGTCGCGTCGTTGTCGAGAAGCCTTTTGGCCACGATCTCGAGTTCGGCGAAAGATCTGAATCGCCAACTCCTGCAGGTGCTCGGCGAAACCCAGATTTACCGAATCGATCATTTTCTCGGAAAGGAAACAGTCCAGAACATTATGATGTTCCGGTTCGCCAATGGGCTCTTCGAACCTATTTGGAACCGCGATCGGATCGATCATGTGCAGATCACTGTGGCAGAGACCGTCGGCGTCGAAAACCGGGGCAAATTTTACGAAAAAACAGGCGCATTGCGGGACATGGTTCCGAACCACCTCTTTCAACTGCTCTCCATGACAGCCATGGAAGCGCCGAGTTCATTTCGTGCCGAGGCCATTCGATCTGAGAAAGCGAAGGTCGTCGAATCGGTGCGCGTCTGTCCTCCCGATGAAATCCGATGTATGGCGGTACGCGGCCAGTACGGCGCGGGCGCAATCGCTGTAATCCGGTCTGCGGCTATCGTGAGGAACCGGACGTCGCTCCGGACTCGAACGTGGAGACGTATGCCGCTCTGAAACTGGCGATTGATAACTGGCGTTGGGCGGGAGTGCCGTTTTATCTGCGAACGGGAAAGCGCCTGGCCAAGCGTAAGAGCCTCATCGCGATCCGCTTCAAGGAAGTGCCTCACGCGCTGTTTCGAGGCACAGCGGTCACAAAATCCAGCACCGAATTGGCTCGTAATCCGGGTCCAGCCGGAGGAAGGAATTTCGCTGGAGTTCGGGGCCAAAATACCCGGCCCAACAATGAGGCTGGGCGATGTTTGGATGGATTTCAAGTATCAGGATTACTTTGGGGCCGCGCCTTCTACCGGATATGAGACTTTGATTTACGACGTGATGGTCGGCGACGCGACGCTTTTCCAGCGCGCGGACAACATCGAAGCGGGATGGCGCGTGGTACAGCCCGTCCTGGATAAATGGGCGGAGGAAAAACCAGACGGCTTTCCCAATTACACGGCCGGCAGCCAAGGACCGTGCGCAGCGGATGAATTGCTGGAACACGATGGCCGCCACTGGCGGCCGATTTAATCAGGACGATGAATTGATCTTTGTATTCGCCGCAATTTTCATCGTAAGGCCAACTGCACGGGCGATACTTACGACTCTATCCAGGTTGGCCCCGCTGTAATCGTTGGCCTCATAGCGCTGGATTTGCTGGGGATCGATATGCAAGATCTCAGCCAGTTGTTGCTGCGATAAACGAGCTGCAATCCTCGCTTTCACTAAGACAGAGGCCAGTTCTTCGAACGGGACCTCTACGTCCAGCCCTTTCGTAGCGATCGTGTCGTATTCTTCGATCTCGGCGCGAAGAGTTTCCAATTGGCCCTCTAGGGCATCTCGCTCCGCTTTTTGCAATATCGGGGGCAGGTTGCTGTGTTTTGGGTCCGAATCCAGTGCTGCTAGTGCTTTCTCAAATTTGGCGGCTTGCGCCTTTGTAATTTTGTACTGTCGCTCGTTTTTTATCATGCTCCAAGCCCTTCCAATTCCAAGGCGATAATGCCTTTCGAATTTCCATCTCTATCTATTTGAAAAAACTCGAGGAACGTTTCACCACTGGGAGCGGCCGGAAATCGAGCGGGAAATAACTCACCTCCAAACCGTTCCTTCTGTTCGCGCCGTGGATGTCTGAGTTGCCAAAACACAGGGTCCAATTTCGCAGAATCAATCTCGGCCGTAAGCTCCCAGCACGCGTCGAAATCGCCTGGAGTCTCCTTCTCAGTGGCGAAGCTTCCATCCAGGTAAAGAGCTCGACAGCCACCTTGAGCAAGCAGGTAGATAGCGCGATTTAGGCCTTCCAGCAACTCTTTTCGTCGCTCGTTTTGCCCAAACCTTGACACAATTTCATCCCACTTCGCCCAGTGAATTCCAGGCGGCAAATTACCGCGCTCGTCAAACGCTGGGATCACCAACACAACAATATCATTGTGTTGATCGGAAATCAAATATCCTTTGCTACAGTCTTTTGCTTACGATGGACAATCTCGCTCGAAGCGGCTGCGGCCGGCTTTGAAAAACTCCACTGCGAAGGTGGCTGTCAGTACGCTGGGTTGGAGGTTACGGTTCACGAGCCAAGTCGAACATTCCAAGTGGGGCCTGGCCAGCTCGTTACATGGCTGTCGCGCCGTCGGCTCGGGCGAGATAGTGGGCGTCATCGCCCTCAAATGGCGCGTACAGGAGCTGATCCGAGCGGTGCCAAAAGCGACCCAATTAGCGGGAAAAAGGGCCATATAATCATGGCTACGCGTTTGCACGCGATTCTTCCGCGCCCACTAGGTAAATACTGGTGGAGTGGAGCGAATTGGATCTGAGGGAGAAACGGAAAAAACTGACGTCGATGAATGAGCTTGAATCCGCTCGTCCTCAGACAGAGGACCTGCTGGCCGAGATCCGAATTCTCATTGCAGAAGCGCGACGCCACGCCTCGGTTACCGTCAATGTCACATTAACCATGCTGTATTGGCGCATCGGCAAACGGATCTATGTTGAGGTGCTGGGGAGTGAGCGTGCCGCCTATGGAGATCAAATTGTCGCGACAGTGTCGCGACAATTGGTCAGCGACTACGGCCGAGGGTATACAGAAAAGAATTTGCGGCGTATGATCCAATTCGCCGAGGCTTTTCCGGATGAGGAAATTGTCGCGACACTGTCACGACAATTGAGCTGGTCCCATTTCGTCGAGCTGCTGACGTTGAAGAAGCCTCTTGAACGCGAATTCTACGCCGAAATGAGCCGCATAGAAGGCTGGAGTATCCGTACTCTCCGCGACCGCATCGATTCCATGCTCTATGAGCGCACGGCGCTCTCGAGGGAACCTGACTCTCTCATTCGACAAGAACTCGCCACACTACGCACTAAAGGTGATTTAACACCTTCGCTGATCCTCAAAGACCCTTACGTGCTGGACTTCCTTGGTCTTGCCGATCGCTTTTTGGAGCGCGATCTGGAAGACGCGATACTCCGGGAATTGGAAACTTTCCTGCTCGAATTGGGTGCGGGCTTTTCGTTTGTCGCCAGGCAGAAGCGAATCCAGGTAGACGGAGACGACTTCTACATCGATCTCGTGTTCTACAACCGCAAGCTCAAGCGCCTGGTCGTGCGTGGAACTGAAGCAGGGGAGCTTCAAGCCCGAATATAAGGGCCAAATGGAGCTCTATCTCCGCTGGCTTGCAAAGCACGAACGTGAACCAGAAGAGAACCTCCCGCTTGGCATCATTCTGTGCGCAGGCAAGAACACAGAGCAAATCGAGCTGTTGGAATTGGATGCCGCAGGAATCCATGTCGCCGAGTATCTAACGGTGTTGCCGCCTGCCGATGTATTGCGAGAGAAATTGCATAAGGCAATTGAGACTGCGAAAGCGCGAATTGAAGCCCGTAGCCCGGAAGTCGAAGACGCAGAGTAGTATCGCGGGGGTGAGCAATGCTCGAAACGCTCGATCTGACGATCGCGCTATGTCTTAACATGTTGTTTGCCAAGCACCCAAACACTCCGACACTAAATCGACCCTATATCCCAAGGCACGCCGGTACTTGCTGCCGGTAAACGGCGGGTTACACCATATATAATGCTGGTGCAGAGTACGGCATTATCAACACGATCGGGAGAGCGCGCAAGATCACCGTCGAAATCTCGCCTGAGCTGCTCGACAAGGCCCAGCGAGCAAGCGGTGTCGAGACGGTTCGCACGGGGTTGCAGCTCGTGGCCGCCTCCCAGACGTATGCGAAACTGCGAGGCCTCCGAGGCAAGGTTCGCTTCTCTCGGACCTCAGCCGATCCAAAAATCGATCGATGATCGCAGTCGATACGAGTACCTGCTGACGCGAGGGACGCTGCGCATTCAGGGTCGTATAAACATTTCCTAGGCCCCGCTGCGAACGTTCACAGCTCCTCAACATTTTCTTTTTACTCCTAACCCGCTCACGCCAAACCATTTCTCGCTTCTCCCACCTTTGCGCCACCCCTCGTCACGTCCGCAGCCGTTCTACTCTCCAATCGGGTCGCAAGCCCGCAAGATTCACGCGCCCGCCCCAGGAGTCCAAGCATGTTGTGGAAGAAGTTTTCGAATGGCCAGCTCGCCGCCAATCGTGCCAACGCACAGAAATCGACCGGCCCGACCAGCGCCGCAGGCAAGGAAAAGGTATCGCAGAACCGGACCCTGCACGGCCTCACTGGTCGCTTCCAAGTCCTGCCCAACGAAAAGCAGGAGCGCTTCGATGAACTCTTTAACCAGTTCACGCTCGACGAGAATCCCGTCGGCAGCGTCGAAACCGAGCTCGTCCGCAAAATGGCCGAGCATACATGGTGCGCTCGCCGCGCCTCCAATCTCCTCGAAGCCTGCTTCCTCGTCATCGCGCAAAGCCCGGAGCAGTTGGCCAACAACGAAGCCGAAATGCGTGTTCGTCCCGAGCTCGAACGCTACGAACGCTACCAAGCCCATCATGATCGCGCCTACGCTCGCGCCTCAGCCGAATTGATAAAACGCAGAAACGAAAGACGAAAAGAGGAGATTGGCTTTGAATCGCAGAAGCGCGCTGAAGCCCAGGAAAAGCGCCGCGACGCGAAGGAAAATCGCCAGGTCGAACAGCACAAAGTCGCCTTTGCAGGCGCTCAAAAGACCCTCGAACTCAAAGAAATGCGCCTCTTCAACGAAACAGCCGCCACCGCGAAGCGCATGAATCTCTCCATAGCGGCCGATAAGGAGAAAACAGCCGCCTGAAGAGTTGCCGAACCCTCAAATATCTGGCGTACATAACGAGCCGTGCGCCCGCGTCCCAAATACGTGTGCCTGTCGCCCGACTGCGGCATGTCGTTTTGCTGGGCGATAATGTAGTCATCCGGTGAGTTAGCGCTTCAGGCAATCCCATCTTTTAGAGAAGGTGTTCATGTTCAAATCGGCGGTTTTGTGCTCCGCTCTTGTCCTTGGTGTACTCGGTGCCGCCCCCATGGCGGCCAGAGGCGGCAGTGAGCCCGAAATCCCCAACATGACGGTCGCTCCGAAGGCGGGCAAAGTTGAGCTGTTCCCGGAAAGCGCACTGAAGCCCGGCATGAAAGCGGTCGCATGGACTGTGTTCCAAGGCAGCAAGCCGGAACCAATGCCGGTCGAGATTATCGGCGTCTGGGAAAACATGTGGGGTCCTCGCCAGGACATCATCTTGGCAAAACTAACCGGCAAGGCCGAGCGCACCAACGTCGCGGGCGGCATGAGTGGCAGCCCCGTCTACATCGATGGAAAACTGGTCGGCGCGGTATCTCTGCGCATCAGCACATTCTCACCCGACGCCATCTGCGGCATTACGCCCATCCGGCTCATGCTCGAGGTAAACGAGTTTGATTCGTCGCGGCCCATGGATGCGCGCACCCCCGACAAGATTCCTGTGGCGAGTGCAACCACTCCCATGCCGAGCGAATTGGCCGCTCGAGTGATGGCCGCCGGCGGATCTGGAAACTTCGCCTCCGCGCCGGGCATGACGCCCATAGCCACGCCCATCTCGATGTCCGGCTTTAGCAGCGCCGCTGTCGCCGCTTTTTCCCCCATCTTCACCCAATTAGGAATGACTGTGTCGCAAGGCGGGGCGGGTGGGCAACTCGATTCCGCCGTGCCGGCCAAGGATTGGCGTACGGCTTTACAACCCGGCGAAAGTGTTGCGGCAGTCCTGGTCTCCGGCGATATGACCATGACTGGCGCGGGTACCGTAACTTATAACGATGGCAAGCGCATTCTGGCGTTTGGCCACCCCATGTTCAATCTCGGCAAAGTGGACATGCCGCTAGCCAAGGAAGACATCGTCATGACGCTGGCTTCTTCGTATCAACCAACCAAGATGGGCAACGCATCCGAGGTGGTCGGAGCGGTGTACCAGGATCGGCATAGCGCCATCGGCGGTGAACTCGGCGCAACCGCGCAAATGATTCCTGTCACCATGCACGTCAAGAGCTATGGAGCCGGAAACACAATTCGCGATTCGCGCGACTTTCATTTCAATGTCTTTGTGGATCAGAAGTGGACGCCGTACCTGATGATGGCGACTCTCTTCAACACCCTTTCCAATCTGAACGACTTCTCTGAGCACGCCACCTTCCGCTTGCACGGTGAATTACAAGTCGAAGGCCAGCATCGCATCGAGCTGACCACCATGCAGGCGCCGGCCGAAACTCCCGTGCCGACACCGATGCTGTTAGCCGGCTGGTGGGGTGACAAGTTTAACCGTCTTTTCGTGAACTCGAGCAAGCTGCCGAACGTCACGGCCGTGAACGTGTCGGTCGATCTGCTGCCTGAACGCCGTATCGCGCAGATTGAATCCGCCTGGATCGCCGACAACAAGGTGACCCCTGGCGCCGAAGTTCCCGTAAAGGTCTTCCTGCGCCCCTATCACGGCGATCGTATCGAGCGAACCGTGAACGTGAAAATCCCGGCTGGTTTGAATAAGGGTGAACATCAGATTCTCTTCAGCGACGCCGATACTCTTAGCCGGTTCCAGGACATTGCGAGCTCGCTGAACCGTATTGAAGATGTTCCGCAAACCGTGGCGCTGCTGAATGAGGAGCGCAGCAACAATCGAATGTACGTTTCGCTGATTGAGTCGCAGCCGACCGTCTACTCGGATGAAAAGGTTCTGCCCAGTTTGCCCGCTTCCGTATTGAACGTCATGCAGAGTGGCCGGGCAACCAACCACCAGTTCGTGAGCTCGGCGGAGAGCGCGCACGAACAGACCTCGGTGCCGTTTGATGAGGTCGTCACCGGTAATTACTCGCTCAAGATCTACGTGAACTGAAGGGCATCTAAGTAATAATGCACAAGAACTCGGTCTTGTACCGGGCCGTCGGTTTTGCTTTGCTTGCGGCCGCACCCTGCCTTTGTCTCGCTACCGATACCCATATCTGGGAGCAGTCGGACCAGTCGGATTTTTCCAAAGGCACGCCCAAGAATTTATCCATTCGCAGCGACGGACGCCTCACGCTTGCGCCTGCGTTTAAGGAACTGGACAGCACCAATACCCCCTACTTATGGGCCGTTACTCAAGATTCGAAGGGAACACTGTATTACGCCGGCGGCGCGCCGACCGGTGCGGCAACCAAGATCTACGAGTTGCCGCAAAATGGCAAGCCGAAGGTGCTCGCCGAAGTCACCGGGTTGGAAATCCACGCCCTCGCAGTCGACAAGCAGGATCGTGTTTACGCGGCCGTGCTGCCTGATGCAAAGATCTATCGCATCGACGGCGGCGGCAAACCGCAATTGTTCTTCGACCCGAAGTGCAAATACGTTTGGTCGATGGTCTTCGACACGTCGGGGAATCTCTTCGTCGCGACTGGCGACGCGGGTCTTATCTACAAGGTCTCTCCCGATGGCAAAGGCGCGAAATTTTTCGATACCAACGAGACTCATGCGCGGTCGATGATCGTCGATCCGGACGGCAATCTCATCGTCGGAACTGAACCAAGCGGCTTGGTGATGCGCATCACGCCGGAAGGACAAAGTTTCGTTTTGTACCAGACCAACAAGCGCGAAGTCACTTCGCTCGCGGAACACGATGGCGTCATCTACGCGGCCTCGGTCGGCAACAAGACCAGTACCACTTCCGTCTCCGGTGCTGCGCCCGTGCTTCCTTCTACACCTCCGGCCGTGACGGCAGCGGGCACGCCGCGGTCGGGCAGTCAGCCGCCGTCGCTTCCTCCTGCGGTCGGCTCGTTGAGCGCAGCCGTAAATGGCGGTTCGGAGTTCTATCGAATAGAGAAAGACGGCTTCGCGGAAAGAATCTGGAGTTCGCCCACGGAACTGATCTATGCCGTTGCTTTTGATGCGCTCGGCAAGCCCTTGCTCGGGACAGGAAATCGCGGACTGATTTACCGCGTCGATTCCGATCAGCTTTCCACGCAGCTTTTGAATGCTCCGCCGACGCAGGTGACCGCGTTGTACCGCGGCCGAAACAACATTGTGTATGCCGTGACGGGCAACGTCGGAAATCTGTACGCAATCGGGCCGGGTTCGGAGGCGAACGGCACGCTGGCAAGCGATGTGCTCGACGCCGGTGAGTTTTCTCATTGGGGCAGAGTGCAGGTAACCGGCTCAACCGGCGTTGCGGACATCACTCTGGAAACTCGGAGCGGCAACCAGAACAACCCCGAAACTTTCTGGAGCCCGTGGAGCAAAATCGAGCTTTCTGGAACCAGCGGAGCAATCCGATCTCCTGCCGCACGCTTCTTGCAGTATCGTTTGACACTGCATTGCACGCCGAACGGCCAGTCTCCCGAGGTCAGTGCAATCGATGTCGCTTATCTGCCCAGAAACATCGCTCCCAAGGTGAATCAGATTGAGATTGCGCCGTTCAATTACCGTGAATCCCAGAGCAGTTCGCTTCTCGAACGGAACGTCGCTGCTTCCGGATCTCCGATGACATTGACGCTTCCCGCCGTTGGTCAGAAAAGGGCGTCAAGCCTGATTGCCAGCGAAGGCGCGGGCAGCGCAACGCTCCAGTACAGCAAAGGTTTCGTCACCGTCCGATGGAGCGCGAGCGATCCTAACGGTGACGCGCTGGTCTACACAGTCCAGATGCGCCCGAAGAAGGACAGCGCCTGGCAAACCTTAAAGGACAAGCTCCAGGATCGATTCTATTCTTTCGATTCAACTGCTTTTCCCGACGGCGAATATGTCTTTCGGGTTGTCGCGAGCGATGCGCCGGGCAACATTCCATCCGACGCATTAACGTCGCTGTTGGACAGCGATCCATTCACCATCGACAACACTCCGCCCGAGATCAGAAACGTTTCAGTGATGGCCAGTGGCGCCGCTGGGCGAACCATTCACTTCACCGCCGAAGACGCAATGAGTTGGATTGAGAAGGCGCAATATTCGCTCAACGGCGGAGAGTGGATCGAGCTGCTCCCGGATGGCCTTGTTACCGATTCCAAAACGTTGAACTACTCCGTTCCGGCAGCGCCGGGGCAGACGGTCACTGTGCGGGTGTTCGATGAGAATGACAACGTGGTTGTGAAGCAGCTATCGGCTCGCTTGTACTGGATCGGTTCGCCCCAGCGGCTGCAAGAATAACACCGCGAGCAGTAGCGGAATTGTGACCAGCCAAACAACTTGCTGGTAAAGCTGATGATCGCCCAGGAAACCGATGATGGGCGAGATAACCGTTTGCAGAATTCCGAATGAGCACGTCAGCGCGGCGATAGCGAGGCCCGATCGCGCGGGTCCGAAGATATCGATCGGCAGGGCATAAATGTTGACGCTGCCCGAGAGCGAAAAGAAGAAGCTGACCGAGATGACAACAGTCGCCCAGGCGGCGTTTGGCGCCAGCGGAAGCAGCAACGTGAATAGATAGCCTGCAGCGCTGAACGCAACAGCGCGGCGGCGTGCCGCAATGGCGCTTGACCCGCGGCGTATCCAGCGGAGCGAAAGCCAGCCGCCGAAAAAACCGCCCGCATTGGAGACGAGCGGTGGAATCCAGACGTAGCTGGCGCTTTGTCTTAAGGTCAAGTGATGCACATGAACCAGATAGAGCGTGGTCCAGTTTGACCAAAGTGAGTAGCTGCCCATCCAGAGAACGTTTGCGATCACCAGAAGTAACAGCGATCGGTTGCGTAGCAAACCGATTTCGGAGACGCCGGGGTCGCGCGCGAACTCTTGATCCGCGTAGCGCGCCGGTATCGCGCGATTAACAAGTAGCCAGACCGGTATCCAGATGAAACCGAGGAACCCGGTGACAACAAACGGTAGACGCCAGCCGTACACGAGTGCCGTACCGATCCACAAGGGCGCGATGATCGCTCCCAGGCTTAGGCCGATCTGGTTGGCAGCCGCGCCTAAGGCCCGCTCTTCGGGTTGAAGATAGATGCCGTTCAACTTGCCGACCGCCGGCACACCCGCAGACTCGCCAACGCCCAAAGCGGCCCGGCAGATCCCGAGGCTTCCAAGGCCGCGAGTGAGACCGGTGCAAGTCGCGGCGATGGACCACCATCCGACGGCTACGGCGATGGCTCTGTTGATTCCGGCTTTATCGAGAAACCACCCGGTCACAAGAGATGATGCCGCGTAAGCGATGGAGAAGGCGGAGATCAGCAGGCCGAAGCGCGTCTGATTGAGGTGCAGATCGCGAATGATAAGTGGGGCGAGGAAAACAAGCAACTGGCGGTCAAGGTAATTGAGCGTTGACGAAATGATGAACACACTAACCGCAACCCATCGCCACGCAAAGCCCGCCATCGACGTCTATGATCGTAGCGGGTATGCTACACAGACGCAGTTTTATGCACGCTGCCGCGCTGGCGTCCCTGGCGCCGCGCATGAGTAGCGGCATGCAAGAAGAGAGACCGGGAAACATCACCGACGTCGGCGGCATGCGTGTCGGGCATTACACAGACGCGCGGCGGCCCACCGGCTGTACTGTGGTGCTGTTCGACAAGGGGGCGGTTGCGGGTGTGGATGTTCGCGGATCGGCGCCGGGTACGCGCGAAACCGACCTGCTGAATCCTATCAATACGGTCGAGCAAGTGAACGCCATCGTGCTGACTGGAGGCAGCGCATATGGGCTTGACGCCGCCAGCGGTGTCATGACTTTCCTCGAAGCGCATGGGCACGGCTTCCACATGGGAGCAATCGTCGTTCCCATTGTCCCCGCAGCCGTCTTGTACGACTTGAACATCGGCGACCCAAAGATTCGGCCCGATGCGCAGGCCGGGTACACAGCCTGCGAGAACGCAACAAACGGATCTGTGCCGGAGGGCAATGTCGGCGCGGGAGCGGGAGCAACTGTGGGAAAGATGTTCGGCCTTCGTTACGCAATGAAGGGTGGGCTGGGTACGGCCAGTTTGCAAGTGGGCGACTCAGACCTTGTCATCGGCGCGCTCGTTGCTGTCAATGCGGTGGGCGATGTCATTGATCGAAATAGCGGAAAAATCCTCGCGGGCGCGCGAACGCCGGGCGGCCAAGGTCTTGCGAACACCATGGCGCAACTGCTGGCGGGCGCCACGCTCCATGCGCGAGCGGGCGAGAACAGCACTATCGGCATCGTCGCAACCAACGCGCGATTGAATAAGGTCCAGATAACCAAAGTCGCGCAGATGGCGCATGACGGTTACGCGCGCACCATCAATCCGGTTCATTCGATGATGGATGGCGACACCATTTTTGCGGCTGCGACCGGTACCAGCAGCGCCGCAGCCGACCTGACCACCATCGGCGCCATCGCAGCCGAGGTGATGGCGCATGCGGTCAATCGAGCGGTACTTACTGCGCTAAGTATTCCGAACTACCCGGCGCATCGAGACATGCCCAAGGCTTGATCCCGCTTCGATCAGAAGCGGTAGCCGCGCGCCTGAATCCCGTTCTGGATTTCGATTGTCTCCTGGTGTTCGTTGCCGCCGTATGACCAGACAATCTTGTGCGCGCCCAAGCTCAGGTGCAGAGTAACCGGCGTGTTGCCGGCGGCTTGACCATCGACATACACAGTGGCGCCGCTAGGCGATGAAGTTAATAGCAATGCGCCGCTCTCTTTGACCATCTGGAAAAAGAAGTTTGTGTCGGCAGGGACGTTCAGAATGCGGCGTTCGAGTTGGTAGCCGTTCAATTGCGCGGAGAGCGTGTGACGGCCATCCGGAAGCGACAGAGTACAAGGAGTCGTGCAACTCAGACCGGCATTGCCATCGACAGTGATCGTTGCACCGGCAGGGTCCGTTAGCATCTCGACATCATTCGTGCCGCCGACGCGCGTAGGCACAGACGCGGGTGGGGTGGTCAGCGTCTGAGGCTCACCGGCAGTCCGCCCGGCTGAGGTCTGGTTTCGCCCGGGTTGTGTAAGCTGTTGCGTAAGCTTTGGGTTCGCAGGATTCGTGTCCTGCGGAGCCGTATCGGAGACGTCCGGCGGCTGACTGACCGGTCCTTGATTGCTGTCCAGCACTTGAACGGGCACATTCGGTCCTGAGTTCCACCGAACGATAAACACAATGGCGGCGAAGATCGCAAAGCACATCGCGAGTATCAGCGCGAGTTTCTTTCCGAACGAATCGCGAGTGCCGGGCGGTTCTGCGATCTCAGCTTCAGCTTCATCGCGGCGACGCTTAGGCAGTGGTGCGAGTTCGTACGCTACTGCGGGAGCGGCATCCAGTTCTCTGTTCCGGACGCGCGTGGCGCCTTCGCTGTTCGGGTAGCGCACACGGGTTGGCCCATTACTCGTAGAGACGACCCCGGCGGAAGTCTCATCCAGCGCGCCCGCGGGCACCGGAGCAGCAACCGTCATGCACGTCCAGTCCTGGGACTCGCTTAGCGCGGCCGTCAGCGCACTTACAAACGCGACACAAGTGGGAAAGCGCTGCTTTGGATCTTTCGCGAGCGCGCGATGCAAAACCTTTCCGGCCGCCGCACCCAGAGTTCCATTGGCTTCTTCAATTGGCTCCGGGTCTTGCTTGCAAATCTGATAGAAGAGAGCGGGTAGATTGTCGCCGCTAAACGGCTTCGAGCCTGTCAGCAACTCGTAGACGATCACGGCGAGCGAGAACTGATCCGAACGGCCGTCTATCGTCAGCCCTTGTATCTGTTCGGGCGACATGTAGTTCGGCGTGCCGATCATGGTCCCGCTGTGTGTCAGGTCCTGAGATACAAATTTGGCAACGCCAAAATCGGCGATCTTCGCCAAGGCCTCGCTGTGCGCGCTGGCTTCGGAAATGATGATGTTCGCCGGCTTGATATCGCGATGAATGATGCCCTTGCGGTGCGCGTAATCGAGTGCATCGGCAACTTGCCGCAAGAACTGCAAAAGCGACTGGTTGTCAGGCAGGCTGCGGTTACGAAGCATGTTATCGAGCGACGGACCCGGCACATACTCCATGAATATGTATGCGTAGTCTTCCTTCTCGAGAACGTCGTAGATGGTGACGATGTTGGGATGTGAGAGCACGCCGGCCGATTGCGCCTCCCGCAACAGGCGCTCGCGAATACGCGCCCGGTCGTCTGGGGTGGTCAACTCACGCAAATCGATGGTCTTGATCGCAATCGTTCGGCCGATAGCTGGATCCAGGGCTTTGTAAACGACGCCGGTAGCGCCTCGACCCAGTTCATCGAGGATCTGATACCGCCCGACCTGATTCACGCAACTTCAGTATAGCGATGGCTGAAAGCCCCTAAACTGCTGATATATCGCGTAAATCTCGCAATTCCGATGCCCCTGTTAGGATGAGAGTTATTCCTTCATGATCCCCGAGGTGATAGAGGAAGGGCTCACCTTCGATGACGTTCTCCTGCAACCGGCGCATAGCGAAATCGCGCCTGCTGAAGCCGATACAACCACTTTCGTAACCCGCAACATCGCCCTGAACATTCCCATAATCAGCTCGGCCATGGACACCGTGACCGAGGCGCACATGGCGATCGCGCTGGCGCAGCAGGGCGGTATCGGCGTGATCCACAAGAACATGCCGATCGAGAGACAGGCAGAAGAAGTGGACCGCGTGAAGCGCAGTGAAAGCGGCATGATCGTCGATCCCGTCACGATCGAGCCCGAGCGCAAGATCTCCGAAGCGTTGGAAGTCATGCAGCGCTATCGAATTTCGGGCATACCGGTTACTAAGAACGGACGCCTGGTCGGGATCTTGACAAATCGCGATCTGCGGTTTGAGACCCGCTACGAACTTCCCATATCGGAGGTGATGACGAAAGAAGATCTCATCACGGTTCCGGTAGGGACTACGCTTGAAGAAGCACAGAAGATCCTTCACAAGCACCGTGTTGAAAAGCTTCTCGTTGTCGATGATCATTTCGCGCTCAAAGGGCTAATCACCGTTAAGGACATACAGAAAAAACTCAAATACCCGCACGCCGCCAAGGACGCTCAAGGCCGATTGCGTGCAGCAGCTGCTATCGGTGCGACGGGCGATTTCTTCGAGCGAGCGCAAGAATTGGTCCGGATGAAAGTGGACGTTCTGACGCTCGACTCCGCTCATGGCCACAGCCAACGGGTGATGGATGCTGTCACCAAGATCAAATCGAAGATGCCCGAAGTGCAGTTGATCGCGGGCAATGTCGCCTCATACGAAGGCGCGCGCGATCTCATTCGGTTGGGTGTCGATGGCGTAAAGGTCGGAATCGGACCCGGCTCCATTTGTACAACGCGCGTTGTCAGCGGCGCTGGCGTTCCTCAGATAACTGCCATTGCGCGAGTGCGCGAAAGCAACACAAGATGCGCGCGTACCGCTGACTGCCGACGGCGGAGTCAAATACTCAGGCGACATAACGAAGGCCATCGCCGCCGGCGCGGATTGCGTCATGATCGGGAGTTTGCTTGCGGGCACGGATGAGAGCCCGGGCGAAACGATCCTGTATCAAGGCCGTACTTTCAAGAGTTACCGCGGCATGGGTTCTATGGGAGCTATGCCGCAAGGTAGTTCCGAACGCTACGGACAGGGACCGAATGGAAAGCTGGTGCCTGAAGGCATTGAAGGCCGCGTCCCTTACAAGGGGCCTTTGGCCGAGTTGGCGTACCAGTTGGTTGGCGGCTTGCGTGCAGGCATGGGCTACTGTGGGTGCCGCACTATTCCGGAATTGCAGGAGAAGGCGAAGTTCCTAAGAGTGACGTCGGCCGGGCTGCGTGAAAGCCACGTGCACGACGTCATCATCACGAAGGAAGCTCCCAACTATAGATTGGAGTAGCGGCGGTCAGCCGCGATTATGTTCATTTGTACCGCACTGCTCTCCGTCGCGTTCGCAGTACAGGTCGAGAACGTCAAGCAGCCTGAACCCGTGCCGCTTCCGCCTGCGATTGCCGCACCGGTAGACCGCCCCTACCCGGGAACCATTGAACTCACGGTTGACGCAACGGACGTCCACCGGCGCATCTTCAACATGCACGAACGCATTCCTGTCGCGGGCAAAGAAGTCACTCTTCTCTACCCGGAATGGCTCCCCGGCACTCACTCTCCCACTGGACCGATATCGGATCTTGCGGGCTTAATTACGAAGGTTGATGGCAAGCGTGTCGACTGGGTGCGCGACCGAGTTCATGTGTATGCGTTTCATGTGCCGGTTGGCGCAGGGGCGAAGAATCTGGACGTTGACTTCCAATATCTGGCGCCACAACGCCCGGAGCAGGGTCGCATCACGGTCTCGGACAAGATGATGGATCTGTCCTGGAACACCGTCGTTGTATATCCAGCAGGTTACTTCTCGCGCGACATTCAGTTCACGGCGATCCTGAAGCTTCCCGCCGGTTGGCAATTCGCTTCCGCGCTTGAAGTAGATTCACATGAGAGCGATGAGGTGCGGTTTAAGGCGGTGCCGCTGAACACGCTTGTCGATTCCCCTCTCTACGCGGGTTTGAATTACAAGCGCGTGGATCTGTCCACGGGTCCGGATAATCCGGTCTTTCTGGATGTGTTCGCGGATACACCGGACGAACTCGTCATTACTCCCGAACAGTTGAAGGCACACCACAATCTCACCGAGCAAGCACAGAAGCTTTTCGCATCACGCCATTACAACCACTATGATTTTCTGTTCTCGCTGAGCGATACGCTGGGCGGCGAAGGGTTGGAGCATCATCAGTCGAGCGAGGACGGCACGCGGGGAAATTACTTCACCGAGTGGGAAGCGGGCGTTCAAAATCGCGATCTACTGGCGCATGAATACACGCACTCCTGGAACGGCAAGTTTCGCAGACCTGCCGGCCTTTGGACGCCGAACTTCAATGTGCCGATGCAGGATGAACTGCTTTGGGTTTATGAGGGCATGACACAGTATCTGGGCTACGTTTTGACGGCACGCTCGGGTTTAAGGTCGGCCGACGAAACGCGGGACTTGATCGCCGCGGTTGCTGCGAACTTCGATATCAGTCCGGGTAGAGATTGGCGGCCACTCGTCGATACCACCAACCAGCCGACAGTGTCCCAGCGGCGTCCAGTGCCTTGGGTCAGCTGGCAACGTCCGGAAGACTACTACACAGAGGGGATGCTCATCTGGCTTGATGCCGACACCAAGATTCGCGAACTTAGCGGAGACAAGAAGTCACTTGATGATTTCGCAAAACTCTTCTTCGGCATCGATAACGGCAGCTTTGTGACACAGACGTACACACTTCAGGACATTGTTCACGATTTGAACTCGGTGCAGCCGTACGCCTGGGCGGCATTCCTGAAAGAGCGCGTTTATGAGATTGCGCCTCACACTCCGGAGAACGGAATCAAGCAAGGCGGATACAGGCTCACCTACACGGACACTGAGCCGGAATGGCTGAAGCGGGCCGAACGCGCAGAGCGCTCGGAACACCCGATCAACTTTGGCACGTCCATTGGATTCACGGTTGAGCAGGATGGCACGTTGACTAACGTATGGTGGGACAGTGCCGCGTTCAAGGCAGGCCTTACGCCGGGGATGCAGGTAACCGCCGTAAACGGCACGGCGTTCAAAATCAATGTACTGAGGACCGCGCTTGCCGACGCCAAGAAAAATCAAACGCCTATCAAGTTCCTGGTGAAGCGGGATACTCAGTTCCTCACCATCGACGTTGACTACCATGACGGACCCCGCTATCCAAAGCTTGAACGAGTCGGCGGCGCTCCGGACCGACTGGGTGACATCCTAACCGCGAAATAAGTCGCGGGTGTCACAAAAGAAGCCCCGGTTACATCGAGCAACCGGGGCATCAAGCTGGCAGGTACCGCTTAGCTTGCCAGAGCCAGCGGAACGATTTGTAAGTTCGGGATCACGATCGAGAGCACCTGCTCGACGCGATCAACGAAATGGAACTGCATTTCCTGGCGAACATGGTCCGGGATATCGCGTAGATCCTTCTTGTTGCCTTGGGGCAGGATCACACGATGTATACCGGCGCGGCGTGCAGCCAACACCTTCTCCTTCATGCCGCCGATCGGCAGAACCAACCCGGCGAGCGTTACCTCACCCGTCATCGCGATATCGCTTCGAGCGGGTAGTCCCGTGTAAATGGAAGCCATGGCGCTCGTCATAGTGACGCCGGCGGACGGTCCATCTTTTGGAATGGCGCCGGCGGGCACGTGAACGTGAACACCGTTGCTCTTGATCTTGTCGGGATCGACGCCGAGTTCGGCAGCATGCGCCCAGATGTAGCTTTGTGCGATCTTTGCCGATTCCTGCATCACTTCGCCGAGTTGGCCTGTCATCATCGAGACCTTTGCCTTCTGGCAATAGTGCACTCTCGATATAGAGAACGTCGCCTCCGGTTTCGGTCCAAGCAAGCCCGGTGACGACGCCTGGCGGAACAGTCTTCCGCCCCGTTTCAGGAAGAAAGATCTCCGGCCCAAGTAAGTCGCCCAAAATGTCGGGCGTGATGGACAACTTTGTCCGTCTCGCCTTCGGCAAACCGCAGCGTGACCTTCCGAGTCACGCGCGCGATTGCGCGTTCAAGACGCCGCAAGCCGGCTTCACGAGTGTAGTTGCGGATGATTGCGCTCAGCCCGTCGTCTGTAAAATCAATCTGCTCATCCGGTCAAGCCGGTAGCTTTCAACTGCTTCGGGATCAGATATCGGCGCGCAATCTGCTGCTTCTCTTCCTCGCTGTAGCCGGAGAGCCGCAGAATTTCCATGCGGTCGAGCAACGGTTGCGGAATCGTATCGAGCGTATTCGCCGTAGTGACGAACAGAACTTTCGATAAGTCGAAAGCCATATCGAGATAGTTGTCGCGGAAGGTTTTGTTCTGCTCCGGATCGAGCACTTCGAGCAGCGCCGAAGCCGGGTCGCCGCGGAAATCGCGGCCGAGCTTGTCGACTTCATCGAGCAGCAGAACCGGATTCAACGCTCCGGCACGACGCATGGCCTGCAACAAGCGTCCGGCCATTGCGCCAATGTACGTTCGCCGGTGTCCGCGCAGTTCAGCTTCATCGTGCATACCGCCCAGGCTGAAGCGTTCGAACTTGCGTCCGAGCGCGCGGGCAATGGACTGACCTAGTGACGTTTTGCCGACGCCGGGTGCGCCGACGAGACACAGAATGGGAGCTTTCGCATCGGGATTGCGCTTCAGGACGCTTAAGATGTTCCAGGATGCGCTCTTTGACTTCCTTTAGCCCGAAGTGATCTTCGTCTAAGACCTGGCGGGCATGGGCAATGTCGAGGTTGTCATCGGTGGTCTTGTCCCACGGCAGATCGAGGACGAATTCGAGATAGGTGCGAGCAACATGATAATCGGGCGCGCCGGCAGGCAAACGCTCCAGCCGATTCAGTTCGCGCTCGACTTCCTTCTTCGCTTCTTCCGGAAGATTCGTCTTGGCGAAACGCTCGCGAAGCATTTCGACTTCCGCCTTGTCGGCGTCTTTGTCGCCCAGTTCCTGCTGGATGGCGCGAAGTTGCTGGCGCAGCAGATATTCGCGCTGCTCCTTCGACATCTCATCGCGGGCGCGTCGAAGCGATCTTCTGCCGCAGTTCCAGCACCTGCAACTCATGCGACAGGAACGAGTGCATCAAGCGCAGCGCGTCAACGCGAGTCTCCGCTTCGAGCAGTTTCTGTTCACGCGCAACGTCCAGGCTGAAGATACTGGCCAGAAGATATGCCATGCGCAGCGGATCTTCGCTGCCGCCAGCATGCGCGTCAATTCAGTCGCCGATTGCGGCTGCGCGAGGGCGATAGCTTTACCGGCCAAGCTCCAGCAACGCGCCCGATAGAGCCTCTACTTCAGAGCCGCCATCTTCCGGCAACGGGAAGGACGCGGAACTTGGCGGTCAGGTATGGTTCGGCTTTTCGATTTTGGAGATGACCACGCGCTCGATGCCGAGGACCAGGATTTCCATCATGCCCTTCTTGGGCCGCGAAGACTTGCGGATGACTGCTTTGGTGCCGATGGTATAAAGATCGTCCTGCTGAGGCGAATCCACTTGCGGATCGCGCTGAGCAACCAAGATGATTTCTTTCTCCTCCGTCTTGAGTGCCGCTTCCACCGCCCGGAGCGAAGAGTCGCGCCCGACCGAAAGTGGCAGCAGCAATCCCGGGAAAAGGATTGTGTTCTTCAGCGGAAGCGCCGGAAGAACTTGGTATTCGTTGTTTGCCATTGGGCTTTCCTATGATTTCGATGCAGCTATACAAAACAAAGCTGCGGTTTCTTGCGTGTACGTGCACTCAAGTTTAGACGCGAACAAAAAAGCCCGAGATCGGGGTGAACCAACGCTCGGGCCGTGACTCTAAGGTGACGACTGATCGGGATACTGCCGATCAGCCAGGTTTATTGCGGCTGAACAACTACAGAAGAAGTTGCCGCCCGCCTTGCTTGATGGTCAGCATGTACCGATTTGCCATTGTTTTCATTCATCAGGCGTTTGAAGTCGGCTGCATTTGTGACCGGGTGTGCGTCAACCGCCACGATGACTGTGCCGCGAGCCGATTCCGGCATCGGCAGCCGGGCTGCTTTGTCGATAGCGTCGACCACTACGCCCTTCGTACCGTTCGCAGCCTGTACCTGCTGAGCCAGTTCGGGCGTCAAGGTTTCAACTGTGATGCCACGGGCAGTTGATGTTCCCGCTATTGCCGTTGTCCTGGTCGTTGTCGCCGTTGTTGTCATTGTTCGCCTTGGCCCTTCTGATCCCAATCGAGCCCGTCGGCCGTGTGCCCGAGTGTGACACTCGACCTTCATCGGCTGATTGTTCCGGACCACATCCAGAGTTCACCGTGCTGCCAGGTGTGTGGGCGATGACATCCATGGTCAGATCGTCGGAATCTTTGCACCGGCTTGCCGTCGATGGCCACGACAACGTCGCCCGACTGCAGGCCCGCCTTTTGCGCCGGGCCCTTCGGCGGTCACGTTGGCGACGATGGCACCGTGAGTATCGTTCAGCCCAGTTGCTGCGCCAGATCCGGGATCATGTTCTCGAGCTCCGCGCCGAGATAACCGCGCGAAACTTTGCCGCTCTTCTCGATCTGATCCATCACGTGTCTTGGCCAGGTTGGATGGCACCGCGAAGCCGATTCCGATGTTGCCGCCCTCACCGCCGCCAAATCGGCTGCACCGCCGCCGGTGAGGATCATCGTGTTCATGCCGATCAATTGCGCCGTGCGCGTTGATTAGCGCTCCGCCGGAGTTGCCGGGATTGATAGAGGCATCGGTTTGAATGAAGTTCTGAATGTGAGTTCAGTCCTTCTAGAGTTGCGATTCTTGGCGCTGACGATTCCCATGGTCACGGTATGGTCCTAGCCGAACGGGTTGCCGATCGCGAAGCAAAGATCGCCGACGCGGGCCGAATCCGAATTCGCAAACGGCATCACGGGTAGACTATCGGCGTTGATCTTCACGACCGCGACATCGGTCTGCGGGTCCGTGCCGACGACCTTGCCGGTGAAATTCGCGTCCGTCGGACAAGCGTGACTTCACAGCTTGTTGGCCTTCTCGACGACGTGATTATTGGTCAGAATATAGCCGGACGGGGCTGACGATGATGCCCGACCCGAGCCCCGCTTCGCGCTGATCGCGAGGACGCTCATTTGGCCGCCACCGCCACCGAAAAATTGACGGAAAAAGGGATCGACATGAATGGATTTCCGCCGCCCTGCTGTTGCTGATCGGACGCCTTGATAATGCGCGTCATGCTGATCTTCACCACCGCGGGAGACGCCTTCTCGATGACATCGGCGAAGGAATTGGACAGCTTGTCGACTCGCTGCTGTGCTGGTATCGGCCCGCGCCACGACGGAGACTGGGGCTGTTGAATGATTCGCTACGGCGAAAGCGGCGATCAGGCCGCCGCCGATAGAGGCCGCAACCAGCGTCAGTATTGCTGTGGAGCGGCGAAATTGGACCACGTTTGACATGTCCTTTTGAAATCCTTTCTTATACCTGGCAACTCTGAGCTTCGGCTGGCAGGCTACTTCGCGCTCGTTACCTCGTCCGCTTCCTTTCTTTTGACGTTCAAAATCGAAATTCGATTTACGTACTACTTTCTTCAGGCCGTAACCGCGGCTGCGTCGCTGCAGCGGCCGCGATTCCACATGCAAAACTTAAGCCCGATGCCGTCGGGTCCGCATCGATCTTGACCGTTTGCCCGTCCCGAACATCCCCACTTACAATACGTTTCGCCAGCGGGTTCTCTATCTCCCGCTGAATCGCCCGTTTTAGCGGGCGCGCGCCGTAATGCGGATCGTAACCGTTGCGGACCAGTCTGGTTCGGGCCGCCTCGGTCAGAACCAAGCGTGATATGACGCTCCTCCAGCCGCGCACGGAGTCCGGCAAGCTGAATTTCGACGATTTTCTTCAGATCGCTCCTCACTCAAGGCATGGAAGACGATGATCTCGTCCAGACGGTTCAGGAATTCCGGCCGGAAGCTGCTACGCAGCTCCGAAAGTACGGCATCCTTCATGCGGCGGTACTCTTCGCCTTCGAAGGCGCCGCGGTATTCAAGAATGCGATGACTGCCGATATTGGAGGTCATGATGACGATGACGTTCTTGAAATCGACCGTACGCCCCTGACCGTCAGTCAGGCGGCCGTCATCAAGCACTTGCAGCAGGGTGTTGAACACGTCGTGATGCGCCTTTTCGATCTCATCGAAAAGCACTACCGAGTACGGCCGGCGGCGAACCGCTTCCGTGAGTTGGCCGCCTTCGTCGTAGCCGACGTATCCGGGAGGCGCGCCGATTAATCGGGAGACGGTATGTTTCTCCTGGTATTCCGACATGTCGATGCGGATCATGGCGCGTTCGTCGTCGAACAGGAACTCGGCGAAAGCGCGAGCTAATTCGGTTTTGCCAACGCCGGTTGGGCCCAGGAACAGAAAGCTGCCGATGGGCCGGCGCGGATCCTTCAACCCGGAGCGGGCACGAATAACAGCTTCCGCAACGGCCAGAACGGCTTCGTCCTGACCGATAACGCGTTTGTGCAACTCGTCTTCGAGCGCGAGCAGTTTCTTCATCTCGCCTTCGAGAAGCTTAGAAACCGGGACGCCGGTCCAGCGGCTGACGACTTCCGCGATATCCTCTTCGTCCACCTCTTCTTTGAGGAGCCGAGTGCCGCCTTGTTTCCCGGCGACACGGTCTTCCTCTGCCTGCAGTTGCCGCTGCAGTTCAGTCAGACGCCCGTACTTCAGTTCGGCGGCTTTGTTCAGGTCATAGGCGCGTTCCGCCTGCGCGATTTCGATCTTGACGTTGATCGATCTGCTCGCGCAGAGCGCGGACGCGCTGCACGCTTTCCTTCTCCGTCTGCCACTGCGCCTGAAGCGCCGCTGAGGACGTTTTCAGCTCGGCCAGTTCTTTTTCGATTCGACCCAGCCGCTCTTTCGAAACAGCATCGCTCTCTTTTTTCAGAGCCTCGCGCTCGATTTCGAGCTGCATAGTGCGGCGGAGGAGCTCGTCGAGTTCGCTCGGCATGGAGTCAATCTCGGTGCGCAGCTTGGCCGCGGATTCGTCCATCAGATCGATCGCCTTGTCCGGCAAGAACCGGTCGGTGATGTAGCGATTCGAGAGAACGGCCGCTGCGACCAAGGCGGTGTCTTTGATGCGGATGCCGTGATGCAGTTCGTAGCGCTCACGCAGACCGCGAAGAATGGAAATCGTATCTTCCACGCGTAGGCTGATCGACTAAAACGGTTTGAAAGCGGCGTTCCAGAGCAGCATCTTTTTCGATGTATTTACGATATTCGTCAAGCGTAGTTGCGCCGATGCAATGCAATTCGCCGCGAGCGAGCATAGGCTTCAACAGATTGCCTGCGTCCATGGCGCCTTCGGCTTTGCCGGCCCCGACGACGGTGTGCAGTTCGTCGATAAACAGGATGATGCGGCCTTCGGACGATTGAACCTCTTTGAGTACCGCCTTCAACCGCTCTTCGAATTCGCCGCGGAACTTTGCGCCCGCGATCAGCGCGCCCATGTCGAGGGCAACGACTTTCTTCTCCTTCAGCCCTTCGGGAACGTCGCCGCGCACGATTCGTTGTGCCAGCCCTTCGACAATGGCCGTCTTACCGACGCCCGGTTCGCCGATCAGCACGGGATTGTTCTTCGTCCGGCGCGAAAGCACTTGCATGACGCGCCGGATCTCTTCATCGCGCCCGATTACGGGGTCGACTTTGCCCTTTGAGCCGCGAGTTCCGTCAGATCGCGGCCATACTTCTGCAGCGCCTCGTAGGTGGTTTCCGGATTCTGGGACGTGACGCGCTGATTGCCGCGCACTTCGACCAACGCCTTCATAAGGCGGTCGCGAGTAACGCCGAATTCCTTCAGTAACCTGCCTGCCGCACCCTGATCGTCGGCCGTGGCAAGCAGCAGATGCTCGATTGAAACGTACTCATCTTTCAACCGCTTGGCTTGGTCTTCAGCCCGGTTCAGGAGCTGCGAAAGCCGCGGGGTGACATAGACCTGGTCCAGACGAGTACCGGAGCCGCTTACCTTGGGGAGTCTGTCAATTTCCTGTATGAGCCGCTGGTGCAGAGGCTCAAGCGGAATGTCGGCGCGCAGGAGGATTGACGGAGCCAAGCCGCCCTCTTGCTCAAGCATGGAAAGGAGGAGGTGCTCGACGTCAACTTGCTGGTTGCCGTAGTCGATTGCCGTTGTTTGCGCCTGTCGAATGGCTTCTTGCGACTTTTCGGTCAGGCGATTGAAATCCATAGCTAGTCCTCAATCATAGGTTAACGCCTTAGTGGGTTCCACTGCAACAATCTTAGTCTATATTGCTCAAACTTTTCGGAACACATTATCAAAGCTCTTCTGACGTAGAGTAGAGGAAGACGAACCTATGCGCCGCCTCTTATCTTTGCTGGTAAGTTATTGTCTATTAAGCCCTTTCGTCTGCCTACGGGTGGTGGGAAACGGGACATCAGGTGGTGGCTCGTATCGCTGCCGCCCATTTGACGCCTGCAGCGCGCGCCAAAGTCGCACAGATTCTCGGAGTGGAAAACACTTCGGAGGCGGTTGCCGATGCTCTGGCACGGGCATCGACTTGGGCTGACGAGACAAAGAACGATACCAAGACAGGCGAGTGGCACTATATCGACCTGACCCTGCAGGATCAGGAATCCGATATCCCGTTGCGCTGCAAAGACGATAATTGCGCTCCGGCCCGGATTCGGCTGTTTGCGGCGCAGTTGGCCAACCCGTCTGCCGAGGGGCGTTGGAGTCAGTTGGATGCCCTACGGTTTGTTGTGCACTTTGTGGGCGACATACATCAGCCGCTGCACGCCATTTCCGATGCGGACCTGGGGGGCAATTGCGAAAAGCTGGATCCGCCGATTGACCGGGCCAAGAATCTGCATGCCTTATGGGATGGCGGCATTATCGTCGCGATGGATGTGGACGATAAATCCCTTGCGAACAGCCTGGAGGCGGACATAGAGGCAACTGACCAGCCTGCGCAAGCGGAGATTGAGCGCGGCAACCAAGACGACTGGGTTTGGGAGTCGCACGGATTGGCGATGAAGGACATCTACTACAAGCTGCATATTCCAGTGCAACCGCCGGTTTTCCCGGCGAACTGTGGCGAAGCGCCGGCCGCAATCAGCGACTTCCATCCACAAGTCGATTCGCTTTACGTGGACACAATGAAGCCCGTGATTCGCGACCAATTGATGAAGGGCGGCTTGCGGTTGGCGAAGATGCTGAACGATTCGTTGGGAAATGGGTAGCTGGCGAGCACTCTCAGCGCCGCTTGGTTTTGAGAACGATCGGCGTGCCTTCAAAACCGAACTGTTCGCGTAACCGGTTAACGAGAAATCGCTCCAGCGAGAAGTGCATCTTATCGGCTTTGTCAGTGAACACGACGAAGGTGGGCGGACGGATTGACGCTTGCGTGATGTAGTAGATCCGGATATCGCTTTCGAACTTCAGCGTTTCGACGAAGCGGTTCAGTTCGCCGGTTGTGATGCGTTTCGAGGCCGCGTCGAAGGAGCGCCGCACGGTGGCCATGATGCGGCGAATGCCCTCGCCCTTTTTTGCCGAAGCGAAGACGACGGGCGCGTAATCGAGGAATTTGAGTTCATCGCGGATGCTCTCTGTGAAGGCGCGCTTGCTCTTGCCTTCCGCCGCATCCCACTTGTTGACGACCAGGATGACAGCGCGGCCTTCCTCGTGCGCGTAGCCTGCGATGGTTGCATCGGCTCCGACCACGCCCTCGGTCGTATCGATAATCAGCAGGACGACGTTGGCCATGCGGATGTGCCGCCGGGCCATGATGACGCTGAGCTTTTCCGTCATCTCCGTCGTGCGTCCCTTGCGCCGGATGCCGGCCGTATCGATGAACCGGTAGGAGGTGTTGCCTTCGCGGATGGTTTCATCGACGGCATCGCGCGTGGTTCCGGCGACGGGCGAGACTATGGCGCGCTCGGACCCGACGAGCGTGTTTAGCAGCGTCGATTTTCCGACGTTCGGGCGTCCGATGATAGCAATTTTGATTCGGCGCTCTTTGGGCGCGCCTTCGGCAGCTTCTTCGTTTTCTTCGGGGGGCTGCTCTCTCGGAAATGGCTCGGTGACCTGCTCCAGCAGTTCAGAGATCCCGAGCTTGTGTTCCGCCGAGATGGCGACCGGGTCGCCTAGTCCTAGCGAATAGAACTCGGGTACCAGGTTTTCGCGTATCTTCGGGTCGATCTTGTTGACGACGAGCGTTAATGGCTTATTCAGCGGCCGCAGCAATTGGGCCAGATTGCGATCCGACGCCGTGATCTCAGTACGGCCATCGATGACGTACAGGATGTGCGAGGCGATATCGAGCGCAACACGCGCCTGCTTCAGAATCTCAGTGGGAATCAGTTCCTGGTCGTTCGGGATAATGCCGCCGGTATCGATGAGGCCGAATCGCTTGCCGCCGAACGTCGCCTCGCCGTAGATTCGATCGCGCGTGATGCCCGGTTCGTCGCCGACAATGGAGCGGCGATCGCCCAATATGGCGTTGAACAGCGTAGACTTTCCCACGTTCGGGCGGCCCACGATGACAACGGTCGGTAATAGTTCCTCTTCAGCCACTGTCGCTTCTCAGGTTCGCATAAGCGGCGATCTCACTTGAATGACCAGCGTGGTTTCACGTGCGACGATGAAGCTTGCAGATGGCAGTAGAAACCAGTGTTTTAGACACTCGAAATATCGCAATTATCGCCCACGTCGACCACGGAAAAACGACATTGGTGGACGCGATGTTGCGTCAAAGCGGCATCTTTCGGGCGAATGAGGAAGTCGCCGACCGCGTGATGGACTCGAACGAATTAGAGCGCGAACGAGGGATCACGATTTTAGCGAAGACGACAGGCGTTCGCTATCACGGCACGAAAATCAACATCGTAGACACGCCCGGACATAGCGATTTCGGCGGCGAAGTGGAACGCGCGCTGAAGATTGTCGATGGCGTCATGCTGTTAGTGGATGCGAGCGAAGGGCCGCTTCCGCAAACGCGCTACGTGCTGATGAAAGCGCTGGAGGCGAAGCTTCCACCTATCGTCGTGATCAACAAAATCGACCGGCCGGATGCGCGGGTGCAGGAGGTTCTGAATGAGATCTACGATCTTTTCATCGACCTGGATGCAGAGGAAGATCAGTTGGATTTTCCGGTCGTTTATACGAACGGAAAGGCAGGGATTGCCAAGCACAACCTGGAAGACACGAGCGAAACCTTGCAGCCGTTATTCGAAACGATCCTGAAGCACATACCTAGCCCGAAAGGCGACCCGGAAGGAACGCTGCAGTTGCTGGTGGCGAACCTGGATTACAGCGACTACCTGGGGCGGCTCGCCATCGGGCGGGTTTTCAATGGCACTCTGAAGCACGGCGACGATGTGAGCATTATGAAGCTGGACGGATCGATCCAGAAGACCCGCATTACGAAGCTTTATTCGTTTGAAGGCCTGAAGCGGGTGAATGAGACGATCGGCAGAACGGGTGACGTTCTTGCGATTGCCGGTGTAGAAGGCATTACGATCGGCGAGACGGTGACCAGCGCGGAAGACCCGAAGGCGCTGCCGAACATAGCCATCGACGAGCCGACAATCGCCATGACTTTCACGATCAACAACTCGCCGTTTGCCGGGCGGGAAGGCGAGTTTGTGACATCGCGGAATTTGCGCGATCGTCTGGACAAAGAGCTGCTGACGAACGTGTCCATCAAGGTGGAAGAAGCGGGTGGCCCCGACGCGTTCAAGGTGATGGGCCGCGGTGAATTGCAGCTCGCGATTCTGATCGAGATGATGCGGCGCGAGAGTTATGAGCTGCAAGTGGGCAAGCCTGAGATCCTGACGCGGAAAATCGACGGCATCCTGCATGAACCGCAGGAATTGCTTGTCATCGACTGCCCGGAAGAGTTCATCGGCGTCGTGATCGAAAAGATGGGATCGCGCAAGGGCAAGATGTCGAAGATGGTGAACCACGGCTCCGGGCGTGTCCGGCTGGAGTTTCTGATTCCTTCGCGGGGCTTGATCGGGATTCGAAGCGAGATGTTGACGGACACCAAGGGCACGGCCATTATGAACTCTCTGTTCCAGGGCTATGTGGAATGGCAGGGCGATATCGCGATGCGGCCGACGGGTTCACTGGTTGCGGACCGCTCAGGCGTGACAACGGGTTATGCCATCTACAACCTGCAGGAACGTGGCGTGATTTTCATATCGCCGGGGACCGAAGTGTACGAAGGTATGATCATCGGAGAGAATTCACGCGATGCCGATCTGGACGTCAACATCGTAAAAGAGAAAAAGCTGACGAACATGCGCGCGTCGACGTCCGACGAAGCGATTCGGCTTGTGCCGCCGAAGATCCTGAATCTAGAACAAGCGATCGAGTTCATTGCCGAAGACGAGTACGTTGAGATTACGCCGAAGTCGATCCGGCTGCGGAAGAAAGTGCTGAAAGCAAATCAGCGGTAGCGGTCAGGCTACATCGCGCAGCAGAAAGCGCCAGGATTCGCCGCGCGATTTCATGACTGCCTCGGCGGCGCGATAGCCGCTTCGAACCGCGCCTTCCATGGTGGCCGGCCAACCGGAGCGCGTCCAATCACCCGCAAGAAACAAGTTGGGCAACTCTGTTGCGCTTAGTGGCCGCCGCTCTTCGAGAGCAGGGGCAGCCGAAAACGTGGCGCGGACTTCCTTGACAACATGGGCGCGTTCGAGTTGCGCCTCATTGACTTTCGGAAGGAATTCCTTCAACTCGCGGAGCGCAAGGTCGATCACCTCGGCACGCGGCATTTCGGTCAAGGATCGCGACGCGCTGACAACTAACTGGATGTGTTGTCCGGAATTCTTGTTGAACATCCACTGAATCGTCCGATCGAGCAGCGTGGCGTGCGGCAGGTCCGTTACCGGGCGATCGAACCAGAGATGAATTCCGGTGATGGGCGAGTGACTGAAGGACGAGAGCTCCAAATTCAGATCGGGCGCAAGCGCCGGTAGGCGTTCGAACGGAACGGCGAGAACATATGCGTCGGCAGTGAGGCAGCTTCCGTTGACCATCAGGCCGGCGACGCGCCCGTTTTCGACCCGCACTTGCTGCACGTTTGCCCGATGCTGGATCTTTACATTGGGATAGGCGGCCCACGCATTCTCCGAATAGAGTCTGGCCAAGGGGACGTTCGGAATCCCCATCTCATACGAATCGGCACGCGCGAGAAATCCCAAATAGAAAACCTGGAGGCCGTGGCTTGCGGCCATGCGATCGAGATCTTCGTTGATGGCGCTGACAAGCACCTGACGCCAGAAGCGCTGAATGACCTGAGGCGGCTGATTCTTTTCACGGAGCCAATCGAGCATTGTAATGCGATCAAGATCGGTACGCTTTCCGTATTCATACTTGATGGCCAGCAATGCACTCGCGACCGCCATCTTGCCGGGGATGCTCAAGAACCGCAACTTCGCGAACGACCCGGTGAAGTGCAGAGGCGCCGGCAGCGAACCGCGGCGCATGATTGAGATGCGTCCGCCAGGCTCAATCCAATAGAACTCGCGATGGAATTCGATGCAATCGCGCACACCCAGCCGGTTATAGAAATCCAGCAGGTTTGTGCAGCAGCGCAGAAGGACGTGCTGGCAGTTGTCGATGGTCGGGCTATTTTCGTCGGCGCTATTGAGCGGATAGGATGTGGCGCGGCCGCCGAGGAATGGGCGCGATTCAAAGACAGTGACCTGCTGCTCCGCGGAGCCAAGCGCAACCGCGGCAGCGAGGCCCGCGAGACCGCCACCGACGATTGCTACGCTGTGGCTGGCAGACAAGCCGCTACACGCTCTCTACGGCTGCGGCAGCGTGGGCGTACTGTTCAATCATGTTTTTGATGAGCCGCAGGCCGCAATCGCGTTCCAGCGAGAGAATGGATTCCGGATGGAACTGAACGGCCTCAATGGGGAGATCGCGATGACGCACGGCCATGACGATGCCGTCGTCGGATTCGGCTGTGATTTCCAGGCAGGCCGGAACATTCGCGCGCTTCGCATGTAAAGAGTGATAGCGGCCCACACGAAACGGCGACGGAAGGCCGGCAAAGACGCCCTGGCTATCGTGGGTTACCTGAGAATGCTTGCCGTGCATGGGATAACCGAGCACTTCGAGCTCGCCGCCGAACGCTTCAACGATGCCTTGCAAGCCGAGACATACGCCAAATATCGGCACGCCGCGTTTGGCAAGCGCGCGAACCAATTCCGGTACGCCGAAATCGGCGGGACGGGCGGGCCCTGGCGAAATAAGAACGATGTCCGGATGAACCGAATCGATCACTTCAAGAGCGCCCGCGGATCTGTAGGTAGAAACCTTTGCGCCCGTCTGCCGAGCGTAATTCGCCAGGGTGTGGATGAAACAATCGTCGTTGTCGACCAGCAACAAGTGAACGCCTGCGCCCACGCGGCGCGACTGAGTTTGCTTGTCTACACCGTGCGCGGCGGGGAAGAGAGCCCGAAAGAAGTTCGTCGCTTTGAGGCGGCATTCGGCGTCCTCAGAGGCCGGGTCTGAATCGTAGAGCAGCGTCGCACCGGCGCCGTATCGCGCAACACCATGCTTCAGATGGACGGTGCGAATAGCGATGCCGGTGTTGATGTCGCCATTCAGCGAAAGCATGCCCACCGCGCCGCCGTACCAGCGGCGAGCATCGTTTTCGAGATCTTCGACCGCCTGCGCGGCCGCCTTCTTGGGCGCGCCAATCACTGTCACGGCCCACATGTGCGTGAGGAACGCATCGAGCGAATCGAAGCCCTCCATCAACGTTCCCCTTACGTAGTCGACCGTGTGGAACAGGCCCGCATAGGATTCGATTAAACGGCGGCCTACCAAGCGTACGGAACCGGGTATGCAGACGCGGGACTTGTCATTGCGGTCCACATCGCTGCACATGGTGAGCTCCGACTCATCTTTCGTGGAGTTCAGAAGATCGCGAATGCTCTCGGCATCGTGAATGGGGTCGCCGGTGCGCCGCGCAGTTCCTGCGATGGGGCAGGTCTCTACAGTTTCACCTTCGATGCGCACGAACATCTCCGGCGAGGCGCCCACCAGTTGCTCATCGCCCATTTGCAGGATGAACTCATACGGGCTCGGGCTGGTCTTCTGAATGCGCTGAAAGAGTTCAGACGGGCTGCCGCTGAATGGCGCGCTGAATGTCTGCCGCAGAACGACTTCGTAGAAGTTGCCTTGGCGCATCCCTTCCCGCACCGTTTCCACTTTCGCCATGTACTGCTCCGGCGTATGGTCGGACGCGATTGCAGCGCGTTCCGGGCCGGGTTGATTCGCCTTGATCGTGGTTGCCGCGCGCGGCAGGCCGGCTGTCGTTCCCGCGTCGCCTGAGAAGTCGTAGCGATAGCGCTCAATCACCTCTTTCTTGCGATCCATGAAGTAAATGTCGTCGCAGAGAAACAGATGCAGCCCCTTGTGGCCTGCTCGGGAAAGACGCAACCGAATCGGATCGAACTGGAGCAGGAGATCGTAGCCGAATGCGCCGATCAGCGCCAGCCTTGAATCTTCCGGACGATGAAACTCCAGCACCAACGTTCGGAGGAACGAGAACGCAGAAGATTGTTTGCTGCGCTCCTCTTCCGGGAATTTTTCCGCGAGCGGCTTCAGCTCAATCTCAAGCTTGCCGGACTCGTGAGTGAAACGCGCTGCGTGCGGATGCTGTTCGAAGAGCGGCTGCAGTAGCGAAAGCAAAACCTGCCCACGCCGGTTCAGGCTGCGAAACTCAATTCGACGTTGATGCTCAACGATCTCGAGCGGAGGCGCCAGGCTGGCGACGTCCCAGCGCGAGTAGCGCTCCGGATACTCGTACCCGGACGAGAGATAGACGCCGCGCTTCCGATCAAGCTGCTGCAGAAGCCAGCCCAAGCCCTTGGCGTAAGGAATGATGGAACTGGTTCGCGTCACGGCGATTCCGTGCGGAGTGGTATAGCGCAACTGCGGCATGTGGCGGGACTAACGGGCGACTAAAGCACCAGAATACCAGCGCTTGCTGGCCTGTTCGCTTGCGGCAGATGTGGCGTCAACAGGCTAGTTCTTCGCGAGACACTTGCAAATCGCCAAGCCGGCCCAGCATGGCCAGGGCGACATTATCGGCGCCGAAAAATTCGTGGGCGATCATGCGGACTTCCTCGCGAGTGACGGACTCGATGCTATCCAACATCTCGTCGAGCGACATGAAATGATCGAAATACAGTTCCTGGCGCGCCAGGTTCGACATGCGGCTGGAAGTGGATTCCAAGCTGAGCATCAGTGATCCCTTGAGATGATCCTTGGCCCGTTGCAGTTCGTCTTCGCCGATTAGATCGTGCTTCAGATTGCGAAATTCCTGGATGACCGAGGTGACCACCTGTTTTGCGGTCTCAACGGCGGTACCGGCATAGACGGTGAAGCAGCCAGTGTCGCTGAACAGATTGAGTTCGGAGTACACGGCGTAAGCCAGCCCCTGCTTCTCACGGATGTTTTGGAACAGCCTGGAACTCATGCCGCCGCCCAGAACCGTGTTCAAGACATAGAGCGGAAACCGCAGCTCATGCGCGAGCGGATACGCAGGCACGCCCATGGTGATGTGCACCTGTTCCAGCGAGTCTTTTTTCTTCAGGATCAAGGGAGCGCTGGCTTTGGGTTTGGCATCTTCCGGCAGAGATCCGCGTAGCGGAAAACCATCGAACTTATCGCGAACAAGGCGCACGATGTCATCGTGATCCAAATTTCCGGCCGCGGTGATCAGGATGTTCTTCGGCGCGTAGATACGGCTGTAGAAATCGTGGACCAGCTCCGGCGTGAATTTCTTGACCGTTTCTTTAGTGCCTAGAATCGGTTTACCTAAGGGATGGCCTTTCCAGAAGTTGCCGATGAACGCTTCGTGCAGCACGAACTCAGGCTGGTCCGCTTCCATCTTGATTTCTTCGAGGATGACGCCCTTTTCCTTTTCGATGTCGGCTTCGCGCAAAAGCGGATTCTGGACCAGGTCGGCCAAGACATCAAACGCCAGAGGCAGATGCTCATCGAGCACTTTGGTGTTAAAGCTGACCAGTTCCTTGCTGGTAAAAGCGTCCAGACCGCCGCCTACGGAATCGACCGAGCGCGCTATCTCTTCCGCGGAGCGATTTTTCGTACCCTTGAACACCATGTGCTCAATGAAGTGAGAGATGCCGTTTTCGACTCCGCGTTCCGCTCGCGAGCCGCTTCCGATCCAAATGCCGAGCGAGACAGAACGGACGTAAGGCATGGATTCGGTGACAATCCGAATTCCGTTGTTCAAACGAACCCGCTCAATTTCGCGGACGTGCGGGGTAGCTAAAACCATCTATGCCAAAGCGCCTTTCCGAGTTTCGCAGATACACTAAAGAATAAATGCTGCAAGTGCTTGAGGGTGAGCCACTGGTCGGAATGGAGTTGCCCGACCTCGAAAAACTGCTCGGCCCGGAGCAGCCCACCTTTCGCGCCAGACAACTATTTGACGCGCTATATAGAAAACAAGTGGCTAATTTGTCGGAAATTTCGACACTGCCACAAGCGCTTAAGAATGAATTGGTTGCAAGCAATTCCCTGGGATTGCTAAATGCCGAGCGGCGGTTCGATTCGAGCGATGGAACGCGCCGGTACTTGCTTCGATTAGAGGATAACAGAACGGTGGAGGCGGTCCTGATGCCCGAAGCCGGCCGCGACACGATCTGCATCTCCAGCCAGGTGGGATGCCCGGTTGACTGCAAATTCTGCCTAACAGCGCTGATGGGCCTGGAGCGCAATTTGATGGCGGGCGAAATAGTGGGCCAAGTGCTCTATGTGGCCCGTGAGAACGCGCTGAACGCCGCCTACGGTCAGTTGAATGTCGTGATGATGGGCATGGGCGAGCCGCTGTTAAATCTGGACAGCGTGCTGAAGGCGACGCGCCTGCTGACCGACAAGCGCGGCATCGGGATGTCGGAAAAGCGCATCACCGTCTCCACAGCGGGGATTGTTCCCAAGATCTATGAATTGGGCAAAGCGGAGATCCGCCCTAAATTGGCGATTTCGCTGAACGCTTCAACCGAAGAACAGCGCCGGCAGCTCATGCCGATTACGCGGAAGTACCATCTTTCCGATCTGCTGGAAGCGTGCAAAGCGTATCCAAAGCGGTCTTGGGAGAAGCTGACATTTGAATATGTTTTGCTGGGCGGCGTGAACGATTCCGATGCGGATGCAAAGCGCGTGGTGCGTCTGTTGAGCAATCTGGATTGTAAAGTGAATCTGATTGCGCTGAACCCGGGCCCGGGCATCCCGTTCGAGACTCCGGAACCCGAGCGTGTTGCGAGTTTTCAAGCGATAGTTCGCCGAGCGCTACCCTGCTTCGTTCGCAAGCCGCGCGGCCGAGACATCTTCGCCGCCTGCGGGCAGCTCAAGCGTGTTTCAACGGACGTTGTGAATATCGCCTGACGCTTACGGCTGAACCGGCTTCGGATGTGAAGCCGTGCTGCCTTCCGTCAGCCCCAAGGTCCATTTGATGGCTTCGAAGTACATTTTCTGGATGTCGGGATCATCCCACGATTCCGTCGTGTGGCCGAGGGTCGAATAGAAGACCCGGCCTTTCCCATAGTTCTTGGCCCAGGCGACCGCGAAGTCGCGATCCGTACGATGGACGCGCGGGTTGTTCAGATCCAGCTTGCTAGCGTCCAAACTGAGCACGACATTTACCTTGTCACGGGACCATTCTTTGGCCTGATAGATCTCGTCGTATTTGTAGAAGGCCTTGGGAAGGTGACGAACCGCGGGAAAACTTGGGTCTTCATTCACGATGGGCGCCATGAACGTCGTCCACGGGTGTTCGTTGAACCAGCCGCCTATCAACTCTCCATATTCGGGCCACTTATAGTTCGTGTCCAGCGCCGCGTGCACGCCCACGAAGCCCTTTCCGTCGTCGTGAACAAAGGACAACATGTCGCGCTTTTGAGCGTCGGTGAGATCCAGTTCGCCGGTGGTGCTTGCAAAGACCAGCGCGTCGAAATAGTTCAACGTTTTCATGTTGCGAGCCTTCGGGTCCGTCTTCGTGATCAGCTCTGTGTCGCTGCGAAGGGTTGCATCGTATAGGCCGGTTTCATGGCCCATTTTCCATATGGTGGCCATGGCGTTCGGAACCGAATCGTGCTCATAGCCCTTTGTTTGCGAGATGACCAGGACATGATACATGCGAGTGGTCATCGGTCGTGGTGCGCTCGGATTCGGGGCTTGTGCCTGGGCGCTGACGAACAACGAGGCCGACGCGAGAACGCAAGCCTGAATAGCGGACTTCGTGAATTTGCGAGCCATATCAAAGCTAGCTTACTGAAGTGGCTGGTGAGTACACTACGGTTTGCAATCCTTTTTCAGGCCGCTATTGCGGTTTCTGTTCGGTCTTCACTACTTCGGCCCGTTTGTCATGGGGGCCATGGACTCATCATTTCTGTTCCTGCCGTTTGGAAACGATCTGCTGGTTGTCGCGATGGTGGCACGCAATCACGACGGCTGGGCTTTGTACGTCATCTCCGCCGTGTGCGGCTCAACACTGGGCGTTTTCCTGCTGGATCTGGTGTCGCGGAAGGCGGGCGAGGCTGGAATTCAAAAGCTGGCGGGCGAGAAACGATATAACTCGCTCAAGAACAGAATCGAGAAGTACGGCGCTTGGGGATTAGTGGTTGCGTGCCTCTCACCTCCGCCTTTTCCGTTCACGATGGTTGTCGCTGTAACCAGCGCACTAAACTATCCACGACTGAAATTGCTGCTGGCGGTGGCCGGAAGCCGGGCGGTGCGTTTTACCGCGCTGAGCATGCTGTCGATTTTCTACGGACGCAAAATTCTGCGGATTATGAGCACGCCCACTTTTCGATGGACGATGATTGTGTTCGCCTGTTTATGCGTCGTCGGCAGCGTATTTTCAATTTTGAAGTGGGTGAAAGGCCGGGGTTCGCGCCAGCCGGCGAAAGCGGCAGCGTAGTTCACTTGATATACACTCGGCAAGCACCGTGAAGACAGGTGTACGGCTTCCCGTCGGCATAGGTCACCACGCCGGGATGTTCGCAGGCTGGAATCGGAATTATCGGCGTATCGGTGGTAGAGCCTGGCGCGGTGGGTATGCCGTGGACTTGGCATCCCGCATCGTAGTACTGGACCGCTGTCAGCTTTGTTTGGTCCTCCCGAGCACGGCTCTGTATAAGTAGTGGACCGCCAACTACGAAAACCTTAACCAAGCTAGGATTATTGCCGCCACAATTCTGGTCATGGAAATCACTTGTTGCGGAACAGAGTGTGACAGACACTCCTGCGGCGCCATTCAATCCGCCTTGCGCATTGCGCGGAGCGAATTGAATTGTCCACGGCTGAGAGATGGGGGGAAGATTTGGCGGCGGACCGCTCTGCGAATCCAGGTCGTCTTGATTGATCGTCGTCAGGGGAGCAGCGGGCTGAGTGCTACATGCCGTTCTGGCCGGGTTGCATGTCCACGCGGTTGGCGATCGAAACGTAAGTGAACCACCGGAGGCCATGATTGGGGAATCCGTTACTTTACCCGCTATCGTGACACTTTGACGCTCTTCGCCTTTGCGCGGACCGCCTCCGCAGCCCGTCAGCAGCACGACCGCACAAAATAATCCCCCAGGGACCAGCTTCCGATTGGCGCGCACGATGTTCCTCCCCTTTCAGGCCGTCAGCCGATGCAACAGAAGGCTGGCCTGCATGACGTCAGGCCTGCACGAGTATTTGTTGTACTGCTGAGGAGTCCAATTATGCTTGAAGCCGGACAGAATGTCCAGAGCCTGTTGCGCAAATTTTTTCGTGTTGGCTACGTCCTTCGAGGCGCGCGCTATCCGTGCAAGCGTGAGCAACGCGACATACTCCGACTCCTTTCGCCCCGTTTGAACGAAGAAGTTGCGCGCCGCTTCAGCTAAAGGGCGGGCGTGGTCGAGCAAACCAGCGGCAAGGTATGCATCCGCGAGAGCCAAATTTGCATCGGCGATTTCGTCAGGGTCTGCATCTTGCTTTGCCAGGTCGAATGCTTTGCGGCACAACTCCTGAGCCTTGCCGGGTGAACCTGTCTTGCTTTCGATTTCTCCCGATAGGAACTCGAAGTACTCTGGAGCGGGACTAGAAGGGTCGGCCAATGCACGCCGACTGATTTCCAAAGCTGCGCCGTATCGTGCCTGGCTAAACAGCATTGCGGAACGAATTTCATCTACGGCGAGCGCTATTTTGGGCCGCGCCCGCACCTGGACTGGAATGTCACGAAGGGTCTGCTCCGCCTTGTCATACTCGCCGAGTTTCCACAGCACGCTCGCGTACTGGAGTTCGCGATATTCAAGTTCGTAATGTAGCGATCGGGCAAGCTCGACTGCCGCAAAGAGATGCTCGACAGCTTCTGGATAGCGCTCCATTTCCAGGAGAACTTCGCCTAACGCCTCCTCACTCCACAGGAGCGTTAACGGGCTCTTTGTTGCGGTGCCTAAAGACAGCAATTGTTCAGCCGATTCGATCGCCGCAACGTTATCCGAGGTGTCTCGCTGAGCGCGGACGAGAAGGCGGAGACTCTCGGCTGTTTCGGTGGCGAACCCGCTCTGCTGGTAATAATTCAAAGCCCTCGTCGCAAACGGAATCGCAGCACTTGGCCGTCCCTGCAGCTCGCGGATTGACGCCATCGTAAGCTGTGCGAGGGCAATCAGCCTAGGCCGCTGGCTCTGCTGAGCTAACTTGAGGGCGTGATCCACTTCGAGTGCGGCATTGGTGTAATCTGCTTTCGAGATGTAAGCGTTCCCAAGCCGGATGCGCGCGTCGATGGTCCAGTACTCAAGATCATTGTTGTCTTGCGTTAGCTTGATAGCCTCGTTCTCGTAATCGACCGCTGCTTGGGTGTTGTTCCGCAAGTACTCGGTGACACCTAAACGCGTGAGTGCCCGAATTTCTAATTGCACACTCGGCATGGTTTTGGCGATAGCCAGTGATTTTTGGAGATAGTCTTTGGCCTCGTCCAGGCGATGCTGCGTATTCGCATCGCTTCCCCGCTGGTAATCGACCTCGGCCAAACCTTCCAGATTGCTCAAAGCGTGGTAGATCTGCGCCGCCTTGTCGAACGCGGCGTTCGCTTCGTCCGTTTGTTTTCGCCGCCCAAACAGGATTCCCAGGTGCAGGAACGGCGCCGGGTCTGTTGGATCAATTTTCGCCGCGGATTTGTATGCCGCGATCGACTCGTCGATCTTGCCCGCCTTCTCATAGGCGCGGCCAAGATCCACGTATCCCTCGGCCTTCTTGCCGGCCGGCAATGAGCGAAAGATGGCCTGATAGTCGCGCAGCGCGGATTGGAAATCGCGCATGATGGTGTGCCGGATCGCTTCGACGTATTGCCTGTCGAGAGTCGCTAGTTTGCGATCGGACTCAAGAGAAGACGCTTGCAACATCTCGTCTTTCGCTTTGCCTGCAAAGTCCAGCTCGTTCCAGGCATCGGCAAGCTGCGCGTGTGCCAGGGCAAAATTCTTATCCGCCTCTACCGCCGCTTCCAGCGCATTGGTGGCTTTCAAATACGTGCTTTCGCGTAGCGCAGCTACACCTTGCCGGTACCAAATTCTCGCCTGCGTCGAACCGCCCGGGTCATGGGTCCGGCTGTACCATATCCAAGCAAGTATCGCGAAAACAGCGAGCAAAACGAGAGAACCGGCCCACACCCAACGCTGGGCCCCCCGCTGGACCCGTGAGGATGCAGGCCATCGGAGAGAGCGCGTTGACCGGGATGTAAGCGACTCGGCTACCGCTAGCGCAGATTGGAAACGCTGCTCCGGGTTGTAGGAAAGGCACCGCTTGATCGTTGAATCCCAGGCGCGTGGAACGTTTTTGCGAATGGACGATACATGCGCCAGGGGTTTGGCGCGACCGACAGCAGCGGCCAATGGCGTCGCCCCTTCGAACGGAAGCTTGCCGGTGACCATCTCATACAGCACGACGCCCAAGGCGTAGACATCGGCCGCGGGCGTCAATGGGCCGCCCTGAAACTGCTCGGGCGCCATGTACTGCGGCGTTCCAACTGCGACTCCTTGCAGAACTGAACCGCTCCCGCCGGCGGCAGCCGCCATTGCCGTGTCGCGCGCCAGTCCGAAATCCATGACCACGGCTTCAGTTCCGCGGCTGCGCTGAGCCAGCATGACGTTGCCGGCCTTCAGGTCTCGATGGATCAGACCGGCATCGTGGATGGTCTGCAATCCTCGGCAGATTTGAACGGCAATTCCTTCCGCCTCTTCGATCGTCAACAAAGGACCGGCATCGATTCGATCTGCCAGCGTCCGGCCGTCCAGGAATTCCATTGTGAGGAAAGCCGACTCCCGGCGTCCGGGCGCGCCGGGCAACAAGAACACTTCGTGTATACGGCACACATTTACGCCCGTTGCCTTACGCGCGCACTGAACCTCTTGCCGGAAGCGAGCCAGCATGTGCGGGTGCTGGGCGATGTCCGGACGAATCGTCTTCAGCGCAATGCGCCCTGTTTCCGCATCTTCGGCTTCGTACACTTCACCCATGCCGCCTCGTCCGACGAACCGCACGATACGAAAACGGTTCAGAAGTATCTCATTCGGCGAGAAACGCGCAGGATCGCCTGCCGCCCCAAAGCCGGCTGCTAGGGTGTCGCGCGGATCGTCGGGACCCTGCTCAGGTGTCAGCACGGTAGTGGCGCTATTTTAGCGCCGCAAAGTGCCTGTCCACAACCGCCTCTAACGGGAGCTGTTCTTCAGTTGCGCTTTGGCGGTATCCATGTCGCTTATGGGCGGCATGAGCCCGTCCAATCGCGTCACAGACAACATCTTGCCCAAGGTGGGATTTGCCCTCACCAGCACCAGCCGGCAGTTTCTTTTTGCCGCGAGTGTGTACACCAAAGTAAGTTCACCCAGGCCCGAGCTATCGGTTTGCAGCAAGCCGCCAGCGTCGAGAACAAGACCACTCAACTTCTGAGAGTCCAAAAGTTGCCGGGCATTGTTACGCAGCGTAACTAGCGATGGTCCGAGCGTCAGATTCCCTGAAAGCGTCAGGATTCCGATGCCGTCCTCTACGCGCTGTTCGATGGTCAGCGGCATTCAATACTGCTCGACTTTGCGCTGGCGGTATGGGGGCGTGACGAACGCGGAGACGAGACTCTCGTTTCCCGCTTTGTCGATAGCCTTCACCCCCAGAACCACTTCATCTATGTTTACGTTTTTCAGAGTGTACGTAGTCACGTTCCCAACGAAGATCTGGGTCTCCCAAGTGGGCGACGTTGTTTTCCGCATGACGATCGCATAACCGAGCAAGTCCGGCTCGGGCTTCTCGTTGTGCCACGTCATGACGGCATCGTATCCGTCCCCGCGTCCCAGCGGATTCGCGAACGAGCGTCCCGCTTCCGGAGGTCCGGTTCGAATATCGGGCGCTTTCGGAGCCAACGCTAAAGTCGCCATGGCAGCCCCATTGGCTTTGGCTACCAGCGCTGTATATGAGGGGGCCGTGTCCTTAAACAAGTCGGTCGCCGTGTGTTGATTCGAAAAATTCTCCATGGGCGTCGTGAGTCTTACGGCCGCAAAGCCAAGCGCGTTAAACGGACTATGATCGCCGCCGCGGCCAAACCGGTCGTGCCTGAAAACCAGATTCACATCGAAGCCAGGCTGGTAGCGCGCGTTGATCTCGCGCACGTATCTGGCGACTTGGCGAGAGGGTGAATCGTTCGGATCTTCCGAATAGATGTTTACATATCGATTCGTCGTCTCGCCGCTGCCCGTGACGTCGCTGCCGATAATGTCGTTGTTGAACACTGCCTCAATCTGGTCGTGTTTGGCAGCGGCCGCCTCGGCGTAAACGCTGCTTCCTTGCAGTCCGTACTCCTCCGAAGCGAACGCGATGAAGATCATGGTCTTGCGAAACTCATGTTGGCTCATGACGCGAGCCAATTCCATGACCGCCGCGGTGCCGCTGCCGTCGTCGGTTACGCCGGGCGCAAACGCGGCCACTGTCGCTTCGCTATCCAGCGTTCGGCGTCCATTGTCTCCCTGCTTGTAGGTCATGTGGATTGTGTCGTAGTGGCCGGAGACCAGAATCTGCCGTTCGGGCTCGCTTGTACCGGGGAGAACCGCTACCACGTTCCAGATCTCCACATCCTTGAACAAACGCTGCGCGGGATCGCCCTTCAAGCGATGTTTATCGAAGGAGACCTGCAGCTTCGGACTGTAGCTTCGAAACTGCTCGGCAATCCATTCGCGCGCCGCACCGATTCCGTGCTGAGGATCGGTAGTGGACGAATAAATATTGCGTGTTTCGAAGCCCTCTAGTTTCTTCTGTATCTCGGCAATATGATCCGCGGAGATGTCTGAAACGATCGATTTCACGTCGGAATTAACGGACAGTTGCTGTGCCTGCGCACCGACTGTCAACGCAAACGCAACAGCGCTAATTAACAAGCCAGACTTAACCATTGACGTTCCGTATCGTAACGCAATGATTGAACCGTTGGATCAGGCTATGGCGGCTTCGAGTTCCTGTTCGTGCATGGGAGCAGGGCGAGAACTTGCCTGCCGAGTATCGGCGGCCTTGAAGTTAACGGACACCAGCTTGGATATGCCAGGTTCCTGCATAGTCACACCATAGAGCGACTGCGCCGCTTCCATTGTGCGCTTGGCGTGAGTGATCACAATGAACTGTGTCTGTTCCGCCATCTCACGCAAGAGCTTGGTCAGCCGTTCGATGTTCGGCTCGTCGAGAGGTGCGTCGATTTCGTCGAGAATACAGAACGGGCTGGGCGTGTACTGAAAGATTCCCATCAGCAACGCCATTGCGGTCAGCGATTTTTCTCCACCCGAGAGCAGCAGCACGCTTTGAAGCTTCTTCCCCGGAGGAGAAGCGACTATGTCGATTCCAGATTCAGCGGCGTTCTCTTCATCCGTCAAACGCATCTCACCGACTCCGCCGCCGAACAAGGTTGTAAACATCGTTCGGAAGTTTTCGTTGACGGCTTTGAACGCTTCCGTGAACCGCTTGCGCGACTCTCCGTCGATCTCGTGAATCGCTTTTTCAAGATCGCGAATAGAGTCAAGCAGGTCCTGCCGTTGGGCACCTAAGAAATCGTGCCGGTCCTGCGCTTCTTCAAACTCCGTTAGGGCCTGTGGATTAACCGGGCCGAGCGCCTCGATCTTTCGACGAACTTCCGCGTATTTGCCATCAAGTTCCCGGACAGCCGACTCGTCCGGAATTGTTTCGGTACCCTGGGCCAACTCCTGCAGGCTTGTCTCAAGTTCCTTTTCGCACGTTTCCTGCAGGTGTTTCATGTCTGAGTCGGCGCGAGCGAGCGAAACCTGCAACTCGGAGCGCTTCTCCTGAATGAGCTGCATCTCGCCGCGCAATCGTCTCAATGTGTCTTCAATTACGCCGATTGACGTGCGAAGTTCCTCTTCTCGCTGCGCAAGCTTTGAGATTTCCGATTCAGTTGAACCGATGCTCTCCTCGAATTCGGTCTGCTTCGTCCGCAGGTCTCTGTTGCTGCTCTCGAACTGCGCGCGCTCGGCGACGAGGCGCTGCGTTTCCAGCTCCAGGTGATGACGCCGATTCTCGAAGTCTCGAACTTGCGTTTCGAGGCGCACCCGATGGGTGGATAGCGACTTCCGCCTTTCCTCAAGGCTCGCCACTTTAGCTCGGAAGGTTGCGTGCTCCTCCGCAGCGCGAGCGAGCTCCCCGCGTATGCCATTGAGTTCGTCACTCGCGGCCTGGAGTAATCTTTCCTGTTCCGCGCGGTTTGCCTCCGCTCCCTTCAGCGATTCCTGGTCAAGCTCCAGGTTGGCTTGCGCTTTGACGCGCTCCTGCGCGAGCCGCTCAAGTTCCAGCCGAGCCCGCGAGAGCCGCGTCTGCGCGCGTTGGAACTCTTCAGCCAATTTGCGGCTCTCGTGATCGAGAGCCAGAACATCTTTCTCCTGGACCTGTTGTTTCGCTCGCAGATGCTCCAAGTGCTCGCCCAAGCCGGCAACATCGCGCTCCAAGTCGGTAACGTTGGTCTGCGCGCCCTGCAACTCTCGTTGCTTTTGCACTTCCACTTGCGCCAATTCGCGCAGTTCCCGTTTTAGCGCGAGCGGTCCGGAACCAGTTTTCTTGCCGCCGCTGACTGCGCGGCCGTGATAGTTCACGCCGTCTGTAGTCAAGAACCAGCACTGCGAGAAGCGCAGCGCGAGATCGCGCGCCAGTTTTCGATCCTCCACGACGTAGCAATTCGCGACGCGAGGCAAGGTGTTCAGCGGGATATTCGATAGGCCGTTTGTGAAGCGCAGCGCGTCGGTCAACTTGGTGACCACGCCAGCCTCGGCTGCTAACTCAGGCAACTCTCCTTCGAAATCGGCTTGCCCTTCGCCTTCTTCCACCAGAAAGGTCGCGCGCCCATTGAGATCGGTTTGCATCAACTCGACCCCCCGCTCACCGTCAGCCCAGTTCCGAACCACGACATACTCGAGTTCGTCATGGAGGAATTCTTCGGCCGCTTTTTCAACCTGTGGATCTACTTCGAGAAAGTCGGCGAGCACGCCCACCGGTTGCAGATCCCGAACTTTTCCACTCTCGACGGCAGTGAAGAGGCGCTTCACTGTTTCAGTCGTGTAGCTGCGGTGCTGCAAGACATCCTCCAGCGAATCCTTGCGGGCTTTCACACGCGAGAATTCACTGCTAAGCCGATCCAGCGTGTGCCGGCTCTCATTGAGGCTGGTCTTCTTCTGGTGAAGCTCCTGCTCGACGCTCTTCCGTTGATCGCCGACCGAAAGCAAATCGATTTGCCGTGCGGCTAAGCGCTCCGATATCTCCGCTTTCAAACTCTGTATACGCGTCAGGTCGCCGTTCGACTGCTGCTCTTCGCCTGTAGCCCGAGCCGCTTCCCGATCGGCAGACCCGAGTTGCGCTTCCATCTGTGTGATACGGTTCTTCAGCCCGGAGCATTCGCCCAGCAGCTTCAGCACCGCTTGGCGCGCCGCTTCTAAACCGCGCTCCCGCTCGCCGAGGCGCCGCTGAATCTCCTCGCGTTCCTGCTGCTTCGTATCGAGCTGCCGGCGCGCTACTCCGAAATCCTCTTCTACGGCCTGAAGTTCAGTGGATTGCTGTTCCAGTTCCGCGGAACGCTCTTTCCGCTGCTGTTCCAGCGATAGAGTTTCGCCCTCACCGGAAGCGAGGCGCGCGTCGATCTGCTGAATCTGTTTCAACTGGTACTCAAGTTTGCCGCGAGTCCGTTCGGCTTCCAAATGCAGATCCGACAGAGTTTTTCGAACTGCAGTCAGGTCCTGTTCAGTGGCATAGGATTGCTCGATCAGCTTCGTCTGCTCGGCTTCGCGCTCCGAGACGCCGGCCTGTGCTGTCTGCAATTGCGAGGAAGCAAGGTTGAGCTCAATCGCTACCCGCGCCATCTCACGTTCGAGCAGGCGAAAGCGCGCAGTGAGCAGTTGACTCAGGTAGCCGGTTGCCTCCTGTTTCAACTCGCCATAGCGCCTCGTCTTGGCGGATTGCCGTTTTAGCGAATTTACCTGCCGGGTGACTTCTTCGAGGATGTCGAAGACGCGCGACAGGTTCTGCTTCGCGCTCTCCAACTTAGCCTCTGCCAAGCGCTTTCGCGTCTTGAATTTTGTGATTCCGGCGGCTTCTTCGATCACGGCACGCCGATCCTGCGGCCGATTGCTGAGGATCTGGCCGATGCGGCCCTGTTCGATAATGGCGTAACTCTCCGGCCCCAGGCCGGTACCCAGAAAGAGATCCTGAATGTCGCGCAGCCGAGCAGTCTTGCCGTTAATCAGGTATTCCGATTCGCCAGACCGATATAGCCGGCGCGTGATAGTAATTTCCCCCGTCCGCTCAGCCGCCTTCGCGGCATCTGACTGGATATGACCGTTGCGAGGTGCGACTTCTTCGGAACCCAGAGCTTCAGCCGGGTTCGCCGAAGCGTTTGCCGCTACTTTGGAGGCGGCGAGCGCCGTTTCGTCCGGCACCAGCGTCATCGTGACGAAAGCCATTCCAAGCGCTTTCCTGTCGCGCGTTCCGGCGAAGATTACGTCTTCCATGCGGGCGCCGCGCAACGACTTGGCCGATTGTTCTCCCAGCACCCAACTCATGGCGTCGCTGAGGTTCGACTTCCCGCATCCATTCGGCCCGACAACGGCAGCTATACCCGTGCCGTTGAATTTCATCTCAGTTCTGTCGTAGAAAGACTTAAACCCTTGTATCTCGACTCGCTTGAGCTTCAGCAACGCGCCCGATCCTTCCTGAGACAATTTCTCGGGGGTGTCTCTATCCTAACCGGTAGCTCAGGTTCTGTAAAGGTCTCACACTGCGTCTTATGGTGTTCATAGGTCGAGAAAGTTCTATATATTGGGGTGTGTTCCTGAAGTGCCATACGTAGACCACGAAGGTGCTCGTTTGTACTGGACCGAAAAAGGGTCCGGGCCACCCCTGCTCCTTATTATGGGGCTGAGCTTCACTCACGAGATGTGGTTTCGGACGCTTGCGGGGCTTTCCGGTTACCGGGCGATTCTGCTCGACAACCGCGGCATGGGGCGGAGTTCGGTGCCGCGCGGCCCCTACTCGATCCGTCAAATGGCCCGCGACGCGCGAGCCGTGTTGGAAGCGGCGGGTGTCACGTCCGCACACGTGATCGGCGCCTCCATGGGCGGCATGATCGCTCAGGAACTGGCGCTCCTTTATCCGGATTCGGTGCGTAGCCTGGTGCTTGCTTGTACGACGTTCAGCGGAGTGTTTGGATACTGGCCCGATGTCCGCTTCGGGCGCTGGCTGCTGCCCTCACGAACGAAAGCGCGCGAAACCGATCCCCGCAGGGGCCTTACGAATCTGCTCTATGCCGACAGCACGCCCTCAGAACGGATTGACGAGGACGTCAGGGTGATCACCCGCTGCACCGCCCATCGAGCGGGCTTCTATGGCCAATTTGCCGGGATACTACTATGGAATTCTTACTATCGCCTTGCGCGCATTACTGCCCCGACGCTGGTGCTTCACGGCGATCAGGATCGGCTCATACCTATTGAAAACGGCAGAATGGTGGCACGCCGCATTCCTGGCGCTCGTTTTCAGATCATAAAAAACGCCGGACATATTCTGACCACATGCCAGCCGGAAGCCTGCCGCGACGCGCTACTCGGATTCTTGGCCGAGCAAGGCCGTCTCTCCGCGACGCGTTCAGAATAGCTCAAAGACCGCATTGATCCGTGCGAACCGAAGTGAACGTAAAAACACGGGGGCATCGGGAATTTCACAGACTTAGTTGTTTTTTGTAATTTCCTATGTACTCGCGTATGCTGTTCTGAAAAGACACGATGTCATCTTTTCGTTTCATTAGTCGAATTTTGCCGATTGCACTCGGCGCTCTCGCATTTGCCTCACTGGGGTTCGGACAATTCGAATCGGGAACCGTGCTGGGCACGGTTCATGATCCAAGCGGCGGAAGCGTGGCTAACGCCCAGGTCACGTTGTTGAACAAGAACACGGGCGTCGCTCAAGGGACCCACACGGAGCAAAACGGCGACTACCAATTTGTTGACGTTCACCTCGGCAGTTACTCGGTGAAAGTGGAGGCTCCGGGGTTCCGAACGGCCACCACCGATCCATTCGATCTAACAGTGAATGCGAGGCAACGCGTGGATATTGCGCTTCAACTCGGACAAACTTCGCAGAATGTCACAGTGTCGGGAGCGGCCGAATTGCTCGAGACGGACAACAGTTCGCGCGGGCAAGTCATCAATCCCAAGAGAAATCGTCGATCTGCCACTCAACGGCCGCTCGTATGCGGACCTGACGCTGCTGGTGCCGGGGGTTGCGAAATCGCCGCTCGAAAATCAAACGCGATTCCAGCCGCGATGCATCGTTCAACGTGAACGGCCTCCGCAGCGAGTTCAACAATTTCCTGCTTGGATGGCATCGACAACAACGCGTATGGCACCAGCAATCAGGGCTTTTCGAATCAGGTCATTCAACCGAATCCGGATGCGTTGACGAGTTCAAAGTGGAGACTGATAACTACAGCGCGGAATTCGGACGCGCTCCCGGCGCCGTTATCAACGCCACCATCAAGAGCGGAACCAACCAATTTCACGGCGAAGCTTGGGAGTTCGTTCGGAACACGGACTTCAACGCAGTCGGCTTCTTCAAGCCCGTTTTAGGCGGAACGCTGCCGTTCAACCAGAATCAGTTCGGGGCAGCCTTCGGTGGGAAAATCATAAGGACAAAATGTTCTTCTTCGGCGATTACGAAGGCTTCCGGCGCGTCTATCACGCGGTGCTGTTCGCAACGTTGCCGACCGCGGCCGAAGATCAGGGAAATCTTCACGGGCTATAACGTGTCGATCAAGAATCCGTTGACCGGACAGCCGATCGCGAGCAACGTCATCCCGTCTTCGCATGTTCACGCCGCTGGCAGCGAACGTGTCTAGCGGCGTGCCCACGCCCAATCTGCCGGGCAATTCGCAATAACTATCGAATCCGCTCCGGCCGATACGACCAACTACAACAAAGGCGATTTCCGTTACGACTACTTCATCAACCAGAAGGTTGTCGCTGTTCGCGCGATATAGCCAAAGCAAAACGAACATCTTCAGTCCGCCTGCGATCCCGGGAATTAACGGCGGCAATTCCAACGGGAACGTTTACATTGACAACAAACAGGGCGTGATGGGCGCGACGTGGACCTCAGCCCAAACTCGGTTCTGGAGGCGCGCCTGGGGATTGAGCTACACGCAAGGCGGCAAGAACCCGTCTACTCTAGGCGCCGTCGACCGCGGGCCTCACCATCCCGAATCAGCCTACCGATCCTTCGCTCGCCGGCGGTCTCTTCACGGTGAACTTTAGCGGCGGATTATCTCAGCTCGGACGACAGAACAGCAATCCGCAATATCAGGATCCGTTCGTCGGCGATCCGAAAGTAAATTTCACCAAGATCGTCGGCCGGCACAGCTTGAAATTGGGTTCGAATATCAGTTGATCGACACCGCGGTCAGCGATTTCCATCCGCAGTACGGGCAGCGAAAATTTCACTGGCTTCTTCAGCGACGCTCTGGTCACACCCGGGCTCTAAGCGGCGTGCAGCAGCAGGTCTATAGCCTGGCCGACTTCATGTTCGGCGCGCCGAGCCACTACGAACTCGACAACAATCCGGTGGCCCACCTGCGGCAACGCATGTACTTCGGTTATGTGCAGGATGATTTCAGTTCAACGGTCAAGCTGACGTTCAACTTGGGTCTTCGCTACGAGTTCGCGACACCACAATACGAGCGCGACAACCGGCTTTCCAACTTCGATCCGGTTACCGATAGCATGGTCTACGCGTCCAGCGGCAGTCTTTACAACCGCTCGCTGGTGCATCCCGATCACAACAATTGGGCGCCGCGCGTCGGCCTCGCTTACCAAGTGACTCCGCAAAACGGTTATTCGCAGCGGGTACGGCATCTAGCTACGTGCGAGTTCAATCGTCTAGGAGGCGAAAACCTGCTTGCCTACAACGGTCCGAACATCGTCGACGCCGTCGTGGATCAAGTTCCCTCGCAAGGCATTTGCACATCTGTGAATGCGCCTGCGAACCTGCTTCCGTACCACTGCCCAGGGCTTTCCGCCTAACTTCGCCTCGCCGGCGCTTTTCAACACGGCCACTCACGCGAGGTGCGCTACATCCCCGGCAAAACAACCGGCACTGGTTACGTGCAGAGCTGGCATTTCGATGTTCAGCAGGATTTGGGCCACAACTTGCTGCTGGATGTCGCCTACGTGGGCAATCACGGCGTGGGACTGACGATTCTCGCAGATGCGAACCAAGCACTGCCATATACGCTGGGCAAAGAATCTCTCGGTCAATGCGCGCCGTCCGATTCCGAACTTCACGACTATCGAAGATCGCATATGACGGCGGATTCAGCACCTACAACGCTCTGCAAACCAAACTCGAGAAGCGCTACTCCGCTCGGGCTCTACTTCATCAATTCGTTCACCTGGTCGAAGGCGATCGACAACGCCGCCGGGCCATCTTGAAAACTATGACGGCGACAACTCGCGCATGAATTCTACAACATCGCCGCCAATACGAGCCGTTTCGAGTTACAATCAGCCGTTCAACGATACGCTTTCTGTTCTTTATGATATTCCGTTCGGGAAAGGCCGCCACTTTGATCCGCATAACGCGGCGCTGAATCTGGCTGCGGGCGGTTGGGGCCTGGATCTCATCAATACGGCCACTTCCGGACTTCCCCTGAACATTACCTACAATCCGACCACACAGGGAAGTGTTAGCCCGCTGTGACGCCGACGCCCAATCTCACCGGAGCCTCGTTTATCTGAACAGCGGAAATCCGATCTACTATCTGAACCCTGCCGCCTTCAGCACTCCGCTGTATTACCAGCCATTCGGTAATGCCGGACGCAACATAGTTCGAGGACCGGCCTTCTACGAGACGGACTTCGGTCTTCACAAGAATTTCAATCTATGGTCGGAATCGCGTTACCTGCAGTTCCGTGCCGAAGCGTTCAACATTCTGAACAAGACGAATTTCTCGCCTCCCGGCACGTTAACTTCGAACAGCTCCGGATTTGGGGTTTTCACATCCACCTTTCCCGCCCGTCAGCTTCAGCTCGCTTTAAAGCTATATTTCTAAGCAGCGATGAAGAAGGCGTGCGCAATTCTTGCGGGATTACTGTGCGTCGGCGGATTGAGTTTGGCTCAATCCGCCAAAGACGCGCGGATGAATCAGATACAGGTCCTAGGAAGTCACAACAGCTATAAGCAGGCAATCGATCCCTCTTTGCTTTCTTTGCTGGTAAAGCTAGAAGGCGATCGAATTCAGGGCATCGAATACTCCCATCTACCGATTGAGAAGCAATTAGATCTTGGCTTGCGGGCGTTGGAGATTGACGTTGTTTACGACCCGCATGGCGGTTTGTATGCGCACCCCAAGGGCTTGGATCTGTTGAAAGACAACAATCTTCCGCCCGGTCCTCTATATGACCCGGAAGGTCTGATGAACAAGCCGGGGTTCAAAGTTATCCATATCCCCGATATCGATTTCCGTGCGAATGTATACACGTTGCAGCAGGAGTTGGCGATTCTGAAGTCCTGGTCCAATGCTCATCCGAATCACCTGCCCGATTCCCGATCACCATGAATGCAAAAGACGATGGTATTCAGCGCCCCGGATATGTGCAGCCGCTGCCGTTTGATGCGGCGGCCTTCGATGCTTGGGACGCGGAGCTTTTGAAGGGACTTGGCCGCGAAAAGCTGATTACGCCGGATGACGTGTGCGGCAGTTACTCGACGCTGGAAGCGGCAGTCCTTGCGCAAGCATGGCCCAAACTGTCCACGGCGCGCGGCAAGTTCTTTTTTGTGCTGGACGAGACCGGCATGAAGCTGGAAACATACGTTCGCGGGCATCCTTCTCTGAAAGGTCGCGTGATGTTTGTTAACGCCGATGAAGGTAGGCCCGAAGCAGCCTTCCGGATTGTGAACGAGCCCAAACAGGATTGGGCTTATATTCAGTATTTGGTGCGGTCGGGCTATTACGTTCGGACGCGAGCTGACGCAGATACGGTGGAGGCGCGAAAGAACGATTACACGCGCTGGCGCGCTGCGCTGATTAGCGGAGCGCAGGTGATTAGCACAGACTACTATGTGCCGGATCCAAAGCTCAACACCGGCTATCAAGTCAGTTTGCCCGGCGGTTCCCCCGGGCGCTGGAACATATTACTGTTGCCCAGCGATCGCCCATTGCCGCCGGTGGAATAGCGAAGTTGAAGTAGCTAAGCCGACGCTGGTTTATCGTTCAACGCAGCGACACCGGGCAGATCGAGACCAGCCAAGAATTCCAGCGATGCGCCGCCGCCGGTGGAGACGTGCGAAATTTTGTCGGAAACGCCGGCACTCTTAATCGCTTTTTCGGAATCCCCGCCTCCTACCACCGAGACCGCGCCTGACTCGGCGACGGCTTTGGCCAGTTCCACAGTGCCTTTGTCGAAAGGCAGCATCTCGAAGATGCCCATGGGGCCATTCCAAATAATGGTTTTGGCTTCGCGGATCACACGAGCGTATTGTTCCACCGTCTTTGGGCCGATATCGACCGCGATTTCCTCGGGTCCGATCGCAGTTACGATCTGACTCTCAACTCCGGGTTTCACCTGCCGCACAACGACATGGTCGATCGGCAGCATGATTTTCCCTTTCGAAGAATCCAGAAGCTGCCGGGCTAGCACAACCTTGTCTTGCTCCACCAGCGATTTGCCTGTGGACTCGTTCTTCGCACGCATGAAGGTATACGCCATGGCGCCGCCAATCAGCAACGTGTCCACCACTTTGATGAGATTCTGAATGACTTCAATCTTGTCCGACACCTTGGCGCCGCCAAGCAGCGCAATGCAGGGCCGCGCCGGATTCTGAGTCACGCGCGTTAGCCATTCCAGCTCCCGATCCAAAAGCAGGCCTGCGGCAGCGACGGGCAAATGCGACGCGATGCCGACTGTCGAAGCATGGGCCCGGTGCGCCGAGCCGAAAGCATCGTTGACGTACACATCCGCTAAAGCGGCGAGCTTGCGCGAGAAATCGGCATCGTTTGCCTCTTCTCCCGGATGGAATCTCAGATTTTCAACCAGCAGGATCTCGCCGGACGCGGGTTTGAGACTTAGCGTCTCGGCTCCGATGCAGTCGGGGGCCATCTTGACCGGCCTGGCTAACAGTTCACTGAGCCGTTTTGCTATGGGGCCTAAGCTCATCTCCGGATTTTTTTTCCCTTTCGGGCGCCCCAAGTGACTTGCCAAAATCACACCGGCGCCATGTTCAATGGCGTATTGAATAGTCGGTAAAGAAGCTCGAATCCGCTTGTCGCTTGTTATTTCCTGGCCACTATTCGCCAGCGGAACATTGAAATCGACCCGAATAAAAACAGTCTTATTTGCCAGATCGATGTCCCTGATAGACAGTTTGCGCACGTAAGCTATTTTATGTGACTGGCCGTCTAGTATAAATAGAGGGGACGTTAGGCCGGTTAATTGGAGGAAAAACTAACAAACTTTGGTTTCACGCCGAATAGTACTCTAGTTGGGCATTCCGGGCTTAAGCGGTCGTCAAGTTGCAACACAGATGACCGGGTTGACACTATAACCCGGAAACGGCGGTAATGTTCTAAGCACGCTTGGAATATGCATTGTGCGTGCTCGGCTAACGTTTGGTAAGTAATGGATGGCAACAACACCGATACGTGTTTTCATAGCTGACGCGCATCCGATTGTGCTGGAGGGGCTGAAAGGCATCCTGAATCAGCGCCCAGGGATCGAGGTCATAGGCGAAGCTTCCGACGGCATGGAAGCAATCGATAAGATTATCGAAAACAGGCCCGACGTCGTCCTTCTGGATCTCAAGATGCCTCGGGTGGATGGCTTCACGATTCTGCGTAGCATTCAGACCCGGGCTTCGCAAATACGAGTAATCCTGTTTACTTCCACTGAAAACAAGGAAGACCTTGTCGAAGCTATGAAGCTCGGTTGCGCGGGCATCCTTCACAAGGACGCCTCCGTCAACATGATCGAGAAGAGTATCCAGAAGGTACATCAGGGCGAAATCTGGCTTGATTCGAACACCACGGCAGCGGTGTTCCGTAGTTTTGTGTCTCCCGGTGAATTCTCGCCGCCCAATCTAAACGGCAAAGTGACGCGCGAGCGTGCGCAACTCAGCCAGCGCGAGCGGGAGATCATTATCTTAATCGCCCAAGGCTACAAGAACAAAGAGATAGCGGAGAAGATGTTCATCACGGAACAGACCGTAAAAAATCATCTTCACAACGTCTTTGACAAGCTTGGCGTTTCCGACCGTCTCGAACTCGCGTTGTACGCAATCCATAACAGTCTGCACGTTAAAGCCTGACCGTTCACACCCCGGCTCGCGTCTTTGCCGCTGTTTGAGCGACAATCGAACATACTACCCCGGCACTTCCGTTCGCTAGCGGCTTATGCCAAACATGGGCGACGAACTCAATAAGACACTTACGCGCATCGCGCGCCGAGGTGACTCGCAGCCGCGTGCGCAAGAGGCCCAAACTGTTGCAACGCCCGACACACGCACAGGCCGGCTGTTTGGCGTGTATCGGATCATCCGCCGCCTGGGAGCGGGCGGTATGGGCCAGGTCTATCTGGCCATCGATACTCGGCTGGAGCGCTACGTCGCTCTGAAGTTCCTGCCTTCGGAATTGGCAGCCGACTATATCAGTCTGCAGCGCCTCCAACAAGAAGCGCAGGCCGCATCCGCACTGAATCATCCGAACATTCTGACCATCTACGACGTCGGCCAGGCCGATGGCGAGCCGTTTATCGTCAGCGAGTTCGTGGACGGCATTACACTTCGCGCCGTGATGGACCAGAACACGGCGGGTGCCTATTCGCCCGTCGATATTGCCATCCAGATTGCATCGGCGTTAAGCGCGGCGCACACCGCCGGTGTGATCCATCGCGATCTAAAGCCGAGCAACATCATGCTGCGGCCGGATGGCTATGTCAAAGTGATCGATTTCGGGCTCGCCAAGATCACCAGACTTGCCGAAACGGATTCCGGCCTTACGCGTCCGGGCTCTACTCTGGGCACTGCGGATTACATGTCTCCGGAGCAGGCCCGCGGCGAGGAACTCGACCCTCGCACGGATCTCTGGAGCCTCGGGATTGTCCTTTACGAGATGGTCGCCGGACGCCGGCCGTTCGAAGGCCCGACTCTTGGGCACGTATTGGTTGCTATCCAAGACCAGCCGCTGCCGGAACTGTCTACAGTTGCAACTATCCCGCCGGCCGTTTGCGAGATTGTCACGCACGCGCTTGCCAAGAAGCCAGAGGATCGGTATGCGAGTGCGGCAGAGATGCTTCACGCGCTTCAGGCAATATCCGGTCCGACGGCGCCGCGCAGCCATCTCCGCCCGGCCGTGCAGAGTTCACCCACGGGTATTCGCCTCAAACCGGCGCTGCTCGTTTTGGCGGCGACGATTGTCCTGTTTGCCTGCGCCTTCGCGTGGTGGCGCATGCGTCAGCCGCACTGGCTGCAATTGTCGCCCTTGCGGCAACTCACTTTCAGCGGCCGCACCCGCCTTGCTGTGATGTCGCCGGACGGCAAATATCTCGCCTATAGCGTGGGTGAACCGGACGGCCAGCAGGCGTTGCACTTGACGCAGATTGACTCGCTAACGGATCAGCCCAAAATTCTCCCGCGCAAGGTAAACTACCACGGCCTCACGTTTTCGCCAGACAGCCAAAGACTATACGTGGTTGAGAAGGATGAAGCGTATATGGGGCGGCTGTATGTGGTTCCCGTTCTGGGTGCGCGCTCGCCCAATCCGCTTGTCACCGACGTGGACGGCCCCATTTCGTTCTCGCCCTCTCGGGACCAGTTCGCCTTCGTACGTTACGAAACCGGCGCAGGCCGGGAAGCAGGCCGCAGGCTCAGCCGTCTAATGGTGTCGAGCGTCGATGGACAAAGCATGCGGCAGCTAATATCCGTTGCCGACGCGCTGTTATTCCGCCAGCCCGTCTGGTCCCCCGATGGCAAGCACATCGCTGTTTTCCTCTTCAAAGACAGCCCGCATAGCTCCGGTCAGGCGTTTCTCGATCTCGTCGGCCTGGACGGTTCCGAATCCCGCCGTTTTATTCCAGATTGGCGGGCTGCCGGCCAGCCGCAATGGACCGCCGACGGCAAGTCGCTGATCGTTAGTGGCGTAAGCACGTTCAGCCATCCGGAACAGCGGTTCCAATTGCATCAGATCTCCGTTTCAGGCGGTGAGGATCATCTACTCACCAACGATCTTGCCGCTTACAGAGAAGTCAGCCTGTCCTCTGAGAGCGGTGAAATGGCGGCCATCAAAGAGGATTCTAAAGCCGTCGTCTGGGTCTCTCAGCACCACGACTTCGCGCGCGTAAGCGGCACAATTCGAGGCGAACTGGAATTGAATCCGTCGCTGGCTTGGGCCGACGCAAATCACCTGATCGTCAATTCCCGCCGCGGCGGGAATGGTTACCCGAATTTAGGTGTGTGGGACGCCGAGGGCCAGTCCTTCTCGCCTTTCACAAATGAGCGGTGCGTGGAGCAGGATGCGGCAGTCATTCCGGGCAGTACCGGCAAAGCGGTCGTTTTCAGCTCGAACCGCTCCGGCCAATTCCATATCTGGCGCTTCGACGCCGATAACAACAAACTGCGTCAACTCACCTATGGAGCGAACGACGACGTGCATCCGTCCGTATCGCCCGATGGCAAATGGATCGTTTACACCTCCTGGCAGCTTGAGCATGTGCCGGACCTCCTCAAAATTCCCGCTGAAGGCGGCTCTCCGGTGCAAGTGGTGAGTTACGCGGAATGGCCGCAGATCTCACCCGATGGCAAGGCCATAGCCTGTTTTCTGCATGACTCGGTTACCGACAAATGGGCCGTGACTGTTGTTCCTTTCGGTAGCAGTGGGGCGCCGCACGCCATTGCGGGAGCAGCGAAACCGTTTACCTGGTCACCCGCCGGGGACGCGCTGGTAAGTGCCATCACCGACGCGAAAGGCGTTTCGAATCTTTGGCGGTTCCCGCTGGACGGCTCGGCGCCCTCACAGTTGACCCGGTTTGAGGATCAGACCATTGCTGCCTTCTCCTGGTCGCCATCGGGCGACCGGCTGGCTTGCCTGCGGTCGGTTCCGGGATCGGACGTTGAACTGTTCAAAACTCGCGATAAGCAGTAGAGTGGTATCTGCCTTGCATAAAGGCTTTCTCAGAGGAGACACACAATGGCACAAAAAGGGCCTGATGGACAGAATAATACGATCACTGGCGAGGCCGATGCCGCTTCCGGGGCCAGCTTCGCAGCTCGCGCCCGCGAAGTAACGCCCGCCGAAAAGTCGGAAGATGAGGGCGAAGAGCCTGAGTCACTTGCTGCTTCAACGGTTGAGTAGCTTCGTTTAATCGCGCATATCGCTATCCGCTTCCCGCCAGAAGCTATATCCGCGTTTCGCCGGTAGAATGAAGGTACTCGCTACCTTCATGAGCGCTCACGACATCGACGAACGCAAGCTGCGTCTCCAGGCACTCTACGACGCGTTAGCCACTCGTGTGCTCGTGCTCGATGGAGCAATGGGCACCATGCTGCAGGATCGCCGGCTTACCGCCGAGGATTTCGGCGGTCCGGCGCTCGAAGGCTGCAATGAGAACCTCGTCGCCACTCGGCCTGACGTTATCCTGGACATCCATCGCGCGTACTACGACGCGGGTTCCGACATCGTCGAAACGAACACTTTCGGCAGTTCCAGTTTGGTTCTGGCCGAATTCGGGATCGCCGACCGCTCCTATGATCTGAGTTTCGCAGCCGCGCAATTAGCGCGGCAGGCCGCCGCTGCGGCTTCGACGACACTGCGGCCTCGTTTCGTAGCCGGCTCGCTGGGCCCAACCACCAAAGCCATTACGGTCAGTGGCGGCGTGACTTTTCCTGAGCTGATAGAGACTTACTACCAGCAGGCGAAAGGGCTGTTCGACGGCGGCGCGGACATTCTGCTGCTCGAAACCTGCAACGACACGCGCACGGTCAAGGCAGGCTTGCTGGCCATTAACCATTTAGCTAGCGAGGTGAACTTTTCGGTTCCCACGATAGTATCCGGCACGATTGAGGCGACCGGCACGATGCTCGCCGGACAAACCGCCGACGCATTCTATACATCGGTGGCCCACGCTCCTCTGCTGGCCGTAGGGCTCAATTGCGCTACGGGCCCGGAGTTCATGACGGATCACATCCGTTCGCTGCACGAACTCGCCACCACGCACGTCTCCTGCTATCCGAACGCCGGGCTGCCCGATGAAGAAGGCAAATACCTGGAGACGCCCGCCAGTCTCGCCGCCCAAATCGAGCGCTTCATCGATCACGGCTGGCTGAACATCGTTGGCGGGTGCTGCGGAACGCGGCCCGATCATATTCGCGCCATGGCGCAGATGGTTCAAGGCAAGCGCCCACGGCAGCAGAAGGAGCCGACGCACCGGACCTATTTCTCCGGTATCGAAGTGGTCGAAGCCGACGACAGCAATCGCCCTTTAATCGTCGGTGAACGGACAAACGTGATCGGTTCGCGCCTGTTCAAGAACATGGTGGCGGACGAGAAATGGGACGAGGCAACCGAAATTGCACGCTGGCAAATCCGTAATGGCGCGCATATCGTCGACGTCTGCCTGCAATCAAGCGATCGCGATGAGATGAAGGACATTCCGCCCTTCTACGAAAAGCTCATCCGCAAGATCAAAGCGCCGATGATGATCGATACCACCGATCCGCGCTCTATCGAATTTGCCCTGACGTATTCGCAAGGCAAGAGCATCATCAACTCCATCAATCTGGAGGACGGCGAAGAGAAGTTTGAGAAGGTTTGCCCGCTCGCCCGCGCCTATGGTGCGGCGCTGGTTGTTGGCTGCATTGACGAAGATCCGGTGCAAGCCCAGGCATTTACGCGTGAACGCAAACTCGCTGTCGCTCAGCGGTCCGTCGACCTTCTGACCACGAAATACGGCATTCCGCCCGAAGACGTCATCATCGATCCGCTCGTTTTCCCTTGCGCTACCGGCGACGAGAACTACATCGGCGGCGCCGTCGAGACTATCGAGGCCATTCGGCTGATCAAGCAACAGATACCGTTCGTCAAGACGGTTCTCGGCATCTCTAACATCTCCTTTGGTCTGCCCGCTTCCGCCCGCGAAGTGGTCAACTCCGTGTTTCTGTACTACTGCACGAAAGCCGGTCTCGATCTGGCGATTGTAAACGCTGAAAAGCTGGAGCGCTTCGCTTCCATTCCGGAAGAGGAGCGCCGGCTCGCCGAAGCGCTGCTGTTCAACACGCCGCCGGTGAATGTTCCCGTCGATCATCGCTGCAATCTTCGACGCTGTTCCGGACGATTGGCGGCAGCAATCGCGCGAGCAAAAGATGGCCGTCAACCAATTTCATATCGGCGCCATCGCCGAGCACTTCCGCGGAGCGGCCAAGAAAGAAAAGAAGAAGGCCGCCGACCTGCCCCTCGACGAGCGCCTGGCGAACTACATCATTGAGGGCACGAAAGACGGACTCATTCCCGATCTCGATCTCAAGCGGAACGAGGGCGCCGCCCCGCTCGACATCATCAACGGTCCCTTGATGGCCGGCATGACGGAAGTCGGGCGATTGTTCAATAACAATGAGTTGATTGTTGCCGAAGTGTTGCAGTCTGCCGAGGCCATGAAGGCTGCCGTGAACCATCTGGAGCAGTTCATGGAGAAGTCGGAGACGGCGGCGCGCGGCAAGATCGTCCTGGCCACCGTGAAAGGCGACGTTCACGACATCGGCAAGAATCTTGTCGAGATCATTCTCAGCAACAATGGCTACCAGGTCGTCAATCTCGGCATTAAGGTCCCGCCGGAAGCGCTGATCCAGGCCTGCCAGCGTCACAAACCGGACGCGATCGGGCTATCGGGCTTGCTGGTCAAGAGCACTCAGCAAATGGTGATTACGGCGACGGATCTGAAAGACGCCGCTATCAACGTTCCCCTGCTGGTGGGAGGCGCCGCGCTTTCGGAGCGCTTCACCAAAACAAAAATCGCACCGGCCTACACCGCTCCTGTGCTCTACGCAAAAGATGCAATGACGGGGCTCAGGCTCATGAACGAAATCATGGACCCCGAGCGGCGCAGCGAGCTTCTTGCAGCGGCAAACATCCTTGAGACGATTGCGGAGACGCGGCCGAGCGAGCCGAAAAACATTGCTGAGGCCGGGCATCGAAGCCCGAAGATTCACACCGATATTCCCATCCCGCCCGCGCCTTATCTGGACCGCCGCTTCCGAACAGTTCCAAACCTGCCCGAAGTTTGGAGCTACATCAATCCCTTCATGCTGTACGGACGGCATTTAGGTTACAAGGGCCAATTTGAAAAGCAACTAGCCGATCGCGAACCCAAAGCATTGGAACTGTTCCATGCCCTGGAAGACGTAAAACGGGAAGCTGCAACTTTTATGAAGGTGCGGGCAGTCTGGCAGTTCTTCGAAGCCGAACGGGAAGGAAACTCGCTTCATCTGTTTGCGCCGGGGGCTTCCTCGCCGGTCGAGAGCTTCCAATTTGGGCGTCAGGCGAAGTCAGACGGTCTTAGCCTTAGTGACTTCGTCCTCGATCCGCGGGACGGCCACCGGGATCACATCGCGCTGCTGGTGGTGACCGCAGGCGAAGGGGTCATTGCGCATTCGGAAGAAGCCAAGCACAAGGGCGAATACTTCAAGGCGCATGCGCTGCAGGCTCTCGGGATAGAAAGTGCCGAGGCGGCTGCGGAATGGCTGCATCGCCGCATCCGCGAAGACTGGGGCTTCCCGGACCCGCCCTCGCTTACTATGCAAGAACGATTTACGTCGCGTTATCGCGGCAAGCGGTATAGCTTTGGTTATCCGGCCTGCCCGAACCTCGAAGACCAGACCAAACTGTTCGCCCTGCTGCGGCCCGAAGACATCGGTGTTCACCTCACCGAAGGCGTCATGATGGAGCCCGAAGCGAGCGTTTCCGCGCTCGTGTTTCACCATCCGGATTGCGTGTACTTTTCGGCAGAGCAGCCCGAAGCGGTGCTGACGGCGTAAGCCGCGGAAGTGATGTACTCCTGTCGGCGGAGGTTCGTGCAGTCCGTATCTGCTCTGCCGCTCTTCAGCACAGGGCCGTTCCTTACAGACGGTCGCTTAGCGCTGAGGAGCCTTAGAAGCCCCGAACGCCTCGCGCACCAATCCCCCAAACAGCCTTGCACCGAATAGCCCGGTCGCCAGAACCCCTCCAAACAACGCCATCGCCTCATAACTTTCACGGCCCTGGCGCTGCCAATACACATCGCTCAGATTGAGCCAGAGGGCAAATTCATCCAGAATCAGGGCTGCCGCCACGCCGTAAAGCATTGAGGTCATCCGCCCCACCCACGGCGAGCTCCCAGGTTCCCCGGTGCCAATCTCCATCAGCCACAAGTAGCCGACCAGCAAAAGCAGTAGAATGCCCCAGACCATGTGATGGATGTGCCGCCCGTGCATGGTTACGTTGTGGAACGGGCCGACATCGTGATGAATCGCAAGCGTAATTCCGCGCACCACGAGCGCGGTTATAAGGAAGCCGAGTGAACCCAGGAAGAGCCGCTCGCGCCTCGACTCGCGCAACTCGCGCTTGTAGACGGCGTGCAGCCATCCACGCGAGAAGAGCAGGGCCAACAACCCCAAAATGGCCGCGATAATGAGCGGTGCGAGCCAGAAGCTACGATGTGTCCAGAACACGGTATGTTCTCAACCTACGGCACAGTGGGTCACGAACCTGCACCGGACCCCGGCTTTCTCACCTGTACGGCTAGTTATTGGCCTCATCTTGTTTCTGATTGTCATGCTCTTAGTTGTGTTTGGGGCAACTCGAAGCATTAATTCCGGTCGGTCTGCCACAGCGCTACCCGGGAGCACCGCTGCTTCCCTCTCGATTTTAACCGTCCTCATTAGCATTGTGGTGTCGATAATCGTGGTGTGGAAGTCCGACAATGCATTCCGCAAGGCTGTCGACTATACCCGTCCCAAGCTTCCAGAGCCGATTCAGTCATGCATCGAGTTCGGCATTGTAGGCGGGCTACTCTTCGCAGGGGTAATGGTGGCTGGGATTTTGATCTCGGGCACACCCGGCCTGTTGGTTGGGACTTCAATCGTGTCCTTCCATCCATGGGGTGGGACTTCTCGGTTTGTTTTATCAGCGGATTACCGATTGGGTTCTGGAGAAAGCGCCGGAAAAGCTACTGATCGCAGAGAAAAATGACTGACTGGGGGTCGGGCAAGATTGTCGCTTCATCAGTTGACAACCCGTAGATTCGCATCACCATTAATCGCGGAACACCGATCCCCGGGGATTGCATGGCCGCTTCTGCGCGAAGACATTCGCACGTTCGGAACCCGACTGATCTTCCCTGCGCTGGAAAAGACGAGCGGAGCGAAGGCGTTGGCGCAAATTGCCGATCTATCCGACTGGCTGGGTTCGACCGGCCAATATCCCTACGTGGCAGTCGCGCCCATTATCGTTGAGACCGCCAAAAAGCGCCCGGACGATGCCGATGAACTGTTCATTGCTGCCGTCAGCTTTGTTTCAAGGGATCCGGGTTTTGAAACCACGAACGCAGACGTGGTCAAGCTTCTGGTTGCAACTCAGGACGCCGTGTCCCCTTCTGCCTTGCGCTATGGAGTTGAACAAGTCCTCTCGTCCATAGAAAAACCAAAGCGGATAAGAGCGGCTCCCGCCTCCAGTTCGAAGCCAGAACCGACAAAGCCACCGTGCATTTCGATTCGGAATCGGAGTATCTCGTCTACCGGCTGCTGCCTGTTGTTCGATCCATCGATAGCCGCTGGGCGCGGCAACTGGAAGAGAAGTATCTCGGCGGCGCGGGCCTGTCGAAAACGGAAGCCTTAGGCAATTTCGTGGCGGTGTCCGCAACCGTTGCGCCGGCTCAAAGCGGCGGCAGTTCAATGCAGGATTCCACCCCCGCTCGTTCATCCGCTATGGACGAATCGCGCCTGCTTCAAGTAGAACGCCTGTCCGGGCAGAATCCAGTCGAGGCGCGGCATATCCTGGACTCCATTGGCGACCCTCTCATCCGGGCCACCGGCATGGTCGAGCTGGCGCTGGCAAATCTCAAAGGGCAGGATTCATCCTCAATCGATGCTCTTCAAAAAATTGCTTCCAATGCCGAACCGAGTGACGGTAAGCTGCGCCTGATAGCCTGGCTCATGGCGCTTTATTTTGACGTTCATCGAGAGAAAGATGCCGAGTTCCTGCTGGCCAAAGCATTCGGCTTGGGCGAACAGCTCTTTGCCGATGGCGTCAAAATGCATCCGGAAAACCAGGCCTACACATTCGATTCGTTCACGTCCTTAACGGAACTCGCGAATCTCGGGGCGCAGCGGTCCGCTGAGCCGCTTTCCGTCTTAGCCCATATTCGATCCGTTCAGAACGAAATTTTGCAGGCCCACATGCTGATTCTGTTCGCGCTAGGGTATCGGCAGCGCCTGACTTCTTAAGCCAACGCAGTGGAAAAGCGGAGGAAATGCCGTCCAGTCCGGGCCGTCTGGCTGCGTAAGATGCTGAAACGACAAAGCCAACCAGCTGATTTCCACTTTCCACAGGAACATATCCGTCTTCGGCTTGCAGGGGGTAGGGTGCTCTGTTATTCTGAACTTGTCGCCGAAAGCGAGAGCTAAGCGGTGAACCGACTCGAAGAAAGAAAGACTGAAAAGTCTCTTGCAAGAGTCGGTAAGGTTTGATAGGGTATCAGATGGGCGATGTAGAGATCGCCTGGTAAGGTAGTAAATCCGGTTCGGTGTCTATACCGAATCGATTTGGACTCCATAGCACTTCTCAAGCAGTCCTGAGTTAATTCCAAACTACCGAGTTCAGGGTTTATCCCGACAGTTTCTGGGCAAACCCGTTCGCGCTGAAAGGAGTAAGCCGAGCGGTGTTTGCTCAAACGGCTTTCGAGGCCGGCAGCATCGGATCTTGCGGAGCAATCCGTTATCGTTCGATGGCTGCGCAGTTGTTTGACAATCTGGTTGGACGCAATGAAGTAATTCGTCAGACTTTTTGAGTAAAAGCCGGAGCGATATATGGATCCCGCCTTTGGTGGGGTCTGCTCCAAAAAAGCACAGTGCAGAGGGTGCCCGCCCAAATTAGGTGGGTTTTCCGATGTACTGTCAAAACCAAGATCAAACGAGAGTTTGATCCCGGCTCAGAATCAACGCTGGCGGCGCGCTTAACACATGCAAGTCGAGCGAGAAAGTGGAGCAATCCATGAGTAAAGCGGCGTACGGGTGAGTAACACGTGGGTGATCTGCCTCTTAGTGGGGAATAACCCTGGGAAACCGGGGCTAATACCGCATAATCCTGTGAAGGGAAAGCAGCAATGCGCTGAGAGAGGAGCCCGCGGCCGATTAGCTAGTTGGTGAGGTAACGGCCCACCAAGGCGACGATCGGTAGCCGGCCTGAGAGGGCACACGGCCACACTGGCACTGAAACACGGGCCAGACTCCTACGGGAGGCAGCAGTGGGGAATCTTGCACAATGGAGGCAACTCTGATGCAGCGACGCCGCGTGAGCGATGAAGCCCTTCGGGGTGTAAAGCTCTTTCGGCAGGGACGATAATGACGGTACCTGAAGAAGAAGCTGCGGCTAACTACGTGCCAGCAGCCGCGGTAATACGTAGGCAGCGAGCGTTGTTCGGAATTACTGGGCGTAAAGAGTGTGTAGGCGGTGCTCTAAGTTCGGTGTGAAATCTCCTGGCTTAACTGGGAGGGTGCGCCGGAAACTGGAGTGCTCGAGCGTGGGAGAGGAAAGCGGAATTCCTGGTGTAGCGGTGAAATGCGTAGATATCAGGAGGAACACCTGCGGTGTAGACGGCTTTCTGGACCATTGCTGACGCTGAGACACGAAAGCGTGGGTAGCAAACAGGATTAGATACCCTGGTAGTCCACGCCCTAAACGATGCATACTTGGTGTCGGCCATTCAGTTGGTCGGTGCCGGAGCTAACGCGTTAAGTATGCCGCCTGGGGAGTACGGTCGCAAGGCTGAAACTCAAAGGAATTGACGGGGGCCCGCACAAGCGGTGGAGCATGTGGTTTAATTCGACGCAACGCGAAGAACCTTACCTGGGCTCGAACGGCTTCAGATCGGTGGTAGAAATATCGCCTTCCCCGCAAGGGGCTGGAGTCGAGGTGCTGCATGGCTGTCGTCAGCTCGTGTCGTGAGATGTTGGGTTAAGTCCCGCAACGAGCGCAACCCTTGTCCTGTGTTGCTAACCCCTTAAAAGGTGCACTCTCAGGAGACCGCCAGCGATAAGTTGGAGGAAGGTGGGGATGACGTCAAGTCATCATGGCCTTTATGTCCAGGGCTACACACGTGCTACAATGGGCGGTACAAAGCGCTGCTAACCCGCGAGGGGGAGCCAATCGCAAAAAACCGTTCTCAGTTCGGATTGCAGGCTGCAACCCGCCTGCATGAAGCTGGAATCGCTAGTAATGGCATATCAGAACGATGCCGTGAATACGTTCCCGGGCCTTGTACACACCGCCCGTCACATCACGAAAGTGGATTGTACTAGAAGCCTGCACGCCAACCCGCAAGGGAGGCAGCGGTCCAAGGTATGATTCATGATTGGGGTGAAGTCGTAACAAGGTAGCCGTAGGAGAACCTGCGGCTGGATCACCTCCTTTCTAAGAGAGAAAGTGGCTGGAGTCACTGAATTCTTAACAGAGCCCCGCGCGTAAGCAAGGGGTAGTAAGTGGCAGCCTTTCCAGTCCAAACGAGCGTCTCTTTCCGAGGCTGCTCTCGACTCCGGATTCTCCACTTGAAAAGTTTGATTTGCTTCTGATGGCTTTGCGCTGGTCGCAAGCTATCCGCGTCCAATCGGCCTCGATTATTTTTAATTAGGGGCTGTAGCTCAGCTGGGAGAGCGCCTGATTTGCATTCAGGAGGTCGCCGGTTCGATCCCGACCAGCTCCACCAGTTTGCGCACCCCGCGCGTTGGCGTCAGGCCAGAGCGCAAGGTAATGTGACGGTGAGGTCGGTGTAGGTTTGCTTTCGAGTCTAGGCCTACCAGTTTGGGTTTGTTTCGCAAAAGCGCACCCGCGCACTGGGCCTGTAGCTCAGGTGGTTAGAGCGCACCCCTGATAAGGGTGAGGTCGGTAGTTCGAGTCTACCCAGGCCCACCAACATCGCTGTGACCATGCGGAAGACAAAAGAAAACATTTGGTAATTTATCGAATGTTGTCTCCTGTCGTTCGCTGAACGTGAACGCTGGAAAAATTTTAGGTTCTTTGACAATTAATAGTTATTGACGGGCAACTACAAGTTGCAACGCCACTGCGGAACCAATATGCAGTGGCAGCGCCACCCGGCGAGAATTGGGTTTGTTTGGTAAAACGAGCAAGTCCCG
>CAWJUL010000001.1:0-48856 GCA_963846045.1 Terriglobia bacterium | reverse complement strand
AAACCACGAAACCAAAGCCGATCGATTCCGAGCCGGCCGCGGAGCGCAATCGGCATGCAGTGACTCGCCCCCGTTCTAATCCACCTCCGCCGGAAGTTGCTGCTGAAAGTGAGCAAACAAGCGACTCGGAAACCGTCACAGCTTTGGCAACCATACCGAAGCCGCAGAGATTGCCGGCTTTGGCGGAAACGGGATGGCGTCGGCGCCGCGCTTTGGAAGAGCGAGCGGAAACCGACACCTATGAATCCGACGCTAAGACATACCACCTTCGGCTTGCCTTCATCTTGTTTATTGCGGCGGTGCTCGGCTGCGCCGTCGGTTATTGGAGCTACCGTTCGCTCCCTGCGCCCCTAATTCCCATATCCGTTCGGAGTGACGATAGCGGCGTTGCCCTCACGTGGCCTGCCGACGAAACTCGGGGTGCTAAATACGCTGCCATTAAAGTCGACGATGGATCGCTGCAGCCTCTCTCGCTTCAAGAGAAGAGCTCCGGCATGGCGAGTTCGAATCCCGCGTCAAACTCCAGCTTTAAGGCGGTATTCGTCGTTCAACACTGGATGCGCGACTCGCGAGGGATTATTCGCTATCTCCGTGCCGTTCCGCCATCACCTACGAAGCCGCAGCAGACGGGTCATTAAAAAACCCGCCGGCGCTCACGCGTTGGCGGGTTCTCCTGTTCTGTTCGAAGCTTTGTTTCCTGCTCTTTCCTCCGCGCTCCAGATGCACTGCAAGGCATGAATGATGTAGCTTAAAAAGTTCAAGTTTGTTGTTCCTCCTGGTTTTGGGGCGTTTCTGGCCCCTGAAGATCACTTCGGCCAGTTTCTGGAAACCCTGAATGAATATTGGACACCGATTGCGAATGCAAAGACTTAACCCGCCGTGGTTCTAGTGGTGCTGCGTTTGCGCTTAGGTTCGATGGCCGGTGTTGTCTCGGCTTCGGCGGATTGCACGGGCTTCTTCAAATTAGCTAAGCTCCTGCGCAACGCATCGGCAATGTCCACCACCTCTCCCGATCGCGCCGCAGGCACATTCACAGGAACCGGCTGACCTTTGACCTTACTCGCAATCATCGACTCGAGCCTCTCCCGGTACGCATCCCTGTACTTCTCCGGCTGAAACGGCGCCGTCAACGAGCGGATCAAAGTCTCCGCTAACGTGAGTTCCTGGGCTTTACCGCGCTCGTGTCCGCTGTCACTCTTCTTCCCCGCGTACCTCGGAAATGAAGAACATAGTATGTGCCAGCATTCCCCGCCGCCCTGGCCGCAGCACCACAATGTGCTCTCGATTGTGCATCGCAAATTGCGCAATTGCAACTAGGCCGATCGTTTGCATCGATCGGTAAAGCAACGCATATGACTTCTCACCGGCCTCTTCGGGCGTTACGTAATAAGACGTCTCGAAATAAACCGGATCGATGCTCGCCAGTTCTACGAACTCCTGTATCTCCATGGCCGTCGATGTTTTTGGGGCCAGGCTCTTCAGTTCCTCCGCCTCCAGAACGACGAACCGGTCTTTTTCGTATTCATACCCCTTAACGACCGACTTCGCCGGCAGTGGTTCGTCGGAGCCCTTCCGTACAGAAACCTGTTCGACAGGTGCAAGGTATGGCAGCTTCGCTGGAGCGATCTCGGCTTCGGCCGCAACTAGCGCTGTCCCCGATCTCGGTGGAACAGCTTTCAGGCTGCGTTCAGGCTGGGTGTCAGGCACAATTTCAGGTTCGGACTCTGCCCGATCTTCGGCTCGGTATAACCGGCGTAAACCGACGCGCTCGGCGCGTGCTGCGCGAAATAAACGCACTGGAATCGAGATCAGGCCAAAAGTGATGTATCCTCGCCAAACCGTTGAAGCCATATGCACTCCTATCAATACGACCCTGCTCCGCTGCCCGGAGTTTCGCGTCTTCGCGTTGTAGCAATTGTGAAAGGATATACATCCATGGGGGGAAGGGAAGTGCAATGGCCCAAAGCCGTTCTCTGAAGCTCGCTTGGTTCCTTGCAGGCGTTCTCCTGCCGGCAATTGGATTTCTGGTTTGGCGTCGAATAGAACAATCGGCGCGATCAAGCCGGAAGGCACACAGAGAGGAGCTTCACGAAATAGCCGTCGAAGACAGTTTCCCCGCTAGCGACCGGCCGGAAACTGGTATATGCCTCATTGCTCCGTTATACTTGGACGAGTTATGGATCGGAAGAAGACCGGATTTCAGCCGTTGGCGTTTACATTGACTGTGGCGGCCGCTCTACTTCGGCTCGTCCCGCATCCGCCGAACTTTAGTCCGGTTGGCGGCGTGGCATTATTTGGCGGCGCTAAGTTGCGAGGCTGGCAAGCCTATCTCGTTCCTCTTGCAGCTATGCTGCTGACTGATCCTATACGCTCTTGGATGGAAGGCGGTTACCCCGCCTATACATCGTTCACCTTCGTTATTTACGGATGCTTTCTAATCAGTGTTGTGCTCGGGCGGCTGCTTCTGCGAGGCGATCCTGGAGTCGGACGCATCGGCTCTGTAGCTCTTCTTGGGAGTGTGCAGTTTTTTTCTATCACGAACTTTGCTCGTTCGGGTCGCATCGAGCGGCCTTTACCCGCACACGCCAACCGGACTAACGGCATGCTACATCGCTGGATTGCCGTTTTTCGGATACACCGTCCTCGGCGATCTCTTCTATACGGGTTTGCTCTTTAGCCTCCATTACGTGCTGAGCCGGAAGTTCTCGACTCAAGTCGAGACTGCTTAGCGCAAAGGGTGCGCCCGCGCTACACTAGGAGTTGAACCGGAAAGTGGTGACAGTCTAATTGGCAGAAGTCCATTTTCAAGATGGAGAACTCTTGAAAATGCGCTGCGCCGCTTCAAACGTAAGGTTCAGCAGGAAGATATCGTAAAGGAAATCAAGCGGCACTCGTTTTACCTGAAACCGGGAGAGAAGCGCCGTACTAAAGAAGCTTTTGCTCGTAAGCGCAATCGTAAAAAGCGCCCACGCGAATCGAATAACGGTTTCAGACACAAAAAAGCCCTCGCGATCACGAATCCTAAGGCCTTTTGGCTTTTAACCCTTTGGCTATTGACCTTACTTTACGTTAATCTCCCATGGCGCCGACTTCTTCCCGCTTTTCGACTTCGCCGGTTTCGCAGGGGTGGAAGTTAGCAGGCCATCGAGTGGCACGAAGCCGTCGATCTTCTTTTCGCCGAGAATGTGCTCGCGATACAACCGCGCCATCTTCTCGTCTTCGAGTTTCTTTTTCAGGGCTTCGTCCCGCGCGCGCATCTTTTCTTCGCGCGCGGTCTTGGCGATACCCTTCAATTCCAGGTCATGCTGACGGTCGGCTTTCACGTGCTCTTCCACCAGCACCAGATGGTGTTCCTTGCTGGAGAGCGGCACCGCCTTATTACCTGCAAAGATCTCGTGACGGCCCTTGCTCTTCGTACCACTTCGTGAGGGTGGCAGTCATGTGCATCTTCTCGATGATGTTCCGCCAGCCCACGCCGGTGTTGTACGCGCAGAAGGAGATTTCGCCTTCCTGCGTGGCGTAGGGGATGATGCACTGCTCCGTGCGGCGGAAGTCGTAGTTAAACAGGTCCTGGAACCACATACCCGCGATGAACAGGAAGTTCCAACGGTCCGCACGGCGCTTTTGGATGTCCTCGATGGTGCGGTCGCCCGTCACCTTTCCGTAGCCGCCTGTGGTCGCCCTCTTCGACATGCCGAAGCACTTGTCGAATTTTGGACCAGGTCGCAGAGCCTGAAGTGCTTGGGCGCTTGAACGGATTGTAGTTGCGAAACAGAGCCAGCGTCACGCCGACAACCGAAAGCTCGCGCCCGCGGGCGGCGTCATTGATGCGCGCAATGTCCTTAGCGAGCTGGTCGGCATTCAGGAACGCCGTAACGGGAACGTGTTCCTTGGTTTCCTTGTCGCACATTATCGCCATGCCGATGCCGCAGTTCGGATGGCAGCCGCAGCTGAACTGTCCCCAATCGGCCGCTGGCCCATGGACCAAGTCTGCGAAATCGGAGAACGTGCTCATGAAGCTGATGGGGAACCAATCGCGGACGGGCTCGCCGATTCCGGTTTGGGTCTTCACATCATGCGCAAGGTGAGATAGCGTGTAACGCTGCGCTTGTCTACGCTCTTCCGTGACAGCTTCGTCGCGGCCCGTAAATGAGACCGGCTGAAACGAAAGAAACGGAATCTTCTTCGGATTGTCGAGGGCAAACTGGACGACGTGGCCGACCTGCTCGTTGTTGACGCCGTTTATGATCGTGATCACCGGAACGATATCGACGCCGTTGCTCCAAAGATTCTCAATCGCGCGGAGCTTAACATCGAACAGATTGCCGACGGCGCGGTGCGAATTGGCGGCGTTTCCGATGCCATCGAATTGCAGGTAGGCATATCGCAGACCGGCTTCCGCAGCTTCCTTGCAGAATTCCGGCCGCTTGGCGAACTCGATGCCGTTTGTTGCAGCCTGCACGCTGTTGTAGCCCACTTTGCGGGCATAACGCACAGCATCCAGGAAGTAGGGCGAAAGCGTCGGCTCGCCACCCGAAAACTGCACCGACATCTGCCGTCGCGGCTTGATGGAAATTGCGTTATCGAGCAGCGTCTTTATGTCTTCCCAGCTCAATTCGTGCACGAAGCCGACTTGGTTCGCGTCCATGAAGCACGGGTCGCACATCATGTTGCAGCGATTGGTGAAGTCGATCGTCAGAACCGAGCCGCGGCCATGCGTGATCGTGCTGGTGCCGTGATTGTGCAGTTTCTCGTCGTTGTGGGCGCGGATATCTCGGCCCGGAAATACGTCTTCCAGATGCTTCGAGAATGCCGGATCGATCGACATCAGGTCTTCGAACGGACCGTGGATCGGGCACTCCTTCACCATCAGGATCTTGCCATCGCGCTCGATGATCTTGGCCTTGATCTCGCCCACGGGCTGGTTCAGGAGGATTTTGTAGTCAACTTCACCGTCGACGATCCTCTGGCGGATCTCCGGAATGCACTTGGGGCACAGCGAATCGGTTTCGCGTGGCCAGCCCAGCGGGGGCTTTGTTTTCTGATAGCTCTTCAGAAGCGGCTTTTCCGACCACTTCGGCGTGAAGGAGGGGTTCTGCTTGATCTGGTTGAGGCCGTCGAACACCTGCCACGCGGCGTTGGCGCCCGCGGTAACTGCCTTTTCAAAATACTTGATTGGTTTGTGCATGCTCTTTTGAGCTTCATGTCCCTCCCAAAGAATACTCAGATTCCCCGACCTCAGTATAAGGTGCTCCTAACCCGTTGAAAACGAAAACGAATTAAACAGCAGCGAACGGCGGTTGTATGGGAATATGGCCCATCAAAAGTTGCCGTTCAGAAAGATGGCAGCCGCCTTTAGAGAGTTACGCTGCGAGATTTACCACCCCCGGTAAATCCCGTTGTTCTTGCTTCCGATCTTCAACGGAACCCCGAAAAGCGTGGAAAGTCGCTGGGCCGTAAGGATTTGCGACTTTCGGCGCCATCCGCAAAAAATAGCACCACTGGAAGCAGGACGACCCGCTCAATTTCGGGGATGATCTCCTCCAAATGGTGAGTCACGAGCAGAAGTGTCACCCCGCCTTGCGCCAAGGACCTGCAGGTGCTCTCTCAGCTCGCGGCTGGGCGGCGAGATCCAGACTTGTGGTGGGCTCGTCCAGCAGCAGGGTATACGGGATCGTGAATCAAGGCGCGGGCAATCAGCAGCCGCCGCGCCTCGCCGGACGACAGCTTCGTCGAGTCCAACGGTCGGCCAGATGGGCCACGTCCAGCCGGAGCATCGCGCTTCGTGCGGCCGCCCGCATGTCGAAAGTGACATGACGATTTGGCCACATGCCGATCGGTTCCGAAGAACCCTGAGAGCACGAGTTCGCGTCCGGTGATGTCCCGGTGGAGTGGGCCATCAGGTCGTTCGAGACGATGCCCAGGTGCGCTCGCAGATCGAAGATGTTCCAATTCTGGCGACCGAGTAATTCAAATCTGGAGTTCCCGCTGCTAACGGATAACATTCCCGGGTAATGCAGTTTGATCAGGGTGGACTTGCCGCTGCCGTTCGGCCCGAGGATGGCGATATGCTCGCCACGCCCAATACGCAGGGAAATGTTGTTGAGCGCCAGATGGCGAATCGCCGCGCTGAACCGATACGTTTCTGCAATTCGAGCAGTGGCGAGTTCAAAATAAAGTACGAGCGCAACAAGGGACGATGGCTGTCGGTTGCGCGCGAATAATCATTGTGAGCATTACCGCTGAACAGGTTAAAACCTTGCCCGCGAATGTGGTTTCGAGCTGGCTGGCATCGCCGCCGCCGTGCCGCATAGGGACTTCGCCCGCTTTGAGGCGTGGCGTCCGGCAGGTTTGCGGGCGAAATGGGTTATTTGACCTATCTCAGCGGCGATATGCGCGCCGATCCTCGCACGATGCTGCCGTCGGCGCAGAGCATCGTCTGCGTCGGCAAGCTGTACAACATGCGTCAGCCTTATTCGACCGAATTCCAGGAACCGGGTCGCGGCTGGGTGTCACGCTACGCGTGGGGCGCGATTATCACGACGTGCTTCTCCGCATGCTCGCACGGCTGTGTTCCCCAGATCGGGCGCGTTCACGATCAGCCCTTCGAATCGAAGATTTGCGTGGATACCGCGCCGCTGCTCGAACGATCGTATGCGCGCCTGGCCGGGCTCGGCTGGATGGCAAGAACACCTGCCTGACAACCAGGAGCAGGGTTCGTGGTTTTTCTTGGGCGAGATACTGACTGTCGCATTCCCGTCCCCGCCGACACTCCGGTCCGGATCGCTGTGGCACTTGCACGCGCTGCATCGATGGGTGTCCGACAGAAGCGATCGCTTTCCTCTCCCGATGGCGGTTGGCGGCTGGACGCGCGAGCCTGCATCTCCTACGTGACCATAGAAAAGCGTGGAGACATCACACCGGAGCTGAAGAGCGCGAATCGGAAACCATGTCTTCGGTTGCGACATCTGCCAGGACGTTTGCCCATGGAATGGCCGTTCAGCGACGGTGCCAGAGGAAGCATTTCTTCCGGTGGACTTGGCGCCGGACCTTGGCCGTCTTTCATCGCTAACTCAGGAGGAGTTTCGCTCGCGCTTTCGCAACTCGCCTGTAAAGCGCGCCAAGTACGAGGGTTTCCTGCGGAACGTGGCCATTGCCGCGCGAAACTCGTTGGATGGGCCAGGGCGCTGCGTTCCGGATGATTGAACACGCCGGGCTCGGTCGGTCGCTAAAGCCACCCAGCGAAACTGCCGATGGTTTGACTTGAACCGGCTAAAGCGGTGTTGCGCCGTTCGCCGGTGGAGATACACTAACTGATCAATGCATACTCTTGAGCGCATTGAGCCGCCCAAATCGAAATTCGCTCTTTATCAACGTATTTGCGAGCAGTTGCAAGGGTTGATTGGCGCTGAGTCTAATTTCGTTGCGAATGCCGCGAATACTTGTTCGCTTTTGTTCCACTCGTTGCCGGACGTGAATTGGGTGGGATTCTACCTGTCGAAGGAAGTGAATTAGTTCTCGGCCCTTTTCAGGGAAAACCAGCGTGCGTGCGCATCCCGTTTGCGAAAGGCGTTTGCGGCACTGTCGCTGCCCGCTGTGAGACGATTCGCGTGCCAGATGTCGGCGAATTTCCTGGTCATATCGCGTGCGATACCGCGTCGCGATCGGAAATTGTCGTCCCGTTGTTGAATTGGGGTAAACTGCTCGGCGTGCTCGATATAGACAGCGCATCTCTGGATCGTTTCGACGAGGACGATGAAGAAGGACTGGAGTCCGTGGTCTCAGTTTTCCTTAGCTCGCAGCCGACCAGCGATCTGCCGGATTTTAGCGAATCAGCCGTCGAAGACTGAGCCGCAACCGCAGCGAGGCCGTACTCCTAAACTGGAATTTGGCAGTCACAGAAGACATTCACGTTCTGGCCAGCCGTCGCGTCAACTTCGCGCGACGGGTCAAGTCCATGCTGCCCGGGAACACTGGGTCGCCGTACTGAACCTGCTTTCGCCGGCCGCTCCGGAACGTGCGGCAGTCGAGCGCGAAATCGCATCCATCGACGCGCAACTGAATCCACGCCCGCGCGCGGATTGGCGCAAGCGTCTCGGGCCTGTGGGTGTGGCGATTGCCGCAGTTGTCAAATACGGCGGCATCATCCTGGCGAAAGGCAAGTTCCTCCTCAGCATTCTTGCCTTTGTGGGCATTTATTGGACGATATTCGGTTGGTGGTTCGCTGTCGGACTCACCGGCTCGGTGTTGATGCATGAAATGGGGCACTACTTTGCGGTTCGAAGTTTCGGATTTGCGGCCGAATTCCGATGTTTCTGCCTGGGTTCGGCGCATTCGTTAAATGGCGAGGAGCAAATGTCGATCAAAACGTGCGAGCTCAGATCGCCTTGCCGGTCCGCTGCTCGGGTTGCTCTCCGGCCTTATTTCCTATGGCCTTTTCCTGGCGACAGGCCACGGCGTTTGGTTCGCCGTCGCTCAGTTCGCCGGGTGGCTGAATCTGCTGAATCTCATCCCGGTATTCATCTTTGACGGCGCGCCGGCCATGTCTGCCCTTGGCGCACAAGGACGTTTGGCGGTGATGCTTGTCACCGTCTGTTCTGTACCCTGAAAGAATTCGTATTCGTCCTGGTTGCCGCAGGCACCGCATGTCGGCTATGGAGGCGTGATTTTCCCGCGGAAGTGCGGCAAAACATCGCTTACTACTTTCTTGCGATCGTGATCGCGAACGGCTTCCTCAGTTGGTTCGCTTTGAATCAGGCGCGGACCCTCTTCGGTCTTAGCTCACGTCTCTTCCAATACAATTCAGCATCGGATTTCCGCACATAATTTGCATCGAGCGCCGCAGGATCCTCCCACGCAACTAGTTCTGCTGCTTGAGCAACCGCGATCGCTAAATTTTGTGGCGCTTCAGTCCACGGCATCTCAGCGAAACGGTTCCCTGCAATGTCTCCCGCAACGAGATCCAGCCGGGGCGATAATCTCGTACTCGACCGCTTTGAGTTCGCAGCCAATCGGCCAGATTGACGACCTTTCCGGCTCCACAGCGTGTAACTCGTCATCGTAGACAGCCACATAAGTCTGACTGCGACGAGCGTCCAATACGTCGCTCGCAGTGGCCCTGCCGGACAATGCCATCGCTTTCAAGTTCGAGACAGCCACGGCCGGCTTGCCCGTTGCAACCGCCAACCCTTTTACTGCGGACAATCCGATGCGCACGCCCGTGAACGATCCCGGCCCGCTTGCGGCCGCAAAACAGTCGATATCCGTAAGGTCCAACTGGGCGCGCGATAGCGCTTCCTGAACGGCCTGAAAATCAGGTGCGCGAATCCGTCCGGGGCCTGTAAAGCCGTTGCGGCAATCTTTTGCCCTGGCTTTCGAATCGCAATGCCGCCCCACTGCGATGTCGTGTCCAGAGCGAGAATCGTCACGGATTCAGCCTGTAGACCTTATCGATTTCGTATGCTTTCCCGTTCGCGTTAATAGCCTCGACACGCAGCGTTAAAGTTTGATCCGGGCTAGCCGCCCACTCTTTCGGAATGCTCGATTCCCATGCGCCCCGACCGCCAGCAGCCGCGAGCTGGAACCCTTCGCGACCACTTCACCCCACCAGACATATTGCATCGTGCGGCTGGCCCGGTTTGCTCGCGTGATCTTCACTTCGAATGGCGACCTTTGAGGCTTGGATGTTGTCGCCTCCCGGTTGAACGACGTCGAACGGAGCCTTTGAACTGTCCGTTTCAACTTCTTGTATGGGCGCATCAATCGATTCGAATCGCACCGACCGCAGCATCGATTCCTTGTGGCCCTCTCGTTCGATATCGAGAATCCAATCGTGCGTATTGTCCGGCGTCGGCCGGCTGAATACGTCACCGCGCCAGTTCTTCTCGACAATTTCCTCGCCCGTAGACGGGATTGATCCAGACCGGCGTGTACTTGTGCTTGTCGAACTGTGATCTCGACAATTCCGGCATTCTGCGCGTAAGCGATGTAGCCGATCTCTTCGAGACCCACAGCCCTCGCGCCATCGACAGCAAAGTAAGGTTCGAACTCCCAGTGCCTCGTATCCGAGACGATCTTGAACCAGGTCCGCACCGCGCGCACGTTCGCCGGATTCTGCAACGCTTCAAAAGAAACGCTCGGGTATTCACCATTGGTTGTGCAACTCCAAAGCTGATGCCGGAATGTATCGGGATCTGTGGCGTTGACGATATGAACCTGGGGTTGCTGTGTGAACTGGTGTTCGACCGCGCCGAATTGAGGGTTGTCCACGGCCTCGATAATGTAGTTCATCCATTCATCCCCCAGCAGCGGAGATGAGGACGTGCGCGCATCAGTCGAACGCGGATGCCGCAACGAATCGTACTTCTGCAGGCGACGTTCCAAGATCCTTCAGCAATTCCCGCCCGTCCGGGACGTCTTCGTAATTCTCGATTCCTTGCCACGTGACGTTCAACCCTCCGTAGCGTGCCACGAGATAACGCACAAGAGCGTCCCGTTGGTCCCACGTCTCCATCGCGCCTGAACGGACAAAGCCGGCGTCGGCTAGAGCCAAATCGAGAGTGAATCCGCGTGCATCCGCAGCTAGCAAGCGATCGTCCAGCGCATCAAAATAGGCGGGATTGGGCAGTCCATCGTTCGCCAGCGGCTTAAGCCCTGTCTTCAAGGTCAGCAAGTCGCCGCGCACGTGAGTGAAGCCGTCATGCTTGCGCGCATCCAGCCACGACTCAAGATTGGACTGATCCATTGCGAGGAATGGAACGGCCGCTGCAAGCCATAACTGCGGCTGCTTGTTCGTCGTCCACCAATGCCGCAAATTCGCGACGGCAACGAAGCCCGGCAGCCCGCTATCGGCAACGTTGAACGTTGATTCCTGGTTGTCGAAGCTTTTCACCGAACTCGAAACGTGATAAGTCCACGCCCCCGGCTCGGTCGGACTGAATCGCACTCTCAGAAGATGCTCGCCTTCGGCGTACCCCCGCATCGCGTAGGTAACGTGGTTAGGCGACCGAAACTGTACGTTCAACAGATCGTCTTTAAACGCCGAAGTACCTGGTGCGAGTTCGTTGGCTTGCCACTCGAAACTCATCTCGCACGGAAGGAACGTCTTCGCGCCTTGCGAGCAGGCAGGCAACTGCGCGGCGCATGCGGGCATGGCTGCGCACAAAAGCGAAAGGGCCACACATCGGCCCAGATCATGCATATGTGCCTTCAGGATATCGTGACGATTCAGCGCGTCTGCTGGCAGTCATATGCCTTTGCTGCCAGCACTCGGCGAGTAGTTCCAAACATTTTTGGCCAGTTTTGCAATTAGTACTAGAACAGGTGCTTAGGCAACTTGAATGTCTTCGCTAACGTCTTTACAATTGGAAGCACTTACTACTCGACCGGGTTGTCGATAAGACCAATTCGAGGTTGTGTATGGATATCGTTGGTGACCGGAAGTTTGTCGAGGTACCAGGGGGCCGCACGCATGATCTGCCTCCGCTGTTGGTGAAGACTGCGCCCGATGTCAAGCGGCTCGACAAGATGATGTGCATTGCGGCCGAGATCATCGAGCAAGAGGACATGGTGCCTCCTGTCGCTGCGGATGTAGTGCTGGACGAAGAATCCGTCGAACGCCGCAAAACAGACTTGGCGCTGAATCTTGTCGACCAATATCTCGGGTTGCTCAGTCACTGGCACTGGGGTGATGCCGTGATCGAGTGGATACGCCAATGCGAGATCACGTTCGGCACGCGTATCGAACTCCGTAACTTGCTGAAGAGCGATCTCTGGCCGCATGCGGGACGCAGCAGTTTCGTAATATTGCTTGAAGATAAATGTGTCGGGGGTAAAGCGGTTGAGCTTGAGAAGGCGGTTGGACTGCGGCTCGCATTCCGCCAGATGCCGCCAATTCGCTGTTGCAGCGATCAATTCTTGTTCTACTTGAACAACAACGTGGCGCATACCGCCTACCGGACGTGGCAAGACATGACCCCAAGCCCGATCTCGAGTCTGCCGCCCGAGCGGTTCCAGTTCGAAGTCGTCAACATGTCTCTCGACATGCACTAGACCGCTTCTGCCGGTGGGCTTCGATGTTTCGGATCAGTTAAGCCGAATTGTTACAATCAGTTGTAGAGGACCCCACCCGCCCATGGCCAGTAAACCCCCATTTGCCACGGGAGCCCAAGTCGAGCACGGAAAATTCGGTCTCGGCTCAGTGCTTTCCTGTAATGACGAGTACATCGTGATCAAATTTGACGACCATGGCGAAAAGAAGTTTGTGACTTCGATTGTTCTTCCTTCGCTCAAAAAGAGCGACCGTCAGCCACCGGTCGAGAAGAGACGCGCGACCAGGAAAAAAGCAGCCGCCACGCCGGCCGCGAGTTAAACACGCTGAACATAAAACTTTCTAAATGAAAGTAGGAGTTGTCGTCTTTCCAGGTAGTAACTGCGACCACGATGCGTGGTACGCCCTGTCGGAGAACCTGCATCAGCGCACCGAATTCATTTGGCACGAATCGCCGTCTATCGGTGACGTCCACGCCGTTATCCTTCCGGGCGGCTTCTCCTATGGGGACTATCTGCGCTGTGGCGCGATCGCGAAATTCTCGCCTGTGATGCGTGCTGTTAAGAGCTTCGCGAACGATGGAGGCCTGGTGCTCGGGATTTGCAATGGCTTCCAGGTATTGACCGAGGCAGGGCTCCTGCCTGGCGCTCTCGTCCGAAACGACACTTTGAAGTTTGTCTGCCGTACGGTGGCCCTAGAGGTAGTTACGAAGGATAGTCCCTTCACTCATCAGGCTGGCGTGGGCCAGGTGCTCCGCATACCCGTAGCTCACGGCGAAGGGTTCTACATCGCCGACGATCGCACGCTAGATCAGCTCGAAGCGGAGGACCGCGTGGCGCTGCGCTACATCGACAATCCGAACGGTTCTATGCGCCACATGGCCGGCATCTTGAACGAGCAGAGAAACGTGATGGGGATGATGCCGCACCCCGAACGCGCGGCCGACCCGCTGATGGGCAGTACGGATGGGTTGGTTATCTTGAACAGTCTCTGTTAACGCCGCCGCGAACGCAAGCGCCCCCGCTCTTATTGCCAGTCGCTCATGAGCACAATCACTCCCGAGGTGATTGCAGCTCATCAACTCACGCCGGCTGAATACGGCAAGATCCTTCGGCTTCTAGGACGCGAGCCGTCCATGACGGAACTCGGTATTTTCAGCGTCATGTGGAGTGAGCACTGCTCGTACAAGAGCACCCGCATTCATCTGAAGAAGCTGCCGACCGAAAGCAAACACGTTCTGCAGGGTCCTGGCGAAAATGCCGGCATCATCGACATCGGCGATGGCTTGGCGATCGCGTTCAAGATCGAGTCGCACAACCACCCTAGCTTCATCGAGCCTTTTCAAGGCGCAGCGACGGGCGTAGGCGGCATTCTTCGTGACATTTTTACGATGGGTGCGCGGCCAATCGCGGTCATGGACTCGCTTCGCTTTGGGCCGCTTGAAAGTCCGAAAACCGGAGACCGCAACGGCCACATCGTCGAAGGTGTTGTTTCGGGCATAGCGCATTACGGCAATTGTTTCGGTGTTCCCACAGTTGGCGGCGAGTGCATGTTCGACGAGAGCTACTCGGGTAACCCGCTCGTCAATGTGTTCGCGCTCGGCGTCTTCCGGCACAACGAGATTTTCTATGGCAAAGCATCGGGTGTCGGTAACCCGGTCATCTACGTGGGAGCGAAAACGGGCCGTGACGGAATCCACGGCGCCTCCATGGCTTCAGCCGAGTTCACCGAACAATCCAAGCAAAAGCGTCCGAATGTCCAGGTCGGCGACCCGTTCATGGAAAAGCTTCTGCTCGAGGCTTGTCTTGAAGCCATGCGCACTGGTGCGATTGTCGGCATTCAGGACATGGGCGCAGCGGGCCTCACGTCATCCAGTTGTGAGATGGGCAGCCGCGCCGGTACCGGCGTTGAGATCGATCTCATGTACGTGCCGCAGCGCGAAAGCGGCATGACGCCGTACGAGATGATGCTCTCCGAATCGCAGGAGCGCATGCTGCTGGTTGCGGAAAAAGGACGGGAGCATCGGGTATTCGACGTCTTCAAAAAGTGGGGCCTTGATGCCGTCCAGATAGGAACCGTCACCGGCGACGGAAAGCTTCGAGTGAAGAACCATGGTGAGGTTTTCGCGGAGATACCGAATTCCGCTCTCGCCGATGAAGCGCCTCGCTATGACCGTCCGCACACAAAGCCGCTGCGAACCGCTCCGCTCGCAGTGCCCCAGCCCGACAGCAAAGATTTGACCGAAGATTTGAAGCGTCTGCTTGGGTCGGGCGATATCTGCTCGAAGCGTTGGATTTGGGAGCAGTACGATCATCAGGTTCGCACCAACACCATTGCGGGCCCGGGCTCGGACGCGGCCCTCGTTCGCATAAAAGGTACGAACACCTCGGTAGCGATGTCTCTCGATGGTAATGGCCGCTACTGTGCGCTCGATCCGCGCGAAGGAACCAAGTTGATCGTCGCGGAATGCTGCCGGAATCTGTCAACCGTCGGAGCTCTGCCGATCGCAACCACCAATAACCTGAATTTCGGCAATCCGGAACGCCCCGAGATCATGGCGCAGATCGTCGAATCGATAGAGGGCCTTGCGGAAGCTTGCCGTTTCTTCGACGTGCCGGTTACCGGCGGCAACGTCAGTCTCTACAATGAGACTCTCGGATCCCCGATTCTGCCCACCCCTGTGGTGGGAATTGTCGGCACGTTGCCAACGGCCGTGCCGATTGGCCTCGCGTTCAAGAACACGGGCCGTTCGTTGATTCTGCTTGGTGGTCTCGGCAATCCCGATCCCGCGGAGTTAGGCGGCACTCAATACGCCAAGGTCGTCCAGGACTCTCTTGCGGGAAAACCGCCGGCGCTCGATATGGACTATGAGAAGCGCGTGCAGGAAGCCATCCGCGAGTTGGTCCGTGCAGGGCATGTCGAGTCGGCGCACGACCTCAGCGATGGCGGCCTGGCCGTAGCGCTCGCCGAGAGCTCATTCGGTTCGGAAAATATCGGCGCGGATGTTCATCTCGATTCCGATCTCAACCCCGAACTGCTGCTGTTTCACGAAGGCCCGTCAAGAATCCTGGTGTCAGCATCGAACCCACAAAAGATTTTCGAAATCGCGCGCCAGAAAAACGTTCAAGCAGTGGAAATCGGAGCTACACTCGAATCGAGAGTGGTTATTCGCAATCGCGGCCGGATTCTCATCGATAGCACCATCGTTGACTTGAAGAATATTTGGGCCAACGCTCTTGAACACCTCCTCCACAACCCTGTATTGACTCCAACTACATGATCGAAATGGAAGAGGAAGTGCCGTTCGATAAGCTCCATGAGGAATGCGGTGTGTTCGCGTTGCACGGGCACCCGGAAGCGGCGAATCTCGTTTATCTGGGCCTTTACGCACTCCAGCACCGGGGGCAGGAAAGTGCCGGCATCGCATCGAGCGACGGACGCAAGATGTACAGCGTTCGCCGCATGGGCCACGTCGCCGATATCTTCACGCCCGACGTTTTGAACCAACTGCCCGGCAAGCTTGCCATCGGACACACGCGCTATTCCACCGCGGGCGACACCTCGCTCAGAAACGCGCAACCAATGTCGGTCGCCTGCAACAAGGGTCAAGTAGCGGTGGCGCACAACGGAAACCTGACCAACGCCATTGAGCTTCGCCGTGAACTGGAAGACGACGGCTCCATCTTCCAATCGACCAGCGACACCGAAGTCATTCTGCACCTGGTCGCCCGTTCTCGCGAACGGACGCTGGCCGGCGCTCTACGCGATGCGCTGCTGCAGATTGAAGGCGCTTTCTCGCTGGTCTTTCTCGCTGAAGACCGCATCATCGTTGCCCGCGACCCGCATGGCTTTCGTCCTCTGGCGATGGGCCGCCTGGAACTCTCCACCGGTGAACTCTGCACCGTCTTCGCTTCTGAGACCTGCGCATTCGATCTGATCGGCGCAACGTATGAAGGCGATGTCCGCCCAGGCGAAATGGTGATTATTGGCCCCGAGGGGTTGACGCGGGAGTTGTACACCGCTCCCGGGCCTACCGCGCACTGCGCCTTCGAGCACGTGTACTTCTCGCGCCCGGATTCAACCGTATTCGGAAAACCGGTAGCTGAATCGCGCGAATTGATGGGCCGTTTACTTGCGCGAGAACACCCGGTGGACGCCGATGTCGTTGTTCCGGTTCCAGACTCGGGTGTTTCCGCCGCCATCGGATATGCCGCCGAATCGGGCATAGCTTACCGCCAGGCCTTGATCCGTAATCATTACGTCGGCCGCACTTTCATTGAGCCGTCACAAGCCATTCGCGATTTTGGCGTCAAGCTCAAGCTCAACCCCGTTCGCCATCTTCTCGAAGGCAAGCGCGTCATTTTGGTCGACGATTCGATAGTGCGCGGCACAACCAGCCGCAAGATTGTTCGCATGGTTCGCAACGCCGGCGCGCGCGAGGTGCATCTCCGCATCTCCTGTCCTCCCACGATTTCGCCCTGCTATTACGGCGTCGATACGCCGTCGCTAGCGCGAACTGATCGCTGCGAACAACAGCATCAAGCAGATCGAGGAATTCGTGGAAGCCGATTCGCTCGCGTATCTGCACCTCGACCGCTTGCGTGAAGCCCTCAAAGATCGCGATCACAAGTACTGCTACGCCTGCTACACCGGCCACTACCCGACGCTCGTTCAAATCGACGAGATTGTTCTGGCTAAGACAGGATGTTGCTGACGATCAGTTCACGCACCTGATCCGTCAACTTCCCGCGATCTTTCAGCGCCAATCCCTTCGTTTCAATCGGCTGCAGAATCCGTAGCCGCACGTTGCCCGGCTTGACCACGCCCGATCCATAGGGCAGCACCTCGCGCGTGCCGGTCAGCACAAGTGGCACAACCGGCACACCGGCGCGGATGGCGATGTACGCTCCCCCTTCTTTGAACGCCCGCAGCACGCCATCGTGCGAGCGTCCGCCCTCCGGGAAAATCAGCAACGAAATCTTCTTCTGCTGAATGGTCTCCGCCGCGGTCTGCATCGTTTTCACGGCTGCTCGCGGATCTTCGCGCGGAACGGGAATATGGCCCGCGCGGCTCAGATGCGTGCCCAAAAATGGAATCTGAAACAGTCCCCGTTTCGCAAGAAATCGAAATTGCACCGGAATGTGAGCCAGCGCCACCGGCGTGTCGTAGTAGCTCGCATGGTTCGCGATAAAAACGTAACTGCCATGTGGGTCGATTTTTTCGAGACCCTCCACGCAGCACGTGTACCCCGCCGACGGCGAGCAGCACTCTCGCCCAGGCTCTTGCGACACGAATCTGCACAGCACCCGTATGGTCGAAAAAGGAAACGATCAGGCTGATAGAGCCAAAAAAAATCGTGGCTAGAACAATCGCCGGATCGGCGATCAAAATACCGCGCAGCTTCTTCACGAAACGCCTATTTTACGAGTAGGCGGCGCGCTTCGCCGACGACGAACAAAGATCCAGTGAAGAACACGATGGCTTCGGGCGGCGCCGTCTTCGCAATCTGGATCGCCTCCGCGACGGTATGGGTTATCGTGACGTTCGGATGCGGCATGAGTTCCACGATCGCTTCCGGCCGCAATGCGCGCGGGAAGTCGGGCGCAGTCGCAATCACCCGATCCGCCAACGGAAACAATCGTCCCGCGACTTCTTCAATCGCCTTGTCGCGCATTGCCCCGTAAACGATCCACACAGGCCGCCCTTTGAAGAACTCCTCTATGTAAGCGGCGAGTACCGCGGCGCCCGCCGGGTTATGGGCGCCATCCATAACGAAATCAGGTTTGCGCGCTACATACTCCAGCCGGCCGGGCCAGCGCACCGTTTCGAGTCCTTGCTGGATAGCCCTTGTCGGAATGCCTAATTCCTTACAAGCCGAAATCGCTGTGCACTGCATTGTCAATCTGATGCCGTCCCGCAAGCACGCACGCTATACTGCTCCCCATCGGCCACAAACGTGGAACTCTCGGGCCCCACACGTACTTGCGATGCAGCAATGTCGTCAGCCCGAAGCACCTCACAGCCCAGCTCTTCCGCCCGCCTGAGAATTACCGCCTCGGCGTCCCGATCTTGCTTCGCAATCACAACCGGGACACCCGGTTTCAGATATCCCCGCTTTCTCGCCGGCAATGGACTGTAGTGTATTGCCGAGGAGAGCTTCATGGTCGAACGATATTGGGGTGATCACGCACAGCTCCGGTGTAACCACGTTGGTCGCATCGAGTCTGCCGCCTAAACCGACCTCCAGCACGGTGATCTCCGCCTTCTCACGGAACAGCAGAAAGGCCATGGCCGTGATCGTCTCGAAATACGATGGGTGTGCATCCAGCGCATTGGCCTGTAAGAGTTGCTCCGCTACAGCATGCACCGCAGCGAACGCCTCGGCGAATTCGTTGTCCGTGACGGGAACGCCGTTGATTTGAATCCGTTCAGTCGGGGCCGTCAGGTGCGGCGACGTATACAACCCCGTTCGCAACCCCGCACACTTCAAGGCGGCGGCAATCATCGACGACGTCGATCCCTTCCCATTCGTTCCTGCCACGTGAACCCAGCGTTGATCGCGCTCTGGATGCCCAAGCGCTTCGAGCAGCGTATACATCCGCTCAAGTCCAAACTTCGCGCCAACTTTAATTTCGTTCCCGAGGGCGTATAAGTATTGAACTGATTCCGGGTAACTCAATGGTCGAACTCGTCCCGCGTCATCGTAGCGCGCCGGCTATCCCGGTTATTGCTTGTTCTTGCGCAACATTGGTTCTATAAGGTGGAACACGTCACGCGCGACAACCGCGTTTCCCGCGCCGTTTGGATGTATGCCGTCACTCTGCATCATCTCCGGATGTTGATAAACATTGAGTAACAAGAATGGCATGAATGCCAAATGGTTCGCTTTGGCCAATTCCGGGTACATCTTTGTAAAATCTTTCACGTACTCTGGACCATAGTTCGGGGGCAGCGTGATCCCAAGCAGCACCACCGGCAAATGGGCTGCTTGCAACCTTTCGATCATCTCCTCTAAGTTCTTCCGCGTCTCGGAAACGGGAACGCCGCGCAAGCCGTCGTTTCCGCCAAATTCGAGCACCACCAGCGCTGGATGTTCGGCAACTACGTTGTCGATACGCGCTAGCCCATCTGTCGTTGTGTCTCCGCTGACGCCCTGATTGTCCACTCGATATCGATATCCATTCTCATCCAGCAAATCCTGCAATTGTTCCGGATAACTTCTTCCAGCTACTCCCGCCGTGAGACTGTCTCCAAATGTCACGACCACCGGCCATGTGCTTCGGTTCTTCGTTGTGTTCGTAGAAGGAGCGGTTGATATTGCGGCAGGGCTGGCGCCTTTATCGACAGTGGTTTCACTACGGTTCTGGCCGCACCCGGCGCTCAAGAGAGCGCACAGCAGGCACACTGCAACAATGAAATCAGATCTCCGATGACTCACAACTTCACATTGACATGCCTGATCCGACAAACCGGCCGCCCATAATTGCAGCAAATCAACTCTTCAAAGTCATCGAGAATCCTCCGGCACGCGTCGAAATCCTAAAGGACGTCAGCTTCTCTGTTCCGGCAGGTCAATTCCTCGCCATCATGGGCGCATCCGGCAGCGGCAAGAGCACGTTGCTCGGTCTGCTCGCCGGGCTCGACACGGTAACTTCGGGATCAATCACTCTCGATGGCATCGAAATCAGCACAATGAAGGAAGACCAGCTCGCCCGTCTGCGCGGTCAGAAGATCGGCTTCGTCTTCCAGTCTTATCAGCTCGTACCCACGCTCACTGCGGAGGAGAACATTCTGCTGCCTGCGGAACTGAGTGGCCGAACCGCAGGCTTGGCTCAACGCGCTAAGGATCTCCTGAACCGTGTCGGTCTTGCTAATCGCGGGCATCATTACCCGGTTCAACTCTCGGGCGGTGAGCAGCAGCGCATAGCGCTCGCGCGTGCTTTTGTGACGCAACCGCCCATCCTGATGGCAGACGAACCTACCGGTAATCTCGATACCGCAAACGGCGAGCACGTTCTCGATCTTCTGCTCCAACTCAACCGCGAAGAGAACACGACACTTATTCTTGTTACCCACGATCGCAAGTTGGCCGAACACGCTGACCGCATCATCACCCTTCGTGATGGCAGCATTTTGAGCGACGAGTTAGCCCACAGCCAGGTGGAAGTCGTCTAGTGTTCTTTCGCACTGCTATCAAAATCGCCTGGCGTGACCTGCAAGCCGCGCCCGGCAAGTTTCTCTTTGTCGTTGTCGCCGTAGCCATCGGCGTTGCTGCTTTAAGTGGGGTCAAAGGGTTCGGCTACGCCTTCAAAGGCATGCTGCTCAAAAACGCCAAACAATTGATCGCGGCGGACGTCCAGGCCCAAACCTGGAACGACATCACCCCCGAGGAACTCGCCGCTGTAGCCAATTTGGCCAAGAAGGACGGTACGGTCACGCGCATTACGGAGACCATTTCAATGGCGGCATCGCCCAATCAGCGGGTCCCGTTGTTAGTCTCCGTCAAAGCCGTCGACCCGCACCTTTATCCGTTGTACGGCACGCTAACGCTCTCGCCTTCAGTTCCCCTTGCCGAACTGCTTTCCAATGCCTCTGACGTAGTCGTTTCCCCGGAGTTGTTGTTGCGCTTCCGTTCACGCGTGGGGGACACAATACGCCTTGGCGGCCAGGATTTCAAAATCACCGGTGAGTTGATTACAGAGCCAGACCGCCTCGCCTCCGGCTTTGGTCCTGGAATGCGCGTCATGATGACACGCGCTGGTCTCGATCGCACAGAGCTCATTCAATATGGCAGCCGTGCGGCCCAGCGCTTTCTCTTCAAACTCAATCCGAATGTCGATCTCGACCAGATTCGATCCCGAATAAAAGCAATTTTCCCGCGCGTTTTCATCAGCGATTATCGGGAAGGCAGTCCCGCCGTCGGGAACGCCATCGATAACACTACAACTTTCCTTAGTCTCATCAGCCTCATCGCGCTCATTGTGGGTTCGCTTGGCGTAGCGATGGCGATGTACTCCCATCTCCAGCAACGAATGGATAGCATCGCGACCATGAAAGCCGTCGGCGCACGCACAGCCCAGATAATGCAGATCTATTTGCTGCAGACGCTTTGGCTTGGGCTGGCCGGAGGTGTCCTCGGCGTCGCAATTGGCGCACTGGTACAGAAATCGTTTCCACTGCTCATAGAGCGCGTATTCGCCTTTCTTCCCAAGGTGCCTTGGGATTGGTCCTTCAGTCTGCAAGGCCTCGCAGTAGGTGTGCTCGCGACGTTGCTCTTCACTGTTCCACCGCTGCTCGGTGTTCGGAATGTAAGGCCCGCGTTGGTGTTTCGCCGCAATATGGCCGACGCCGCTCTCGAAGACCGCAAGCACTGGCGCGACAAGGTCCCTAGCTTCGTAGGTGTGCTTCTCATTCTCGCCGGATTCAGCGGTATCGCTGTGTGGCTCAGCGGCTCCTGGAAGATGGGTGCGTATTTCATAGCTGGATTGAGTGCCAGCATTCTCTGCCTCACAGCCGTGGCGGCAATTCTTCTTCTGCTCATGCGTGCGTGCGTCAGAAAGTTTCAGCGCACGCTGCCAGCGGTATTCCGTCACGGCTTCGCGAACCTCTACCGTCCCGGTAATCAGGCGCGATCGGTGTTGGTCGCACTCGGCGTCGGCGTGATGTTCACGCTCAGTACCTACTTGCTGCAGCGAACCGTATTGCAGCAGGTTGTCAGCGAGGGGCCCGGCCGCGAAGGAAATCTGTTCTTATTGGACATTCGAAATTCGTCCGCCGTCACCGATCTGGTCCAGTCCCAGTCCGGTGTCACCGGCAAACTCGAGTTGGTCGGCTACGTTGTTTCGCGCATGATCGACAAAAACGGTGTGCCGGTCGACCGGCTAAAGCTTACCAACGTTCGGAAAGATCAACTGCAAACCATCCGGATCACGACCGCTTCAACGCTCCCCGACAGCCTCAATGTTCAGCGCGGCCGCTGGTGGACTCCGGGCGCTACCGCACCCCAGCTTGCCGTGTCTGAACAAGCCGAGCGCGATTTCCACCTGCACCTTGGCGATCGCATCCAGTTTCAAGTCGCCGGCCGCTCCGTCACCGCGCCTCTCGTCGCCATCTTCCGACGGGAACAACGAGCACCGGTGCGCTACGACCTTGTCTTTCCCCAATTCGCTCTGAAAGGCTTCCCGGTCGTCTACTATGGCGCCGTCCATGTCGATCCGGCCAAAATCCCGCAAGTGGAGCAGGCTATCTTCGACCGTTTCCCGACCGTCACGGTCATGGACTTGGCGGACGTCTTACATCGCATTCAGGAGGCGGTCGATCAGGTAGCGCTGGTGGTTCGGTTCCTGGCCGGGTTCGCCATCCTGGCCGGAGTGATTATCCTGTCCTCCAGCGTCGCGGGCACGCGATACCGCAGAATCCGCGAAGTGGCCATCCTGAAGACGCTGGGCGCGACGCGCCGCCGTATAAGCAGCATCTTCTCCATCGAATTCTCGATCCTCGGCGCAACAGCCGGCCTCGTCGGGGGTATTCTCGCCAACATTTTTACGCGCATCGTCTCCGATCGCTTTATCGATGCCGCTTTCGACTTCGATTGGCGTTCGCTCATCGTGGTCATGTTCGCCACAGCTTTGCTCGCCAACGTGGCTGGCTGGCTGGCCAGCGCTCGCATTCTGGACCAGCGTCCGTTAGAGGTACTCAGGGACGAGTAAAGATCATCGAAGCAGTCTGTCCTAATACGCGTCTCACCTGAGACATGCCACTATCAGACCTCATGGGATTGCTCCAGCAATATGCTGGGGGCAGCACGCCGAACCCAGGCAACGTAGAAAACGATTTCAATCAAGTCGCGCAGGCCACTCCCCAATCGCACTTGGCCGGGGGGTTGTCCGAAGCCTTCCGATCGAACCAGACGCCGCCGTTCTCCCAAATGCTCGGCACCCTGTTTCAGAACTCGAACGGGCAACAGCGGGCCGACGTTCTGAATCGTTTGTTGCCGTCAGTGAATTCCGGCGCTCTCTCAGGCATCTTGGGCGGTCTCATGGGCGGCGGCGGGTCGGCTCAATCGACGCAGATCACTCCACAACAGGCGCAGCAACTTCCACCTGAGGCTGTTCACCAGATTGCTGCGGAAGCTGAGAAAAACAACCCATCAGTCGTTGACGAGGTCAGTAGCTTCTACTCGCAGCACCCAACTGTTGTCAAAACGTTGGGCGCGGGCGCACTGGCGTTGATCATGTCTCACATCTCCAGCCGAGTCTAGGCCGTCGGGGGTTGCTCTCAATACGCGTTCCTTCGAAAACACCCGAGGATAAGTTATAGAGCGCATTAGCCGAAGGTCGTCACGAGGCTCGTTTTTTTTTTGCCGAACTTCGGTTAGCTCTGAGCAGGCGAGGGACCGCGTTTGCGCTTCAGCAGGCAGATGCATCGAGGCATGCCCCAGCGGGCGCACCTAGGGTACATAGTAAATTCAAGCGTCTCCTGTAGCCCCAAGTAAGGGACAACTGGAAAACTCTTCGACTTTCCGTCACGTGCTCTCCGCCTCGGGGCGGTGCCACGGTCACAACACCAGACAATTTCCTTCGTTGCTCCTAACGCGCTGAGAACTTAGCGGTAAACCCTCTTCTCGGTAGCCCGCACTCTACTCGTCCCGCTCCCAGCCGTTCTACTCTCCAATCGGGAGCGCAAGCCAAACGCCCGCTCCAGGAGGACTCACCCATGCTTTGGAAAAAGCTCAGCAACGGCCAGCTCGCCGCCAATCGCGCCAACGCTCAAAAATCGACCGGCCCGACCAGCGCCGCAGGTAAAGAGAAAGTCTCGCAGAACCGAACCCTTCACGGCCTCACCGGCGCCTTCCGCGTGCTCCCCAACGAAAAGCAGGAACGCTTCGACGAACTCTTCAACCAATTCACGCTGGACGAGAATCCCGTCGGCAGCGTCGAAATCGAACTCGTCCGCAAAATGGCCGAGCATACCTGGTGCGCTCGCCGCGCCTCCAATCTCCTCGAAGCCTGCTTCCTCGTCATCGCCCAAACGCCGGAGCAGTTAACCAACAATGAAGCCGAAATGCGCGTGCGCCCCGAGCTCGAACGCTATGAACGCTACCAGGCCCATCACGACCGCGCCTATGCCCGTGCTTCCGCCGAACTGATAAAACGCAGAAACGAAAGACGAAAAGAGGAGATTGGCTTTGAATCGCAGAAGCGCGCCGAAGCTCAGGAGAAGCGCCGCGACGCGAAAGAAAATCGCGCTATTGAACAGCACAAAGTCGCCTTTGCAAGCGCTCAAAAGACCCTCGAGCTCAAAGAAATGCACCTCTTCAACGAAACAGCCGCCGCGGCCAAGCGCATGAAGCTTTTCGAAGGCGCTGAAGCACCCGCCAAAGCGGCGTAAAGGCCGCCGCAGGCGGTGTTGGATCATTTAAGCGGATGCAAACCACACTCACCGTCCTTGAAACGGTTTTCCTGATCTTAAGCATCGTCGTGGTCTTCGGAGTGCTCGCAGCCGTAGTTTTGGTCGTCGTTCGCGCTGTGAGCACTAAGCGTGATCACAAAGGCGATTCCGAAGGCGCGCTGAAGGTCACGGACTTGGGCGACGAGTTAACCAGGCGCAGCCTCAAAGTAAATCGCAGCGTCCTGCCGAAGAAAGGCTGGAAGAAGCTCGCCAGGCAGAAGCGCGGCAAAGATTATGAAAGCACCGTGTTCGTGCTCGATTTTCGCCCCAAGCTGCGCGCGCGCGAAGTGGAAACTCTGCGCAAAGAGATCGACGTCATCACCCAAATTGCCGGCCCAAAAGACGAAGTGCTAGTGCGAATCAATTCGCCGGGCGGCACCGTCACTGGCTACGGTCACGCCGCTTCCCAGTTGCTGCGGGTGCATCAACTCGGCATCCCGTTGACCATCTGTGTCGACGAAATTGCCGCGTCCGGAGGCTATATGTGTGCCGCCGTCGCCGACAAAATTATCGCCGCTCCATTCGCGTTCATCGGTTCCATTGGTGTCGTCGCCGGTATCCCGAACTTCGTCGGGCTTATGAATAAAGTAGGCGTGCGTTATATCGAGTTGACGGCCGGAGAGAAAAAGCGTGCCTTGACGCCATTCTCGGAGCCGACACCTGAGAAAGAGGCCGTCGAAGTGGAGCGCTTGCAGGCCATTCACAGCGCCTTCAAGGATCTGATCATGAAGCGCAGGCCGCACCTCGATATCGAGAGTGTTGCCGACGGAAACTACTGGCTGGCGCTAGAGGCCAAGACTCTTGGATTGGTGGATCTCATCCAGACCAGCGACGAGTACCTGATTCAGCAGTGGAAATCGAATCGTCGCATCTTGAAAATCAGTTTTGAACGCGAAGGAAAGGGGATACTGTCGAATCTCTTGGATGCGTTTGAGTGAATCAATCGAGGTCGAAGGGCCGTTTAGGAGGTGCGCCGCTCTTATCTTCTTTCGCCTGTCGCAGCAGTTCTTCGAATTTTTTTTCCCGTACCTTTTCGCCGCTTAGATGTGATGCAAAACTCTTCTCAAAAACGTCGTCGCGGCGTGCCGCTTCGCCCTTTAGTTGCTGAACGGCCACTTGCAGATCCTCGATGGCTGGCTTCTTCTCGGGTTCGCGGTGGTGCAGAACTACTTGCGTTTCGGGGTCGATCTTCAGCGTTGAGCCGCAGCAGGGGCAGAGAACTTCGAACGGCTGGCTCTTGGTTTTGGCCATACCGAAATCCTAACGCAGCACAGTTGGACACCGAAACTGAGCCGCGACCCGTGAGGGAGCGGTTATAAATCCGGCAGAGCCGCGGTCCGTGAGAAAGCGGTTATAAACCCGAGACTGAACCGCGACGGTTACGGAGCGGTTTTCGGGGCCTTCCCAAGCGCGAGCGCAGTGCGTTGTCCTGCGACTTGTTAGTGCCTGCTATTCTGCGGTTGCTTCGGCTCCCGCGCGCAGATGGATTGGATATTTGGTTGGCTGGCACACTACGGATACGCCGGGCTTTTTGTCCTGTTAATGCTGGGTATCGTTGGTCTGCCGGTCCCCGACGAAACACTGCTTGTCTTCTCGGGTTTTTTGATCTCGCGTGGCCGGTTCAACCCGGCACTTACTTACAGTGCCGCATTGGTCGGAACCGGGGCGGGTATTTCATTGAGTTATTGCGTCGGCCGTACACTCGGCCGAGACGCTGTGCTGCGCTACGGTAGGCGCGCTGGAGTTACACACCAGCGGCTCGATTATGTGCACGCCGGGTTCTGCAGATGGGGTGAGTGGTTGCTTGCTTTTGGATATTTTATTCCCGGCGTGCGTCATTTTACGGCGCTCGTCGCCGGCATATCCAAGCTCGAATTCACAGCGTTCGCGCTCTTCGCTTGGAGCGGCGCAGCCGTTTGGGTCGCCGTGTTTCTTGTGCTCGGTTATTTTGTTGGGGAAAACTGGCAAACGGCTATGGGCCTCGTACACCGGTACACTCTTGCGGCAGTCTTGGTCTGCGGCTGCGTGCTTGCGGTCGCCTGGTGGTTACGCACTCGATTAGTTAAACGGTAAGTCGCAATCTGTTAAATTTTGTCCAGAGGAATTCATGCAATCGTTACGCGTTCTCAGTGTTGCTTGCGTCCTTTCAATATCGGCGCTCGCGCAAACATCGTCCGAAGGCGCTCCGCAAAGTGGTGTCGATCTCAAGGCCATCGACACAAGTGCCGATCCCTGTAAGGACTTCTATCAATACGCTTGCGGTGCCTGGGTGAAGCAAAATCCCGTCCCGCCGCAGTATGCGTCTTGGGGACGCTTCACCGAACTCCGCGATCGCAACCAGGAAGTTCTTCACACGATCTTAGAGGACGCGGCCAAGCATCCCGACAGCAGCCCTATCGACCAGAAGATCGGACCGTTTTACGGCTCTTGCATGGATACCGCCGCTGTTGAAAGAGCGGGGTACAAGCCAATTGAGCCTGGTATCGCGCACATTCGGCAGTTGACCGGCAAAGCCGAACTGGCCGCCGAAGTTGCCGGACTGCACGATATCGGCATTCCCGTTTTCTTCCGCTTCGGGGCATCGCCCGATCCTGATAAGTCCACCGTCGAAATTGCAAGCGTCAGTCAAGGTGGCCTCGGATTGCCTGACCGAAGTTATTACCTGAATGCCAAGGATCAGGAGATCCGTCAGAAGTACGTCAAACATATCTCCCGGATGCTGCAACTGATAAACGTGCCCGCTGCCGATGCGGACGCGCAGGCGAACGAGATCATGACGTTTGAGACGGCGCTCGCGCAGGCCTCCATGGAGCGTGTCGCCATGCGCGACCCGTCCAACACGCATCACAAGATGACAGTCGAGCAATTGCAGGCGCTCGCACCCGATTTCAATTTTGAGACCTATTTCAAAAGCCGGCAGGCGCCCTCATTCACCAGCCTGAATGTGGCGCAACCGGACTTCTTCAAAGCGCTGAATCGCGCTATTGCGGACACGAGCCTCGACACTCTCAAGCACTACCTGGTTTGGCATTATGTGTCCGGCAACGCGACACTGCTTAGTAAGCCGTTTGTCGAAGAGAACTTCGATTTCTATAGCCGCACCTTGACGGGCGCGAAAGAGCTGCAGCCTCGCTGGAAACGCTGCACCGATATGGTCGACCGCGGCCTGGGCGAGGCGCTCGGACAGAAATACGTCGCCAGGGCTTTTGGTGGTCAATCGAAGCAGATGACCCAGAATCTAGTCGCCATGATCGAGCGCGAGATGGCGGCCGATATCGACTCGCTCACCTGGATGAGCCAGGCCACCAAGGAACAGGCGCTCGCAAAACTCAAGGGCGTTACAAATAAGATCGGTTACCCGGAAAAGTGGATCGATTACTCGAGTGTGAAGATTGCCAACGGCGAGCTCGTCGGGGATGAGCATCGGGCACGCGCCTTCGACATCCATCGCAACCTGGACAAAATCGGCAAACCGGTTGATCGCGCCGAGTTCGGTATGACTCCGCCGACCGTCAATGCCTACTACAGCCCGCTCGAAAACAACATCAATTTCCCGGCAGGCATCCTGCAGCCGCCTTTCTACACCGCGGGTTCCGACATGGCGGTCAACTTCGGCGGTATCGGCGCGGTGATCGGCCATGAGCTAACGCACGGCTTCGATGATCAGGGCCGTCGCTACGACGCCGACGGCAACTTGCGCGATTGGTGGACCAAGCAGGATGCTGACGAGTTCACCAAGCGTGCCGATTGCATCTCCAGCGAGTATTCGGGTTTCAGTCCTGTCGAGGGAGCGAACATCAACGGCAAGCTGACGCTGGGCGAAAACGGCGCTGACAACGCGGGCATCCGCCTCGCCTTCATGGCCCTGACAGGATCTCTCGAAAACGGGACCGTGGATAAGGACAAGCTGGACGGCTTCACTCCCCAGCAGCGATTCTTCCTGGGCTATGCCCAGATCTGGTGCGAGAACCAGACCCCCGAGTCCTTAAGAAATCGCGTTCGCACAGACCCGCACTCGCCCGGCCGGTTCCGCGTGATCGGCGTACTCCAGAACATGCCGGAGTTCGCGACAGCTTTCGGTTGCTCCGCGGGCCAGCCGATGGTCTCCGCCAACGGATGCCGTGTCTGGTAGGTTGGGCAATGTTCGCCGTCTTATTAAACTGAGGGTAATGAATGCATTAGCGATCACCCGGGCCGCCGTGCTGGGTGCCATTGCCATCGCTGCCTGCGCCCAAACTAAATCCGGGCATCCGCCGTCGTCTCAGAGCGGCCTCGATCTGAGTGCGATCGACAAATCCGTCGATCCGTGCAGTGACTTCTATCAATACGCGTGCGGCAATTGGATCAAGCACAATCCGATCCCGGCGGATGAGAGCTCGTGGGGGACTTTCAATCAGCTCTTTGAGCGCAATCAGAACGCGCTCCGCGAGATCCTGCAGGATGCTGCGGCTCATCAAAACCGAAGCTCCATCGATCAAAAGATCGGCGCTTTCTATCAGTCCTGCATGAACGAGGAAGCCATCGAGCAGCGTGGCACAGAGCCTCTGCGGTCCGAGTTGGAACACATACATCATGTAGGCAATCGACAGGAGCTTATCGATGAGGTTGCTCGCCTTCATGAACGTGGTGTCGACGTGTTCTTCAGCTTCGGATCCAGCCCCGATCCGACGAACGCGAAAATGGAGATCGCCGATCTTGATCAGGGCGGCATTGGCCTTCCGGAACGCGACTTCTATCTGCGCTCGGACGAAAAATCGCAGGAGATCCGAAAGAGCTACGTCGGCCACATCGCCAAAATGTTCGAGCTGATCGGGGTGCCCGCGGATGAAGCGGCCCAAAAGGCAGACGGAGTCATGCAGCTCGAAACCACGCTGGCGAAGGGTTCGCTCGATGTGACATCCCGCCGCGACCCCCAGAAGGTGGTGCACGAGATGCCAAAGAGCGACCTGAAGCAGCTTGCGCCCATGTTCAACTTCAACGAGTTTTTCGTGGACGTGCGATCTCCCGATTTCAGCAAGCTGAATGTCGATGTCCCTGGCTTCGTCAAAGATGTCAGTGGCTTGGTCGCGAACACTGGCATGGATCGCCTGCAGGATTATATGGCCTGGCACTACCTGAACGCGAGCGCCGGCCGCTTGCCCAAGGCTTTTGTGGACGAGAACTTCGACTTCTACGGAAGGATTCTATCCGGCACGAAGGAACTCCGGCCCCGCTGGAAACGCTGCGTGTCCGCAACCGATCAGGCGCTCGGGGAAGCGCTGGGCCAGAAGTTCGTGGACAAGACTTTCGGCGAGGAAGGGAAGCAGCGTACCCTCGATCTGGTTCATGAGATCGAGCATCAGATGGCGAACGACATCGAAACGATCGCTTGGATGAGCCCCAATACAAAACAGCAGGCGCTTGTGAAGCTGCACGCGGTCGCGAACAAAATCGGCTATCCCGACAAGTGGCGCGACTACTCGTCGGTAAACGTCATCGACAACGATTATTTCGGCAACTGGTTCCGCGCCCAGGAGTTCGAAGTAAGGCGTGAGATGAATAAGATCGGCAAGCCTGTCGATCGAAGCGAATGGGGTATGACGCCGCCGACGGTGAATGCGTACTACAACCCGCAAGAGAACAACATCAATTTCCCGGCAGGAATTCTGCAGCCGCCGTTCTACTCGAATCACGCCGGCGACGCCGTGAACTACGGTGCGGTCGGGTTGGTAATCGGCCACGAACTGACGCACGGCTTCGATGACGAAGGGCGTCAGTTTGACGCCGAAGGCAACCTGCATGACTGGTGGCAGAAGCAGGACGAAGAGCAGTTCACCAAGCTGGCCGATTGCATCGTGAACGAATACAGTAATTTCAGTCCGGTTCCAGGCGTGAAGATCAATGGCAGGCTAACGCTCGGCGAAAACACAGCCGACAACGGGGGCATTCGCCTGGCCTACATGGCGCTGATGGACGACTTACAAAAGAAATCGATCCCGATCACGAAGAAGGAAGACGGGTACACTCAGCCGCAGCAGTTTTTCCTGGGCTTCGCGCAGGTCTGGTGCGAAAGCATCCGTCCGGAGCAGGCCCGCACTCTTGCGCAGACTGATCCGCACTCGCCCGCTGAGTTTCGCGTCAACGGTGTCGTCAGCAACACGCCTCAATTTAGTCAGGCGTTTGGCTGCAAGCCGAGTGACAAGATGTACGCGGAGCACGCATGCCGCGTCTGGTAGCTATCTGAAAATGTCCGAACAAGCTGTTGCTGAAAACCCGCTTCTGACGGAGCGGTTTCCAATTCAATTTGACGCGATCAAGGCGGAGCATGTTGTTCCCGCCATCGAACTGCTGTTGCAGCAGATGAGGCAGCGCCTGGCCGATCTCGGGAACCCGGGTGTGCCTCGCACCTACGAGAACGTGTTGCTCACGCTCGATCGCATGACTGAGCCGCTCGATTTCGCGATGAACGTTGTCCGTCATCTCGAAGGCGTGGCCACTTATCCGGAGCTGAGAACCGCTTACAATCAGGTTCTCGGGCCGGTCAGCCAGTTCTATACGTCCATCCCGCTGGACCCGAATGTTTGGGCAGCCGTAAAGGCCGTTGCTGAAAGTAAACAGGTCCGCGAACTTTCGCCGATGCACAAGCGCTTTCTCGAAAAGACCGTTTCGAGCTTTCGCCGTGCCGGCGCCGATCTGGATGAGGAAGGCAAGCGCAAGCTGGAAGACCTGGATATCGAACTGATAAAGGCGACAACCAAATTTTCCGAGCACGTTCTAGATGCGACCAACGCATTCGAGCTGGTGATCGACGATGAAGCGAAACTCGCCGGACTGCCGGACGTTTTTCGCGCCGCTGCCCGCGAAAGCGCCAAATCGAAAGACAAGGAGGGCTGGCGGTTCACTTTGCACGCGCCGAGTTATACGCCTGCGATGACCTATCTGGATGATCGCGCGATTCGGCAGCAGCTATGGGAGGCATCAAACTCAAAAGCCACTTCGGACGACTATGACAACCGTCCTCTGCTTCTTGAAATTCTCAGGTTGCGCCGCGAGAAAGCTCAGCTATTGGGCTACACGGATTTTGCCGATCTCGTGCTTGAGAATCGCATGGCTCACCGTGGAGCCGAGGCGCAGCAGTTCGTCGAAGCTCTGGAAGCGAAAACAAGGCCATTCTTTGAGCGGGAAGTGCGCGAGCTGATGGAAGCGGGACGGCAGTTTGGTTACGCGGATGTACAGCCATGGGACGTCGCCTACATCGCGGAGAAGCAAAGAAAGGCTCTGTACGATTTCGACGAAGAGGAACTCCGGCCCTATTTCCAACTCGAACGTGTAGTCGCCGGGATGTTCGATATCTTCAGCCGCGTACTCGGCATCAAGGTCACGGAAGAGCCGAACGTCCCCGGGTGGGATCCGGCCGTCAAGTACTACCGCATAGAGGATGCGGAGTCGGGCATTTTGCTGGGCGGCTTCTATACGGATTGGTTTCCCCGCGAAAACAAGCGCGGCGGAGCCTGGATGGACGGGCTCTTCACAGGCAATCCGGACGAAGCGGAGCCGCATCTCGGACTTATTGCGGGTAATCTGATGCCGCCGGTGGGCGACACGCCCTCGCTGTTGAATCATCGCGAGGTGGAGACGATCTTCCACGAATTCGGGCACTTACTGCACCAACTGGTTGGGCGCGTGCCGGTCAAATCTTTGGCCTCCATGAGTGTGCCTTGGGATTTCATCGAGTTGCCGTCCCAGATCATGGAAAACTGGTGCATGGAGCGCGACGCTCTGAATCTGTTCGCCCGGCATTACCAGACAGGCGAACCGATTCCCGACGAGCTTTTCAACAAAATGAAGCGCGCCCGAAATTTCATGAGCGCGACTGCGCAAATGAGACAGCTTGGATTTGCGCTCGCCGATTTGAAGCTGCATCGCGAGTTCGATGCGTCGACAAATGCCGATGTGCTTGCGTTTGCGCGCGAGATAGTGACGCGCTTCGCGGTGGCGCCGCTGCCGCCGGACTACGGGATGATCGCGAGTTTCACGCACCTCTTTAGTAGCCCGGTTGCCTACGGCTCAGGGTATTACAGCTACAAGTGGGCTGAGGTGCTGGACGCCGATGCCTTCACGCGCTTCCGCCGGGAAGGCATCTTCAACACCGAAACTGGTTTGGAATATCGCCGCCGCATTTTGGAACGCGGCGACAGCGACGACCCGGCGCAACTCTACCGGGATTTTATGGGCCGCGACCCCGATCCCGACGCCCTGTTGGAACGGCTCGGACTGTTGCAGCAGGCCTGACCGGAGATGCAGGAGAAATCGCTTACGGAGCAGATCGCCGAGCTTCAGCGTGAAAACGAGCGGCTGCGGAGTGCCCTGACTGAGTGCCTTGCGGCTCGCGAAAAGGCCGAACAGGATCTCGTACGCACTCACGAGGAAGCGCGTGCGTCAACCGAAGATATCCAGCATCTGATTTACGCGGTCAGCCACGATCTGCGCGCCCCGCTTCGCGCCGTTGCGAGTTACGCGCAGTTACTGCAGAAGCAGTACGCCTCCGATCCGGAGGCAAGCGAGCTCAGCAATTTCGCGGTAGAGGGCGTGAAGGAGATGAACACGCTCATCGAGGACTTGTTGAAGTACTCGAGGGCGGGGAACTCCCCACGCCGCACGGCCGTGAGTCTCAATTCGGTTGTGCAGTGGGCAGTGATGAATGTGCAATCCACGCTGCAAGAGTTAGGCGGCGAAATTGTCGCCGGCGATCTGCCGCAAGTCAACGTTGACGAGTCGCAGTTCGTGCAGGTCTTTCACCAGTTGTTCACGAACGCTATGAAGTTCCGATCGCAGGCTCCGCCGCGAGTCGATGTCTCCGCAGCGAAAGGTGATGGCGAATGCACCATCTCAGTCGCCGATAACGGCGTGGGCATCGACTCACAGTATCTGGAAACCGTGTTCATGCCGTTCAAGCGGCTGCAGGGGCGGAACATTCCAGGAAACGGTCTCGGCCTTTCAGTCTGTCGCAAGATCTTACGCGCCCATGGCGGCAAAATTTGGGCCGAGAGCGCCGGCAAAGGCCAGGGCGCAACGTTCAAGTTCACAGTCCCGTTCTAGCCGCCTCCGTCGCGGTGGATACGGGGCAGCTATGGTGGTTTTCAACCATCACGGGCGTGAGCGGTCCGCTGTAACTGTATGAACTCGTTAGATTTCCGTTTGGAAACCTACGTGTTCTATAGAGTGCGCGCATGATCCGCAGCATCACAGCTCTCATTCTGGTTTATGCGATGGCTTTGTTCGGCTTCGAACCCATCGCGGCTGCTCAGTTTACACCGGCTGCGGGTGCATATGCAGATCCTCAGTCGTACCCGCAGAATCCGGGTTACAGGCAAGCGCCGGGTGCTTACCCGCAGCAGCAAGATACGGGCTATGCGCCGCCGCAGCAGTATCCCGCAACGGGCCAGTATCCGCAGCAACAGGCCGGATATCCGAATGCTCAATATGGGGAATCCGCGGATCAGGGTACCGACCAGCAGCATGGCGTGGCTCGCCTGAGCATCGTTCAAGGCGACGTGAACGTAAAACGCGGAGACAACGGACAACTGGTGGCCGCAATCGTGAATGCGCCATTGATGGCCCAGGATCATGTGCAGACTGCGCCGGGATCGCGCGCCGAAGTAGAACTTGACCACGCCAACCTGCTCCGGGTCGCTCCAAATACGGACGTCGGGTTTGCCGATCTTGAATATCAGCGATATCAGGTGCAGCTTGGAGCGGGAAGCATCATCTATCGCGTGTTGCGCAATCAGGAAGCACAGGCGGAGATCGACACGCCCAGCGTTGCATTCCGGCCGGCTGGCGTTGGCGAGTATCGCATCAGCGTGCTCGATGACGGGACCACTCAGATTACGATTCGCTCCGGTGCTGGACAGATCTTCAGCCCACGAGGTTCCGAACAGTTACAGGCGGGCCGTTCGATATTGGTTCGCGGAAATCCCTCGGATCCCGAGTTTCAGGCAACCTACGAGGCGGCGCGCGACCAATTCGATGACTGGAGCCAGAACCGCGACCGCGAGTTGCTGGCTTCACAAAGCTATCAATATGTAAGCCCCGACATCTCCGGTGCGGAAGACCTGGATGCGTACGGAAAATGGGTTCCGTCGCAGTACGGGCAGGTTTGGAATCCTCAGCCGCCGACGTCGGATTGGGCTCCCTACAGTTACGGTCAATGGGATTATGAGCCGTATTACGGCTATACCTGGGTCGATTATGCGCCTTGGGGATGGGCGCCTTATCATTACGGCCGCTGGTTCAATAACGGCGGTTACGGATGGTGCTGGTGGCCGGGCGCTTATGGCGCAAGGTATTCCTGGAATCCAGCTCTGGTCGGGTTCTTCGGATTTGGCGCGGCGCTCGGCTGGGTTGCGCTGGCACCGTTCGAGGCTTTCTTCGGATGGTGGGGTCACTGGTTCCACGGCGGCTATGCCGGTTTCGGAGTTTATCGCAATGCGAACATCCTGGGGATGTATCGTAACGCCGGATTCCGGGGAGGCGCTGTGTACGCCGGCTACGGTGCTTTCGGTGGCCCCCATGAACGCTTCGGGTTCGCGAGTCGCGGCCAGCTAGCGAATGTAAGCGCGTTTCGCGGTCAACTGCCTGTGGGGGCGACACGCAACGCCTACCAGTTTTCAAATCGGCAAGCTTTCGCGAACCCCCGGCTTGCGTCGGTGAGCAACCGAAGCTTCTTCCATACGAACTTCTCGACCGCTTCTCGTGGGGCCGCCAGCTTCAATGGCGCGGGTTCGCGATTCACGCAGAATGGAGCATCTAGATATTCGTCGCAGGTACAATCGGGCGCTCGTTCAAACGCAGGTGGATGGAGCCGCTTTGGCGATCCGGGTGGTACGTCGGCCTACCATCAAAGCTTCGCTGGAAACTCGAGCGCAAATCAGTACCGTGGAAACGCGGAAAGCGGTTGGCATACGTTTGGCCAGGCTCAGCCGTCGAACGGCGGGAACAATTCGTATCGCGGCGCCACCCCTTCGACGAATTACAACCGGGGATATCAGCAGTCACCGTCTGGCGCGTATGGCGGATATCGGACACAGCAATATAGCGCGCCTTCGCAGCATTACAGCGCCCCCGCCCAATCGCATTACAGTGCGCCTTCACAGCATTACAGCGCGCCGTCGGCACACTACAGCGCGCCCTCCAACCATGGTGGTGGCGGAGGCGGTGGGTCGCACGGCGGAGGTGGCGGTGGCCACTCCGGCGGCGGTGGCGGACACCACAAATAATTCAGGTCTTCCCTCGGCCGCTCCGGCCGTCCTGACACCAGGCTGGAGCGGCATTTTTTTTGCCTTCTGAGCGAAGTGCCAGCGTAGTATCCTACATAGTGCGGCAAAGATAGACACATGCTGGAACTGCGACATGTATCGAAGTGCTTCTCGAGCATTGCCGCTGTAGACGACGTAAGCTTCTGTGCGCGTCCCGGTGAGGTAACGGGTTATCTCGGGCCAAACGGATCCGGCAAGTCTACAACGATGAAGATGATTACCGGACTGATTGAGATGACGTCTGGAGAAATCCTCTTCGACGGCATGCCCATCCAACGCGACCCGATGCTGTATCGGCAGCGTATGGGCTATGTGCCCGAGGAGCCACATCTCTACCCGCATCTTTCGGGTCTCGAGTTCCTGACCATGGTCGGCCAACTGCGAGACTTACCCGCGAAAGCGACACTAGAGCGAATCGACGGCCTATTGCGGTCATTTTCTCTGCATGGCGATCGGCACGTCGCCATCTCCTCTTACTCGAAGGGCATGCGCCAGAAAGTCTTGGTGGCCGCCGCGCTGCTGCACAACCCGGACCTGCTTTTGCTCGACGAACCTTTTTCCGGATTGGATGTCGGGTCGGCTCTGATTCTTCGCAGCTTGATTCAGGAACTCGCGGCGCGCGGCAAAGTCATCCTGTTCAGCTCGCATGAACTCGAGACAGTGGAACGTGTCTGCTCGCATATCGTCATTCTGCATCGAGGCAAAGTGGTTGCAGACGATTCGATCGAGCACTTGAGAACGCTGATGGCGTTGCCGAAGCTCGAGGATATTTTTGCCGAGTTAGCGGTGGAGCAAGATCCGGCTGCCATTTCCCGCGACATTGCGGAATTGATACAGCAATAGGAACGGCAACCAATGAAGAGGCGGCAGTTCCGCGTTCTCTACCGCGAGTTCCTCTTTCGCCTGGTTGATCGTGATGTCCTCGCCGCCGGCGCGCAAGGCGACGCAAGCCGCTTGCTGGGAAGGCTAGCGACAATTTTGGTGGTGTTGAGCATCCCATTCGCGTTCATGGCCGCGAGCATTGACACGCATCAATCACGGGAAGCGGTCGTAACTTCAGCTTGGACTCTGGAACACTCGCTGGTTGCGACAACCATGCTGCTGGTTGGTGTCTTTAGCGTGCTGAGTTGGGATTCGGCATATCCGGACCGCCGCGACGTGTTGGTGCTTGCGCCATTGCCGGTGCGGCCGAGCACAATCTTTTTCGCCAAGCTGGCGTCCATTGCAGCGGCCACAGGCGCGACAGTCATTTTGTTCAATGCCGCCGATGGCTTGATGTTGCCCTTTGCGCTCGCGCCGTCTACAGCGACACCGCTGGATCTTCTTCTATCGCTGTCTTTCTATCAGCGCATTGCCGCGTACTGGATAACGGTGTTTGCGGCCGGCGCTTTCGTACTCCTTTGCCTATTAGCGATACAGGGCATAGCGGGGCAACTGCCTCGTCGAATACATCTACAAGTCTCAGCACTTTTGCAGATGGCCGTCTTCGTCACGCTCGTTGGAGGGTTCTTTCTGCAGCCGGCGATAGCCACAGGCCAGGAGCTGCTTGCGCCACGCAACCAGAACTGGCTTGCCTGGTGCCCGTCGTACTGGTTTGCCGCGCTATTTCAGGAAATGAGCGGATTGCTCATTGCCGGTATCGCTCCGCAATTGACGGCTTTGGCCAACAGAGCATTGGCCGGATTATCGGCTGCGGCAATTGCCGCTGGTGCGGCGTTCGTTTTGTCTTACTTTCGAACACTTCGCAAGATTGCCGAGCAGCCGGACATCGTGTCTCGGGCAAGACGCCGCATTGCGCTCCCGCCCATGGGCAATTCGCTAGTCACTGCAATCTGCCATTTCGCCATCCGGACGGTAATGAGAAGCCGGCAGCATCGGATGCTTTTGTCCTTCTACGCCGGCATGGGCTTCGGAGTGGTGATTCTGTTTGCGAAAATTCCGGTAGCTCAGATGCTGTCGAAGGCGGCGGCCCACGAGCCATGGCGTCAGGTGAGCCTGCCTTTGCTGGCGTCGAGCTTCGTGATGCTGTGCTTCTGGCTTGTCGGAACGCGGATCGTTTTCGGGATTCCACTCGAGCTTAAGGCAAATTGGATTTTCCGTACCACCCAGATTCGAGCAACAGAACAATATCGAGAGGCCAGCCGCCGCGCCGCTTATTTGCTGGGGATCGCGCCGGTCTGGCTGGGCTGCGCAGCTCTGTTTCTTCGGTCTTGGCCGTGGCATTTGGCCATTCAACACTTAGTCGTGCTTGGCCTCGCGGGAGTTGTGTTAACCGAGCTGTCGCTGCGAAGTATCGCGAAAATACCGTTTACATGTTCTTATCTGCCCGGAACCTCGCACGTACACATCACATTTGTTCTCTGTCTCATGCTGGGCTTGAATATCATCTTCTGGAGCGCTGACTTTGAGCGGCACGCGTTTTTCAGGCCAGGGCACTATGCGGGAATGATCGCTGTTCTCTTGGCAGCCGCCGTTTGTTTGCGGTGGAAGGCGCACGCGAAAATAGACGGCGCGGAGCTCAGATTTGAAGAGCGGGAACACGCAATAATCGACAGCTTGGGCCTGCACCGCGATGGAGTGATGCTGGTCAAGTAAAGAGTTGATAGTCTCCGGGTTAGCGCAACTCCAGTTCCCAGAACTGCCCCACCAAGTCGTGACCGAAGCTATGGTGTTTTTCTTCTTTGACGAGCCGGAAGCCTGCCTTCTCATATATGTTGCGAGCAGCGGTGAGAATGTCGTTTGTCCAGAGAGTCAGTTTGCGATAACCCGATTCACGGGCGAACGTGATGCACTCGGCCACAAGAGCGCCGCCGATTCCTAAGCCGCGGGCGGAAGGCTCTACCAGAAGCAAGCGAAGCTTGGCCACTGACTTCGATTGTTTGACGAGGAACACGCAACCAAGACGGTCGCCATTACGCTCGGCAATCCAGCACTTCTCGCGCTGTCGATCGAAATGCGTCAGAAACTTGCCGGCGATTTCGGCCACCAGCCCCTCGAAGGTGGAATCCCACTCATACTCCTGCGCGTACAGTTCCCCGTGTCGCGCGATGACCCAACCGATATCTCCAGGCCGGTGCGAGCGAAGCACAATGTCGGGTGTAGGGAGGGGCGTCCGGCCAAGAATGGATTCAATCGTCTTCATCGCAGCTACGAGCTGTTCCTGTTCCAAACGATCGACGCCGGCCAGCACGTCACCGACTTCCGCTTGAGAACGGCTGTTCAGCTTTTCGAACTCCGACCGGCCATGCGCAGTCAGAGAGACATTGCTTATTCGGCCGTCTTCTTTTGCCGGCGCGCGCGAAATGAGCCTTTTCTGCTGAAACCTCTTCAGCACACGGCTCAGATAGCCAGGATCCAGATTGAGAACGTCAGCCAACTCCGTAGAACGGCTTCCAGACCGGCTGCCGAGTTCGTACAGCACGCGGGCTTGAGTTAAAGAGAAGCCGCTGGCTAGATAACTTTCCCGCAACAATCCGAGATGTTTGGTGTAGAAGCGGTTAAATGCCCGGACCGATTCGATTTCGCGCGCTGGTAACCGCATGAGTCTATTTTCCGTAATTAGTTGACTATGTCAACTAATTCTTTAGTGAGACAGACTTGCGCAGACGTTTATCGTTATGGTAAGTTGACTCGGACTTCAGCCTTTCCTTGGGCTACCTGAATGAATCAACTTGACCTTCGCCCGCTCAGCATCGGCGAGATCCTTGACAGAACGTTCACCCTGTTCCGGCGGAACTTTCTGTTATTTATCGGCATTACCGCGCTGCCTCAATTGCTGTCGCTCGCTTTCCAGCTAACAAGAACGTTCGTTTGGGGTGGGGGGCGGAGTACGGCGGGCCTCGGCCTGGGAGTGACGGTGACCGCGACGCTGCTGGCGCTTGCCGCTCTTGTGGTCACATTCATTGTGGCGCTGTTTGCGCAGGCCGCAACGTTTCTGGCAGTAAACGACCTGTATCTGAGCCGGCCGGTCAGCGTTGCCGACTGCCTTCGCCGCGCATTGGGCGAGATTGGCACTGTGTTCGGGGTTGGAGTATTGAACGGGTTGGCAGTTGTAGCCGGGCTGATCGCTTTGATTGTCCCAGGCATATATATCTTTTGCCGGCTCCTGGTGAGCGTGCCCGCGGCGCTTGTGGAAGGGCGCGGACCATCCGACGCTATACGCCGCAGTTGGTGGCTGGAGAAAGACAATGTGGGCCGGGCCTTCGTTTTGGTAGCCCTTTACTTCGTGATCAGCGTCGCGGCCGCGATGTTGTTCCAATTGCCGTTCACAATTGCGAGCATCGCGTATAAAGATAACTTCGCGATGCTTCGGCTCTGGACCGGTATCACGCTGGTGGGCGATGCCATCATCAACATCATCGTGAGCCCCATCCTGCTGATTGCGACGTCCGTGTTCTACTTCGATCTTCGCGTGCGCAAAGAAGGATTCGATCTGCAGTTCATGATGGATCCTACGAGTGAGCGATCGACGCCTCCGGGTAGCGGGGCGATTCCATCCATCCTGTCCTAGTGGTTAGAGCCTTAGCAGCGGTTTATTGCTTTCTGCTGGTTGCCGGTGGCTCGGCCGCTAGGAGCGCGGAAGGTAACGATCGGGCAGAACGCCTGCAACGCTCGCTAGCATCTCAGGATTCGCTTCGAGCGGCGGATTTGGCATCCGCCCGGCGACACCTTCAAGACATTTTGTCCGCTCCCGAGTTCTCTGAGACGGTGCACGGGCCGAGTGCCTGGGAACAACTGAAGCGCAGAATCGGTCTTTGGCTGATGCGGCGGCTTGGCGGATTGTTTAAGGCTATTCAGCAGCACCCCGCCACAACTGAACTTGTGTTTTGGGTGTGCGGGATTGGCGCGCTCGGGCTGATTGCGTTCTTAATATTTCAGCTATTCCGCCGGGAAGAGCAATCGGCTTGGCGGTTAACGGGTGCGCCGGCTGCGCCTACGCGCACTGCGAGCGAATGGATTGAAGCCGCGCGTCTAGCTTCTCAGCGGGGCGATGTGAACGCAGGTATTCAATGCCTGTATTGGGCCGCCATTGCATGGTTGCGGAATACGGGCGCTTTGCCCAGCACGACGACCGGCCTTACACCACGCGAACTGCTCGCCGCGGCGGGAACGAACGGCGCCCGGACGGAGTTGCGCAGTTTGACGTCCTCACTCGAACGCTTCTGGTACGCGCGCGCGCCCGCCACCACAGCGGATTTCGCAGCGTGCCTACGACATCTGGAAGCAATGGGATGCAAGCTGGACTGACGGCCGCGGATCGCAAGATTCTATGGACCGCGGGCGGGTTGCTTGCGGTGCTTACGGTGCTGGCTGTAGCGATTGCCCCGACGCCCGAAAGTGAGTCGTCTTCCGTTCCATCGAGCTATCTTTCGACTCCAGGTGGCGCGCGGGCGGCATTCCTTTTATTGCAGCGCTTGGGAATGAAAGCTCAGCGTTGGGAAGAACCTCCGTTTCGTTTGGATGAGATGGCACAATCGGCGACCTTAGTCATCGCGCAACCGACCGAAAAGCCCTCTCACGCTGAGCGAGCCGCTTTGAAGCGATTCGTCGAGCATGGCGGCCGCGCCCTGTTTTGCGGCCAGCATTTTCTGGATTTCTTTCCGGAGCCGATACCCGCGAAAGTGGGTGCGGAAACTTGGGCCACCACGTATGGAGCGGGAGAGCTTATTCGATGGCGAACCGCGGACCCGCTTACGAATGCGAAACTGAACGAAAATTTGCCTTTGTTTCTAAACAGCATCGGCGCAGGCTCGCGCAAATACGTCATTTGGGACGAATACTTCCACGGCGAACGCGGATCTCTTTGGGACTACATTGGACGAGTGCCTGCTATTCGCTGGTCGCTGCTTCCGTTTGGGCTGCTGCTCTGCGCAGCGCTATTTACTTACAGCCGCAGGCGAGGCCCTGTGATTGTTCCCGTGAGGGTGTCACGCCTGTCACCGCTCGAATTTGTCGACAGTTTGGGAACGCTTTATCGCAAAGCAAAAGCGACATCCATTCCAGTTGAAGTGACTGCGAGAGAATTGCGGCTGCAACTTCTCAGAAGGCTTGCTTTGCCCGCCAACCTTTCAGACGACGATCTAGCGCGAGAAGCGGCGGTGCGCCTGGGCCTCGAACAGAAGGACCTTCATGCCGCTCTCAGCGAAGCTCGCGCTGCCGGTAGCCTAAGCACGTTGGGCGACAAACCGGCGCTCAAACTAGTTCAGGCGCTGCAGCGATTCACAAACGCAGTACAGGGGTTGGGAGTGAAACGGCCTAGTTAATGGAACACTTCGTTACGCTGGCTCGGCATGTGCGGGGAGAGCTAGCCAAAGTTATTGTGGGGCAGCGCGATCTTGTCGATCAACTGCTGCTGGTTCTTACTTGCGGCGGCCACGCACTGATTGAAGGCGTACCGGGACTCGGGAAAACGCTGGCGGCGAAATCGCTTGCGAGCGTGTGCGGATTGCAGTTTCAACGCGTGCAATGCACGCCCGACCTGATGCCGGCCGATGTCACTGGGACTAACGTCTTCCGGCTCGCGGACAGCACGTTTCAACTTCATCAAGGACCCGTGTTCACGGACGTCTTGCTGGTGGACGAAATCAATCGCACACCGCCGCGAACACAATCGGCACTGCTCGAGGCAATGGAAGAGCGGCAAGTCACAATAGATGGCACGCGTTATCCGCTTCCAATGAACTTCACGGTATTGGCTACGCAAAATCCAATCGAGTTTGAAGGAACGTATCCTCTGCCGGAGGCGCAACTGGATCGCTTTCTGTTCAAAATAAGAATCGATTACCCAACCGAGGAAGAAGAACGAGGCATCCTGGCGCGCTATGAAACGGGGTTCGATGCGAGACGTTGGCAGGATGTCCCGCTTGCGCCTGCCGAACCTGCGTTGCTGGCGGCGGCCCGCAGCGAGATTGAGCAGGTGCGCATTGAGCCGACGCTGTTTGCCTACATGGTGTCGATTGTTCGCCGCACGCGCGATTGGCCGGCTGTTGCGTTAGGCGCAAGTCCGCGCGCCGCCGTTGGACTGCTCTATGTCGCGCGAGCCATGGCAGCCATGGACGGGCGCGATTACCTGCTGCCAGATGATGTAAAAGCTGCTTCCGGTCCGGTACTGCGGCACCGCATTGTGCTGAAGCCGGAAGCGGAAATGGAAGGTCTGCTGCCGGATCATGTCATTCAGCAACTGATAGCCACGATCGAGATTCCGAAATCTCAGGTATGACCCAGCCGCTCAAACCGGAGCCGGTGGAAGCGGTTGCGCAGAGTAAAGGCCGTCTGCCATTCGGCTTTGGTCCACGATTCTTTCTAGCGCTGGGAATCGGAATGGTTTGGCTGGCGCCGCTTTGGTGGTCGCTGCGTTTCCTGCCGCTGCTGCTTATCTGGAATGCGCTGGTTTTCGCCGCCTGGATATGGGACGCCACGCAGTTGCCACGGCCCGGGGATTTGAAGCTTCGGCGGACGTGGTCGGGAGCTTTGATCCTCGGGCGTTCAGTGGACGTGTCGATCGGCATATCGCAGAAAAAGCGAACCGGGTTGCGCGTGTTTGCCACTGACGAACTCTCGCCAAGGCTGTACAGTCATGTTCCGCAGTTTGAGGTGGCTCTGGCGCCGGGCCGGGAAGCTCACTACGAGTATGCAGCGATACCGCACAAGCGAGGCGACACAAACATTGGATCTGTTTATCTTCGTTATCGCAGTGGATTTGCGCTTGCGGAGCGTTGGGCAGTAGCGCCAGTGAAGCAGGTTGTTTGCGTTCTGCCAGACCTGGTGGATGCGAATCGGCAAGCGCTGTACCTTATTCGCAGCCGGCAAATGGACATGCAGCAGCGCCGGCGCCGCGATCCTGGGTTGGGGCGGGAGTTCGAAGCGTTGCGCGACTATCGTGAAGGCGATGAATTGCGTGAGGTCTGTTGGCCGGCAACTGCGCGGCGTCACAGCCTGGTCACGCGAACGTTCACCGCCGAGCGGAGTCAGACAGTCTGGGTGGTCATCGATGCGGGCCGCCTGATGCGGGCGGAGATTACGCAGCCCGGCCGGGACTTTCGATTATCGAAGCTGGATTACGCGGTGAATGCGGCCTTGTCGGTTGCACAAGTGGCCGCGCAGTATGGAGATCGAGTGGGCGCGCTGGCGTACGGGCGCACGGTTCAACAGTCGGTAGTTGCCGGGCGCGGTACAGCACATTTGCGGCACTGTGTGGACGCGCTGGCGCATGTCCAAGCCGAAGCGACAGAAGGCAATCATGGACTTGCCGCCATGGCTTTGCTGCACAAGCAGACGCGCCGAGCGCTGGTGGTTTGGCTCACCGATTTCGCGGAAACCGCGACGGCGCCGGACGTGGTGGAATACGCGGCCCAGATCGGAAAGAAACACCTTGTTCTATTTGCAGCCGTCAGCCAGCCGGATCTGGCCGAGGCAGCGCGTCAAATCCCGCAAACAGAACAAGAGATGTATCGCGGGGCGGCTGCTTTGGGACTGCTGCAGCGGAGGGAGATCCTGATCCGGAGCCTGCGGCAACAAGGCGTTCTCGCCGTGGAAGTAACGCCTGAACGACTCACGACCAATCTGGTTAACCAGTATCTGGCGATCAAAGATCGTAATCTGCTTTAGCGATGCGCAGCCGAAGGGGCTGCGGAGGTTCCGAGTTGCATGCGTGACGACAGATAGAGCGCTAGAGCGGCAAACAGGAAGGCGGCGAGGGTAAATTTCAGCGCGGAGGGAACGTGGGTTGGTGAAAAGAAGCCTTCTATGACACCGGCAAGAATGAGTATCGGGATGGCGCCCACCAGCAGCCGCACTGCACGGCTTCCCGCCTCGGCGAGCGCGTCCCGCCGCGGCAGCATACCGGGAAAGAAAACGGCACGCGCCAGTTCAAGGCCGGCGGCGCCCGCGATGAGTATGGCCGGAATTTCGAGCACGCCGTGGCCGGCCACAAAGCTCCAGAGCGACAGCGCCATCCCGGCTTTCGCCGTTGCCGTGCCAATGACGCCGATCATGAGTCCGTTGAAGAACATCATCCATAGCGTTCCGATGCCTGTGATGCCGAATGCAAACGCGGTGAATGCGACGCTTAGATTGTTGGTTGTAATGAACGAGGACGCAAGCGGCTTCACGGCGACGACAGGCTCGGTCCACATCTTTCGCTGCTCGATGGTGTCCATCATCTGCGGGCCTAAGAACCGGTGGGCGAAGCCAGGGTCATGGGCGGTGGCCGCCCAACCGACGACAGCACCGGCGACAAACAGCGCAGACGCGAAAAGAAATAATGGAAGGCTCTGCCTGAAAATGCGCGGGTACTCTACTACCCAGAAGCGGATGAGGGTCTTGCTGTCGACCGGGGCGCCAGCGTATAAAAAGTTATGGCAGCGGCCTAGCAGCCGATTGAGATAGCCGGCGAAACCTGCGCTGGTACGGTCCTCGAGGACTGTTGAAAGGTCCGAAGCTGTTTGCCGGTAAAGGAGACCGAGTTCCTGAAGTTCCTGCCCGTTCAGATTGCGCAGCCCGCGCTCGGCAGAATCGAGCAGCCGCTCCAGCCGCTGCCAGTGAGCCTTTCGTTTGTTCAACCAGCGGTTTGAAACCATGTCTTCCGAACCAAATCACATTTCGCCGCGGCATGGCTCGTTATATGAGAGCCACAGCATAGACACGCCAGAGCAGACAAACATTGAGTTTACTGTGGCTGGGGTAGGCAGCCGCGGTGTTGCGCTGCTGATCGACAGTTTGATTCAAGGCGGCGTGCTGCTGGTTATATTACTGATTGGCGCGCTGGCGGGCGGCATATTGGCAAGAGTGCGAAATGCAGGTGTTTGGGCGTTTGCGCTCCTGGTGGCCGCCGGGTTCTTGTTGTACTACGGCTACTTCATCCTCTTTGAGATCTTCTGGAACGGGCAAACCCCCGGCAAGCGCAAGACCGGGCTGCGAGTAATAAAGGATAACGGACGACGGCTTACTGTGCTCGAAACCATCGCTCGTAATCTGCTGCGAATTGTGGACCAGATGCCCGGGTTTTATGCCGTGGGAATAACGGTGTCGCTGATGAATGCACGCAACAAGCGCGTCGGCGATCTGGTGGCTGGTTCCCTGGTGATGCGAGAAACGTCGGAATCCGAGACAAGGCCGCTTTGGATCGATGCACAATCGGTGGCGCTTGGTGAGCCGCGCGCGCCGCTCGGCGCTGAGGGCCTGAGTGAGGAGGACGTCATCCTGATCGAGTCCTTTCTGCAGAGGCGTTACCAGTTAGACCAGGGCATCCGGTGGCGCATGGCAGATGAGATCTTTCGCCGCATTCAGAGCAAGCTGACGCTTCATGCGGAGTGGGGAATGAGGGTAGAAGACCTGCTCGAAGCCGCGGCGCATGAATGGCGGGGAAGAGCGTACGCGAGCAGGTTCGGGGTGGTGGCGGCATCCAACCGAAAACCTCCGTTAGACATTTGAGCTGATTGGTCTCGACGGAACCAAAAGTGGGCCGCTCTTAAGAGATAGGTAAACACATGGCGACTACAGCAGATCCAAACATTCCGGTGTCCACTTTCCGAGTGACCGACCTTTCGGACAGCGGACACACAACCCGAACCGTCGCGCCCTTCCTAGCCGACCATCACCCCCGCGGCGAGCATTTGAAACTGCGTAAAGAGGACAAAGGCGGCCACGCGCATTTTGTCTTTCTCCACTCCCTCGGGCTGCCTGAGAAACTGCCTCAGGGCGGCCGAGCCGAACTCCTTTTCAATCATCTCGGTGTCTTGCACAACTCGACCAGTTCCGTCCGGCAACGCCCAGCCACTCGCAGTTTGCATGAGACCAACACCCAGCGAGTCAAGGTATTCAATAAGGGGCTCTTTCGCGGCGTTTTCTGCCACTCTATTTCCAGCATGGGCAAACGCCTTGAAAGCGCGCGCGAGAGCATTCGTCTTCTGCTCCCTCGAGTAGGTCCGATATTCCAGGTACTCTTTGGACTTTTCCCCGAGTAACCGTTGAACGTACATGCGGCCCCAGTCTTCCTCGTGGGACGGCGGATCAGGTTCCGCGTCATTGAAACTCTCGTACTTCTTCGCTTTCTCTGCTGCCTTCTGGAAGGCCTTCCACTGCCTAGCCGAGAAGTTGGCTGGTTTCTTACTTAGGTCTGCCTCATTAGGCTGCGCATCTTCAGGTTCCTTGTGGGACGAAGCGTCCACGAGGAAAACGGTCATGGGGCATGGATACTGAACTTCTTCATACAATTTGCTAAGCGCTCTGGTGATATAGCGTGTTCGTATCAGCGGCTCGGCAGTTTCGAACTCGGGGCCGGATGCGACGTCCAGCCGCGTGACCATCGCCTCAAAGTTCTGCTGATTCTTGATCGCAACGCTATTCACACCGTCGGTGGACTGCTCCGTTATATGAGACGTCGCGCTGAACGCGGTGGCTATCGAGGCACCGTAGGGAAGCCCCTGCAGCAGCGAAGCTCCCAGGGTGCTCCAGTATGACGGCTTGCTGACCTTTGGAGGAGGAGCTGGCTCAACTTCTCCCTTCATTGCCATGGCAAACACGTAGACAAACTTGCCGTCGAGGACCGTATTTGGATCCGCGCGTGATTTGATTGTGGCAAAGAACGCCCTCTGTGGACCGACCGGAGTAAAAGGATGGCGGCTCACGAACTCCTGCCTGACCAGATTCTCTCTGGCGAGGAACTCAGCCGAGTCCGCCGGAGCGGTCGTTTGGGCAGAAAGGCCACCGGACATAACGCCGAAAAAAGAAGTCAGAACAAAAACGGCACGCATCGGTCTTCCCTCGTAGTACTCAACATTTGAGACATACAGGTATCGTTCTTTACCTTGCTAAACAGTCGTTCACCCGTGTCGAAGCCCCGGGAAAGATGCTGGCTTCCATCTCTCGCCCAAGTATAGTTGGCACATCCAAACCACCCCTGCACTTTAACCGTGCATCGAATTGTGCACCATAAACAGCCTCCTCGGAAACTAAATCTCTTTCTGTCCGAATCACTCCTGGATCGCGGCAACCCGGAAGTTGGGCAGATCAAGTTCGGATAGATCCGCCCTAGCGCCGAAGGATGGAGTTTACGGGCATTCTGATTGAAGGCGGCGCAGGAGGCCGCCCAGAATGCCGAAACAGCGGAGAAAGAGGAGACCACCAAGGCGATCTCTTGCCCTACCCGATCTCGAACAGACGAAATCTGCCGTACTGAACAGCCTCACTTCGAAGAGCGGCCAGCGAACGTACGATCATGCGATCGACGAATTCGTTGATTGGTACTGCTCCGAACCACGACTCGCCTTCAACCGTACTGTCGTTCTTCGCTACCGAATCTATTTGGAACAGCGGCACCTCGCTCCCACAACGATCAACCTCCGCTTGGCTGCGGTCAGACGAGTAGCGTACGAGGCAGCTGATTCCGGTTTGCTCAGCCCAGAACTTGCTGCTGGCATCCGCCGAGTCAAGGGCGTACGCCGAATTGGCGTGCGATTGGGCAACTGGCTCACCGTCGATCAGGGCCGCTCGTTGCTGCTGAATTCCCAGGGCGACAGTCTCAGGAGCAAACGGAACTACGCCATTCTTGCTCTTTTGATTGGTTGTGGATTGAGGCGCGGTGAACTCCTCGCCCTCTCGGTCGCTTCGATTCAGCTCCGAGAGGAGCACTGGGTGATTGCCGACCTCTATGGAAAATCGGGGCATATTCGAACGGTGCCAATTCCACTCTGGGTTAAAGAGGCGCTTGATCGCTGGACGGAAGCAAGTGGAATCAACGACGGTTGTCTCTTTAGAGCAATCAACAAGTCGGGACAGATCTGGGGCCACGGCATGACGCCGAAGGTGCTTTGGGAGATTGTCAAGAGTGCGGCAGAGGCCGCCGGAATCGACAAGTTAGCGCCTCACGATCTGCGACGCACATGTGCGCGTCTCTGCCATCTTGCTGGCGGCGAGCTGGACCAGATCCAGTTTCTCCTCGGTCATGTATCCATACAAACAACGGAAGTTTACCTCGGTTGCAAGCAGAAGCTCCGATTCGCCGTGAACGACAAAATCGGCATCGAACCCTGAGTGCAAGGGACGGATTACCCGTCCCTTG